>CP082927.1 GCA_023038255.1 Candidatus Peribacteria bacterium | reverse complement strand
TGCAGTCTTTCTGCGGCAATATGCTTCTTTGTATCTTCAATTCCGTGTGCAATAGCTGCCTCCCGCTGCGCTGGGGTCATTTTATCCAGCGGAAGAGAATAATCGACGACGACGTCAGTCGTCTCTGCCGGTGCTGTTGTGCTTTCCAATGTGGAAGCCATAAAATTGGGGGGTAAGAAAGTAAGATTTCGCACGGAGTACGCCTATTTGTGAAAAATTGCAAGGCCCTAAGAGGCCACTTTGGAATGTGTGCCGGCTTAGAGTTTGATTGTTCCTGACCGCAGCGTCTTGTCGTCATCCGTTGTGAGATTGATGACGGTGGATGGTGGAACGTGCGGGAGTGTGCCGCTATCGAGAATCAGATCAGGTTTGAATTCCTGATCTGCAAACTGATTGACTATGTCTTCTGCGGAGTACGGGTTTGGTTTGCCATGCACGTTGGCGGAGGTGGTCGTGAGTGGGGCGCCGTACTCCTGTGCCAGTTTTTGCGCATGCTTGTGTGATGAGATGCGTACACCAAGCGTCTCACGGACGAGGAGTGTCGGGAAAATAGCAGCGGGGGCATCCGGGCGAATGGGGAGAATGAGCGTGAGTGGACCGGGCAAATACTGCTTTGCCAGTTCATCCGCTTTCTTATTCCAGACGACCCATTTTTTTGCGATATCAACCGTCGCAAATAGCCCGCTGACCGGCTGGCTTTCCGGACGCTGTTTGATAGTGAAGAGTTTTTTCACCGCGAGTGGTTCACGCAGATCACATGCCAGTCCGTAACATGTCTCTGTCGCATGTGCGATGACGCCGCCGTTTTTCAGGACGGTGATTGCTTCTTTCAGGGCTGCATCGGAAAACGCGAGAATCTGCATGAAGACATTCTACAGATTTTTTCGGCCTATGCCTCTGGCTTTTGCTCGGGAGAAAGCACCCGTGCGACTTCTTGTGGTGCCAGGCGCTGCCGGGCGTTTTCGCGGAGCCGCATGATCATTTCATGTTTGAGGGAAATGAAGGGGGTGAAGTGAATGCGAAGCGCATCCTGCGTTTGCATCACAAGCACCAGGGTCCCGAATCCCAGAAGATTCTGGACGATGCCATGCTGGTTTTTTGTAATATCTTCGAGTGTCCACAAATCAATGCTCTGGTGATCATCAACCGTGACAAGTGTCTTTTTGATTCGGTGCACTTTTTTGTCAGTGACGATAATCACGTACAGAAAATATTTATAAAACGAGACCAGAAATGCGAGCTGACCGAACAGAAAAAACGTGCAGAGGATCAGTGTGATAGTGCGGCGCATTGTGGTCGAGTCTGCGTCACCGAAGGTTGCGTTCGCAACGAACAATGCGCCGACAATCACTGCAGTCCATAGAATCAATCGTCGGAACGGTTTCCACAGACGGATCCAGTGCTGGCGGAAATAGAACTGAAATTCTTCTCCCTGGTCCTTGCCCGGGAAATCGATCTGCCGGCGCTCGAATGGCGTGTCTACCACAGGAGTGAGATGCAGATAGCAATACAAGTGGCGACCATCAGTGTGTGCAGCGCTGCCGCTATCCGCAGGCGTCGCATGCTGAAGAAGCGGAAGTACGATGTGTCGAGTTCATGGGGAAAGACGAGCGGCGTGAGTTTTTGTCGGAAAATCCACCAGAGCACTCCTTCGCTGAGCAGCGTGACGGCAATGGCGGCTGCGAGGGTGATGAAGAGTGTGTCCATAGAACCATTCATTCTCCTCCGACGGATGCAGGTGTCAATTTTTCTATGCAGATTACCGCATGATTATTTTTTATGCAGTGGTATGGCGCTTCAGGGCTTCTGCAATGCGTTCTTCCAGCAGTGGGGATGTGGTCACGGTAAGCGGAAGGGGAATGATTTGCTCGCCGATCTGCAGCTGGATTTTCTCGGGTCCCGGAAAGGCCTGGAATACTTCCTTCAGATCGAGCAGTAGTTGTTTCGGAGCGCGGGCGGGCAGGGCGACAGTGTAGACGCTGATCGGTTGATCGTTGTCTTGTTCCTCGTTGCCCGTTTCTGTGGATGCAGCGGGTGCTGTGGAAGGGGCGGCGGTCCAGCCGAGTGCGACTTCCACGGTGGTGAGGGGCATATTCTGGAAGAGCCACTTGCCGACAGGGCCCAGGAAATCATCTGCAGTCGGGTCTTCTTCCGTGCGCACGACCATTTTTTCTCCGGCAATCACGTTGCCTTCCTCATCGACTGCTTCGATTGCTTCCTCCTCTTCATCAATCATGCGGCGCGACACGGAGATACCGCGCTTCGCTTCTTCTTCATCAAAAATTCCCTCCTCCTTCGCACGACTGATCATGGTGGAAAGAGAGGCGCGCTTCAGGGCCTCGGCGCGCATCTGTAGCTGACCCATGCGGTAGTCGACGGTTCCGGCTATCACAAGCACGGTGTCCGGCTGCTCAAGAGTCGGCGCCATTTCGGCGTACGTTTTCGGGAAGAGAGTGATTTCCATTTTGCCGGTCGGGTCCTCAAGCAGCACGATCGCCATTGTGTCGCCTTTTTTGGTGCGGATTTTTTTGATGCCTTCCTGAATACCTGCAACCGTAATTTTCTTTCCCACTTCTTTCATCGTGAGATCGCCAATCAGCCGAGCTTTGCGGCTGATGTACTGACGCATGCCTGCAAGGGGGTGGCTTGAGACGTACAGTCCAAGCGTCTCTTTCTCCCACTGCAGTTTCTGCATAGGTGTGGCGGCCGGCGTGTCGGGGAATTCGATTTTTGCTTCCTCGTCTTCTGAGACCAGGCTACCAAACAGGTCGCCCTGCGCACTGTCCGCATCGCCGGCGCCCTTGCGGTAATCCGTGATGAGCGTGTAGTTATCGAGGATTTTGCGTCGCTCCCCGAAACAGTCGAGTGCCCCTGCTTTTGCGAGGGACTCCAGCAGTTTCTTGTTGAGAATCTTGACCGGAATACGGCGTGCGAAGTCTTCAATCGATGCAAATTTTCCATTCTGCGTCCGCTCCTCAATCACCTGAATCACTGAGCTTTCACCTACGCCTTTCACAGCACTGAGTCCAAAGCGGATCGACCATTTCTTTTCCGGGTCCGATTCGACGGGTGTGATCACTGTGAAGTGATTCAGCGATTCATTGATATCCGGCGGCAATACATTGATGCCCATGGTGCGACATTCCTCAATTTCGATCATGACGCGATCAGTATCCTGTGCGTCACTGCTGAGAAGTGCTGCCATGAATTCGGCAGGATAGTTTGCTTTGAGATACGCCGTTTCATACGCAATGCGCGCGTAGCCGACGGCGTGGGATTTGTTGAATCCGTAACCGGCGAACGGCGTGATGACATCGTCGAAAATCTGCTCGGCGAGTTTTTCTTTGTAACCTTTCGCGACTGCACCTTTGATAAACTTTTCACGCTGCGCAGAGAGTTCCTTCATGATTTTCTTACCAATCGCGCGGCGCAGAATGTCCGCTTCTCCCAGGGTGAAACCTGCAAATGCTTGGGCGATCTGCAGAATCTGTTCCTGGTAAATACCGATACCGAATGTCGGCTCCAGCACGGGGCGCAGATCATCATGAATGTACTGCACCTTTTCCTTGCCATGCTTGCGCTTGATAAAGCTCGAGATCCATTCCATCGGACCCGGACGGTACAGGGAGACCATCGCGGTAATGTCATCGAATTCCGTCGGTTTGAGCTGCCTCAAATACCGGCGCATGCCCGCAGATTCCAGCTGGAACACGCCGGTGGTATCGCCGTGCTGCAGGAGGGCAAAGGTTGGCTTGTCGTCCATCGGGATTTTTTCGATCTCCACGTTTTTGTTGCGTGTGCGTTTGATAATTTCGAGCGCGGTCTGAATGACGGTTAAGTTCATGAGACCGAGGAAGTCCATTTTGAGAAGTCCCAAAGATTCGAGCGGCTTTGCGGAGTACTGCGTGATGATGGTGTTTTCGTCTTTCGGGGCGCGCTGCAGTGCAGTGAACTGCGTGGAGTCCTCAGGGGAGATGATCACACCGCAGGCGTGGACAGACACGTGGCGCGCCTTGCCTTCCAGCTTGAGCGCGTTATCCATGATCTTCCGGTAAATCTCATTGCTCTCGTACACTGCTTTGAATTCCGGCACTTCCAGTGCTTCCTTCAGCTTGGTACCCGGACGTTCGGGGATGAGTTTCACAAGTGTGTTCATTTCCAGAAACGGCAGACCGAATGCGCGGCCAACGTCTTTCACGGCGGCTCTGGCTGCGAGTGTTCCGAAGGTACAGATCTGTGCAACACGGTTATTGCCGTATTTCTCGCGCACATATTCGAGCACTTCATCGCGGCGGTTATCCGCAAAGTCGAGATCGATATCGGGCATGGAGATGCGTTCCGGGTTGAGGAAGCGTTCGAAGAGAAGATTGTGGGGAATGGGGTCCACTCCGGTAATGCCCAGGCAGTAGCTGACCATCGATCCCGCAGCCGATCCACGACCCGGGCCCACGGTAATGCCGCGGCGCTTTGCCTCATTCACAAAGTCCTGCACAATCAAAAAATATCCGGAGAAACCGACTTGTTTGATGATCTTCAATTCATACTCCAGGCGTGTGCGCAGTTCGGGGGTTTCGACGGGGTAGCGGCGCTTGAATCCTTCCTCACACAGACTTGTGACATAATCGTCTTCACTCTGATCTGTGGGAACCGGGAAGCGGGGGATGCGGTTTTCGCCGAATGTGAATGACACATTGCAGCGGTCAGCAATGACGCGCGTGTTTTCGAGGGCCTCGGGAACGTGTGCGAATGCTTTTTCCATTTCCTCAAACGGGCGCATGGAGAAATCGGTGTCGCGCATGGAGAAGCGTCCGGGGTCCGAGACGTTCGCGTTTTTCTGGATGCACAGAAGAATGTCGTGGGCTTCGTTATCCTCTGTGCGGCAGTAGTGGCTGTTGCAGGTGGCAACCAGCGGGACGCCGAGTTCTTTGCCGTATTTGATAAGCTGCTGATTGGCTTCTGCCTGTCCGGTCACATTCGGCAGATCCATCAGTTCCATATACACGTTGTCTTTGCCGACATAGGACTGATACTGCCCGATGAGTTCCTTGATCCGTTCACCGTCTTCGTGCAAGGCAGCTTGTCCAATTGCACCTGTAATCGGCCCCGTCAGAATAATGAGGCCTTTGCCGAATTTCTGCATGAGCTCTGCATCGATTCTCGGTTTGTAGTACATGCCTTCCATAGCCGCGAGCGTGGTGAGCTGCAGTAGGTTTTCGTAGCCCTCCTGTGTTTCGCAGAGCAGGGTGAGCGGGTAGCTTTTTGTATCGACGCCGCTCTCGCGGTCATTTCTTGTGCGCGCCGCCATATATGCCTCCAGCCCCAAAATGGGCTTCAGTCCGTTTTTCTGTGCATACTGGTAGAACTCGATCAGTCCATAAATATATCCTTTGTCTGCAAGTCCGACCGCCGTCTGTCCCAGTTCTTTCGCGCGCAGCACCACTTCTTCCGGACTCGGAAGGGCTTCCAGCAGAGAATAGGTGCTGTGGCAATGGAGATGGACGAAGTCTTCCGCTTTCATGGTTACAGTATACCTGAGCTTTCAGGAAAAATACGGCACGAAACGCGGATTTCTAAAAGCCAAAAGCTCATCATGGGACTGTAATCTCTGCCCCCTCTGCACATTGCGTGGAGCGCGGATTTGCTGCTGTGTCATTCAGGAAGTCGCCGTTGGTGTACGGGAAACATTCATCCGTAAACACAATTTTCAGGACCTCATCCAGGCTGTCGTTGCAGGCGCGGAACATGCAGCTGCGGCGCAGGAAGTAGGCGTATTTGATCACGAAGCTGCGCAGATTCTTGTCACCGGTTTTCATCGTCAGACGTGCAAGGTCGCCAACAGATCTGCGGAGCGGCGAGAGGGAGGCTGCTACCTCCAGCTGGGCATCGGATGCTGACGGGAAGGTGATTGCTTCTCCCGCACCCTGTATGCGGCTCCAGAGAGCGTAGAGCAGGCGGGTGGAATCACGGACGAGGCTGGTAATGTATGCGTCATTGGCGCGCCTCTCTTTTTCGTCGACCTGGTCTTCTGCAAATTCGCCGACCTGCTTGAGGTCGTCCGGGAACTCGCGGTTATTGCCTTCCGCGATGCGCTTGGTCATGAAATCCATCAGGAGTTCCAGATGCTTTTTCGGAAGCGAGAACGGGCCGCGCAGTTCAGTGGTGGCGGGCGTCTCTTTTGTTTTTTCAATGCACGGTCCGACGTTTGCGCCGTCGCTGTTCAGGCAGGAAATATCCTCTACGCAGACCATTGCCGTATTTCCTTCACAGACCTTTGTCGGGAAGATGCAGGAATTCCCGTCGCCGCAGTCAGCGCTTTCCTCGCACTTTCTCGTGGAATCATCTGAGCATAGTCCGCCGGTCCATCCGCAGCCGGATGCGCGGAGGTGTGTTCGTTCTTCTGGAGGTTCGGGTAGCGTTGTCGGGATTCTGAAGAGTGTATTGATGCTTTCCTGGACACTCAGGAATTGTGCGGCGTCCTCTCGGTATTCTTCCAGCTGATTGGAAATAACCTGCAGGGCGTCGTGCTCTTTTTTGAGGGGGTCGAATGCAGTGCGTGCGCTCAGCACATCAAGATCGCATCCGTACCCGTTCAGTTGCGGGGCGGCGTAATCTGAATCGTACGGACACATGTCCTGGCCCTCATAGGATGTCGATGGTTCATCAAATGCAGTCTTCAATTCCCATGTCGGATCATGATATTGCGGATTCAGTGCGCCTGCCGCCAGGTGTTCGTAGCGCTCATTCAGGAAGATCAGCAGTTTCTGCAACGGGATGATGGCCACGACGGAGCCGCGTTCGAGCTGTGTGTGCAGTTCGTTCCGGACCTGATCCATTTTGCATTCAATCGAGACGAGATCGAAATGCAGACAGGCACTGTGATGTGCAAGATCGTCCGCCTGCACGACGAGCCGCAGGTGTGTATCGATCAGTCCTGCAAATGCAGAGCCCACATTCCGGACCCATTTGTAGCGCTGGAAATCGGCGTCTGTCGCCAGCGTATGTGCAGCAGTTAATCCGGCATCCGCGCGGTCCAGTACGTCTTTTGTATAGGACGAAATCGGTTCCAGCGAGAGGATGGTTTCGCACTGAGGAGAGGTTGTCCACTCCGATCCGCTGGTTGCTTCTGCATCATCATCCGCCGTCTGTGCAGAGGCAGACAACGACGTCAGGAGTAACAGGAGGGCCGATGGCAACAGGAGGAGCTGTCGCATGATCAGGGGGTCGGGAGAGGGGCGGTCACAATCGTATTGTCGGTCGGGCACATTTCTGTCGGGAACTCGAGGCCGGCCATCTCCTTGAACAGGAAGACTGCGGTGTTCAGCACATCGGAGAGTGAGCGGCTCGCAAGCTGTAGCTCCTGTGCATAGAGGGTTGTTCCCAGGCGCGAGCCGAGGCCCAGTGCGAGTGCGAGGGTATGACTGGTTGCATCTTTTTCGGATTGTTTGCCTTGCAGGAGACTCTGCGCTTCATCAATAAAACCTGCCATCGGAACTTCCAGATTCCGTCCGGGATTATACGTACACAGAATGCTTGGTGTGAGCGGTGGTAGACCGGAGAGCTGGCAGAGCGCAGTCTCCATTTCCTGCACAACGAGCTGCGGACGGTAGAGCGCAAGGAGGCTTGGGGTGAGTGGTGGGTTCAGCACGGCGTTGCCGAGAGGTGCTCCGGTTTTCGGATCGCTCCATGGATAGCCTTCATCGCCGACAGTCGCCGGCATCTGAGCGCCGGTTGTCCGGTAGAGTTCAAGTGACTCCTCCACGCACTGCCCGATGTAGCACATATTGTTCCCGATGGTGTTCCGGAAGACCTCCGTCTGTCCCGGACCACACACGTCGCGACGCCCCTCAATGGCATCGACAAGATCGCGGATGCGCGGGTCCATAGTCTCGCGGCTCGAGAGAGAGGAGCAGGTAATGGGCGGATCATTATCCACCTTCGGATTTCCCGTGATTTTTGCAAAGACATCAGAGGCGAAGGGTCTCGGGTAGGTTCTGCTTTCGTAACACTTCGTGATGGTGTTCTGGTAGCCGGTTGGGCCGCACGCAAGATTGGTGAGTGCCTCCGCACAACTTTCTGCATTGATAGGAATCTGTTCACCGGTTGTCGGATCGGTATACATCGGGTTGCCGTCGAACGCGCCGTTTTCTGCGGCCATGTCGCACTGGGCGCGGTAACCGCCCCCTTCCATTTCGCAGCAGATGGCAGCCTTCTGTTCGTCTGTTTTTCCCTGGTTATAATTGAAACCCGGCGGCATGGTGCAGAACTGGTATGCGTGGACAAGTTCGTGGAAAACAAGTTCCGTCAGGCCCGGGCCGCTGTTGCCGCTGTCGACACAGACTTCAATGACGCCATTGTTGTCTTTTGATTTCGCAACCGCATCTACACCCCCGCCGAATTCCGCTCCGCAGTTATTGCCGCACCGGAACGAGATTGTACATTCTCTCTGTGGATCGAACGTATGGTCCTCACGGATATCAATGTCACGGCAGACGTCTGGTCCGGACATGCTGTGGCGGTCCTTGGTTTCATCCAGACAGGTGACCAGACTGATCTTGTCTTCATCAATCGGATTTGCTGGATCGTTCGGACACTTTTCTCCTGCAGCCGGCTTGAATGGACGGCAAAGGTAGCCACGTGCAGCCTGCGGATCTGAACACAGTCCACGACCGTCCATCGGTTCCACATCATCATCGTACGGGACAACCGGTTCCGGGGGGTATTCACCTCCTTCAATCATCTCATTGTCATCATCCCCAATCAGCGATGGAAGGACCGGCTCCAGGGGTGTCACCCACTGCAAACCGCTGTCCCCGAATGTATGCGGTTCATCCGGACCGTCTGTCCGAATCCAGACGAGGATATTGTCCGGCAGAGTTTCCTTCAGAAGCTCTTCCGGGAAAATATAGAGAACGGTTTCGCCGGGGGTGAGCTCCGGGATAATCTCATCATCTTTCACTGCATTCCAGAGAGCGGTGAGTGCATTCTCGACGCCGGGCCAGTTTTTGAAGAGGTACTGGCGCTCGGTTCCGGGGCCGCTTTCGCTGTCTTGGTATGGAGCCGCGAAATCCGGTGCGCGGTCACCACGGACCAGGCGTGCGCCATACTGGTACCGCCACACTGCTGCTATGCGCTCTTCATCGCTGAGATTTTCCAGTGCCCTGCCGAGTGTCATCAGGAGAGGACGCATGACCGTTTCATCAATTGCTTTCGTGCGGGCACGTCCGGCAGTTGAACCTGTAGCGGAATGTACATCCGTCCCCGTGTCTGCGGTTTCCGGGGCCCAGATGCTCACGACACCGCGGATATCCTGCGCGAGGCGGACGCCGCGACCGGGCAGATGGGAGATCGGCAATTCGTAACTGGTGGCGGCAAGCTGCAGGCTGCGGGAGAGGGTCCGGACTCGCCGTTCGTTCTCGACCATTTTGCGGATGCGCAATGCGATCTGCCCACAGCCCATGTTTGATTTCGCAGAGTCACCGCTCGGACGGCTGCCGCACAGTTTGGTGTCTTCATGTTTCACTGCGGATGTGACATCGTCCTCGGATACTGTTTCTCCAAGGGCTTCCATAGCCTTGCGGACAAAGGCGATGATTTCCGGTTCCACCGTGTCGTTCACCAGCTCTTCTTCTGTGGCAACTTTTATACGGTCGTACAGCGTGGATGGTGCGGAGGAAGAGGATGCACTGCTGGCGCCAAAAGCGGTCTGGCTTCCGAGAAGCAGCGCGGCACCGCCGGTTAGGAACATGTGGGAGAGCCTCACGGTGTGTCGAGATCGGGAAGGTCGCGCATACTGCCTCTGGCATCGCGGATGCGTGGCATACAGGCGCTGGTCTGGGACACGAGCCCCATGATATTTCGGATATCCAGCGACACGCGCTTCAGGCATTCAATATCCAGACTGAGCGGGCGCAGGCGGTCGTGTCCACCGACAATCAGGAGCGTCCGGTCCAGTGCGGGGCGTGAGAGAAGCAGTTGGTAATCAATGGCACGCTGCCCTTCCACTGTGCTCTTGCTGAGTTCCAGGTTGCCAAGGGCTGTATTGGCTTTGCTGCTACTGCTCTGCCGCCATTCTCTGGGGATAATAATGCTCAGGAAATTCCGTCGCTCACTCAGGGAGCATTCGTATGTTCGCAAATATTCCAAAAGTACCGGTCCGATATCCGTCTCCGACAAATTGTCGCGCGCTGCATCGGTCTGCCATGGAGGCAGTGATTCTGCGAGCTCGCGCAGCTCATCCGTCGGTTTCACCATCGAGACATAGTCTTCGGCTGTGCATTGAAGCTTTGCCGTATTCGTGCTCCGCAGACTGTCCATGTGCGCCTCCACCACCTTGGCAACAGTCTCATGATACGTATCTGCCCACTCATCAAACGCGAGCGTTTCAAATGGCGTCCCTTCTTTGGTGCACGCAGCCAGCCGGTCGCCTTCCCGCTTTTCCATGGGCGTGGTGATGATGCCCGAGCAGGCGCTGAGCAGGAGGGTGGCCGTTAGAATGACAGGGAGCTTATTCATCACACTGGCCAATGAAGCAGGGGATATTGGAGAAATTTCCGATGGCACGCACGGTCTGCCAGAGCGGTTCAATCAGCGGAAAGCGGAAGTCTGTCAGGAAGCCTTCGAACATACCGGTGAACTGCACGACTGTTCTGTAGGACGCGTCGTAGGACACAAGAAGCACAAGTGCCTGCTCCTCCTGGTCGAGCATGGAATCAATAATCTGCAGACATGTATCTGGTCCGGCACTGAGTTGCGTATTGTTTTTACAGGCGGACAGAACCGGCTGTGCCAGCTCGATACACCCATCAGTGTTGATTGTAAGCGTAGTTGCTCCCGTCGCCGATGACTGCGATTGCAGTGCTGCACCGCACACGCTTTGCAGTCTGCACTGGTACGCGCGGAAGGCTTGGGTAATAGCGGGAATCAGGTCTGAGGTCGGCGTCTTTTTGATTTCGAGAATGCCTCTGCGGGCGGGGACATCGGCGCGGTCATCCATCAGGCCGTCGCTCCAGGTGGTGTTTTTGAAACCGTCATCCAGCGAGCGCCAGCTGTTGATGTCTTTCTTGATCCACGTATTTCCTTCGATATCGAATCGTACACTTCCCTTCGGTAGGTCTCCGGATTTTTTCTGTCCGAAGAGCACGCTGCGATAGAGGCGCTTTTCATGAGCCAGTGCATCGTACGTCTGTGTCAGACAGGCGGGAGTATTCACATTCTGTGCCGAGACAGTCGGGACTATGACAGACCATCCGAAGATACAGATGTTCAGGAGGACAAGGCCGGTGCGAACAGAGCGGGCGATCATTGTATGGGTTCAGTATCCGGGAAAAGGTTCAGCGGTTCCTGTACATCGTGGAAGGGCAGCAGACTGTTAATGTCTGTGTCATACGACGGGAAATCGTCCGGGTTCATACCGCCGACGGGCTCCGGCAACGTAGCGTCGCGGACAGCGGAGCGCGCTTCTTCTCCGGAGTTAGGCAATGTTTTCGGGGCAATAATTTCCCACTGATAGGCGGGAGCCGGCTTCTCTCCATGGAGGAAGAGACAGACCTGATCCATCGGCTGGCAGAATGCAGGAGTAATGCGCGGAACGCTAGACAGGAGGTAGTCTTCCGCCAGAAACACCATCTTCCGGGAGTTGATGCGTTGCATACGTTCAATCAAATCCATTTCTACATGCTGACACACATCATCATTCCACTCCTTGCACTCCAGACGCTTTTTCATTTCCGGAATGCCATCACGTTCCGTATCAATGTCGTCCGTGCTGAGCGGGCCGATGCTCTTCCAGAACTTGCCATACCGGTCGTCCATGTCGCGGATGACATCTTTAATCGCCATGATTTTTGCCTGCACCTCCGCCAGCGCAGCCTCGTCCACCGGCGGCAAATCGAGCGGGTCGTAGGTTGCCTCTGCGTCGACCTCCGGCAATTCGTCCATGGCTTCTTCCATGGCAGTACGGATGTCATCAATAGACGGGAGATCCGGAAGGGCATCGATGGTGTCGAGATCCGCCTGCTCAAGAGATTTCGGGAGGCGGGGGAAGTTCATGCGGATCTGCACCGGTTTCAGTACAGGTACCATCAGCGAACCTGTCATATATCGCAGATTGGAAAAATCGATGATGAGATCTTTGGCACGCGGTGCCGTGATATTCGGAAGATTGTCTGCGGTCATCCGGCCATCGACGCTGCGGGACGGTAACCACGAATCAAGCAGAGAGTAGATGGGGGTTTCAAACCGCTGAATCATGCACCAGGGGAGATTGGTCTTGTCGTGGAAATCGCTCATCAGTTCGCGCACTTGCTTCCATTGTTCACCTGCCATAAAACCGAAATTGATCTGCGTCTGAATGTAGTTGTTGTATGTATCCAGATTTTCGCGCATCCATTCGCTGATGGGCCGCGTGAGTTCGGACTGGATCTTGAGCACTTCTCCTGCATAGGTTGCAAGCAGTGCACGCAGTTCGCGGACGCGTTCGATGTCGTCTGCGTACGATTCCAGCTTCTCAATCACATCGCGGATTTCCGTTGGGGCATTCTCGCAGTTCTGATCACCGCTTTTCTGCATGTACCACGCGCACCACTGTTCGGCGCGGGAACGGAATTCCGTCGGGGAGCCCATCGGAACCAGTACAGGAACAGGATCTTCTTCCAGGTGCACCAGGAACGAACGCTCGACCACACCCAGTGCTTCGCCGAGCAGATCTTCTGCAGCATTGATCTGTACTTCAATGCGTTCGCTGCGCATCTCATCTGCGGTTTTTTTGTCCTCTTCCGTCGCAGGCTCTGCATTCGGGTTGGCAAAAAGAGGGTCGGTCGGGTCCGCACCGAATGAGTAGCTTGGTGGCAGCATGATGCGCACAATCGGCGGGTGCAGAATGGTGTTTACATCTGTCTGCTGTTTCTGCCACCAGCTGGACACTATGCGCTTTTCCCCGGTGTCATCATACGAACGCAGATTGTTGGAATAGGCGAGGCGCGGGCCTTCAGTTGTCTTTGAAATCTGCCATGTTCCGGTCATCTTCGCGCGGTCCAGACTCTGGGTATCGCCAAATACAGCCGAGAGATCGCGGTTGTAATCCGCCCGGAATGATTCTTCTTTCAGCAGGGAAAATCCCCATCCCAATTTCAGATACCACACATCTTTCGCATCTCCTTTTTTCACCCGCTGATTGCTTGGCTCGATCGGGTCCACATCTTTCAGCAGGCTTTCGTTCTGTCCATAGTATCCTTTGCCTTTCTGCGATTCCCGCATGCCCGAGACATCAATATTGATCACGCACCGGCGGTCTTTGTCTTCGGTCTGGTGATATTTGGGATCGAACTCATTGTAGAAACCGTAGCAGGCGATCGGCACATTCAGCAGGAGATTGTTGTCCTGATTGTGATCACTCGCAATCACGTCGCGGCGGGCGTCGCCTTCGTAGGCGCGCGCGTAGGAATAATAGACCGGTGCCTCCTGTTCTTTCGTGCCGGGATTCTGGACACATCCGTTTACGCCCTCCGGTCCGCCATCTTCCTCGCACCGGCACTCAGCCCCTTTGCATAGGCGGCTGTTACTCATCTCTGTGACAGCGGGCAAACACGAGTCGGCAATTTTCGTGTCGTCCACTTTCTGGTCACTGCACAGATATTTCTTTCCCCACTCGGTACAGACTGAGTACGTGGTCCCACTCACTGGATCGGTAATTTCGCCGGTTGCCAGACAGTCTTTGTACTGCCAGGTATTCAGGTAATTGCAGAATTCTGTACAGAGCGGCGGGCTGTGGCGGTCACCCGGGGGGTTGCGGCGGTCCGGTCCGTCCTGCAGCTGATCGAACTGAGGAATGGGGGAGTTATCATCAAGCGGAATCTTCGGAGCGGTATTGGTGAAATTTCCGTCTGCGTCTTTTACGCGCCAGCGGCAGGACGGATCTTCAAATTTCGGATGCGGGTACGTGACATCCACTTCGACAATCTGCCCCGGAAATGCCCCGCCTTCGCGCCAGACTTTTTTCTGTATTTCCGTCTGACCCGGTTTGCAGGTGGTGCTCAGACCTTCTGCAGCTTTGGTGAATGCATCGCTTCCGGAGGGATATTGAAAATCATCATCGCGATTGCCGTTGCTATTGGCATCGTACCGCGTTGCCATGCCGGAGAGCGGCGCACCGTCCCATTGGCCGTAGCGCCCCGGAACACCGGTGACTGTGGAGATTGTTCCAGGAACATGCTGCTGCATATTCCATCCGCCGCACTGCACGTCTGAGAGGTAATCCTTTATGTCCTGGAGATCATCTTCAATCGCCTGAAAATCCGCCGGTTCATCCTCATCGATTTTCATTGTGTCTCTCGCAAATGCTGCACCTGTCGACAGGCACAGAAGCATCCCCACGGCAATAAGTGTGAGACCTCGCTGCATCGTGGCGGTTAGTATAGAACAGAAGCCTAAAACCTCGAAGCTGCTGTACATTTCTTTGTTTTGATTTTTAGTATTCATTTTCTGTTGTGAAAATCACGACCAGGTTATGGGTTATGAGTTATGGGTAATCGGGTTTTGGAATTTTCTTTTTTTTATTTCCCATAACTCATAACCGCTAACCCATAACCAGCCATCCGTGACCAACGTCGCTTATTCTTACTTGTCACACTCATCAGACACCGTTAGTCTCATTTCCCACTACTATTTCCTCCACTCCCATGTTCTCCCTCAACCGCATTTCCCTCATTGGTTACCAGACCCAGCCTGTAACAGTCCGTCAGACACCGGGTGGGACGAGTGTGACCGATCTCAACCTTGTTGTACCCATCACCTTCCGGTCCGATGCCGGAGAAATGCTGAGTGGAAAGAGTTTTCACACAGTAACTGTGTGGGGTGCTCTTGCGGATGTGTGCGGGCAGTTTGTGAAGCCGGGTGCGCAGATGTTCATTGGCGGACGCCTGCAGACGGATTCCTGGGATGATGAACAGACCGGTGAGAAGCGCAGCAAAACAAAAATTGTTGCAGCGGAAATGATTCTCCTCGACCCAAAGTCCGGCCAGATGAGCCCACCGTCGGGTGCCAAGAACATTCTTGGTGCATGCAACCGTGCGGATGTCATCGGCAATGTCACGAAAGACCCGGAAATGCGCACCACTACCAGCGGCCAGAAAGTGCTTTCCATTGGTGTTGCAACTAATGATCGCTGGAAGGACAAGGCATCCGGCGAAATGAAAGAGAAATCCGAATTCCACAACATTGTTGTTTGGGGTGATCTTGCCGAGGAAGTTGCATCGTCTGTCAAAAAAGGAAACCGGGTCTTCGTCTCCGGACGTGTGCAGACCAGAAGCTGGGAAACGCAGGCTGGCGCCAAGCGCTACACGACAGAAATTATTGCTGAGAACATCTCTCTCCTTGGCGTGAGCAACTCTGCCGCTACCGAGTCACTCCAGGCTGACAGTATGCCCCGCAAAAGTTCTGATTCGATGAATCAGGATAGCGGCGCTTCCTCCTTCGGCTCCGATCCGTCCCCGACGCTCGCGAGCGTTCCGGACATCAACTATGCATCGGACATCAAAGTGGAGGATCTGCCGTTCTAATCGTCTGCTTCTCCGGTGAATTGGAACTTTGTGCGCTGCATCGCACTCCAGTTTACTTGTTCCATGCACTCTTGAAGGATGTCGGGGATGGCTTCCGGCTGAAAAATAAGTTTTGTGAATTCCGGCTTTTGCCACGGCTCTGATGCACTGTCGCGCTCCCAGGTTGCCCATTCAATAGCGCCTGTATCGGTATAGCAAAAATAGGCAGCTTTCTCTCTGCTATTTTTATGTTCTCCAAGGTCTGGAATCGGGACCACGATTCCTTGTGGCAGTACCTCTATATTCGGGAAATTTCTGGGGATGCAAAAGCGTATACGCAGATATCCTTTCACAAATGAAAGAGACAGTCCTTCAATCGAATACCGCCCCAGGTCCGGGTCCTGTTCGGTTTTTTCCATTGCATCAATACCATCAGGAGACGCAGTGGTGACTGTATCTTCTTCAAGAATCTCGAATTCTATTAACTCAAGCATTAGGGCTCAGTGTCCTCTGGTTTTTTAGAACTGCAAGAGATTTTTTGCAGGAAAAAGCTCTTGAATACAGGGTCAGGAAGGGTAGCGTATGTCGCATGCCACTTGATCATCACGCAGATGTAGATACTGTAAATGGCGAAGATAAACGAAATTCCACAAATGTACTGGCGTTAGCGACGTCTGGAGAACGTTATGTGTTTTTATATGACACTGAAAGCAGGGAAAAGATGTGCGAACTGCTCCAGAAATATGCAGATAATCCTGATTTGAGCCTTACACAGGAAGATGCGGATAAACTTATCCAAGCAGTGAAAATACGTCTTGGTAATGCTTTAGAAAACGAGTGATCCGTCATTCCCGATAAACCGCATCTCGACGTCGAGTGGTTCACTGACAGCGCCTTTTACATTGTTGACCAGTTTCACGGCATCCTCAAATGTTGCCTTGCCTGTATTCAACAGGAAGTTCGCGTGCTTTTCCGCAATCTGCACATCACCCACGCTGTAGCCGCGGAGCCCTGCCGCATCAATCAGCATCCATGCCGGCGTGTTATTGATTGCCTTAAAACAGGAGCCTGCTGTTTTCACGTGTGGCTGCGTTTCGATTCTGCGCTTAAGAAGGCTCTGGATTGTTTCCTCAATCTCCATCATCGGTTTTGAGGGCACCTCCAGTAATACGTCCCAAATGATGGTGCCGGCCTCGGGGCCGTGTTTGAAGGTGCTTTCGCGGTAGCCGAAATCACAGTCTTCTTTCTTGAAAATCTTCCATTCACCTTCCTCCAGAACAAGCACTTCTTTCACGAATGTATCCATCCAGATGCCGCCGGGGCCTTGTCCTGCATTGCCGAAAACAGCGCCTCCCACTGTCCCCAGAATTCCTGTGAGCGGGGAGAGGTCGAGATTGTGCTTTGCGAGTTCATTGATGAGCATCGGCAGGTTTTTGCCGCTGCCCACACGCACCGTATTTCCTTCGATCTTTGTTTCATCATTCTTGATGCGGACGACCAGTGCATCAATCACGCCATCTGCAAACACGGTATTGCTGCCGCCACCAAGGGCGATAAGCGGCACTTCATGCGCCTGGGCAAAATCGCGCGCCGCCTCGGCATCGTCTTTTGTTGCAAGCTCTGCGTAATACCTGGCTTGGCCGCCAATGCGCATAGTGGTTTTGCCGCCGACAGAAATCATCTCTTGGAACATAACTTGATCAGTATAAATCCTAAAAGCCGAAAGCTAGAAGCTAAAAGCTCAAAAAACTACTTCAAAAATGACGCAACATGTTCCATTGCTTCGACTAATTTCTCACTTTTGGGTTTGCGCATTTTCATCGCCATCATCAGCAGGAGAAACACTGCCACAATACTGCCGGCAATAATGCCAAGCTCTTTGTAGCCAAGCGGGATTTTCACAAGGAGGAGGGCAATCTGGAGAATCGCCAGTCCGGTAATACCAAGAAGTACGCCGGTAATGAGGCTGACCATAACCATATTGGACCGGTTCTCCTGACTGTCTCCGGGTGCACTTGCGAGACTGGTGAGGAGTTCGCTGTCCAGAATAACCGGATGCTTGCCCCATGTTTTTGCAAGCTGCAGCACTTTTTTCTGCAGGACAAGCGTGATAAACGCCTGAAAGGGGACCACGGTTTTTCCTTCAATCACCGCTTTGCCGGTTTCGGGTTTGAATTGGACTTCGAGTTCGTTGTCTTGGGTGCTCATGGAGAGGAGTGTAGCACGAAAAAAAGAACCCTTCATCTCCAGGAGATAAAGGGTCCAGGCTGCTCAGTCGTTGGCTTTTTATGCCGGACACTCGCGCGCGTTGACGATGGCTCTGACCGTGTTGAGGATTCTCGTATAAAGAGGTTCATCCTCTTCACGCAGATCGTCGCAATGACGCGTGCCATCTGCCCCCTTCATCCATTTGATCACGCTTTGCTGGAATACAAACGTGAACTCTTTGCTGTCCTTTTTGAAGCGGACATAGAGCTCTTGGCTTCCAACTCCCCAGCTGTGTAACTGGAAGAAGAAGCTGTCTGACTCCCAATTCCCATCCCCATTCTGCGCGAACTCCTTGCGCAGCTCCCAGAGGATTTTGCGCGGCAGTGCGGACGTCTTTGGCCACGCCAGACATACAATCATGGTGGCCCAGACAAGTAGCAGAAGATAGAACATTTTTTCTCTCCCTCTCGAAGGTGCAAATCGGCTCTCAGGCAACAATGCCATGTGAATGAGCTATGTATATTAAACAATTAATTATTAAATTAGTCAATATCTGATATACAAAAGAGAAAAGCATTATTGTGCCCCTTTCACTCTCTTCATCACCTCCTCCTTTCCCAGCACCGTCGCCACTTCAAACGCGCCCGGACTATATTCACGACCCGTCAGAATCGCACGCAACGGCCAGAGGAGCTGTCCGAGTTTCAGTCCTTCTTTCTCAATCGCTGCACGGCTTGCCGCTTCAATCGCTGCCTCATTCCAGTTTCCGGCATCAATCGGTTCCAGTGTTTCCACAAGAATGTTCACAATGCGCGGCACATCTGCGGCTTCGACTTTCTGCTTCTTGCTCGCAATGAGTTTCATGTTGATGGCCGGCGCTTTGTAGAAATATCCGAGCATATCCGGGGCCTCATGAAAGAAGGTGATGCGCTCCTGAATCAGTGCTGCCTTCTTTTCAAACTGGTCATCATCTGCAGCTTCCGGATGGACAGATGCAACGAGCGGAGAAATGCGCTTCATGAATTCATCGACGGTGAGTTTCCGCATCCATTGGCCCTGCAACCAATCCAGCTTTTCGGTATCGAAGATTGCGCCTGCTTTCTGCACGCGCTCCAGGCTGAACTGTTCAATGAGTTCCTGCATGGTGAACATGTCCTGGGTCGTTCCTGAATTCCATCCGAGCATCGCAATGAAGTTCACGATGGCTTCGGGCAGGTATCCTTTGTCGATGTATTCTTCGACTGAGACAGAGTTCTG
The DNA here is from genome assembly GCA_023038255.1 of Candidatus Peribacteria bacterium. Classification (NCBI taxonomy): domain Bacteria; phylum Candidatus Peregrinibacteriota; class Candidatus Peribacteria; species Candidatus Peribacteria bacterium. The sequence continues at coordinate 1,220,244 of CP082927.1, read as the reverse complement.
GCGCTTGCTGAGTTTGGTCTTGTCTTTGTTCAGCAGCAGCGAGACATGTGCGTAGCGTGGAGGTGTCCAACCCAACTGGCGGAAGAGCAGAAGGTGTTTCGGGAGGCTGGAGAGCCATTCTTCGCCGCGCAGCACGACATCGGTTTCCATGTAATGATCATCGACCACGTGCGCGAGATGATACGTCGGGAAGCCGTCGCTCTTGAGCAGTACCTGATCATCAATTGTGCGCCCCTGAAAACTGACGCGCCCGCGGACGTCGTCATCAAATTCAATCGTTTCGTGATGGGGGATTTTCATGCGGATGACGTGCGGTTCGTTGTTCTTCAGGCGTGTTTCAATCTCTTCTTTGCCGAGCCGCAAACACTGCCGGTCATACATCGGCGCCTGATGCTTTTCGGACTGCGCGTTGCGCATCTGCTCCAGTCTCTCCGGCGTACAGAAGCACGGATATGCGTGACCTGCTGCAAGGAGTTCATCAACGTGTTTTCTATAGAGTGCCAAACGCTTTGACTGGTAGTACGGACCTTTCTCGCCGCGCTCACCGGGAACACCGTCTATCATCACCACACCTTCATCAGGATCAATACCGGCCCAGTGCAGACCTTTCAGAATAATATCAACTGCACCCGCCACTTCACGCGCCTGGTCCGTGTCTTCAATTCTCAGGAAAAATTCCCCGTCGCTCTGCTTCGCAAGCAGGTAACTGTAGAGCGCCGTGCGGAGGCCGCCAATGTGGAGGGAGCCTGTGGGGGAGGGGGCGAAACGGGTGCGCATATGCCGCATTGTAGTGGGGAAAAGAGCTTCTTTATAGCGCAAAGCTGTTGTCTTTTGACAATATATTATAATCAAATTAAAGTATATTTATGTCAAACTACTGTGTTTGATTGGTTTCTGAGGAACTTCACAGCACTGGAGAACGATCATGTCGTCGCTTGTTGCATGGAAGGCTTTACTGGAAAAGCGGGGTGGGAGTGCGTGGTTTCGTTATGTGGATGACTGGGAAAAACAGGTGGCCGCACAGCTTTCGCTCCAGCCGCGGGAGAATGTTCCGTTGGCTCGCGTAGTGGCAGCAGTGCACGCGGAGTTTGAGCGCGTGAATGAAGTTCAGTGTGTGTCGCTCTCACGTGCAGAGACGTTGCCTACGACACTGAGTGCCATTGCATTCTGGAAGGAGCGGCTGGAATGGGCAACTTTGCAACCAGGAACATCATTTAGAGATGATCTAAATGCGCTTCTGGAAGATCCGCCGGAGTTCGATAATCCCGAGCAAGGTGCTGCCGATATGCCCGGCAACAGATACTATGGCGCGTTGGAAGCACGCTATGCGTATCTGGACCTAGAGCTTTTGACGATTGTGCAGGAGACGATCTGCGAGGTGATGGAGCAGTTCATCGTTCGCGGCTATGAAACGCCGGCAGCATCTCCGGAGAATGCAACCGATCTTGTAGCGCGGCTCGCGCTGCTCGAGAAATGCATTCCGATCGGCGTGATCAATAAGTACACCTGTATCGTTCTCGCCGATTGATCATCAAACTATCAAGTGCCTGAAGTCTTCAGATTAACAGCCCGCCGTTTCCATCGGCGGGCTGTTTGTCGTGTCTTTTATTCTTACTGAACGTGCGGCTTAAATGTGACCGGCGTACGTGGCTTATCGTTCTGGTCGCGCTCAAGCTGGCTGATGAGATCCACAATATCCATGCCTTCTTTCACCTGTCCAAATACGGTGTGGCGGTTCTGGAGCCAGGGGGCATCAATCACCGTAATGAAGAACTGGCTGCCGTTCGTGTGCGGACCGGCATTCGCCATGGCGATGACGCCGCGCAGCATTTTCAGATCATTCTGCTCGTCTTCAAATGTCTCTCCGTAAATACTATGGCCGCCCGTTCCGTTCCCGGATGGATCACCACCCTGGATCATGAACTCGGGGATGACGCGGTGGAATGTCAGATCGTCGTAGTATCCGTTCTTGGAGTGCGTCACGAAGTTCGTGACGGTCTTCGGCGCTTTGTCGGCATCAAGCTCTACGACAATATCGCCATGGGATGTTTTGATGGTAACGGTGTGTGTGCCGGTGAGAAGATCGCCATCGAATGAGGACATAGAAAAAGAGGAAAGAAACACTAGAGTGGCAGTATACAGGGAAACGCCATTTCCTCACGACAATAAAACGGCCCTGTTTTGCAGGACCGTTCTTTCGTACAGTAGGATCTTTCCTATCCTTATTCCTTCACTTCCGGTGTAAACGTCACCGGAGTCGTCGGGCGGTCAGCGAGCGGGTTGTACGGATCTTCTGAGCTGCGGACTTTGACGGGGACATTCACGATCTTGTTTACGACATCCATTCCCTCTACCACCTTTCCGAAGATGGTGTGGCGGCCCTGGAGCCAGCTGGTCGGGGCAACTGTAATGAAGAACTGGCTGCCGTTTGTATTCGGACCTGCGTTTGCCATGGCAATAACGCCTGTTTCCATTGTGAGATCGTTCGGCTCGTCTTCAAAAGACTCACCGAAGATACTCTGTCCACCGGTGCCGTTTCCTTCCGGATCGCCACCCTGGATCATGAAGTTCGGGATGACACGGTGGAAGGTGAGGCCGTTATAGTAGCCCATCTTGGAGAGAGTCACGAAGTTCGTGACGGTCTTTGGCGCTTTGTCAGCATCGAGTTCGAGAGTGATATCGCCTTCGGATGTCTCAAGGATAACCGTGTGCTTGCCGGTGAGCAGTGCGCCGTTGAAGCCGGTCGGGGAAACGCTGGATGACACGTCAGTAGCAGAGGAAGAGACGGATGTGTTTGTGGATGATGTTTGGTCTGCGCCGTCGTTGTTGTTGGTGGTGTCCTTTGGTGTGCATCCTATGAGCAGCGCCAAAGCAAAAAGTGGGATGAGGAATTTGTACATAGGTGTAAACGTTAATGGCGAATCTTCCGTGATGCAATACATTGGATAAGAATCTTAGCGATACGTCTAGCGGCTTCCGGTTGCTGTAATTCTGCGGTCGCGGCGATCATCGGCTTCAGTTTTTCCATCTTATTCGCAAGAAGCGACCGAACTACGGACGGTAAATCGTGCTCGAGATGAATCTGCTCGAGAATCACCGCGGCTTTTTTTGATTCCGCACGGACCGCATTTTCGTACTGATGATCATTCGCGAGTCCGCGGATGGGAACAAGAATCATCGGGATCTGGTTGGCAGCACATTCACTGATGGTGCCTGCTCCGGCGCGGCAGAGTGCGAGATCTGCAATCGCGTACAGGTCCGCGAGTTCGTTATAGACAAACTCCCGTGACCAGTAGCCGGCCTGTCTCTTCGCTCCTGTTTTTCCTGGGCCCGTGACATGCACAATGTCACACATCGGCAGTAATTCTTTCACATGCAACCGGATGGATTCATTCAGTGACTCTGCCCCCTGACTGCCACCCAGTACCAGCAGCACCGGATGTTTGCCGGTCAGGTGAGCGAGATCGAGTCCGCGCTTCCTGCTTCCTTTTGTCATCACTTTGCGGATCGGGTTACCGGTCACGATCGGGACAGGCCCCAGACTCCGCTGCTCGTCGCTCGGTGGAAACCCGACACAGATGGCACTTGCGATCGGGGCAATCATTTTATTGGCTTTGCCCATGACGCTGTCGGACTCATGAATGACAATCGGAATACCTTTGCGGTGTGCGATTTTACAGAGCGGCACACTCACGGCACCTCCTTTACTGAAAATCACATCAGGCTTGAATTCTTTGAGGACGCGTTTTGCAATGCGGGCGTTGCGCATCCACACCACCGGAAGCATCAGATTTTTTCGCGGGATGGGTGCTGTCGTGAATGCCACTTTCTCGTGTTTCAGATACACGGCATCCGCCGGTTTTGCGGAGCAGAGAAAATGAGACTTTGCTTTCGGATCAATCTCTTTGAGTGCACGCTCCACAGCGATGAGAGGAGTGAGATGTCCGCCGGATCCACCGCTTACAAATAAAACGCGCATGGTCTCTATCATAGTTACTGCTGTGATGAAGTACTAGTTGCGGCGGGCGAGTAATGGGTGATGGGTTATGAGTTATGGGAAAGAGCCGTCTTTGAAGTTTAGAAAATCAAAAAAAATTCCATTCCCCATAACTCATAACCGGTCACCCATAACCTCATTAGATCATCTTCAGCTTCCGCGCCGGCCGTCTCTCTGCGAGTGTTCCCTCCGTTGAGTACATGGAAATATTCAGAAGAATGCCGACGCCGATCAGTGTGGCGAGAAGGGAAGATCCTCCGTAGCTGATGAATGGCAACGTGAGTCCGGTGAGCGGGAAGAGTGCGAGGTTGATGGAGATATTGATAATGCTCTGGAACGCGAGCCAGGTGGTGATGCCGGTTGCAACCAGGAATCCGAAACGGTCCGGGGCTTCGCGTGCGATTTTGTAGCCGCGGATAATCAGGATGGCGTACATGGAAAGAATGATCAGCAACCGGAAGAAACCGAGCTCTTCCGCCATCGCAGAGAAAATCATGTCGGACTCCACTTCCGGCAGGTACCCGAATTTCTGGATCGACTTTCCGTACCCCACGCCAAATGCGCCGCCGGACCCGATCGCGATCAATGCCTGTTTGATCTGGAATCCGATCGTCTCACTGATGCGCGGATCAGTCGGGGAGAGCCATGCCTCGAAACGGTCACGCACGTATTGCTTGCTGAGGATAACCGGCAGTCCGGCCACACCGGCGAGAATGCCTCCGGCAGCCAGGTGGAAAATGTTGCCACCCGCAATGAAGAACATGGTTGATGCAATGGCGCTCAGCACCAGGAACGATCCGAGATCCGGCTGGATGGCGACGAGGAAAGTGGAGAGCAGAAGCAGGATTGCAAACGGCAAAAATCCTTCCTTAAACGTTCCGATCAGCTGCTCGCGTTTCTGGAGCCACACAGCAAGGTAAAAGACGAGTGTGATTTTCAAAAACTCCGACGGCTGAAAGGAAATAGGTCCGAGGATCAGCCAGCTGGTTGCGGTGCCGTATTCGTTGCGGAGGCCCGGCATGAACACGAGGATCAGCGAGAGAATCGTTCCCAAAAACAGCCAGCGCGCGAACCGCTCCCACAGACGATAGGGAATCATCGACACAAACATCATCACCCCGAGGCCGAAGAAAATATGCATGGCGCTGCGCTTCAGATAGAACGCATTGTGCGGCGCATCGAGCAGGCCCTGATTCACAAGATTCTGCGTAATCTGATAGCTCTTGAACACGCTCACGCTCGCAATCATCGCAAGACCAAACAGCGCGAGGCCGATTGCGATGCCGAGGAGCAGGAGATCCATGCGCTTGAACATGGACGTCAGCTTATAGCTTCTAGCTGTCAGCTTCTAGGAAATCGCACCGAAACCTGGATGCCAGGAATCGAAACCTCTATTCTCTTCACATGTCTCTTTTCATCATCACTGCCATTGCTGCACTTGCGTCGAGTCTCATTGCCAAGTGGCTTGTTGATGCGTTTCTTGACGAGCGCATTCCTGTTCTCGGTACTTTTGCCGGATTGGAACTTGCACATAACTCCGGCGTTGCGTTTGGCCTTCGCCTGCCATCCGGGTGGCAGGAAGCGGTGATTATCGGCGCGCTCTTCTTTGTCTGTGTTCTTGCCTACAAAACAAAGAAGACACTCGCATCATCACTTGGGTATGGACTGATTGTGGGCGGGGCATTGGGGAATGTGCTGGATCGCCTGCGGGATGGTGTGGTGACAGACTTCTTTCAGGTCGGCTCATTCCCGATTTTCAACATTGCCGACAGTTGCATCACCATTGGTGTGCTGTTTTTGCTTGCGGAGACTTTGGGAATAGTTCGTAGCAACTAAGTTGCGACACAGTGTTCCTTGCGGGATGGCGGATTTTTGTTAACCTGTCTTGTCCTTGCGCATCCCGCGTGGTAGGATTTCCTGCTGATTCCGTCACTTTTTCCAGTCGTGATCTACGCCATCGTTTTTCTCGGCTCACTCCTCGGTATCGTCCTGATTGTCGGACTGCGCATTCTGCTACGCCAGCGCACCATCCGGCGCTTTGTCCGTTCCGTACGCACGCGTTTTGAATCTGCAGAGCAGCGCGGTGCTGTCCTTGTCGACGAAACCGTTATCGATAAGCCCCGCAAAAACCCCCGCACATCCGCCATTGAACTTCAGCAAGTCCGCTCTCTTCTGCACAGCGCCGATAAGGCGTGGAAGCAGGGGCGTTTTGAAGAAGTGGAACGCCTGCTCATTCAGGCTCTGACGGTGCACCCGATGGACGAGAGTGTGAGCGCAGAACTTGCGAAGCTCTACCTCACGACCAACCGTGAATCGAAGGCAGAGGCGATGTACCGCGAACTCCTGCAACGCAGTAATGATGTTTCGTTCCACGCAAACCTCGGACTCGCATACTATCGTCAGGGGAAATACATGGAAGCGTGCTACGCGTATCAGGACGCTCTTAACCTCGACCCGAAAAATCCGGAACGCTCCGCCGCTCTCGGCCGCGCCTGTATTGCCGCCCAGCGCTTTGAAGAAGCGGCACCACTCCTCGAAAAGGCATCAGCGTTCTTGTCCCGCGATATTGAACTCCTGCATCTTCTGGCTGAGTGTTATTTGCAGCTCAACATGCGCGACAATGCTGAGGAGACCTATCGCCGCATCAATAAGCTTGAGCCGTATAATGAAGATGTAAAAGCGAAGATGAGGAGCATTGCTGAGGCTGCTACAGACACGGGGGCGGTACCTGCTTAAGGCGGTGAATTATGATTTATGAATTACGAATTATGCGGCGCTTCATTCATAAATCATAAATCAGTACTCAATGACTTCGACTGTCACATCGCCCATCACTTCACTCTGACAGCTGAGGCGATCGGGATCGTTCACAATGCCCATGTTTTCCTCCCGGTCGTTTCGGGGGCTGAGGTTCCCCATGCCTTCCTTCACTTTACACATGCAGGTCGTGCAGAAGCCGTTACCGCCGCAGGCGTGTTCCATCGGAATACCGTTATCCAGCGCAATGTGCAGGATACGTTCACCTTCTGCCGCTTCCACGACAGTAATCTGGCCGTTTTCCTGGATAAAGGTGACTTTGGGCATTTCCCGGTTATAGGTAATGAGTGATGGGTTACGGGGCACGAAGTATAGAGATGAAGCAGCTTTTTGGCGATAATTGACGGGCGGAGATTGTAAAGTATGCTAAACGCAGCTCTTTCTCTGTATCGGCGCTTGTCGACGGGAAAGAGGGCTTTTCAGGGGATATCCGATGAAACAAAAAGGACCACTGTCATGCATGGAAATATTGGTCATCATCGCTATTGCCGCTTTAATCTATGCGATATGGCCATGGGTACGATCTGCTTCCCACGACGGGGCCATCCGTGATCGACATGGAAATGAGAGGATCATGCAAAGACTATGATCCATCATGCTGCTACAGAACCGCCTGTATCTACGTATTGATACGGGCTTTTTGATGATTGACGGGTAGGGATTTTATTCTAAGATGCTGGCTAAGCTACTTTACAACACCAGGGTGGTGCAGGGGTGGCAGGCGCTTTTTAGGGAGGATCCAGATCATGCGTCGGGGTTTGAGCAATAACAGCCCATTCGGGCGCTACATGGCGATTGCAGCGGGTCTTCTTATTCTCGCAGGCTTCTTGGCCATTGCTCTCACAGCCCAGAAATGAAAGGACTGGCGTTTGTGGCTTACGGGCCGTCTTCCCCCAAGACGGCCCAAGCTTTCAGAAAGCACTCTGTGAATTTTTCCTGTACTCTGTAGCCCTTCATGACCTCTCTCCTCACCATCACCGATCTCCATGTGTCCGTTGCGAATACGGAGATTGTCCGTGGACTGAATCTGGAGATGAACGAAGGCGAAGTCCACGCCATTATGGGGCCGAATGGATCGGGGAAATCGACGCTTGTGAATGCGCTGATGGGGCATCCCGCATACACGATTACCGGCGGATCAGTTCAGTTTCGCGGTGAAGATATTCTGGCAATGGAACCGCACGAACGTGCGCAGGCGGGGCTCTTTCTGGCGTTCCAGTATCCGAAGGAAATCAGTGGCGTCTCCCTTCGCAGTTTTCTGCTTGCTGCTCACCGCGCACAGGTTGCTGCACATCCGGAGATGACGCGCCTCTCACCATTGCAGTTTCAGAAAGTGTTGGGGGCCGAGATGGAAAAACTGCACATGAATCCCGCATTTGCCGACCGTTCCATCAATCAGGGATTTTCCGGCGGTGAAAAGAAGAAGGCCGAGATATTACAAATGGCAATCCTGAAACCATCGCTTGCTCTTATGGATGAAACAGATTCCGGACTGGATGTGGATGCGCTGAAGATTGTTGCGGAGGGAGTGAACAGACTGCGATCGGAGCATGTCGGATGCAGTGCACTCATCGTCACGCACTACGCACGTATTCTCGACTACATCACGCCCGACACCGTGCACGTGATGGTGAAAGGGAAGATTGTGCAGAGCGGAGGCGCGGAGTTTGCGCATCAGCTGGAAAAGGAAGGGTATGCCCAGTTTGGTGGGGCGCCATCGGCCAGTATTCCGCTGGAGATCTGAAAAAAATGTAACCAAATACAATCTTGTTCGTAATACATAGTGATATTTTTCAATACTCCACGCTGCATCTTTCTTGTATCGTGGACAGTATTTCCTTCCCCCTTTCTTTATGGCCTCAGAACAGACCATCAATATCCGGCCGCCGATGTGGCTTCCTATCCTCGCTGTCGTGATTGGCGGTGCGTTTTATCTTGCGGGTAAGCAGATGGAAAAGAGCCCGGCATCGTCCGTTCCCGGGACCATAACGGTGACCGGTGAAGGAAAAGCATTTGTCACTCCGGATATTGCAAGCATCAGCTTTGGTATGCAGACCGGTCAGCAGAAGACGGCCGCTGTGGCGATGCAGAAACTAAGTGACAACATGAATAAGATTTACGAGGCACTGCAGGAAGCGGGCATCGACAAGAAAGACATTGCGACGGAAAACTTCTGGTTGAACCCTGTCTATAACTGGCAGACCGGCACACAGATTCTTCAGGGCTACGAAGCGAACCAGAGTCTGCGCGTGAAAGTGCGTGACCTCGATAAAATCAGTGATGTCGTTGGCGCTGCAACTGCAGCCGGTGCGAACCAGGCGGGCAGCGTGAACTTCACCGTGGATGATCCGGAAGCAAAGCGCGCTGAGGCACGGAAGGAGGCGATTGAGCAGGCGAAGGAGAAGGCACAGGAACTTGCACGTCAGTTGGGTGTGAGTCTGGGTGACCTGAAGGGCTTCAGTGAAGGCTACAACGGAGGCGTCATCGCGCCATATGCAACCATGATGCGCTCGGAAGGAATGGGCGGAGGCGCAGATAACAGTCTGCCGTTGCCGTCCGGAGAGCAGGAGATGGCAGTCACAGTCACGGTGACATATGAATTGAATTAATCTCTGCAGACAGAGACAGGAAGCCCTGCCCCGTGCAGGGTTTTTTGTATGCAAAAAAAGATCCGTTTCATGTCGTGAGACATGAGCGGATCGGGGGTGTCATTTCTTCAGAGGGAAATGACTTGTGTGATTTCGTTGTCCATTTGCTTGCCGCGTAGTCCTGTGCACCAGAAAAAGAGTACCAGTGCCGACAGGAACAGTGGACCGAACATATACAGGGCAACGAATGCCATGGCATTTTCGGTCGGAGGAGCTGCTGCCTTTCTTCTTTTCATGTTATAGCCATTTCATTTTGAAACCCGCCCAAAACAGCAGGCCGATTATTACCAGACTGATAGCCGGGTGAATCATGAGCCCCACACATAATAATGCTGTACTGGGCATGCCGAGGGAGGCAATCACCAGTGCAAATTCGATCGGGGAGTCCCAGGCGTGCTCGTTCTTGCAGAGAGCCTTCTTCATTCTTCGGAGTAACACGGCAGAGAGTCCTTTCATGCAGAAGTCAGTGGACGATGTTTTGAAATAACACAAAACCGGCGTGTTCCCTTGCGGGGACGTCCGGATGCGCTATGTGTACCAGAATCTTGCAAGTATTTCAAGGCTCTAGAGACGACTTTTTATTTTTGTAAAACAGCAGTATACATAAGCCAATTGCCAAAATGCCCACTATCTCTGTGCAGAGAAGCGGGCGGGTGATTGTGTGCCGGCAGGCCGGCACACAGGGTTTTTTTCGGCGTGAATTTATCGTGAGGCCATTTTTTTCTGCATCTTCTTGACGGGGTGAACAATCGCGCAGGCGCCCATGTCTTTTATGGTAACCGGAACGACTGCGACCATTTGCCCCTCAAACATCTGATCGATTTTTTCGAGCAGCATCTTCTGCTGGTCATTGGTGCTGATGAATTTGGGAGGGGGAAATCCCACCGTGTGGACGCCGTTTTCTGTCAGGACAAAAACATCCGCACGGTAGTCTGCCTCCTTATTCTGGTTGCCCTCTTTTATTATACTGTTCATTGCTGCACCCAGACCGCCTACACAGAGGATAATGACTCCCCATACCATGAGGGCTGCTGCATTTTCCTGGAGTACATTGATCCCATTTGTTGCCATCTTGCGTAGTGTCGACATGTTCCACCCCTTTTTTGAACACTGGAATGAGAGGACATCTCACATTCACGTTGATTGAAAAGAACCACAAAACGCCCGCAACCGTTTCCGGCTCCAGGTGACGGGTCTTTATCACAGCAGAAAAAATATTTCAAGACTCTAAGAGCGACTTTTTCTTTCTGCATACGCAGCATCGACACAATAAAAAAGACCCGCTTCTTCCAATGGGAAGAGCAGGTCGGGGATGGCTGGTCTATGGGCCAGCTTGCCGTTTTCTTACTTGCTGGTGCTGGTCATAACAGTCGAAGATGTTTGCTTGAATTGGTAAGGGGGATTGGTGTGGTAGTACAGCAGGCCTGCAATGGTGATAAAAACTGCCATTGCGATTTCTGTGATTCCCACGTCGCTATTTTTGCGTTTCTTTTCCATGAGCTGGAATTCCTTGTTTCTATTGCCATGCAGTGGTTCTTCCGCTCGATGTCTGTCGAACGGATTTGGTTTCAGACATCACCTTTTTCAGATCCATATATCCTCCGTAGAGGACATAGAGACCGACAATGCTCCAGAGGACAACCACCACCCAGTTCGGGCGTTCTTTGTCGGGCAGTGCGCAACTATTGCTCATCCGTATTCCTTTCTTGGGAGGTTTGGAGTGTGTGTTCCGGCGGATGCCGGATGGTAACCATTTCCATCATGCCTACAATGGTGATGACAAACAGGACGAGTCCTAGAAATGATAGAATTGCTCCCCACATGTCCCTTACAGTTTCTCCAGCTTTCTCTTCCTGTGTACTACTTGTGACCGATGACATGAAAATCTCCTTCTATGCCAGCAACCAGTGTTTTCAAATAACGAAACGACAAAACCTCCGAGGGCTGTTCGGGGCCATCAGATTGCGCAGCTTGTATCAGAAGCAGAAAAATATTTCAAGACTCTAAGAGCAGCTTTTGCAAAAGGGCATCCTGCGGGTGAACGATCAGTCCTTTGGCCCTATTCGACGTATACGATAGTTTTCCACACTGATTCTCTGGTGAGGTGCACGAAGACATACCCATTGCTGCTGCCGACTTTTCTCCGATATTCCCTTACATTTTCTTCTGATTTTTCAGGTGCACGATTGTCTCTTTCAAGCCCGCAAAAACCGGGTTACACAAGAAAAATTGGCAGTTTGTATGACAAACTTTTCATTCTTCACAAGAGATGATCATTGTTCTTTCTGCTACAGTGTCTTCCATGCAGTTTTCACGCGCATTCCGGGTTGCCGCACTTCTCCTCCTCTTAAGTGCCTGTTCATCATCTGATACATATCTGGATGAGCCGCTTGTTCCCGCTGATGAAACCGATGTTGTGACGAGTGCGCCTTTCACCTACGGCGCCGATTGTCCGCCGATGAATACTGATCCTGCAAACACCTCAGTGGTGTATAGCAATACAGAAATGGGTATCCGTTTTTCCATTCCGTATAACGAGAAGTGGGGATCAACAGCAGAGCATTTTCCCCCGTATGTGAATCATCAGTCCACTGAGTCTTTCCCCTATGGATACGTTCTCTTCGGGCCGCCCATATCGAACTTCAATCCGGACCCCACCCTCTGCAACCCCGGACGCTCTTACGAACTCACCTTCCTCCCTGCCCGTACTGCAAACCAGACGGTTCGCATTGTTGAAGGGCGTGGTAATGAAGTTGTTCCAAACACGACTGTCCGCACCATCAACGGCTTAACAGTTGTGGAATACACCGATGCTGGCTTGTGTTCGTATCCGACCATGGAAGTCATCGGCACGGACTATAACTACAGCTTCACAACTGGATGCGGGACGGATGAGGAGGGGGAATGGACATACCTGGAAGAGATAGTTAAAACGGTCGAATTGACAAAATAATAAAAGTGATTGACGGCGTGCAAAAGAATTCTAGAATGCCGCCGCTTTATGGAAAGTGAGACAATCGACATTGCAGTGGCTCCAGTGGAGGATGTGACTCAAGAAGTCACTGAGGTGGAGGACGACGATCTTTTCCGTATCAGCGCCATCACCAGAGATTTTTTGCGTGGATTTTACGAAGATTTTCTTCTGGATTCCAAAAGTAGCCGGTCACGTTTTATGCTGGAAAGATTTCTACGTGTTTCCCTGTTGGAGGGGCGAATTCTGGCAGAGAAGAGAGATTTCCGGCCTCATAGAATGATGCGGGCACTCTACGCTGACACACGGTCTTTGCCCGCACTGCGTCTGAAGATGCTGAGAGCGCATTCTCCTGAGGATGTTATCTGTTATACCGAGGCGGAACTGGATACATTGTTTCAATATGCATTATATGATGGCATGAGGGCTGAATTCGCCGATTGGGATGCAAAAATCGAGGAGGAATAGTCGTGCTATACTCTTACCGTATGACTCGCGTCAAAGACCCTCTTTCAACGGCCGCAAAACCAGACGACAAGATGATTTTCGGGGAACTCTCGCGCGATATTTTCGATACGCCGAATCAGTCTGCCTACGCCGATGGCCTCAAGAAAGGAGTCGACGAGGAACTGGTGCGGAAGATCAGCGCGGATAAAAATGAACCGGTGTGGATGCTGGAACATCGTTTGGCATCCCTGAAGATTTTTAAAGAAAAACCGATGCCGACGTGGGGGGCGGATCTCTCGACACTCGATCTCGACAACATCATCTACTACGCATCTGCCGGAACGCAGGAGACGAATGACTGGGGCGAAGTACCGGAGGATATCCGCCGCGTGTACGACCGTCTTGGTATTCCGGAAGCCGAACGGAAAATGCTCGCGGGAGTGGGTGCCCAGTATGAAAGCGAGATGGTGTATCACAATCTGAAAAAAGAGTGGGAGGACCTGGGAGTGATCTTCCTCGACATGGATGATGCCCTCCAGACACATCCGAATCTCGTGAAAGAATATTTCATGAAGTGCGTCCCGAATACCGACCATAAATTTGCAGCCCTCCATGGAGCGGTGTGGAGCGGGGGAACGTTTCTGTATGTGCCGAAAGGTGTGAAAATCCGCGAACCCCTGCAGGCATATTTCCGCATGAACGCAAAGAACATGGGGCAGTTTGAGCACACACTGATCATCGTGGAAGATGGTGCTGATGCGCACTACATCGAAGGATGTTCTGCACCGAAGTACGGCAGTCAGGGGCTCCATGCGGGGCTCGTCGAAATTTTTGTGAAGGACGGCGCGAAGTGCCGGTATTCCTCCGTCGAAAACTGGAGTCGTGATACCTATAACCTGAATACCAAGCGTGCGATCGTGCAGAAAGATGCGATCATGGAATGGATTGGCGGGAATATGGGATCGGGTGTGACAATGCTCTATCCATGCTCAGTGCTTGTGGGCGAAGGCGCACGCTGCGATCACATGGCGATCGCGTTTGCGAATAAGGGGCAGTGGCAGGACACAGGTGCGAAGGTGTTTCACATGGCGCCGCACACCACATCGAAAGTGACATCAAAGAGCATCAGCAAAGACGGTGGTGTGGCAGTGTACCGCGGTCAGCTCAAAATTGCCCCGCACGCGCACGATTGCACGGCCAACGTGGAATGTGACGCTCTGCTCCTTGATGAGATCAGCAGGACCGATACCGTGCCCGACATTCAGGTCCGTAATAACGATGTGACGATCGCACATGAGGCGACCGTCGGCCGTCTTTCCGAAGAAGATATTTTCTACCTCACATCCCGTGGCATTGCCGAAGAGGAGGCGCGGGCCATGATTGTGAACGGATTTATTGAGCCGATTGTGCGCCAGCTGCCATTGGAATATGCCGTTGAAATGAACCGCTTGATTGAGCTGGAGATGGAGGGAAGTGTGGGATAAAGCCGGCCTGCCAGCTGCTGCTTTGCAGTAACAATCCTATCCTCCTGCGCTCTCATTCCGGCAAACCGTCTCGCTCTTTCTAAAGATGAGAGGATCAGTTGAGGAAAGCAGCTGGCGTATTGCATATATAATTAAATGTTTTATAATGCAGATATGCCAGCAGAAGACGTTCTTGAGAGGCTAGTGGAAGGGGGCTACCTTCAGGATCGCACACCAGAAGTGCAACAGCAGTGGGCGCAACGTTTTACGAACGTGGGCACATCGATTCGCAAAGCGATGGTGGTGACACTCTGTGAAGTGCACGGCAAGCCTCCCTCAAATGTGCGCGACATGCTGAAGCACTTTGCAGGAGCTGCAGGTTCCATCCCAAGATCGGTCTCACAATCACCTGCAACACAGTCTCCATTGGCGGCATCTGTTTCCGTTCTCCCCTCCGCTTCAGTGCCAGACCTTCTCGATACTCTTGATACGTCAGTGCAGGATGAAGAGGCGGCGGATCAGGCTGCGATGGCAGGAGTGCCGGGTGATGTAGAAACGCAAACAGATGACACGGAGTCTGCCGAGGACACTAATAATGGTTTGGAGCTGAGATCGTCGGGTGTCGACCCTGAAACAGCTGGTAGCGGCAGTGAAGCATCAGATAACGATGTTGTGGATGATGCCCGTTCTCTGGAAGAAGCATTGGATGATGAATGTGATTTGGACGCAGATGTTTTGGACGAAGATGATTTTGATGAAGTCGGGGAATTGATTGCATATGAACCAGAAGACTTTGCCGCCTTGGGCATTGATCCCCGCAACCCCACAAGAGCGAAGCCGGGTTCCGAGACAAAGATTCTCACTCTGGCTGCTCGCTATCAATCCGGGCTGCCTCTTTGGCATGACGAAGACAATAAAACACATGCAGTCGGTGTGAGCCCGAGTACGCTTGATACTGATGAAGAATGGGGCTCGGACCCGGAAGTGGAAGAGGAAGTTGGTTTGTCATAATTTGGCTTTCTAAAGCCATTGGTAAAAGGATAAATCTTCTTGTTTTCATACAATCTTCAGGCATACTCCCGGTCTCGTTTTTCCTATGCGTCTTCTCGAAGATCCGCCTTTGGCTGTTTCCAAACCCACGTTCCGTGAGCTTTCAACCGCTCTGGAGAATGCGCGTTCTGTGCTTGGAATCAATACCGATATTTACCAGCGCAGAATTCAGGATGTTCTGACAAACAAGAGACTCTCTCCCGATCATGCTGCGACGAAAAAAGTCTCTCTTGAAGTACGTGCATTACTGTTTATGCAGATGCTTGATTTGGATGAACTCCTGCAGGGTCCGCTTGTCTCAAAAGAGTCCGGGACAGAGACATTTCCACGTTTGTACCAGGCGCCGGAAACCGAGGAACCGACAGATCCAGATAACAACCCGCATATTCTCGCATTCTCTGTAGACATACAAAGCACTCTTAAAATATGGGGAACGGGTGTGCAGAAAGCCTACTGAACAATCTTCTCTACTTTTGCCTGGATGTATTCGAATGTTTTGCTGATTGCAGGAGACAGCAGAATGCCGTTTCCATCTTTCGTGTCCAGAATGAGCAGCATATGAGCAATCTCCACGTCACCCACGCCACTGTCTCGTGCATCGGCGTACGCAGTTTCAACAGCGATCTCATCACCGTCTTTGTGTGCATCGACTAACGCCCGTACCAATTCTTCCTTCGTTCTGCCGCCGGAAATCTCGGGTTTCATAATGATATTATATAATATTAATACTATTTATCAAATACAGACGGAACCGCTAGAAACAGATAGAATGCCTCTGTGAGCATTCCATCTCTTTCGTCGGCTGACATCTCTATCCCCGCAGGGGCCACTGAAACCAAGGATGTCACTTTTTCTGATGCAGTGGCGCCGCTTAGAGTGACGGTAGGACAGGATGCAACATTCACACTGCTGATTCGTTTAACAGCCAGTGCCAAACAGATGTCCCATGATATTGATGTGTCGGTTGCTGCAGGTGCACGTTGCACGATCATCACCGTCAACACTGCGCGCGATGGTGTGATTGATATTAACCAGGGGGGAGTGGTAGCCGATGGTGGCGTGCTTCGCTGGCAAAACATCACGCTTGGCAATGCAGTGACGGTACACAATCTCCGGTCGCGTGTGGAAGGCGCCCATGGCGAGAGTGCGATTGACTGGATGTTTTACGCAAAGGGGAGCGAGAAACAGCAGATCAACTGCAGAAATGTTTTTGATGGTCGTGAGGGATCCGGCGAGATTCTGATGCGCGGTGTTGCCGAAGAAAAAGGTCATGCGGTTGCCAAAGGGATGATCGAAATCGGCCTTGGCGGTGGCGGCACCAATACGTACCTCACACAGGAAGTGCTGATGCTCGACTCCTCTGCAAAAGTGGATGCGGTGCCGGGGCTCGAGATTAAAACCAATGATGTGAAGGCCAGTCACAGTGCGACGGTCACACGCCTGACGCCGGAAGATCTTTTCTACTTTGCGTCACGCGGCGTGCCGAAAGCCGAAGCGCGCGCGATGTATATTCAGGGATTTCTGGGTGCGATAACGGATCGTATTACGGATGAAAAAGTGAAAGAGGAGATTCTTGGGTTGATTGCGGAGAAATATGCAGCATAAACAAACCCTGCACCAGAATCGGTGCAGGGTTGCCGGTTAATGAGCTGTTCGTTGCCATTCAGCAGCATTCTGCTGCGCAAGCCACTTATCGTGGTCGCCTTTATTGAGGACGTACAAGGATACGGCCACAATGGCTAAAAAAACGCATACGATGATCGTCCTGTTCACTTCTCGATCCACTGACTGTCGTCCTGTCATTTCGCATCTCCTTTGATGTATGCGCCTCCCGACCGTCATCCCCATCAATAGGCAACGATGCAGTCAAAGAACGGCGCGTCTGGAATGTCCAGACTATATATATTATAAAATATAATTACAATAAAGTAAAGTATCTTGAACCATGTATAGACAACCGTACAGGCGGTTTCGCAAGCGCAGGCGGATGGTGACTCCCGTTCTTTTACGTTACGCTACCCTCCATGCCGCGTTCATCTGTGATGGAATACACATCGCCTCACTCCAAGAGTTTGTTTGCCAAGTTTGCCAAGTGGATTGCGAGTGCCGCCGGTCATCCGATTGCATTCTTTTTTGCTATCGCCCTCATTTGTATCTGGGCCTCTGTCGGCCATATTTTCAACTTCAGCAACACGTGGCAGCTGGTGGTGAACACCGGCACGACCATCGTGACCTTCCTGATGGTCTTCCTCATTCAGAATACCCAGAACCGCGACAGTATCGCCATGCAGATCAAACTCGATGAACTCATCCGTGCGGGGGCCAACTCTCACAATGCAGTGATTGATGTGGAGGAGCTGACGGAAAAAGAGCTGAATGCACTTCGATTGAAATACGAAGACATGGCGGAAAAGGCGAGGGCGCATTTACAGAAGAGAAAGAAGACGACGGTTAAACGGAAGAAGTAAGACTGCAGTTCAGATAGGGGAGGGCCTATAGTTTTTATGCTACAAAAAACACCCCTTGCGGGGTGCTGATTGTGTTTTGTGGCGGTCACCACATCGTGTAGTAGAGAGACCTTCCGGGACCAATACTCTGGTTCCTTGCAATGGCAAGAAACAGGGCATTGGTGGTTATTCCCCGGGCAATCAATCATATGTTAGCAATTGAATAACCAGCTAGAGCATATGTAAGAGAGATAACTCCCTGGTAAGGAGATGTTCCATCCGCAGGTTCTCCTACGGATACCTTGTTACGACTTAGTCCCAATCAGTAGTTTCACCGTGGTCCCGCCGCTTGCGCGTAACGGACTTTCGGGTGCTCCTACCTTTCATGACTTGACGGGCGGTGAGTACAAGACCCAGGAACATATTCACCGTGACGTAGCTGATTCACGGTTACTAGCGATTCCAACTTCATGAAGTCGAGTTGCAGACTTCAATCCGAACTGAGACCGGTTTTCTCAGATTTGCTTACCCTCGCGGGTTTGCTGCTGTTTGTACCGGCCATTGTAGCACGGGTGTTGCCCCAGGCATAAGGGCCACGCTGATCTGACGTCATCCTCACCTTCCTCCGCCTTGGAGGCGGCAGTCTCCCATGAAATAACAACATAGGATGAGGGTTGCGCTCGTTGGCTGACTTAACAGTACACCTCAAGGCACGAGCTGACGACGACCGTGCAGCGCCTGTCTCTAGATTCCTTGCGGCACTCCCGAATTTCTTCAGGATTTCTAGGATGTCAAGCCTGGGTGAGGTGCTTCGCTTGTCATCGAATTAAACCCCATGCTCCACCGCTTGTGTGGGTCCCCGTCTATTCCTTTGAGTTTTAGCCTTGCGGCCGTACTTCCCAGGCGGCGAGCTTACCGCGTAAGCTTAAGGCACGGGACCAGATTGAAGGTCCCACACCGAGCTCGCATCGTTGAGGGCGTGGACTACGGGGGTATCTAATCCCCTTTGCTCCCCACGCTTTCGTCTCTGAGTGTCAGTACATCCCTAGCATCCTGCCTTCGCTTTTGGCGTTCCATCGTGTATCTACGGATTTTACCCCTACACACGACATTCCAGATGCCTCTGAATGACTCGATTTTTCTCGTTTCCAACATGGTTACGGAGTTGAGCCCCGTGATTTAATGCCAGACGTGGAAAAACACCTACAGACGCTTTACGCCCAGTAATTCCGAGTAACGCTTGCACCTTCTGTCTTACCGCGGCTGCTGGCACAGAATTAGCCGGTGCTTTCTCCTGAGGTACCGTCAAAAATTTCGTCCCTCAGAACAGAAGTTTACACCCAGAAAGGGCTTCATCCTTCACGCGGTGTCGCTCCATCAGGCTTTCGCCCATTGTGGAAGATTCCTAACTGCTGCCTCCCGTAGGAGTATGGGCCGTTCTCAGTCCCATTCTGGCTGGTCGATCTCTCAATCCAGCTACCCGTCATTGCCTTGGTAAGCCATTACCTTACCAACTAGCTGATAGGGCACAGGCCCCTCCCGAACCGAAACATCTTTACCCTTGCGGGACTATCCGGTATTAGCCCACCTTTCGGTGGGTTATCCCTGAGTTCGGGGTAGGTACCCATGTGTTACGCAGCCGTCCGCCGTGGGTCTAAACCCACTCGACTTGCATGTTTTAGGCGCACCGCCAGCGTTCACTCTGAGCCAGGATCAAACTCTTCGAAAGACTTCCTTTGAGTTTTAATGCCATTCTTACGAACGACCTCTCGGGATCATCTTTAAAGATAATGATAATGGCTACATGATCATAGAGTGATCACTGTAGTAATGAGTTATTTAAGTGCCTCCGCACTTGAGTATTTTGAGTGACTCCTCACTATATATTCAAAGAATATTGGGTTGTGCACCAGATAAGACTTGCGTCTTATAAAGTGACAAACACATCTCTCTACTACACGATGTTGTGAATGAGCCGTCAAAACACCTCCGTCACTCCTTCGCAATGGAAAACCATCTCAAAGAGCGCAGAGTAGGGATACTCTACCAGTCAAAAAGGGTGCGTCAACAGGATTTATATACTTTTCTTCAGAATGCCTGTTTCGCCTCTGGCCCCCACCCCAATCAGGACCCTATACTTCCTGCCGTGCGACGGACTTGTGCGGTCATCTTCGGCCTGGGGATCCTGATAACGCAAACCCATGCACAGCAGCTTGAACGTGCCAAAACAACCAATTATCAGATTCCGAGTGATGTGGTGAGTAGTGGGGGCGGAGACGGTGCAAAGTCCACGAATTATCTTTTAGACGATACAATCGGAGAATCTAATATCGGGTTCGGACGGTCGGGTAATTATGATTTGAATGCAGGGTACCGGCAGCCGGATGGAGGAACATTTCTGTCTTTAACTTGTGAAGATCTGACGAACCTTGGGACCATTACCATGAATGGACAGGCAACTGCGGATAATACCTGCACGGTTATTACGGATCATGATGCGGGGTATGCGTTGATTTGGCAGGTTCGGACGGGAAGTGGTGGCGTGAATACCGGATCGCTCATTTCTACGACGCCACCCCATACCTCTGTCATTCGTCCATTTTCACCAACGGTGACCGATACGCCGCAGACATGGTCTGTTGCTGCCACCGATTCCCGTTGGGGAGGAAGATTGCGTTCAACCAGTACGGATACCGATGTGAAGTGGGGAATAGATAATTCTACCGATAAATGGTTGAATGTTGGAACGGGTAGTTACACCGTTGTATCGCGCGCATCCCGTACATCAGTTGCCGGATCCACGCAGATCCTGCAGTTCAGGGCGGAAGTCGGGGCGACGGCGATTGTGCCGAACGGGGTGTACGAGACGACGGTGACGCTTACAGCCTCTTCCTTATAGAGCAGGCTCATGACGTGAAAACTTGACTCCAGGCCGGAGTCCCCTTATCCTCGCGTCCCCATTTGATTCTCCAACCTCATTTTAGCGTTGGATTTACCCACGAATTCTATGGCTACATTGAAGGAAATTGCCAAAAAGAAGGCAGCCCCGGTCCTGGAACTGGACGAAGACAACGAGCCGCGCATCTATGAAGTTGCGGTTCTCTATCCGTTTCCGATGAACCAGAAAGAGGAAACAACGCTCCAGAAGAGCATCGAGGATATTTTTACAGCAGCCGGTGCGACTCAGGTCATGAAAGACGTCTGGGGACGCCGTGGTCTTGCGTACAAGATCGGTGGCTACACCGAAGGAACGTTCATTATCTATTACTACAACATGGACCCATCCAAGGTGAAGGATGTGGATACAGAACTCCGTATCCTGAAGGGCATGCTCCGTCACATGATTGTGAAGCCGCCCAAGAATTATCAGATTGTTCCGTATGCAGATAACTATCTGAAGTGGAAGGATCAGGAGAAACTGATGCAGGAGAAGGCGACGATGGACAAAGAAGAGAGATTGAAGAAGCAGGTGGTCGACAAGGCAAAGCGCCAGACCAAGAAAGAGGAGAAGCCGGAGGTAAAGGCCACGCCGATGTCCGGTGCCGCTATTACCCAGGAGCTTGATAAGTTGATTTCTGACAAGGATCTCAACATGTAATTTCTATTCTTCACTCTTTAACCTCAACCCTTACCCTTACGAATATGGCTCGCAATCAGAATCAGAACCGTTCCGACCCACGTCTCAAGAAGTGCACCTTCTGTGACAAAGAGGTCAAATATGTCGACTACAAGGACTACCCCATCATGAAGCCGTTCATCGACTATTTCGGAAACATCCGCAAGCGTTACTACAGCGGCGTCTGTCTTCGCCACCAGAAAATGCTCAAGCAGGGCGTCGAACGCGCGCGCTTTATGGGAATGCTTGCGTATCGCAAGTAATCCTTCGACTCCGCTCAGGATGACGTGAATAAAAAGGCGGCCGCAAGGCTGCCTTTTTGTATGTTTTACTATACTTACCGGAGGCGTATAGTATGCGGGTTCAGTCGGTCTTTCTCACTTTACCCCCGTTTGCGAAAGGTCTCGTATGTGTTCACTGTTGAGAACTGAGGATGCTGGAACTATGGTCATTGCGACCATTCTCACTCCAGATATTCCTGACCCAGGAGCGCTGTGTGATGCATTGAGTGCGGTTGCACCAGAGAGCCCGCGTCATTTGCTCATCGACTGTGTTTTTGTGACGAGTCTTAGTGCAAATACACGGCAGAATCTCTGCGCATTCGCGCAGAAAATGCTCGACGGAGGATCCAAGGTCAGGTTGTGTAACCTGACAGAATTCAATGCTTTCGTGATCCATTTTGTGGCTCTGGATAGGTACTTCGATATCTTTGATACGCAGGAGGAAGCATTATTGGCGTAGCCAGCATGGCGTACGTTTGTCGTCGACTGATCACCGCCATCTAGATCTGTATTATGCAGGTCTAGGTGGCAGCCTTTTTTCTGCGCGCCGAACGCGTTAGAATGGAAACCTTTTCCATCACTCTCCTATGTCCGGTCACTCCAAATGGCACAACATCCGCGTGAAAAAAGGCGCTGCCGATGCAAAGCGCGGCAAGGTGTTTACGCGTCATGCAAAGCTGATTGAAATCGCGGCACAGCGTGGTGGAGACCCCAGCATGAACCCGTCTCTCCGCACGGTCATCGACAACGCGAAAGCAGACAGCGTGCCGAACGCAAACATCGAGCGTGCCATCAAAAAAGGAAGCGGGGAGCTGAAGGGGGAGAAGATGGAAGAAATTGTCTACGCAGCCATGGGTCCCGGGGGCACCGCATTTCTGATTGAATGTCTGACCGACAACAAGAACCGCACGCTCAGCAATTTAAAGACCGCCATCAGCAAAAACGGCGGCAGCTTTGCAGACGGTGGATCAGTCATGTGGATGTTTGGACGCAAAGGTGTGGTCACTGCCAGTAAGCCGGAGAAGGGAACAGTGAAGCCGCTTGAAGAGATGGAACTGGAACTGATCGATTTTGGTGCAGAAGACATTAATGCGGATGACGACATGCTGACTGTAACAACTGACATGACCAACTGGAGCCAGGTCAGAGACTTCCTGAAGGGGAACGGTTATGTGATTGATGCAGCAGGATTGCAGTATGTGCCTACGCAGAAAACGGAAGTGTCGGACGCTGAGACCGCTGAAAAAGTCATGCACTTTATGGACATCATCGAAGAGGATGACGATGTGTCTCAGGTGTATACGAATGCCGATATTACGGCCTGAGTATTTTCTGCATAACGTCTGCCAGCGCATTTTTATATGCCTCGCGCCAACTGTCACTCACGTGTTCTTCAAAGGCGGGATCGTTTTCCCGCAGGTCGAGATCAATCTGATTTTGCGGAACCCACGGATTAAAACGCAGTATCCTATTCAGTCCGATCCGGAAACTCCGTTCGCAGTCTGCATAGTCTGTTAGTGTCAGTACCTGCTCCAGAATCTCCTGATAATCTGCAGGATCATCCAGAAAAAGATACCAGGCTAACCCTTTGGTTGTTGAAACAATCACTTCTTTCTGTATGGCAAGAGCCGCTTCCGGGACTGCGGCAGGGGCGTCGCAGTGAATCTCAGAACCGCCTTCAGCAAGTTCCAAAAGCATTAGGGATGACGCTACTCTTCTTTTGTCCGCTCGCAAGAGATCGTCACTCTGTGACAGTTACCTCGACTTCATCATCCGCTTTCTTGTTGGAGTAGTCCGTTGCCACTGCTTTGAGAGTGTAGGTGCCAGCCGGAAGCGTGACGGTGTAACTCAGATTGTATGGTGCGTTCGGCTTTGTGGTGAGCAGCTGACCATCCAGGAAGAATTCCACATATTTGATGCCTGCGGGACTGTCTGCATTTGCGCTCATACTGAGGCTCTCACCACTCTGAATGCTTGTCTCGCTGGCCGGACTGATAAGACGGATATCCGGGCCGCCGCTTGTTGTTCCGAAACGGAAACTGACCTCGTCGGATGCGGTGTTGTAGTATTCATCCGTGATGACAATTTTGAGCGTGTGCGTGCCGCTCTCACTGATGCTTCTCGGAACACGGATGGGGTCTTTGAAGGGGGAGTCTGTCAGCACGCCCACAGATTTATCATCAATGAAAAACTCGACAGATCGCAGGCTGGAGCCGACGCTGGATTCAAACTGCGGCTGGAACGCGGGGTAGGGGGCACT
Organism: Candidatus Peribacteria bacterium; assembly: GCA_023038255.1. Taxonomy (NCBI): domain Bacteria; phylum Candidatus Peregrinibacteriota; class Candidatus Peribacteria; species Candidatus Peribacteria bacterium. The sequence continues at coordinate 1,196,247 of CP082927.1, read as the reverse complement.
GTCTCCGGACTGCGGGAAGGTGAGTTCGACCTCCGGCTTTTCCATGCGGCCGGGTGTCATGCGGAGCTCGCATTTTTCTGTCGGTGCGAGAGGTAGCGGAAGAGAAGAGCCGGAGAAGGTGTTGGTGAGCGGATCGTAACCGGCCATCTTGCCCTTTGCCCATTCCTGCACTGCGCGATCCCATTCCGGGAAACGCTGTGCGAGAACGCTGGTGGGCTTCAGGAAGCTGCGCATTTCTGTCGCTTCCGCCGGACATTCATCAGACGCGAGAAGGCCCGTCACTTTATCGACAAGCAAACGTACGCAGGCGGAATCTTCTTTGCTCGGGGCATTTTCCTGCAGGAAGATATCGGTCTGGCGATTGGCAATCGGGGTGCATTCGGTCGGAAGTTCTCCGGAGAGGGTGGAGATCTGTGCCTGCACAATGCCGGACGGCATCGGGAAGCTGGTCTTTGGATTTTCGAGCAGCTTGTGTGCACGGATCATGTAGTCCTGCCACATGGGGGCGGCCTGCGAGAGGGACTCCGCTTTTTCGGACAGCGCTTTGGAATCCGCGTTGCCGATCCAGACACCGGTAATGATGTTTGGCGTATAGCCGATGGTCCAGAGATCGGACGGTTTGCGGTCGGTGCATCCGCCGCTTTCGGCACGGTCCATACATTTGTTACTCGTGCCTGTTTTGGCAGCGGTCTGATAACCGGGGACATTCAGGATGTTCTGCCAGAATTCGTTCGGACGGGATGCGGTATCACTGAGAACGGCTGTAATAAGATAGGCAATGCGCGCGTCGATTCCCTGAACACCAACGTCCTGTGTGGAGGCGTCATACAGAATATTGCCGCGGCGGTCTTTGATTTTGCTGATGGCATTGAGCGGCTTCTGCATGCCTCCGTTTGCAAATGTTGCGTAGCCTTCCACCATCTGGACGAGTGGCGTTTCGGCGGCACCGAGTGCCAGGGGCCATCCGAATTCATACGGTTCGCCGCCGCTGCCGGTACGAATTTTTTTCTGTTCAGCAGGATCAGTCACACCCAGGCGCGAAGCAAATGCCAGCACGCTGTCTTCTCCTCCGCCCATGAAGAATGCTTTTGCAGCGGGAATGTTGCGGGAGCCGTCCAGTGCGCGGCGCACGTTCAGGAGACCCCAGAATTGCCCGTCGAAGTTCTGCGGTTCGTCGGTACCGATTTTGGTCGGGACGTCGTAAATAATGGTGGAGGGGCTGTAGCCTTTTTCGAATGCCTGTGCGTACACAAACGGTTTAAAGCTGGAACCCGGCTGGCGCGGCGCCTGCGCCATGTCGACTTTGCCGCTGAATTCTTCGTCTGCGTAATCGGTGTTCCCGACGTACGCGAGAATATTATTGGTGCCGGTTTCCACCGAGACAAGCGCGATGTTGTGCGCCATGTAGACACGGGCAATATCGGCGGCTTTTGCGGCGACTGCTTTTTCCGCAGCCTGCTGCATGTCCCAGTCGAGTGTTGTTTCAATCTGCAGTCCGCCCTGATCCAGAATGCCGTCTTCACTGCCGCTGTTCAGAAGTTCCTGTACCTGATCCTTCACCCACAGGACAAAGTGCGGAGCACGGATATCTTCGCGCGACTGCTGGAAGGTCATTGTCAGCAGGGAGGCGATGGCATCTGTCCGCTCTTTTTCTGTGATGTACCCGAGGTCCTCCATATTCTTGAGTACCTGATCGGTACGGCCACCGATGTAGACCGTTGTACTCCCCGTGCCGACATTGGCACCAAGAAGCCCGATCCAGAAGTCTTCATCGCGGATCTGGCTGGAGTTGGTAATGCGTCCGTCGGCAATTTTCTGCACTACCTCCGGAGTCACTGTTGTACGGACCTGCTTGCCGTACGGGTTGTAGTAGCTGGGCGCTTGCGGGAGAGCTGCGAGAATGGCGGACTCCGGAAGTGTGAGATCTTTTGCTTCTTTGTTGAAGTACGTCTTGGACGCAAGGCCGATACCGTAGGCATTCTTTCCGAAGGGAATCCAGTTGAGGTAGAGGTTCAGAAGATCCTCTTTGCTGTACTGGCTTTCCAGCTGACACCCCAGGATGATTTCTTTGATTTTGCGGTTGAGAATATTTTCCTGTGTCAGGTCGAGCGCGTTTCTCGCAAGCTGACGCGTGAGCGTAGATGCACCTCCTGCCTGTCCGAAACGGAAGACGACTCTGGCCATCGCTCGCATATCAATACAGCCGCGGTCATAGAAGCGGGAGTCTTCAATGGCGACAACGGCATTCTTCAGGTGTTCCGGAATCTGGTCACCGGGAATGTAGGTGCGGTCTTCGTCACTATAGAGGCGATAGAGTTCCACTCCTTTTCTGTCCACAATCACCGAGCTCTGTGCGGCGGTCAGACTCTGCGGGTCACTGATATCCGGGAGTGTGATCCACAAATAGCCGAGATACAGCATCATGATACCTCCAAAGACAAGCACGCCATCGCGCATCAGGCGGCGGCTGCCGCGGCGGTGCATCCACTCGCGGATTGCATAGAGACGCTCCTTCAGTGTCTGTCCGTTTTGCATACGACGGCGCCTGCTCATTCTATCAATCATCCGCAAATTCTCGGGCTTGGGTTCTGGCTGTCTTGCACCAGACAGCGTGTGAGAGGCAAAGCCGTTCCGGTCTTGTCCGTTTTCAAAGGGGTCTCTGTTCATGGAGCATGCATTTTAGGCTGGATGTTCCGGTTTATGCAATGTATGGCAAGAGAAAATCCGTGGTATAGTGGGGCAATGATGCGCGCAGCATTCCGTCGGTTTTCTGTCATTTCACTCATTTTGCTGCCGTCTGTTGCAACTGCACAGCGTACGCTGGATGTCGATATCGGCACCAGTTTCGACTTTGCGACCATTGTGCAGCGTATCATCGACTTTCTTGCTGCCAGTATTACAACGGTGGCTACGGCCATGTTCCTGGTGGGGGCGTTTATGATTGTGCTGGCGGGGGCGAAAGAGGACTTTAAACAGCGTGGGAAAGACCTCATGATCGGTTCTGTCATGAGCGTTGCCGTGGTTCTGGGGGCGTATGCCATCTATAGGACGGTAGCGTCGTTTTTGGCGTAGAGAAGGATTGAATGAAGAACTGCCTCGCCCGGCCCTCCGGGCCACCCTCTCCAGAGGAGAGGGAACGAGGAACGTATTTTCCTCTTAAAATTCCTTGGTGTTTCCTCTCTTTGTGCCTAAAATCTCGCTCTATGGACAACAATCAGCTTCCCCCCAACGTTCTGGAGCGCCTGGAAAAAGCCGAGCAGCTGAAAATGGCCGGCAAAAATCAGGAGGCACTTCTTATTCTTGAGGATCTGATTCTTGAGGATCCGTCCAATGTGTCCGCTCTTGAGGAGATTGCAGATAATGAACTGAGTCTGGAGCGCTACAGCCGTGCCAAAGTGGCGGCAACTCAGGCGATCGCGCTCGATCCGTCCAGCTACACCGGTCATTACATTCTCGGCTTCCTGCTCTCTGCAGAAAGCAAATGGGCGGAATCATTTGTGCGCTTAAAAGAGGCGAACAGACTGAAGGCCAACAACCCTGAAATTCTGCGCTGCCTCGGATGGGTGCTTTTCCAGAGCGGTCAGCGTCCGCAGGGAGTGGTCACCCTTGAACGTGCGCTCAACCTCGACAGCGAAAACACGCTCACACTCTGTGACCTTGGTGTTGCGTACCTGGAACTGAAAAATTTCTCGAAGGCCCGCGCACTCTTCCTTCGCGCACTCGATCTTGAGCCGCACAATCTGCGTGCGAGTGAATGTGTGGCGGCGATTGATAGGATTGAGGAGCAGATTAAGCAGATTTGAGTTATGGGTGTATGAGTTATGAGTTATGGGGTCATTGAAAAGAGATTATCTACATATATCGTCCTCCCATAACCCATAACCTATAACCTGCTTCCTATAATCTGAAGTTTTTTTTAAAACATAAAATTCTTTCTGCATTGAAGCTTTCATAGAAAGAACACTATACTAAGACCCATGCGAAAGAGCATGGACTCATCGGTCGGAATTCGGCGCGGCCTAAAGCGGGGGCTGCTTCTTTTGAAGCGCGAACGGACATGGGGTGCAACGCTCACACTGCTGTCTGCAGTCCTCGTACTCGTCCAGCTTTTTGTGGTGATGCTTTTGAGTGTGTACGGCGTAAACAGATTACTCTCGTCTCAGGCGGCACTCCGTCTGGAAGCGATTGCCGATGCGCCGGACCAGGATATCCAGACATTCTTTGCAGCCGTCCATGCACACCCCGATGTGGGCAGTGTGTCGTTTGTGACCAAAGAACAGGCCTACAACGAACAGCGCAAGCGTGATCCGGATCTTGCTGCATTCCTTGACCAGTACCAGCTTGAGAACCCGTTCCCGGACACCTTCGTTGTCACGCTCAAGTCGCTTGATGCCTACGATTCCTTCCGCCAGTTTATTGAACAGGATCAGTGGCAATCGGTCATCAATCCCACCTTCCTCTCGACCGTGAATACCCAGGAACGCCAGATCCGCGATCTCCTGTCTGTGACCGCCGCCATCCGCTCCGTGACCTACATCTTCATGTTCGTGGCGTTTGCCGTTCTCCTGTTTGTTGTGCTGGAACTGGTGAGCCGCACAGTGCGGACGCATGGTGATGAGCTCTTTGTCGAAAATATGCTCGGAGCATCTCCCATTGGTGTGCTCCTACCCTTCATTGCTGAAATGACCATTCTGCTTCTGGCCGGCACCATCATAGCGACTGCCATCGTCGGGTCGCTCATGACGCTCCTGCCATTCCTTATGCCTGCTCTTGCAATGGAAGCGCCTTTCCGTGCATTTGCCACCGAAGTGCGTCCGTTGCTTCTCTTTGTGTTCCCGTGGATTGTGTTGCTGGAACTTTGTCTGATGCCGGCTATTGCGTACATCGGAACCTTCCTCGGCGCGGGTCGTAAATTATTGTCACCGGTTGCATTCTTTTCTTAAGCCCCTGGCCGTACAATCATCGCATGTCCCGAACGCTCACTGTCGATGCAGTCATTCTCCGCACCGTCGATATCGGTGATGCCGACCGTTTCTGTATTCTGTTTACAAAAGAGCGCGGACGCATGGCGGCGCGGGCGAAGGGTGTTCGGAAAACGACGAGCAGGCTCGGGGGAACAGTCTTACCATTCCGGCATGTGTCACTCCAGCTGGCAGTCAGCGATCATGGCAGCGTGATCACCGGTGCGGTTCCGATGACAAACATCAGTATTGATCTTTCGACGTTCTCCACCTTCATGCGCCTCGAGCGGGGGATAGAATTACTACTCGCGCTTACAGATGATGATGAACCGCTGCCACGCGTGTTCGATCTTCTGCTGCAGTTCATGGCGCTCGCGCCGTCCGATGACTGCGATCCTCTTTCAGCATTCAGCATCCGCCTCCTTTTTTTGCTGGGGCTCCTCCCCTCCAGTCATCAGGATCCGCGGTTTGGGTCGCTCCCGGAAGATGCCCAGATTTTTGTGGAAACAGCGACAAAAACATCGTCGCTCAATACGCTCTGCCGACTCTCTCACCCGATGGGGATAATGGACCACTTCGTGTCGTTGATTGTGACGGATCAGACGAATAGGCCGTTGAAAGCTAGTGAGGTGGCGGCGGAAATGTAGTTGAGAGGAAGACGAGGAGTACGAAGATGACGAAGAGTACGAGGAGTTTTATTCATCCAAGAAGACATCCGGGAGGGCGCCACCCGTCCCGGTTACAGGGAGCTTGTCTGTGCCGACCAGGTAGAAGAGCGGACGGGCGGAGTAGACTGAGTAGGTACCCTCGGTGGTCTCTTTATCATTCTGTTCCACTGTGCGGAACCACGCGACGCGGGCACCGGAGACACGTTCGCCGACTTTTTTGCGCTCACCGGGCTTGAGGTCGAGCGTGAGCTGGGTTTTATCGGGAGGAGGAGAACGCTGATCCCAGATGAAGGGACCAAGAACGTCTGCTTTGCGATCATCTTTTGTGCCGTAGTAGAGGAAATATGCACGGTCGTTTTCGGCATAGGTCTGCATCACGAGAGCGCCCGGAGAATCATTTTTAAACCGCATGTCGATGACACCTGGATACACTGTTGCGTCTGTTCCCTGCGGCAGATAGTGGTTCACCATGTAGCTGTGGTTTCTGCGCTGCACGATGGGGAAGCCGTATTCCCAGATGCCGCGGTACGCAGTCGAACTTACCTGGCAGAGGCCTCCGCCATAATCAGGCACAGTCTGGTCGCCTTTGATCACAAGCTCACGCAGGTACCCCGTCGATCCATCCACCGGACCGAGTGTTTCGTTGAAAGAAAAAACGGAGTCTTTCGGGATGAGATGCCCCTGGAATTTACTGAGTCCCACCGCAATATTGTGCCGGCGGTTATTCGGGGAATTACTGAAGTCCGATTCCCCGACAGTCACGAGCTCCTTCACGCCCTGCGCCTCCAGTTCCGGATCAGTCACCGTCACGGCTGGCTGTGTTTCCGTGACCGGCAGAATAATATGTACGGTTCCGGTTTTGAGCGCTTCGATCGTCATATCGACTGCTGCATCCAGATCCACTTTCACTCCCGGAAATCCGACGCCATCAAAGACAATAGTGCCACTGGCGGATTTGCTGATGGTCACTTTTCCCGGCTCGCGGTTGAGGTTCGCTGCAACAACCTGCTGCAGTGTCTGCAGAATGGCCGCCCGGTTATACGTTGCCTCTGTTTTTTTCTGGAATCCTGGGGGGATGGACGGCGCACTATCTCCATCAGCACGTAATTCCTGAGGCGGGGTCACGGGCTTTCCGTTATATGTCCACACTTCCTGCGGTGCGGTCCATGCAGCCTGACGGCCGGCAGTCACGGTAAAGAGGAAGTGTTTGTGATGATACGTCAGATTCAGCACTGCGGCTTCTGCGGATGACGGGAAGATTCCGAGGATTCCGACGATGCCGATGATTCCGAGGAGAGGACGGGGAAACACGCGGATATTGTGACAGTCTGAGGAAAAATGCGAAACTCAAAATGCGAAATTCGAAGGGGATTTTTTGATGTTTTCAGTATCGCGATGGCGGCCTGAGTCCGCTTCTATACGCGTCACCCGGTCTCTGACTCTGGTTTGACGGTGACGGGAACAGGGTTCGTTGCATCGGGGGAGTCTGCAGAGGGTGCACAGGAGCCGGCATTTCGTCGAGCGCTTTGTTCACGAGGGCATCCGCGCGGTGGTTATCCTCACGCGGAATATGGGTGAAGACCACGTCCGGCAATTCGGCGGCCAGCGCCTGTACTTCATCAAAGTATACTTTGAGCGTCGGCATTTTTACCTGGTATTGGCCGTTTAACTGCCGCACGACCAATTCAGAATCCAGGTGGCAGATGAGGCGATTGGGCTGATACTTCTTTGCCATCTTGAGTCCTTCAATCAGTCCTCTGTACTCAGCCACGTTATTGGTCTCAATGCCGATTCTCTCCTTGTAGTCTTCCAGTACTTTCCCGTGCGTCGGATCTTCGAGGATGGCAGCGATGGCGGCTTGTCCGGGATTGCCGCGCGAGCCTCCATCAGAAAAAAGGTGGAGCGTTCCGCCGATCATTTCTGGGTTTTCATCCATGGGTTCACGGCCTGTTAGTGCCTCTTCCAAAAGATCAGAGACAAACTTCTCGCGTTCCCGGATTTTCGGGAAGAGCTCAGCGAGACGACGCTCGAGGTTGGCAGGGAGGCGGAGCACGGGTGCTAGTATAGAGTTCGTCTTCCTTCAAAGCTACAGGATGGGAGATTGTTGTGTCTGTTTGATGGAGAGGTTATGGGTTATTGGTTATGGGTAATGGGGTCATGAAAGAAAGGGTGCGCTTAAGAGATTCGATCATCTGTAAAAGATGATTAGTTCGAAGTGGAGCCCGTTCCCGTCTTTACCTTTACTACTTTTCCGGTCGCCAGGAATTCCAGCGCTGCGTCGAGCTGCGGATCTTGCTTAGCGCGGATCTGTTCGATGGAACGGTCGACGACAATGTCCGGGGTGATGCCGACTTTGCCCAGGTCTGTGCCGTTTGGAGTCAGCCAGCGGGCAATCGTGACGCGGAGACTGCCTCCTCCCGGGAGATCAAGAATTTCCTGCACCGTTCCCTTTCCAAAGCTCTGCATGCCGATAATGGTTGCGCGGCCGTGATCTTTCATGGCGCCTGCAAAAATTTCCGATGCGCTCGCGCTGCCCTGATTGATCAGTACGACCAGCGGGATGGTCGGCAAGATGGGCTTGCCATTCACAGCGTGCACTTCATTGTCGTCATCACGTCCTGCAACGGTCACCACGTTTCCTTCTTTCAGGAACATGGACGACAAGCTCACCGCTCCATCCAGATAGCCGCCGCCGTTATAGCGCAGATCAATAATCAGGCTCTTGATGGTGTTCTGATCCAGGCCATTCAGAATGGTGCGGATCTCGCGCACGGTATCGGTTCCGAATTCATTGATGGTCAGGAGCCCGACTGTTCCTGCTGCTGTCTGCTTCGTTTCATATTCGGTACTCGGCACGCGGATGTCGTCACGGATAAGCGTGAAGGTCAGCGGTGCATCTTCGCCAGCGCGGATAATGGTGAGCGTGACCGATGTTCCTTTCTGGCCGCGGATCTTGCCGACAATCTGATCCAGCGTCATGTTTTCGTAGGTCTTTCCATCAATGGTCGCAATTTTGTCTTCCGGAAGCAGGCCCGCTTTTTCGGCAGGTGATTCTTTGATGACGTTCTGAATGACGACAATGCCATCCGTCAAAGACAGCTCCGCACCGATACCCTGCAGATGTCCGTCGAGCATGTCGTGGAATTCCGTGTTTTCCTTCGGGGTCATGTAGAGCGTGTAGGGATCGCCAACAGCAGCGACCATGCCGCGGACGGCGCCCTGCACCATTTTCTGTGTGATGAGTTCCTCCGGATGCACGTAGTGTGTCATCAGTAGTTTCCACGTCGTCCAAAGCAGCGAGATATCCGCTTCTTTTTCGGGATTTGACCGGACGGTGCCGCTGCCTGTCTGGGAAGATGTGCCCAGGTCCGGCGATTCACCTTTGATAATGGTCGTATTCAGCCCCAGCTGCCACCCCACAAAAAGGGTAAGAATCGGGAGAATAATGACGGAGAAACGTGTGGACTTCATGTAGAATGAGCATATGTCAGCAACTAGAGGAAAACCAGTGGCCGGGAAGAAAATTCTGGAGAATAAAAAGTCTGATGAGAATATCGGTCACCGGTCACCGGTCACCGGGAGGCCGGTTATTTACCGGACGATGCGGGTTGCGGAAATTTTAGCATTGCTGCCAGACAGTGCAGGACTTTTGGCTCAATATGGACTGAGCTGCTTCAGCTGCAGCGCAAATGCGTATGAAACGCTGGAGGAAGGATGCATGTCGCATGGGTTTTCTTCCGAAGATTTAAATGATCTTGTGACCGATCTGAATGTGATGATTGACGATAAGCCGGAGCGCCCGCAGACACTGACGCTTACCAAAGAGGCGGCCCTTCAGCTGAAAACGATTCTGGAGGCGGAGGGGAAAGCGGGGTGGGGACTGAATGTCGGGCTCGACGAAAATGGTGGCTTCTCGATGGAGCTTCTCGAAAAAGCCGCATCAACAGATAAGACATTTGATTGCGCGGATGTTCCGGGTATTTCTCTCTTCGCATCACCCATCACCTTATTCAGCATCGGTGGCGCGACAGTGGATTTCCGTGAGGGTCGATTCAAATTGGATCTGCCGGAGGATCTGCAGAAAAAGAAAAGCTGCTGCCAGGGGAAAGATGCTTGTGATTGCGGGGGCGGGGAGTGCGGGTGTCAGGATCATGCCTGAATCAGCGATCGCATTTGCCATGATTCCATGCCTTATTTTCCAGTACCTGTTCTTCTGAAAGCCACCATCCAAGTGGTCGGATAGATGCCGTTCTGTTACTGGGAAGTGCTAGATAACGTTCATTATATGCCGATACGGTGCGTCGGATATCTTCATCTGCATGACTCACTGGTGATGGTGCAGCGAGAACATCGAATGCCGTAAATGCATCCGGATGTTTCACGAGAAGATCCATAATTTTCCCCCGGGAATACTCTTTCCAAAAATCACTTCCCGGGAGCGGTTTCCACACATGCGGGCGAGAGATTGCACCATTTTCTTCTGACAGCTTTTTGGTGATTTGATATGCGGCCATCATGTCTTTTTCCGTTTCTTCCTGATGACCAATAACCATCAGGACTTCGGGTGTAATCCCATGTTCCATACAGGCCAAAATTGCCGGCATCGTATTGGTCTCCTGATTGTGTTTTTTATTCATCAGTGCCCATGTAGCTTCCGTTCCATCAATACCAAACCCAAGCGTATGCAAACCTGCCTTTTGAATGGCTTCCAGAATATCCGGATGAGAAGTACGGCAATGAGTGAATGCCGTTGTGGTCGCGAGTCCGCGCATGCCGAAAGTAAAGCCCGGCGATTCCGCTTTAAGTTTCTCCACTGTCTCTGCAAATTCTTTTAATTTGGCTGGCGTCTGAAAGAGGTCCAGATTGCTGATATACATTTCCAGTCGCTCCACTCCAAAGCCTTTTGCTTTTGTCATCAGATACCGCAGATCTTTTTCTATTACGTCCGTTTCCCGATATCGCTCTTTTGTATTTTTCACTGCAGCACAAAAATTGCAGTTAAAGCCGCAGCCTTGTGATAGGTAAAATGCGATCTCTTTAGGCAAAAGCTTCCCGTCTACTGTTAGCGTTACATATGATCGCAAATCTTCATCTGCAATGTGTTCATACACAGGGATCAGTGATGTCTTTTCCGGAGCGGGGAGTGTGCGGATATCAATCTGCAATGCCGTGCATAGTTCCAGCAGATTATTGCCGTAGAGAATATTCGTACCGAAGATTTGGTCGCGGGTTTCGTTACTTAGTGCATTGATGACCTGTCCACCCAATACCCGCATCTGATCGGATCGCAGTGTGCCAAGCAGTCTGATGATTTCCGGAAAATTAGGAGCACCTAGTGCATTGAACCCCACAATGTCTGCATTGTCTGCCTGGAGCGGACGCAGGTTTTCGTCCTGGAATGTTAGGTCCATATCCGGTTTTGCTTGCAGTAACTGCGCGCCTGCCACCCAGAGAGGTCCGGGCGTCATAATATGTGGTCCATACGGAGCCTGCGGCTGGGCAAGAACGACACTGGGTGCATGTATAGACATGACATAAACTCTAAATTGAAATAATTATTGGTATCTGTCTATTAAAGGAATAGGTAATAAATAGATTACTTTTGAGCCAAAAGCCAAAAACACCTCCTGACGAAAATGGTTCGCCATAATTAAATTGACGATCAGTTTTCGTCACCTATACTTCTTTTTCCTTTCAAGTCTTATGCTTCGCACCTTTCTCAAAACCTTTCAGCTCACGGAAAAGGAAATCAAAATTTTCCAGAAGTGCCTGGAGCTGGGTGCGCAGCCCGCGTCTCACATTGCCCGTATGTGCGAATTGCCCCGTAATACGGTGCGGAGCATGCTGGATAATCTGGTGAAGAAGGGATTGATGGTGAAAACCACGCGTGTGAATACGCAGTATTATGCGACGGAGAAAAAAGAAAATCTGGAGCGCATGCTCAAATTCAAAAAGCTACGTACCGATGAAGAAGTGGAAAATCAGCTGAAACTCCTGAGTGAATACGGCGAAGAATTATCTTCCCGTCATTGGGCAACAAATCGGCCCCGCATTACTTTTTATGAAGGGATCGCGGGTCTGGAAAAAGTCTACGAAGACACACTGACATCCAAAGAAGGCCTACGTTCATGGTCTGCGTACGATCCTTTGCTCGAGGTAAAACCGGAATATTTCAATACGTACTTTAAGCGTCGTGCGAAGAAGAATATCCCCATGAAGGCCATTCACCCGGATACAACTGCAGCACAGGAAGCGCAAAAAAGAGATGCCCAGGAATTACGCCAAAGCGCTCTTATCCCCGCTGAGAAATACTATTGGGAACCTGAGATCCAGTTCTACGATAACAAGATCAATATCACGTCGTGGAAAGAAAAACTTGGGATCATCATCGAAAGCCAGGAAATCGCGGATGCCATGAAACAGATTTTTGATTTGAGTTATGAAGCGGCGGAGCGGTATGGGAAGACGACGAAGCCTGTGAAAAAACAATAATAAAAAAGCCCCAGTCTCCCAGGGCCTTTTTGTCGTTGCAAGGATTGTTTAGTACTCGAAGATCTCGCTGTCTGAGAAGAATCTCTTGATCTCCGATGTAGCTGCCTCCAGTCCATCGGACGCATGTGCGACGTTAATCATCATATCCACGCCGAATTCGTTGCGGATGGTGCCGGGAGCGGCCTTGGTGGAATCGGTCACGCCGAGCATTTCGCGGATCTGGCCGATGACGTCGTTTCCTTCCAGGACGAGAGCGATCACGGGCTTAGAGCTCATGAAGGTTTCAACTTCCGGGTAGAACGGCTTATCTGCAATGTGTGCGTAGTGATTGCGGAGGATTTCCGGGCTGAGGTGGATCATCTTGCAGCCGCGGATCGTGAGACCAGCGTCTTCAAAACGGGAGATAACTTTGCCGCAGATTTTCTTTTCGACGGCGTCCGGCTTCAAAAGGATGAGTGTGCGCTCCATATGTGAGGTGAGAATAAAGTGAAGGAATAAGGAAAACGGTTGCCCATTTTTAGCATAATTTCCTCTATTGCGCCAACTGAACCCTTTGGCCGCATTCTTTGTCCTTTTCATGCCCTTTCCCTCTATACTGACCCTATGCAGCCTCTTCCGTCCCTTCCGCGCGTTCGTACCCTCCTGTGGATTCTTGCAGGATTTTTTGTACTTGGCCTGCTGACGTACGGTTGGTCGCTCGGGAATGAGTTTGTCCGCTGGGATGACGGGATGCTGATTTTTGAGAACCCTGCCATCCGGCAGATCACACCGGCATCGCTCTGGTGGATCTTCACGCACTTCGATCCGGAGCTCTATATTCCGCTCACGTTCCTGTCATACCAGATTGAATATTTTATTGCGGGTGTGCATCCGTTTTTGTATCACCTGGATAGCCTGATACTGCACACTCTCAATGCAGCTCTTGTTTCACTCCTCGCATTTTTCCTCCTCCGTAAAAAATACCTCGCACTCTTCTGCGGTCTGCTCTTTTTAGTGCACCCGCTCAATACTGAAGCGGTCGAATGGGCGAGCGGACGCAAAGATGTGCTTTCAACCTTTTTCCTGCTGGCTTCGATTGCCTCGTATTTTGTCTATCGTGACCGTGACAATCGGCGCTGGTACATCGCGAGCCTTGTGCTCTTTCTCTGTGGGCTGCTGTCCAAGGTCATGATCATCACGCTGCCGGTCGTGCTGGTGGTACTCGATATTGCGGAGAGGAGAGCATTCACCAAACGCATGGTACTGGATAAAATTCCGTATCTGGGATTGTCCATTGTCTTCGGACTGATCGGTATTCTTGGGAAAGAAAGCGTGCTCGCGTCATCGTCACTCTCGGATAAAATTCTCATGGCTTTCAAGAGTACGACGTTCTACATCTATCAGTTTCTGTGGCCCGCCAAGTTCTCGTTGCTCTATCCATACAAAGAAGATATCAGCATCACGTCTCCGGATTTCTTCGTGCCGATCATCATCGTTCTGTTGCTTCTTGGTATTGTTGTTTGGACCTTCAAACGCCAACGCCTCATTGCAGCGGGCATCGGATTTTTCTTCATCACGGTTGCACCGACCCTTCTAAACTTTGCGAAGGGCGGGGAGATGGATATTTACTTTGCGTCTGACCGCTATGCCTACGTGCCGCAGATCGGACTGATTCTGGTTTTGGGTACGCTGATTGCGTGGGTCCTTGAGAAGAGGCCGCAGTTCCAAAAGATCATTGGAGGAGCCGGGGTGGTGCTCGTCTGCATCTTGTCGATTCTGTCCTACAGACAGTCGCTGGTCTGGCAGAACACCCGCACGCTCTTTCAGCATGTTATCCGCATCTACCCTGATGCATCGCATGTTGCGTATAACAACCTCTGTAATGCAGACAGAATTGTCGGCAATCTGGAGCTTGCGATTGATGAGTGTGAGAAGTCCGTTGCCATCAAACCGCATCCGAAAACGTATGCGAACCTCGGTGCGGCGTACCGGAAACAGAAGAATTATACCCGCGCACTGGAGGCCTATGAAAAGGGTATCGCGCTCGATCCGCAAAGTGCGTATCCGCATTTCGGGCTGGGCATAGTGTACGCAGAACAAGGCCGGTACGACGAAGCGGAGATTGAATATCTGAAAGCCATCGGGCTGAATCCGCGCTATGTCGATGTGTATGTGAATCTCGGCGCTCTCTATGCTGCACAGGCGAAATATGAACAGGCGATTGCGCAGTATCAGAAGGCGATTGCATTGCATGAGTTTCATGCAGCAGCTCTTTTCAACCTGGCTGTGGCAGAAGATGAAAGCGGAAAACTCGACGACGCTGAACGTGATTACAAACGCGCTATCACCGCAGATCCCACCCGTACCGCGCCGCGCATCAATCTCGGATTACTGCTGCACGAAATAGGAGATACGGACGGTGCCGTCGCGCAGTTCCGGGCCGTACTGCGTATTGACCCGGAGAATGCGGCTGCCCGCTCAGCGCTACAGCAATTGGGTGAATTGTAATTGCCTCACCCGGCCCTTCGGGCCACCCTCCCCCATGGGGGAGGGAAGGCGGAAAGTATTTTATGCTCTGTCTGAAGCAGGATGTGCCGGGTTATTGTCCGGAGCATCAGGGCCTGGCATGTGTGGCGGTTCGGCCGGGTTCGGCTGAATGTCGCCTGTTTTCTCCTGAGGCATCGGGACCTCGTTGCTGTGTGCGCCGGTATCGGCGTCGTTTAGTTCTGGAGACATACAAAAAAGAGGGAGGGGATACATCTATAAGACGTACCGCCACTCCCTCTCTTTCTTAGTTTTTCATCAGATTTTCAAACTTGTCCGGCGTTGCATCTTTGCCGATCACCACGAGGCGCAGTTCTTCAGGCTTCAGGAGTCTCTTGGCGAGTGCATCAATCTGTTCCTTGGTGACTTTATCGACCTCTGCAAAATATTCATTGATGTCGAGGACCTTCGGGTTGAGCAGGAGCTGCTTGCCGTAGTAGTGCGCACGCTCCTCGCTGTCTTCCAGCCCGAGGGTGATTTTGCCCTTCAGGAAGGCCTTGGCGCGTGTCAGCTCATCTTCCTCGATTCCTTTGTCGGCACAGAGGAGATACTCGTGCTTGATAGCTTCCAGTGCTTCCAGAAGTCTGGACTGGTCCACTCCCGCGCTCGTCGTGAGGGCACCTGCGTCCATGTAGTTATCAGTGTCGCTGGAGATGTAGTAACAGAGACCGCGTGCCTCACGGATACGGAGGAACATGCGGGAGCTCATATTGCCGCCGAGGATGATGGCGAGGATTTTATGAACGAAGTGATCCTTGTCCTGAGAGGAGAGTCCCGGAACGCCGAAGACGAGGTGTGCCTGCTCCGTGTTTTTGTTCCGGAGGTACATGCGCTCCGGGCCGTAGCTCGTAAGCGGTTCGAACGTGCGCTTGGAGCCGCCGCTCAGAGGACCAAAGAATTCATTCGCGAGCGCCATTGCCTCTTTCTCCGTGATCTTTCCCGAGAAGGCGATTATGCAGTTGTGTGGACCGTAGAGTTCATCTTTGTGCTTCTGGAAGTCTGCCTGCTGGACGGACATGATCACCTCTTCGGTTCCGATTGTGTCCCACCCGAGCGGTGTCTCGCCGTAAATCAGCTGTTCGAAATCCCAGCCTGCGCGGTACATGGGGGTGTCCTGGTACATGCGTTCTTCTTCCATGATCACGCCGCGCTCTTTATCGATTTCCTCAGGCGGGAACGATGCATGCAGGAGCATGTCGCTCAGCACGTCACACGCGAGGCGTGTTTCTTCGGATGCGACTTTTACGTAGTACCCCGCATATTCTTTGCCGGTGAAGGCGTTGAAGTCACCGCCGACTCCGTCAATCGCCGCGCTCACTTCCTGCGTGGTTTTATACTTCTTGCCGCCCTTGAAGAACATGTGTTCCAAAAAGTGGCTGATGCCGCGTTCGCTCTGTGTTTCGTAGCGGGAACCGGCAGTCGCAAACACCATCACGGTGACCGATGCCGTTCCGTCGACAGGTGCAGTGAGCACGCGGAGGCCGGAAGGGAGAGTGTTGATGGTATACATGATGGGTTATTGGTAATTCGTTATTGGAAATAGGGACGAATGAAGATTAGTAATTCAGGATGAAGGTGGTGGGCCAGAAGCTGAGGATGGTAGTGATGACAAAGATGAGAGCCAGGGGCACACCAATAATCAGTGCGATGCTGCGGGAGGGCTCGCGTTCGTGTGTGAGGCTCCGGTAGACGCTGACGCCGCCGTAGAGGAGGGCACTGGCCACGAGAGGCAAGTCGGCAATCTGCATCCATGTCTGGGACGGGAGTACGGCAATGTCGTTATAAGACAGAACATATGCCACAAAAAAACTGAGTCCCAGAATGTAGAACAGTGTGGCCGAGAGTGTGTGGAGATAGCGCGCCATGGACTGGATTAGAGTAACAGAAACGCGATAGGAACACGAAAGCTTCAGTACAGGGAAAAACACCTTTTAAGAGGAAATAGATCCATTCTGGCTCAAATCCCTTCTTATTTAGCCTTCTTCTGCACCGTCAGACGCTTGCGGCCTGCTGCACGACGACGTGACAGCACGGCACGACCGTCCTTCGTTGCCATACGGGACAAAAATCCATGTCTGCGAAGACGCCGGCGCCACTTGAGTTTACCTAACATAGCCGGGGTACGTTACAGATGAGGTGGCAGGTACGTCAAGTGTCGTTTTTGTGGGTTTTAGCTGTATCGGACGCGGATATTCTCAAATCCGGCATTTCTATTGGCTTCGAGAGCTGCCAAAAACAGGTAATCGCTCAGTCTATTGAGGTAAATCAGCAAATCCTGGTTGATACTCGATCGCTTGCTGAGGCTGATTGCCAGCCGTTCCGCGCGTCTGCAAATCGCTCTGGCAATGTGGAGTTCTGATGCCGCCAGAGAGCCTCCGGGAAGGACAAAATAGGGCGGAAGTGGGGTTTCTTCCAGTGTATTGATCCACCTTTCTAGCATCGCAGTGTGTTCCTGCGACATGCGGGGCACGACTGCTGCATTGTTTTCCTGGGGAGTTGCGAGATCTGCTCCGAGGTTGAAGAGCATGTTTTGGATGAGCGAAAGTTGTTCGATGATGCCCAGCGAGAGGTCATCAGCATCCGTCGGGAGCCCCAAATGGGCGTTCAGTTCATCAACTGTACCGATTGCTTCAATGCGAATGTCATCTTTCGGGACGCGCTGGCCTCCGAAGAGTCCGGTTTCCCCTTTGTCGCCGGTTTTGGTGACGATGGTCATAGGTCTTTTATTGTATGGATTTTAGTGGCAGGTGTCACACTGAGCGAAGTCGAAGTGTGATGTTTGTGGTTGTTTTGTTTGCCCTTTGGGGATTGTTCTTTCTTGTCTGCCCCGACAAGAAAGAACCAAAGAAACGCACCCATCGCCAAGAGCCTCCCGCTTGCCGCACCACCCCCCTGACGATGGGTTCCGCCCTTGTGTGGTGAAGTCGATGACTTTTTAGCTGATCGCCTTTAGCACTTTCTCATGAGCCGCTTTCACTTCGTCTTCCGTCAGCGTCCTTTCCAGTGACCGATACGTGAAGCGCAGTGTGGCATTGTAGGTATCGCTTCCTGCTTTCTGGTACAGATCATGCACAACAACGCTCTCAAGCAGATCGCTTTCTTTTCGGGCCTTCTCAAGCAGTGCTTCTACATGCTGATCGTGTGTGCGGCTGAGCGTGACGTCGTAGGTGACGGATGGGAAGAGGGGGAGCGGTTTTGCGTGGATGATGGCTGGAGCGTGTTTCAGGAGTGCGCTCAAGTTGATGATGGCGCCCGCGGCACGGCCGGGGATACCGAATATTTGGCGGACTCCCGGGTGGACTTCGAAGATTTCGCCCATAACTTCTTTCCCAAACATCACCGATGCAGCGCGTCCCGGGTGAGCATAAGCGGGAGCAGATTTTGTCGCCGTAATCGTCACGTCATATCCCATGGCAGCAACTGCCGCGAGAAGCGTTTCTTTGGTTTCCAAAAATGGATCATTCAGGAGGCCTGTTGTCTCGCGGGTGGAGGTCATCATCGAGAGTTCCAGATGTTCCGGTTGTCCCTTTGCAAAGACATGACTCCAGTGGAAGGTGCGGAGCGTGGTGCTGCGCATGAGGTTGTTTTCTGCGTGGATGAGGAGTGCCGGGAAGGTGCTTGTCTGCAGATACGCAGTGTCGTCGCCGAGCGGATTTTCAATCTCGACTGCGTGTGCAGAATCGAATCCTGCCTTCTGCATCTGCTGTCTGCTGATGAACGTGAGCGGTACGGTTTCCAGATACATCGCGCTCTTCAGAACATCGCGCATTGCGTGAATGCGTTCGTCACGCTTCGGAATGCGGAGTTCTCCCATCGGCAGGACATCTTCAAGTCTGTCGTAGCCGTAGATGCGTCCGATTTCTTCGAAGAGGTCGTGATCACCATGCAGGTCGCGGACGCGGTGGAGTGGTGGAGTGACGGTCAGGACTCCTTTCTTCGGTCCTTTTTTTACATCACACTCCAGTGACTCCAGAATGCGGACCATCTCGTCTTCGGGAATAGCGGCACCGATGTGTGCCTGTGCGCGTTCCACGGAAAGGGGAATCGTTGGCGTTGTGCCGTTGTCACCTTTTGTGACAGGGCCAGAGGCGATTGTGGCACCCGGTGTCAGCTCCAGCATCAGTTCCAGCGCGCGCATGAATCCTGCTTCCGTTGTGACGGGCGGCACTCCTTTTTCATACACGGTGGAGGCATCTGTCCGGTGATCGGTTGCAATGACGGTGCGGCGGATGGTGGCAGGGTCAATCGAGAGAGCCTGCATGAATATCTTCTTTGTTTCTGGCTTCGTGCTGCTACGGAGGCCTCCCATAATGCCGAGGAGATCGAAGATGCCGTCGTCGTCATTCATGATCAGTGCGCCGTCCGGCAGATTGATTGTTGTGTTATCGAGTGTGACCAGACTCTCGCCTTTTTTGGAGAGCCGCACATGGACCGCACCCTGAATATCACCGGCGTCGAAGCTGTGCATGGGGACGCCTATTTCGTTTGCGACGTAGTTTGTAATATCGACCGGCAAACTGATAGACCGAATGCCGACTGCAGCGAGGCGCTTCTTCATCCACTCCGGTGTTTCGCCGATATTTTCCACGTGGATCATGCATCCCAAAAAGCGCGGGACGAGATCCGGCACATCAATGCTGACCTTGAGCGGCGACGGTGTTGCCGGGAATTGTATCTCTTTGGCAGATTTTTTCTTTTTCCAGGTCGCGAGTCCGAGTGCGACCACTTCGCGCGCAAAGCCGATGTGTGAGAACAAATCCGGACGGGTGGTGATGGCCGTGTTGTTGATGTGCAGCACGGTGTCTGTCATGCCGAATGTTTCCCTGAGCGGGCTACCGACGGTGACTGCATACTCATTGCTCAACCGATCAAGATTCATAATGGGGCGTTCGCCATCTTCAGTATGTACCTGATAGATCCCGTCAAGTCCGATTTCTTCCGCCGCGCAGATCATCCCTTCACTCTGGGTTCCACGAATCTTTACCGGTTCGAGTGTCACTGTATCTTCGCCGTGCCACTTTACTGTTGCACCGATGTGTGCGAAGGCGACGTGCATGCCCGGGACAACATTTGTTCCGCCGCATACAACGGTCTTCACACCGTTATCAGTCTCCACTGTACAGATCATTAAACGATCCGCATTCGGATGCTTGTCTGCAGTCAGCACTTTTCCGACGCAGCAGCGGTTGAGATACCTTCCCTGTTCTTCCACCTCCTCTACTTCTGCTGCTCCAAGCGTGATGCGCTCAGCAATTGCGTGCGGATCTTTTTCAGTCCACGTCACAAAATCCGATAGCCATGCCAGGGAGATCTTCATACCCCTTCAGCCTACAGGAAGGGGAGGGTCCGATACAACGGATGCAGATGGCATCCCATGTCGGGTTTATTGTCCATGCATCCTTTTTTGTGGTGCGGTTTATGGGTTGTATGATTGGCTCCATCTCTTCCCCCATTTCATGTTCAAAAAATCTTCCAAGAAAAAAGCAGCTGCCGCAACCTTCTCCATTGGAGGCATGTGTCAGTACTGTTCCGTCACGACTATTGTGCTCGGCATCATCACGGTTGTTGCGGTTATCGCAGCACTCGTCGGTGTGTATAAGGCACATTTCCTGTCCGCAGGGCTGACATTCGGAACCCTCAACGGTTCTGCGTCTCTCATTGCACTTGCTCTGACTGCAAGTCTTCTGAAAAAGCTGACGAAGGCATGTCCGTGCCAGTGTGCGTTGCCGTCCAAGAAATAAGGTTAAGAGTAAGGTTAAGGTTAAGGGCGTCCTCAGGGACGCTCTTTTTAGATATTTTTCTCTCTTGTGATAGCAAAAACCGTCTCTATACTAGGCTCCACTTTGGAGAGGTCGCATAGTGGCCTAGTGCGCACGCTTGGAAAGCGTGTAGACCTGAAAGGGTCTCGAGAGTTCGAATCTCTCCCTCTCCGCCATTCGATGAAGTGTCGCGCCGTGCGCGCACGTACTTTTCTATGCAATCTCGCTATCTTCGTCACTTTTAACGATTTCATACGTCTTAATTGTATCTATGACACCTTCCCAGTTCCTCACAGTTGCCGGCCCAGCCTCCCTTTTTCTGGGTGTGCTTGGGTTTTTGGAACCGGATTTTACGCCGGATTTATGGTTTGATCTGGCGGAAAACGTTGTCCATACGGGTTTCGGCATTGTGGCGCTGTTTGTATTGGCCTGTTCGGCACAATTTCAGTGGCGTTTTGTCCTGACGATATCGTTACTGACAGTGGTTGTAGCGGTGGGGGGACTGTTGGTCGCAGAGAGTCCTGCACCGAATTTTGTTATCACGAACCTCGAGCATCCGCTCGATAATGCGTTACATCTGACATTTGTGATCGCAGGACTGATTGCGTGTCTTCCAAAAACTAGACTTGTGGCGAGAGGGCAGTAGTCTTGGTCTATGCCGTTTCCCATTGAGCTATCGCCGCCGCTTTTAACACTTGCTGATGAAGTAGGGCTGAAACCCGAAGACGTTGAGGAGCAGTTTACCCGCGGAACCGGTAAAGGAGGCCAAAAAATGAATAAAACATCGAGTACAGTCTGGTTAAAACATCTGCCGACCGGTACGGAAGTAAAGGTGCAGCGGCATCGGGAACAGAGTAAGAATCGGCTTTCTGCCTGGAAACTGCTGATTCTGAAGATAGAAGAGCAGGTGAAAGGGAAGGAGTCTAAGCATGCGAAAGCGATTTTTAAGATTAAAAAGCAGAAACAACGCCGTTCACGTAAAGCAAAAGAGAAGATGCTGACAGAAAAACATCTTCGAGGGGATATTAAAGATACGAGAAAATCAGTCTCTGAGTAATTCGTACACCTTTACGTTCAGATTAGACCGGTTTGCCCTGCTGCATACGCTTTGCAAGGGTGCGCAGGTAAGAAGCTGCAACTTTCATGGTTTTGTATTCGCCTGTTGCCGGGTCAAAAATACGCTTTTTGATCATGTTGACCTTCCAGTTGCGGCGTGTGGAACGCAGCGAGTGGCTTCGGGTGTTACCGAAGGAGGTCTTTTTGCCGGTTTTGGTACATGCGCGAGCCATGGGTTGCGATAAGGTACCTAGGTTCAAGAGTGCCGTCAACTCATTATTTTGATGATTCAGTTAGTTTTGGGCTCTTTTTAGTGTCGCCCCCAGCGTACTCCTCCGTGGATGCAGCTATTGGTTTTTGTGTAGCTGCTTTGCGAGCAGGTCTTTCTTTCTGTGAAGAGGAGAAGAGAAACCGTGTGGCGTTTTCCCTTCTCCTCTTCACGATCTCCACATCCTTTCCGCCGAGACGAGGCGGAAATCGCCTTATGATAAACAACTCAAGACGTCGCACTCTTCATTGGTATCGCATATTTCAATGTTCTACAAAATGGGGTGAGGCGATTTCAATAAGGAATGTGTTTTTTAATTAATCCTCGGAATCCTTTCGCTATACTCCTCTCATGAGCCCCTTTCTGAATCCCGCGTACATCATCAGCATTCTTATTGCGCTCTCCATTCATGAATGGGCACATGCGTACACTGCGCATAAGCTCGGGGACCCGACGCCGGAGCAAAATGGGCGGCTTACTCTGAATCCTATCGCGCATCTCGATCCGATGGGGGCGATTATGTTTCTTCTGATTGGATTCGGATGGGCGAAGCCGGTGCCGGTTGATGGTCGGTATTTCCGTCATCCGAAGCGTGATTTGTCTTTGGTGGCTGTAGCCGGACCGTTCAGCAATCTTATTCTCGCTATCGTTGCATTTACGATTCTGACTATTGTGACCGGTGGCGATGCATTGTCTGCGTCTGATTTGCTGCAAGCGCCGGAGGGCTCTGCGGGGTACACGGTCTTGATTCAGATTTTGCAGAGTTCACTTTTTGTGAATCTCGCGCTGATGGCATTCAACCTGTTCCCGATTGCGCCGCTCGACGGATCGAACATCATCCAGATGTTTGTGCCGTATCAGTATGAAAGACGGTATGAAGATTTCGTCCGCATCGGACCCTTTATCTTGATTGGACTTATTCTTTTTGAAAGCTTCCTGCCGATCCAGATTCTCTCCGGATGGGTCTATGGCATTATTGGGTTTGTCCTTTCTGTGTTTGAACTGGTTGCCGGATTTTTTTGATTACTCGGTAACTGCGGGTTCTGCTTGCGCTGCGGCTCCGGTGGATGAGTCGGATGGGGCACTCACTTCTGTCGTAGGTTCAGCTGCAGGTTCTGGCTCAGGCTCTGTCACCACAGGATTAATGGTCAGTTCATCAAGTGACGATTCGGATGGTGTCTCGGATGCAGATGTATCAGCAGGAGTTGTCTCAATCGGCTCGGTTTCTGTTGCAGGTTCCTCAGGAGTAATGTCTTCTGAAGCAGGTGTGTCAGATGCGGCTTCTTCCGGAGTAGTTTCTTCTTCGATTGGTTCTGCGGGAGTCTCTTCAATAATTCCCTCGGTTGGTTCTGGTGTCACAGGCTCTGCTTCATTGGTGCCGAACGTGAATGCACTGCGGATACTCTCCGCATCCTCTGTCACTTCCAGTGTATATCCATCCGGGAGATGAAGGAGCGGAGGAGTGATATTTGTATTCCAGAGGAATTCAATCAGGAGATCCGGGTGGGTCCAGGTGTAGTCCTCGTGATAGCGGGCGCAGGAGTGCGGTTTGCCGTCCGTATCAATGATCGCAATGTTTCTGATACAGGCATTCCAGTACATGCTGCTACTGACCGGGATATTGTCGGAACCCATCGGGAAGATCATAGAGGTGTCGCGGAGGGCGACTGCGCCTGTCTGTGTCATTGCGTTTTCCGTCACCATCGCAATCCAGGAGAAGCGGATGTCTGCGGTAGCAGGTCCGGCGAGATTGATGGTGAATCCGCTGTGAGTTGCGTTCTTCACACCGTAGAGAACAGGGGTGTCCGGGCTGGCTGTGACAACAGGAATGCCACTGAGTCCGCCGGAACCAAAGAGGACGGTGACAGAGGTACCGCTCTTGGGGATGAGGGCGAAGCCTGCCTGTTTATTGCTGAGGATGAGTTCGCCGTGGATGATCACATTTCCAAAGAACCGTGCGAGTCCATCGATCGTAATATCCCCAAGGATGATGAGACTGCGTTCGACGACAAGATCAGAAAGACTCAGGGTTGCACCGGAATCGAAGAGCAATGATCCGCTGCTGATTCGGATGTCTCCATTCACGGTCAGTGTTCCGTCGATGGTTGCACCGGATGTGCTGTGGATGGTGGTTGCTGCAAGGGTGCCTGTAATGGTTGCACCTCCATCAATGGAGAGGCCATTTGGAACGAAGAGACTACTTGCCATCAATGTGCCATCCAGGTGGAGATCGCCACCGATTCTGGCATCCCCTCCGGTTGCCAGTGTCTGCTCGAGGACGAGTGTGGCAGCCGTGAGATCTGCAGCGAGCGCAGAACCTGTGGTGGTGATAACTGTGGTGGTGGAGCCTGTCTGACTCTTGATGAGAGCAAGCTGGTTCTTCAGGTCATCCAGCTCTGTCTGAAGAGAAAGAATATCTGCATCATAGGACTTGATGCCGGAGACCTGCTTCTGCACTTCTTCCTGGATCTGGGAATCGACATTCAGGTTTTCGAGACTGGATGCAACCATCAGCTGCACTTCATCACCGATCTTCATGGAAGCGATGGTATCAAGCACCTTCTGTCCGACGGCATCCACGGTCATGGAAGAGTTTCTGCGGGAGATGAGGACGTTGATGACGCCTTCGCCGGATGCAATACCTTCGAGCGCGACACCGACTGTCGATTCACCCGGCATCGCCTTGCGAGCGTAGCCTGGAGTGGAGGCAGGTGTGAGAGCGTCACCCGGACGGATGGAACCAGTACCGGAGACAATCACTTTGGTCGGCACCTGTCCGATGAGACCGATTAAGGCATATCCCGGAGGGATGATGCCGTCTGCACCGGTGATGCCGTTACCAATGAAGGCGGGGTTCGTGGAGACGATACCCATGACATTGCTGTCTGCTTCGTTGAGACAACGCTTCACAGTGTTGTTCTTGGTGATATCGATACAGACGACTTCACCGGATTTGAGTTTCTCGTTGCCGGAGTAGAACCACTCGGCGTAGTCGGCGCCGTTTGAGGTGTAGGCACCGTCTGCGAAGGTGGCACCGTTGGCCTGGATGCGGAAGACTTTGTTTTCGTCTGGTCCACCGAAGGAGGTGGTTGCATCGGAGATGATCTGGAAGACGTTACCGGTGGCATCTGCTCTTTCGGTGTTCAGAGTGAGAAGAACTCCCGTGTTGGATGCAAAGGTGAGGGATCCTGTGGATGTACGGGTGATGCGTGTGTCGAAGGCGCCGCGGTAACCGAAGAGGAGATGCGGGGTCTTGGCGCCGGAGAGGGTGCGGGCATCCAGAGCGAGGACGGCACCGGACGAGTAGATGTAGGCACCGGTCATGACACCATTATTCGTATTGCTGACAGTGAGTTTGGCCTTCATGTGCGGGGTGCCAATGCTCACGTATCCACCCGTTCCTGCAGACGCGTAGAGGAGGGTGCTTGTTCTATTGAACAAGACAGCGACTGCACTATTGCTCCAGAGTGGCATGACAAGATCCGCCTTTCCGTCGCCGTTCATATCGGCCATCGAAACTACGAGAGGGTTTGATCCGGCTGTATAGGGAACTTGTGTGGCGAATGTTCCGTTTCCATTATTGATATAAATGGACACGGTTGTTGTGCTGAAGTTGCTGACCGCCATATCTGGTTTTCCGTCTCCATTAAGATCTCCGGATGTTACTGTGTTTGGACCCGCTCCCGTGGCGTAGTCGACCTTTGGCCTGAAACTTCCCGTGCCGGAGTTAATGAAGACAGAGACCGTTGTACTTCCGTTGTTCACAACTGCAAGGTCCGCCTTTCCGTCGCCATCAAAGTCAGCTGTTGTAGGGTTGAGCGGAGTGGTGCCAGTTATGTAATCGACTTTTGTTCCAAATGTTCCGTCTCCGTCGTTCATAAGGACAGACATGGTGGTAGTGCTACTGTTTGCAACTGCGACGTCCGCATGTCCGTCTCCATTATAGTCACCGGTTGTCATACCGAATGGGCCGGACCCTGCGGCGTAATCCGCCTTTGTTGCAAATGTTCCGTTTCCTTTGTTTATAAAGACGGAAATGGTATTAGATGAGTAGTTTGCTGTTACCAGATCCGGCTTTCCGTCTCTGTTGAAATCTGCAATGACAAGGCCGCGCGGGGCAGTGCCGGTTGCGTAGGTTGTGTGTGTTGCAAATTTACCACTTCCTGTATTCAGGAGCACAGACATGGTGTTTCCTCCGCTGTTTGCGGTTGCAAGGTCCTGCTTGCCGTCTCCGTTCAAATCTCCAATAACGACCACATAGGGGAAGTTTCCGACTGTATAATCTGTTTTTGCCGCAAGCTTGCCCGAGCCTGTATTCAGGAGCACGGAGATGGTTGTGGTGGAGGCATTGGTCACAACCACATCTCCTCTTCCGTCTCCGTTAAAATCTCCGATGGCTGAACCGCGCGGGCCGCTTCCCACAGTATAGGTTACCGCGGTGCCAAAGGAGGCATTTGTAGTCGCATGGATTTCTCCGGATTGGATGGATCCGATATTGTTGAGGTTGCCATCTGCACTCATGCGCGTGACGCCGTAGGTCGCCAGTCCTGCATTGTTCAAGTTGAGAACCTGGTTATGTCCATTGAGACTGGTCAGCAGCACGCCGGACAAGTTAACGCTCGGAGTCTGGAGTGAGCCCGTCATGCTGTCACCCTTCAGTTCCACGTAGCGGGCGCCACCCAGGGTGAGGACGTTTCCTGTGGAGAAACTACTGGAGGAATCTGTGCCACAACTGAAGCGTCCGGTTGTAGAGTCCCAGAGGAGTTTGCTTGTGGATGCGGTGTCACAGTCGGAGACAAGGCCTGCCCCTCTCATGGATCCTCCGATGTAGAGGCTGGCTCCGGAGATTGTTCCTTCTGCGGTAATGGATCCAGATGAACGCAGAGCGCTCGCTGCATAGACCGTAGAACCGCTGATGGTACCAATGACTTCAAGAGCAAGACCTGCTTTTGCCCTGGTGTTTGCGGTGCCCTTTCCGTTGATGATAGTGGCGCCCGATACCGCAAGGGTGGAACCCGGGGTGATGGTGCCGATTCCTACAGCTCCGGAGCTCGTGATAACCATGCGGCTGACCAGTGTATTCAGATCGGATGAGCTGGCTGAGACATTACCGGCTGCGCTTGTAACGGTGTTGTTGTCTGTCAGGGTGTTGGATCCGTGGCTGTCTGCTCTGCTGCCAGATGTCTCGTCCAGATCCCACCAGGAAATAAGGGAAGTGGTGAGATCAGAGCCATCTGTTGCAGGGATACCGATTCCTCCGTACACGCGTCCTGCTCCACCGTTGTAAAGGTATGTAAGTTCAGTGGGGGTAAGCACTCTGTTATAGATAGCTATTTCATCCAAGCGTCCATCGAGTTGCGCGCTGGACAGACCTACCATGTTTCCCAGTGCGAAGGTCGATGCACCATCACGTCCTCCCAGGCTGTAGGAAAGGGTGTCAGCCGTGTTGTCGTTTACTTTAAGCACAAGCTCATTGTTTACGGAATCATGTTCAGCATAGACGAAGTACCATGTGCCCGTGGTGACGCTGACGGTGGAATCGAGGATGCCGTTCGCGACGGATCCATTGTTTGTGACAACAAAGCGCAGTTTGTTGGTACCGGATGGCAGGTACACGGAATATTCACGTTCGTTTGCTCCTGTATTGTATTTGCCGACAATCGTTCCGAATGATCCGCCACCTGTCAGACTATTGAAATACACCCAGCCCGCAATGGAGAAATCTTCGTCACCGAACGAGAGATCGGCGTTGTCTCCAATGGAAAGGTATTCGGTGTTGGCAGCAACAAAGTTGGCAGCAACAGCAGCACTTGCAGTATTGGTAGGTGCGGTTTTGAAGAGGATATCTCCGCCGCTTGCAGAACCCTGCGCGCGACCACCGGCTACAACCAGGTTGGTTCCTCGTGTATTGATTGCCGTTGCATCATTTCCTCTGATTTCCGGTACCTGCAGGGCACCGGTCATCGTATCACCCTGCTTGCTCACGTATTTTGCAGAGCCGATCGTCAGGACATTTCCTGTAGAGAAACTGGAGCTGCCACCTCCTGTCTGGTCTGTTCCACAGGAGAAGCGACCTGTTGTTGTATCCCAGAGGAGTTTGCTTGTTGCACCAGTGTCACAATCCGTCAGACCTGCACCCTGAATGGATGTGCCTACGTACAGATTTGCTCCGCTGATTGTTCCTTCTGCCGTAATGCTTCCGGAGGAGCGGAGAGCAGAGTTTGCAAAGAGAATAGAACCAGAGATTGTACCATTCACTTCCAGCGCGGTCCCCGGATTGAGTGTTCTGATACCAACGTTTCCTGCAGCAACACCTGCACTGGTCATGCCAAGCATTACGTTTCCCGAGCCGGCAGATACCCCGTCTCCTCCGTAGATGTAGACAGATCCTCCTGCTCCCGTGAATGAATTTGCTCCACCTGCAATCACAACATATCCCGGATTGTTTCCTCCGTTTCCGGCGGACAGTGTCAGGTTTCCCCCCTGCTCGGCGGTGTTGCTTGCATGACCTGCAATGACACTAATATCACCGCCAAGATCTCCTGTGCCGTTCAGGGTAATAGCAGCGCGGTTTGTTCCGTTTGTTCCACCCTGCAGGACCAGCGCGCCTCCCAATATCGCAGCGTCTCCTGCAACAATGCTCAGTCCTTTTCCTGTGGTCCCTGTTGTGCCCTGTACGCTGATGACGTGATTTCTTGCAGCATCGAAGCGCACATCGCCCCCAATGTATGCACCAGATTCTACCGCGAGCGATCCCGAGGATGTCAGCAATCTGTCTGCGCGGAGAACGGATCCGGAGAATGTTCCATTGGTTGAGAGCACATTCGCAGCACTTCTCCAGAGAGCGATATCAAAGTTTCCCTTATACCCAAACAGAATATGCGGAGACTTGCTGCTGCCGATGCCACCTGCCGTACTATCCAGGACAAGAATGGCACCGGATGCTGCCATGTATGACCCTGTTCCGTAGCGTGTCGTGTTTACTGCTGTCAGCGCTCCCGATCCACGCGTTGTTCCCGTCTGCTTCACCATTAATGTTCCGGAAGAGGTGAGTTCTTTCTCTGCGTGGATGATGGCACCGGAGAGGGTATTTATCACTCTCAGGCCCATACTTCCGAGTGAACCACCCTGGATATTAATGACGAGAGCCCCCGTCATTGTGTCACCCTGCTTGCTCACATATTTCGCATTGCCAATCGTCAGCACATTTCCAGTGGAGAAGGAACTGCTTGTTCCTGTCTGATCTGTGCCACAGGAGAAGCGTCCGGTGGTTGCATCCCACAGCAGCTTACTGGTTGCACCTGTATCACAATCACTGAGTCCTGCTCCGCTGATCGATGTTCCTGCGTAGAGACTTGATCCACTGATCGCGCCTTCTGCGGTCATACTTCCGGATGAGCGGAGAGCATTTGCTGCATAGACGGTGGAACCGCTGATGGTGCCAATGACCTCGAGTTTCGTATCGGCATTGTTTGTTCCAATACCTACAAATCCATTGGAGTTCAGGATGGTGAAGGCATTGGTCTGACTACTGGTTCCCACTGTGAAGTAACTTCCTGCCGTGTTGTAGCCTACGGTTGCCTCATTGCCGTTTGTTCCAATGTGCAGGCTGGAGCCGGACAGATACAGATCTCTCCAACGCATAGTAGAAGAACCAAGGTCGTAACGGTTGGTGGAACCTGGCAGGAAGGATCCTGTCAGAGACAGTGTGTTTGCTGCAGTGCGGGCAAGGGAGACATCGAAGGTACCCTTGTAGCCAAACAGAATATGCGGGGACTTGCTGTTGCCCGCGCCACCCGCCGTACTATCCAGGACAAGAATGGCACCGGATGCTGCCATGTATGACCCTGTTCCGTAGCGTGTCGTGTTTACTGCTGTCAGCGCTCCTGATCCACGTGTTGTTCCCGTCTGCTTCACCATCAATGTTCCGGAAGAGGTCAGCTCTTTCTCTGCATGGATGATGGCGCCGGAGAGGGTGTTCAGGACACGCAGTCCGAGTGATCCCAGAGTGCCGTTCTTGATATCGATGACGAGTGTTCCTGTCATGGTATCTCCCGCCTTTTTCACGTAGTTGGCGTTGCCGATCGTGATGACGTTACCGGTAGAGAAGCCTCCTCCGGCTGTATCCGTTCCACAGCTGAAGCGTCCGGTTGTAGAGTCCCAGAGGAGTTTGCTGGTCGATGCGGTATCACAGTCATTCACCAGTCCTGCTCCACGGATTGAAGTTCCTATATAGAGGTTTGCACCACTGATGGTTCCTTCAGCCACAATCGATCCGCTGGAGCGCAGTGTGTTTGCGGTCACGATGGCACCGGAGATGGTACCAATCACTTCCAGTCCGACGTTTGTCTTCGTTGCTCTATTTGTAATGTTATTGCCAATGAGCACCGAGCCGGACACTGCAAGCTTCGCACCCGGAGTGGAGGTGCCGATACCGACTGTTCCACCTGTTCCACTGGATGCATAGAGGATGGTTTTGGTGTTGTTCAGGAAGACGGAGACAGTAGTAGTGCCACCATTTGCTGTCGCCAAATCTGCTTTACCATCACCATTCAGATCGCCGATGGCAATGGAGGCAGGATTGGCTCCTGCGGCATAGTCTACTTTCGTTGCAAATGTTCCGTTCCCTCTGTTTTGGAGGGTGGAAATAGTGTTGCTGGTGTAGTTTGCCACTCCCAGGTCTGCCTTGCCATCACCATTGATGTCACCAATAGCAATAGAGTATGGCAAGCTTCCCGTTGTATAATCTACCTTCGTGGCAAAGGTGCCATTTCCATTATTTATCAAGACTGATGCACTGGTGCCGCCATTTGCTGTCGCCAAATCTGCTTTTCCATCACCGTTCAGATCGCCGATCGCAACAGAATATGGGCTGCCCCCCACGGTGTAATCTGCCTTTATTGCAAACGTGCCGTCTCCTTTATTTAAGAATGCTGAAACTGTGGTGGTGCCATTGTTGGCCGTGACCACATCCAGTCTTCCGTCACCATTCAGATCACCGATGGCAACAGAGAATGGGGTTGATCCTGTTGTGTAGTCCACTTTTGCTGCAAACGTGCCGTTTCCTTTATTCATGAATATAGAGAGGGCAGAACTGCTGTTTGCTACCGCCAAGTCTGCTTTGCCATCACCATTCAGATCACCGATGGCAACAGCTTTTGGACTCGATCCTGTTGTGTAGTCCACTTTCGCCCCAAACGTTCCATTTCCATTATTGAGCAGGACAGAGATCGTAGTGGTTCCATTGTTTGGCGTGACGATATCCAATTTTCCATCTCCATTCAGATCGCCCACGGTCACAAAGTACGGACTGGATCCCGTTGCATAGTCTGCCTTTGTTGCAAATGTTCCATTTCCATTATTGAGCAGGACAGAAACAGAATTGTTGCTGTAGTTTGACGCCACCAAATCCTGTACGCCATCTCCGTTCAGATCTCCCATGGCAACGGAGAATGGACTGTTTCCTACGGTGTAGTCCACTTTCGCTGCAAACGTTCCCCCCATTGTTGCATGGATTTCACCTGACTGGACGGAGCCGATATTGGTGAGGTTTCCATTCGCCTGCAAACGAGTGACGCCATAGGTTGCAAGTCCTGCATTGTTCAGATTGAGTGCTTCGTTAAATCCATTGAGATTGGTCAGCAGGACGCCCGACAGGTTGATGCTCGGTGTCTGCAATGATCCAGTCATACTGTCGCCCTTCAGTTCAACGTAGCGAGCATTGCCGAGCGTCAGGACGTTTCCTGTGGAGAAGCTTCCGGAGGAATCTGTGCCACAGCTGAATCTTCCCGTTGTTGCATCCCACAGAAGCTTGCTCGTTGCAGAGGTGTCACAATCACTTAAACCTGCTCCGCTGATGGATGTTCCTGCGTAGAGACTTGATCCACTGATGGCTCCTTCTGCAACAACCGAACCAGAGGAACGGATAGCAGAGTTTGCGTAGAGTGTGACACCGGAGAATGTTCCATTGGTAGACAATGTTGCAGCACCGCTTCTCCAGAGAGCCGTATCAAAGTTTCCTGCATATCCAAACAGGATATGACGGGATGTGGTTGATGCTGTATTGAGCACAAGGACAGATCCAGATGCTGTGATATATGCTCCTGTTCCGTAGCGTGTCGTGTTTACTGCTGTCAGCGCTCCCGATCCACGCGTTGTTCCCGTCTGCTTCACCATCAATGTTCCGGAAGAAGTGAGTTCTTTCTCTGCATGGATGATGGCACCGCTCAATGTATTCAATACTCTGAGACCAATACTTCCAAGTGATCCACCCTGCATATTGATCACCAACGCTCCTGTCATCGTATCACCCTGCTTTGAGACATATTTCGCATTGCCAATCGTCAGCACGTTTCCCGTAGAGAAGCCACCACCAGCAGCATCAGTTCCACAGCTGAAGCGTCCGGTTGTTGCATCCCACAGAAGTTTGCTCGTTGCAGAGGTGTCACAATCACTTAAACCTGCTCCACGGATACTTGTTCCTGCATACAAAGAAGATCCAGAGATCGCACCTTCTGCGGTAATGCTGCCAGACGAGCGGAGTGCATTGGCTGCATACACCGTCGATCCGGAGATTGTGCCAATCACTTCTAGCGGCGTATCGGGTGTTGCAGTTCCAAGACCCAAGCCGGCTGTCGTAAATGTGGCAATGTTATTGATATTCACATAGTTCGGAGCGGACATGGCGATATAATCGCTTGAATTGATTAAGAGTGTGTTTTGCGTAGAAATCGCGAAAGTAAATGTCGCCTGATTATTCGAAATAGTTGCACGCTGTGAACCGTCATAGAACGAGAGAGTGGACGTGTTTCCCGCTCCCCCTGTATCCAGCCGGATTTCGCCGTTACTTTGGAGTACATGCAGCATGCCACCAACCGTTGCTGCTCCTTCGACTGCAAGGGTTCCTGAAGAAGTAAGGCTCTTTTCCGCATGAATGATTGCGCCGGAGATTGTATTCATAACATTAAGGCCAACCGTATTCATGGTGCCACCCTGCATATTGATCACCAACGCTCCTGTCATCGTATCACCCTGCTTGCTGACGTACTTGGCGTTTCCAATCGTGAGCACATTGCCCGTCGAGAAGCTGCCACCAGCCTGGTCTGTGCCACAGCTGAAGCGTCCGGTTGTTGCATCCCACAGAAGCTTGCTCGTTGCAGAGGTGTCACAATCCGTCAGGCCTGCACCACGGATACTGGTTCCTGCGTACAAAGAAGATCCAGAGATCGCACCTTCTGCAACAATCGAACCAGAAGAGCGGATCGCAGAGTTTGCATAGAGCGTGACACCGGAGAATGTTCCATTGGTAGACAATGTTGCAGCACCGCTTCTCCAGAGAGCCGTATCAAAGTTTCCTGCATATCCAAACAGGATATGACGGGATGTGGTTGATGCTGTATTGAGCACAAGGACAGACCCGCTGGATGTGATATATGCTCCTGTTCCGTAGCGTGTCGTGTTTACTGCTGTCAGCGCTCCCGATCCACGCGTTGTTCCCGTCTGCTTCACCATCAATGTTCCGGAAGAGGTGAGTTCTTTTTCTGCATGGATGATGGCACCCGAGAGGGTGTTGAGTACCTTCAATCCGATTGTTCCCAGTGTGCCGCCCTGCACATTAATGACGAGAGCACCCGTCATTGTGTCACCCTGCTTGCTCACATATTTCGCATTGCCAATCGTCAGCACATTTCCTGTGGAGAAGCTGCTTCCTGTAATGGTGCCGCAGGAGAAGCGGCCTGTTGTTGCGTCCCACTGTAGTGCGGACGATGCGGTATCACAATCACTCAAGCCTGCACCACGGATGCTGGTTCCTGCGTAGAGACTTGATCCACTGATGGCGCCTTCTGCCGTGATAGAGCCAGAAGAGCGGAGGGCAGAATTTGCGTAGAGAGTGGTACCAGAGATCGTTCCTCTTACATTCAAGAGAGCAGTTCCAGTAGGAGTGTGTGTGTTGCCGTTCTGGATCACAAGCACTCCTGTCATGGTATCACCACTCTTTTTTACGTAGCGTGCATCACCCGCAGCCTGCGAAAGGCCACTCGATCCACTCTGATCCGTTCCACAGCTGAAGCGGCCGCTTGTTGCATCCCAGAGGAGCTTGCTTGCCACTCCGTCGTCACAGTCTGCCAGACCAGCACCGCGGATGGTGTTGTCTGCATAGAGAGATGCTCCCGAGAATGTTCCGTTTGTAGAGAGTACGTTTGCTGCACTTCTCCAGAGGGTCGTATCAAATGTTCCCTTGTAGCCAAAGAGAATGTGTTTGGATGCTGCAACTGTATTGGCTGTGCTGTTGAGCGCAAGAACGGCGTCATTTGCAGCCATATATGCTCCTGTTCCTGTGGTCGTTGTATTCACCACCGTCAGAGCTCCTGATCCACGGACTGTTCCCGTCTGCTTCACCATCAATGTTCCGGAAGAGGTGAGTTCTTTCTCTGCATGGATGATGGCACCGCTCAATGTATTGATCACTCTCAGGCCCATACTTCCGAGTGAACCACTCTGGATATTAATGACGAGAGCCCCCGTCATTGTGTCACCCTGCTTGCTCACATATTTCGCATTGCCAATTGTGAGCACGTTGCCCGTCGAGAAGCTTGGGCTGATGGTGCCGCAGGAGAAGCGACCGGTTGTTGCGTCCCAGAGAAGTCTGGAGGATGCAGCATCACAATCGGTGAGCCCGCCACCCCGGATGCTTGTTCCGGCATAGAGAGAAGAGCCGGAGATCGTTCCTTCTGCAATAATATTTCCGGATGCACTCAGATCCTGATCCGCATGGATTGCCGTACCGGACAGTGTGCCGATTGCCTTGAGTGCAAGAACGGATGAGACATTCGGTTTAATAGTCAGCGTGCCGGAGAGTGTTTCCGGCTGGTCTTTGCGGACGAACTTTGTGGAATCGAGTCCGTCGAGCATGTTTGCATTGTGTGCGTAGGGGACCGATCCGAAGCGGCGGCGCGGGGTGAAGATTTCCGTGTAGGTGTTATTGTTGTCGTCATCGAATTCAATCTGGAGATAAATATTGTCCGTATTGAAGTTGACGCTTCCTGTCATGGTCACATGTGTACCAAGGGGGACAGAGAAGAGTCCGCCGGTCATGGTGACCTGCTGTGTGGTAGTGTCCCATGTTTCGCTCCAGACGGGAGATCCGCCAATCGCTGCCGTGTAGATTTTGAAGCGCACGTTATATTTACCATTCGCAACAGATGTCCCGTTGATGCCTGTGATGCGGCCCTGATAGTTGATAGCCGGGAAGATGCCTGTCGCGGCTTCCGCTTTCGGGATGGCGAGAGCAGAAGAGAAGGCGGAGAGCTGTGTGAGACCTGACATCTGTGTCAGCATGGTCATCAATGTGACAGCGGCGATGCTCCGCTTGAGACGGATGCACATTCTCTGCCGGTGGCGGAGGAAGGAGTGCATCATGGGCGGTCAAGATTGGAGACGGTGATTGTCTGCGCCGGCTTTTCTTTGGTGACGGACGCATTCATGTCTTTCAACTCCCAGGACGCAGTGGCCAGGAAGAGTGTGATGATGGCGATGTTGATGAGGATGCTGCTGGTAATAAGTGCACGCTTCCATGCCGGGTGTTTTTTCTGTGTGATGCGTACCGGCATTGTGTGTACTGCCATCACAGGAGCTACCTCCCCGTTTTCATTCTCTGCAGGAGTGACTGCATACTGTGCAGAGCTCGTGCGCTTTTTCCAGTGCAGTGGCGTTGCAGCAAAGTACAGACGTTCACGTTCGATCACGCGGCCGACTGTTGAGCTCGAGATGGTGATACCATGTTCTGTGGCCAGCAGGGCGCGGATTTTTTCTTTGCCCATGTGCGGGCTTGTCTGGCGGTACGCGCGGATGAGCGTCACTGCATCGGCGGACACGTTGGGTACGCGCGGCGTCAGTGGCTCATGTGATTTTTCTTCGAGCGTCGAAAGATCTTTCGGATCGAAACGTTCGAGCCACCGGTGAAATGTGCTGCGCGAAATTCCGATGTTCTCACAGGTCTCACTCACTGACTGTCCATGCTCCATGAAAGTCACAATCCACCCGAGACGTTCACGCGCGCTCACGCTCAAGCGTGCCGCCTCCGGACTGGAAGCAAGCTCGCGAAGCTGTGATGAAGTGAGAGCGTGCATTTTTGTGTCGTGTGTGTTTGTGGTGAATTTTTCTAATTATTATATCAAAAAGTTCACTTCGGTGCAATCATTCTGAACTTTTATGCCAGATGCAAAGCCTGCTATACAGCCCCGGACCCCCGGGATCGGCATGGGCGGGGGCAGAGGGAAGTATCGCAGACACAAGCCATGTCTTGTTTGCTATACCCGATTGTCCTCTCACAGATTGTGCTCTGATTGCCGTTTCACGCCACTCTCCGGCTGTTGCGCATCCATCTGAACTTTTGTAGCGCAGCCTGAACCTTTGTTCTCTTTGCCAAATGGCGGTGTTTTTAGAGGGAAATAGTCGTGAAATACTCTTGCTGGCCGTCAAAACGCAGATAGGGGAGCAATGCACCTTCCGTTCCCAGGATATTTCCTTTTAAGCTGCCTATCTTGTTTTGTATCCGGTCATTCCATTGCTTGGCTGCTTCATTGTAGGCACTCAGCTGTTCATTGATATCGCCGCGCTCGCTCATTTCATGCTGCAGGTACGCGATCGGGTCACTGCCGGAGAATGACTGGTCCGGTTGTACGCTTTTCAGAAAAGAGACGAGAGAAAGCTGCATGGTATGAATGAGTGAGACCATGGCAGGTGTTTTTTCTTCTTCCCCGAGGGCCTCTCTTGTTTGGGTGACGACACGCAAAATGGTGGCTTGCGTTTGACTGAGCGTTTGCGTCTTGTTCAGTGGCACAAGTGTCTGGTCAATGATGGTGCCATATCCTGCTGCCACTGCAGCCGCTTTTTCTTTCACGAGTGTTTCGAGTGCGCGAATTTGATACTGGTTATAAGCAACAACGCCGACAACCACCAGGACAAGCGTCAGAAGAACGGCAAGGATTTTTTTCATAAAGAGAGGCGGATGGAAAAGCAGTTGCAGTGTAGACCAGGGTGTTTGTCCATACCAGCCGCACTTGTGCATATGCTGTTCCATGCACTACTCTTCCACACCAGCATGAGACGCGCACTTCAGTTGGTTCTTCTAGCGGCATTTTTTCTTTCCATCACGCCGGTGGATGCGGCCACGACTCCTTTGGTGAATTCGGCTTTGCGCCCGATGAGTTTGCGTATCAATGTTCAGAGTGACACACCTGTCCTCAACGATTTCACACTCGGTCCCACACGATTTATTTTATCCATGGCTCCGGGGGAAGAGCGGACGGTTGATGTGGAACTCACGAATCGCAGCGGCACTGATGCGATTTTTAACCTTACGAGCGAAGATTTCATTGCCAACCCTGAACAGGAGGGGACGCCGATGTTTTTTGCTGAAGGCCTCGACAGTGCCTATTCCGCGCGCAGATGGCTCACCCCGGAAATCCGCCGCGTTCAGCTGTTGCATGCAGACCGCGCATTTATCCGTGTCACCGTCCGTGTGCCGGCCAATGCCGATGCCGGAGATCATCAGGCAGCACTGATTGTCACCCGCGAAATTCCGCCCACTGAAGAGTCCGGTATCAATATTGTTTCCCGCGTTGCCAGCCTCTTTGTGGTCAGTGTGCAGGGAGATGTCATTGAAAATGGACTCATTGACAGTCTGACTGCCAGCAAGCGGCTCAACTGGTCGTTGCCTGTCCATCTTCGCTTGCTTGCCAAAAATACCGGTACGGTTCACATGTTGCCTACAGGAACGGTCGACATCCGCAATATTTTCGGTATTCCGGTGGATGAAGTGCCTTTTAAGGATTGGGTAGTTCTGCGTGAGTCTGAGCGTGCGCGTACATTTACCTGGTCTCCGCGTTTTGCCCTCGGTCGTTATACCGCTTCCACTGATTTTACGGCATTCAATGGCCGGCATCTCGAATCAGTGTCCACCAGTTTCTGGGTTATCCCGCTTCTGCCGGTTCTGGTCATTCTCCTTCTGATTTTCCTGGTTTCTTTCCTGGTGCAGTACGTAATGGCCCGCTTTGAGTTCCGCCGCCGCGAGCCGGAAAATGCGGCACGCAAGACACCTCGAAAGAAGGAGTCCCGCTGATATCCTGATGAACGGGATGGCCTTTTCGGTGCTTTTTTGCTATAATGAGGGGATTTGAAGACACACCCTTTATCCCGCAGGCAGAAGAGATATTTTCCCGCCTGGCACGGACTGGTTGCAGCTGTTTTCCTGATGACCGGTTTGTCCATCTCGTTGCTTCTTTCTCCGTTGCACCATCTTCGTGCCACAACGGAGGAGGTGTGTATTGCTGTCTCTGTCATTGGGCCGGATGACGGAGATCCGGGAACCGGCAATTGCGGATCGGGAACGCCTGTCGTGTCTTCTTCATCTGTTTCATCCAGTTCCGTTTCATCCTCTTCTGTCTCTTCTTCTTTGTCGTCCTCTTCCGATGTGTCATCAGCTGTGTCGAGTGACAGCACATCATCCGTTACCGTCGCTGTTGTCACCCCGCCGGATCTTCCTACCGGATCGCTCGGGGATCGTATTGATGAAAAAATAAATCGATGGGCCCGCTTGCATCGCACGCGTCCCGCTGCACCTGTTCCGTGTGACGGAGCCTGGTATGAGGATGTTCCGGATGATGTCTGGTTTACCGCTCCTGTCCGCGCTTTCCGTGGTGCCGGCTATATAGATCCTGCCTGCCTTTTTTATCCTGAAGCCGGCGCAACCCGTGCTGCTTTTGCAAAGCTGCTTGTGGTGATGTCCGGTGGCATTCTTGCGCCGTCTCCTTCTGTGCCGAGCTTTGCCGATGTCCCTCTGCGCAGCTGGTATTTTCCCTACACTGAAGAAGCAGGGCGTCGTGGCTGGATGATCGGGTATGGAGATTGTTACGGCACACGTCCGTGTTTTGATAAACCTGCACTCCTTGTGACCCGTGCAGAAGCTGCGCAGATGATTGTGCGCTTCCTCCATCTTTCCCGGAATGGGTATGCACCGGTTTTTCCGGATAATCTTCCGGATCAGTGGTATACGCGATCAGTGCAGATTGCTGCCGATCATTGTGTGCTGCTGGGAGATGCCGATACGGGTCTTGTCCGTCCGAATGATCATATGAACCGTGCGGAAATGGTTACGATGCTGGCGCGTGCCGTGTTGAATCTGACCTATGGTGTGGATTGTGCACGCGGTGAAACAAGCCGCATTGAGCAGCACACTCCTCTGACACCGATGAAAGAAACCCTTCCTCGTACCGCCTGGCGGTCCTTGTCTGATACATTGCGTCATCCTGCCACATTCTTCAAATCTCTCATGTTTATCCTTTGGGAAGGGGAAACTGCGCTATGAGTTTCTTGCAAATTATGTGAATCTATGCTATCATTGTTACGAAACACGAAATAATTAACACATATATATACCCACACATCGTATGAGTACATCTCCTCTCCTTACTTCCGAAAGAAAGCAGCGTGCAGTGACCGTTGGTATTGTTGCCATGGTTGGTCTCTACTGTATGACTGTTACCATTGCGGAGCCGCTGAAGGGATTTGCACTGACAGATAGCGAAACTGCCGTTGTTCAGGTCACATTGGCCGCGGCGCTTGGACTTGCATGTGATGCGAACGGAGATGGTTCCCGTGGTTCTGGAGAAACACTGAGCCTTGGAACGATTACCTACACAGGAGATACGGGTGTGTATTCGGATAACCGTGCGGTGAAGTGTCGTGTGCAGACAAACAATACGGCTGGCTATACCCTTGGCTGGCGCGTTCAGACGGGAAGCGGCGGTTCAAAAACAGGACACCTTATCAGCCAGTTTGAAGATA
This sequence comes from Candidatus Peribacteria bacterium, assembly GCA_023038255.1. Lineage (NCBI taxonomy): Bacteria > Candidatus Peregrinibacteriota > Candidatus Peribacteria > Candidatus Peribacteria bacterium. The sequence continues at coordinate 1,156,673 of CP082927.1, read as the reverse complement.
TTATCCAGGCCTTCGGTACTGGAAGTGCCTTCAACTATACCAAGACGTGGGAACTGAACCCGAGCGGTACGACCAATGATGCCCGTTGGGGTGGTCGCGTGTCTTCCACTAGCTCCGGATCCGATGTGGCGCCGATGCTGTGGGGAACAGATGCATCCACAGAAAAGTGGGCCCGCGTGAAAACAGGTTCTACGCTTACTATCCGTCAGAGCACGACTGCGTCTCAGACAGGAAGCGGTGACATGATCAAGATCGGATTCCGTGCGCAGGTTGGTGCAACCAAGATTCAGCCGACAGGAACGTACCAGACAACGGTGACCTTTACGGCAGCCACACAGTGATGTGATTCTTCCTTTGATTCTCAAAGCCGGCGCAAGCCGGCTTTTTTGTATGTTGAATGGAGCCGCCCATCGGGATTGAACCGACGACCACTTCCTTACCATGGATGTGACGCTGTGGCGTCACAGGTGTTTTTTAGGGGCGCCCCTCTGGGGCTGCACTGAGCTAGGGCTACGTGGATTTACAAAAATGGAGCCGCCCATCGGGATTGAACCGACGACCACTTCCTTACCATGGAAGTGCTCTACCACTGAGCTAGGGCGGCTCGGGACTGCCATCCTAACTGGTTTTGGCGTCATTTCCAACCGTTTCTGCCCAAGTCTGCAATGATTCGCCCCGGAGTGTATGGAGGGTGTTTTTCAGGGTATGGAGGCAGAGAAGGGCGCATTTGATGCGGCGGTTGCCGACAGGGATGCCCAGAAGCGTGAGGATATCGGCGGCTGTGAGAGCATCGAGTTCGGTCAGGGTTTTCTCCTGCATGGCCTCTGCCAGAATCGACATTCCTGCCTGACTGATGGCGCAGCCGTCGCCGGTCCAGTTCAGTTCTGCATGGTCCACATCATCGCTTGTCAGGAAGGCTGTGAGCACGTCGCCGCAGCTTAGATTTTTCTCTGTATGCGCAGCCGTCGCATCGCCGCGCTCCTGTTTGAAGCGGGGATGTCGGTAGTGGTCGAGGATGGTGTCGGCGTAGAGATCCATGACGGGTTATTGGTGATTGGTTATGGGTTATGGGGCTTGAGAATGTTGATTGCGTCGAGAATTGCGGGGCGGACACGAAGGATTTCTTCTTCAGTGGTGTGGATGCTGACGGAGAGTCTGGCGGATGCATTCATGCCGAGTGCTGTGTGCAGTGGCTGGGCGCAATGGTGGCCCGCGCGGAGGCAGATTCCTTTTTGTCCGAGCATGTCGGTCAGGTCGTGAGGATGGATATTGTCGATAACGAAGCTGATGCAGCTGTGATGGGTGATTGGTGATGGGTGATTGGTGATTGGGGTGCCGGTAGAAAGATTGCCTAAAATATGAAGTCCTTCGATCATCGATAGCTCTTCTTGGGCCAAAGTGAGAAGGGCTTGTTCATGAGCAATACGGTCATCCCAGGAGAATTGGTTTTGCCAGTCGATAGCCGCCTTGAGCCCGATTGCTTCTGCAACAGGTGGGGTTCCGGCTTCGAATTTTGCGGGGGCGTCTGCGGCGGTGAATCCGTCCCTTGTCACTTCGCGGATCATCATGCCGCCACCGAGGAAAGGGGGAAGTGTGCGCAGAAGATCGCGTTTTCCGTAGAGCACACCGATGCCGGTTGGTCCGTAGATTTTGTGGCCGGAGAACGCGAGGAAGTCACAATCAATGTCTTGCACATCAATCGGAAGATGGGCAGCCATCTGGGCTGCATCAACAATCAGGAGTGCATTGTGCGCGCGTGCGAGCGCACTGATTTTTTTCAGATCCGGTGCAGTACCCATCACATTGCTCAGTCCAGTCACTGCTACAATCTTCACGCGGTTATCCGTCATCTGTTTTTCCATGGATTCGCTATTGATCTGTCCACTCTCCGTTATCTCGATCCATCGGATATCAATTCCTTTCCGCTCTTTCAGCTGGAGCCAGGGGACGATATTGCTGTGATGTTCCAGAACGGATATCAGCACCGCATCACCGGGGTGCATGTCTTCACCCAGACTATGTGCCAGCAGGTTGATAGACTCGGTCGTACTCTTCGTGAAGATAATTTCGTCGTTGTACTTTGCATGAACGAATTGCTGAACGGTTTGCCGGGCATCGTCGTAGAGCGCCGTCGCTTTTTCGGCAAACGGGTGCATGCCGCGATGAGGATTCCCGATGCCTTTTTCGTATACATCGCACATCGCATTGATCACTACCTGCGGCTTTTGCGATGTGGCCGCACTGTCGAGATACGTGATGTTTCCTGCATTCAGGAAAGGGAAGTGCCGGCGGATGTCTGTGAGGGGCAGGCTCATGAGGTGACAGTATACCGTATTCGCCGGAGTGCTTTTCTGCTTTCCAATGGATTTTTCCTATCCTTTACCGAAAAGTAGAGTGACCAGGCCTCTGGTGGTCGCTATACTTCAGGCCATTGATTTCCCGCTTTCTATGACCGAACAACTCCAAAAGACCCTGCGTATTAGCCTACTGTGTCTGCTTATTCTCTGGGGAGGCTATACCGTGCTGACGTATCTGTCGGTCCAGGTGCACCAGGCAGTTCTTCTGTCCGAAGCGAGTCAGGCTTCCATCACAAGCCGCTGTGGTGCCAATCTGTTTTGTCAGCAGTGGAATACGTTCTTTCCGTTCATCGGGCATACCATCGGACGGGCTGCGCCTTTCCTGTGGTATCTGGTCTGGAGCGTGATTGCGTATGGTGTGCTGCTTGGAATGTCCTTTATGAAAACGGGAGAGTGGAAGCTGCGCTTCACCATGACACCGCTTAAAATGTGTCTGGCGTTCCTTGGGTGTACGTGGTTGCTCTTCACGGTTTTGAGTTTCGGTTCCATTGATGGCCAGCCGTACAGCCGGGTCTTTATGCCGAGCGCTCAGGTGTATCCGGGTGCTGATCAGAGCACCATCAACACCCTTGCGGAGGATTATATGCAGTTAAAGGAGAGCGGATGTCTGACGGAAGTGCAGAGTGCATCGGTCGGTGTGGAGATTTCTGAAGTGCATCACCTGTGTATGCAGCGTGCGTTTGTGACACGCGTCTTTACGGAAATGCTCTCCATCGGGTATCTGCTCTTTGTGCTTCTTGCGTTCGGTCGCATGCTTTTGCAGCTGCTTCGCGTTCCTGCAAAAACGCCGTTATTGGAAGCAGTATTCAGTGCGGCACTCGGAGTGTGCGGATTGATTGTCGTCTTGTGGTTATTCGCTGTTGCCGGTGTTTATACACAGTTGGCCGGATGGCTGGTTCTTGGTGCATTGCCGTTTATTGCCTGGCCCCATGCCGTGTACTGGGTCCACTCTCTTGCCAACAGACGTTGGGAGTTTACCGGAGCATGGCACAGTGCGTTCTTGTTCCTCACGTGGTTACTCCTGAGTTATCTGGTCTTTAACTTCCTGACCGTTGTCCGCCCGTTCCCGATTGGCTGGGATGATCTTGGTGTGTATCTGAACGACCCGCGCCTGCTGGTGAGCTATGGCAAATTCATTCCGCGCATGGGTGCATTCCAGTGGGAATATATTACGTCGCTCGGCTTTTTGCTTTTTGGGTACAACAGCTGGTTTGGTGCTACGACTTCTATGATGATCAACTGGATGGCAGGCCTCTTTGCGGTCTTTGCCATCTACGCATTCGGTGCCACGTATCTCGGCCGCAGGCAGGGGCTGATTGCCGCATTGCTCTACTACACATTGCCGCTTGTCGGACACTTCTCTTTTGCAGACATGAAGGTGGACAACGCCGTCTTCACGATGGGTGCGCTCTGTATTCTTGCCGCCTTCCTCGGTGTCTTTCCGGCGCATACAGAAGAGGAGCATGACAATGATGATGCAGAAGTGGTTCCTGCAGGATTCTCCTGGCAGTGGATCATTCTTGCCGGCATTCTCGGTGGATTTGGCTTTGCCATGAAACCAACCACTGTCATGGTGGTGATGTCCGTCTTCTCCGTTCTTGTTGGTGTGCTGTTGCAGCCTGCCGCCTTTATTGGTGGTGGATTTTTGGCATGGGCGGTCTTCACGTTCCAGAATGTGTTCAATGTAAAAGATGTCTTCCAGCGTTTGTTCGGCAATCCTGATGTTGTCTCACGCTCGACCGCTGGCGTACTTTTTGCAGTCATCGGCGCCGCGATTATCGGTGTCTTCTCTGCATTGCATCCGGCGCGTGTCAAAAAAGCATTCCTTGTCTCTGCAGTCTTCTTGGCTGTGTTTGTCGGTACGCTTTTGCCATGGGTCATCCATAATAATATTGTCGCCGGTAACGTTATCCCGAAACTGATTCTCCGCACGCCAAACCGTATCACGCCGGATTTCCTGGTGGGTGGACAGGTGGTGGGTCCGGAAGATAATGCGCGTTCTCTTCCTGCTGAACTGGCAGTCGATCCGCAGAATGCCGCGTGCGTGGGTGGTACTTCCAAAGTGGAAGAGCTCGATCGGTACTGGGGTTACGGCACAGGTATTTCCCATTACCTGGGATTGCCCTGGAGATCAGTCATGAATACGGACAGTGCCGGGTATTACGTCACGACAATTCCTGCGCTGCTTCTCTTTCCGTTGCTCCTTCTCCTCCCGTACTTCTGGACAAAGAAAGGCCGGTGGCTGCGATGGCTCTTTGTCGCAACATCGTTCATGGTGGTGCAGTGGGTCTTCCTTGCAAACGGCGTGCCCTGGTATGGCATCGGTATGTTCCTGGGACTCGTGATCGGACTGGAAGCACTCGTGGCCAAAGCGCCGGATCAGGCGACGAAAATCACTGCGTCGGTATTCCTCGGTCTGTCTCTTCTCATCGCGTTCGGTAACCGCTTCTGGCAGTTTGAAAATCAGCGGAGTCTCTACACGTATGCCTTTGGTGTCGTGTCTGCGCCTGCCATGCAGGAACGCACAATTCCTCACTATAATCTCATCCGCGATGTTGTCATCCAGCGTGCGGAAACGATGCCCGATGCACCGTATGTCTACCGTGTCGGAACCTTTATCCCGTACTTCATCCCGAAAAATCTGGAAGTGCTGCCTATTGCCGATAACCAGCTCGATCTCTTCAGCTGTATCAATCAGGATAAAGATGCACAGCTGACGCTCAAGCGCATGAAGGCTCTCGGGTTCAACAGCATCATTTTCGATACGAATACCGCGACCATCGAACGCGATCCGAACGGTACGCTGCATAAGAAAGTGGAAGCATTCCTTGATTTTGCCAACACGCCGGGCCTCGGGCTTCAGGCTGTGGTGAATGATACGGCTGGCGGGATAGTCTATATCCTCTTGCCGTAAAGTCAGGATTGGGGCTGTTTTGCGCGTAGTGGAAGCTAAAAGCCAAAAGCTATAAGCTATCCTCATGATTATTGCCGTCATTCCTGCCTATAATGAAGCCACGCGTATTGCGTCGGTGGCGAGTGATGTCATGAAATATGTGGATCGCGTGGTGGTGGTGGATGATGGATCGAAAGATAATACGGGTGATATGGCAATGAAGGCAGGTGCATTGGTGGTGCGGCACATGAGTAATAGTGGCGCCGGTGCGGCAACGATGACCGGTCTGGAAGCAGCACGCAGACTGGGTGCGGATATTGTGGTGACGTTGGATGCTGACGAGCAGCATGCGCCGGAAGACATTCCTTCACTCCTGAAGCCGCTTACAGAGAACAAAGCAGATATCGTGTTCGCCAACCGGTTCGGAACCCGCAATAAAATCCCGTTCGTCCGCCGTGTTTTCAATGGTATTGGAAACATTGTGTCATTCACTGCCACAGGACTCTGGGTGAGTGACAGTCAGTGCGGATTCAAGGCATTCGGACCGAAGGCGCTGAAAGACATCAATCTCCGCATGAGCGGTTTTGAATTCTGTACGGAGATTGTGCGTGAGTCCGTGCAGCACAAGTGGCGGATTGCAGAAATCCCCATCAAGGTGATCTACTCCGAATATACACTCGCGAAAGGCCAGTCATTCGCCAATGGCGTCCGTACCGCTTTTAAAATTCTCTTACGCTCCTTTCTCCGATGACCCTCACGCCCTATCAGATTGTTGTCCCGCTTCTCTCTATCCTTGCAGTCATCTACGCATGGAATCTGGTGATGCGTCAGAAAAAGACGTTGTGGGAGGCACTGCTCTGGACCGTCTTCTGGGCGGTGATTGCACTGATTGCCATTTACCCCAAGCTTCTGTCGTACCTCACGGCTGCAACGGGTATCAAGAGTCAGGAGAACGCGGTGATCTTCACATCCATCGGCATTCTCTTCTTCATGGTGTTTTACATCATTATCCGTTTGGAAGAACTTGAGCAGCGCCAGACGCGGATGATCCGGGGAATGGCTTTGCGCGATGCAGGCCTTGCAAAGGACGATCAGGTGAAAGATTCTCATTAACCCTATGCAGACGATTCTTCTCATCAGTCCGTACTGGAAAGAGCAGCATCGGTGGATGGTGAGCAGTTTCAAGCTGGCTGAACTCTGGCAGAGAATCGGGTACAAGGTGGTGGTTGTGTGCATGGGATCTGAGACGCGTGTCGAAAAAATATCCGACACGCTTACAGTCCATTTCCGCAAAGATATTTTTCTGAAAGATCCGCTGAATTTCGGGATCGCATTTGGCTTTGCAGGCTACGCCCGCCGCGTCATCAACGAGGTAAAGCCGGATCACATTGTCATCAATAAAGTCCTCTTCTGGACATCATTTTCCATGATTCCGCTGCGACTTCGCGGCTATCGAGTACAACTCCTGACGGATGCGCTCGTCGGCATTACGTGGTTTCCGCGCGGCATTGTGCCGGGCATTATCATGCGGATGGGTGCGTGGACAATGGGATGGCTTGTGCTGCTTGGCGCCAGTCGCGTTGTATTTTTCCATCCGCAACCGGAGCGCATTCTGAGGATTCTTGGCATCAGGAAAAAATCCCGCGTGATTCCGACAGGAATTGATCCTGCTCCATACGGACGGGGTATCGGTCATCAGTCATCGGTCACCAGGGTGACGTATATCGGGCGCTTGGAATCGGTCAAAGGTGTGGACGATTTTGTGGCGGCTGCGGTACCGCTTAAGAAAGAATTTCCGGATCTGCAGATTCAGGTTGTCGGTTGGTATACAGACAAGCATCCGCTCGTCGAAACATATCAGCATGAGGTGCAATTCACGGGGCTTCGAGAGGATATTCCCGCCATCCTCGGTGCGACTGATATTTTTGTGCTTCCGAGCTATAGCGAAGGCCTCAGCAATGCACTCATGGAAGCGATGGCAAGCAGCTGTGCGTGTATTGCATCCGATGTCGGTGGTAACCGCTATCTGCTCCAAAACGGTATCTCGGGACTCCTGTTTCCGGCAGGTGATCGTGAAGCTTTGGCAGCACATATCCGCCGCTTACTGAGCGATGCTGCCAAGCGGCGCGACCTTGGGATTGCTGCACGCAAGCGGATTGATGAAGTCTTCAGCTGGGATTCGGTGGGGTGGCAGTATCAGAGTTTTTTTGAGAATCGGTAAACGCGTCAATGAATGTGGCGCATTTGCGTTAGACTGGTTATGCTGGGTACGTGAAGAAGATTGTTATCCTCTCGGCATTCCTGACTCCATTCCGGAGCGGTGCGGAGGCTTGTGCGGAGGAGGTGCCGGCCATTCTTGCGGATGATTTTTCGTTTGTGATCATCACAGCGCGCATGAGCAAGTCACTTCCGGTTCATGATCAGATCGGGAAGGTTCCTGTTCATCGCATCGGGTTTGGATTTGGATTCGATAAGTGGCTCTTCCCATTTTTGGCGCCCTTTGCCGCACGCCAGTACAAGCCGGATATTATCCATGCGGTACTCGAATCGTTTGCGGGTCTTGCGCTCGTTTTCTGCGCCCGCACGGTACCGAAAGCCAAAAGGATTCTCACGTGCCAGAGCACAAACACGTCATTCCTGCTCGGGCTTATGCACCGGAAAGCGGATGCAATTACTGCCATCAGCTCCGTTCTGGTGGAACGTGCGAAGCAGTTGGGACGCACCGATGTTGTCCATATTCCGAACGGTATTCGTCTGGAGGATCTTCGCAAAGCACGTAAGAGTACCAAGAAGGTGCCGGGACGCCTGCTGTTTGTCGGACGCCTGGAACCAATGAAAGGAGTGGCAGTGCTCCTCGATGCCTTTGCGCTCCTTGTCCCGCGGTACCCGGACAGTATTCTGCATGTGGTGGGGGATGGATCACTGCGATCAGCTCTGGAAGCACGTCATCCGCAACTCGTCAAAAGTGGACACATTGTCTTCCGTGGATATCTGCCCCCTCTTTCCGTCTCTACTGAGTTTGCCGAAGCCGGCATTTTCTGCGCTCTCTCCCGCAGTGAGGCACTCGGCAATGTTTTTCTGGAGGCGCAGGCCGCTGGATGTGCGATTGTGGCGACGAATGTCGGCGGGATTCCGGATATTGTGAAAGATGAGGAAACGGGATTACTGGTTCCGCCCAATGACAGTGAAGCAGCAGCGCTGGCTTTGGAAAGACTCTGTGCGGATGAGGCGCTCCGCGCACAGCTGAGTGCGCAGGGAATCGTGCATGCGGAAACGTATGACTGGAAGGAGATTGCCGAGCAGTATGCAGCAGTTTATAACGCAGCCTGACGCTGGGCGCGTACTAAGCTCGCTGCCTCAAACAAACTCTCGAATGTTCCGGCATCGACCCATTCTTTCTGCAGGACGGTTGCCTTCAGGTCTCCTGCTTCCAGGAATCCGCGGCTCACATCCGTGATTTCCTTTTCGCCTCTGGCGGATGCTGCAAGATTCTTGATAATCTCGAAACAGCGAGGGTCGTAGATGTAACACCCTGTCACCGCAAAATTACTTTTCGGCTCTGCCGGTTTTTCTTCGATGGATATCACCCGGTCGCCGTCCATTTCCGCCACGCCGAAACGGCGGGGGTCATCGACTTCTTTCAGAAACACATGTCCGCCCCGCTGGAAAGACCGGATGACAGGGGTCAGATCATCAAAGAAAATATTATCCCCCAAAAGTGCGCATACACTCTGGCCGTCCGCAAATTCCTCCGCGAGTCCCAGTGCTTCTGCAATGCCGCCTGGTCTGTCCTGCACTTTATACGCAAAAGTCGCACCGAAACGGTTTCCGGAACCGAGGAAGCTGGTGATCTGATCAATGTGTTCCGGTCCGGTAATGACCGCAATATCCGTAATTCCTGCATCAAGAAGTGTCTGGAGCGGGAACTGGATGAGGGGCCGGTCGTAGACGGGGAGCAGGCTTTTGTTCGTGATTTCGGTTAAGGGCCGAAGCCGGGAGCCGGTGCCGCCGCAAATGAGGATGCCTTTCATGGGTTTAGCTTATAGCTTCTAGCTTTCAGCTTCTAGGCCAAGATGGGTTCGGGTTGGGGTTGAGGCCCGGGTTCGGTATGATTCTCCTATGAATATTCTGGTTACCGGTGGCGCAGGGTTTATTGGCTCGCATTACGTCTTGCGACACGTCCGGCAGCATCCGGAGGATCAGGTGATTGTGCTGGATGCGCTCACGTATGCTGCTGACCGCTCCCTCCTTGATCCTGTGGCAAATGCCATCGTCTTTGTAGAGGGGGATATTGCCGATCTGCCGCTCCTCGAAAAGCTCGTCTCGGACTATGAGATAGATACCATAGTAAACTTTGCGGCGGAGACCCATGTCGACCGGAGCATTCAGAATGCGGTGCCGTTTTTGCATAGTAACGTGCTCGGAGTGCAGTCGCTCATCGAACTTCTCAAGAAGCATCCGTCTATTCTGCTTGTGCATATTTCCACGGATGAAGTCTACGGAGACCTGCAGGATGACGAGCCGATCTTTACACGTGCATCCACTCTCAAGCCCAGCTCACCCTACGCGGCGACGAAGGCGTCCGGGGATTTGCTGCTGCTTGCAGCTGCCCGCACCTATGGCATCAGTGTCCGCATTACCCGTTGTACGAATAACTACGGTCCGCATCAGGACAGGAGCAAGCTGCTGCCGGTTATTATCGGCCGTGCATTCATGGATCAGAAGATTCCCATTTATGGCGAAGGAAAGCAGAAGCGCGATTGGCTCTATGTGACAGACCACACCGATGCAATCGAACTCGTTCTTGAAAAAGGTGAGAACGGTCAGGTGTATCTGATCGGGGCGTCAAACGAACGTCAGAATATTGATGTAGCCAAGACGGTGCTCAAGGCTCTTGGGAAGCCGGAGAGCCTCATTCAGTTTGTGCCCGATCGTCCGGGTCATGACTGGCGCTATAGTCTGGATGCGTCGTCTGTGCGTGCGCTTGGATGGGAGCCGCAGGTGTCGTTTGCAGACGGAGTGCGGGAGACGATAGCGTGGTATGAATTGAAAATGGAGAATGATGAGGATTCCGATGACGCCGAAGAATCCGATGATTCCGAGGATTTGTTATGAAGATTATTCTTGCAACCGGCATCTATCCCCCGGAAATCGGCGGACCTGCGACGTATGTCGAGAAGCTGGCACGACGGCTGGTTGATCGTGGATGCACGGTGAGCATCATTGCGTATGGCGAGCAGGAGAATATGTCTGCACCTATTCCGGTTATCCGCGTGTCACGCAAAGGAGGGATGCTTGCGCGGTGGAGACGGTATGCAAAAGCACTTCGGGAGCACGGTGCGGAGGCGGATGTGATCTACGCATTTTCATCCATCAGCTGTGGCGTGCCGCTCTGGCTCGCAAAACTCAAACACCCGCGCAAGGTTCTGAGGCTCGGTGGAGATTTCCTGTGGGAGCGTTATACAGACAAAGGCGGACTCCTCTCACTTTCAGACTGGTACGCAACCAAACCGATGTTGCAGGGCCCGATGAATGGCTTACTGCAAACGTTTGATCACATCGTATTTTCGACGCACTTCCAGGAACAGCTCTACGAAAAAGTGTACCGCAACCTGCCGCTGCATCATGTGATTGAAAATACCCTGCCTGCCGGAACGCCGGTGCTGCATGAAAAGCATGACCCGTTCCGTGTGCTCTACCTCGGGCGGTTTGTCGGTTTCAAAAATCTCGGATCACTGATTATGGCGCTGCACGATCTTCCTGCAACAACGCTCACATGTGTGGGTGAGGGGCCGCTCCTGAAACAGCTGCAGGACCTGGTGCATGCGGAACATCTTGCGGATCGTGTGACGTTTTGTCCGGCACAGGGTGCAGATGAAAAGCAGCAGTCTTTCCTGGAGCATGATCTGCTCGTGCTGCCGTCGCTCACGGAGATCAGCCCGAATACCGCACTGGAAGCACGCAGCCTCGGCTTGCCCGTTCTTCTGACACAGGAAACGGGCCTCAGTCGCCAGCTTTCTGATGCGATGCAATTGCGTGCTCTGCGTTCGCCAAAAGACATCAGTAATGAAATCCGCGACATCGAACAACTGTATCCGGTCATTGCGGAGCGCGCCGCAAGTGCACTCCCGGAGCGGTCATGGGATACTGTGGCAGATGAGCATGTCGCTCTCTTCCGCAGCTTGCTATGAATCTCCTCATGATTTCAGGCGATCGATCTGTGCTCTCGGGAAAACGCGGGGCGTTCTGGTATACGCTGGAGGCGTTTTCGAAGCATTGGGGGCGTATTGATATCATCTGCCCGTACGTGGATATCGACACAAGTAATCCAGACACGCTGACCTTTTTCGGGAATGTGCATTTTCATCCGTCGCCGCAAAAAAGTCTGTGGAGCCAGCCTGCATGGATTCTCAAAAAAGGAATGCAGCTGCACGCGCTCTTTCATCACAATGTGATGACCGTGCACGAGTATCCGCCTTTCTATAACGGCATCGGTGCCCGAAAACTTCTGAAACGCATGAAGATCGGGAGCGTGCTTGAGCTGCATCATCTTGTTGGATATCCGGATCCTGCGTCACTTACGGAACGTATTGGGCGGATGCTCTCCCGTCTCTATCTGCCATTCGAAATCCGCTCGTTCGATGTAGTGCGCACCGTGTCCAAGCCGGCTGCGGAACGGTTGCTGTCGTGGAAGGTGCAGAAGTCCAAAGTATCTGTCGTGCCGTCTTTCTATCTGGATCACCAGGTATTTGCAGCGCTCCAGCAGCCTGCAAAAAAACAGTATGACGTCGCGTTCTGCGGACGGCTGGTCGAAAACAAGGGGCTCGACACGTTGCTTCGCGCTATTGCCAAACGCCCGCGCATTACGTTGCTTGTCATTGGTGATGGGCCTGAGCGCAAGCGGTGTGAGGAACTTGCACGGCAGCTCGACATTAGCGAGAGAGTGGAATTCCGCGGCTGGCTGGCGGAGCAGGATGATGTTCTTCGCACCCTGATGAACGCAAAAGTCTTCGTGATGAATTCCCTGAGTGAAGGCGGACCGCGCATTGCACTGGAAGCCATGGCCTGTGGACTGCCTGTCGTGGTGACAAAAGTCGGCGTGATGCCGGATGTCATCGAAGACGGGAAAAACGGGCTCTTTACCTCCGGTACGCCGGACAACCTGATTGTCATGATTGAACGGCTGCTGCAGGACGAAGCGCTGCGCATACAGATGGGGCAGGAGGCAAAAGGCGTTCTGCAGCGTTTTGAACGCGAGAAGCTTATTGCCAATTACGCCCGTTTCTTGCAGTCTGTAGGGACTAATGGATGATCTCTCTCCTTTGTCACAGGCTCCCATCCCCTCCCGCCCCTTTGGGGCACCCTCCCCTGCAGGGGAGGGGAAGTTGAAGCTTCTTTTTATCACCCAGAAACTCCACGGCCAGGATGCCTTTGGCATTCTGTGGATTAACGCGTTCCGGAATGCTGGCTATGACGTGCAGGTTATTTGTCTGGAGTGGCGACCGGAGGAGGCGATGGCCGCGCTCGGCATCACCAGTATTCCGTTCACTGTGCACTCGCTGGGGAAAGAAAGAGGGTTATCGAAGATGATGCAGATTCTCACCTTCATCCGCCTGACATTCACCCTCCCTTTCGATCGCATTTTCATTCATATGGCACCGGTGTGGGGACTGCTGGGAGCGCCGGCATTTATTCTCCGCCGTAAACCGACCTACCTGTGGTACACCCACTACAAAATGCAGGCCGGACTCCGGCTCATCGGTTGGTATGGAAAGAGAATGTTTTGTGCGACGCCACAGAGCATGCCGCAATACGAGGGGAATCCGAAGAAAGTCGTTGTCGGTCATGGTGTGGATCTGGGGTACTGGGCGAAGCGTCCGAATGTCGATCCTGATCCGAGGAAGCTGCTCGTCGTGCACCGTCTGTCACGTAGCAAACGCCTGGAACTTATCATCCGTGCCCTCATTCTTTTACCCGAGGATTTCACGCTTGATGTGTACGGGATTGAAGCGGAAGCGGACTATGTGGCGGAGCTCAAAGCACTTGTCACAGCATTGCAGCTGGAACATCGCGTCACGTTCCACGGCATCATCGCGAGCAAAGATCTGCCTGCTCTGTATGTGGCGCATCAGCTGATTCTCAATATGGCGTCAGAAACAATCGACAAAACCATGGTCGAAGCTATGACCTGCGGTTGTTACCCGATGACCACCAAAGGCAATGCGCTCGCCATCGGTATTCCTGTTGCTCCAGAGACCGATACTCCGGAGGCGATTGCCGCTTTCATTCTGACGTACGGATCGAAAGCGCCTATCGACGCCAATGCCATGTATGAAATTGTGGAAACGCGGCACAGCCTGAAAGCACTGATTGCGAAGATGGACGTCTACATCCACTCCGGCACATGACGCACTCTCCCATTCCCTGTTCGGTCCAGGTTCTGACGCGTAACAGCGAGCGGTCTATTGAGCATTGTCTGGAGACCCTCAAGGATTTCGGAGAGGTGATTGTGCAGGATGGACATTCCACAGACCGGACAGTGGAGATTGCGAAGCGCTATCCGAATGTGACGATCATGCCGCAGAACCCGGTGTACCTTGATACCGAAGGACGTATCCGCGATTTTGCCGCTATCCGTAACGAGAGCATTAATGCTGCAAAATATGATTGGGTTTTAGTTGTTGATGCTGATGAAGGCATCAAGCCGGATCTTACCGAGGAGGTCCGTCGTCTCATTGCCGACGACAAAAAAGGCGTCTACATGGCGTTTCGCCGGTATTACGTCGACGGCACGAAGATCATGTATTCATCCCAGTACCCGGCGCTCCAGATTCGCTTCTTCTACCGGCCGCTCATTGAGGGGTATCAGAAGCCTGTTCATGAGCGTATCAAAGTGAAGGAGGGAGTGGAGCTTCAGATGCTTGAGTCAGAACTGCCTGTCCCGCTGCCGCCCGCGAAAGATCTGGTTGCCAAGAACCATCGGTACCTTCTGATGGAAGCAAAGCGCGCGGAGAACATCACCTTTTTTGGATGGTGTAAGTGGGTGCTCTGGCGGAATACCCGCACGATGATTGGCGTCACGCTGCGGCTGCTGAAGATCTGGCTTGTTCCGCGAGAGGGAGCAAGATTGCCGCTTGCATACGAAATGCAGTTCCAGATGCATTCCCTCAAAACCATCATTCACACCTTCCCACTGATGGTCCGATTCCGCCGGCTGCCACTCCATGCCCGTCAGTTCATTACCTATATTTTTACCGGAGGGTCGGCGGCTGCCATCGACATTGGTCTGTATTTACTTCTGATTACGCTGGGCCTCTTTTACATCACTGCATCGATTATCAGTGGCGTCTGTGGATTCATCAGTGCATTCCTGCTGCATAAATATGTCGCATTCAAGAAGCATGACCGGATCGGGAATCACTTTCTACGGTACTGTCTGCTTGGGCTTTGGAATCTGTTTGCCACGACCCTCGTGCTCTATATTTGCGTGGACATTATCGGGATTCCAGAAGAGGGGGCGAAGATTCTTGCCAACGCATCGGTCGTGTTCTGGAATTTTTTCCTCTATAAATTCTTAGTGTACGTCTGATTATGGTTTGCGTCTGAGGATCTGGAGTATCCACCAGACTTTCAGCATATCGCTCACAGAGCTGATGATCGTCGAAGGTTTGCCTCCGCGTGCTTTGCCGCCCTTTCTCGGTTCCTGGATCATCTCCACATGGGCGATTTTGTAGCCGCGTTTGGCGGCACGAATGAACCGTTCGGCTTCCACAAAGACGCTGGTGGATATGACTTTTATATCGGAAATAATTTCCCGGCGGACACATTTGATGGTGCCCGGATCGTGCAGGTCCACGCCAAAAAGAATGCGCGGGAGCCAGCGGTAGGCGGAAGAAATGATGTGCCGGTAGATCGTGTAGTCTTTGTAGATGCGGTCGCAGATGACGACGTCGTGCGTCTCCAGGAGCGGCATGCATTTCATGAGGGTTTCCGGTGGGAATTGCCCGTCTCCGGAAATGAGGAAGAGGAAATCTTTGGTAGCGGCTTTGTATAAATCCTCGAATGTCGTTGCGATTCCCTGATTGATGGCATGACGTTCAATGCGGATCTCCGGGTGTTTTATTTTGGCTTCCTGCAGGAGTTCCCATGTATTGTCTTTACTCGCATCGTCCAGCACGATGAGCTCGTAATCCGGTGTGCAGTTTTTCAGAACGGTAATCGAGCGATCAATAAGATCGCTGATAGTCGCACTTTCATTGTAGGCCGGAATCAGGAGGGAGACTGAGGGCATGGACGCCTCAGAGTACCTCGTTCAGCGCACTGATAACAGCGTCAATCTGTTCGCTTGTGAGTTCCGGGAACATGGGGAGCGAGAGGATTTCCTCGGCCAGCTTTTCACTGTGCGGGAAATCGCCCTTCTTCCAGTTGCTGGCATAGGCCGGCTGGAGGTGGATTGGGACCGGATAGTGGATGCCGGTAGCAATACCTCTGTCTGCAAGTTCTTTCTGGACACGGTCGCGGTCAGCAACCCGGATGATAAAGAGGTGATAGACAGATGTGCTTCCTGGTTGGGTAGCAATCGGCACTGCTTTTTCCGGAAGTTTGGCCAGATACTCTTCTGCGTGCGAACGGCGGGCATTATTCCAATTGTCTAAATGCGGCAGCTTGACGCCAAGCACCGCGCCCTGAATACCGTCCATACGTTCATTCCATCCCACTACATCGTGATGATATTTCTTGGGCGAACCGTGTTCGCGGAGCACGCGGAGCTTCTGGGCAATCTCTGCATCATTGGTGGTGACAGCTCCACCTTCTCCGTAGCATCCCAGATTTTTTCCGGGGTAAAAGCTGAACGCCGCACCGTCACCCAAGCTGCCTGTTCGCTTTCCGTTGTAGAGAGCGCCGTGCGCCTGGCATGCATCTTCGAATACCAGTACGCCGTGTTTTTTGCCGATTGCCATGATGGCATCCATATCGACCGGCTGTCCGTAGAGGTGCACAGGGAGAATCGCTTTCGTGTGCGGGGTGATAGCTGCTTCAATTAATGCAGGGTCCATCAGAGCGGTATCGGGCGTGCAGTCTACCAGGACGGGGATGGCACCGATTTCGGAGATTGCTTCCGCGGACGCAAAGAAGCTGTTGGTGACCGTAATCACTTCATCTCCTTCGCCAATGTCATACGCCTGCATCAGGAGTGCGAGGGCTGCAGTGCCTGAATTGACCGCGACGCAATGACTTGTGCCGCAGTAGGCTGCAAATTCTTTTTCAAATGATTCCACTGCCGGCCCCAGAATATATGCAGAAGAATCGAGCACTTTCTGGATGGCGGGACCGATGTCGTCTTTGATAGTGCGGTACTGGGCCTGGAGATCAAGGAAGGGGACAGACATGTCAGGAGTGAAAAGCAGGTAAGAATCTGATGATTACGCTTCTGGTTCTACATGAATGTACAGGGCGCCGTCCAGCGTGGCGACAGTCAGTGTGTTGTCCGACCGGCTGATGACCGTGCCCGGGCTTTGAACGGGATACAGCATGCGGCGTTCCGCGTGGACGATCGAGCCGAATTCGCACACCGGCCACTGCAGCGGAGGGAATGTAAATGCCCGTATCCAGTTGTACAGGCGTTCCGTCGGCTGGTTCCACTGCACGGTCTTCTCCGAGAAATGTATCGTGTTTCTGCCGTAGTAGGTGTAGTCCTCATTCTTTTGCGGGGTGCGCGTATTCTTTTGCTCGAGAACCGGGAGGCAGTGCTCGGAAAAGAGCTGTGTGCCGTGCTCTATGCAGGAAAGATATACGTCTTTGGCGGTATCTGCCGGCTGGATGGGGAATATTTTTTGGGCGATGATATCGCCTGTATCGATGCCTTCATCTATGTAATGAAGCGTGACGCCCATTTCTGTTTCACCGTTCAGCAGGGACCAGGCACCGGGGAAGCAGCCTCTGTAGCGCGGTAACGGGGAGAAGTGAAGGTTGATCACTCCGTAGGTTGCGCTTTCAATGACTTCTTTGGTCAGCAATTCGGCACACTGAAAGGAGAAGAGAAAATCCGGTTTGCTATTTTTGAGCCAGTCGAGCGATTCGCGGAGTTTCGTGCGGTGCAGGGGAAGGTTCTGGCTTTCGGCATATGCGGCAAATGACGGCTGCCAGGTAGCGGTGCCCGTGTCTTTGGGGTCAGGGGAGACGGCCAGGATGTGCGCGTGTTGCTGCAGGATCTGCGTGCAGCGGATCGCGATATCGCCATTGCCTGCAATGATTGCTGTCTTCATAGGGCGGGATTTCCTTTAACAATGGCATGAGCCGGAACGTTTTTTGTCACCACTGCGCCGGCACCGATCATAGCTCCTTCACCAATGCTGATGCCCGGCAGGATAGTCGCGTTGGATCCGATGGATGCCATCCGCCCGACATGTGTTTTGAGACATTCCCAGTCCTGTTCGGTTTGCAGACTTCCGTCCGTATTTACGGCACGCGGACGCTTGTCATTGGTGAACATGACCCCGTGACCGATAAATACCCCGTCTTCCAGAATTACACCCTCACAGAGAAAACTATGACTCGATACCTTGCAGTTTTTTCCGATGACCACGCCTTTCTGTATTTCGACAAATGCCCCGATGCGCGAGCCGTCACCGATAGTGCAGCCGTACATATTCACAAAATCACGGATGACAACGTCTTGTCCCAGAATAACATCGGGTGCGATTTTTTGAAGCGGGGAGCGTTCCATGCTTAGAAGGTAAGGGGGCGGTTTTCTGCAATCGACTGGTTCGCGTATTCCAGAATCTGGAGAATTTTCCGGCCCTGTTCTCCGGGTACTTTCGGTTCTTCCACCCCTTCAATCACTGCGCGGAAATGGTTTGCTTCCAGGCGGAGGGCCTCTGTGTTATCGAGTTTCGGGATCAGTACATCGCCGCTTCTGTAGATGGGGAAGAACGGGCTGGCATCTTTTGATTCGCCCAATGCGCCGCGCTGGACGCCGGTGTCGTAGATGCGGATTTTTTCGGAAGGATGGATGTCATCAAACAGAACCATTTTGTTTGTTCCACCGATAATTGTCTGGCGGAGCTTGACCGGAGAGAGCCAGCTCACATGGATATGCGCTTCAAATCCGCCCTCAAAAGACATGTGCAGATGGCCGATTTCCTCCTGGTCTCCATAGTGTTTGCTGCCGTGTGCGAAGAGCGTTTTGATGGTTGTGAGATCGCAGATCAGGCCGAGAATCGAGAGGTCGTGGATGGCAAGATCCCAGAGAACATTTACATCTTTCTGAATCAGTCCCAGGTTAATGCGCGACGAGTCGAAGTAATAGAGATCCCCCAGATCGCGGTTGTCGACTAACTCTTTAATCTTCCGGACAGCGCCTGTGTAGACGAATGTGTGGTCGACCAGGATATGCAGGTTTTTGCTTTTGGCGAGGGCAATCAGCTCATCAGCTTCCGCAACGGTTGAAGTGATCGGTTTTTCAATAAGAACATGCTTGCCGTGTTCGAGCGCCGCTTTTGCGATCGGAAAATGTCCCCGTGTGGGTGTTGCGACAGCAATGGCGGTCAGCTCGGGATCGTTCAGGAGATCGTCGAGTGATTGGGTGTGGGTGACAGACGGATACTGCGCGCGCATTTTATCCAGATTCTTCTGTTCCAGGTCGCATCCGTATTTCACTGTCCAGCCGTCCGCTGCACTGAAGTTCCGGAACAGATTCGGTCCCCAGTAACCAAGGCCGACGATACCGATTGAGAGGGTGGACATGGAGGGAGTATAGAAGGAAAAATTGAGAATTGAGAATTGAAAATTGAAAATGATGGGTTCGGGTTCGGGTCGGGGTTCGGTATAGTCTGAGCATGCGACGGGATTCATTTCTCTCTCTGGTACTTCTTTGTGCGGTGATTGCCGGCTTTTTGTCTGTGCTGCCGTATGTTTTGCATACGTTCTCTCCCGATTTTCAGGGACTGACGATCATGCGGGATAAAGACTATGCAAACTATGACAGCCGTCTGCAGCGGGTCTTGGTGGGGTATCCGGAGGAAGCGTCGAATGCGATTACGCCTATTGGCTCAGGGATTGAAGGATTGCAGGTTGCGGGGGTGGAGAAGGTGATCGGGGTGCTGTTCGGATGGATTCCGGTCGATGCACCGACTCTCAGTGTCATTGTGACCGGCGTCCTGACACCGCTTCTGTTTGTCCTTTTTTATCTGCTCTTTACGACGCTTTGTTTCCCGAAACGCTGGTCACTTGGCATGACACTTGTCCTCTTTTCCGTGATGTTCCATGGCCTGACCCGCGTGGTGCATCCGGGCTGGAGCTTTGTGCCGACTATTGCGGCTCTCCTCGCATTTTTCCTGTTCTTCCGGAAACCGTCAGTCACTCATCTGCTAATTGGCATCTTTTTGCTGGGGTTGATGCCGTATATTTATTTCTGGAGCTGGACCTGGAGTTGGGCGGTCGTGGGATCGTTTGTCCTGCTCTCGCTTTTTTCCGGACCGGATACAAATCTCCTTCGGCGGTCGCCGTTCTTTACGGTCCTGCTGGCACTCGGAATTCTGCTTCTTGCAGTACCTTTTGCCCTGCAGACCATTTCGCTATTCGGCAATGCCATCTATCCCGAAGTCTCTATCCGCGCGAGTTTCCTGTACCAGCGTTTTCCCGAGTCCCCGGTCCGGTCCGCCTTTCTTCTCCTGCAGCTTGCCGCTCTTTTCTCCCTCTTTAAATCGTATCGCTCCGATTGGACATATATCGCGGCAGTATCGTTCCTCTTGGGCATCGTTCTTGCCATGCATCAGAACGTACTGCATGAACGTGTACTGATGTTTGCGTCCCACTATTATCCGCAGCTACTCATCAGCACGACCGTCTGTGGCGCGTGGGTTCTGTTACGACGGGTCTGGATGCCGGCAAGAATTGCTGTTGCAGGAATCGCGGCTGTTTTTCTTGTAGCCGGTGTCTCTGACTATTTTTTCGCCCATGCATTCTTCATTCCGAAGCCGGAGGATTTCCGGGATCAGCATATGGCCAGTGCCATCGCGCTCCTGAAAGATCAGCCCCGCCAAACCATTCTCACTGACGCCGACACCGGGCGCATCGTCACCGCATGGACGGACCATGGCATTGTCTACACGACACACGCCCGATTCCTCTTTATCTCCGATGCTGACTTGGTAGAGCGCTACTGCGTTGCAGAAATTGCGAATCCTCAACCGGAGGGAAACCGCGTCCTTGATTTTGAGTACAACAGAATCCTGCAGTCAGCGGTGTATCAGGCGTACCAGCAGCGTCTTATTACCGAGACCTGTATCCGTGTGAAGGCCGATCCTCTCACCTATTTCCGGAAGTATAATGTGAGTCTCTTTTTATGGAACAAAGAACAGCGTCCGGCTTGGACTGTGGATGCAGCGCGCCTTGGATTGACTGAAGCACAGGAGGGGGAAGACTGGATTTTATGGAAAGTGACACAATAGGGCGGGGGTTTGGGTTTAGGTCGGGGTTCGGTAGGATACAACTATGTCTGAACGCACGTATCGTCTTGTGCTTGGAGTGGCTGCTTTGTTTTTGGCGGCGTGGATTCTGTTTCCGTTTGTGCGCTATGCGTCGTATCCGGATTATCAGGGATTGGTGCCGCTGCGGACCGGAGATGATGGCGCGTATTATGACCGTATCCAGACTGCGCTGCTTGGACGGTTTGATGAAGTGAGTAATGGCATTACAGGCCCAGGGATTCAGGGAGTGGGATCGGCGTCAGTGGAATTCATTACCGGATTTTTGCTGCAGGGGACAGGGCTTCGCGGACCGGAGGCGGGAGTGCTCCTGATGGTTCTGATTGCGCCGCTTTTCTTTGTCTTCTTTTCGCTCTTCTTGCGCCGGCTCGGGGTGTCTGCACGGATGTCTCTGCTCCTGACTGCGCTTTATACCGTCATGGTTCTCGGGTCGCTCCAGCGGCCGGTAAATCTGTCTTTCACTTTGCCGTATACCGCACTCGTCCTTCTGGTCTTTGCGAATGCCCGTTCGCGTGGCGGCATGGTCCGCTGTCTGCTTGCCGCCCTTCTGATTGGCGTGCTCCCCGGGGTGTACTTCTGGGCGTGGACGTTTTTGTGGGCAGCCTGTGCATGTGTTTTGCTTCTGCAGTTCATCGCATTTCCACGCTCAGGCACAAATGATGTCTCACTGCGTCGGCTTATCGGAATGGGAACGGTCACATTTCTTGTGGCATTGCCATTGCTCTTCCAGACCTGGGTGATGCAGGTGACCAGCTCGGTTTTTTCTGATGTCGCGTCGTATCGCAGTGGGCTCTATCCGTCCCATGCGATTGAATCACCTGAGCGCGCCGTGCTCCTTTTGCTTCTGGTCATTGCATCGCTGACGATTTTTATCCGCAGGAAGGATCTGCGTGAGGTGTTGCTTGTGCCGGTCTCGCTCGTCATCAGCGCGTTTGTGGTCATGCATCAGAATGTCATCCACGGAAAAGATCTGATGCTTTCCAGTCATTATTATCCGTTCGTCTGCCTGGCTGCGGTTGCCATGGCTGCCACTGTTCTTGCGCACGACCCTGTCCGTTTACGCACAGCTCTTGTGAAGTGGCCCTCCACACTCGTCCTCATTATTACATCCATATTGCTGGTTGCAGGATTCTGGGACTACCGCATTACATGGAAGTTACCTTTTGCAAAACAGTCAGATCTGAATATGCAGTACCTTGCACCCGCTCTCAGGCATCTGACAGATGGCACGCGTCACGCTATCCTCTCCGACGGGAAAACCAGCCTGCTCGTTGCGGCCTGGACCGATGACAGCGTCGTCTTTACACCATATGTTCAGAGCCTGCTTGTGAGCGATGCGGACTATATTCGTCGTAGTTGTTTGTCCCAGCTGTTTCATCCCGCCGGCCCCGATACCCGTGCGATTGCCTGGGAGCTGACACAGTTCCGTGGTGAGCATTTGCTCGATGTACGGGAGGCCGAAGTGCGCTCTCTCTGTACAACACTGTTCTTGAATCCTCGTGCTGCATTGGAGGCGTATAACGTCGATCTGCTTCTTTGGAATGAAACGCTCTACCCGCTCTGGACGATCGATCCGACACTCTTTGAAAAGACAGAAAGCGGAAATGGCTGGAGTTTGTGGGCTCTGCGGAGTAGGTGAAGTGTGCTATCCTGCTTCGTCCATGCGTATTGCTTACTGCACCAACGTCCGGCTTCCGAGTGAACGCGCCCACGGCCATCAGGTCGCGCAGGTGTGTGATGCGCTCGCGCATCTGGGTCACGAGGTGACGGTGTTTGCCCCGTTCCGGAAGAACGTTGTGACTGATGATTATTGGACGTATTACAACGCCGACCGGCGTGTGAACATAGAACATCTCGGGTCGTTTGATCCCATCGACTCGCCACTGCTTCCCGGAGTCACGGGGCTTCTGACGCTCAACGTGCTTTTGCGTCGTGCTCTGAAAACGACTCTGACACAGGAGCGCTTTGATATGGTCTACACCCGCAGCCCGGCTCTACTGCCTGCACTGCTTGAAAGCACTATCCCTGTGATTGTCGAACTGCATCAGCTGCCGCGCCGTAACAAAAGAGCATTCATCAAACAGTGTAATCAGTGCCGGATTGTCTCCTGCCTCACCTCTCCCATGCGCGACACGCTGCTCTCGTGGGGCGTGCTCCCGGAGCGTTTGATGGTTGCGGGAGATGCGGTTGATCTGACCCGCTTTGCAGCGTTGCCCACGCGTGATGCTGCGCGCGATGCGTATAAAATCCAGACCAACAGACTGGTTGTCGGATACGTCGGACGTCTGAAGACTCTGGGGATGGAGAAGGGGGTGGGGACACTGCTGGAGGCGCTCAAATATCTGCACGATTCCCATGAATTTTTCGGACTGGTGGTTGGTGGACCGGAATCTGATCGCAAAGAATACGAAGCGATGGCTGCATCATATGGGCTTGGCCCGATGGACATTCTCTTTACCGGTGAAGTGCCGGGTAGCGATGTTCCGCTCGCGCTTGCTGCCTGCGATATGTTTGTCATGCCATTCCCGGATTTTCCGCATTACCGCTTCAACATGTCGCCGCTTAAAATGTTTGAATATATGGCCGCTGGTCGCCCGATTGTGACGTCTGATCTCCCGACAGTCCGCGATGTGCTCAATCACGATACTGCAGTTTTCTGCAAACCCGGTGATGCTCAAAGCCTGGTTCTTGCCCTCCATTGGATTAAAGACCATCCGCAGGAGGCCGCAGAACGTGCGACAAAGGCGCAGGAGCTTGTGAAAACCCATTCGTGGGAAGAACGCATGAAGAGAATTCTGGATGCTGCTACCATCAAGGCATGAAGACGATTGTCTCTGTCTGTTCGGCGCGCCCCAACTTCGTGAAAGTGGCGGCAGTCCATCATGCGCTGGCAAAACACGGCGGCGAGTTCAGGCATGTGATTGTTCACACGGGTCAGCACTACGATCCACTCTTCTCTGATATCTTCTTTGAGCAGCTTTCCATCCCGCTTCCGGACTACAATCTCGGGATTCATGGCGGTACGCGTGAGGAGCTTTTGGCTGCCACGGAGATTGCCTGCTGCGATGTTTTTCCGAGCATTCAGCCGGATCTTATTTTGGTGTATGGTGATGTGAACGGGGCTCTTGCTGCCGCGCGCGCTGCAAAGAAGTGTGGCTATATGCTTGGTCATGTCGAAGCCGGACTCCGCTCATTCGATCCTTCCATGCCCGAAGAACTGAATCGCATTGAAGTCGACGGCCTTGCAGACATTCTTTTCTGCAGTGAGGGTGCGGGTGTGGAGCATCTGAAAGAGGAGGGTGTGGGTGGCAAAATTTTCCTGGTGGGAAACACCATGATCGACACGCTTGTCCGCATGATGCCCCTTATTCAGGCTGCAGAATTACCTGTTCGTTTTGACGGCCCGTTTGCCGTTGCCACGCTGCACCGCCCGAGTAATGTCGATAACCCGGAGACGCTTCGCGAAGTACTGTCATTTTTCTCAGAAATCTCCCGGCATATGCCGCTCGTGCTTCCTGCACACCACCGTCTGATGCATGCCATCACTGAGTTTAACCTTGGCGACAGCGTTGCACCGACCATCGAACTGATTCCGCCGCTCGGATACGTCCCTTTCATTCGCATGGTGAAAGAGAGTTCCTTCATCCTCACGGATTCTGGCGGTATTCAGGAAGAAGCTGTGTATTTGCAGAAGCGCTGTTTCACACTCCGTCGCAATACCGAGCGCCCCGCTACCATCGCCAGTGGCAGCAATGTCCTGGTCGATACGGCTGTCCACGCAGACCGCAGCATTATGCTCGCGTTTGCTGAACACCCTGTTCCGCTTGATGTGACGGTACCGGATTTGTGGGATGGGCAGACGGGGGAGAGGATTGTGGGCATATTGACAAATATGTAAATTTTATTAATATATCAAATATGCTTTCTCATCCTGATTCAGAACCGACTGATTCATTGCCAACAAAGACACAGTTTTTTAGCGATTTAGCTCAGAGTGTTCCCTTGACTGCATGGAGAATGCATAAGGAAAGTGGTCATTTCGATACGCCAAGAATGCATCATTATCGTGCTGAACTCGAACAGCGTTATGAAGCGGACAAACCTGCAAACCCGGGACGACAGGGCGTGCTTGAACATGTACTCGTTGTTGCTGCACGTGTGCATGAATTGGGAGTTATTGTTGATCTGTCTGCTGATATGAAAAAGAAACTGCAGACGGCGGCTATTTTACATGATGCCGGAAAGTATGAGGAAAGACTGCTGATGCAGCACGCTAAGAGGGAATCAACATCAGAATGGGATGCCTATGATCAGGCTGGAGCGCGCACTTGGACGAATATTAATAATGAAGGATTTGATTCCGACATCGTTCATATTTCTATGGCTGCCGGACACACAAGTATCCCCGAGGCCCGATATATTCTTAGCAAAGAAAATCTGTCAGAAGCGGATATTGCGTGGCTGGTTCTGCATTACGTTGATGATATTACGCGCGGTTCTGCTCCTATTGATCCCGCATTTATCAATGCCGAAACAGGATACCTTGAGAACGATCTGGATAAACGCATGAATATGAATCGTACAAATTCTGCATATCAGAATCTGAACAATGAAGGAGTAAGCCGTGATGGTTTTAATATGCCAACTTTTGATGCACAACAGGAAGTCGGTCATGCAGTTGAGCGGCGTCTTTTTAATATGATCGGCATTGAACGCCTACGCGCAATTGTCGCTACAATCCTTCATTCAGATGAATCACTAGAGGAAATGATGCAGCCAGTACGCCTGCCTGAAATCATCGATCGTCTCGTGCATTCACGATTCAATGGGGTGGATCAGCGCTGATTATTCCTGCACCTTCTTCTTGATTGCCCGGTTATACCAGTACCAGTATCCCGGGAACCGCTTCAGGATTTTCCATTCCTGACCGATCGGCATAGGCCGGCCTTTCCAGCTGGTCGGGATTTCGGTGATTTTGCCGCCTGCTTTGTAGGCGCGGAAGAGGAGGGCCATGGAGTACTCGGTGCCGGCATCGGGGATATCAAACGGGAGGCTCTGGAGGAATGGACGACGGTACATTTTGTAGGAGTTTGCGCAGTCCCAGGTGGGGACGCCGGTGAGGATTTTCAGGCTGTAGCAGACGACGCGGGAGAGGATGTTCTGGAGAATGGGCCCGCCTTCTTTGTGTCCGCCTTTGATGTATCTCGATCCGCACACGACATCGGCAGATCGTTCTGTCATCGCAGCTGCCATTCGATCAATCGTTGTTGGGTCATCACAGTTATCGGCCATCACCGGTACAACCAGATCACCTGTTGCAGCTTTGAGGCCGGTAATCACGGAATTACTGAAACTGCCTTTCCGCTCGGTATTCTTCACCATTTTTATCTGCGGATAGGCCTGCATCAGTTCTGTCACGATCTCCTCAGTCTTATCCGAACAATGGTCCGCAACCACGATCACCTCATGCGGATTTTTCACATTCGTCACAACGCCCAGCACGGTGGTGCGGATGTTGCGCTCTTCGTTGTGGGCGGGAATGACGACGGAAATCATGACTGGAGGTTGAGGTTTTTCAGGACAGCTTCTGCTTCTGCAAATTTGTCTACAGCCTCCTGCTTTTCGCCCCACGACACAAGTTCTTCCATGCCTTTTTCAAAGCTGACGGTCGGCTGCCAACCAAGGATCGACTCTGCTTTCGTGGTATCTGCAAAACAGTGACGCACATCGTTCTTCCGGAATTCTGCGGTGATCTTTGCCGGGACATCGATGCCGGTCAGCTTTGAGAGCGTTGCGGCAATGTCTGCAATGGACGTCCGGTGGCCGCTGCCAATATTGAATACCTGTCCGTTTGCGGCATCGGTATCGAGTGCGAGCAGAAAGGCACGGGCGACATCGTGGACCGAAATGAAATCACGGGACTGTTTGCCGTCTTCGTAGATGACAGGGGATTGATTGTTTTTAAGTCTGGAGAGGAAAATGGCGGTCACACCGGTATACGGGTTGCTCAGGCTCTGGCGCGGTCCATAGACGTTAAACAGGCGGAAGGCGGTCGCCTTGATGCCGTAGAGCGGCGCGATATTCATGACCATATCTTCCTGCATGTTTTTCGTGAGTGCGTAGATGGTGCCGGATTCACGCAGGGCATCTTCTTTGATAGGTACACCTTCTGCAGATGCTCCGCAGACCGGACAGTGCGGTTCCCAATCATGCTGTTCCATCTGCTCCACCGGACGCAGGCCCGGGCGGACATCGCCGTGCGTCTCACATCGGTACAAGCCTTCGCCATAGGACGTCATGCTTGTTGGAATCAGAATCTGTTTCACCGTGCAGTCTTTCTCAATCAGGAGCTGGAGCAGGTTTGCGGTGCCGCCTACGTTAATATCGGTATAGCGCTTGATCTCGTACTGGGACTGACCAACACCGACTGCAGACGCGCAGTGGATCACCGTATCCATGCCGCTGAGCGCTTTCCGGAACTCATCAATATTGCGGACATCACCGTGGATGAATTCCGCTTTCTCATTCAGATACTCCGGCTTTCCGTCCGGATGGACCTGTGTTTCCAGCGAATCAAAAATCCGCACCGTGTCGCCACGTTCAATCAACGCATCGGTTATAAAAGAGCCGATGAATCCGGCTCCGCCGGTTACGAGGATCTTCATAGTGCGGACAGTGTAGCAACTTTTGCCTCTACATTGTTGCGCTCAGGGATGCTTGCGACCATCTGCTCCAGGATCGTATCAATGTCGTATTGCTGCTTCCAGGCGGGATAGTGGCTCTGAAACTTGCTCATGTCGGAAATGTACCAGATATGGTCACCAATGCGGTTTTCGTCGGTGTAGGTGACATCTGCTTTGTTACCCGTGAGCGCTTCCACTTTCCGGATTGCCTCGACCATGGAGATATTGCTGAAGCGTGTGCCGCCAATGTTATAGGCTTCGCCGCAGCGGGGATTGTCTGCAAATGCATCAAAGGCGCTGATGACATCACTGGAGTGGATGTTGTCGCGGACCTGCTTCCCCTTGTATCCCATAATCGTATACGGCTGGCCTTTTGCAATCGAGAGGACGAGGTACGCGAGGAAGCCGTGAAGTTTTGCACCGGAGTGGGAGGGGCCTGTCAGGCAGCCTCCACGAAAGACGCCGGTCTTCATGCCGAAGTACTTGCCGTATTCCTGCACCATCACATCGGCTGCCACTTTCGAGGCGCCAAAGACGCTGTGCGTGGAATGGTCGATGCTCATCGATTCATCGATTCCTTTGTAGAACGGATGATCCATGGGGAGTTCGTAGCGTGTCTCAAGCTCCAAAAGCGGGAGGGCATTCGGTGTGTCGCCGTAGACTTTGTTGGTTGAGGTGAAAATGAAGACCGCTTCCGGGGAATGGAGACGCGTGAGTTCAAGCAAATTCAGTGTTCCCTGCGCATTCACGCCAAAGTCCGTGAGTGGTTCTTTGGCAGCCCAGTCGTGGGACGGTTGTGCGGCGGTGTGGATAATGCGGTCGAATCTCTCTGCCTTAAAGAGTGTCTCTAGTCCTGCCAGATCGCGGATGTCCAGCGTGTGGTGTGTGTAGTTTGGGAACGTCTGTTCCAGCTGCTTTCTGTTCCAGTCGGTTGATGCGCCCTCTCCGAAAAAATACTTTCGCATGTCGTTATCAATTCCGTGCACATCGTGGCTACCGGTACAGTAATGTTTGACTGCTTCCGAACCTATTAAACCTGCCGAACCCGTAACGAGGATCTTCATAAAGGCATGGTAGCAGGGGGCAGGCGGTTTCTCGACAGATTTTTTCCCGCCGGTATGCTGATTCCATGGATATTCTCGTAACCCGACTTCGCTTGCGAGCTACGCCGGGCAAGCCGGCAGTATTTGGCCTGTATTTACCCCATATTATATGAGAATCCTTGTAACAGGAGGTGCCGGCTTTGTTGGCTCGCAATTGGCAGTTTCTCTTGAGCAAAACGGGCATAACGTCACTATTGTCGACTGGCATATGCCGGATAGACATGCTGTGCTCCATGATTTCCGCGGAAAAACCGTGTCTGCGGATGTGAGTGAGGAGTCCTTTTGGACAGGTTTAACGGAGCGTTTTGATGCAGTTTTTCATGAAGCAGCCTGCACCGATACTACTGTGACCGATGAAGCATTCATGATGCGCCACAACCGCGATGCGTTTCAGTATGTGCTCGACTGGGCGATTGAACACGGGACGAATGTGATCTATGCGTCTTCTGCGGGAACGTACGGCAATAGTGCTGCGCCGCAGACGGTGGGTGTTGGCGAAGAGCCGGTGAATATCTATGGTCACTCCAAGCTTGCGATGGACCGGATAGTTCGCGGACTGCTTCCGGAGCCCCCTATCAAGATCATCGGTCTTCGGTATTTCAATGTCTACGGTCCCGGCGAAAGCCGCAAGAAGCATATGGCCAGTATGATCTATCAACTCGCACAGCAAATGAGAGAGGGGAAGAACCCCCGGATCTTTTTTGATGGAACCCAGAAGCGGGATCAGGTGTATGTAAAAGATGTAGTGCAGGCGAACCTGTGTGCGCTTGCGGTCGGTCACGAAGCCAGCGGCATCTATAACGTCGGTACTGGCACCGCAGTGACGTTCAATGCGATCATCGATGCGCTCAATGCAACGCTTGGGCTCAGTCTGCCACCGGATTATATTGAGAACCCCTACGTGGGCTCGTACCAGAATTTCACGCAGGCGGACATTGTCCCCACGCAGGAAAAGCTCGGATATGATCCTGCATTTACGCTTTTATCCGGTGTACAGGATTACTTCGAAAGCGGCTTATTGCTTCCCGAGTAACCGACTCAGTGCATCCCAGACACTGTCGACGGTTGTCTCTCTGCTTGCACGCAGTTGCTCGTCTGTTCCGGTGCGCGGCGTCTTTGCGATGAAGACCCAGGGCACTGTGCCTGCGGGTGGGGGAACGTGGATGACGCGGCTTGAGGGTGGAGGCATCTGTTCGACCGGATCGACAGGTCCGACCATGGCGGCAATAGGCGCCTGCATTGCTTCTGCTATATAGAGCGGCCCCGTATCGACCGAGACAAACGCAGCAGCGTTGCCGTAGACCACCGCGGCCTGGTGCAGGTTCAGTGTTGATGCATCGACAGCTACAACCTCGGGTGAGAGGTGCGTGCGGATCTCCTGAATGACGGATTGGTCCAGTGTGGAAAGGACAACCGGCATTGCATAATCTGCATGAATCCGGCCAGCCAGCTCCGCCCATTTTTCGACCGGCCATTCCTTGATGCCGTTTCCTGCAGTCGGGTTCAGGACAACGAAATGTTTGGGTTTCACTGTAGACTGTTCCATCCACTGCGTGGCAGTCGCGACGTCATCGGTGCCCGGGAAAATGTCGAGCTTGTAGGGAATAGGTTCCAGATGGAGTGCCTGCAGAATCTTCATCTGATGTGTGAAGGTCGATTGATGGAATCCGTAGTGCAGGGTGTGTGTGCTGAACAGGCTGAGGACTCTGACGAGTATGCCGTGGACGCTAGAGATGGTATTGCTGCGCACGGGCGCCCCTGACCAGATGCCGATGATGGATGCGAATGCATCGGGCATGACGCTTATCACCCAGTCGAACCGCTCTCTGCGGAAACGTCTCAGGAGTGCGCGGCGGTCGGTTTTTTCATCGTACGTGTGGACCGTATGAATGAAAGGATTGTTGCGGAGGACGGCTGCACACGATGTCCGGCAGAGGACATAAATGTCCGCTTGCGGCTGCCGTTCTTTCAGTGCACGGATGATGGGGGTAGTTGCCACAAGATCGCCGATTTTTCCGAAACGGATTACCAGAATCTTGTGTGGTTTTTCTGCCTTTTTTCTAGTGGTTAGCAGTAAAAAAGGAGAGCAGATAAACGTGGCCAGTGCCCAGAGAATCGTCTTCATGCGCGGGGGGTACGGGCAAGTTTTTCGGTGGTTGATCCGAGCTCTTTTTTGACCGGAATCAGTACCAGTTCCGCACCGATCTCTTTCACCACAGGAGCTTCGATGCAGTTTGCGCCGTATGTTTCTGCATTCGCATGCACGTCGGGGCGGATGACTTTCAGCCACTCGCGCGGATCGTCGTCATCAAAGACAAAAACAGCATCGGCATGGAAGGCGACATGGAGGGCGCGGGTGTGTTCGTCATCAATCGGGCGGTCGGGGCCTTTGTAGCGTTTGACTGATGCGTTGCTGTTTACACCGACTATCAGCAGATCGCCATGTTTCCGTGCTTCGCTCAGTAGGAACAGATGACCGGGGTGGAACAGGTCGAAACTGCCGTTTGTGGTGACCACTTTCTTTCCTTCTTTCTGAGCCGTTCGTACAAAATCCGCTGCTGCATCTATGCTCAGAACACGCTCACCAGCTTCCTCAAACAGCATGTCCGCCAGTTCATCCATATCTGTAACTGTGTCATCGGATGGAATGGTGACCGGGTATTCGGAAGAAGACAGTCGCACCGTCCGGGCATTGATTGCTTTCCCGAATCCGATATCGGCATCTTTGTCTCCCACCATCAGGACGCCTGCTGAGTGTATATCCGGATATGCTCGCTGCAGCTGATGCCAGAGTCCTGCTTTGGGCTTGCGGCAGTCGCAGCCTGCATCTGTATTGTGGGGGCAATAGAACGTGTGTTCAATGATGATATCGTCGGTTGCCAATCTCTCTGTCAGCTCTTTCTGGAAGGACAGAAATTGCGCCTCTGGCACATCGCCCCTGCCGATGCAGGATTGATTGGTGATGATGAAAAGCCGCAGGCCTGCTTTCGCCAGACGCTTCAGCCCCGTTACCACGTGCGGCAAAAAAGCCAGATGATGGACATCATTGGTATTGCCCTGGTCTTCAATGAGCGTGCCATCCCGATCCAGAAGCAGCGCGTGCAGAGGCGACATGATTACAGGGTGGAAGCGAGCTCTTCGGCGGTGGCGGTTGCAGTACCGGCCTTCCGGACCACGATGCTTGCGGCACGATTTGCCAGATCTGCAGCGTCGGTCAGGCTTGTGTCGGATGCCAGTGCGAGAGCGAGTGTTGCGGCAACCGTATCGCCGGCTCCGGAGACGTCGGCCACTTCCTGTGTGAGAGCCGGAAAGACCTGTGCCTTCTTTCCTTTTTCCATCAACAGCATGCCGTGCTCTCCGAGTGTGACAAGGACGCTTCCTCCTAGTTCTTTGGAGAGTGCAGCACACATTTTTTCGGGTGTGAGATCGTCTTTCCCGGTCAGTACAGCGGCCTCTTTTTTGTTCGGTGTAATTAGCGTGGCACCTTTCAGGCACTGCATGTAGGACGTGTCACGTGGCTTGGGGTCTACAATAACCGGAACCTTTGCCTTGGCTGCCATCGCGATACATTTCTTGATGAGGGAGGGGGAGAGGAGTCCCTTTGCATAATCCGAGAGCAGCAGGACATCGCAGGTTTTTAGCCCCTTGGCGATTTCCTGCAGCACTGATTTTTCCAGTGCGGTGCTGAGTGTATGCGTGCTTTCATAATCGAGTCGCAGGAGCTGGTGGCTGCCTCCCAGAATACGTTCTTTGCGGATGGTGTGGCGGGAGCTGTCTTTCAGAAGTATGGCATTCACGCCTTCTTTTTTGAGGATGGATTGCAGTGTCTTTCCGTACGCATCATCGCCAATGACGCCAATGACCGTCGCCTTTCCTCCGAGTGCCGCCACGTTGCGTGCGGCATTGGCTGCCCCTCCGGGCACCTGATATTCGGACCTGAACTGGACAACAGGGATTGGGGCTTCAGGAGACACGCGATCTACTGCGCCGATAATATAGGAATCAAGCATGACATCTCCTACGACCAGGACCGATGCTTTTGGGAAACTGTTTAGCACTTTTTTCTCACGCTCAAAACGGTCTTCATCTACATGGCCGGATTCCTTGATCCGGTAACTGTCCTCCTCTTTGTGCGTAGTGGAAAACTCCATAATCTCACTCGCTTCTAGTCCCGTAAAACGGTGTGGTGTATTACGCTTCACATGGACAAAATCTCCCGGCAGAAGGGTGAAGGTTTCCTTTGCAAGCTCCAGAAGCACCTTGCCCTTGAGGACGTAAAACACCTCATCCTTTTCTTTGTGCTGATGAATACTGCAGCGCATGTTTTTTTTCAGGACAAGCTTCTTACCGCAGTATTCTTTATTCACAATCCAGTGTTCTTCGCCCCAGACTTTCGGGACTTTGTAGACCTCACTGGCGCGGAAGTAGGGCTTTTTTGAGTCGTCGTTAATAGGAGCATCCATGGCGGAAGTATACGGAAGGTTCAGAGGAAGGTTAAGGGTAAGGATCAGGAGTCCTTCTGATGTTTTGTGTAGATCCCCTCCAGTGTTTCAATCATCTTTTCCATCGAGAAATGGCTTTTCATATGATTCCGTCCGGCTTTCCCCATGGCTGCGGTTTCATCGGGATGGTCCATGCACCACTGCATTGTTGCGCGGAAAGTGTCTGTATTTTCTGGATTCAGAATCCAGCCCGACAGTCCTTCTACTACCGATTCGCGGGCTCCGCCCATCGTCGTTCCTATGACCGGACGTTCGCACGCCATGGATTCCAGGCAGATGGTCGGGAAGCAGTCCAGACAAAGTGATGGGACCAGTGAGACATCGCAGGCGGTGTAGAGCGTCCGCATTTCCTCGGCGGACTGATTGTTGAAGCGGTGGAGCCGGTCTCCCAGATGATCAAAAATCGGTTCACTCAGAATGCCTGCAGCAATCAGATGTGCATCTTCCGGAAGTGCTGCATTGACCGGCACAATGCCTTTATCAATCCCGAGTCTGCCTGCGAGCAGGAATAGTGTTTTGTCTTGTGGTAATCCGAGGGTGGCGCGTGCTTTTTCTTTTGTCTGCTTCTCTTCCCAGAATGACAGATCAACCCCGTTATGCACCGTCCGCAGATTGCGGTATCCGAACTGTTCCATCCAGGTGCGCAGTGCATCGCTCACCGTCAGGACCGTGCAGTGTGTCATGAGAATGTT
The DNA here is from genome assembly GCA_023038255.1 of Candidatus Peribacteria bacterium. NCBI lineage: Bacteria > Candidatus Peregrinibacteriota > Candidatus Peribacteria > Candidatus Peribacteria bacterium. The sequence goes on along the minus strand of CP082927.1, from coordinate 1,122,955 downwards.
GCGGATCATCATCGTGCGGAACGGATTCCAGCTCCAGCGCAGACGCTTTAGATCCTTGAGCCAGATGTGTGTATCGTCCGGCATCACGCGGCCGCAGGCGATATTCATGACATCGTGGCAGGTCACAATCACCGGGATGCCGGCTTTGCGTGCCAGCGGAATCCAGGCGTAACCCGCCTGTCCGGCGAGGAGATGTGCATGGATGACATCGGGTTTGACTGCATGGATGTGACGCATGATTTCCCGTGCGCGCCTTCCGGAAAAGACACTGCGGTAGTGGGCGAAGCGCTGGGGGAGTGGCGGGAATGTCCGGATGGAAATGCCGTCTTTTTCTGCAGGAAACACGCCCGGTTTTGCACAAGTGAGAATGGAGACAGTATGTCCTTTATGCGTGAGTCCTCTGGATATTTCCCACACTATGCGTCCCGATCCGCCAAGAACCGCAGGAGGCAGGCCGTCGGTTATCTGGAGGATGTTCATGATGCAGCAGGGGCATCGTACACGGTTTCAAACCAGTGACTCAGCTGCATCAGTGTCGACAGAGAATGCAGGCCGTACTGTGTGTGAGCTTTGTGCTTCTCAAAGACGTCGCGCACAGCATCGACATCGAAGAGTTCCTGAATGTGCTTGTTGGCGAGCATTTCTTCCACCAAGGGTGCCGTTTCACGGCGGATCCACTTGGCGAGTGGTGGATAGAAGCTGGCTTTATCGAGGGTGAACAGGTGCTCCGGAAGAATGGAGCGGTAGGTGTCTTTCAGAAGAACCTTCGTATGTTTCATTGAGAGGTGCCAGCCGGTTTTCGTGGCGTGCGATGCAGCAATAATGCGCGGGTCCAGGAATGGAACACGGCCTTCGACACCAAACGCCATCGTCGTGGCATCGGCTAACTTCAAAGACTCATCAACGAGCCAGAGGCCGCGGTCGAATTCCATGAAAGCACGGACATCATCCTTTTTCCGGAGAGGCTCAAATCGCTGCTCGAAGAGCTCGGTCGTTGCTTCGGGTTTGAACCAGTCTCCCTTCACAATCGCCGATGTTTCGGGAATGGATCTCGCAAGTAAACGTTCTGCCAGTTCCGGACCCGGACTCATGGCAAGGACATCGCGCGGGTTGCCAAGCGCACCCCCGACGAGTGAGCGGAGGGGTGGCGGAACACTGCGGAATTTTTCGAGAATGTGTGCGATGCGATAGCGCGGATACCCTCCAAACAGCTCGTCACCACCGGCACCGTTCAAAATAACGTCGACATGTTTCTTGGCTTCTTTGGAGAGCAGATATTGAGCAACTGAAACCGAATCCGCATTCGGCAGATCCAGTGCCCGGGCGGTATCTTTATAGTGCTCGCGGAAGAGATCGGCGGTCAGGAGCAGTTCGTGGTGGTCTGTGCCGTAGTGTGCGGCTGTTCTCTTTGCGAGATCGGCATCGGTATTGAACCGTTTTGCCCCTTCAGATTCTGTTGCTTCAAACCGGACGGTAAAGGTGCTGATCGGTTTTTGCGCATGTTCCGCCATGTGGTGCAGGACGATGGAGGAGTCCATGCCGCCGCTTAAGAAAATGCCGACCGGCTTATCCGAAATGAGGTGATCCTTCACGGCATCGCTCATCATCTGCGGGAAGCGTTTTTTAAAATCCTGCTTTGATGTAAACGTCGGCGCATCAACAGCGGGTGTAAACGTTCTGCGCGCTTCTCCTTTGGCGGACCAGGTGAGAATCGTTCCAGGCGGCAGTGATTCAATGCCCTCGCACAGCGTCTGCGGGCCCGGTACATACTGGAGCCTCAGGTACTGCGAGAGTGCGGTGTAGTTGATGGCGGGCTTCTGGGGCAGTGCGCTGATGAGCGTCCGCATCTCCGAGGCAAAATGCAGCTTGCCCTGCGGGTAGCTGACGTAGAGCGGCTTGATACCCGAACTATCACGCGTGATGTACCAGGTACGGGTGGTAATGTCATAGATGCCAAAGGCAAACATGCCAATCAGCCGCTGTACAAAATCCATGCCGTAGCGGTCGTAGAGCTTGAGCAGCACTTCCGTATCGGTTCCGGTTTTGCAGCTCAGGTTTTCCTCAGCAATCAGTCTGCGGAAGTTGAAAATTTCTCCGTTAAAGACAATTACCGCTGTGCGGGCATCGTTCCACATCGGCTGGTCGCCCACTGGCCGGGGATCGAGAATCGCCAGACGAGCATGACCGAGCGTTGCACCTGGTGCTACGACAACGGCATCGCCATCCGGACCGCGGTGTTTCAGGCACTGAACCATCCGCTGCATCCGCACGTCATCTTCGCCGGCAAATCCTGCAATTCCGCACATACCAACCCAGCTTACAGGTCCATCTTCTCCCAGGCGATCCTATAGAGGATGGAATCCAGGCGCGATGCTTCGGGAATCATTTCAAGCTCAAAGTTGTCATAGATGGTGACATAGATCTTATCCTGTCGCTTTCCTTCCCGGAGCAGGAAGAGATAATCCACATTCCGGTCGCGGAAATACTGCTTGAGCTTGGCGCCGGCATCGGGTTCTTTTAGAAGGGCGGGAATGTTCGGGTCGATATTCCCGGCAATATCCTGAATGGGCACGCCCGTAAAGAGTGCAATGCGGCCATGATCGCGGATGCCGAGGACGCTGCCTTCGGGGACGTTGGTCTTTATCCATTCAATCGGTTCCCACAAGTCGGCAATATCTTCTGCTGATGGTCGCGCAAGAATGCTCATGCGGTGACCCCAGGGCATTTTGTTCGACAGATCGTAAAAGGCGTAGAGCGAGAGGATTACTACCGCCAGCGTGCCGATGCCCAGAGGAATCCGCGCTTTTTTGCCGGTAAACAACTGCACAAACATCCAGGCGATAAAAATAAAGAACAGATGCGCTGTGGGATTGATGTAGCGCAGACCGTGGAAGTCCGCGAAATACCACTGATACGCCACAAGCGCACCGCAGAAGCTGACGAGGTAGATGGTGGTGATGATTGCCGCTTCCCGTGTTTCTTTGCGCACGTACCCATACATCAGCGCGACCAGACAGAGGAGCGTGGAGCCTGTTGCAACGGTGAAGAGCTGTTCCAGTTCGAATGTATTCCAGATGACAATCCGCAGGTAGCGGAGCAGCTCAAAGTTTTCGAACGAGAACTGATGCCACGCCAGAGAGATTTCGCGCCGTCCGATCTGGTTTGCCAGAAACGGTGAGCCGGTCACAGAAATCTGCCAGATAGTTATGACAGCCCAGCCGATGAATGCTGTTGCCATAAAGCCGATCAGAAGACGGATTGCTGATTTTCTGTCCGATGCACGGGCAATCTGGATGAGCTGCATGAGGCCGATGGTGCCTGCCACAAAAATACCGTCACCGCGTGTCATGAGTGCAAGGGCGACCGCAACACCGGTAACCAGTCCGCGTTTCATGGGGGTCAAACGCTCCGTCCACACGCCTGCGTAGAGTGCAAAAGCAAGGACAGTGAAGAATGTGAAGCTGGCGGTGTCCATACCGTTCACCGCTTCCAGAAATGCATTGCCGGAAAAAGTCGCCATCAGAAATGCGAGCCATGCTGCTGTCTTGTGACGGGTGATGTGCAGCGTGAAGACATACACAACGATGGTTGCGAGTGATGCGAAGAATCCGGAGAAGATCAGAGAGGCTTTGACCGCCAGTGCCTGATTGAACAGCATGAAGCACAGCGACATCAGATACGTCCACAAAAACGGGGACCCGGTTGTGGGATGGACGAAGTCGTAGGTGAAGCCGTACCCTAGGGCGATATTCTGTGAGACCGCCATTTCAATGAATGCATCATCAATAATCCAGCTGGTCAGTGAGAGCCCTTTGATGGACGACAGCAGGATAAAAACAGCTTTGAAAGCCAGAACGGCTCCGGCAACCATCAAAACGTAACGTGCGTCCCAGAGGGACTGGCGAAAGGTAGTCATGACTGGATTGTACCGATTGACGCTTCGTACGCAAAAAATCGCATTCCTTCCCCTTATCCTGACCGCTGACCTTCTCTATACTTACTCTATGGGTGAATGGTCGAATTTCCGGCAGATGTTCATGATGCTGCGCAATGCGGGCATGAAGCCTGCGTATTTTATTGTGCCGGGACTGCTTTCCGCTGTTGCTGCCGCATTCGAAGGAATCAGCGTTCTGCTTCTTGTACCGATTGTGCAGGGGCTCTTTAACCGTGATTTCAGTTTCATCCGTGCAAATGCGCAGACCACGGAGATTTTGTCCTATTTTCCTGCATCCTGGAGTGCGACGGATCAGGCGGTCCTTCTTTTTATTCTGACGGTGTTTGTGGTTGCGGTCGTATCTAAAAATCTGCTCCGGTATGTGTCCATGCTCAGCATGTGTTTTCTGGCGTATCGCACCGCACATCATCTCCGCAAACAGATTTTCTCCCGCTACCTGACCTTCGGAAAGTTCTTCTTTGACCGCTCCACCATCGGTCACCATAACACCGTGCTCACGACATTTACCGAGCTTGCGATGAATCCGCTGATCGGCTTCGACCGGTATCTGAGCCAGGCGTTTTCCGTTCTCACGTACTTCATCATCATGTGCACGCTGTCGTGGCAGCTCACCGCGTATGCGATTCCTCTCTTTTTGGTGCTGCACTTCACTGTCTCTTTTGTCATCAAAAAGATCCGCGCTATTTCCGCACAGATTGCCGATGCATCCAAAACACTCCAGAAAAAATCCATCGAAATCCTCACCATGATTCCGGTCGTGCTCGCGCATAATGCCCAGTCTCTGGAGCAGGGGAGGTACAAAAAGCTCAGCGATCAGCTGTCCGCCACGTGGTTCAAAAACAGCATTTTCTTCAACATGGTCAATCCCATCAACGAACTCGAAACACTCGTGGCCATGATCGCACTCTTTGGCGTCATCCTCTTTCTGCTCCCAGGGTCCCAGCTGACGCCGTCCACCATGATCGTGTATTTCTATCTGGTCATGAACTCAGCGATCAAGTTTTCCACACTGACCGGTTTCCGCTCACAGATCGCGAGTGCGTCCGGGCCTGTCACGGAGATTCTGAAGATCTTCAATAATGAGGAAAAATTCAGTGTTCCCGGCGGATCGAAAGAATTTGCGGGCCTCAAAAAATCCATCGATTTCAAGCACTTCCATTTCTCGTATCCCGAAAGCCGCGAAGTGCTTACTGATATTTCGTTCTCCATTGAGAAGAGCAAAATGACCGCCATTGTCGGTCCAACGGGTTCGGGCAAAACCACGCTGATGAGTATCCTGATGCGGTACTACGACTGCGGTCCGGATATGCTGTTTGTGGATGGTACCGATATCCGCGCATTCACCCTCGAATCACTCCGCTCCCGTATGGCACTGGTGAGTCAGGATACGCTGCTTTTCAATGATACGATTGGCAATAACATTGCGTACGGATTCAAAGATGTTACCAAAAAACAGATTGAAGACGCAGTGGCGGAAGCATCTCTCTCCGAGTTTGTCGCGAAGCTTCCTCAGGGGCTCGATACCATTGTCGGTGACCGCGGCGTGCAGCTCTCGGGTGGTGAGAAGCAGCGTGTCTCCATTGCACGCGCGCTTTTGAAGGGTGCCGATATTCTCATTCTGGACGAAGCAACCAGTTCTCTCGATAGCCGTACGGAAGCCCTCATTCAGTCTGCCATCGATAAAGTGACCAAGGGCAAAACGTCGATCGTCATCGCACACAGGCTCTCAACCATCAAGAACGCAGACAACATTGTCGTCATTGAACACGGCAAATGTGTGGAACAGGGATCACTTGATGAGCTGCTCGCCAAGAAGGGGGTATTCCATTCGTACTGGGAAGCTCAGAAATTCTCCTGATCGCGCGTGACTCATGATTCTTCTGCATCGGCGCAGTCAGGCAGGCGCCTGAAAGTTCTGCTTGCTGTTATGAAATATGATTACGGCGTGCAGGAACAGGGGTATGGGTATGAGCACTATCAGTTTCATGATGCGCTGGTGCGCATGGGGTGCGAGGTGCTGTATTTCGATTTCATGACTCTTCTGAAAGAGCACGGACGGACCGCTATGAATCGTCTGCTGCGGGAGACTGTTGACCGCGAAAAACCGGATATTCTTTTTTGTTCGCTCTACAAAAATGAGATCGACAAAGATGTCATGCGTGCCATCACCGAGCAGACCGAAACGGTCACCCTGAACTGGTTCTGTGACGACACATTCCGCTTCCGCGGATTTTCGAGCAGATGGGCCCGCTCCTTCGACTGGATTTTCACGGTTGATAAGCACTGTGTTCCGCTTTACCGCCGGTTGGGTGCGGCGCATGCGGAGTACGTTCGTTGGGCGTGTAATCCTTTTCTCTATACAAAAAATACGAATGCGCCGCTCTACGATGTCACCTTTGTCGGGCGATCGTACGGCGGGAGAGGAGCGGCTATTGAGCGCCTGAAAAAAGAAGGTTTTTCCGTCCGTACGTGGGGGCGTGGATGGGAGGGTGGCAGGTTATCCCAGTCTGAAATGGTGGAGGTCTTCGGTCGCAGCCGCATCAATCTGAATTTTTCCGATGCGTCCGTGCGTCCGGGGTGGAAAGGAAAAATCGGCCTGAAGTTCCCGAAACAGATTAAAGGGCGCTTGCTCGAAGTGCCGGCATGCGGCGGCTTTCTGCTCACTGGCGATGCCCCGCTTCTTCCTGATTATTACACTCCTGGAAAAGATGTTGCGGTCTTTACGTCTACAGACGATCTGGTGGAAAAAGTACGGTACTACCTTTCATATGAAGAGGAACGCGCCGCCATTGCCCGGAGCGGATACGAGCGCACGATGCAGGAACATACCTACATTCACCGCTTCCATGCGATGTTTGCAGCAATGGGCTTTTCGACTCCAGATCCCGCCGCTGTGTTGGCAGGGGATGTTCCTGCGGGAACATCTACGGACGTGACACTGGCCGTCACAGATCCTGTCGTGAGCGTGATTGTGCCGGTGTATAACGGGGCGCGCTTTGTCGGACAGACCATCGAAAGTATTCTCGCCCAGCAATTCCGGGATTTCGAATGCATCATTGTGGATGACGGATCTACCGATGACACGCCTGCAATCATCGCGCGGTATGCGGCAACAGATGCACGTATCCGCTTGCACCGCCTGTCACCCAATGCCGGAAAAATCGCTGCATTCAATGCAGGTTTCGCGCTGGCTCGTGGTAGATATATCGCCATCACCGGCGCGGATGACATCAGCCTGCCGCAGCGCCTGTGGAAGGGGGTGAATTTTCTGGATGCCCACCCGGACATTGCAGCCGTTGGCAGCTGGGTCGATATCATCGATGGCGACGGAACCGTAACCGGCATTCTTCGTCATCCGTCATCGCCTGCACTCATCGCCTGGCTGCTGCATTTCCGCAATCCGCTTGCAGCCTGTGCGACACTCATTCGTCGCGATACATTTGAGCAGCTGGGCTGGTACCACGATGAAGCGTCGGAGGATTATGATTTCCTCGCGCGCCTGAGTCAGTCCCATGCAATCGCTAATATTCCCGAAGTCCTCGCACAGTATCGTGTGTGGGATGGTAATTTCACATCACGTCACAAGGCTGCGGAAGAAGACACTGCCTGTTCTGTCATTGGAAGGCTGTCTACCTCTCTTTTGAAAGAGCCTGTTCCGGCGGAATCTGTCCGTGCATTGCGGCTGGCGATGGATGGCAGCGAACCGGTGAGCCTGTCACAGGTTCGCATGGCTGCCGCGCTCTGCCTGCGTCTGCATCGTGCATTCAGAAGAAACCGCCGGCTGTCTGTGCGCGATGCGCAGATTGTCCGTCACAGCGTATCGGAATATCTGTGCCTGCTTGCCCGTCATGCGGCACGGCAGTCACGTCTGTTGTCGGTGTGGCTCTATGCAAACGCGCTCATCAGAAATCCGCTTTTTGTGTCCCATGTTCTGCGTCACCGGTTCAGGCGCTAAATAGGATCAGTCTTTTTTCTGCTGAGCCAGATACGCCAGAAATTCATCGTAATTGCGCAGATAATCTGCTTCGTCGTACGGACCATCCGCAACAATCAGCAGAATGGTATCCGGCTGGAAATGATGCAGAGTCCGCCAGACGAGTGCGGGCAGCAGGAGCGGTTTTCCCGGAGAATCGAGCGTGACGCTTTCTGTCCGTGTGCCGTCGGTCACATCGACCACGCATCCTCCCTGCAGTGGAACCACAATTTCTTTGACCGTTTTATGCGCATGTTTTCCGCGGACTGCATCCGTCGGGACATTTTTGACGACCAGTACTTTCCCGATCCTAAAAGGAAGATTTGTGCCTTCCTCGAACATCAGTAAATCACCCACATTCTTTCCATGGCTTTCAATGGTGATCCACTTGTACAGGGCATTATCCATTGGCTTTTTGGTAGAGATCGATATAGGTCGGGATGTAGTCCTTCAGGGCAACTGTCGGTTTCCATCCGAGTGCCCGTAGTTTGCTGCAATCCACCGAGTAGCGTCCGTCCTGCCCCTGCCGGTTTTCAATGCGCTCCACCCAGTTTTCCCAGTTCTCGCCGGGCTTCATGACTTCCACAATCATCTGCACCACATCCATCACGCTGTATTCCTCGTTGGAGGAAATGTTATAGATTTCATTCTCACCGCCCTGCTCCATAATCTGCAGGATAGCCCGGACGTTATCCGCCGCATACAGCCATTCGCGGATGTAGGTGCCGTCCCCGTGCACGGTCATTTTTTTGTTGTTGGCCAGATGCACGACGGTTTTGGCAAAGAGCTTTTCCGGGTACTGGCCGAATCCGTAATTATTGCAGCTGCGGCAGATTTTGTAGCGGATGCCGTATGTTTTTGCCCAGGCAAGAATCAGCTGATCTGCGGCTGCCTTTGTTGCGGAGTAGGGACTGCTGGGACAGAGCACCTGCTCTTCTGTCGCTGCGCCCTGCATCATGCTGCCGTAGACTTCATCGGTGGAAATATGCACGAATTCCGGGCGGTCACTCACATCTTTTGCACGGATGATTTCCAGCAGGTTATAGACGCCGCGCGTGTTGCTTTCAAAAAATACCTGATTGGCGACGATGGAGTTGTCGACATGGCTTTCTGCCGCAAAATTCACCACGGTGTCGACGTTCGGGGGCAGGTGTTTGATGGAGCAGATATCCTGTTCCAGAAATTCATAATGCGGATGTGTTTCAAATGTCAGATCTGTGCGTGCGGCATAGGTCCGCTTATCGATATTGATGACATGGTAGCCGCTTTGCAGAGCAAGCTCGACAAAGTACGAGCCGATAAAGCCCAGTCCGCCGGTGACGACGATCGTCTTCATGGACCGGCAGTGTAATAGAAAAGCGCCGATTCTTCCAGTTACTGCTTTCCTTGCGGCACGCGCGCGAATTCACTATCGTTCACCCACTTATGATCCAAGCCATTTCCCAGTGCAGAATCTGCAAAAACACGCATCTTGTGAGCATTCTTGATCTTGGGAATCAGGCTCTGACGGGCATTTTCCCTGCAAGTACTTCGGAGGAAGTACAGGTGCAGCCGCTGGAACTGGTGAAATGTGAAGGAGATGGTGCCTGCGGACTTGTGCAGTTGAAGCACAGCGGGGATCTGGAAGAGATGTACGGGGAGGATTACGGGTATCGCTCAGGACTGAATCGCTGGATGGTGGAACATCTGGAGGGTATTGCTGACTCCATTAAAGCACGGGGCATCCTTCAGGAAGGTGACACGATTCTCGATATCGGCAGCAATGATGCAACGCTTCTCACGTTTTTCCATGGACAGGGATATAGGCTTGTCGGCATGGATCCGAGCGCTGTGCATTTCTCGGAGTTTTACAAAGAGAACATGCAGCTTATTCCACACTTTTTTGATGCTGCACGTTTCACCAAAGAGCTGGGTCCGGTGAAGGCGAAAGTGATCACCTCGATTGCGATGTTTTATGATCTCGAAGATCCGCAGGCGTTCGTGAACGGTATCGCGTCTATTCTGGATGACAACGGACTCTGGCTGTTTGAGCAGAGCTACCTGCCCTCCATGCTGGAGGCCAATGCGTACGACACAGTCTGCCATGAACATCTGGAGTACTACGCCATGCGGCAGATTGAGTGGATGCTGGAGCGCGCGGGCATGACGGTTCTGGATGTCAGTCTGAATGGAGCCAACGGAGGAAGCTTCCGTGTGACAGCGGTGAAAACAGGCAATCCTCTTCTTGCTCAGAAAACAACGGCGGCGGAAGATTTGCGGAACCATGAGGAGCTGCTTGGCATCAATGGATTACAGGTTTATGCAGAGTTCCGTACACGCGTGGAAGAGCATCGCCGTCATCTCCGTGCCACGATCGACGCCATCAATGCAAAAGGGAAGACTGTGTTTGCATTAGGAGCCTCCACCAAAGGAAATGTTGTGCTGCAGTACTGCGGATTCACTGCCGAAGATATTCCGTATGTTGCGGAAGTGAATCCGGATAAGTTCGGCAAAATGACGCCGGGTACGCATATTCCCATCATCTCCCAGGCCGATGCCGATGCGCGTCACCCCGACTATTACCTAGTCCTGCCGTGGCATTTCCGCACTACTATTACCCAGAACATGCGGTCATACCTGGAGAAGGGTGGACATTTACTATTCCCGCTGCCGGATATTCTGACGGTTGGCAAAGACTCTCTATGACCAAACGCGTTCTTGTGACTGGCGGCAAAGGATTCCTGGGATCTGCGGTATGTGAAAGGCTCAAAAAAACCGATTGGGCGGGAGAAATTCTTGCGCCGAGCAGTGCGGAATATGATCTTCGCAATCAGGTTGCGGCAGAAGCCATGTACCGTGATCTGCGTCCCGAGATTGTCATCCACTGTGCTGCGCATGTCGGGGGAATCAAAGATGCGCGTGAGCATCCGGCGGATTTTTACTATAACAACCTGACCATCGGGACCAATGCCCAGCACTTTGCGTACAAGGCCGGTGTCGAGAAATTTATCGGTGTCGGATCGGTGTGTGCATACCCCGAGTGGGCACCCATTCCTCTGCGGGAAGAAACACTCTGGGACGGCTATCCGGAGAAAGTGAATGCTCCCTACGGAATCGCAAAGAAAATGCTGCTGGTCCAGGGCAATGCATATCGTCAGCAGTACGGCTTCCGCTCCATTCATCTGCTTCTGGTTAATCTCTACGGCCCACGTGATAACTTTGATCCAGAAACTTCTCATGTCATTCCGGGTCTCATCCGGAAATTTCTGGAAGCGCAGGAAAGTGGGGCGCCGTCCGTCATGCTCTGGGGTGATGGTACGCCGACACGCGAGTTTCTGTATGTGGATGATGCCGCCAACGGCATTGTGCTTGCCGCAGAGCAGTATGACAGTCCTGAGCCTATTAATATCGGTGCCAGCCGTGAGATTGCCGTGAAGGATCTTGCACACCTCATTGCAGCTGAAATCGGGTACACAGGCGACATTCAGTGGAATACATCGGTCCCGAACGGCCAGCCGCGACGCTGTCTGGATACATCAAAAGCGGAAGAGCTTTTCGGATTCCGTGCGGGCATGCCTCTGGAGGAAGGCATTAAAAATACTATTACGTGGTATAAGTCACAGAGCTAAGAAGCATTTTCAAACTGCTCTGCCTCAGCCATCAGGCGGGCGAGTTCTGTGAAGGTGATTTTCGGTTCCCAGCCAAGAAGCTTTTTTGCCTTGGATGCATCACCCAGAAGGACATCAACCTCAGTCGGGCGGAAGTAGCGCGGATCAATGTGGATCAGTTCTTTGCCACTTGTTGCATCGAACCCGATTTCATCTACGCCGCTTCCTTTCCACTGCAGTTCATAGCCAAAGAAGCGTGCAGTCTCTTCTGCAAATTCGCGCACAGTATGGGTCTCATTCGTAGCCAGAATGTAGTCGTCTGGCTTCTCTACCTGCAGCATGAGCCACATACCTTCCACGTATTCTTTTGCATATCCCCAGTCGCGTTTTGCGTCGAGGTTTCCGAGGTAGAGGAGGGTGTCCAGTCCGGCATGCATGCGTGCAAAGCCACGGGAGATTTTGCGGGTCACGAATGTTTCGCCGCGGCGCGGGGATTCGTGGTTGAAGAGAATGCCGTTCACGGCAAACAGGTTGTAGCTTTCGCGGTAATTGACCGTCATCCAGTACGAGAACAGTTTGGAGATGGCGTAGGGGGAGGCGGGGCGGAAGGGTGTCTCTTCGGTAATCGGCAGCGTCTTTGCATTGCCAAACATCTCGCTCGACGCAGCGTTGTAGAACTTCACCGGGAAATCGACATCGCGGATTGCCTCCAGCAGGCGCAGTGTTCCGAGGCCAGTCACATCACCCGTATATTCCGGAATATCGAAACTCACGCGCACGTGACTCTGTGCTCCGAGATGGTAAATTTCATCGGGGCGGATGTCTTTCAGAAGGCGGTTCAAATTACTTCCATCAGACAAATCCCCATAATGCATGAAGAGTTTCAGGTTCTTCGTGTGCGGGTCCTGGAAAATATGATCCAGACGTGTTTTCACCACCGTGCTTGAGCGCCTGATAATGCCATGCACCTCATAGCCTTTTTCCAGCAGCAGTTCTGCCAGATACGAGCCGTCCTGCCCGGTGATTCCTGTAATCAGTGCCTTTTTCATAGAATCAGTATAAAGATCGGCATCAAATTTCGATAGGGGCATGGCATGCCATGCCCGTACAGGATATTCTGTCCCTCCATGGCGTCTTTCAGCATTATTCTGCCGGCGTATAACGAGGAAGAGGGCATCGCTTCTGTGCTGCAGGATATTCGTCGTACGTACCCGGATGCAGAGATCATCGTGGTCGACGATGCCTCAACGGATCGGACTGCTGCCATTGCGCAGGAAAACGGGGCCAAGCTCATTCGTCATCAGTTGAACATGGGGGCGGGGAAGAGCGTGAAAGACGGCGTGGAGCAGGCGTTCTGTGACCGGATTATCATGATGGATAGTGACGGCACCTATCCGGTCGCATCCATTGCCACCTTGCTGACTGCACTGGATGAAGGCTACAACCTGGTCGTTGGCGCGAGACATGGCAAGGCCTACAACGGGCGTTTGCTGAAGTGGATGGCACGGATCGTCTTTCGATTCCTTGCTGAATTTGCGACAGGCAAACGCATTCCTGACATTAACTCCGGCATGCGCGCATTCCGGCGGAGCGAGATTCTCCCGTATTTCCCGCATCTCTGTAACGGCTTCAGCCTGCCGACCACGATGACGCTTGCGTATTTTTTCACAGGCATGAAAGTGCAGTATGCTCCTATTGAATACTACAAACGCTTCGGCCACACCAAAGTCAGGATTATCCGTGATAGCCTCCGCACCCTACAGTATATGGTTGAATCCATCGCGCATTACAATCCACTCAAGCTGTTTCTGCTGCTCGCGACGTGTGCGGTTGTCTGTGGCATGATTGCCATGTCGTGGATTGGGATTATCGGGTTGTTCTTGGGGTTGCTGTTTGGGGTGCTGGTGATGGCGGTGGGGGTGGCGGCAGAGAGTATCAGAAAGACCTAGCACAACCCTCCTTGGCGACGGGGCCCCTCCCATGTATTTCTTAGACTGTGAATTCTCTCAGGTCTTTTTATTCCTAAAAGCCGCAAGCTATCCACCACACCGTATCTTCACCATCATCATCGCCCCTTTCACCGCGTCCTTCCAGTTAATCTTTTTGCCTTCCTCAATACTGCGCGGATGGTAGCTGATGGGAATTTCGACGATGCGTGTGCCTTTTCTCAGGCACTTGGCGGTAATTTCCGCTTCGAGTTCAAAGCCGTTGCTTGTCAGATTCAGATTCCGGAAGAGATCTGTCGGCAGCAGTTTGTAGCAGGTATAGGTGTCGGTCAGGCGGGCAAAGAAGAGAATATTCATGAGTGCGGTCATTGCTTTGTTGCCCATGAGAAACCGCCAGTAAATATGCGGGGTTTTTCCGTGGAAGAAGCGTGAGCCGAAGACGACCGTGCCCGGTTCTTGTGTAGCGCGGCTGATGAGCAGATCAATTTCTTTTGGATCATATTCCAGATCCGCATCCTGAATAACGGTATAGGCACCTGTTGCATTCTCGAGTCCCAGCCGGATAGCAGAACCCTTCCCGCCATTTGGTTTGGTGAGGACCAGATCAGCTGGTCTGGCGTGCGCATGCAAAAGCTCAAGCGATGCGTCTGTCGATCCGTCATCCACATAGACAATCTGTGCGCCCGGGCAGGCGCTCACAATAGCGGACATGATTTTTTCCAGCGTCCGTGCTTCGTTGTAGACCGGCACAATGATGCTGAGTTCGGGGGTCATGAGAGCGTGAACGGATGCGGGAGCAGAGCGAGGGCAATCGCGATGCCGACTCCCAGAAAAAGCACGGCAACGGCAATCAGGCGTGCAGGGAGCGTATCATGTTCTGCAGCCTGGAGCAGGACGAGTGGATAGACCGGCGTAATCACCCGGCCAATTGAGGTGATGGAGCCCCAGATGTGGTCCGGCATCAGGAGCATGAGGCCCAGGAACAGTACGGAAAAAAGAGGCAGGAATACGGTCATATTTTTCTTCCACAGATTCCAGAGTGACCAGAGAAAAGCGGGAAGAACGAACCCGGCAAAGAGTGCAATGGATGAAAGTGTATACATGTCGTAGCCCTTTGCGCCGCGCAGAATATCGATAATCGCGGTAAACGGTAGAGAGTGTTTGTCCGTGCTCCAGAGGAATGGCACTTCATGGAAGACCTTGTAGATGAGGGCGTGGAGTGCGAGGAAGGTTGCGATCGGGATGATTAGCAGAAAACAGTCCTGCCACCTGCGCTTCCAGACGAGGTACAAAAACAGCAGCCCGATAAAAATAATATTCACTTCCCGGGTCAGCACGAAGAGTGACAGCAGGATGATATCAATGGTGTTGAGTTTGGCCCGATCAATAAAGCGAACCAGAAACACGGTCAGCAGTGCGAGCGTGAGCGGCTCTGCAAGAGAGAAGTGCAGTCCAATCATTGCGGCAGGAGACAGGGCGAGTGCAATGCTATACAGCGCACGCCTCGGGTGGAACCAGAGAATGGCGCCTGCCACGCAAAGCAGGCTCGCAATCTGAATGAAAAGGAAGCTGTAGGGGAGCAGGTGCGTCTGACCGAATGCCAGGATATACGCAGTCACCGGCAATAAAAAACGCTGGTACGAGTAGGCAATGGTCGGGTGAATCGCGAGCTTTTCCCACAAGTTAGGTTGTACGAGAATGCCCATGTGCCTGGCAATCTGGTAGTACTGTTCACCGTCATACCCCGGAACACTGAGCAGGACGAACTGTTCCGGAACGCCGTATTTTTCCGCGGTAATCGTATCCATGTGAAAAAACGATGTCATGTTTCCGCTGTATGGACGGACAGTCAGCAGGACGATTGCAGCGAGCGCGCCAAGGAGCAGCGCCAGCGGCCAGTAATACCGTGCGGATGGCATGTATGTTTAGAGTGACAGATAGATGCGGCCGGCGTCGGCAATTGCCTGGCTATCCAGAGAGGATTTCAGATCGTAGATAATGCCGCTTTCCTTCGTGGCATCAATCATTGTCTGAAGAGGCAGTGAGCGGTAGGCGGCGTGCGACACGAGCATCAGGATGGCATCGTACGGACCTTTTTCCAGAGAACCCGGTGTGTGCTTCATGTGCATGATCTCTGCCTCGGTCAGAAACGGATCGTGTGCTTCGACGGTCACTCCTTCTGCTTCCAGTGACTTGATAACGTCATGCACTTTGCTGTTTCTGGTGTCGGGCACGTCTTCCTTGAAGGTGAGTCCAAGGACCAGAACGCGCGCTTTGCTTGGAGGAGTGGTCAGTGCCTGCAGCACCTGATCCGCCACGAACTTGCTCATGCCGTCATTGATCATGCGTCCTGCACTGATGACGTGCGTGGTCATGCCCATTTGTTTTGCTTTTTCCACCAGGTAATACGGGTCCACTCCAATACAGTGTCCGCCGACGAGGCCCGGGCGAAAGGGAAGGAAGTTCCATTTGGTGCCGGCAGCGGCAAAGACATCACCGGACTTGATCCCGAGTTTCACGCTCATCATCGCGATTTCGTTGACGTACGCGATATTCAGATCGCGCTGGGCATTTTCGATTGCCTTCGCCATTTCTGCCACCTTGATGCTCGGAGCACGGTGGATGCCTGCTCTTACGACAGATCCATAGAGATCCGCAACGGTATCCAGGGTCTGCTCGTCATCACCGGAGACAATTTTGATGATGGTTTCGACTGTATGGGTTTTGTCACCCGGGTTGATGCGTTCGGGGGAGTAGCCCAGATGAAACCCTTCACGCCAGACAAGTCCGGATTCTTTTTCAAGAATAGGCGCACACAAATCCTCTGTTACACCCGGATACACGGTGGATTCGTACACGACAATCGCGCCTTTCTGCAGATTCTGTCCGACAGTTTTGGTTGCATCGAGCAGAATGGTCATGTCCGGATTGTTGTCATCGTCCACAGGAGTCGGCAGCGCCATAATCACCACGTTCGCCATTTTAATAATGCTTGGATCATCGCTAAATCGGATACTCACTTCTTTCAGCTGGTGCTCGCTCAGTTCGAGTGTGCGGTCATGTCCGTTTTTCAGTTCCTCAATACGACGGCTGCTGATATCGAACCCGCAGACGTCATATCCTTTTTTTGCAAAGGCATGCGCCAGTGGCAGGCCGACATAGCCGAGACCGACAACGCAGATACTGATAGGTGCTTCTGACATGGGCGGAGTATAGGGATTGGAGGGGGGTCTTGCCAGTTATTTGAGAGGTTATAGGTTATGAGTTATGGGTTACCGGGGGTGGAATTCTTTTTTTATTATCAAAAGTATCAACCTTCATTTCTCGGTCTTCCCATAACTCATAACCCATTACCCATAACCCGTTTGTTAACTGGTAACAGCTAACAAAACTCTGTACGCTCCCGGCATGACCAAGTCTTGGGCGGGACGCACTGCTCTTGTCACCGGCGGTACGGGATTTATTGGAAGCTTCCTTGTTGAATATCTGCTCGACCACGGAGTGAAAGTCCGTGTGCCGTTGCGTGCTGAAAATTACCGTGCGCTGTCGTCACGCAGAGCGGAAGTGGAGTGGATTGAGGGTGACCTGCGTGATCCTGCATATTGTACAACTCTCGTCCGTGGCGTTGACGATATCTTCCATCTTGCGGCCAGCCGTCGGAATACCGAGTATCACCAGAAGCGCCCGAGCGATGTCATTAACGATAACGTTCGTATGACGCTTGCGCTGCTTGAAGCCATGAAAGAATGTGAGTCTTCGGCATCAGTTACGTTCTTCAGCACCGCAAACGTGCCACCTGCCATTGATCCTATCGCCATTGCGCAGTCAGGCAGTATTGACGGTTATGTTCTGGGCAAAGCGCTGTGCTGCACCCTGTGGCTGACTGCTGCACGGCAGCGCAAATTTCCGCTTCTCATTCTCCGACCGGTCGGCGTCTATGGTCCGCGCGATACGTTTAACGAAGATGCCAACCTGATCCCGGCTCTCATGGTCCAGACCAGAGACAGCAAAGACAAGCTGGAAGTGTGGGGCGACGGTACACAGGAGCGCGCGTTCCTCTATGTGGGTGATCTTGTCCGCGCCGTCATGACACTCATTGATGCCGGTGCACAAGGCGTTCAGTACATCACGACCAATCAGGTGGTGACCGTCCGTCAGCTTGCCGAGCAGATTCGCGATCTCGTCCGACCGGGACTCCCTATTGCATTTGAACCTGCAAAAAATGTAGAAAACCGCACAATCCCGATGCTCCCGATGCATCCTGTGTTACAGTCGATGGACTGGGTTCCTCTGTCTGAGGGGCTTGCCCTTACCTACAAAGCCTGGAACGGCTTACCCGCATGATCAAAGCACTTTTCCGCAGGCATGCATCCCAGCTCTGGAAATTCATGATTGCCGGCGGCAGCGGTGCGATTATCGACTTTTCGCTTCTCAACCTTCTGAGTGTGGGTGCAGGGCTGGATCCGCGCTTTGCAAACATCTTCTCGACACTGATTTCCAGTTTGGCAGTCTTTCTCATCAATAAATTCTTCGCGTTCCGTCACCGCCAGGGGAATGCCGGCAAGCAGGCGATGCGCTTTGCAATGGCGTATGCTCTCGCGTATTTCCTGAACGTCGCCTTCACGGCGCTCTTCATCACCATCGGTGTGTATCTCCTGCCACAGGTCGCTTTGCCCATTATCTCGAACCTTTCCAAAGCTGCAGCCATTGGTGCGGTGATGTTCTGGAACTACTTCCTACTGCATTCGTTTGTGTTCCGGCAGAAGAAAAACAATATGCCGGAGGTTGTCACTGCCGGCGTCTAAGCGTAGGCATGCTGCGCTGCTCCTGCTAGGATGCTGAGGCTTTTAGCTAGCTCTATGCCAAAAATCGCGATCATCGCCGGCGCAGGTCCCGCAGGTTTAACCGCCGCGTACGAACTGCTGAACCGCACAGACATCAACGTGATTGTGTGCGAGGCGACCGATGCCATCGGCGGGATCGCCCAGACCTATAATTACAAAGGAAACCGCATCGACATCGGCGGACACCGGTTCTTCAGCAAGGAAAAACGTGTCATGGACTGGTGGTTCAATATCCTGCCGCTCCAGGGCGCACCGTCTGCCGACACGATCGAAAAAGGACATGAGATCGACTACATCTCGGAGGCGGTTGTGGAATATCTGTGCACTCATCAGAAGAAAACCATTCCCGCGCCAGATCCGGAAAAAGAGGATCAGGTGATGCTCCAGCGTCCGCGCCTGAGCCGCATTTTCTACCGCAAGCATTTCTTTCCGTATCCCATTGGCATCACGCTGCTTGTAGCCCGTCGCCTGGGGCTCTGGAATACCTTTCTGATCGGGATGAGTTATATCAAACGGCAGGTGTTTCCCATCAAAAATGAAACGTACTTGGATGCGTTTTATAAGAATCGCTTTGGCGATCGTCTGTATAAAACATTCTTTGAGGCCTATACAGAAAAAGTCTGGGGCGTGCCCTGCAGCCAGATCCGTGCCGACTGGGGAGCGCAGCGCGTGAAGGGGTTAAGTCTGAAACGAGCCATTGCTCATGCGATCAAAGATTTGCTTTCCAGTGATTTCAAGAAAAAGCAGGAGGAGCGCGAGACCAGTCTTATCACCCGTTTTTTCTATCCGAAGTTCGGCCCCGGACAGATGTGGGAGACGGTGACGGAACAGATCAGGGGCTGCGGAGCCGAGGTGCGGATGCAGACCCGCGTGGTTGGCGTGCGGCATGAAGACGGGAAGGTGGTATCTGTGACGCTGGAAGATGCCAAGACCGGAAAAACCGAGGAGATCCATTGTGACTATTTCTTCTCCACCATGCCCATCAAGCACCTGATCGGCATGATGCGTCCGCGTCCGCCTGCATCGGTTGTAGAAGTGGCAGAGGGTCTCAGCTATCGTGATTTCCTCACTGTCGGATTACTTCTGAATAAGCTGCATGTGCAGGAAGGAAAAGAAAAACCGGCTGCCGATGTTCCCGATAACTGGATCTATATTCAGGAAGGCGGAGTTCGTGTCGGGCGCGTACAGATTTTCAATAACTGGAGTCCGTACATGGTCGCAGACCGCAAGAATCATATCTGGATCGGCCTTGAGTATTTTGTGAACGAAGGCGGGGATCTGTGGATCAAGCCGGACCAGGAGATGATCGACCTGGGGATTTCTGAAATGGAGAAGATCGGATTCCTCAAAAAAGAAGACGTGGTCGATGCCTGCGTGCTCCGCATGCCGAAAGCCTATCCGGCCTACATTGGCAGTTACACCCAGCTCCATGTCGTCCGTGAGTATGTGGCAACCATGCCGAACTTCTTCCTTATCGGCCGCAATGGCATGCACCGTTACAACAACCAGGATCACAGTATGCTGACTGCCATGATGGCGGTGGATAACATTATTGCCGGCAAAACCGATCACTCAAACCTGTGGGAGGTGAATCTGGATATGGTTTACCATGAGGAGAAGAAATCTCAGGAATAACCAATCATCCGGCGTAGCACATTACTTATCGTCCGTGTGATCTCCGCCTTCAACTGTACGCATATCCTCAACAATATTTTGTGCAGTGAGATCTATATCATTGAGCAAATCGGCATACTTTTCATCAGTGGGGCACACTGCTCTTGCCTCCTGAATGAGTTCCAATGCCTCTGCAAGGTCGCCGTTTCTTCTGTGGAGCAGTGCGAGGTGTAATTTTGCCCCCGCCAATTGCTTGGCAGCATCCGGCATGGTTACCAGCACAGCCATCAGTGAGTCTATCGCTTCAGCTGCACGCATTGTTTCATTTTCTGCAGCCTCAGAGGTATGTTCTGTCTCCGTCTCGTCAACAGTCACAAAGGGTGCCAATCTTCTGATGCCGCGTCCGCAAAATTCTGCGCTTATCCTGCTTCTCACCCCTTCATCCAAAAGATGGTCTTTTTGCTCCTCAACAATCGAGCAGATATCTGCGCAGGGGAGATTATTGATCGCTCCTGTTGCCAGGAGAATCTGCGTATTGCGGTTACTGTTTTTCAGACTGTCTAATACGGTATGGATGTCATCTCTGTTATGGGAAAAGACACAAATTGCCCAATAGACCAGGCTGCGCAACGATCCGTCTTTTGCGAGTGCATCGGGATTTTTATGCAGAATAGCTTCCGCTTCCGATAATGTCTGCAGCTCTCCTGCTTCAGTTAACTCTTTGGATTCATACAGCAATTGTGCCGCTGCAAGTTTTACGCGCGGTTCATTACCCGCCTTCATGGTCTGGGCGCAGTGGGGAAGTATTGTATCGAGCACCTGCTGCCGCAGCTCACTGCCCTCCATCATTTGCAGCAACCAGAGCATCATGAATTTCTGCTGCTGCCCAACCTTATTGATGTGTGCCATCAGCACTCTTTGTAATTGCATTCTTTCTGCTTTTACTTGCTCTGAATCATTCAGCGGATCTATGAACAAATGCTCTGCAGTCAGGTCAATCAGGACGTCGATTTTTTCTGGTGAAGGAGGCGAGTTGGGCTGCATATTATGCGGGGGAAAGATGACCTTGTGATACATAGACTGCCTCAATAAAACCACGGAAAAGACGGGATTGTTCTTTGGGGTCTGCCTCCACTTTTTTGATGAACTGTTTGGCGCTGTAAAAGAGCCAGAACGCAGCGCGTATCCCAAGTTCCTTTTCACTTTTTGGATTTTCTGCAGTGATATATGGATCAAGTTCTTTGTGGATGGTCGGTAAATATGTCTCAACGTTGAGGGCAAAATCCTGCAGTGTCCGGATATTCAATTCGTCCAATAAACGGAGGACTGCTGGTGCAGCCCTGTATTCCGAGAGCAGATCAGCGCCACAGATTTCTGCTGAATACGCACGATCCTCACCCGAGATATATTGTTCACGATTGGGATTATTCGGCTCTATCTTCAGTACAAAATCACGAAGATGCGATAGTTCATGCAGCAGCCCAATGCCCGCCCATTCCTCTGTGATGTCCTCGGGCCGTATGCGTAACTGATGAATAGCATGATGAAGGGGGACGCTGAGTAACTCGCTTTGTTCATTCATTACCCGATGATCCGAGGGGATAGCGATGAGCCATGCCATGCCCATTTGGCCGCCTTCAGATGCACGGATAGCCTCGCCATCCATTTCTGCCCAGCGAACGGCGTCCTTGCGGAATGATTTCAAATCACTCAGCAGAGCCATATCCGGATCCTGATCGCGTCGGATATGTGAGGGGACATATTGTGTAATACGTTCATATCCTGCGTCATAGCGCTGTCGCACTTTTGCAGGAGTAAGCAGTGCTCCTTCTAAAGGCACGTTTATCTCCGCAATTTTTTCACGCGTTCTGTCTCGTACCAGTTTGACGCCCCGCACAATAAAAATATTGTTGGCGATTTTCTCTGCGTTTTGCACATCCTGCCCCGTGACAGCAGAAAGACCCTCAATAGAATCTCCCTTTTGATTAATGACTACAAAAGCGGTGTTCCTGCTCCCGGGAATTTCCACAAGCTCCGTGTTGTTTGGTCCCTCCACAAGCTCCTCCGGTATTTTTTGCATGAAAGAAAGTAGCCCCTTTCGTCTCTGGAAGATCTCATACTCCATCGTGTTTGCCTCGCTCCACTGAAATGCATCAGCACGTATCACGTCATTTTGTGCCGGCACCAGGACTCTTTCCATTTTTCCTGCATCACGCTGAATCCATAAAGAAAGTTTCTCCGGAACGCTTGGGTCCCATTCCACCTGAACATTGTCGTGAAAAACGGTGTTGTTAGGGGTTTGCATTATTATATTCTATGTTATTATTGTTTTTTGTCAATTAACCCTCAAATCTCTGATTTACTGCCTTCTTCCTGTTCTTTTTTGTCATTTTTTCCCAAAAGATCAGGAATGATAGCTTCCACTGCATTGTGTGTTTCTCCACTGAGATCCGTCGTTTGTTCGATATATCTTCGTCCAAGAGCATCTGGATTAAAAGCATTCCGCGTCACACTGCTGCGTTTGTTATCAAATATCCCAAAGTGATCTTGAAGTTCAATCATGCTTGCAATTGTATGTTTTTTTTCTTTTCTATCAAATCACTTACGGATTCATCTTTTACATTTATATAAAGCAAACAGCAGATGAAATGAATCATCTGCTGTTGGCGGTTGCGGCACACGGGAAAGGGTGATGTCTAGACGATGATGCATTCCACCTCGGGATTGGCCATCAGCATTTCGATGGGGCTTTGAATGCGAACGACGTGACCTTTCCCTGGATGTTGCGGATCGGGCTGCCATACTCCCTGGTAATCGGCGCCTGTTTCGGCACAGGCCATACGCAGGCATCCCACTACCTGCAGGGGGATATCGCTGTACACCACCACATGGGCAGCAAGTGCTTTGCTGCTTTGCTTGTGTCCGTAGAGCGTGACCGGCTCTCCAATGAAAATCGGCTTTTTGCACCAGGCACACTGAATGGTCATCGCTGTGATTTCTGCCAGGGAGTAGTCCACATTCGCTGCAGCATTGAGCGAAAGGGTCATGAACCTTCTCTCGCCACCCATTTCCAGATAGCCATGTCGCTTGGTGAGCTGCCCTGAATTCGATACATACGTGTTGCCGGTTTCAATCAGCATTTGACGCCACAAGCGTCGCATCCACTGAGGTAGCATGATTTCATCCTTTTTTGTGTGCAGACACTGCCGTTATCTTCCACCATGAAAGACAACGGAATACCTGCCGCGTACTGTCAAAGAGCGGTTTGGCAGAGTGCGCTTTCTCCGTGGGAAATGCAATCAGGTGTTGGCCTTATACCACTCCACCGCTTTTTCAATCCCTCTATCAAACGGCGTCTGCGGATTGTATCCCAGTTTTGTCTGGGCCTTTGTGATATCCGCAATATAGTGTGTTACTTCGCCCGTTCTGGCTTCACCAATGTCGAGTGTGGAGGTGCTTCCGAGCAGTTCCTTCATGCGCTCCGCGAGGTGCAGAATGGTGGTGCCCTGACCGTATGCGAGGTTGTAGGTGTCGTTCTTGGCGGTCTCCCACTTTTCAATGCCGAGCATAATGCCGCCCACACAGTCGTCGATGTACGTGAAGTCCAGACACTTGTCGCGGCCGAAGACTTTCATCGGTTCGTTGTTCTTGGCCTGGCGGAAGTAGAGAGGGACGACGCGGACGGAGTTGTCGTACATGCCGTAGACATTCGAAAATCTCCAGATGATGGTCTCCATTTTGTAGCAGCGCTTGTAGGCTTCAAATAATGCCTCACCGCCGATTTTGCTTGCGGTATAGGGGCTTTCGCAGGTCATGAAGTGTGCTTTGTCTTCTGAGTATTTCTGTCCTTCCGGCAGGTGAATATTGCCGTAGGTCTCGCGCGATGATGCGAACATCAGTTTTTTGATGCCGTTCTTGCGGGCGAATTCGAGGACGTTGAAGGTATCCTGGAAGTTATCCATCGCGCGCTCCGGGTGTTCCACAAGTTCGTAGACGCGTGCATTGGCCGCCAGATGAATGATGAGCTCCACATCCGTCGGGAGCTTCCCGAATTCCTCCGCATGCCGCAGATCAATATCAATACGCAGTGCTTCTACTTCTTCTTTCCACTGACAGGGTTCCCAATCTGCTCCTACAACAGTATGACCTGCTGCAAGGAGTTTCTCACAAAGACGGGTGCCGATGGTGCCGGAGGAGCCGGTTACGAGAATCTTCATTGGCGGCAGCTTATAGCTTTTAGCTTCTAGCTTCTAGCTTAAAAAAGTTTTCACCACTTTTTTTCCCATAACCCATAACCAATAACCCATAACCCGTTCGTCTTACCCCTATTTTCCGCTATTCTCCCCATGTCATGCTTTCCCTCATTCTCCCCACCTTCAACGAATCCAAAAACCTGCCTGAATTGATGGCGGTGCTGAAGGGCGTGCTCCAGATGCCGCATGAGATTATTGTCGTGGATGACAACTCGCCGGACGAAACATGGAGAGTGGCGGAGGAGCTCAAAACGCAGTATCCGACTATCCGCGTGCTTCGCCGCATCGGGCGCAGAGGGCTCTCGTCTGCAGTAACAGAAGGATTCGCGATGGCGCATGGGGACGTGCTGATGGTGATGGATGCCGATTTGCAGCATGATCCCAACCTGATTGTAAAACTCTACGACGCCGTCCAGAACGGTGCCGCGATTGCGGTTGCGTCCCGGTACATTGAAGGCGGTAGCGTGGGGGACTGGGTGACGGGCCGCCGGCTTCTTAGCAAGACTGCAACCTGGCTCGCATCATCTTTGCCGCCTGTGCATTCGTCCGATCCGATGAGCGGATTTTTCGCACTCAACCGTGCATCGTACAATCTGATTGCACCGCACCTCCGGCCGACCGGCTTCAAAATCCTGCTGGAAGTGCTGTCGTGTCTGCCTGCGGGCAGCACTATCGCTGAGGTTCCCCTCCACTTTGCCTTCCGCAAACACGGTGAGAGCAAATTGAACATGTGGGTGGAGATGCAGTTTGTGCTCCAGCTCCTGAGAATCGCTGCCAAGCGTGTGTGGCAGATACTGATGCGTCGCGTGTGGATCTTTTTCCTGCTTGTTGCCTGTGTGCTCCTTCTCACATTTTTGCCACATGTCTGGCGTCTGCGCTTGCTCTATACCGATGCTGCTGTCCGGTCATCGGTTCAAAAAACCATGCAGGCTGCTGCCGATACACACGGTTGGCTACTCTCAGATCTGATTGTCGATGAAGTCTTTCCGGATCGCGTCCGTGTCCTGCATCGCACAGTGAATCGCGGGACGGACACGTCTGAATGTATGGATCTTTCCTACAACACTTCGTCTCCCGTGCCATGCGCCGATTGATGTCTGCTGTCATTCTGGAGATCTACGCCCTGTGTCTGGCGTCGTACCAGTATGCGCAGCATGTCCGGACCGATGAAGCCAAATATCTGCTGAATATTCCGTATCCGCACCCGCCACTTGCACGCGGCATTCTGCATACGCTCGACGGTTTTGTGTTCCAGGAATTTTTCTGGCGCCTCGTTTTTGCGTCTCTTCTGGTCCAGGCAGTCTGGCTCGCCGTGCGGTTACTTCCTGACCGCAAGACCTCGGTTTACATTGCCGTCAGCGCGTGCTGGCTTTTGTGTACCGGCATTCTCCTGCAATCCGGCAGCATCATGATGGCGCCGCTCACCGCTCTGCAGATGTGGGTGTTTGTGTACTGGTATCTGCAGGATGATCATACGAAAAACCGTGCCGGGCTGATCGGATTCTTTTGGTTACTCTCGCTCTTTACGGCGTATCAGGCTGTACTGATTGCGCCGGTCGTTGCGGCACTTCTGTGGCGGCAGCTGGAACCGATGGTCCGGAGGATCACGTATTTCTTTCTGCCAGTTGCGCTGCTTCTGGTCTACACCCTCACGAACCCGCTCGTTCCCGCGAGCCTGCTTGTGCATGGAGGTGACAGTGTTTCAATAAACGATTCGCTCTTTGAACTGATGATGTTGTGGCTGTGGAGCGGCAGTATTTTCCTGAGTATCAGTGGCCTCATTGGCAGCATCAGGGCGCGTCTGTGGCCGGTTGGTATGAGTCTGTGCCTTGTCCTTGCGTACGTGTTTCTCGCACGGTTCAGTTATTACGCGATTCTCTTTGTACCTTTGTCTATGGCGGGACTGATTGTGCTTGTCCGTGCCCGGAAGATGTCTCCGTTTATCATCGCAACAGGCGTGGCCGTGGTGACAGCCGGATATGTCCTTATGTTCCAGCCGCTTCCGGAGCCGAGTCCTGCGCGTCGTGTTATGCAGCAGCTTTCCCGTGAACAGGTAAGTGGCCCACTTCTGCTGCAGGGCAGTTTCGGACATGAGTGGCAATACGAAAGCCACATGCCTGTTGGTCGTTACACAGAATCAAGACTGACAGATGCAGGAGCTGTTATCTGCGTAAGTGCGTGCAGTGATCTGGATACCAATCCAGCCTGGCGGCAGGTAAGTGCGGAGCCGCCCTTTGTGTATGTCCGCCGCTGATGCCACATAACAAAAACGGCCCCTGCGGATGCAGAGAGCCGTGGTTGTTTGAACGTCTCGTTTAGCGAGCGGAACGGATAGCGCCGCGTGTGGAGCAGGACTTAATCTTGGTGCGGTAACCGCGATCAGTCGGCTTGTACGGACACTTTGTCGTCTGATAGTTGGTCAGAGTGACGGCGCCGGTCACAGCGCTTGCTGTGGCGGTGCTGGCAGTCTGCAGCTGTGCGCTGAGAGTGATCAGAAGCGCGAATGCAGATGCTGCAAAGGCACTAACAAGGTGAGCGTAACGGCTCTTGTGAGAATGTCCTTTGGACATAGGTGTGGGGGTAAGTATGTATGTTGGTATTATAATAACATATTTTTGTTAAATTTGCAATGCTCCTACTCCTCATTTCACGAGAATAGGCGTTTCTCTATATTCCGTAGTATTCCCTATACCAGTTCACAAACCGGGGCACGCCGTCTTTAATCTGGGTTTGCGGCTCAAATCCGAGCATTTTCTGCGCTTTGCTGATATCTGCCAGACTGGCGCGCACGTCACCCGGCTGCATAGGGAGATAGTCTTTTTTAGCTTCTTTGCCACAGGTCACTTCCACCATGCGGATGTATTCCATCAGTTCTTCTTTGCGGCCGCAGCCGAGGTTGAAGATCTCGTCATCGTAGTTCTTATCAATGGATGCAATGATGCCATTGGCTATGTCTTCCACGTACGTGAAGTCGCGCTGCATTTTGCCTTCCCCGAAAATCTGGAGTGGCCTGTCTTTCAGAAGCGCATCGGTGAACAGGAAGAGTGCCATATCCGGACGACCCCACGGACCGTAGACCGTGAAGAAGCGGAGGCCTGTCGATTTTGTTCCGTACAGTCTGTGGTAGGTGTGCGCCATCAGCTCGTTATCTTTCTTGTTCTGACCGTAGAGCGAGAGCTGATCATCTGTGCGGTCATCTTCCGCGGCGGGCAGTTTGCCGTTGCCGCCGTAGACGGAACTGGAAGATGCATAAATCAGTCCCGGAATGTTCTGCTTTCGTACTTCATCCAGAATGTGGAAGAACCCGGTGATGTTGATATCAATGTATTCATCCGGATGATCGAACGCATAGCGGACACCCGCAAGCGCTGCGAGGTGCAGTACGCGATCAACGCCTTTCATGGCATCCGCCACCGTTTTTCTATCGAGAATATCACCTTTGATAAACGTGAATCCGTCGCGCTGTTTGAGCATCTCCAGACGCTTCTCTTTCAAGGTCGGATCGTAATACGCGTTCATGTTATCGAGTCCCACAATTTCATCACCGCGATCAAGCAGTTTCATGATTGTGTGGAAGCCAATAAAGCCGGCGGCGCCTGTCACGAGAATCTTCATACGGAAGTCAGTGTGCGTGAAGGAGGCTTTGGGGGCAAGTACTCTCCTTGCACTTGTGCGGTTTTTATCTAAAATCCGCTCCTTATGGAAACTGGTTCACAGCGAGACTACCTCCTACATGTACAAAGGCGACAAGAAGATTGGCAGGCATATGTGAATTGCGTGTCTGTCACCGGTCTTAAAAACTTGCTCTCTACGTTGCAAAATCCACCACGTTATAGCGAAAAGGATTTACAGAATGTGCTGATCCGACTGCGTTCTACGCAAGTGACAGATGCTATTCTTTCTACCAACATAGAACAGCTGGAAGCTCTTATGCAGCAATTTCTTGCAGAACAAGCCCCTGTTATATTGCAGACTATTCAGCAAGAATCCCAAGAGGGACGGCTTAAAATGATGTCCCTCCTCAAAAAGAAGTCACAGGATTAAAGGCCAATTCCATGGTAGATGAACCCGGCCTCTGTGACCTCGCGTGGTTCATAAATATTGCGACCGTCAAACAGGAGATTGCCCTTCATGTGTTCTTTGGTGAGCTTCAGGTCTGTGCCGCGGAATTCGTCCCACTCGGTCAAAACCACGAGTGCGTCAGCTTCCATGACCGCATCCATCGAGGTATCGGCGTAGTGGGTAATGAATGGCAGCAGCGGCTTGGCGCGCTCGGTGGCAACGGGATCAAAAGCGCTTACCGTATGTCCGGCGCTGATGAGTGCATTGATGACATCAATACTCGGCGCTTCGCGCATGTCGTCGGTCTTCGGTTTGAAACTGAGTCCCCAGATGGCGACTTTCGACTGCGCCGGGAGCATCGACACAATCTTTGCAATGAAGCGTTCGCGCTGATGCTGGTTCACGGCATCGGTCGCTTCCACAATCGGCATCGGGATGCCGTACTCTTTTCCGGTGGCGAGCAGTGCTTTTACATCTTTCGGAAAGCAGCTGCCGCCGTAGCCGATACCCGCATGCAAAAAGCGTGGACCAATGCGGCTGTCGAGGCCCATGCCCGTTGCGACATCGCGGATATTGCCGCCGGTTTTTTCCGTCAGCTCCGTGAGCATATTGATGAAGCTGATCTTCGTTGCGAGGAAGGCGTTGCTTGCGTACTTCACAATTTCCGCGCTCTCTCTCTTCATGAAAATGATCGGCTTATTGGCTCTGGTGATGGGGCGATACAGCTCTTCCATCAGTTCTTTTGCGCGCGTATCACCATTGATTCCCACGACAATGCGTTCAGGCATCATCGTATCCGGCACCGCCATTCCCTCACGTAAAAATTCAGGATTGCTCACAACAGGAATACTCCAGGTAATACCGCGCTCTTTCAGGATTGCATTGATCTTCTCCTCACACAGCTCGCCGGTCCCCACCGGTACTGTCGATTTATTCACAAACACAATCGGGTGATCCACTTTCTGCGCGATTGTTTCTGCAACAGCAAAGACCGCACGCAGGTCCGCTTTGAATCCTTCGCCCGGGGGAGTGGCCACTGCGGAGAACACCACTTCTGCATGTGGGAGTGCGAGTGTGATATCTGTTTCAAATATCAGGCGTCCGTTTGCGAGGCCCTGCTTGATGAGTTCTTCCAGTCCGGGTTCGTAGATCGGGCTTTTGCCGTCGCGCAGCATTGCAACTTTGGCGGCATCAATATCAATGCCATACACCGTGTGTCCGAGTTCTGCGAAGCATGCCGCAGACACGAGTCCTACGTAGCCGGTGCCAATTACCGCGATGGTCATGGACGACAGCTTACATGCCTGTCCGTAGCTCTGGAAGAGCGAAGGCGGGTAGCTTTTGGCTTTCAGCTTCTAGAGTTCTCCAAAGAAAAAAGCCTCCCCGTTACAGAAGGCTTTTATCAATTCCGAGAAAAAGATCGCTTAGAGATCTTCGCCACGAACGGTCTTGCGGCCGTTAGCTGCTGCGCGCTTGATAGCCTCGGAAAGAAGCCACTCAGCGAGAGCGCTCACGTGCTCAGCGAGATCGCCGGAAGACATCATGTTCTTGCCATTGATGTATTCCTTAACCTTGCTAGCCACGATGAGGGCCATTTTGCCCGGCGTGAAAGCGAGCATGTCTGAACCACGAACCGTCTTGCGGTCGTTAGCCTGGGCAGCTTTGACGCCCATACCCAGCCACATTTCAATGTGCTTGCTGAGGTGTTCTGCGAGGTCACCGGAGGACATCATGCCCTTGCCGTTAACCAGCTCTTTAACTTTTGAAGCTACAACGTAACTCATAAAAAAAGAGGAAAGAAATAATGCGAGGTGAATTCTATTCACCCTAGAGTGCATTATGCAAGCGAGAATTTGAATTTCACGTAGGAATAGCACTGAAATGTTCAATGGACGACGCTACAATTTGTCGTGGGGTCATCTTTTACGATACCCGTGTTTGTGTGCACTTTTTTGGCTGTATGAAGAGAAATACAGCCCACCAAACATCCGCAGGAAAAATCCTCCCAAAAAACACACCGGTCCATGTAGTGAGATTTCTTTCTTTATGGTGTTATTGGATGTGTTTTCTATTGATGAAAGGGTGATTTTGTTCAGTTTGATGTACAAATAGCTTTCGGAAAAGAGTCTGGCCGGAGGCCAGCCGAAGCCTTGGCGAAGGCTGGCGGAGAGGGAGAGATTCGAACTCTCGAGACCCTTTTGAGGCCTACACGATTTCGAGTCGTGCGCCTTCGACCACTCGGCCACCTCTCCGCGCGTAGCGCAGACGATAGCCGAAATGAGTTCTCTGTAAAGCGGAGACTCAGGCAGCATCTGGCTTTTTCCCGCTCTGCGCCCCCGTAATCCACGCCACTCTTTCTGCCAGCAATGCACGCAGTGCAGCGCGCTGATGTTCTGCTTTTTTATTAATATGATCCGCGACTGTACGGACACAGTTCAGTAGTTCTTCCTGACTGGCCTTTTTGTCTATAGCGGTATCCAGTGCAATCAATGCCTTGTTCACTGCATCGTCCGGAAAATAATCCAGTGTGGGAGTGTCATCAGTCACGTGTGTAGTATAGTACACTCTTCGGCTCCGCTCGGGGTGACAGTTTACTGCTTAGCCAATCTCTTTAATTCTGCATCAATAAACATCTGAATATCGCCATCAAGTACTCCTTGTGTGTTACTGGTTTCGGCGTCAGTACGCAGATCTTTCACCATCTGGTACGGATGCAGAACATAGCTGCGGATCTGCTGCCCGAATGATGCACTCTGTGATGCGCCTTTCAGTTCCTGTTTTTGCTCGAGTTCTTCCGCGCGCTTTTTTTCGAGGAGTTTTGCTTTGAGCAGGTTCATCGCGCGCTCGCGGTTCTGGATCTGGCTGCGCTCAGTTTGAACTGCTACGACAATATTTGTCGGGAGATGTGTCAGGCGGATGGCGCTATCAGTTTTGTTCACGTGCTGACCGCCGGCTCCGCTGGAGCGGTAGGTGTCGACGCGCAGATCGCTCGCATTGATAACAATCTCATTTGTCTCCGTAATTTCCGGAAGCACTTCGACGAGTGCGAAGCTTGTCTGGCGCAGGCTTTTTGCGTTGAAAGGGGAGAGGCGCACGAGGCGGTGTGTGCCCTTCTCGCACTTCAGATATCCGTATGCCGGATCGCCTTCCACAAAAATCGTGACAGTTTTGATGCCCGCTTCCTGTCCATCTGTTTTATCAACAATCGACGTCGTCCATTCCATGCGCTCGCAGTAACGCAGGTACATGCGCATCAGAAATCCCGCCCAGTCCTGCGCCTCGGTTCCTCCTGCTCCGCCGCTGATAGTGATGTAGCAGTTGTTGTGATCGAACTCACCGGAGAGATAGAGCATCGGTTCCAGGATCGCCCATTCTTTTATCGCCTTATCATATTCGGTCTGTAATGCCGGCAGGTCATCCAGAGAACTGATCTGCGTCATCTCCACCAAACCATCAACATCACTCTTCAGAGCTGCCACAGGGTCCCACTGCTTCTTGAGTCCGCGGAGTTTTGCAAAAAGCTCGTTCGCTTTCTGCTGGTCATCCCAAATATCGGACGCGGTTGATTTCGCTTCCAGTTCGGCTATCTGTGCAGGCACATTCCGGGCCTCAAAGAGAGTCCTTTCCCATGTTCACTGCAGACTGCAGTTCCTGAAGCTTCAAAAGGAGTTCTTCCACGGGGAAGGGGGGAGAGATTAGGGCTCTACTCTACCGCATCTCGGTCTTTCTTTATAAGTACAAATAAAAACTATTTACTGTATTGTCAAACACACACCGGTTCAAAAAGATCACTTTTTCTGCTATACTGTCTAGAAAACACATGTTCCCCACACCCACACTTACACCGGCCCAGAAAGAGCCATTCCAGGATATTCTGGAACGCGTTGCATTGCCGCTCATGCTTTTTTCAGCAGTGTTCTTCGTGCTGCTCTTCGTCTCATGGTTCGGCATCCTTCCGCGCTTCACAAGTTTTGCAGTGTCCGACGAGCGTCTTTCACCGGTAGAAATGGAAACCTATGTGTCGCACATGAAGGCGGAACTTATGACACAGGAAGACACGCGTAACCGCCTTATTCTCCCGACGTATGACGAGGCGTATGAAACGCTGAAATCCGCGAAGCGCAGCGAGATGAGTGCGTTTGTGCTCCGGAAGAAGCTCGAAGAAATGGGCGTTGCGGTTGCGATGAAGAAAGATGCAGTCGTCATCACACGCATTTCTACTGATGGATCAACAGTCACTCTGAGCGGCGATGTCCGCAATGTGGACCTGCGCAGCATGACTGTGCTCGCATCGTTTGTGGAAGCAGTCGAAGATCTTTCTTTTGTCAGCAACATGACGCGTCCGTCTTTCACCCGTGAACAGAATGCAGACGGTACGTTCCATTCTCCGTTCACGATCACCTTCACGCTCGCAACCACATGATCACCGTCGCATCCATCCGCCGGCCGGGCCTTCGGGTGCAGTATCTGCTCTCAGCCATGCTGCTCGGGCTTTCCATTCAGCTCCTCACGCTGCACGTGGAAACAGTGCGTGATATGCGCGACATTGGATTACCGGCTGCCCTTGCACTGCCTTCCATCCAGCACCGCATGAATATCATAAAAGAACAGTCGGAAGTGGCGCAGTTGCAGGCGAGTATCACCGGAGACTCGAGTGAGGAAATGCTGCGGATGTATGTCCTTCCGGATGACACCGCTCTTGATCGCCTCCTTGCAACCGTTGATGCTCTGACGACTGAACTGCGAAAGCAGGGGATGCTGGCCAGCCTCTCACCGGTACAGGTCGGTGATGAAACGGATGCTGACGGTTTCACAAAAACGCCGGTCTCTTTTGAGGCTGATGTCACTGCAGAGGGACTCAAGACGCTCTTTCTCTTCCAGGACCTTTCCGGACTTCTGACTGTGAGTGATGCGCTGACTGCGGACGAACAGACAGCACTGCTGCAGCTGACGGAGCAGGAAAATCCTGCTGCTATCACCGCACTCGAAACATTCCTCTCGATGGATCTTCTCACCTACGCCAAGGCGCCTCAGGTGGCACAGGATCAGTTGTTCCGCTCTTTTTCCTCTGATGTCTTCACCGATTCCTTCAGCCGCATGACCGAGCAGTCGGATCTTGGTGCGATTGTCGAACTGCTTTCCGGGCCACTTGCTCGTTCACTCGAAGCGCAGAAACTTTGGCCCCTGCGGTTCCTGATGCCTGTCAAAAGTGCGATCCGCCAGACGGGAGTGAACCAGTATCACATTGCAGTGACGTGGGAGGCGTATAGTCGGTGATTGGTCATTGGTTATTGGTAGCGGGTTTTGCGTGAGTTTTCTTGACCGTGATGGGTATTTTGCGTAGATTAAGCCCAATTTTCCCCCTCAATTTTCTGAGACAACGATTTACCCATGGCAGACAGCAGAAGCTGGAAAAGCGTCCGCGCATGAATGAACAGATCACCAGCCCCCAGGTTATGCTTATCAGCGACGAAGGGGAAACGGAGACAGTCACGATTGCCGAGGCCCTGGAGCGTGCCAAGACTGCCGAGATGGATTTGATTGAAGTATCGCCAAAAGCAGTACCACCAGTCGTGAAGATTGGGGATTTTGGTCATTATCTGTACCAGATCCAGAAGAAGGAGAAGAAGCAGAAAGCCAACAGCAAGCAGTCGGAAACGAAAATGCTGCGCTTCGGATTCCGCACAGAAAAGCACGATCTCGATCGTTTGGTGGATCAGGCGAAGGATTTCCTCGCAGAACGCCACATGGTGAAGTTTTCCGTGCGTCTGCGTGGTCGTGAGCTCACCAATAAGGATTATGCTATTACAAAGCTTAAGGGGCTGATGGCAGATCTTGCCGAATACGCGGAAGTAGAGCAGGAGATTAAACCGCAGGGAAACCAGTTTATTGCAGTTATGCGGCCAAAAGCCAAATAAGACCCTTCATCTGTATCTTGACCTCCAATTTTCCTTTGCATCCTCGTTAACTTTCCCTATACTCCCAGCCCGTCACAGGTTTTTTATGCCAAAAATGAAGTCACACAGCGGCGCGAAGAAGAGAGTCCGTAGGACTGGATCCGGTGCGCTTGCCATGAAACGCCACGGTCGCAGCCACCTTCTCCAGCAGAAGAGCAAGCGCCAGAAGCGTTTGAACCGTACTATTATGGTCCACCCGACCAACGTGCCCGCTCTGAAGGGTCTCCTCCCGAACATCTAATCTTCTCTTCACTCCCATGCGTGTAAAACGTGGTATCGTCCGGCATCGCAGACACAAGAAAATCCGCAAGTTAGCAAAAGGCTACGAAGCGGGGCGCAGTGGCACGTTCGTGAAGGCGAAGGAAGCTGTTATTAAAGCAGGTCAGCACGCGTACATGGATCGCAAGAAGAAAAAGCGTAACTTCCGCTCCCTCTGGATTATCCGCCTCAACGCGGCTATTCGTCAGACAGGCAGCAAGTACTCTGTCTTTATTGATCAGCTCAACAAAAAGGGCGTTCAGCTCGACCGCAAGGTTCTTTCTGAAATGGCTATCCGCGAGCCGGAGGCGTTCCAGAAGATTGTGGAGATGGTGACTGCTAAATAAAGCGTGTCACGCTAAGAGTTTTCGAACTGTGTCATGCTGAGGACGCTCGAAGCATATCTTTACATATAATCTTCTCTCTTTGTATGTAGATTCGCTCCGCTGGCCGCTGCCGCGGGGGGCATTCTTTTTGCCCGTGCAGCAAAAAGAATCAAAAAGTGCGGTCCGGCCAGAGCCACTGACCGCTGACCCCCTCACCCCCCGTGGCCGGACACCTCGCCACGAACCTTCATTTTCCCTTTGGGAAAATGGTCCTGGTGGAACTTCTTTTTTTATGAACCAACAGAACTCCCTCGCCCGGAACGGGAGAGGGCTAAATCTCAATCTCATCCCCCAATCTACTTCTTCTTCGTCGCCACCTTCTTCACTGCCTTCTTTCCTCCTCCCGTCACCGGCTTGGTAGCGGGCTTCATGTGTCCGTACATCTCAATGGTACAGAGCGTGTAGAGCACGGTAGAGAGAGTGGTGAAAGCGGCAGAGAGCACATTCAGGATTGTCAGACTCATACTTGTCGGCATGTTGATGCCAAAGCCATCGAGAATACGGATGGGTGCGAAGAGGATGATGCCCAGCAGGAACAGCTTGATGAAGAGCTGCCACGTGTGGCCTTTCACAATCGCTTTGCTTTTCTGGAGTGCGGGGCGGTAGGAGATGCCTTCTTCAATTAAGATGATGGAATAGAAGGCGGTGCGGACGCTGTAGATGACACCGGGGACAATCAGGAGAAGCGCCCAGAGGAACGTGATGATATTGCGGAGAATGCCGGTCAGAATCAGCGGGATAAGGAAGCGGCGGGCTTCCGTACGCACTGCGGAAAAAGACGTTCTGCTGCGGCCGGAACTGGAGCCCAATTGTCTGCTGCCGATAAGCAACACACAGGCAATGCCCCATACCAGAATAACGGAGAGGATGAGGATGAAGAGGGCACTCAGAAGAATGGGGGCGCCATTAGCTGCATCCATTTTCAGAGCAGGATCGGCCATGAAGGACGAGAGTTCGTTCATACCGATCATCGGCAGGAACATCAGCCAGATTGCAACCTGCATCAGCACGGACTGCTTTTTGGCGAAAGCCCAGGCATTGCCGATGAGTGTAAAAACAGATGGCATTATTTGCGCTTCACACGAACGAATCCGGAGACCTCGAGGACTTCGAGCTTCTTCTCTTCTTTGGCAAGCAGGTCGAGAAGCAGGTTGATACCCATTGCGTCGCTTCCCATGTGGCTGCACTGGATCATGTTCACGCCGTATTCTTTACCCTGTTCCACTTCTTTCTCGGTAAAGTGCATGGCGAGGATAGTGCCGACGCCCGCTGCGGACTGCGCTTTAATGAAGTCTTCCGGTCCATTGGTTCCTCCGGTGAATTCTGTAGCAACCAGTTTTCCAACGCGGCTGCCGCGGCTTCCGTTCACAATAATGGGCGGGTTGCCCTTCTTTGCGTAGTACTTGTATTCCTCAATGTCGTGGAGTGCGTTCACAATTTCGCCGAGATCATCAAAGTTCTTCTTACAGACGTTCTTTTCCATCCACTGCCAGACGAGGTTATCGGTAATCGTGTGACAGCCGAGAGCGGGGATACCGAGGAGCTCTGCCGTGCGCTGGGAGCGGAACATGTTGTCTGCGTGGATAGCGCGCCAGATGCGGTCCTGACGAGGACGCAGGAGATGTTCTGAGTGATTCACAGGCACACCGGCTTTGGCGTAGACATCGACCTGTACATCCATGACCTTATCGAGGTCAGCCAATGAGCGGCCTTCCGGATGGTGGATCATGACAGCATCAATTTTATGCCCCTTTTCGCGGAGGCGATCCGCAAGGATGAATTCCTGGGTTTCGATATCAATACCCACCATCAGATGCTTCACTTCCGTATTGTCGTCTCCCCACAGGATGCCGGAATCCGAATACGGGTTCCAGGTGCGCTCCATATTGAAGAGTTCTTTCTCGCGGCCTTCAAGTTTCTTGCTGCGGTCGAGTTCTTTCTTGAGCATTTTTTCAATATATTTGCGGCCACGGGGGTCGGCGTCGATACCGTATTCAACGGCGCGTTCCATCATTTTCTTGAGCTTCATAACGAAAAACGGAAATGTGCAAAATGTACCCTCTAGAGTAAGAGGGCGCATACATAAAAGTAAAGCACGATTTTGCGCATTTTTCGAAGATACAAGAAACAAGATATTCCCTCTGGGGACCCTTCAGAGTCTCTTGTTTCTTTTATCCAATCACGACCTTTGCATCGGCAATAATCACGTGACTCTCCGAGACAAGAACCGGGTTTAGGTCGAGCTCCTGAATCTCCGGGCAGGCCATCATCATGTCGGACACGCGTTCGACGACGGTTGCGAGTGCATCAATATCGCGCTGCGGTTTGCCGCGCATCCCAAGGAGCAGCTTCCAGGCCTTCAGCTCCGTGAGCATTTCGTACGCCATTTGCGTGCTGACCGGTGCAATGCGGAACGATGTGTCGGCAAACAGTTCCGTATAGATACCGCCAAGACCGGCCATAATCAGCGGACCAAAGGACGCATCGCGCGTGGCGCCGACGATGAATTCATCGCCGACCGGGAGGAATTGCTGGACGAGGACGCCATTGATGGTGGGTGATTGGTTATGGGTTATGGGTAATGAGTTATGGGATTTTTGGACGTTGCTGATGATTTCTGTGAAGGCTTTTGTGACATCGTCTTTTGTTTTGAGGTTGGCGCGGACGCCACCGACGTCTGTTTTGTGGAGGATTTGTGGAGAGCTGATTTTCATGATGACCGGATAGCCGATTTGCTCTGCGATGATTGCGGCTTCCTCAGGACTTTTTGCCAATGCCTGTTTGGGCATCGGGAGGTCGAAGTGGGTGAAGAGTGCAGCGGTTTTTTCTTCATCTAGAAGACCTTTTGGGAGATCGGTCACCGGAGACCGGTGATCGGGTGTGTCATGCTGAGGGCACTCGAAGCATGTAGACGTGTTCACCCTTCGAGCGGCCTCAGGGTGACACTGCAGTGCGGCCATGGCCGCCACTGCTCTCTCTGGTGTCGGGAAGACGGGGATCTTCTGGCTGCGCAGATAGGCAATCGCTTCAGTCACTGATTCTCCGCCCATAAAACATGCACAGACCGGCATCAGCGATGCAGAGCGCGTGACATCCACAATCATTTTTGCAATCTCCAGACACGGCGTCATCACCTGTGGAGTTAAAATCACCACAAGTCCATCTATGTTCGGGTCTTCACAGCATGCAGTCATGGCGGCTTCATACCGATCAGCTCCTGCATCACCAATGACATCAATCGGGTTATGGATGGATGCGCTGGCAGGGAGTTTTGGCGCGAGGACAGCTGCTGTTTTTTCACTGAGTGCAGGGAGTTGCAGGTGCACACTTTCTGCTGCATCTGTCGCGAGAATACCCGGCCCACCGGCGTTGGTCACAATACCGATTTTATGCGTGAGGAGCGTCGGCTGTGTGCTTAGAACCGCGAGCAGGTCGAACAGCTCTTCGCTGGTGTGGGCGCGGTGGATTCCTGTTTCTGCGCAGAGTGCATCAATCGCACTGTCACTTCCGGCAAGCGCTCCTGTGTGGGATGCAGCAGCCTGTTTGCCGTGGTTCGAGACACCTGCTTTCAGCAGCACAATCGGTTTTACTTTGGCAACGCGTGCGGCAATATCGCGGAATGTTCTGCCGTCTTTGATGCTTTCCAGATAGAAGGCGATCACCTTGGTTTCTTCATCTTTCTCGCACAATTCCAACCACTCACATTCATCCATCACCGCTTTGTTTCCAATGCTCGCCATCAGCGAAAAGCCGATGCCTTCCTGTGGCGCGCGGTCCATCAATGCCACAGCAGTTGCACCGGACTGACTGATGAGCGCGACGGTTCCCGCAGGCGGCAGATCTTTGGCAAACGATGCGTTCATGCCGATAGCCGGACGGACGACACCCAGACAGTTCGGACCGACGAGGTGGATGCTGTACTGGTCAGCAATGGCGACGAGTTCTTCCTCCAGCTTCTTTCCGTCATCGGTATGGACTTCGCTAAATCCGGCACTGATAACGACTACAGATTTGATGCCTTTCTCGCCACATTCTTTCAGAGCTGCAGGAACGACCGCAGCGGGAATCACAATCACCGCAAGATCAACCGCATTACCAATGTCTTTGACCGATGTGTAGACCTGCTTTCCGAGAATCTCGCCACCCTTCACGTTTACCGGATAGACCTGACCGTTGAAGCCCTGTGTGAGCAGGTTTTTTAAGATGTCATGGCCGACCTTGCCTTCCTGTGAGGAGGCTCCGATGACGGCGATGGATGTTGGTGTAAGAAGCATGAAGGCAGCTTAGTCCTGTGTGTCTGCGAGGGCAGCTATTTCATTCCAGATTTTATAGAATGTTTCGTCGTCCCAGGTTTCTCCGGGTGACAGGTAACGTTCCACGGATTCTTTGGTGTCTGCGTAGACATCATCTCTGAATGCCTCATTGTTTTGCAGAAGGTACGTGCCTATGTGTGTGGTAATGCGGTCTTCCAGAGTTCCGAATCCGCCGCTTGCATTGGTTCGACGTGTACTTTCAAGAGCTCTGCGTAGGATTGCATCCTTATTGTCGTCCGTCAGATCAATTCCGATCGGTGCTTTCTGCTGCTCATTTGCCTGTGCGAGTCTGGCTTGTGCGTCCTCTTCCTCTTTTGCCATTTGTTTCGCTTTGAGTTTTGCAAGAACCTGCTCGCGGATGGTTAATTGTCTGCCTTCAACAGGCTGGGCAGTGGGAGCGCGGGTGGGGGCGGAGAGAGTGCGAAGGTTCAGTGGGTTTTCCGCAACTTCGCCGTTTGGCCCCGTTGCGAGCATGTCACAGTATTGCGCCAGGTGTTTGAAGTATTCCGTAAAAAGAATAATCGGGCATCGCTGCCCCGCATAGATCGCTTGCAATGTCTGCAGGCAGTCGTTGTAGCGCGCCACTCCCTCTTCGGATAAAAGTGCATTGAAGATAACTAATCCACACTGTTGTCGCTCTTGTTCGAGCGCCCGTGTGCCTGCCTGCATAATGATGTTTTCATATTTTACTTTCTTTTTCTGAATGCCGTTTCTATGTTCAGGTCTGACCGTGAGTGCGTAGGGAATGGTCTGCATTTCTACGCTCTTTTCTGCATCCTCGTTTGGTTCCGGAGACATGGTGACATCGGAAAGATCGATCGTTTGTCCGATCGCTGCTTCAATCATTGCAGGGTCTTTTTGCGGCTCCGGGTGCTGTTGCTCTTGGCTTCCTAAAGACGATGGGGTGTTTGTCATATGTTTATTATAACATACTTATTAAAATATGACAATATAACGCATTCTAACGTATTTTTGACGATATCTGCACTATTTTCTCACCGTTTTCCTGTCTACAATGCTGACCAATGTCCTCTCTGCACATTATCTACGCTTCCACGAGTGGTCACACGGAATATGTCGTTGACCGGCTTATTGCGTCGCTTACAGGTGTGACAGCGGAAAAGCAGCGTGCGGAACTCGCGCAGCCCGGGGATCTTTTGCGGGGCGATGTGCTGGTTCTGGCAACCAGCACGTGGAATACAGGCGGACCGGAAGGCCAGCTTAATCCGCATATGTTTGCACTGCTGATGGATCGCGCAGCGCAGATCGATCTGGCGGGGAAGCGCGTTGCGGTCATTGGACTTGGGGATGACCGGTATCATTTCACCTGTGCCGCAGCGGATCACATGGAGGAGTTTGTGACATCCCATGGTGGGACACTCGTCAAACCGACACTCAGAATCATCAACGAGCCTTACGGTCAGGAGAAGACGGTGGAGAAGTGGGCTGCTACCCTGCAGAAAGCATGAGTCGTCTTTCTCTGAAAATCGTCGGCGCATCAGGCCAGGGAATCATTTCCATCGGCGAGATTCTCGCAAAGGCGTTCAAGCGTTCCGGCTACTGTGTATTTGGCTATCGCGAATACATGTCGCTTATTAAAGGCGGACACGGCAGCTATCAGATTGATGTGTCGGATCATCTTATCCAGAGTTCGGAGGAGCAGGTGGATGTGCTGATCACGCTCAACCATCACGGGTTTGAACATAACCTCATGGACCTCAAGGAAGGCGGTACCATCATCCATGACACGAAAGTCTGGAAATTTTCGAAGGCCGATGAAGCACTTCTGAAGAAGCAGAAAGTGCAGGTGGTGTATCTGCCTATTCATCAGATGCTGCAGAAAATGCAGGCCAAGCCGATTCTCGCGAACGTGATTTTCAGTTCGTTCATCTGGTGTGCGGTTGGGGGCGATATCAAGCTTCTGAAGAGTCTGGTCGGGGAGCGGTTCGCGAGCAAGAAAGATCTGCTGGAGATGAATATGCGCTGTATAGACGAAGGATTTGCAGTCTGCACAGAGTCCGGTTGCACCCTCTCCGTTGCGCTTCCGAAGCCGGATAAAAAGTGGAAAGACCAGTTGCTTCTGACAGGCAGCCAGGCGATGGGACTCGGGATTGTGCATGCGGGCTGTCGCTTCTACGCAGGCTATCCGATGACGCCGTCGTCACCGTTACTGTCCTATATTGCCGAGATTCAAAACGAAACCGGTATGGCCATCAAACAGGCGGAAGATGAAATTACAGCTGCTCAGATGATGAGCGGCGCGATGCATATGGGAACACGCGCCATCACCGCTACATCCGGTGGAGGGTTTGACCTGATGACCGAAACCATCTCGATGGATGCGATGATCGAAAATCCCGCAGTCATTGTTCTAGCGCAGCGCCCGGGTCCTGCCACAGGACTCCCGACATGGACTGCGCAGGGAGATCTCCTGATGGCTGTGCACTCTGCTCACGGAGAATTTGCCCGGTGTGTGCTGAGCGTGAGCGACGCCGAAGATGCTTTTCACCTCATGCCGAAGGCCTTCAATATTGCCGAGGAATTCCAGACGCCTGTCATTGTCCTCACCGACAAGCACACGGCCGAAGGCATTTACACCCAGAAGGCGTACGATCAGAAAAAGGCGAAGATTGTCCGCGGCAAACTTGTCACAGCATCAGCAGATCTGAAGAAGCTGAAGAGCAGTGACCGTTACGATCCGACTGCCAAAGATGGCATCAGCAAGCGGTGGTTGCCGGGTGCTAACGCTGCGACCTATTGTGCACAGGGTGACGAGCACAGTCCGGATGGAAGTGTCAGTGAATCGGCAGACAATGCGGTTGCGCAGATGGAAAAGCGTATGCGGAAAGCTGCTGTTTTGAAGAACGTATTGCCGGAGCCGGAGTTTTTCTATGGCGACACCATGCCGGAGCCGGGAAATGCAAAGCTCGATCTTCTGATTGTCAGCTGGGGCTCGAACAAAGGCGTCATGCTGGACGTACTCAACGATCCGTCACTCACCAAAAAGAAGGTCGGGTACCTGCACTACACGTATCTGTGGCCGCTCAAAACAGAGATGTACGAGGAGCTTACAAAGAAGGCAAAGAGAGTGCTCTTTATTGAGTGCAGCTATCAGGCGCAACTCCTTCAGCTTTTGCGCATGCAGTGCGGGACGCAGGAAAGTAATGTGCTTCTGAAATATGACGGCCGGCCGTTCTTCTACTACGAATTACTGCAGGCGGTTCATCAGTATCTTTCCAAATAACATGTCCATCAAACTCGATCTCACCGGCCCCAGCATTTCTCCGCTTGAGTATCATTCCGAGAACAGGTGTACGTGGTGTGACGGCTGCGGGGACTACGGTATCTGGACTGCGGTGAAGCGTGCACTGTCTGAGCTCGGCCTCCAGCCGCACGAAGTGCTTCTCTGTTACGATGTCGGTTGCCACGGAAACGGTTCAGACAAAATTGAAGGATACCGCTTCCATGGACTGCATGGCCGTGTGATGCCGTTTGCTGCTGCTGCAAAAATCGCAAACATGAAGATGCCGGTCATTGCTTTCGGTGGTGATGGCGCGAGTTTTTCGGAAGGAGTCGGTCACCTGGTCCATGCCATACGCAGTAATTATCCGATCGTGTTTGTGCTTCACAACAACGGGAACTACGGACTTACAACCGGACAGGCGAGCAGTCTGACCCCTCAGGGAAAGAAGATGAACGCGGCCCCGAACGGCATTCCGGAACAGACTCTTCCGAGCATGGATTTTGTGTTCTCGCTTGAGCCCACTTTCGTTGCCCGCGGCTTCTCCGGAGATATTCCGCAGATGACAGATATCCTGAAAAAAGCCCTCGCGCACCGCGGCTTTGCCTTCGTCGATTTCCTGCAGGCATGTCCGACGTATAACTACTTCGCGACCCATCAGTACCTGCTCGACCGCTGCTATCACCTTGAAGGTCATGACACCTCGGATTTTGTGAAAGCGCGTCAGCTGGCAGTCGATACATCGGAGAGGATTGCGACCGGCATTCTGTATCAGAATGAAGAGGTGCCGAGCTTCTATGAGCAGCTGGTGCCGCGTCAGAATAAAAAGACGATGCTGGTAGATGAAGTGCAGGTGCAGGATGTGAGTGGCCTGATGCAGCAGCTTATTTAATCAGCGCTTTCAGCAGTGCTCCTGTGACCAGAAGCGGATGATTCAGTGCGAACATCTTCATCTTTTTCCCGTTGCCGCTCATCGGGGTTTTCTGCTTGTTCTTGCGGCGTTCGAAGAA
Organism: Candidatus Peribacteria bacterium; assembly: GCA_023038255.1. Lineage (NCBI taxonomy): Bacteria > Candidatus Peregrinibacteriota > Candidatus Peribacteria > Candidatus Peribacteria bacterium. The sequence goes on along the minus strand of CP082927.1, from coordinate 1,079,556 downwards.
CTTCCGGATCATGACAACAAGGGCATCCTTGCGCGCTTTTTTTGCAATTCTCATTGTTTTTCCGAACCACGGGAGCGTCAGAATCAATTTGTCGAAACAGAGAAGGCGGTCATAAATGCCGGCACCGGATTCCTCGTTCTGCGCACTGGCACCTTTAGGATGCACACGGAAGGAGCCCAGATTTTCTTTCACGTAGACAATATCGGATTTCGAAAGAGCCCGGAGCCAGTATTCCACGTCCAGAAACTGTGGCAGGTCCTCCGCAAAAAATCCGATCTGCCGGATGAGTGACTGACGGAGCATGACAAAACTCGGTTCGCCGATGAGGTTCGGATGCAGCTGGCGCTTGATCCATGTGTGCAATAGCTCCTGGCCGCTCTGGAGTCCGTTCTGCAAAATCTCGTTCCGGATAGCGCGCACTTCCTGGTACTTGTACGCATTCGCAGTACTCTCGCTGCAGTCGTAGGTGTGGTCAGCCGCTGCAAAGCCTGCTGTCGGATGTGCCTGAAGAGCTGCCAGCATTTTTTCCAGATACGTCGGTTCCCACACGTCGTCCTGAAACAGGAACTGCACGTACTCTGCCTCTCCTTTTTCCAGAGACAGATTCCAGTTTCCGCCAATACCGTACCGTCTGTTGTTCTTCAGAAAAAAGACGCGCGAATCGCGCATGAAAGGCTCCACACTTGACCGGACATTGGACTCGGAATGATCATCGTTTACAAGTAATCGCCAGCGCGTTTCCGTCTGGGCTATTGCCGATTCGATGGCCGCCCGCAGATGCACGGGATCCGCCTCGTAGGTCGGGATGAGGATGTCGATGAGAGGAAAAGCCATGAGGCTAGCTTATAGCTTCTAGCTTTCAGCTTCTAGGCAGGATTGCAGCCTCTCTTTCGGAGGATGTGGCAAGCAGGTAAACTAAGCGCTCTTATGCGAATCGATATTTTAACCCTGTTTCCCGGCATGTTTGAAGGGCCTCTGACGGAGTCCATTTTGAAGCGTGCGCAGGATGAGGGGAAGCTCGACATCCATTTTCATGATCTCCGGTCGTTTGGAATCGGTGCCTATCATCAGGTGGATGACACGCCGTATGGAGGTGGGGCGGGCATGGTGATGCGGGTGGATATTCTGGTGGATGCTATTGAGAAGATTACGGCTGAAGGGTTAACGGTTATGGGTGATGAGGTGAAGCCGTATCGGATTTATTTTTCACCGCGGGGAAAAAGGCTTGAGCAGGAAATGGTGGAGAGTATTGCATCGACGAAGGAATGGTTGATATTGGTGTGCGGGCATTACGAAGGGATTGATCAGCGGGTGATTGATGGGGGATGGATTGATGAGGAGATGAGTATTGGTGATTATGTGCTGACCGGTGGGGAATTACCTGCGATGGTTTTGGTCGATGCGGTGGCGCGGCACATTCCCGGCGTCCTCGGACACGAGGCATCAGCGGAAGAGGAAAGCTTCAGCCCTGCGCTCGACCGGAAAAAAGAGTATCCGCACTATACGAAACCGGCGGAATTCCGCGGACTTCAAGTGCCTGATGTCCTGATGGGCGGGCATCATGCGGAGATTCAGAAGTGGAGGAAATCACAACTCCGGTAAACACATGACCGATGCACTTATCAAGCGGCTTGCTGCAGAGGGTGCCATCACCGTGGCTGTTCGCGTCCGGCCTCATGCAAAAGTAACACAGATCAAAGACGTGATGAGTGACGGCAGTCTGAAGATAGATCTTGCTGCGGTCCCGGAAGACAGCAAGGCGAATGTTGCACTGGTCCGGTTTCTGGCCGGCATCTTCTCTGTACCGGCATCACACATCCGCATCCTGTCCGGTGCCACAGCACGGGTAAAACTTGTACGAATCAGTCAGCAAGAGCCGCAGTAATCTGTCCGCGCAGATCCGCATATTCGGGCAGTCCGACATGCAGTGTTTCATCAATGACGTACGTCGGTGCCAGTGTGACATTGTACGATGCTACGAGCGCTTTTCCGGCAGCAAGTGCTGACTGCAGTGTCGGACCTTTCAGACAGTCTGCGAAAGTGGCGGAGTTCAGTCCCATGTCTGTTACCTGCTTTTGCAGTGTGGCCGGATTTACTTTTGAGAAGAGGAGATCATTCATCTCCTGTCCTTTGCCCTGCAGTGTGGCACAAATCAACATGGAAGCGCTCGCATCGCTCTGTGCATATTTTGCGAAACTGACAGGAACCACCCCGATCTGGAGCGTGTTCTTCGAGATGAAGTCTTCAATTAACCGGGGGAGGAGCGTCGTGTGAAATTGCTGCGAATACGGACTTGAGTGATTCACAAAAAGAATCATGGAGACAGGGGCGTTAGTACTGCCCATGTGCAGCATGCCGCCGCTCTGAAAACGCTCGGTTACTTTTGTCATGACAGGGGCAACGGACGATGCGCTGCTGCCGGATGTTTTAAACTCCGCACCGCTTTCCGTCACTTCAGCCTGCGCAGCGCAGCCCGCCAAAACGAGTGCCGTTGTTGCTGCCAGAAATGTGACTATCAGACGCATGGTGAAAGAGTAACAGAAGAAAGGACATGATAATAACCGATCTCTGATATTCTGTCCGCACATGTCCCGCATTTCCATCCTCGGCGTCCCCATCGATGCTATTACCCGTGAACAGGCTATCGAGCGTCTTGCCGACATGCTTGTGTCGGAGCGGCAGCATCATGTGATGACCCCGAACAGCGAGATGCTCGTTGCAGCACAGAAACATCCTGCCTTTCATCAGGTGTTGCAGCGCAGTGACTTAAATCTGCCGGACAGCCAGGGGATTGTGACCATGGGGCGGTACATCGGGCAGTATGTGCCGGAGCGTGTGACGGGTGTGGATACGGTCACGGCATTGTGCGCAGTGCTCACCGAAGCGGACAGCGTGTTTTTACTTGGAGCTGCGCCAGGCATTGCCGAAAAAGCCGCGGAGGCCCTCAAAGCAAAAAACCCGCATCTGCGGATTGCCGGTGCGTACGCCGGGACGCCGAAAGCGCATGACGCAAACAGCATCATCGCGCGCATTAACGACGTGCACCCCCATATTCTTTTTGTCGCCTACGGTGCACCCAAGCAGGATCTGTGGATTGCAGAGTACTTACAAGAAATGCCATCCGTTCGCATTGCGATGGGAGTGGGCGGAACCTTCGACTTTCTCGCGGGTGCAAAAAAGCGCGCTCCACTTCTGCTCCAGACAATGGGACTCGAATGGTTCTGGAGACTGGTGTGCGAACCGCGTCGTCTTCCCAGAATTCTTAACGCTGTGCTGGTGTTTCCGTTTCTGGTGATTCTGCGTCAGCGGTCTGATGTAGTGGCTCGATAAAATCAACCATCCACTGTTTGTTCTTACGGAGTTTGATGAGCTTCGGACCGTCTTTGGTTTCTGCCAAATACGCACGCTCGGTGTCCTCATCATTCATGCGCAGCAATGTCGTGTTGCCCAGCTCTTCATCCTGCAGCAGCAGATAGATCGCCACGTCCGGAGCGTCGGTCAGTGCAGCTTTGAAGTTATGTGCGGCACGTCCCAACATAGATACAGCACACACAATCGCGATGCTCATGAAGATGGACCAGAGCACGGTGTGGCCGTAACGGCGGGAGGAGAGGGTGTGTATGTGGAATTTGGACATCGGATTATTATAGCAAAAAACGGTCTTTTTTGGAATCCCTTCACGAACTCTGTATACTCATTTCATGGGTACACTCATTCTTCTCCGGCACGGCCAATCTCAGTGGAATCTCGAAAACCGCTTCACAGGGTGGTCTGATGTGCCTTTAACCGAACAGGGGACCAAAGACGCCGCAACGGTGGGACAAGCTCTTGCGGAATTTACATTTGATTGTGCATTCACATCCCGCCTCATCCGCGCCCAGAACACGCTCTCGATTATTCTCACGCAGACCGGACAGATCAACGTTCCTGTCATCGAAGATTCCGCCCTCAACGAACGTCACTATGGAGATCTGCAGGGACTCAACAAAGCCGAAACTGCGGAAAAGTATGGACAGGATCAGGTGACACTCTGGCGCCGCAGCTACAGTACGCGTCCGCCAAACGGAGAGAGTGTCGAAGACTGTGAGCGTCGCACGTGGCCGTTTTTCAAGCAGTACGTGTTCCCGCATATCCTCAACGGAGAAACAGTCATCATTGCTGCACACGGAAACAGCCTGCGTCCCATCATCAAAAATATGGATGGACTGACAGGAGACGAGGTTGCTGTTCTGGAGATCGGGCTCTGCACGCCGTACATCTACAAATTCGACGGAGACAGAATGGTGGAAAAGCAGATCCGCGAAGTCGAAGGCATTGTCACCCTCGGCGCGTCCCAGACACAGAAGAACGTCGAAGGGGGACGGGTGTAAGGTTTTATTGACGCTCTTGCAGAGAATCCCTAGAGTGCCCGACCTATGTCTGCCAGCCCTGAAACCGGCCTTTGGATAGAGCACACCTGCGATGGCAATCGTCGCGCTGGTGTGAGGAAATTGGCTCAGCAGGGTATTATTGTGAACCCTGCCGATTTAGATGAAGACCAGGCTTTTGAATGTAACAATGATGGTGGTGAGGCAACGAAACGTATTATTGAAGCGGCGCGTGATGAGATGGTGGGACTGATTTCGCTCTGGGCGTGGTCTGTGAATAACTGGAAACGTCCACCTGGACAACAGAAAGCTGTTTTTCGTGTTGTCGAAGCATTCCTGCAGGATTTGGAAGCAAACTGGATACATCTACCGGAAAATCAGGATGTCCGCTTGGTGCACATGGGGCGCAAAGAAAGATTGACGCAACAGGCGCCGTCGATGATGGATGTCATGCAGCGGGTTATGGATATTACACAGGATCGCAAGGGAATGGTTGTATCACTCATGATGGATTACAGCGGACCGGATGAAGAAGATCGTGCGCGGGAACTCTGGAAAGCAGATACCAGTCGTCCTTTTACAGATTTCCTGGATCTTCCGCAGCAGGGCATTGCCTGGCGAGAACTGGATTTACGCATCCGGACCGGCGATGGCGATACCGACCTCAAACATATCAATAGTGTGATGAGCGGTTACACGAGAGATAAAACGCGCGATGTGTTCCCTGATTGTCTGCTGGAAGATTTCACTCCTGAGCTCTTTCGCACCTATCTCGCAGAACTGCGAAATATGAAGCAGAAAGAGGGACGATAATCTGCTACTCTCTGTTCCATGACTGAGATTACCTACCGTTCACCGACTTTTTTTGATGACCTTGCAGCCAATCCTGAGCCGCACGTCCATCTTATTCTGATTGCCACCAAACCAGACATTATCAAGCAGGTTCCGCTCTACAAGGAACTCAAGAACCGCGGACATCTGGTGCTGCTTGGCCACACCGGCCAGCACTACGACGAAAACCTGAGCGGGGGAATGCTGAAAGAATTCGGGGTCGAGCCGGACTTTAACCTGAACGTTCGCGGCAGCATGCACGAAGTGGTCAGCCAGATTATCGGACGGCTGGGATTTGTGATTGCGGAGTTGAAAGCAAAAAACAAGATCGTCATTCCGTACGTCCACGGCGACACCACCACTGCGATGGCTGCGAGCAATGCAGGGTACTGCAACGGCTTTGCATCAGTGCACGTGGAGGCTGGTATCCGCACGCTTACGCCGCGCTTTGCAGATGAGCGATTGGCCTTCGACGATGTCTCTCATTTTGATGTCGCTCTCTGGCGTGAGTTTCTGATGGACAGCACTAACTGGGAACGGGGCAGTCAGGAGCCGTATCCGGAGCAGTTCAATACGCGTGCTGCTGAGGCGGGAACCGGTGTCCATCTGGCGCCTGTAGAACTGGATCGTATGTTTCTGGAAAACGAAGGATTCCCGGATGATCGCATATTTGTTGTCGGTAATTCCGTGGTTGATGCAACGCTCGATGCACTGAAAAACGCAGAGCAATCCGATATTTTTGAACGCTATCCCGCACTCGAAGACGGAGACTTTGTCCGCTTCTGCATTCACCGCCGCGAGAACTGTATGTCTGAAAGTCGCTTCCGCGCGATTTACGATGCAATGAAATCACTCATCCTCGACGGGAAAACAGTGCTGCTCATTTCGCTCTTCCAGACAGAGGCCGCCTTCGACCGCTTCGGTCTTCGTGCAGAAGTGGAAGAACTAAAAACTTCTCATCCGAACTTTATCTACTCTGCGGTCTGGCCGCTCTACACGGATGTTATGACTGCCATGAGCAAGGCTGCCGTCTGCGCGACAGACTCCGGTTCCATGCAGGAAGAAATGAACGTGCTTGGCGTCCCGTGTGTCACACTCCGCTACGGTTCCGACCGCAGTGAATCTGCCATCGCCGGAGGCAATCTGATTGCTCCGCCCGTCGACGGTGCCCTCATCCGCCGTATGATTGATTTTGCCTGGAATAACGAAGAGATGCGCAAGACTCCAAAACTCTATGGAGAGGGTGTCAGCGCCCGCTGTATTGATGCGGTCGAAGACGTGCTCGCACATGGAGAAATTTTCCGGAGCGAAGAAGAGCGTTTGTTCCAATAAGTTCCGTATAATAGCCATAATAAGGAATTCTTGGAATAATCTTGCAAACAAACATTGCAGGAATAGTATGACGCGCTTATGGAAAACCCTGGCTCTTCTGATTCGGTGGTGCTCGCGCTTTCTTCTCTAAGAAGGAAGGGAAATAGTATTGTGCGGGACCTTGAGGAATTACAGGAAATGAGAGAGATGTATGAGATGGACGGGGAAGGCGTTCCCGGATTCGTGAAGCAAAATATCCGGACATTGCTTCAGAAAATCTCCCTTTTTTCTGAGCGAGTAGAGTCACAGGAGATCAGTTCTTTATGTGCAAACAATGCTGTGCATCAGCGTATTTTTGAACAGATCATACGTATTGCCAGTATCATACAGGCATCGGTTGGATTGCTGGATGTTATTCTGTCCTTGCCCGACAGCAGAGATGATGACGATGATTGTGATGATAACGATGATCGCGATCGTGATGATGATCCACGGCCATCACCTTCATCTCCACAGAGTCGAATACTGACAATTCATGATATAGCTGTTTAAAGATGATTCGCTATCATAGTCCTATGCTTCAGCGTGTCCGCGAATGGCTGGCTCTGCTCCTCATAGTGCTCCTGCCGTTTCATGCACTCGGTGTCACGGTTCTGACAAAACTGATTGCAGGCCCCGGTCAGGCGCCGCTTCTGCAGCTGGCTATATGGAAAGAAGGGGTGCTTGGCATCATCCTGCTGATTGCATGCGTGGAATACATCACCCGTCTTATTGAAGTCAAAAGTCTGAAGTCTATCGGACGGCATTTTGATGTCATCGATGTACTCATCGCAATCATCATCGGACTTTCTTTTCTGGTCTCTGATTTTCAGCCGGAATTTTCAGTGTCACAGTTTGCACTGGGCGTGAAGTACGATCTTATTCCGCTCATTGCACTCCTGATTCTCCGCCGCGTGCACTGGTCTGCGTGGTTCAAAGAGACTGCGTTCCGCGCCATTCTCTGGGTGGGCGGGATTGTCTCTGTGTACGGCATTCTCTCGCTTCTGCTCCCCGACAGTTTCTTCTACTGGCTCGGGTATTCCGATCTACATTCTCTGTACGTTGCAGACAAGCCGCTCGCTGCGTTCCAGCAGATCGGGGGATCGACGCTGCATCGGGTCCAGTCGACGTTCAGCGGACCGAATCAGTTGGGGATCTGGCTGCTGATTCCGATTGCGATTGCTGTCACAGGTGTCACCCTGAGGTCGCTCGAAGGGTCGACGCCGGCTGCCTTAAAGCGTGTTCATGCTTCGAGTGTCCTCAGCATGACACTATTGGCTCTCGTTCTTATTGCTCTCTTCCTGACTTTCTCCCGCGCTGCCTGGATCGGCGCATTCGTCATCATCGTGATGGCGCTCTATCCGTTTGTGAAAGCGCACATGACGCGCGGGCGTTTGCTGGGATCGGTCTTTGTGTGTGGCGCTCTCGTCTTCACAGCAGTCGCACTTTTTCCAACGGCACTGCTCCGTATCTCCTCCACACGTGGTCACATCGACCGGCCTATCGAGGCTATCGGCAGAATGATCGAGTACCCTTTGGGCATGGGCCTTGGTTCCGCAGGTCCCGCCACTAACCGCTCGGCTGATACATGTGTGATGCTCCGCCCCGAAGACGATCCGTCCTGGGCGAAAGACCGGGCGGACTTGTGTGTGTTTCTGGGTGACAAGCAAGTGCAGCCGACAGGACGTCTGTGCGGCTGTCCGTTTTTGCCGGAAAACTGGTATCTGCAGATTGGAGTTGAGCTTGGAGTTCTTGGCTTCATTTTATATCTGTCTTTGATCGGGCTGATTCTGCGTCGGTTATGGGTTATGGGTTATGGGTTATGGGGAGTAGGTTTGATGTTTGTGGGCGTGAGTATTGCGGCACTCTTTTTGCATGCATGGGAAGATGCGGCGATTGCGTACAGCGTATGGATGCTGATTGCCCTTGGATTGCCCGTTGCCTCCAGGCGGTAGGGTGCGTACAATCCCCCTATGTCAGCCCCTATTCATCCAAAAAGCATCGTTATTCTGGATTTTGGGGGACAGTACGCCCATCTCATTGCACGCCGCGTGCGTGAGGCCGGGGCTTTTTCGGAAATCCGTCCGCCGAGTACACCGGCTGAGGATCTGAAAGAGGCTGCGGGAATCATCCTCTCCGGAGGTCCGCAGAGCGTGTACGACGCAGGCAGCCCGCAGGCCGATCCTTTGATCCTCGAGCTGGGTATTCCTGTTCTGGGTATTTGCTACGGTCACCACTGGATCGGGCACACGCTCGGAGGTGAAGTGACCAGCGGGAAGACAAAGGAGTACGGACGCACGCCTATTGAGGTCAAAGCGGAGACGGCACTTTTCAAAGGACTCCCGCATACATTTGTCGTCTGGATGTCTCATGGAGATGAAGTCACACGCCTGCCGCACGGATTCATCACCGCTGCAAGCTCCTCTGATTGTATCAACGCCGCTATGGCCGATGAGGTGCGCAGAATTTACAGCGTCCAGTTCCACACTGAAGTGGTACATACCGAACACGGATCTGAGATTCTCCAGCGCTTTGTAAACCTGACCGATCACGCACCCTGGAATCTGAAGAGCTACGCTGAGCGCATCGGGAACGAGGTGAAGAAAGATGTCGGGGACAAGCGCGTGTTTATGATGGTGTCCGGTGGCGTGGATTCTTCTGTTGCCTTTACAGTCCTGAATGAAGTCCTCGGTGCGCACCGTGTGCAGGGGCTTTTGGTTGATACCGGTATGATGCGCAAGAACGAGGCACGCGCGATCATGAATGCGTTCCATCTCTTTGATATCGAAAATCTGGAAGTCGCCGATGCATCCGAAGAATTCTTTGCAAATCTGAAAGGTGTCTACGATCCCGAGGAAAAGCGTCGCATCATTGGCGAAACATTCCTCACGGTGCAAAAGCGCGTCAGCGAAGAAATGCACCTGCGGATGGAAGACGGCTGGATGTTCGGTCAGGGGACTATTTACCCGGACACAATCGAAACCGGCGGCACGCAGCATGCAGACAAAATCAAGACGCACCACAACCGCGTAGATGCCGTGCAGAAAATGATTGATGCCGGACAGGTCATCGAGCCGCTCAAGGATCTGTACAAAGACGAAGTCCGCAAGCTTGGCGAAGAAATCGGTCTGTCACACGACCTTGTCTGGCGCCATCCGTTCCCGGGTCCGGGACTCGGTGTCCGCATTCTCTGTGCCGAACAAGCATTCGATCCTGATGCCGATCTTGATCTCGCTATTCCGCATAAGGCATTGCCCGTTCGTTCTGTCGGTGTGCAGGGAGATGGTCGAACCTACCGTCATGCGGTTGCGCTGTTTTCAAAAACACCATTCCACGTCGAGCCGCATTTTATGGATCTCGCGACCTCGATCCCCAATGCAAACCGCGCCTTCAACCGCGTGCTTCAGTGCACCTCACACGACACACCGCCGGAGTTTGTCTTCACTCCCGGTTACATCACGCGTCAGCGCGCAGACCTCCTCCGCGACGCCGACGATATTGTCTACGACGAAATGCATCGCGCCGGACTCTACGAAAAAATCTGGCAGTTCCCGGTCGTGCTTCTTCCCTTTGGAACGAGTGAAGGGGGACAGTCGATCGTCCTTCGTCCCATTGAATCTCAGGAAGCCATGACCGCCAATGCGGTTGCCCTTCCGGATGAGGTCATCAAGAACATGACAGAAAAAATCCTGCAGCTTCCGGGCATTGATTGTGTGTTCCTTGATCTAACAAACAAGCCACCAGCTACGATAGAGTGGGAATAATCTTTGTCAGAGTTTTTCAAAATGTGTGTCTTATCGAGCACATACATGACTGGTCGTAGCTTTAGCGAAGGCCGGGCTCTATACTTATGTCCTCATGATTCCTCCACTTCTCGACGAAGCGGAGCTGCAAAAGCTTATCGCTCTGGCCCAGGATGGTGATACGGATGCTTTCGGGCGTATCTATGACCATTTCTTCACACCTGTATACCGGTACTGTGCGTTTCGTCTGCCTGTGGAAGTGGCGGAGGACACGACGGCGGATATTTTCGTAAAAGCCTGGGAAAAGATTCATACGTATAAAGCGCAGCGGGGGGTGCCCTTTGCTGCCTGGATTTTTCGTATTGCCCGCTACAGCGTCATCGATACCTATCGATCAGCGAGAGGATTTGATGAAGTTCCTGAGGATATTCCTGATTTGGACAATTTTAACCGTACAGAAGGCCGAGCGGAGCGCAATGATACCCTGCGCATTGTCCGCCATGCATTGGACCAATTGCCCACCCGGTACCGTGAAATCCTGCTTTTGACCTATGTGAGCGATTTGCCGTACAGCGAAGTGGCCAGAGTGCTTCATATGACTGCTGGAGGGGTGAGAATCCTCAAATTGAGGGCTCTGCGGAAACTGGAATCCCTTCTCCCCCCGGAAATTGTCAAAGACTCGTAACAGAAGCCCTTTTCCCACGTTTTAATAACCGACATGGACCTCGAAAAACGTATCCAGCAGCTGGCGAGTGAACTTGCTCCGACCACGGAGCAGCATGCACGCGTCCGCTCCATTCTCGAGCGTCGCATCCAGGGGCCGGCCATTCTGAGCGAGGCAAAAACACAATCATCTCCCGACGCGCAGCAGAAAAATCATCTGAGAGAACAGATCTCCGATCGTATTTCCATGCCGGGGGTCTCGTCTGTATTCGGTCGCATCCATGCATTTCTCTCACCAACATCATCGGTACAGGCGCGCATCAAGCGCTCTGTATTCGATCACCTGATTCCGCCGACACCCGTACCGTTCTTTCAGCGTGTCACCAAGTGGGGAGCAGCATTTGTTATTGTCGCGCTTGCGCTCCGTGCCAGCCCGTTTTTGTTCCTGGCACCACAGTCGAACGCAGTCTCTGCGGTTATTCTTGATCCCACACCGACTGGCGTAGAACTGTCATCCCACGGACTCTGGCAGCCGGTGACACAGGAAGTCGAACTGCATGAAGCCATGAATTTGCGCACCGCAGACGGAGAGGCAACCCTGATGATGCACGATGATGGAAACGTCCGTCTCGATGCGCACACCACTATTGCGCTCAATGATGTGTCCGACCAGCCGTCGACACAGCTCGATGCCCCGACATTCACTGTTGAATCCGGCACCGTCTGGTTGCAGGCACTTCTGCCGGACCAGGTCCGCGGCTTCCTTGTTGCCACTCCTGCAGGAACCATCACGATGCACGGGGGGAGTGTGTCCGTGGCTGTGGAGGGCACTACTGTCCGCATAGAAGTCTGGGACAGACATGCAGTTGTTGTGCATGAAGGCCAGGCAGCATCACTCGTTGCCGGTGAATTTGTGGAACTGACACCTGGCAGCAAACTGGTGGTGCAAGATCTTCCTATCAATGCATACAAAGGAACATGGGTGGCACAGAACCTCGGACGTGACAGCGTGCACCAGCGTGAACTCGCGCAGTTGCAGCAGGAGCGCCGCGCTGCAGAAGCGGGAATTCTGCCAACGTCACCGTTCTATACCGTGAAGCGCGTTGCAGAAACCGTGGATGTACTCCTCACGCTCGACCCCGCCGCAAAAGTGGAGAAGCGTTTGCAGCAGGCAAGCATCCGTCTGAACGAAGCAGCTGCTCTTATCATCCAGGGTGATTCCGGAGCCAGCATTCCGCTTGATGAATATCGTCAGACGCTCATCGACGTTGCATCCGGAACAGGGGATACGCTCGTCCAGTATCTGGTCCAGCGCACCGTTGCGGAAAATGCAGCACAGCTGAGCGCGGCTCTGCCGGATGATCAGCTCTACATTCTGAAAAAGGCAGTGCTCCAGGCAAGCGCTGCTTTGCCAAACGACACACTCGACGAACGCGATGTGAGCGGCACACTCCTTGTCGATACACTCAACATGCTCGAGCAAGCCATTCAGAACAACGATGTCGATCAGATGCATCTCGCACTGAAGACGCTCTCACCGTATCTTCCATCGCTCCAGAGTGGCAGCGGAGACCTCCTGAAGCCGGATGCGCGCAAAGAAGCACTCTCACTGCTTACACAGGTTGCAACCGCACTGAAGCAGACAACAAACGGCAGCGGCACCGTTCTGACAGACGATATCGCCCGTCAGATTGCCGACTATCTCCCGACGCCGGCAGCATCAGCAGATGCAGACACGCCACGCATTGTCATTTCTTCATCCTACACGCCGCTTACCGAATCCCAGCTGGAAACGGCAGTCCAGGGAGCGCTGCGTCGTGTGTTTGATATCTACACCATGCCAAACAGCCGCCTCAACGCCCTGCGCGTCGAAATCAAGAAATTCGCCGATTCCCCGGACGAGGGCCGTTTCCTGCGCCGCCTCTACCGCGATATGCCTGATAATGACGTCTTCCGTCAGGTTGTCCGCACGGCTATCCAGAATTTGAGAGTGGAGCAGTTTATTGAGGACGAATCTGTGGAGACGGGAAGTGGTACAGGAGCTCAATAAAAAGCTTTTAGCTTCTTGCTTTCTGGTTTTAGGGTTCTTTTGATGGGGTGTATTGACTCAAATAGGCTTCTCGGACTAGAATTTTGGCCCTTTTCACCAAATCCCTATGTACGAAATTACAGAGTTAAAGCCGGGTCGCGCTATCCAGATTGATGGCGAACCGTTCGTTGTGCTCACGTCCGTCTTCGGCCGCAAAAGCCAGGATAAGGCGAACATGCAGTGCAAACTCAAGAACCTGAAGACCGGTGCGATTATTGCCCGTAACTTCCAGGGAAGTGAAAAGATTCAGCCAGCAGACGTCGGCCGCCGCCGCGTGCAGTTCCTCTACAGCAACGATGGCATGTTCACCTTCATGGACAGTGAGAACTACGATCAATTCGATCTCCCCGCCGAGATAATTGGTGATGGAGCCGGATACCTGGTGGATGGCAATGAAGTGGACGCACTGGTGTTTGAAGAAAAGCCCATTGGTATTACGCTTAAGGCAACAGTCGACCTCAAAGTGGTGGAAACCATTCCGGGTGTGAAAGGTGATACAGCGACTGGCGGTAACAAGCCTGCCAAGCTGGAAACTGGCATTAAAGTGAACGTGCCTCTCTTCATCAATGAAGGGGACATCATCAAGGTGAATACGGAGACGGGGCTGTATATGACGAGAGTCACGAAGTAGAGATTGCCTCTTCCGGCCCTTCGGGCCACCCTCTCCTTGCCGCCCACACTCCCACTGGAGAGAGAGGAAGTGGAAACAATTTTCTTCTTATAACAAAAAGGCCACTTGCGTGGGCCCTTTTTGTTTTTGTTTTGTCGTCCTTCGTAGCTATCGACGTTATAAATATAACATTGAGCTACCTATACATGAAGGTTGACTGAGGAGAGGAGTCCTCGATTCTCTGCCTTGCTCTGGTCTCTTGTTTCTCCTCGTGACCTGACGAAGTCCCCGTACCGGTTCCACGAACAAGGCACAGGGCCAAGGGGAACACTGGGGAGAGAAGGGGCTGCGTACGGTGAGCGACCTCACATCGACCGCACGAACGTTACAGAGCAGAGAGGAGGATGAGCGCGGACTTAACAATCACGTACCTAGACCCAGAATGTATGCAAAGGGTTGCAGGTGTGTGGCCGGGAGGAACGAGTGCCAAAGCACACGATCATCCTTCTCTCTGTTAGCTTGCGGTGGAGTTACCCTACTACGCTCTTTGAGCTTCGCGGGGTGATCCGATGGGGATCAAAAGAACTGTGTTTGTCTTTGTTGTGTGTGTCCTGATTCCCCGAGTGGGTGAGTGACCTGTTCGCTCTGTGCTGAACAAATCACGTCATCGTACGCTTATGGGGAAAATACGCAACTGAGTGTGCTGGACGGAGATATGAAACTATATTTTGAATACATTTGGTGTTCAAAAAGTAGCCTGTTTTCTTACTTTCTCGGCCATCCTGTTTTCGCTGTTGTAGCACAGACAGTCCATTGTTTTATGGCCTATTGTTATTTTTCTGAACACTCGGTGCCCTTGATTGCAGAAAAAGCAGTCCTAGAATGCGTCAAATTTCCCCCTCAGCACCGTATGATCAATGCACTGAATACGATGACTATTCCATTGGATTACGCCGTACAACAGGTAATGATCCGCAGAGGCATTCCAGAAGCAAACAGGCACAGGGTGCGACAGGCAATCGATAGCATTCTCACTCAGTTTCCTGAAAGGCGCCTTTACATTGATGACATTTCGGGATTACTCCCATCCGACATCCAAGAAAAACCGGCGGATTCGGACTGATTATTCTTCTGATTTTCCGCCCTTTCCGTGATGGTCTGGTATACTTCTTTGCTATGCAAAACACTATCCAATCCCTCTTAGAAACCGGCATATACGGCAATTCCGCTGAGCGTTTGCTTCTGTCGCTCCTCACATTCCTGGTTTTGTATCTTGTCTTTTTGCAGGTCCTGCCGTTTGTCCTGAAGCGTTTGCGGTCACCAACTTTTACGGCCGATCAGACTGTTCTGGGTACTGTTATTACATTCGTACAGAAGATTCCTTCTTTGGTGTGGGGTTCGCTCGCTCTTGTCATTGCTTTGCGCTGGCTCATGCTGCCACCCCGGATTGAATATCTGGTAGCGGCCGTCTCACTCTTTTTGGTTGTCATTTTGGGTGTGCTCCTCGTCCAGAAAATTCTTGAGCATGTGCTCAGTCATTTCATGCACGTGACAGGCAGCGAACAGAAACCGCCTGCGATTTTCCAAAATGTGCTGTCGATTCTTCTCTGGATTCTCGGCACCTTGATGATTCTCTCGAACCTCGGTGTGAACGTTACCTCGCTTATTGCAGGACTTGGAATCGGCGGGGTGGCGTTTGCGCTCGCATCGCAGAGAATTCTTGCGGATATTTTCAGCTCGTTTTCCATCTACTTCGACAAGCCGTTTCGGGAGGGGGATTATATTGTGACCGGCGATCACAGCGGATTTGTCCGGAAAATCGGCCTCAAGACCACGCGTATCCAGGCTGTACAGGGAGAGGAGGTGATTATCCCGAACCAGGAGCTGACACAGGCCAGAGTGCGGAATTACCGCCGTATGAATGAGCGCCATGTGGAGTTTGATATCCTCGTTGCGCCGGATACCTCTGTCGAAAAGCTGCGCCTGGTACAGACTATTATCCGCGGCATTATCGATTCGCTTGAGCCGCTGCACTATAACCGCGTCACGCTCACGAAAATCTCCAAAGCGGCCATCACGTTTACCGTCGTCTACGAGGTAAAAAACAACGATCATGACATGCACATGAACCTGCTGCAGGAGATCAATCTGCGGATGCTGGAGGAATTCAGACGCGTCGAGATCGCTCTTGGATAACCCCACTTCGCCTCAAGGCTTCGCGGGGCAGGACACAAAAAAGCCCGATCCTGTGACCGGGCTTTTTCTGATAATCCTCTGATATTTACTGCTGCGCCACCTCTTCCCATGCGCCGAATCCTGCCTCTTCGTCCACTGTGCGGTGACGGACAGTCAGCTGTTCGGCTTCGCCAATAAAGACGCCATACTGGTCACCTCCACCTGCCCACCAGCACTGGATGGATGCAATGCTGCCTGCAACGTCCTGCAGCTCTGTAGACGCTGTTCCCATACAACTGGTGCTGTAGATCTCTTCTTTGGTTGCCGCTACCTGCAGCGTGATTTTGGTGACAGGCATATCGCCTTCGCCCACCTTTTCACCGGTGTCTACGGCTACCCATTCTACTGGCATGCGCTTGCCCATGGATGGTGTGTCCGTATCGGTCGTTGTCTGCGTGTTACATGCTGCCAGCGTGAGAGCCAGGCCCGCAATCATCAGATATTTTTTCATGAGAGAGAGGAGAAAAAAGTAATGCGTGAGAGGGGAGATCTTCTGTATCCATGATAGAAGATTGGGACGAAAAGGCCAGAACAACAGAATCGCCGAGGAAACGAAGTGTTTCCAGTGCCTCCGCCCGTATAATCATTTTTTGCTGCTGTATGCGTTTTCTTGTGGTGAGTGCATACCATATTTTCCCCAATCGTGTGAGGGATTGCGAAGGGGTATCTGTACTCTCGATCATTATTTGATCTTCTATCTTCATACAGATAAACGTATCACCGGAGCTTCTCCTGCAGAAGGCTATTTACCTTTCCCGGGTTCGCCTGGCCTTTGGTCTCTTTCATAATCCATCCGACAATTGCACCGAGTGCCGCAGCTTTTCCGCCTTTGTATGCTTCAACTGACGACTGATTCGCTGCGATCGCAGCATCAACAATCGCACCGAGCGCACCGTCATCGGAGATCTGTTTCATGCCGCCTTCCTCAATAATCGTGGAGGCATTTTTGCCGGTTTTGATCATGGTTGCGAGGACGTCTTTGCCGGCATTTCCGCTGATAGTTCCGGCATCAATTGCTTCCACAAGTTCAAGAATGCGTGCAGCATCCGGTCCATCTGTAATCGTCTTGTTCTCCGCTTTCAAAAATCCGAGCAGTTGTGTCAGGACCAAGCCGGACGTCCGTTTAATGTCGTTGGTCTTCTGGAACACGGCATCGAAAATTGTGCGCAGTGCATTGTCATCGGTCAGTTGCAGAGCCGCTGCCTCTTCCAGTCCGAGCTGGACATACGTCTCGCGCTGGTCGCGGGGGAGGGCGGGGAGCGATGCTTTCACCGCTGCAACGTCGGCGGCGTCGAAATGCAATGGCGGAATGTCCGGTTCCGGGAAGTAGCGGTAATCCTGTGCGTCTTCTTTGTCGCGGAGCATGCGTGTCTTTTCTGCATCATCCACCCAACCGACGGTGATGTTTCCTTTCAGGGGGCCACCGGTTTCTTCCCATAGATCGCGCAGTCTCTTTTCCTCGTACTGCAGCGCTTTTTCGAGTGCCTTGAAGGAGTTCAGGTTTTTGATTTCGCTGCGGGGATTCAGTTTTTCTGTTCCTTTTTCACGCAGAGAAATCGACGCGTCGAAACGCATCATGCCTTTGAACATATCCGCTTCCGATGCATTCACAGAAATGAGAATGCGGCGGAGTTCCTGTGCGAACGCGACGGCTTCGTCGGCGTTTCGCAGATCCGGCTCGGTCACAATTTCCATGAGAGGAGTTCCTGCACGGTTGTAGTCACAGAGCGTGGTGTCGCCATAGTGACTCAGCTTTCCGGCGTCATTCTCCATGTGCAGGCGCGTGATGCCGCAGACTTTCTCGGCAAGCTTTCTGCCGCTTGGATCGCGCAGGTCGTAGTGGACGGCGCCGCCTTTTCCGAGCGGGAAGTCGTACTGCGAAATCTGGTACCCAAACGGAAGGTCCGGATAGAAGTAGTGCTTACGATCAAAATGACAATCAGGGGCAATAGTGCAGCCGATCGCGAGAGATGCTTTCACCGCTTTGCTGACAGCTTCGGCATTCGGCACCGGGAGTGTTCCCGGGTGTCCCATACACACAGGACATACGGTCGTGTTTGGTTCTTTTCCAAACGCATCGTTATCACACCCGCAGAACATCTTCGTGTTCGTGTTCATTTGCGCATGCACTTCCAGGCCGATGATGACTTCAAGTTCTGCCATAAGCAATTCTGGCAAAGAGTAGCGGAAAAAGGCGTGGATCGGCAAATGGAAATCGCTCTGTTCAGCTCATTCCCGTACGCGGGAGACGGGTGCTATAGAGATTTGTGAAATACTGAGTCGCACCCGCTACCGTAGCCTGTTGGAATATGCGCACTTCCGCTCTGCTGGGCTCTGCATTATTGAGTCCCAGAATGGGGGCAACATCGTCAAAAATTTCTACAATATCGAGGTGTGTCGTGCTGATATCTTGCCCGTCGCGGTGCAAGGGTGTCGTTCCCTGAATACTGCTGCTACTTACTTTCCAGGATTTCCCCAGCCTGGTGCAGATGGCAGTATGAATTGCCGTTCTGACGCGCGATAGCTCCTGATCTTTGCGTAGCAGCTGTGTCGATTCAGCGCCTGTAGCCTCTACGGTCTGATGTTCAATAGCGGACATAGCAGAGGATTTTGACGGTTTTCCAGCTGTTTGCAATTCCATCTACAAGGAAGAGGGTATTTCATTCCAAAAATGAACTTTCACCCTATTTTAGTCTAGTCTTAGCGATGCTCTTGATATTTGACATGTGTAGTGATTATATGGTCCCCAATATGGAATCACTCCTGGAACAGGAAGTGGCCACTCCAGAAACTACAGAAGAACCGCAAGGCTCTCTGGATGCCCACACTGTCTCTCAGGATATGACGGTTTTAGTAGGTCCAATTCTTGAGGAGAACATCCCTGATGAACAGTCTAAGTTATTTTTCCGTTATGTCCGTTATGGTGATCAGCAGGCTTTTCATGTTCTTGAACGGGAATGCCGCGATGCCGCTTTGTATCGTGCCTTGCGATTGGTGCCCGATCCGCAGCAGGCACAGGATGTTGTCCAAGAGTGCTGGATACGGGCCTTAGAGCACAGTGGAGCTTTCGATTTCAGTAAGCGTTTCATGCCGTGGTTTGTATTCATTATTGCCAATTATTCATTAGATCTTCTGCGGAAAAGAAAAAGGCAGAAATTCTCAATTTCCAGAGAAGCCGATAACGCTACTGATTTGAGCATTGGAGCGATTGCCATCGCCCAGGATTCACTTGAAGAACATTTGCAGGAAGAAGAGGTGCAACAGTGCCTGTCTGAAATACATGATGAGACTGACCGTAAACTAGCTTTTGCCATGATGCATAATGAGTCTTTCAAAGACTTTGCAATACAAACAGGGCGCAACGAGGCAACTGTACGTTGGCGCGGCGAAAGAGTGCGTCATAAACTTCTCAGTATTTTGCACAGACGGGGGTGGTCAGTCCCTGTGCAGCTATAAGAATTTACAATGCCTTTCCGCTCTGTGGGTAATCCACAATAAGTTTTCCCTCCAGGTGATCCACCTCATGCTGCACCACGCGTGCATCAATTCCTTCGAGCATGCGCTCCTGCTGTTCACCCTTGGCATTCAGGTAACTGACGACAATAGAAACGGAGCGGGGGATCTGCAGCCAGACATCGGGCAGACTCAGGCAGCCTTCTTCTGCAAGTTCAGTATCGGTACTGCGGAAGGTGATATCGGGGTTGATGAGCGGCGTGAGCTTCTTCCCCATGCGGACAATGCAGACGCGTTCCGTGCGGTTGATCTGCGGGGCGGCCAGGCCAAGTCCATCAGCGGCAATCGTTGTGTCCTCCATATCCTTGAGTAACTTTAGAAGTTCTTTTGTGACCTGCGGAACTTTCTTCGTTTTGCTGCGAAGAATAGGAGTATCGGCGCCGGTGACAATTGGTAAATTGGCCATAATCAAAGATGGTGGCAGTGTACGGGAAAAGCGATGAGATTTGAAGCTAGGACTGATATCGTAGGATATCTGTATCGCCGTCAATGCCGGTTATACTTTTTCGGAAAAAATCGACCAGTCGACTTGGCTTCGTGTTTCCAGACAAAGATCCGAACAAATGTCGCCCCATATCTTCATTGTGCACATAGCAACGAACAAAATCCTCAAATGAAAGAGTATGTAAGCTATCAATTGTCGCAATGCTGGCTGCTGTCATAGATACCGCGCGCATCGCTTGCGCCCCCTTTTCTTCATTAGCAAGATACAATTGATAAAACCGCTCTGGATTCTTGCAGAGGGATTCCCATGTCTCTGTTGCGGGATCAAAAGGGTGATTGCCTTCATTCGCTGTTGTATCGGCCACTTCAGGCATAGCAATATTGTACGACGACAGTCTGCTCGGAGTCTATACTTAGCGTGCTGCCATCTGTACCATCCCCGCCCTTTTGCGGAGCTCATCCATCGAGGAAATTTTTCCGTGATTCAGCATTTTTATCAGAATCTTCGCGGTCTGGATCACATCCGGCAACGCGCGATGGCGGCCGCCTTCGAACGGCAGTTCAAAGCGCTGGCTCAGAATATCGAGGTTGTGACGGAATTGTGTGGGGAACAGGCTCTGGCTGAGGCGCATGGTGCAGAGAATTTCCGGAAGCTCGACGTATCCCCAACAGAAGTCCTTTTCGTTTTCGAGGAAGCCTTTGTCGAATGCGGCGTTGTGCGCAAAGAGGATAGAGCCTTTGCTGAATTCCAGAAATTCCGGCAGGACGGTCATGATGCTCGGTGCATTGATCACGTCGTCATTGGAAATATGATTGATGCGCTGCGCTTCCAGCGGAATCTCGCGCTCAGGATTCACGAAGCTGCTGAATGTCTGTTCCGTTATGATGCCGTTCTCAATCCGCACACCGGCAATTTCAACAATTCTGTGACCTTTTTTCGGGTCCAGACCAGTTGTCTCCGTGTCGAAAACTGTCAGCGGGGGAAGCATGGGAGCTGATTATACTCAAATGAGCATGATGCGACAGACAGTTTTATAGACATTGTGCGGGGACTTACTGTCCGAGTTCACGCATCATTTTTGCCTGATTTTCTTTATAGGCATCTGCCTGCTTCATTGCTTCCTGTTGTGCGGTTTCCACGTTCTGCTGCACACCTTCTTGTTGTTTGATGACTACATAATAGATTCCTCCGGCAATAATCAGGCCGATTCCTATGAGCATCAGAAAACGCATATGCCGATTCTAAAAACTCTTTCGTGTGCCTGCAACATTTTCCAGAAGACAGGGGTATACTTTTTGCATGAAAAGGCCTGACGGCATTCCAATGGCCACAGTGCTTACAAAGCTCGGAAAGCTCTATACGCCTCCGAAAACTTTTCTGCATTACCGCACGCCGGTGGATCTGCTGGTCGCGGTTATTCTCAGTGCGCAGTGCACGGATGCCCGTGTGAATATCGTGACCGAGACCATTCTGTATCCGAAATACAAAACGCCGGAAGATTATCTCCGGGTTCCGGTTGAGGAGCTGGAGGATGACATTCATTCATGTGGCACATTCCGCATGAAAGCAAAATCGATCCGTGGCATGTGTGCCATGATCATCGAGAAACATGATGGCAAGGTCCCGGATACTATGGAAGAGTTATTGGAACTTCCGGGCGTTGGTCGCAAGACAGCGTCGGTCATTCTAAGTGCTGTCTTCGATAAAAATCTCGGCATTGCGGTGGATACACATGTGCAGCGCCTCGCCCAGAGAATCGGCTTAAGTAAATACGATGACCCGAAGCGTATCGAACTCGATCTGATGGAACAGGCGCCGCAGAAAAAATGGCGGCAGGTGACAACACTTCTGATCAGTCACGGGCGGGCGGTGTGTACAGCACGGGGGAGACAGTGTGGAGCGTGCGTGTTCAAGAAAGATTGTCCGTCGTCACTTGTAATGGGGCGGAGTGATAAGGCTAAGCCGAAGAAGGGCGGCATGAAATCGAGACTGCGTGCTTCATAAAAGAAGCCAGTGTTCAGGAGTAAACACTGGCCGCTGTACTGGCTTCTTCACTTTGCCCGAAGGCAAAGAGCGGTTGAAGAAGCGCTACAGCTCGCTTTTCAGCTTATTCAACTATAGAACCATTAATATATCTGTCAAACCATCAGACATCGTAATATCTGAAGAACTCGTGCGGGGTTGGCCGCATGCGTTCGGCGCTCACCTCGGCTCGTTTTCCTGCAATGTAATCCATGAGGAATTCTTTGGTGAAGACACCTCCTTCCAGCAAGAAGCTATGATCCGCTGCCAGTGCATCGAGTGCAGCGCTCAGGTCTTCCGGGGCATGGGGAATTTTATCAAGCTTGGCAGGGTCCATGGAATACAGGTTTTCATCCGTCGGTTTTCCGGGGTTGATTTTGTGCTTGATGCCATCGAGTCCAGCCAGCAGCATAGCCGCGAATGCGAGGTAGGGGTTTGCTGCGGGATCGGGGGAGCGGAACTCTATGCGTTTGGCCTTCGGGCTCTGCGAGTACATGGGGATACGGATAGCCGCAGATCTGTTGCGGGCGGAGTAGATGAAATTCACCGGAGCCTCGAAGCCCGGGACGAGGCGCTTGTAACTGTTGGTCGTTGGATTGCAGAGAGCGCACAATGCCTGTGCATGCTTGAGAATGCCGCCCATGTAATAGAGTGCTGTCTGACTCAGGCCCGCGTATTCCTTCCCTGCAAACAGCGGCTTTCCCGCCTTCCATAAACTCTGATGCGTGTGCATTCCGGAGCCGTTATCACCGAATAATGGCTTTGGCATAAAGGTCACACTTTTCCCGAATTCTGCAGCAACATTGCGTGCAATATATTTGTAACGCATAAGTGCATCGGCCATCACCAGGAGTTCATCAAACCGCATGTCGATTTCTGCCTGCCCACCCGTTGCCACTTCATGGTGAAATGTTTCGATGCGGATACCGGCCTTTTCCATTTCCATCACCATCGCGGCACGGATGTCCTGGTGCTTGTCTGTGGGGGCGCCCGGGAAATATCCTTCTTTGTGACGGATGGAGTACCCAAGATTCGGACTCTCACAATCACCTTTGCCGCAGTTCCAGGTGGCTTCTTCGGAATCCACTTCGTAGTGTGCGGTGTGGTTCGCGCAGTTGTAACTGACATGATCGAAGATGAAAAATTCCGCTTCGGGTCCAAAGTATGCCGTATCCGCAATGCCCGTCTTTTTCAGATATGCCAGCGCCTTCCGTGCGATGGTGCGCGGACTGCGCAGATAAAAATCTTTGGCACCCGGTTCGCGCACATCGCAGAGAATCGAGAGAGTCGGTTCCACTGTAAACGGGTCCATAATTGCCGTATTGGGATCGGGGATCAGGAGCATGTCAGACTCTTCAATCTGCTGGAATCCGCGGATGCTCGACCCGTCAAACCCTGCTCCGTCACGCAGTACATCTTCGAGTTCGTGGATCGGCTTACTTGTGTGTTGCAGCGTGCCGGGTACATCCACAAATGTGAGATCGAGCACGGTGGCTTTGTGTTTTTTCGCAAGAGCGATAACATCTTTGTCTGTCATAAAAGTGGGGGGAATAAGATGGAGGAATGAGGGATGAAATTGAGAGATGGCAATCAAAATAATTGTCGAGGTTGTACGTGCACATCACCCGATCATCAATCTTTATTGTGTGAGAAATTTTGATCAGTTCATTATTTTTACAACATAAGTACACATTCATTTTTTATCTATATGTAAACGTTTTTTCGTATTATGATTTTTTATTTTATAGATAAAATCTTTGTGTTGTTCATTTTGGTAACATATTGATACACTCATAATATATGGCAAAAGATCTTCTTCCCGTGCTGCAGGCTGTCGGACTCGACGACAAAGAATCGGAACTCTATCTCGCTGGATTGCAGATAGGATCTGCACCTGCATCGGACTATGCAAAAGCAACATCGCTCAATCGCATTACTGCGTATAATTCTCTTGAAGCACTCGTGCATCGCGGATTATTTACGCATGTGAAGAAAGTGCGCGGCAAATGGTATGCACCGGTTGCTCCGGAATATCTGTCTCTCGAAGTGCAGAAAAATGCACAAGCTCTGGAGAGAGCACTGCCTGAACTGCGGTCACTCCAGGGATCCAAATTCCGTCAGCCGCGCGTCCGGTTTTTCGAAGGGTGGGAAGGTGTGCGCCGGGTCTATGAAGATACTCTGACTGCGAAGGGAGAGCTGCTGAATTTTGCCAACTCCACTGTTGTCCGAAAATTCTGGCCTGCGTATGACGCTGAGTATGTAGATGAACGCGTGAAACGCGGTATTCATCTCCGTGGTATTGCCCCGGATGATGCGACCGGCAAGGCGGTACATGGAGAGGATAAAGCCAAAATCCGTGAAATCCGTCTGGTTCCTGCCAAGGAGTTCGATTTCACCAATGAGATCAACGTGTACGATCACAAGGTTGCCATTTGTTCGTTTGATTCGGGACTCCGTGGCAATAGCGACATGTTTGGTGTGATTATTGAGAGTAAGGAGGTGGCGGAAACACAGCGTCAGATCTTTGAAATGGCATGGCGGTATGCTGGTGCAGGAAAAGGCTGGCGAAGATAAGCCCATTTTCCCTTTTCAGACTCATATCCCATGCTATAGTGTCGTCTCTTTTTACTTTTCTCCTTATTTTTGTATGAAGAAAGCTCTTTTCTCTGCTGTTTCTGTTTCCCTTCTTGCTCTCGCAGCTTGCAACGGCACAGCGTCCGTTACAACGGATACTGAGACCGGTTCATCCAGCAGCTCCATGATGATCGAGGAGACCAGCTCTGCAATGACAGATATGTCCAGCGCCAGCTCTGTAAGCACAGATGCTGTATCCAGCGCTTCTTCTTCCACAGAGGGCGTGTCCATGTCCGTTTCTGCAGAAGTAACCGCTCACTAAGATTGTCTGTTACGTCTAAACGGTGGCTTCCTGCAGAGGAGGCCACCGTTTTTTGTTCAGAAAGATATCAGTACTGATATGCTATTTCCCTTTGATTTGCTCTGTGGGAGGTATACATTTGCCTGCAATCTGTTCTTTCACAGCGTCGTTTTTGTGCCTTTTCTTCAGAATACGAGCAGCTATTCCAAGCTGTAGCGTAAGCTGAAGGTTAGGGCACATGTTCGATTTTTTTCTAGAGAAGATCGCTGTGCCGCAGTTCGTTTCCGTTTCGTGACTCATGTTGAGTCGAGTGTTCAAACCTTTTGGAGAAGTGTGATCATGTTGAAACGCTTGTGCAGTTGGATTCCGAATCGGTGGGTATGTCTCAGTGTGGCCTTGATCGCGTCTTTGGCTTTCGTCGCGGGTGCCGGCAACAATACGGTAGCTCACAATGAAGCAACGCAGATTGCCACAGCGAATCCGAATCTGGCTCCCGATCTCGCGAACGCGCCGAATGACCCTGGCAATACCGTCGCCAGTACGTCGATCATCACTCGAGCTGCGGACAAGAATGCTGTGAATACCACGCCGGCCACGAACGCGCCGCCGAATATCCACCGCATCGTCAATCGAACCGTCGTGATTACGGCTGTGAACGGCACCTTCCTGGTGCCGTCCTAGTCGAAGTCGACACCTAACCTATGAGTTCCCCACGAACTCATAAGCCCTTAAACGGGAAGGGTCTGTGACTGCTTTTGCATCACAGGCCCTTGTTTTAGAATGCCTGTTTTTCTTACGCCGCTTTCGCCGCATCGGTTTTTTCCTGCTGCCTGCGGAGTTTGTTCATCACCTTCACCATCAAAAAGAGAGCGAATGCGACAATCATGAAATTCACAATCTGGTTGACGAACAGTCCGTAGTTCCAGGTGGGGATTCCTTTCGCTTTGGCATCCACGAGTGATGCAACGGGAGTGGAGGATAGATTGAGGAACATGTCCCTGAAATCGACCTGCCCGGTAATGGCGCCGATTGGAGGCATGATGATGTCGTTGACGAGTGAGTCGACAATCTTCTGAAACGCAGCACCAATCACGACACCGATTGCGAGATCCATGGCATTGCCTTTGACCGCGAATTCGCGGAATTCTGCGAAGAATTTCATGCGGTCATTATCTCATGTTCTTGTTTTCAGGCAAACAGATCGTTTCCGAGCAATCCCTCTATTTCCCTACGGCGGTTTTCCAGCTGTGCTTCCAGGCGGAGCTGGCCGTTGAAAATTGCTTTTGGAATTTTATCATCATTGAGTGATTCCAGTTCTTCTTCGAGTTCCTGTTTATTCAGCATAGGTTTGTGTGGGAAATGTTTCTCATCAGTATACCAAAAGTGAACGATCCGGGCAATTGCCCGTGACGTGGTTTTGATGGAAAGGTAGGATGATTTTCCCAGGACTTCACCCTTCGAGTGTCCTCAGGGTGACACGTATGAAGCAATATCACGATCTCCTCCGGCATATTCTAGACAACGGCCACCGCCGGACAGATCGGACGGGCGTGGGCACAATCAGCGTTTTTGGCTATCAGATGCGTATCAATCTTGCTGAGGGATTCCCCCTGCTTACGACCAAAAAAATGGCGGTGAAGTCGATTGTGCATGAACTGATCTGGTTTCTGAAAGGGGATACGAATATCAAGTATCTGGCGGATCATGATGTGCATATTTGGGATGAATGGCCGTTTCAGGATTATGTGATTGCCAACAAGCTCACGGGACAGTTGCCTATGTATTCGGAAGGGTGGATGGCGGAGAAGAAAAACTTTATTGAGAAGATCAAAACCGATGCTGCGTTTGCCGCGCAGTGGGGCGACCTGGGACCTGTGTACGGAAAGCAGTGGCGCAGGTGGGAGGGGGCGGACGGCAAGACGTATGACCAGATCGGCCATGCCATTGAGCAGATCAAGAAGAACCCGGATTCCCGCCGTATTCTCGTATCTGCATGGAATGTGTCTGATGTGTACGGTCACACAAAAACAGCGCCGCCGTTGTGTCACACGCTATTCCAGTTCTATGTGGCCGATGGGAAACTGAGCTGCCAGCTCTATCAGCGCAGTGCGGATTCGTTCCTGGGAGTGCCGTTCAATATTGCATCGTATTCACTGCTGACCCATATGATTGCGCAGGTGTGTGGATTGCAGGTGGGGGAATTCATTCACACGTTTGGCGATCTGCATTTGTACAGCAATCACCTGGAGCAGGCGAATGAACAGCTCAGTCGCGAGCCCAAAGCGCTGCCGACACTGAAGCTGAATCCCGCTGTAACAAACATCAGTGATTTCACCTTCGAGGACATCAGTTTTGAAAACTACGATCCGCATCCGGCCATCAAAGCGCCGATTGCTGTGTAAATATTTGCATGGCAAAACCCGCTACATCCTGTAACGGGTGGTGCTCTTCGGGCATGTGACTCATTTCTTGGTCACGCTTTCTGGAATCTTTTGCGGAAGATCGTATGGGACAGTGAGATTCCGCGGAATTCTGAACGTACGCTGCGAGAAACTCTTTTTGTCGACCGGCGTTCTTCCTTTTTTAAAGGGAGATTCCAGGGGACGTTCTTTGTGAAATGCGATCCATTCTTCCTCAAAATGTGTGACGGCTGAACCGTACCATAGCTGAGCTGAGACAGCAGATGCATCAAACGATGCATCGTTTGGAACGGGCGTAATGAGTTCAATAGGCATCAGCAGATCGTCATTGTCGTACGTGAGAGGGCCGATCTTCTTGATGAAGATTCCTGCAAATGCAGTCGTTCCTTCAATGCTGTCGATTACGACGAGGAATGAATCCTTGTCTTTGCCCGATTTCACTTCCGGATGGGTGGGTCCTCTCTCCCAATAGCGGAACTTTTTCGGATCTTTCGTCGGGTCTTCTTTGCCGCGCAATGCACTGAATCCCAGCGCGTAGGCGGCGGCCTTCGCTGGAGATCCTTTCCCTGGATGGAAGATAACTTCCACCGTTTCACTCTTCTCTTCAATCTTGACGCTGCTGATTTCCTTCAGGGCCGGTGTCGGAGCAGGCACTTGCGCAAGCCCGCATGCGACAAACATCAACAATAGCTGGACCATGTTGTCTCCACTCCTTCAAAAAATGAGCCGAAGGTGCCTAAAGGGCAATCCCCAACAAACACTGCTGAGGACTTCACTCTATACCTTCTTTCCGGGAAGAAAACAGGTAAGCTAAAACCATGATTATCAGCCTTGTCGCCGCCGCATCGGATAACAATGTCATTGGCAAAGATAACTGGATGCCGTGGGATTTGCCGGCTGAATTAGAGCATTTTCGGGCGTATACGCGGGGCAAAACGGTGATCATGGGGCGGAAGACCTACGATAGCGTCGGACGGCCGATGCCCAACCGTCATAACATCGTTGTATCGCGTCAGGAGGGGCTGGAGATTCCGGGCGTGGATGTTGTGCCGTCCATTGAAGACGCGATCGATCTGGCGCGGGAGGATGACCTGCCGGAGGTTTGTGTGATTGGCGGGGAGCAGATTTACAGACTTGCGATGGATTATGCGACGCAGATCAACCTGTCCCGGATTCATACGACGATTGAAGGGGGAGAGGCGTTTTTCCCGGAAATTTCGATGGATGAATGGAAAGAGGTATCGCGCGTGGAACATCCGGCTGATGCGGAGAATGCGATTCCGTATACGATGCTGGTGTACGAGAGGGTGTAAGACGTGGTTCCTGGTTCCTGGTTTTTAGTTATTGGTAACCAAACCAGAAACTAGTAACTAGTAACATTATTCCTTCTCCGTCCTCAACCACTTTACGCCCCAGTACACAAACGGCGTCTCAATCACGCTCATTGCACATTTGATCAGCCAGTAGGGAATCAGGAGGCTGACAATGAAGGTGACGTTGCTGCCGACTGTCTGGTCGAAGGCGTAGAAGGCGGCGAACATGAAGATGACTGTGTCTAAAAATTGAGAGAGAAAGTTACTGACGTTGTTCCGGAACCAGAGGGCTTTTGTGCCCATCATCGCGCGGATTTTTGCGAAGATGTAGAGGTCGGTAAATTCGGCGACTGTGAAGGCGAGGAGGCTGGCAAACGAGAAGCGGGCGGAGAGGCCAAAGATTGTCTGGTAGGCGGGTTCGGTGGGTGCGAAACGGGCGGAGGGCGGGAGGGCGGTTGCGAGGAGGGAGAACAGGAAGACACAGACGACCATGGCTAGTCCTGCGCGGATGATGCTGCGGGTGCGCTCTTTGCCGTAGACTTCTGTAATAACATCGTTGATGGTGAAGACGAGCGGGACGGTGAAAATACTGACGCTGGTATTCAGATTGAGCCAGCCCCACTGCACGAGCGGGAACGTCTTTGCGCCCATCAGTTCGGATGTGAGGATGCAGAAGATGTAGAGGGCTATCAGGAGGTCGAGTTTTTTCATTGTCACTATAAGGTCAGAGTAAAGGTTTAGGTTAAGGTACGCTGAAAACGGTCGCTTTGCCATGATCGTCTTTTCCGCAGTGATAAGCGATTTATGTGCAACATGGTCGCTTGGTCTGCCCCGATGCTTGTTGTATGCAAAAGCGGGGGGATGATTGGCGCATATGGAAACCCCTACAACATCACCGGCATTGGATGCAGAGCTTCTGGCTCAGAATTTCCAAGAAACCATTGCAACAACGGACGCGCAGACGGTGGATGATTTCATATCGAATGTCCGCACCATGTCTTCCACTCTTCTGCAGGCAGGAGGCGCTCTGGCGGATGCCGGAGAGATAATGCAGAAAAATGCGGATAACGTGGAACATGCGGTGGATGGGTCCATGAATATTCAGGTCGATGCCACACTCGAACCCGGACTCAATGGCTTCACCTATGTGGGCGGAACCGATAGCGACATTACGCTGAACGCTGAGCTGCTGTACGCCTACGATACGACGCAGGAGCTGGAGCAGACGGTCATTCATGAGAAGGAGCATAACGATCAGAAAGAGCTGAAGACCGGCGGACAGGAAACCATTTTCTACACCGCATCGCAGGAGGCCATCACTGACCCGACTCTCTTCTACGAAGGCGGTGCAGAGATGGCAACGGCCGATGTCTTCGGGCGCAGAGACGACCAGCCTGAACTTTATGAGACTGCACATGATATGGCGGAAGAGATTCATGCGGACCATGCGGAGGCGCTCACGACCACGCTTAATGTGACAGGGGATCTCTCGACGCTGCAGGGACATGTATGGGAAGCGGGGCTGAAGGACGGGTCACTCACGATGGATGAACTTATTGTCCAGGCAGAAAAAACAGGATACACAGACAAGGCGGCAGAGGTTCTGAGCACACATGTGCAGATGGTCGGAGCAGGACAGTAAGGCAACAAAAAAGAGCCTCGTGGAGAGGCTCTTTTGATTGCGGAGAAAATGATTATTGCTGCAGCTCCGTCTTCGCACCCGGGAAGAGCTTCCTGTTATTGGCGAGGGGAGAGACGGCGACCTTGCGTGCCATCCAGCGGGTGATGATCATGCCGGTGAACATGGAGATGATGACACCCAGACCGAGCGTGACGGCAAAGCCGCGGACGAGGGAGGTTCCTACCATGAAGAGCAGGACGCAGGTGATGATGGTCGTGATGTTACTGTCGCGGATTGACGGCCAGGCGCGGTCGAAGCCGACCTCAATGGCGGTCTTGAGCATTTTGCCGCGCTTGAGTTCTTCCTTCACACGCTCGAACACGAGCACGTTACAGTCCACCGCCATACCGATACTCAGGATCATACCGGCGGCACCGGCGAGCGTGAGGACGATGTAGCTGTCGGAAAAAAGGAAGAGCGGGAGCTTCAGGATGGCAATGAAGATGACGGCGTAAATAAGGAGCGCAAGGTTCGCGAGGACACCGAGGAAGCGGTACATGAAGAGCATGTAGAGCATGACGATAATCATGCCGATGAAGCCTGCGAAGACAGACATACTGAGTGCCTGTGCGCCAAGTGTTGCTTCCACTGTCTGCTGACCATTGAGGTGGATTGGGGCGGGGATTGCTCCGGTGTTCAGGTCCTGAGCGAGGATGCGTGCCTCTTCGTAGTTCTGGCTACCGGTAATGACCGCGCTGCCTCCGGTGATTTCTGTCTGCACGGTCGGAGCGGAGACGAGTTCGCCACCCACAAAGATCGCGATGCGCTTGCCGATGTTTGCCTTGGTGAGTTCCTGGAACAGGCGGGCACCTTCTGCATTGAAGACAATCTGCACAACCGGGAGGCTGGTATTCGGTTCAAGCGTGACTGTTGCGGAGCGGAAGTGCTTGCCATCGAGTTCGGTGTCCTTCCAGCCTGTCGGGCGGAGGGAGAAGAAGAGGGTGCGGAGTGTAATAGCATCTTCTGTGCTGCGGACCTGACCGCTCTGGAGGCGGGTGAGCATCGCGTTGGCACGGGTCACAGCGTCTGCACCGGTAATCGTGAGAGCATCGAAGGTCGCCTTGTCTGCAGGCATGTACGGTGCTTTGTCGACGCGGATGATGTGGTAACCAAACGGTGTCTCGACAGGATCGCTCAGGACGCCGACTGCCTGTGAGAAGGCAACGTTTTCAAAGCTAGGCACCAGGGAACCGTGGGTAATAGGCCCAAGGTTACCGGCGTTCTGTGCGGATGGACCGTCACTCTGTGTACGGGCGATATCTGCGAAGTTCGCTCCTGCCGTCAGCTGTGCTTTCAGCTGCTGCGCGCGGGCGAGTGCTTCTTCTTTTGTGCGGGTAACGTTTGCCGGAGCTGAGTTAGCTCCCTTGTAGGCAACGAGGATGTGACTGACATCCACCTGCTGTGCACCCGGAACATAGCTGCGCAGGAAAATCAGCTGGGCAGATCCGTCGTCCATGGTGGCCACTTTCAGCTCACCGGACTTCATCTCTTTGATGGTGGAGATGAGGCGGGTGGGGACTTTGTCATCGAGAGAAATATCCTGTTCCAAACGCTGTGTGGTGGTTGCTTCGGACTTTGCGAGGACGCCGAAAGCCTTCGGAGCTTCGTTGATCACGCGGCCGGTCATGGTGCGCGGAGCGAGCACTTCAACAAGGAAGATGCCCGGGACTTCATCCGTCACAAGAGCGCCCTGCGCGTCAGTGTTCTGCACGCTGACAGAGCCTTCAATACGCTGCACGCCGTTTGCGGCTGTCATGGACCATACTTTTTCCAGCCCCTTCGGAAGCTCATCCTGGAAGTAGACGTGTGATGCCTCGTAGCCCATGCCGAGCTGGGAACCAAGATCCTGCCCCAGTGTTGCGAGCGTGGCTCCGCTCTTTGTCATGCGGGCGACGGCTGCGGTCACGTTGTTACGGACGGTTGTTTCGTAGGCTGCGTCAGCTTCTGTGAACTCTTCTTTGAATTCGAGCTGGATGGTTTTTCCGACGGTATCAATACACTGCTGCACGTCGACCACACCCGGACATTCCACCAGAAGGTGCTTTTCGTTTCCGACATAGGACGGAGTGATGACTGCTTCACTCACACCGAGGGCGTTGATGCGGCGCTCGAGAACGGTGCGGATAGCTTCCACAAGGTTTGTCTGCTGCTCACGGATGGCTGCGCGCTCGTTCTGGAGCTGGAGCAATTCGGTGCTGCCGGCGCCTCCCTGTGCCTGCAGTTCATTAATGCGGGTGTCGAGCTGCTTCACCTGATCCTCGATTTCATTTTCGGAAATGCGGAAGTCGAGCTGCGTGCCTCCTGCGAGGTCGAGACCGAAGTGAAAATCAGGGTTGAGGAACGACGGTGCCCATCCTGCCTTTAAGGAAGACGGAAGTGCGATCACGATGACGATAACTGCAATCGCCGCGTAGACGATCGGCCAGATGGAGGATGAACGGGAAGCCATAAAAAGAAGGTTACGGAACCGGTGTAAAGGTGACATGTAAACCGACGTTCATATCGTCGGCGAAAATAGTGGCAATATCGGCATTCGGAACATCGCGGATAATCAGATCATTGGGGACCTCATCAGACTGGACGGTGAGCAGACTCACGAGTCTGCCACGGACGAAAATACCGATGCTTTTTCCCTGCATTTTCTTGAAGAGTGCCTGGATTTTTGTGCGGCCCTCTTCGGTCAGTTGCAGGCGCACTTCGCCACGACCGTTTTTCGGATCTTTGCGGGCAGCAACCCATGTGAAATCTTCCTGTGTGATATCGGTTTTCGTAAAGTTGCCCCGGCCTTCAATGGTAAGATCCACCGTCTCATTCGGACCGGTTTCACTCATAATAGACAGATCAAACGGCTGCACGAGTTCGGCAGTGAGTGCATCGGCAGCTTCCTGGTTTGGCAGCCGGACGACGAGCACCGTCTCATTGTTCTGCACCTGCGTATCTTTTCCGGTCATCTGTACGCCCAAATGCGCCAGACGGCGATCAATCACGTCCATGCTGGCTGTGGTCAATGCCTGCTGGTCTGACACGTCCGTGACGTCAAATGTCAGGCGGTACCGTGCGGTCTGCTCCGTGGAGCATGCGGCCAGTAAAAGGATGGTTGCCAGAGAAAGGCTGATTCGCTTCATAGGGTGGTGAGGAGTGTAGGCCAGACTTGCGAAAGACGCAATTGAGGTGGCTATCAATCTTTGCGGATCAGACGGGTGTTCCGCCGGATCATTTTTCCGGTCAAATCCACCCCCCGGAGCTCACACCCGTCATCAATCACGCAGCGCTCCAGTACACAATCATCAATAATGCAGTTATCAAACAGGACTGTATTCTGCAGTTTGCTCTTCGTAATGCTGTTTTTGACTCCTGCCACGACGCTTCCTTCGGATGTCGAGTCTGTCATTGTTGATCCCTCTCCCAAGAGCACTGCATCTCCTACCAGTGCCTGGGTTGCTTCCAGGTAGGTCTCGAATGAGCCGATGTCGAACCACTGCTCCTCAAACCGGAAGCACTCCACTCTTTTCCCGAGGCGCAGCAGTTCCTCAAAAATCCCGCCGACGTTATCGGGTTTCACTTTTGCAAAAGCGAGGAGATCGGGAATCACGCCTTTCGGGAGAATCGAACAGCCGGTACTCACCAGACTGGTTTTTGGTTCAGCCGGCTTTTCCTCAAATCCTGTAATCGTCTTTCCGTCACTATCAACAAGAATGGTGCCGAATGCACTCGCTTTGCTGATGTCGCCAATATCAAACGCAGCGACCAGTGCAGCTGTACCATGAAACGCCTGCAAAAATGTCTGCATCGTGAAGCCGAAATAGTTGTCACCGGTGAGCAGCAGAATGTCATCACTGATCTGCTCCTGCGTGATCCACTGTGCAGTGGCACCGAGTGTACCGAGCTTTTCATCGTCACTCTTTGTCTGTTCTATGCGGATCTGCAGATTCGGCCGGTTGATTGTTTTCTTCCATTCTTCAAAACTCGCACCAAAGGCGGCATTCGTACTGACAGTCACCGGAATCTCCGCAGGAATCATCGACACGATATGTGAGAGCAGTGGCTTGCCCGCAAGCGGTAACAACGGTTTTGCCCGGTGTTCCGTGAGCGGCCAGAGACGGGTGGCGAAACCGCCGGCTAATATAAAGGCTTTCATTACAGTGAGCTTATCTGTTTTAGGCAGGTGCTTCTAGATACTTTGCGGGTTATGAGTTACGAGTTATGGGATATGAGGGGATAAGGAATCATTTTTTATCAATCTTCGTAAAAGTATCCCATAACCCATAACCAATTACCCATAACCGTTCTTCGGCTTCAGCCGAAAAACCAATGCCACCATTTTTTCACCGGTCGTACCATCGCGACCTGACGTCCTTCAATCGATTCGATCGATTCGTTGTTGTTCACCATGCCCAGCACAGACGGCAGGAGAATGTAGGTGATGTTCCGGTTGTTGCAGGCAGAGAGGAGATTGATGGACTGCTCAAGATCGCTGCATTGAATAAGATGCGTGATGCGGTATTTGGTGATGGTCTCTTCCAGCTTGTTCAGTTTTCCCTCGACCGGCACGCCGTGGACATCTGGTTCTTTCAATCCTTTTGCATCAAGAATGGCAACAGGGGTGAGCGGGCTGCGCTGATCGTTGAGTGTTTTGATGAGCGCTGCGGCTTCGCGTGTCATGCCGACAATGAGCGTCGGGTAGAGCGGTCTGCCGGTCCGGAGGAATTTCCGCATGACCTGTTCAAACCCGATGTGCCAGACTGTCAGGAATCCGGTGCTCAGGACGAATGCATAGACGAGCAGCAGGCGGCTGAAGAACGTGACATAGAGGAAGTAGTAGGCCAGCGTGAAGAATGACAGCCCCATCACACACGCAAAAATGATGTGTGCGATATTGCGTTTGTCACCCTGTGTACGCATCAGACGGAAGACGCCCAGTTGTGCCAGAACCGCAATCGTGAGCGGCGCGATCATGAAGACAGTCTGCAGAAAAAGGTTCAGCGGGAAATCTGTGGAGACAATCCATCCCACGCGCAGAAAGTACGCAAGGACGTAGGCGCCGACGAAAATAAGAACATCGGTGACGAGCCAGAGGATGAGGAGGGCAGCGCGGCGCATGGAGGAAGTGTAATTGAGAACTGTTAGTTTGTCGCAGCTTTCTTCTCTTGAAGTGCTTCCCGGATGAGTGCGATCAATACCTGGCGAAGCGGCTCTATCTTGTTTTGATTATGCAGTGCGAATGCTTCTGCAATAGGCTCTGCATCTGCTTCGGCTGTGGAGCCATCCGGAATTCTCGCCGTTGGTAAGTCCTTTACAGTCTCTGCCCCTGTTCGTGCCAGACGCATATCTTTGTCTAATCCTTCCGATGTCTGCAACGCTCTTCTTAACTGTATGATCATCGGTTTTGCTTTGTCGGGCATATTTTTGAGCAATGTGATGATTGCCCGTCGGTACGGAGTGTCCATTGCTGGAGGCTTTGGCCATTCTGTGGCAGCAAGATCGATAGCTGGATTGATATGCTGTAAAAAGTGAGGACAACCCAAGTGAGTTTTCTCACTTTTGCACTCAGGTTCGAATGCACTGGGATACAAAACGGTCAAACCTCCTCTGACAATAGAAGTATCTCCAATAGGCATGCCGTCTTTTGTGCGTGGGACGTCTTCATGGCCCAGAGGTTTTCCGGGACACAGCAAAGGTCTCTCGCACATTGTCAGCAGCGCTTCAAGATCTTCTTTGGATGATTCGTGTAAAAACATGTGTTCACGGAATCGGATTCCAATCATACGATAACTTCGTTGCGTCCCACGGAACCTTTTTGTCCCAACTGTATTCAGCGGTTCCCAGCACATTTTCTGCAACAGGCAGATATGTGTCCATCCACTGCAGCTTGGCGGCGATGACATCATTCGTCTGCGCGCGTTCCACCATCGACGGGCGCTGTAGGACATAGGTTGCGAATGTTTCTGCAAAGTCTTCGAACGGATCGTGGGCAGCGTAGCCGGTGACAAAATCAGCATCAGTCTGGCCTGCCTGCATAATGTCTGTTTCCATCCAGGAGAGAGCGAAGAAGGCTGCGGCGGGGGAATCAGCGGCGAAGGTGTCTTTGCCGTCTTTGAAGGCGCTCTCACCGCTGCGTGCGTTGCCGAGCATGTTGCCGTGCATTACGTGACCGCATTCGTG
The DNA here is from genome assembly GCA_023038255.1 of Candidatus Peribacteria bacterium. NCBI lineage: Bacteria > Candidatus Peregrinibacteriota > Candidatus Peribacteria > Candidatus Peribacteria bacterium. The sequence continues at coordinate 1,043,237 of CP082927.1, read as the reverse complement.
GACGAGCAGTCCTGCAAATTCTGTGTCAGAGACCGTGCCATCCAGAATGATGGTGCTCTTTCCGCCCAGTCCGCGCTGCTTTGGATTTGCATAGAGCACGTAGAAGTTTTTGAGATGATCGCGACAGAGGGCGGGGAGACGGCGGAGAACGGCATCAGCAATAATGCGGTGCTCTTCGCGGATTCCTTCCTGATTCACGACGGGGAGCAACGCCGCTTTTTCGGTGATTGCCTGTACTTCTATGGTCTGGGCCAGCAGACGTGTTTCCTTGCGGACAGCGACAGAGCTGGTGATGGGCTGAAGCCGGATTTTCTGTGATGCTTCATGATCCGTGTCCCTTGCGGTCGACTGCGACTGTGTTACAATCAGCGCAAGAACGACAGAGACGCCGACAGCACCGATGGAACCTATGGACGCTTTCGTGACTGCGCGTACTGACATATCTGCATCAGAAAAATAAGGGAGTATTTATATAATATTATCAACGCAATGTCAACTACTGAGCCCCCTGTCCACAGCGGACAGCAATACACCGTCAGCATTGAGAAAGTGACCCATGGAGGCTCTGGATTGGCCAAGATCGACGGTTTTCCGGTGTTTGTGCCGTCCAGTATCCCTGGTCAGCAGCTGGAGGTGGTTATTACCAAGCTCACACCTCGTTTTGCGGAGGCGAAAGTGGTCAAAGTACTCCGTCGTGCCAAAGAGGAGATTATGCCCCGCTGCCAGCATTTCCACGAATGTGGTGGCTGTACCTGGCAGAATCTGCCGTACGACAAGCAGTTATCCTACAAAGAGGACATTGTCCGCGAAACCCTCGAACATCTCACGCCGGGTGACGATGCGGTCCGTAAGCAGCTTCCGGGCCGTGTACTGAAAATCATCCCGAGCCCGCAAGTCTTTCACTACCGCAATAAACTGGAAATGAGCTTCGGGTACGGCGAGATGCGCACGGAAGAGAAGAATGGCAAAAAAATCCACTTTGATGAAAACCCGACTATCGGCTTCCATCAGCCGAACCAGTGGTCGACCGTGTTGCCTATCACTGAATGCCATCTGTACGACGAGCAGATCGGCACACTGCTCGCGGATGTCCGCCGCTTCATGCAGGACACGAAATTGCCGGTGCATAATCCAAAGACGCACAAAGGATTGCTCCGCACCATGCTGCTGCGCCGTGGTATTCACACCGATCAGCACATGATTGCCTTTACGGTGAATGCGCGGAAGAAAGAGCTCGAGCCGCTCTTCCAGTACTTCATGCGTTTCGGCGGCCGCCCGGGGCTTGCGTCTCTCATGGTGATTGAAAACACGACACTCAACGACAAACCGGAACAGCCAGTCATCCACACGCTCATCGGCAAACCGTTTATTACCGAACGCCTCTTCGATCTCGAATTTGAAATTTCCCCGTTCTCGTTTTTCCAGACCAACACCCTCGGCGCGGAAAAGTTGTATCAGGCAATTTCCGTTGCTGCGGATCTGAACATGCGCGACACCGTGCTCGATGCGTACTGCGGCATGGGAACCATTGGTCAGTATCTTTCGCGCTTCTGTCAGAAAGTGGTTGGAATTGAGAGTCATCCTTCCGCAATTGAAGATGCCCTGAAATCAGCCGGCAAAAACCGCATCGGGAATATCAGTTTCTACAAAGGACGCACGGAACAGATTCTGTCGGATCAGGTGAAGGCAGGAGGGAAGTATCATTTTGATGTCATCGTTGTCGATCCGCCCCGTGCCGGTCTTCATCCGGATGCCACGAAAGCCGTCATTGCCCACAATCCGAAAAAAGTGGTCTACGTCAGTTGCAACACCGCAACCTTCGCACGCGATCTTGGTGAATTTCTGAAGGCAGGATACGAATTGCGCACCGTGCAGCCGGTCGATATGTTCCCGCACACGGCGCACATTGAGACGGTCAGCGTTTTGCAGAAACGGTAAGAGTCATGGTTCGGCATCGCTCACCATGACATGCGTGATGTCTTCGACTAGGATTGGGGCCACACATGCAGAGGATTGTTTTAATATGCATCGGCCGGTTACGCGAACCCTGGGCGAAAGATGCCTGTGCGTTTTATACGGAGCGTCTGAAGCATGCGATCAAATTTGATGTCATTGAATTACCTGCGAGCCGTGAGGTGGATAGCAAACGGCAGGTGGAGGATGAGTCGCGCAGACTTGTGAAATTTTTGCATGGATACGATGCGGACATCTGGATTCTGGATGAACACGGAAAGGGATTGAAGTCGCCATCGTTTGCCAAAGAAGTAGCAGCCTGCCGCGATGGCGGTCGCTCTATGGCATTTGTGCTCGGGGGATCGTACGGCCTGAATGATGACGTGCGCGCTGCGGGACGCATGCTCAAACTCAGTGACATGGTGTTGCCGCATGAACTGTGTCGCGTGGTGTTTTTGGAACAGCTCTATAGGGCGACGGAGATTAATAAGGGGTCGGGATACCATCATTGATGGGCTATTGGTTATTGGTTTATTTTTAACAAACCAGAAACTGCCGGAAAATTCATAGAATTTTGCGCCTGCTTTGACGTTTCCGCGACATCTTCTGAGTAGTATTTGTCGTGTTTCCCGGCCGTTCATACGGCGGCTACGGAACCTCAACAATCCGAATCAGAGTGCCACTGTCAGATGAATCTGCGTGGCGGGACATAGGAGAACAACCGGGGGAGGGTTGGAAGGTCCCTTCCCCGGTATCACCGTTTTTAGGTCTAGGGGGGGGCTTGGCATGCCAGGCCTGTACATGTTTCAATCTGCTATACTGTATCTCTATGAGAATCTTAGTTGTCGAAGACGAACGCGGCATTGCGGATAATATTGCGGAGTATCTCCGTCAGTATTCATTTGCGGTGGATACGGCGTACAACGGAGATGACGGATTGAAGATGGCGAGGGCGCATCCCTACGACATTGTGCTGCTCGACTGGATGCTTCCTGGGACTGATGGACTGACGGTGTGCAGGACACTCCGTAAAGAATTTCCGCAGCTCGGCATTATTATGCTTACTGCCAAAGATACCGTTGACGATCGCGTGTCTGGGCTTGATACCGGAGCCGATGATTACATCATCAAACCCTTCGCGCTCAAGGAGCTCATGGCCCGTATTCAGGCGCTGCTTCGCCGGAATTACCGGTCGCAGACGGAAGAGAATAAACTGGTGGTGGGAGACCTGGTGCTGGATCTTTCCAGTCAGCAGGCGGAGCGTGGCGGACAGACTATCAAGCTCACCAGAAAATTGTTCCAGATTCTGGAACTCCTGATGCGCAACGAAAACAGAGTGGTCTCGAAGGCGGAGATTGAAGCGCATATTTGGGATGCGTCCGCAGAGCTGTGGAGTGATGTGGTCCGGTCCCACATGCAAAAACTCCGGGAGAAAGTCGACAAAGGATTCCCGCAGCAACTGATCCGCACCGTACACGGAACCGGGTACCGGATCTCCGCGGAACCATGAGATCGAATTTTTTGTCTATCAAGTGGCGTCTTGCGCTCCAGTTCACACTGGTTGTCGGACTGATGTTAATGATTGCGGGAAGCGCGGTCTTTTTTCTGTTCGTGAGCAAAATGCAGCAGGACATTGATACGCTGCTCTACGTGCAGAATGCCGCTGTCCGCACAAGCCTTCCTATTACCATTGACGACATCGGCGCGCCCGACTGGCGTGAACAGATGTTCAAAAAGATCGAGGCCGTGAAGAGCCTCGGGTTTGTGGTCATCATCACGGACGGCAGTGGCAGTGTGATGGATCACTCCTCTCCGTTTCTGGCACCACTTCCGAAGCAGATCGGCTTTTCATCTGTGGATGCCGGACCCAATGATTATCGTCTCTACAAAGATATCTACGGCCCGTACGTGATCACCATTGGTCGCACACTTGATTCCCTTATTGCCGCGCAGAATGCTCTTGTCTCGGTTCTTCTTCTGACACTTCTCTGTACCCTCGGACTGACCGCCGGTTTGAGCGCCATGTTCGCCGGTCGCGCCCTGAAACCTCTCACCCGGTTCAGCAGACGTGTCCGCGACATTGACCCGCGCCATCTGCCGGTTCCGGCCCTTGTCGGCAAAATGCCGAACGACGAAATCGGTCAGCTTGCCCGCACCTTCGACGACTTCCTTCGCAGACTGGAACAGGCTTTCAAGCGCGAGCGCCAGTTCACGCAGGATGCATCGCATGAACTGCGCACGCCGCTGATGGTCATCAAAAGCTCTCTCGAACTTCTGGCGGTCAATCGCTCTCTGACAGATCCCCAGAAAGAGAAGCTCGCCCTCATGCAGGGTGCGGTCAAACGTATGGAAACACTCGTGACAGAACTCCTCGAACTTTCGCGCGGGATGCAGAGCGGCACCCGCGAAAATATTCCTCTTGGGGACTATATCCGTGAGATTGAAACCGGTTACCGCGCGATGGCGGAAGAGAAGGGGTTGAATCTGACTGTGAATATCGCGAAGCATGTCGCAACGATCAGTGCACACCGCATCGCACTGGAAAAAGTGATCGGGAACCTGCTCAAAAACGCGATCCGTTTTTCCGATGCAGGCGGCATCACCGTGGATGTAACGGGCAATATCATCACCATTTCCGACACCGGCATCGGCATTGCCGAAAAAGACATCCCGCATATTTTTGAACGCTTCTACCGCGGCGATACCTCACGCAGAACGGAAGGAACGGGACTCGGGCTTGCGATCTGCAAAGACATCTGCGATGAAGAAGGATGGACGATCCGCGTCCAGAGCGACGTCGGGAAGGGGACGACGTTTCGTGTCGGGTTTTAAAATCGCCCCCTTTGATGCTTTCGGTGGCGTCTGGCGCAGTTTTTGAGGATCGGGATTTTTCGGTATAGTGCCATGCTCTATGACTTCTGAATCTCCAAACGGGCGTTATCCCGAGCTTGCGGCTTCTCTGATTAGCCTTGGGATATCGACCAAGGATGTCAGCCCGCATGAGACGAATCCGTCCATTGCACCAACCCTTGAACAGATCACTCAACTGACGGAGATATGCAAAGAGATAGGGCGTCTGGAAGGGGTCACAGTTGCGTGGCCTTCCATTTCGCGCGTGGGTGCAGAAGCGGCACACGCTGCATGGCGCATTTTGGTGCATGCTGATACATATCCGCATCTTCAGTCGCGAGCTGCAGAGCTGATGCAGAAAGAAACCCCCGAAGACGTGGAACAGCCTGCTATTGCGTATATGCTGGATCGTTGGCTGATTAATTCTATAAGAGGTGAAGAGGAGCCATTGGGGCTACAGAATTATGGAACACAGGTAGAATTTATCCCGGATTGGGAGAGCAGGCAGAGTCGTCTTATCTTCACCTTTCCTCCTATTATTATTAGAAATACAGCTGCAAAGAACCAAAAACCCCGACTGTGGCGGGCGCATAAATTTGAAAATATTAATCTTGAGAGACTGAATAAAAGAAGGGCAGAGCTTGGATTGGGGGATTTTGAAATATTTGTGAATCAACAGATACAGAAGCGGCGCAAGGAAGGGGAGAGGGTGACTGCGCTTTGGAATCTTGCTCCCTGGGAGCAGCAAACATTCCTCCGTCAAATAAGAGTGGAAACTGCTGAGCAGGCAGCAAGAATTGTCTTTGAACATGCGCCTGAAAATGCTGATACCGTCATCACGGAAGAGCAGCCCCCTCCTCCAGTTTACTGATATCCAGTGAAGACACAGATTCATAGACTATCGTCGAGATAGCACTGATGGCGGCGTTTGCATTATTAACATCTTTTCCACTCGTCATCACGCACAGGATGTAGGCCATTTTCGGGTGGTAGACGATGCCGCAGTCATGCAGTTGCCCCTGGCCTTCTGCAAAGCGGAAGCCGAACTTGTGTGCAACGCGCAGGTCTTCCGGAAGGCCGCTGACAATCCCCTCGCGGAAAGTGGAGCGGGAGAGGAGATCGAGTGCGTACTGGGACATGTCTTTGGACAGGTAGCCTGTGTTGTAGAGCACGCCAAAGAGTTTTGCGTACGAAGAAATGGAGACATAGGTGTCTTCGGTTTCCAGCATGATCTGCAGCACATCCAAATCACGGAAGGTGTAGTACGCTACGGATTCAGAAAGCGAATGCATCTCGCGGAGCAGCAATGAGTAGGAGCGGTTATCCGAGTAGATAATCATTTTCTCCAGCAGTTCGCGGATGGTGTAGAGTGTGTCTGGTTGGATGGTTTCTGCGGGGGAAAGGAGGTTGTCATCAATTTTGAGTTGTCCGGTAAAAGACAACTGCTTATCCAAAATCTCAGGATCCAGATCGGCAGCGTGGAGAAAGAAAATAGCGAGCGGAACTTTGAGCAAACTTGCCGGCTCGAATTTGTCGTACTCTCCGATTCCGAAGCGCGGTCCGTGGTCGAGATCCTGGAAGTAGATGGAGAGATGATCCACCTTTCCTGCAGCTTTCAGCTTCTCTTTTGCAGCAGACAGCGTGTCGCGCAGATGTTCATAGTTCCACTCACCCTGCGGCAGTGTATTGTTGCAGCGCCGCGCAGGGCTCAGCAGGTCATACTCCGTGTGGCAGAAGGCCAGGCGGCTCCACAGACTTTGCACAATAAGCATAGAAAAGATCCCCAATCCGAATGCCAGATACACAGAAGAATGTGCTCTCAAGAAAGCGCGGATGCTATTGAAGGATGGGGGGTGCATGTAAAAGGAGCCTACATGTCCTTCGATGCTGCGTCATGCTGATTGCAGCATGTGCATCATTCCTCCGTTTTTGATGCCCTTTTCCTTTGGCAAAGTGGCCTCTATACCCCTTGAAATATTTATACGTATGGAGTAGATAGCGCTCTAACCCATCCTCCATACTGCGTATGAAACTGCAAGAACGCGTTGCCGGCCAGGATATACAGGATCCAGCAGAAACCCAGTCCTGGGCTATACACAGTGTCGATACTGATCAGGTGTTTACGCCTGGTGATTCTTTTGATCAGGTTTTTACAAAGATGAATGCGGAGCTTGGCGCACTTGCTGATTGGGCAGCACTTACGGCAGGCAGTATGGAAAGTGTTCCGACTGGAACATATATGGCTTCTTCCCGCCCCCGGACGGAAGGGGTCATACAGTATTCTGTGTCCCCAGGAGGAACGAGCCCGGACATTGAAGATCTGGAGCGACGCCTTGTCCTGAGCAATCTGTCTCTCGTTCAGGCGCATGTACGGAGTATCAACGATGATGCACATGCCAAAGCCCTGGATATTGCGCTTCTCAACGATTCGACACATGGAGAGGTTCCTGCAAAAGAGGCGTCATCCGATCATCGCGCATCAGACACAGCGGAGCATGACACAACACATGAAGAGGCTTTGGAGCATCACGAACATCATGTGCATCATGATGTGAAGGTGCATGAGCACCATGGAGTTCTTGTGATCCGCAGTGCAACACTGCACGGAGGTCGTGCTGCTATTCACCATAAGGACGGCTCAGAGTTGGCGATTGGAAGCTTCGAGCATCATGGCGAGGTTCATATTGCAGCTCCCCGCGAGCATGGAACGTACACACTCGTCTTTAAAGATAAGGAGCATAGGGTTGTGGCAACGGTTATCATCAACGTGAAGGTGCAGGGGGTGGAGGTGGGAGAAGTGGAGCATGAGCATGAACATGAACATGACCACGAGGAGCACGACAAACATGAGCACGAGCACGAGCATGAACATGAGGATCACAAGAAGCATGATGATCATCCTCACAGCGAACATGAGCACGAGCACGAGCATAAGCATGATCATTACCACGAACATCAGCACGCGCATGAGGATCATATCCACGCCCATTCTGCCTTCCACGGAGGTCACGCCCATGCTGCACATGATGAAGCGCACGAAGGTCATGGACACGGCCACGGCCACGGCCATGGCCATGGAGGAGAGGCGCACAGGTCGCACGAAAACCCTATTCCACTCTGGGAACTGCTGGAAATGGAGGCGAAAGAGCGGGCGCGTCTGCGCGTTTTGCAGGATGAGACATTTATAGCGCTCTCCGCTTTGCCACTCCTTTCGTTCCAGAACGGGTTCAACGGACAGGGTACTGATATGGCACAGTCCAATCTTCCTCATGGCGATACTGCCCTGAACATTCAACCTCTGGCAGCCAATGGGCAGTACCAGGGAAGAATGGGCAGTATGCGCCGTCCATCAGCCAAGAAAGGCAAATCCAACGGGGATAATGAGGATGAGGGCGGAGATGAATAAGTGTGCCCAAACCTGCCTTTCAGTGTTTGAATTGTCGGACAATGTAGTTATACTTTCGGCCTTGTCCGGCTTGCTTTCACAGCAAAACCGGGCCAGTTCTTTCTTTCCACGGCCCCATCGTCTAACGGTTAGGACACCTGGTTCTCATCCATGAAATAGGAGTTCGATTCTCCTTGGGGCTGCCACTAACGTCTGTAGGAGTTTCTCAGAACATCATGCACCGACGCGCCACTCGCATGGCTGTCCGCATTTCGTGCAATACTGTTCCCCGTATTCATGTCTCTTTCCGTGCACACATCCCGCTTTGCAGCACTGTGATTTCATGAAGAGCCGGGCTTCCGCGGTAATAACTGTCGGAGGCTTTTTTCCTTTGATGTGTTTTTTGCAGTAGCTTTCTCCTCCAGTGGCGCCTTTACAGTCTTTTATCAGACAGGCGGTTTTGACAACTTCTTCCATGCGGGTGGGGAGGAAAATAGTAAATGCAACTATTGATTGTATTGGCAATGTCTTAGGGGGGCAATGGCGTGTGTCTTTTTGGACGAGATTGAAAAATAAGGATTGGCACATGGACTGTAGATAATCCTGCATTTTACAGGCATTTTCATCGACAGCAGCAAGCGGGCATCTTATAGTTTTTCGTGTTGTTTCCTTTCGTCTAACCCCATGCTGTCCCGCGTGTTCCCGTTTCTCGCACTTCTTCTTGTAGCCTGCGTGTCTGGCGATTCTGCATCACAGGAAACACTGTCATCTGTCGCATCATCCTCTCAGACATCATCAGAGGCTCCTCTGGAACAGTTGCCTTCCGCATGGACTATCGAACATTTCGCAAATATGCGCCTGAGCGGGACCGGGCTCACGCTGGATAGTGTCGAATCTAAAAACAGCGTCTACACGCGTCACAGGATCAGTTACTTCAGTAACGGGCTGCGCATTACCGGCATTCTGAATATTCCCCTTGGCGACGGTCCGTTTCCGCTTCTGATTTTCAATCACGGCTACATCGAGCCGTCTATCTACACGCAGGGCCGCGGACTCAAACGCGAGCAGGATTACATGGCCCGGCAGGGATTTGCTGTGCTCCACACCGATTACCGTGGCCATGCGGGATCGGACAAGAGTCCTATGCCGGAGGACGATGACCGCTATGACGGGAACCTGGAGTATGCGATGGATAGCGTCAATGCCATCAACGCTGTGCGTGCTGCCAATCTTCCCAGTATCGACGCGACCAAAGTCGGCATGCTCGGACATTCGATGGGAGGCGGAGTCACACTGGCCATCCTCACAGCGTATCCGGAACTTGTGAGTGCAGCCGTACTCTATGCACCGGTTCATGCCGATGTGTGGGAGAACTTTGTGCGCTGGAGGCGCGAGCGGCCGGAGGGGGATCGCACCATCGAAGTGATGAAAACGCGTGACGAGAATCCTGCATCCTGGGATGCGCTCTCGCCACAGACCTATCTCAGCGCCATACAGACGCCCATCATGCTGTTTCAGGGCGACAAAGACAAAGATGTGCCTGCAGAGTGGTCCGACACCCTTGCAGACAATCTGCGGGCTGCAGGCAAAGAGCTGACGTACGTCGAGTACCCGAACGAAGGTCATGAGTTTGCCACGCAGTGGGGGGACTTTATGAAGCAGTCGGCGGCGTTTTTTCAGACGCAACTAGCTGATCAATGAATGTCAGATACGACGGCGCAGCATGCATGTGACTCCCAAGCAAAAACCCGACCATCGCCAGGATGCAGATATCAATGAGGGCTACAAACAGCAGTGACTGGCGGGAAGCAGGTGGTAGCGGAACCGGCAGTGTTGCTGCAGCGCCCGTTTTTTTCTGACGGCGTGATTCCACAACGGCAAGAATAATCAGGGTTAATGCTGTCAGCAGAAGGACTCCTTCAAAGGCGCCGACACTGATGGGTGTTACACGCGGCAGCGGTGGTGTGGTGATAATCAGCATGCTGGAAAACAGGAGCACTGCCAGACCCGTCAGCATCTCACTTAAAAGGACCGCAGGAAACATGGCCGCTTCTTCTTGGTGCGTGGCGGTAGCAGTTTCATTCTCCACTTTCAGCAGAGAACGATAGGTGACGTGATGCTGATACAGCCGGAGCGTCAGGAGAAGGAGCGCGAAGCTTCCAAGTGCAATGGCGTGGCCGCCCCAGTGCGTTGTGAAGAGATTCAGAGGATCTTTCAGATGCAGCCAGACAATGTACATGCCGCTCGCACCGCCTATTGCCAGGGAGACCATCAGGAGCCGCGAGAAGCGCCTCAGTGAGGAGAGGGTTTTTGGTGTTGCCAGGAAAAACACCACAAGTCCCCCGATCCACACATCCTTGAAGAGCAGGTGGACAGCGTTCATGCCGATAGAGAATGTGGGCAGAAACAGGGACGCCGCAGCATGACTGACTCTGGCACGCAGGATGACCATCGCGATCATCACCGCCCAGAGAGCCCACTCTGTTTTGGTCACTTTTTTTGATTGCAGAATGGATGGCAGGAAAGGGAGGAAGAGTGCGCATGCCGCTATCCCAAGTACCATCCGGTACAGTGTAAACCGGCCGACGACGGTCTGGAAAAAGGTCCAGAGCGCATTGCCGAATGGAACGTCACGATCTACAGCAAGATCCAGACTTCCCATACAGAGGTAGCCGATGCAGCCCGTTGCTATCAATAGTGCGGCAGCGGTCACCATTGCCCGAAGATGATTGATTCTCTGCGGGCGTTCCCAGACGGTCGCAAGGAGAGCGAGGACTCCTATCATCATCGCACCGCCCAACAGTTCCAGCCAGATCATGATGGCAAGCGCCCAGCTGGAGCAGTGCTCCACTTCAGGTAGTGTTTCCTGTCCCGGAGTCATCTGTGCGTCTTTGCCAACCGAAAAGAGATAGCTTCCTTTCGTGAAGTGGCCATCATCTCTCGATACGACCTGCCACAGCACGGTGTAGGTTCCTGTGGCAGTGCCGGAGATGTGTGCGAACAGATGTCTTGGGTCTGCGGGATCGACTGTAGAGATTCCGGTATCGGCCGCTGTTCCGTCTGGTGCAAAGACCCGGATGCTGCTTGCAGCCGGATCAACACGCTCATTGAAATGCAGGTCGATGATGAGCGGTGTCAGGACGTCGGCAGATGGAGCTGCAGATTCTGTACCCAGCGGGATAGCATGTGCATGCACATGCACGGTCGCCGACAGCAGTATCAGGAAGAGGCCTGTACGAGCAAAGAGTGACATGGGAGTGTGACCGATCATACAGGATGTTCCACAGAAAAATCGCGCATCTTTTCGTAGAGCATCTTGTGGCGACATGATAAAATGGGTTCCTAGTATTTTCCCCATCTGTATGAAGAAAATCACGCCCCTGTCTGTTGTTGCACTGGTGCTTCTCAGTGCCTGTGCCCCCGCTGCCAGTAACGGTACATCGGATTCGTCTGCCATCTCATCCACGGATCATTCCATAATGGATACGAATCACTCAGACTCCTCACATGATAGCAGTGCCGCTGCGACGTCTTCGGAAGAAGAGGCTGCCAGTTCTGCCGCCGCATCCGCCGCTGTGACAGCAGGTGCCCGCATTATTACCATGTCGGTTGAAGATTTCGTCTTTTCCCCGAATACCATCACTGTGAAGAAAGGGGAGAAAGTGGTAGTCCGTCTCACAGCCAAATCCGGTACACACGGATTCGGATCCACTGACCTCGGACTCAATGTGCGTATTGAACCGGGAGAGACCAAAGATATTGTCATCCCGACAGATCGTGCCGGAACCTTTACCTTCAAGTGCAGCGTTCCATGCGGATCGGGTCACCGCGATATGACGGGAACAATCATCGTCGAGGAATAATACGTACAATCATCAAAAACGGACGTCAGGTCAGGGCGTCCGTTTTTTTGAAGTACATGGGTGGTTATCCGCCAAACTGTGAGACCAGCGTGTGATAGTAATAATACGTCGCAAAGCCGACGAAGATCACAATGGCGGTATTGAACACAATCTTCAGGACAAGAGACCGCTGCTGCGCTTTTTTGCTATGCATCAATGACTCCTGATTGGCTTTCAGGATATCGCGGATCTCGGTCAGCAGTTCGATGGTCTGGTCTTTGGGCATGGATCAACAAAGAAAGGATTATAGACCGAGGAACATGGAATCGACACTGATAGTGCCTGCGCCCAGCGTAAGGAGTGCCAGACAGCCACCGAGCAGGGCAACATCAAACTCCCAGCCCATTTTATCCATGGCGGAGAAGGGGACATGCCATTCCTGTGTCTTCTTGTAGATAGCGCCGATCATGATGATGCCGAGTCCCAGGCTCGCAAGCTGGGTCAAAAATCCGAAGAGCAGCGCGAGGCCGCCGAGCATTTCACAAATGCCGATGAAGCCCATAAACGATGTAATGTTCCCGAGCTTCTTGGAACCGTGGTACAGAAAAATTACAGCGATTGCGAGGCGAAGAGCCAGTACGCCGTAGCTTCCGTACGAGAGGAAGAATGCATCAAATGCCTGCATGTTGAGAAAGGGAAAGAAGGTACAACAATGCAGTCTATCACAGTGTTGGCCTTTCCCTACCAGATTTACTGGATAGGATCTTCTTTTTTCGGGCTGACAATCTCTACATCAATACTGCCGTCAGTCTGAATGTCGACGCGGATCGGGGTGCCCTGGGATGATGACACATGAATATCGATACCCGCAGATGCAGCACTCTGGACGGTCAGGGATGAGGTATTCTTCGGGGACGAACTACCGCTACCGGAGGTAATGCTGGACGATGCAGCCCTCTTTGTCAGTGCGCTTGTCTGCATGAGTGTGACAGATGCATCAGGGCCGACACTGACCTGAGCGCCGCCGTCGATATGCATTTTTGTCAGTTCATGTGCGGTCTTCTGGCGGAGCTGCTCGGCACCGACTGTGAGATTGACTGCAATCTGTGCATGCTTGGATGAAGATGATGAGCTCGTACCGATGGCCGTATGAGAAGATGCCATCATCATACCGGTAGCCATAGGATCGGATGACGACGCATTCATAGCAATCGCATTGCGGATGGATGAATCGAGCATGACGGTTTTGTCTGCAGCACGCTGGACGTTTTCCGCCATCATCGCAATGGCGTCATCGTGCAGGAGGACGGTGACCTGCTCGCGCAGGACTCTCTCCGTTTTTCTGCCGATCTCCTCCGCGCGTTCGCGGTTTCCCTCATCGGCGACTTTCTGAATGTTCGTATGGCTGTTCGCGATATGCGTGTTGAAGGCGACAATCAGCGTGTCATTCTTTTCCGGTGTGAGGCGTCCCGTCTCTGCAAGACGCTTTGCCTCTTTCACACGGCGCTCCGCACGCTTTGCTTCCCAGTACGCCTTTGCTTCCGGTGTGATGGCGAGTGCGGTCTGCACTTTTTCGTTCACGTGGATTTTGACAGAGTAGAGGGCTTCTCCAGGCAGAGCGGATTCTGCGGCATAGGACAAACTTCCCGTTCCGAGAACCAGGATCAGCACTGCTGCCAGTGCCGAGCTATAGCGGAAGGAGAACAGCGAGAAGAGCCCCGTAGATGCCTCCGCCCGTTCGCGTTTTTTTACAGCTGCTGCCATATCCACCGGGTGGTCTTTCATGAAGGCGAACAGGGTTTTTTCGACACGGCTCGATTCCTCAGTGCTGAGGCGGACGGTCTGCGCGGAGCGCACAAGGGAGGGATCGAAGTCTGTCATATGCTCTGTAGGACACGCCTTCTGTGCATCTCTTACAGGGTTTTCTTCAATTTTCTGCATCAGCTGTACCCGGCACGCGGACAGCTCTGCTTCGCTCAGGCAGACCTTTTTTGCCGGATCAAAAAATGCATCCAGCTTATCCATGGGGCATGAGGGTACGCAGCTGTTTCACGCCTCTGGTAATGCGTACAGAGACCGTATTGGCCGATTCATCAAGGATTTCTGCGATTTCCGCCGGGGACAGGCCCTGGATATAGCGCATGCTGACTGCGGTGCGGTAGGGCTCTTCTATCCTCTTCAGGACTGTCATAACCTCTTCTTCCGCTACTACATCACGTTTCAGGCGCTCATCTTCCGACGGGGGATCGTAGCCTTCTTCCTGCAATGCTTCGAGCGAGGCTTCGGTTTTCTTGCGCTTATAATTGAAGCAAAGGTTGGATGCGGTGCGGTATAAAAAGGCCCGGACATTGTCGATATCATTGCCTTTCGCGATGTATTCCCACGTCTTCATGAAGGCGTCCTGCATGATTTCCAGCGCCAATTCGCGATTAAACACAATAAAATGGCAATGACGGAAAATCTCATCATGGTACTCCGCGAATGCCTTGGCGAAGTCTTCTTCTGCGTTACTGGTAGCGCGGATAATCATAAGGAAGGCTGGAGCGGGCATTGTAGCACAATTCCTTATTGTTTTTGATGTGTTTTTCGGGCTTTCTGCTGCGATTTTTCCTTGTTTCTGCTAGAGTGACCACTCCCATGACGACACCCCAGGATTCCGCATCGTTTACTGTGTTTCCGCTTCTTGGCCGGATCGTTGCGCTGACGCTTGCCGCGTTTGCCATCTTTCTGTTCCTACTGACACTGATAGTGACCATTAGCCCCCTGAGAGTCGCCGCCATGCGCGGCGTGTTGATGGTAGCCGGAGCGGCACCTCCTCAGGATTCATACGGATTTACAAACATTCTTCTGCTTGGAGTCGGAGACAAAAATCATGACGGTGCCGACCTGACAGATACGATGATGATTGCGAGCATTGATCCCGGAACACGGAGTGCGGTCCTGCTCAGTATTCCGCGTGACCTCTACCTCACCGGCAATAAAAATACTCCAGACGGTCGTATCAATACGCTCTACTTTTTTGCGAAACAGGCACTCAAGAGAAAAGACAAAACATTGAGCGACAAAGATCTCTCTCGCCTGGCATTGCAGGCTGTGGGAGAGGAGATGGGGGAGAAGCTTGGAGTAGAGGTGCACGGTGTGGTGAAGGCGGACTTCACGGCATTTGTGAATACCGTTGATGCGCTTGGCGGAGTTGATGTGGACGTGGCGAAAAAGATTATGGACTACTCGTATCCCGTCGGGGAAAACGAAGTGGGACTGTTTGAGCTTGATGCCGGACTGCAGCACCTGGATGGTGAGACCGCTCTCCGTTTTGCCCGTAGCCGTCACGGTAGTACAGACTTCGACCGTTCCGCACGCCAGCAGCAGTTGTTGCAGGCACTCTCCGCAAAGGTGCAGACGATGAGTCGCCTTGAGCAGATCAGTTCTGTTTCTGCTCTTTTGAAGAATGTCGTGAATCATCTCGACACAACGTTTACTACACAGGAACTGCTTGGCATCACGCAGATCGGGTCTGAGCTTTCCATGGAGAATCTGATACGCATGCAGGTGAATTACAATGCCGGTGGTGACTACATTCCGGCACAGGCCGGAGGATTTGTGTATGCCCCGGATCCTGCGCTGTATGAAGGCGCGAGTGTGCTGGTGCCGACGGTGCTTCCGACTGACAAAACCGGTTGGGGGCAGATGCGCACGTTTGCCGGATTCCTTGTCTACCAGCGCGCCCTTTACCTCAGCAAAGCAGAAGTGCAGGTGGTGAATGTTTCTGCCACTGCCCTTGCAGCAAACCGCCTGGAGAACGAGCTCCGTCGCTACGGCTTTAGGGTTGGTGAGGCACCGAAGCCGCCGAAAACAACCGGCAAAACACAGACCGTCAATGTGCCTGCATCATTTATCATCTTCACGAACAGCGTCGACAAGCAGATGGCAGGGTTCTTTGGCGGACTCCTCAACATGGATGTCTCCCAGCAGAGCCCGACTGATGCGACCGCGACCGGCAGCATTGTGCGGATTGTGCTTGGAAAAGATTTCAAATATCAGCCGTTCCAGACATTGGTTGGAACAGGCGCCGCTTTGCAGTAAGTCTTCTTCGAAGCGTATGATCGCTGCATGACTGTACTCCACGCTTTGCTTCTCGGAATTGTCGAAGGTTTTTCGGAATTTTTGCCGATCAGTTCCACCGCGCATCTCATTCTCACATCCGCTCTTTTAAAACTGGAGCAGACGGAGTTTTTGAAAACCTTTGAAGTGGTGATTCAGCTCGGTGCCATCCTTTCCGTAGTTGTTGTCTACTGGCGATCACTGCTTATCCGCAAAGATGTGATGCTCAGAATCATCGTCGCATTTATTCCAACCGCCATCATCGGCTTTTTGCTGGAGCGCATTATCCGCAATGTTCTCTTTGAAAATATCCCAACCATTCTCTGGTCGCTGTTCATTGGTGGATTGATTCTCATCGCCTTTGAAAAGCTTCATCAGTCTTCGCTCTCTGAGCTACGCCCGACAAGTAAACCATCACCGAAAGATGTCGCCGATATGAGCACCATGAGTTACAAACAAGCGTTCCTTGTCGGACTCTGTCAGGCGCTTGCCGTAGTCCCGGGTGTCTCCCGGAGCGGCGCCACGATTGTTGGCGGTATGCTCTTTGGTATCAGCCGCAAAGCTATCGTTGATTTCTCGTTCGTGCTTGCTGTCCCGACCATGCTTGCGGCGACGGTTCTGTCGATGGTGAAGCACAGCGATGAGATGTCGTTTGATCAGTCGGGATTACTGGCAATTGGGTTTGTCACATCATTCATCGTCGCACTCATCAGCATCAAGTGGTTGCTCGGGTACGTGAAGAAGCATACGTTTGTGGCGTTTGGGGTGTATAGGATTGTGATCGCGCTGGTGTTCTGGACTCTTCTTTTTTAGAAAAATTGTATAGTCTTTATCATACTGTTTCCCATTCGATATTATGGTTGAATCGTCTGCAGCTGATGGAATATACGATGCTATGCTGCAATTGGAAGCCGCATGTCGCGAATATGCGTTATTAGATCTGTCCTCCACTCAAGGCATTCGTCATGGAGCCCATACTGCTGTGTCGTCTCTCCTTGATTTAGACCTGGATTCTGGAGAACAACCAGGTTCCGATAGCCAGGATAATGGCCGTCACAACCACCAGGACCGTAATATCTAAGCTGTAACTGAATTCCAGGGCACCCGTTAATGCGCCGCGCAGGCCGTCGACGCCGTAACTGAGCGGATTGATTTTGGTGAGGATGGCGATGGGGCCGGGGAGGTTACTGAGCGGGAAGATGGCACCACTCAGGAAGAAGATCGGCATGACGAGGAAGTTCATGATGATCGGGAAGGCCTGCATGTCTTCGAGTAGACAGGCAATCGCGGTTCCCATGGCAGTGAAAAGAAGTGCGAGCAGTGTAATAAACAGGAATGCCAGCGGCAGCAGTGCCCAGCTTTCCGGGCGGAATCCTGCAATGATGGTAATAACAAAAATAATCAATCCCTGTATGACCGCGACCGTTGCGCCACCGAGTGTGCGGCCAAGCATGATCTGCCAGCGTGGTACCGGAGCGACAAGCGTCTCTTTCAGAAACCCGAATTGTCTATCCCAGATAATCTCAATTCCTCCAAAGACCGCCATAAAAAGAACGCTCATGGAAATCACGCCCGGGGCGATGAACTGCACGTAACTTCCCTGACCAGCTTGCTCAAAGACAGGGCCCAAGCCGTAGCCGAGTGCGAGCAGGAAGAGGAGCGGCTGACCGAGAGATCCTATAATGCGCGACTTCGAGCGGACGTAGCGTTTGAGTTGCCGGAGCCAGAGGATGTAGATGGTACCCATGACGAGGTTTGAAGGTTTAAAAGTTGAAAGGTTACTGTAGGAAATTAATGACGGCCCCAGGCGCGGCGCATGTCGCGCATATTCTGGGCGGAACTGGCCGCTTCGTCACGGATGGCGTTGCCGGTGAGCTTCAGGAATGCGTCTTCGAGGTTGGTGGTTTCGGTCTGCTTTTGCAGATCTGCTGAGGAACCAACGGCAATGATTGTTCCGTGGTCGATAATCGCAATCCGGGTGGCGACTTTGGCTGCTTCTTCCATGTAGTGCGTGGTCAAAAATACCGTGATGCCTTCTTCTTTGTTGAGTTTCTGCACATAGTCCCACAGGTGATTTCTGGTCTGCGGATCGAGTCCGATAGTCGGCTCATCGAGGAATAAGACTTTCGGGTGATGCAGTAAACTGCGGGCAATCTCCAGACGGCGTTTCATTCCCCCGGAGAATTCTTTCACGAGGCTGTCTTTGCGATCCCAGAGCTCCACGAATGTGAGGAGTTCCTGGATGTGGGCTGCCCGGCCTGCGCGTGGAACGCTGTAGAGTGCTGCATGGAGTTCCATGTTCTCCTTGGCCGTCAGCTCGCCATCCAGGCTCGGGTCCTGAAATACAATGCCGAATGCTCGTCTTGCTGCACTTTGGTCATGCACGGGATTATGCCCGTCAATCATCACTTCCCCTTTTGTTGGTCGAAGCAGGGTCGTTAGCATTTTGATAGTCGTGGTTTTGCCGGCACCGTTTGGACCCAGAAATGCGAATATTTCCCCTTTTTCCACGGAGAAGGAGATATCGTTCACGGCTGTAAAATCCTTAAAGGTCTTCGTGACGTTTTTGGCTTCTATAATAGGTGACATGAGAGTCACGATAGCAGGGGAGCGGTCTTTGATCACGAAAATTGCGGAGTTTTATGCTTTGGAGGTTTGCATGTTAGAACGTTTAAACCTGCAACTTTTAAACCGTTAAACCCCTATTCTCAATCCGCCATTCTTCATTCATACTCTGCCTATGCGCCTCTCTCAGCTTTTCACAAAAACATCGAAGGATTCCCGCGGTGACGCCTCCAGCAAAAATGCGGACCTGCTCGTCCGCGGTGGCTTCATCCACAAGACCATGGCTGGTACCTATTCGTATCTGCCGCTCGGGTTGAAAGTGCTTCGTCACATCGAACAGATTGTGCGCGAGGAGATGGACGCAATCGGCGGACAGGAAATTCTGATGTCCGCACTGTCGCCAAAGGAGAACTGGGAAAAGACCAACCGCTGGGACCATGCGGTGTTTGAAGTCCTGTTCCACGTTCCTGCCGCCAACGATTCCGAATATGCCCTGAATCCTACACATGAAGAACTGGTGACGCCGATTGCCGCACAGTACGTGCATTCCTACCGCGATCTGCCGTTTGCTGCGTATCAGATCCAGACCAAATTCCGGAACGAACTGCGTGCCAAGTCCGGCATTCTCCGCGGCCGCGAATTCCTGATGAAAGATCTGTATTCCTTCCACACGTCGCAGGAAGATCTGGATCGCTATTACGAGATTGTGCAGGGTGCGTACGACAAGGTATTTGAGCGTCTGGGCTTGAGTGATGTGACGTATCTGACCTATGCGTCCGGTGGGACATTTTCCAAGTATTCACATGAATATCAGGTGGTATTGCCGAGCGGTGAGGATGTAATTTACATCAGCGTGGACGCGGAAAAGCAGGGGAAGAGGATTGCAGTGAACAAAGAGATTTACGAAGCAGGTGTGACGGTGTGTCCGGTGACAGGAGGCACAGAATTCCGTGAGGAAAAAGCGTCCGAAGCAGCAAACATTTTCAAACTCGGGACCAAGTTTTCATCCGCGTTCGATCTCTCATTTAGTGCACAGGACGGTTCCAAAAATCTTGCCATCATGGGCTGTTACGGCATCGGTATCTCGCGCCTGATGGGCATTGTTGCTGAGGCAATGTCCGATGATAAAGGCCTCATGTGGCCGCAGAATATTGCTCCAGCCGTGGTGCACATTATCCCGGTTGCAAAGACCGAAGACGATGAAGCATTCAAAATTGCAGCCGATCTCGTTGCTCAGCTTGAGAAAGCGGGGAAGCAGGTCCTCTTCGATGACCGTATTGATGCATCTGTCGGATTCAAACTTGCTGATGCCGATCTGATCGGGGTGCCCGTTCGCATCCTTGTCTCACCGAAAACGCTTGCGGAGCAGAACATGGAAGTCCATGACCGCACCACCGGAGAGACGAAGATGGTGCCTCTCAGCTCAGCCAAATCCCTATTTGCGTGACAATCGCGCCAAACGCGATACCCGCAATCACCTGCAGAAACGAATGCCCAACGCGCTCGGAAAACTTTGTCCATTTCTGGAGTCTGTTCAGCATTTCTGCCTGCAGCCCCACCTCGCGGCGGACGCTCATGGCGTCGTACCAGACGACACAGGCAAAGACGAAGCTGATGGCAAACGGCACGGAGTCGTACCCCGTTTTGTGTCCGACAACCATCAGGAGTGATGTCACGAATGCAGAGTGGCTGCTTGGCATACCGCCCGACCGGAAAATACCGGAACGCCAGTCACCTGTGAGAATGTATTCAATGGTCACTTTCAGAAAATCCGACAGCACCATGACGATGAGCGGCGTGAGGAAGATGTACTGACGGAGAAGGGACATGGGGTTGGGGTTCGGTGATCCTATGGTAGCAGTTTTTCAGTAGTTGTTGCGGGTGATTTCGATCACCTGGCCACGGTCGGCGGTGTGTCTACTGGTTTTTCCTTTCAGAAGCAGTTCGAACATTGCCGCTGTCTCATCACTGTTCAGGCTGATCGTGACATCTTTTCCAAACGCGCCAACCTTCAGCATCAGGGTATGACCTGCGCGCTTGCATTCCAGTATATCAAGCTCCACATCTCCTCCCAGTGCGCCGCCGTTTGCGGAGACCAGGTACTTCTGTGCGTCGAGGTACATACAATCTGTGCGGATCATCAGTGAGTGTTTTTTATCGTCCAGTGTAAATATTACCTCGGTCTGGCCGACGAGGTTTTTATTCTCGGGGAAAGATTGGAGGAGATCCGAGATCGGAGATCGGAGATCGGGTCCCTCCTCCGCTGCGGCTTCGGCGGGCAAGTCGGGCTTGTCCTGAGGAACGAAGGATTCGGCTATAATGATCGGCTCTTCTTTGACGATGGGTTCTATTTTTGGCTTGGGAGCAGGTCGTGAGCGGATTACTTTTGGCTTGGGCTTTACCTCTGTCACAGGTTTTACCTTCGCAACTCCTTCGGTTTCATTGGTCACTTCTGCAACCTCTGTTACTTTTTTTCTCGGTCTCATCCACCGTGTCAGCTGCGTGGTGAGCGACCTGAGGCTGCGGCCGATGGAGGAGTTCTGTTTGGTCATTATTCGGTTTGGCTATTGACGGAGGCAAGTTGCTGCAGGACGTATTCATATTTTTGCTGTGCCCAGCGCTTTCCTGTCAGGCGTACATCCTCTGCCTCTGTTCCCTGCAGTGCGAGACGGCGTTCCCCCACATCTGTTGTGATCCATTGGCCGCTCTTCACCTTCCACTTATTGATGTCCGCATCAAAATACGCATAGAGAGGATTGTCGAAGACGCTGTAACGCACTCTCCAGATAGATCCGCAGTCATGGGTCAGACTGGTATCAGCGCTGGCCGAAGCATTGCGCAGGATTTCTTCGCCCCGATTTCTGCGTATCTCGCGGATACGCAAGACGCGGCTTTCGTCTAATTCCCTTTGGTTTTGTCTTTTTTCCAGAGTGACGAGCCCGCGCTGACCAGGGCCCGTTGTTTCATTGGTGAGTGTTTTTGTCGGGATCTTTTCTCCCGGGAGATAAATGGCATAGGTTCCGAAAGGCAGGGTAATGGGATCATCTGTTTTCGGTTCGATTGCCTGAGTGTAGTCCAGCAGGTAGCCGCCTTTGGAGGGAAGGAACTTATAACCTTTTGCTCCTTTTACGACCACTGCTGTCCCTCTGATGCGCACTGTGTCTTCGCCCGGATTCATCAGGTCTGTCATCGTGACTGCGCCTAACTGCTCGGGAGATTGTGATTCCTGCGTATTGGTGCTTTTGCCGCCCCGCTCTTCGATGTGTCGGACCATGCCTCCAGGGGAGAGGAGTGAGGAAATATGTTCATATTTCGACGGGTCACCGAATTCTTTCCACTGGAGCTGTGTGCGCCCGATACGCTGATAGTAGAGCGGCTCCTGAGAAAGAATCTGACGCAGTGCCGCCATGCTGTCCTGTACGTCGGATGCTGTGATAGGACTTGTCTTTTGCTGTAGTGCATCGACCTGTTCCGCCAGTGCCTTTTGCAGGAAGTATGCCGTTGTCAGGCGTGCGACATTCTCGCTGTATCCTTCGCCACCGGTCATTTCCAGCCCGTCAAAGTCTGCTGTGCGAATGCGCATTTCCATGTCCGACAGCTCATGTGTCAGCTGTACGAGCAGCATGGTTTTTGTATCTCTAATGAAGTGGGACGGACGTTTGTCTTTCATCTGCTGCAGAGATTCTGCATTGATCTCATCCAGCTTTGTTATCATCTCGGCTACAATGCTTCCCTTTCCTTTTATGATCGTGCCGTCTGCCTGTTCCGTGTCTGACCATTTCAGGGATTGGAAGGTTGGATCAATTCCCTTCAGGATGCAGGCTCTCCACTCACCTGCCACGATGCGTGCGTACATTTCCGCATTTCTCAGCATGTCGGGTGTAACGGTTGTGTACTTTCCTTCTGTGTGCGAGCGGATATATTCCTCTGCTGCACTGATGTATTTTCCACGCTGATCTGCATTGATGCTTCCGAGGCGTGCCATTTGCTTGGCGCGGTCTTCGTGATGCTCTTCATCGGTCAGATATTCCTCACCCATGTCCGGCAGTTCGTGAGAGAGGTGCTCAAAATAGGCGCGGTAGGCTTCGCCACGGACGAACTGGTTGGCTGTTTTGACTGATTCATCCACCATGCCGAGATTGGCCGACAGTGCCTGCGAACGGGACATGTACGTATAACCCCGACTGGAACGATCAATGGTTTCCAGAATGGTTGCCTGATCAACATTGGCAAAATCTTTCTGACGCAACAGCGTGTAATTCACACCCTCATCAATGCCGGATTTCAGCATCTGTCCTCCCATGTTTGCCAGGAGCAGCGCTGTTGCCGGAATGGTACCGACACCAGTGAGCAGCATACCTCCTCCAATCGTGTCTGCAGCAAGGCTGTATTCCTTTGCGCGCAATTCGTGCCAGAGCATATCTCTCTTGGTTGCGTCTGTTTCCAGAGACATCTCCTGAGAAATACGCTGACGTTCATAGATATAGTCGACGTATTCATAGGCGGTCAGCGCTACCGTGGCAGTGCCGAGCCCGACGCGTACGCCGGTTCCAACTTTCTGCAGAGCAGTTTTTGGCAGGACTCCCTTTGCATCACGCACAGCTTCCATACCGTTCATGCGTGGCTCCCATTCATATCTCCACCAGTCCTTCCATCTATCCCGTACTTTCCAGAATGCCCATTTTCCGAGGTGTTCGGTTTGATGATCTCCCACAGCAGCCATCGCATTCACGCGGCCACTGATGACCAATTTCTCTGCTTCAAGTGTTGCAGCCGCTGCGGTCATACCGCGCTGTTGCAGTCGTTGCACGATTTTATATTTTTTAATGTATGCCTGCACCGCGGTGTGATCATTCTGCAAATTCGAAAGTTCTCGTATTTGAGCCCACTGATCGTACTTGAAAACGGGCAATATAAAGTTTGTGGCAGTGCCAACTACACCTGCGGTTGCTGCAACCAATCTCGGACCCATGAGCGCGGTGAAGAGTAATTTATTATTGGAAACAAGAGCGGATGCATTGGTCATGGTGTCTTCCACCAATCCGCCCGTTTTTTCCTGAATGTAGAGCAGCATGTTATTCAGCTCTATTTTCTGCTCTTCTGTCAGATTCATTTTGATGGCCAACTCATCAATCGAGAGCCCGCTGCTCAAAATTTCTCCCATCAGTTTTCCGGAAATATTGTGGTACCTGTCCACAGCGAGTGCGTTGTATTGCTTGCTGTCATGAAGGATATCAATGACCTTGTAGGTCAGGAGCAGCGAGACGTTTTTGTTTTTGAGGAGATAGAATAACTGGAATGCGTCGCCAAGCGGGATGTCACCGTTTGTCAGCAATGCATCAATTGCTTCTGCAGTTTCCCGGTCTTTTTCCGTTCTCTGTCCATCGTTGACAGGAATGAAGACAGAGGACTGCAAGCTGGCAATAGTGCTCGACTGTACCAGGATTTCTGCCAGTGCATGGATCATGTCTTTTGTTTCCGGAAGAGACGTTGTGTCTTTTGCGAGTGCTTCTTCCAGGTTGTTCAGTGTAATGCTGCTGTTGGATACAAAGAAAAGCGATGTCTGCTTCGCAATCTCATCAAACTCTTCGTCAGTTTTTTCCTGAACAGATGGAACGGATGCTTTCAGATCTTCCAGAATAAAACGGATGCGCATCTGTTTTTGCAGATCCACCGTATCGCGGAAGAGCTTCTGTGAGAGATCTTTGAAAGCCGGCAATCCGCCTTTCATGAATCCTCCCATAACGCTTGTGACGTTCAGGGCGTCAGCCAATTCCATTGTTCCCTCAATGGCATGAGAGTAAAAATCCAATCCTTCCGCAATCGTGCATGTCTGCAGATTGCGCTTGGAACTTTTACCTGCGGCCTCAATTTCCTTTTGATATTTCTTGAAGAAGCTCACGATAAACTTTGCTGCTTTCATATGCCGCTCCTGATCAAGCGGTGTCTGCTCTGCATAGGGTGTTGCCGGATAGGCGGCATTGATCAGGTCAATGAACGGCTTATCGCGGCTGTCTTTTCCCGTGTTGATACAATCAGTCACCAGTTGCAGACGGGCATCTTTTGCCAGATCCAAAAATTCCCGGGCATCGGACAGGAGAGTGGTATTGCGTCCGTTCAATGCGCGAACGCCCTGTTTTTCTGCAAGATCGTACTGCAGTCCGAATGCTTTTTTTGCCACCATGACCCCCGCCGTTTCCGATGCTTTTTCAGTCAGTGTTTTTCCTGTCTCCTTCTTTGCAATCTTCTTTTCCAGCTCCGCCACTTTCCGATCCGCAGCCTCGCGCGCTTTCCCGGTCAGTGCAGCGGTTGCATCCTTGGTTTCTTTCAGCTGCTTGTTCAGGTTTTCCAGTGTCTCCTGCATACCCTGATACTTCTTCCAGATCTGGTACAGACCCACTCCAGCGAGTCCTGCCACTCCGAGTCCCACGATCCATTTCCATGTTGAACTGCCTTCTGTGTTCTGCGCTGCTTCTTTGCCCCTGCTCCACGAATAGAGGGCCCATGCAGCCAATGCCACACCACCCAGAGTGATAGCCATTCCAGCGCGCTGCTTCTGTGTCTCGGACCAGTTTTTCGTCCATTCATCCGGGAGGATTGTATCTGTGACGCCTACAGAAAAATCGTGCACGTTTTCGCTGAATGTTTTTGGAAGTGCAGCAGTATCCACTTGAGGAGCGGGCGTCATCATTGCTGCTGGGACAGCGTCTGCGACAGGTTTTGGAGAGAGAAGCGGGGAAGATTGAATAGCTGACGGAATGATCGGCAACTGACGCTGCAACTTCAACAGTTCCCGCTGATTCTGGATCACGAGTTTCGCATGTTCTTTCTGCTGGTCTTTGATGACAGTGGACGACTGAATCGCGTCCGACAAATCGTCGAGTTCGAGATCAGTCAGCTGGCGCACGGTCACTTCATCAACGGGCACCTGCGCTTCCGCATTTTTCATGATCTCTGAGACTTTCAGAGAGGGCGCTGTTTGTTTGAGCGTGTCTGCCATACGTCACAGGTTCAGCATGAATAAATCTTCCCAGTATAGCACAAAACAGCCCTTTCTCCTATAGAAAGACCGTTTTCAGCCTTACGCAGACTGGTGATAGCTCTTATTTTCGAGACCTCCCTTTATGGCTCTTCCAATGTCAAAAACACCGCGAACAGCTCTTCCGGTGCCGTATGCCAGTACTTTGGCTGTCCCGATTGCTGCATCTGCACCTATTTCAACGGTTCCGGTCAGAATATCACCTATTTTTGCATGAATACGGCGCTGTGCCTTTTCGACTACAACGTCTTCATCCTGGGTTTCAATGCCGGAGGGGGAGTCGGGGGTATTCATAAGGTTTAGACAGAGGGTCTGAATTCCACGCCGTACACTTCAATCGGGTAGGGTGTTTTTTGCTCTATCTTTTTTAACAAATTTTCCAAGTCCCTATTGCTTTCAAAGATGTATGGCATGGTGACTGCCGTTCCATTGAGAATATTCTTTTGTCCGGTATCAACGGTTATCATGAGTTTTCCATTTTCGATCTTCAGTTCTGTGACAGGTACTACATCATTTTTGTTTCTATAAGAGAGTTGCCATGGATTTCCATCAATATTTATTTTGCCATTGTCTAATTTGGCGTTCACCGTTTTGTTATCGCGTGTTGCACTAACCATATTCACCCCCTTTGATTCCAATGTAACAGGCAAAGAAGGTCCTTCCGCGGCCTTGTCTTTTTTTGCCTGATCTAATTCCTTCCCGAATACATTTTTCTGAGTGAAATCGGCAAGTTCCTGGAGAGTAAATGTTTTTCTGCTTGTTGTTTTTTCCAGATGATCGGCAAAGCTCATAGCGGCAGAATCAAAGAACCCCCTGAGTGTGTATGCACTGTTTTCTTTACAAACATCTTTAGCCATTGAAATCATCTCATCAATCGCCTTTGTATCCTGTCCGGGATTATCCGGATGAAACACAGGATCGATCTGCTTTTCGCGAAGCGCACTGAAGAGCATTGTTTTTTCCATGCCCAAAAATGTTTCAATCATGGTGACAGTCGAGTCACCACCGAAGAAGGGGATGCCTTTCAGGGATGCG
This sequence comes from Candidatus Peribacteria bacterium, assembly GCA_023038255.1. Classification (NCBI taxonomy): domain Bacteria; phylum Candidatus Peregrinibacteriota; class Candidatus Peribacteria; species Candidatus Peribacteria bacterium. Next base: position 1,016,467 of record CP082927.1, on the reverse strand, counting down.
AGCAGTGGTGCCAGCTGATACGCAAAAAAGTTCTTGTAGTGCTCGATCATTGTGCCGATTTTGCTCATGAAATCTTTCGGTTTTTCCGGCACAGGTGTCACGTCTTTTTTGACATCATCCGACTCGGCAATCTGCTTTTCGAGCGCATCAAGTTTTTCATATTTCTCTGAAATTTCCTGTTCTTCTGCAGCTGTCAGTTTTTCCTTTTGTGTCTTTGCCTCCAGCTTTTTCAGATTTTCCAATTGCTGCGGGAGCTCCGCAGATTTGTCGCCTTCGCTGATACGTTTTTCAAGAACCTGTTTCAGATTCTGCAATTTTTGCATCACATCCAATTTCTCCTGCTGTTTTTCCGCACCCGCTGATGCTTGTGGCCCAGCCTGAGGATTTGGCTTTGGGGTGTTTGTAGTTTTTGGAGGCATAGAATGCGTGAATGTTTCCAGAAATTATAGCATAAATCGGTTTTTTGGACAATATCCGGCTTTTTTAGTGTATTTGTGCTATCATCCGCGGTGTTCTTTTCCCCCTTATTCCATGCAGATCGAACACTTTGAAAAAGGGCTTACGTATACGGATAAGGAATTACTGGCTGTTGCCAGAAAAATCGGCAAATTGGCTACATATTGCAGCCGTTTAAAGGATGAATCGTCCGTTATCCGCGTGGAAGCGGAGCGGCGGGATACAAAGAAGGAAAATGACATGATTAAAGTCATGATCACCATTGAACTGCCGAAAAAGCAGTTCCGTGCAGAATCCCGCAAAAAAGGAGTGGTGGAGGCGTTTGACCGTGCGGCGGAAAAAATTGAGCCGCAGCTTATCCGATACAAAGAAATGCGCAGTCAGAAAGGTCGTGTCCGTAAAGCACGCACTGAGCGCAATCGTTCCCTTGCCGCTTAAACAGTATGATGAACCTTCTGTCCCGCATCGGTGCCGCCGGTTTCTGTGTGTTTTTTCTTGCCACCACATCTGTTGCCATAGCACAGGAAGCAGAATCATCATCGTCTTCTGCAGCGCTGATCGGCGTCATTACCGGTCCGGATGATGTAGCGATCGGCCGCACGATTGTGCTGGATGCAACGGTAAACAGAAGTTCCGGAAGTACGGTGACGTACCGGTGGTTCGTGGCAGGGAGGTCGCAACCCATCAGCGAGACAGTGGAGGCGGTGTACACGCCGGAGTCCGCCGGCAGTCTGCTCTTCCGTTTGGTGGTAACGGTCCGCACGACAGCGGGTCAGGTGGAGACATCGGAGATCACCCACGTCGTGAACGTCTATAACCGCAAAATCGTTCTTGTGGCCGCGGCATCGGTTCCGCCGGAAAAGCTCGTTATTCATCAGAAAATCGCATCCGAAGCAGGAGTGTTTTTGCGCATCCTTCGGCCAAATTCGTCTACATCTCCTCTGGGGGATGAAGAGGCGCTGAGCCTTCTTCTGACCGAACAGGCGGATTCACTTGCGGGTGCGAATGCGATTGTGCTGTGGACCGGTGGCATCTCCGGACTGCAGTCATTGCAGCGTGCGGTTGCAGGCAATGCAGAGCTGCTCGCGGGTATGAATAATCAGACGATTGTCCTCCTGACGGATGGCAGTCTGCAGACACTCGCACGTACGGCGCGCGGACAATATTCCGTGCTCCATCCGCAGCAGATTGTGCTCACCAGAAAGGAGGCGATTGATCCGCTCCTGCAGGCACCGTCTGTCGATCAGTTTTTGCAGGAACTCCAGACGCGTGACATGGAAAATGTCATCATCAATGCATCAAGTGCGGGACTGCGTCCGTGGAATATCCTGTCGTCACTTGTGAATACCATGCTCATTAAAGGTGTCCCCAGCCAGACCGTTATCCTGCTCCTTGTTCTGCCCTTTATTGCGCTCATTCTTGCGTTCCTGAAGCAGGTGGTTGGAATCACTACTTTTGGCTTGTACACGCCATCAATCATCGCCCTCAGTTTCCTTGCACTTGGTTGGCAACTCGGTGTGTTTTTCCTGCTCTTCATTCTCTTTACCGGCTATGCAACACGTGCTGCCATGAAGCGCTGGAGACTTCTCTACATTCCGAAAGTGGCAGTCATTCTGACAGTGGTCAGTTTCACTCTCCTGATCCTGATGGGTGTCAGTGCTGCATACGGCATCACGTTCTCGCGTGAGACGATTTTCATTCTGCTCATCATGAGTACACTCACCGAAAGTTTCCTCGCGCTCAAGACAGAAGAGGGATGGAAGTCTGCGATTATCGGTGTGCTTGAAACCATTGCCGCGTCTCTTATTTGTGTCTTCATTGTACAGTGGGATGTCTTCCAGTCGCTCATCCTGGCGTATCCGGAAATCGTGCTCCTGACCGTTGTCTTCGATGTGATTCTGGGACGATGGACAGGATTGCGCCTGCTTGAATATATCCGTTTCAGAGAAGTCTTTAAGCACCTTCAGGAAGAATGAATTGGTTATGGGTTACCGGTTATGAGTTATGGGATGCTTGTAAACCGGTTCTCCATCTGTCCGTGATCTCTCCCCATAACTCGTAACTCGTAACTCGTAATGTTCCCCTTCGTTTCCAACAAAGGCATCCTTGGTTTGAACGCCCGCAACCTGCTCTACATCAAGCCATATAATCCGCGAAAAGCGGTGGCGCTTGCGGATGACAAGCTCAAAACAAAAGCGTTCCTTGCAGCGCGCGGTGTGCCGGTTGCGAAGATTTATGCACGCATTGAAAGCCGTGATCAGCTCCGTGCATTTGATTTTAAAAGTCTGCCCGATGAGTGTGTACTGAAGCCGAATAACGGGTTTGGTGGAGAAGGAATTATTATCCTGAAAGGCCGTAAAAACGGTCAGTTTCTGGAGCAGGGGAAACAGCCCATCAGCGATGAGAAACTACGGGAGCATATTGAAGATATTCTGGACGGAAAGTTTTCTATCAATGGACGTGAGGACACAGCTTTTTTCGAAAAAATCCTTGTGACAGACCGCTGCTTTGCGCCGTTCCACCCGGCAGGACTTCCGGATATCCGCATTGTGGTCTTCAACCTTGTCCCGGTGATGGCGATGCTTCGCATCCCGACAGTGGAGAGCGGTGGTAAGGCAAACGTGCATCAGGGTGGAATCGGTATTGGCATCGATCTGTCCAAAGGCACCACCACCTACGCAACGCAGTACAACAAGATCATTCACCGGTTGCCGCACGGAGGCAGTCCGTCGGGGATTGCGATTCCGGGATGGGAGGAGATTCTCCTCATTGCGTCACGCATCCAGTACAACACGAACATCGGCTATCTGGCGGTTGACCTCACTATTGATGCCGATATGGGACCTGCTTTGCTCGAAGTGAATGCCCGTGCCGGTCTCATGGTGCAGATTGCGAATCTTGCGCCACTGCGCGCGCGCCTGGAGCGTGTTGCCGGTATTGATGTGAATACTCCTGAAAAAGGCGTGCGTCTTGCGCAGGATCTTTTTGGACAGAAGAAGCGTGCGTCACATCAGGAATTATCCGAGGACGACAGGCCCGTGCTTGGCACCCATGAAATGATTTCGATTGCCGGTATCGGCGCGACCGTCGATGTGCCGGCATTGCTCTCTGCAGAGCATGAACGCACTGTATTTTCATCCAGCCTCTTAACCGAACTCCAGAGCATTGATGGTGCCATCAAGCTGGAAACAGAAGAAGAGGGCTACCGTGTGAAATTCGCATTGGGCGGCCGCAAAATCCAGACTATTGCACGCATTGGAGATGTGCCGTCAGACGTTCGTGCCATTGTCGGACGACGTGATTTGTCCGGTTTCCTGATTGATCCCGTGAAGACCCAGTCTCCCGTTGCCTCCGGCGGCGTGAAGGAAGATCTGCGTGCCATCGACCGGTTTCTGGCAAGCGTGGATCACGATCTATTGCTGCTCAAATATGTGAAACCCGAGAACTTGTTTGAGGAGCGTGCACGTGCAGTCGAAGATAGACGCTATAACCCGATCTTCCAGTACGCACCTGTTCAGGTGGATATGAATGATATTGAAGGCCGTCTGATTGCACTCTCTCCGGATGATTCCGCACTGGGATTACTGCTCCGCAAAAAGCGCCGCGAACTTCTGCAGCGCATTACTGTCCTGCGATCAAGAGGGAATGCCAGAGCCTTCACAGATGCCTGCAGCGCAATGTACGGCCAGCCGACGTCGGTTCTGCTGTCTGCGGCGACATCGGTCCTCAGAAGCCAGCAGGCGTGTGATTTGCCCCGTCCGGAAAACATGCTCACGGCCGAACAGGTGGTACCCATGCTCGAAGAGGTGCTCAGCAAGTACGGATTGCATGACTGGCGCGTGGACATCCGTGACAGTGTCGTTGCGCGCATAACGGTCGGCAGTCAGTCTGTGTACCTGCGCCGCGATGCCATGTTCCCGAAAGAAGACATTCAGGGGCTCATCGCCCATGAAATTGAGACACATGCACTTACGTCTGAAAACGGCAGCCATCAGCCTTTTGAACTCTTCCGTCGCGGTTTTGCGCAGTACATGGATACGCAGGAAGGTCTCGCGGTCTATAACCAGAACCGTTTCCTCTCTCCGCATCACGAAAAGCGCTACGGCCCGGCCCGCAATATTCTGGGGACGGCATTCGCTCTTGAACATTCCTTCGCCGATACCCGCCGGTACCTGCAGGAAGAACTCGGGTACGACGCAGACAAGGCGCTGACCAAGGCGATCGACATGAAGCGCGGTATTGTGCATACAGCCGAACCCGGCGGTTTCACACGTGGCATTGTCTATTTCCGCGGTCTGCGTGCCATTGAACATTTCATTGCAGCAGGAGGGGATCTGCGCCGACTGTACGTCGGCAAAATCGCTCTCGAAGATCTGGATCTCCTTAAAGATATTCCCGGCATGAAAGAGCCTCTCATCCTTCCGGAATTCCTGCGGGAGGATGTACAGGAGATTGGGAAAAAGAAGAGGACGAAGAAAGCCTAAGTTATGGGTAATGGGTTATGGGATTTCTTTTTTTGAAAAACCGACATTTAAAGATCCCATAACCCATAACCGGTCACTCATAACCGGTCAGGTTATTCCTTCTTTTCGCCTTCAGCAGGAGCAGCAGCACCTTCAGCAGCCGGTGTTGCACCTGCGGCAGCGGCATCAGCGGCTGGAGCCACTTCTTCCACTACTTCAGCGCGCGGTTCCTGAGCGATGACGATCACTGTTTCTGGATCGGAAATGAGGGTCACACCATCCGGGATGATAAGATCGGCAGCGGTGAGTGTTCCACCCATGTCTGCGAGCTTGCTCAAATCGATTGCGAGATCGTGCGGGAGTTTGGCAGGAAGAGCCTGCACCATCACTGTGTGGGAAGCGGTCACGAGGATAGCGCCGTCCTTTACAGCAGGGGATTCGTTTTCGAAACGGATCTGCACTTCAGCTTCCACTTCCTTCTTCATGTCGACCGCGTAGAAGTCGACGTGGATCATACGGTCGGAGACCGGATCAAGATCAACGGAATGGAAGAGTACAGGGATCTTCTTTCCTTCTACATCAAGCTCCACGAGTGTGCTTTCACCTGCCTTCATGTGCGCTTTCTTCAAAAGCATTTCTTCAACCTGGAGCAGGGTGTTCTCCACTTTGTTTCCGTAGACCACAACGGGAATCTGACCTGCCTTGCGGAGATCTTTCACGTTGGCGCCGTGGACGCGGGCGGATGCTTTGAGGGCGACGGAGTTGGACATAGAAAAAGTGGGTAATTCCCTTAACGGGGCGCTAGGATAGGTCAGGGAGTGTTTGAATGCAAGCTTTGTTTGAGGTGCAGATTGAGGAAATGGGAGGGATTTACCGCCATTTCCAGAAATACTGTATGGCACTTATGGCATGAATACGGCCTGTTTTTTTAAGTAAAACAGACAAAGCATTCCCTTCACTGAGTCTGCGCTTCCTGTCTCCGGCAATAGCCTTGGGCAGATAATGCACGCGGAAGCCCGCATTCCAGCACCGGCGGCAGAGGTCCATATCCTCAAAAAAGAGGAAGAAACGCGGGTCAAATCCACCGATTTGCGCCAAAAGATCGTGTCTGATGAGCATGCAGGCGCCCACCACCCAGTCGACATCGCGGGCGGTATTTGGGTCATTTTTCCGCTGCAGATAGCGATCCATGCGATTATGAAAGTGTCTGGCGAGGAATGTCCGTTTGATGACGGTATCCGAAAGTGTGGGGAACGCGCGGGCGGAATCGCGGATAGTGCCGTCCTCGTGGACCAGTTTTGGCGCCACAATGCCGATATCCGGGTGTGCTTCCATCTCTTTGAACATGATCTCCAGGGCATCGGGCTGGAGTTCGTTATCGGGGTTGATAATAAGGACGTACGGACTCGTTGCCTGCTTCAGGCCAATCGCATTGCCGTTGCCGTAGCCGATATTTTCTGCGGATTCGAGAATGCGCACGCCCGGCATATCACTGAGGCGATTGCGGATGATGCCAATGGAGTCATCATCAGAATGGTTATCAATGACCAGAATCTCCACCTTGTCCGCGATTGTCTGGTTCTTCAGGGCGCGCACGCAGGCCACCGTGTTTTTCGGGGTTTTGTAGTTGAGGACAATCGCCGTTATGAGAGGAGGGTTTGTAATAGGGTGACAGTTAAGGAGTTATTGGAATTATGAGTGATGAGGTATGAATTAAGAAGGGGAGTTTCTTTATCCATAATTCCTGATTCATAAATCATAATTCAGCTAAAATAGTTCTATGGCTTCGGCTCTGGATCAGACACTGGCAAATCTCCGCAAGCGCGTCGCTCGAGCGTCCACCAAGCCCGGTGTGTACCGCTGGCTGGATAAAGACGGGACGATTATGTATGTGGGGAAAGCCAAAAACCTGCGCAACCGGCTCAAGAGTTATGTGATGACGAACGCAGCGAAAGATCAGGGTCCGTGGAAGCAATCGATGTACCAGCAGCTCGTGGATTTTGATGTGACGGTCACAAACTCGGAGCTGGAGGCACTGATCCTCGAGACAAATCTGATTAAAGAACATCGCCCCAAATACAACGTCCTCATGAAGGATGATAAGAATTACGTCTACGTCCGCGTGTCACTTGATGATCCGTATCCCTCGGTTGAAGTGACGCGGCAATTGCTGAAAGACGGTGCCAAATATTTTGGGCCCTTCCTCAGTCCGTTTGAAGTGCGTCATACACTGAACATGCTTCATAATTTTTTCCAGTGGCGTGCATGCAAATCTGCACTGGATGCACTGAATCGTGCGTCGGGTGACCGGGAGGCGGTGTTCAATACAGGCAAACTGAAGCCGTGTCTGGATTCACAGATCGGGCAGTGCAACGGGCTCTGTGCCGGCATTGTTTCCAAAGAGGAATACAAGCGCCGTATTGATGAAGTTATCCGCTTTTTCAAAGGTGACTACGACCCGATCCTCATGCGTGGCCGTGAGCTGATGGTTGTGTACGCATCCCAAAAGAAATTCGAGCGCGCTGCTGAAGTGCGTGATACGTTGCAGATGGTGGAACATATGAAGGAACGCCAGCTGGTTTCAGACACCTCCGGTGACGATGTCGACGTGGTCGGTGTGGCGCTTCTCTCTGGGAAGGCACACGTGGAAGTCATGCAGAAACGTATGGGAAAACTGATCGGGGAACATCACCTCTCCTTGATGGGAAAAGCGGAATCTGTCGGCGATGTCCTCGAACAATTCCTGCCGCAGTATTACCAGGATGTGGTGGATCTTCCCGAGAGTGTGCTGATTGGCGAAACATTCGAAGGGGTTGATGCACTCGAACAATTCCTCACCCAGAAGCGCGGGAAGAAAGTGAAAATCCGCATCCCTGAACGCGGCACAAAATCACAGCTTCTGCAGCTGGCCGAAACCAACGCCCACGAAAAAGCGAAGCAGGCGGAAGCCAGTTGGGAAGCGGAACAGCGGAACCTTGATACTGCTATCAGTGAGCTTGTGTCGTATCTCGGACTTGAGAAAGATCCGGTGCGTATTGAAGGGTATGACATCTCTCATTCAGGTGGCACCGAGACGGTTGGCAGCATGGTGGTGTTCTGTCATGGAAAACCCAAAAACGATCAATACCGGTCCTTCACGATTCATACACTCGCAAGCGGTGTCATCGACGATTACCGTTCGCTCAAAGAAGTGCTCACGCGTCGTCTGCGGCACATTGCGGGAGGGTGGAAGATGGAGGAGGGGGAGTGGGAGAAGAACGGCATCACAGTGGGCAAGGCGAAGAAGATTGAGGGGCCGCTTATCGAAGATAGGTTATTGGTTATTGGTAATGGGTTATTGGGGACTGAGGCGGAGGCTGATGATGAGAAGAAGGTTTTTCCCTATGACGAGTTTTTTGTTGCGCGACATGAAAGTGAGTTGATGGGATTTGTGAGACTGCATCAGCATGAGAGTAAAACGGTCGAGCTTTCTTCGCTCTGGATTGATGAGCAGTTCCAGCACACGAAGCTCGGACAGTTTCTTATCAGAGCTATTCTGCGGACGGTGAAAAAAGGGAAAGTGTATGTGTGTATCGATCCATCACTGGAGCAGGAATATGCGTCGCTCGGGTTCCGGCATGTGCTCAAAAATCCGAAAGGCCTGGAAGAGTGTGGCGAGAAAATGGTGATGGTCTATGACTCGGCATCGCAAAAAACAGACAGCTCGCTTGGCACACCTCCGGATCTGCTTGTGATCGACGGCGGCAAGGGGCAGCTCAGTACGGTGCACGACGTGCTCAAGCAGTTTGATATCCAGATTCCTGTGATCGGTCTCGCGAAGCGCGAAGAGGAAGTCTTTGTGCCCGGAAAATCCGATCCGATTATTTTCCCGAAAGACAGCCAGGCCAAATTCATGCTGATGCGCCTGCGTGACGAGGCACACCGCTTTGCAAACCGCCACCGCAAAAAGCGTGTCTCGAAACATGCATTCGAATCACAGCTCGATCGTGTGCCGGGACTGGGCGAAGAGGGGAAGCGCAAACTGCTCCTGACATTCGGCGACGTCGATACCATCCGGAAGCAGACAGATGAGACGCTGCTGGAGGTGATTAGTGAAGAGCAGATCGCGGGGCTGCGGCAGGTACTATAAAAACAGCAGACCGATGAGCGGGAGGACCGACGAGTAGGCAACCAGGAGCATGACAATACCGAGTCCTGTCTGCGCCAGAATCCTGTTCCACTTTTTCATGCCCGATGACCGGACTTTCAGCAGTCCATAGCCGCAGAGGGTGATAAGAATGAGCCCGAAAACAGGCAGAAAACGCAGAAGTGCAGCGATCCTGCTGTCGATCGGCTTGTTATTGATACAATCATCCACACGGTACATTCCGACATTCCTGCTGCTTTCATGTACTGCGAGGATATAGGTGTGTCCCGCCTCTAAAAAAAGACCGAATCCATTGTTCTCAATCTGCACCTCTCCCATGGCCCACCCTTTCAAGAGCGCGTCTGTTTTCAGAGTGTACATACTACTCGATGCAGGCTCCTTCAGCTGTTTCGTGCGCGTGACATGTCCGATGAACACAATGTCTGCCGACAGATACTCGCTCATCACACTTACCTTTTTGCTGCAGAGTGTCGCAGATGCTGTCTGACTGACGGTGAGCAGAAGGACTGCCATCAAAAAAAGATAGTACCCTTTGTGCGATACGACAGAAGAGTGTGCAGACATGGGAGAGTGTGTGGAAAGTTATGTGCATTCTACACTTCCTTTTTTCTGTGTCTGTCTTTCCGTTTGCTCTGTTTTTTTCTCGCGTTCATCTTTTGATCGTTGTAGTATCTCAGACATTCTTTCCCCTTCGATTCTATGAAAAAACTTTCTCTCCTCCTCGGCACTCTTGGTGGTGCCATGGCCGGATATGTTTTTAGTAACACCAAACTCCGCGATGAACTCGCCACTGCAAAAGATGCCGAAGAGGCTGGACGCATTCTGGCCAAGCATCTTTCCACCGACGGAAAGCAGATCGGTAAGGAAGTGAAGTCGTTTGTCGAAAGTGATGTTGTCCAGAAGAACATGAAGAAGGCACAGACCTACGTGACCAAGAACGCCAAGAAGCTGCAGGGCGATCTCAAGTCCATGGTGTCCGGCACCAAGAAAAAGGCTGCGCCGAAGGCTGCAAAAGCTGCAAAACCGAAGAAAACAGCTGCAAAGAAGGCCACAAAAAAGGCAAAAACAAGCAAATAAGCATTTTTATACAGTTGGCGCACGTTCCCCTTGTCTCGGGGTGCGTGCGCCTTCATGATGTATGGCGAATAGTTTTTTGAGCCGTTTCCCATTTTTTCCATGACGTACCTTCTGTCTGTATCCTTATCCAACTCACTCGGTATTGTTGCCCTCTCGGGAGTTATCGCCCTCGTGTTTGCAGCTATCTTCCGCTTCATCATCGGTCGCGAGAGCGACGGAACAGATGTTATGCAGAAGATCGCGGGCAAAATCCGTGTCGGTGCCATGGCTTTCCTCACAAAGGAATACTCTGTCATTGTCCCGTTTATGATTGCCGTCGGTGTGCTTCTGTACCTGTTCCTTGATGTACGCGTTGCAGCGGCAGGGGAGCATAACTGGGGCGCTCCTTATACTGCTCTCAGCTTTATTATGGGAGGTGTGTGTTCCGGACTCGCCGGACTCATTGGTATGCGTACCGCCACCATGGCGAACGTCCGCACGGCTCAGGCTGCGCGCACAAGCATGACCAGAGCTCTCCGCATTGCATTCATGAGTGGCGCCACGATGGGTCTTGCTGTCGTCGGTCTCGGACTCCTCGGCTTTACAGGTGTGCTCTACTACCTGCTCCAGCACGTCAGCATGACGGCTGCATTGCAGTCTCTCACAGGATTTAGCTTCGGTGCGTCCTGTGTGGCTCTCTTCGCCCGCGTGGGTGGCGGTATCTACACAAAAGCCGCAGACGTCGGAGCGGACCTCGTTGGAAAAGTGGAGGCAGGTATTCCGGAGGACGATCCACGCAACCCTGCCGTGATTGCCGATAACGTCGGTGACAACGTGGGAGATGTGGCCGGAATGGGTGCAGACCTTTTCGAAAGTTACATCGGTGCCATTCTTGCGACCATGCTTGTGGGTCTGCATGTCACCTGGGGTATTGAATACATTGAGCGCGCGCTTCTGTATCCGCTCTTCGTCTCTGCAATCGGTGTGATTGCCACCATCATCGCTACCTATTTCGTCCGCACAAAGAAGGCTGACGGCGTTCAGGCCGCTCTTAAAAACGGTATGATCATCGCGTCTGTGCTGATGCTTGCCGGTACCTGGTTCTTCACAAAAATGTGGCTTCCGGTCGGTGTCGCAAACAGCGTCTTCTTCGCAGTCACAGCCGGACTTGTTGCCGGTGTGCTCGTTGGCGGTATCACGGAATATTACACCTCCCACAGCTACGGCCCGGTCCGCGCCCTTGCACATTCTTCGAAGACAGGAGCAGGAACCGTGCTCATTGAAGGACTTGCTCTTGGTTACCTCTCCACCGCACTTCCACTCATCGTCATCGTCCTCGCCATGGGTATCGCCTATGTGCAGGCTGGCCTCTACGGCATCGGTGCTGGTGCAGTCGGAATGCTTTCCACTCTCGGTATGACCCTCGCGATCGACGCCTTCGGTCCGGTGGCAGATAACGCGGGCGGCATTGCAGAAATGTCCAAGCTCCCGCACGAAGTCCGCGAGCGCACAGATGCTCTCGATGCTGCAGGAAACACAACCGCTGCTATCGGAAAGGGCTTTGCCATCGCCGTCGCCGGCTTCATGTGTCTCGCACTCTTCGGCGCATTCAAGGAAGAGTCCGGACTCGAATCCATCGACGTCAGCAACGCATTCACCCTGATCGGTCTCCTTATCGGAGGAATGCTACCGTTCCTCTTCAGCTCCATGACCATGCGCGCTGTCAGCCGCGCCGCTATTGCGATGATTGAAGAAGTCCGCCGTCAGTTCCGCGAGATCAAAGGACTGATGGAAGGAACCGCAGAAGGCGACACCGCCCGCTGTGTAAGCATCGCCACCGCGTCCGCTATCCGCCAGATGATCCTGCCGGGTGTGCTCGCTATCGTCTCTCCGGTGTTCATTGGTCTGCTCCTCGGCCGCGAGGCACTGGGAGGACTGCTCGCCGGTGCACTTGTGAGCTCCATGATGCTCGGTATGTCCATGGCGAACTCTGGTGGAGCATGGGACAACGCGAAGAAGTACATCGAATCCGGCAACCTCGGCGGCAAGGGTTCCGATCCGCACAAGGCAGCTGTCGTGGGTGACACTGTCGGTGATCCGTTCAAGGATACATCCGGACCAGCGCTCAACATTCTCGTGAAGCTGATGTCCATCGTTTCTGTGCTCACAGCCAGTTTGTATGGCGTGAGTGGATGGTGGAACTAACCCTTCGGCTCCGCTCAGGGTGACATTTTCATTGAAACAAAGACAGCCTCCGGAAGGGGGTTGTTTTTTTGTTTAAAACACTATATTTGACAATATATGTCAAACAGCAGAAAATGCTTCACTATGGCTCAACTTCTCTTCAATAAAGACGAACATCCGGACGCAACGTTTAATGATATTTTTCTTCTTCCGAATAACGATATTCAGAAAAAGGTATTGAAGGTTGCAACCGATGAAGAGCGGATGCGTATCCAGGCGGCATGTCGCAAATATCTTCAGATTACCGATGAAAGACAGCCACTTGTCGAAAATGCCGATACAGAAATAGATTTTCCTGCATACCAAGAATATCGTTCCGTCTTATTGGAGATTGCAGAGCTGCACAAAATCGGTGGATCTTTTTCTCGTGATGACGTTGATTTGAAGCCGCGCGGTGGACTGTCCAATACACCTCTCATTGTGGCAAACATGAATAACGTGACAGGGAAGCGTATGGCAGAAGCAATTGCGCGTGTGGGAGGTATTGCTGCCGTTCCTCAGGATAAAACTGATGAAGAGCTTAAAAGTATCACGGAATACATGCGTACACGTCATGATGTGTACGAGACGCCGATAACAGTTACAGAAGATACGAAAATCCACGAATTCCATAAGTTACTCACGAAGCGCTCTCATAACATGGCTGTCGCAGTCGATGCAGATGGCACTCTTATTGGAGTGCTTGGCAAAAAAGACATACCGGATGGTGTGAATAACGATATTTCGGTTAGTGCATTTATTCGCAGAGAAAATTTTGAAACACAGCCCGATGGCATTGGACCCCGTGCTGCTATTGATTACATGGACGAAAAGCATGTGTCATATTTGCCGATTGTGACCGGTGACAAAAAGGTGACAGGTGTATTGCCTCTGATGGATGCTGCAATGAGACTGCGGTACAACCCCAATCTCGATACACGTAATGGAGGATTGCGTGCTCTCTATACCATTGGCGCTCTGAATAAAAATCCGATTGATCGTGTGAAGTATCTTCTGGATCTTGGTGTGTACGATATTTTATTGGACACAGCGAATTTTGATCAGGGGATTGTTCCGTATCGCAATATTGAAAAGGTGAGGAACATTGCCGAGCAACGTGGTGTCGATATTAATCTGATGGCTGGTAATGTTGTCACCAGAAAAGCAACGCGCGATATCCTCGCTGCCGGTGCAAAATTTGTAAAAGTGGGAGTTGGCCCCGGTGCTATGTGTACAACACGTATGCAAACAGGAGTGGGACGTCCGCAGGTGTCTGCTGTTTTGGAATGTGCGGAGGAAGCAAATAAGCGCGGAGGATTTGTGGTGGCGGATGGCGGTGTAACGCACCCGCGTGACGTGGCCATCGATCTTGCTGCAGGTGCGGATTACATCATGGTGGGCAGCCTTTTTGCAGGAACCTATGAAAGCCCGTCCGATTTGTTGGGCGATGAAAAGAATGGATTCTACAAAGTGAATTACGGGATGGCTTCTACACGCGCTTCCGTATTGCGTACATTTGGTCAGCAAAGAAAAACGGACAAGGAAATATTCCGCGCAATTGTAGGGCAGCGCTCGGAAGGAATTAGCGAGAGTAGAGTCTACCTAAAGCCAAATCGCGAATCTGTTGCGCTTTTGCATCATGACTTGCTTGATGGCCCCGCTTCAAGTTCCGGTTACGCCAATGCATTATCATTGCAGGAATTCCCGAATGAAGCTGTTATGGGTATCCAAACGACGAGCGGATTCCAGGAAGGAACGGCAAAAGAGAAATTCTGATTTGCCAACACCACTGCCTTGGGCTAATAATAGCTCATGGTTACGCAAAGCAGACCCACCAAGGAGCTAGCGGAGTTACATTTCCACCTCGGACAGTCGGTCGAGCCACACGTCTTGTGGTCTATTGCGCATGAGCAGGGTATTAAACTGCCATCCAAGGACTACTGGGAGTTTTACGATTTGGTCACCCTCAACAAGGAAACGGTGACATGGGAGGACTATCATTCCCTGTTCCACCTCACCGAACTTATTCAGAGCTCGCCGGTTGCGATGGAGCGGACGCTCTACGAAGTGATTTCCGGAGCGTACCGTGTAAATAACATCACATTGCTGGAACCGGGCTTTAACCCGCTCTACAGAAACCGGGAAGGAGAGCGTGATTTGGATCAGATTATCCTCGCCGCCCTCCGTGGTATGGAGCGTGCACTTGCGGAATTCCCGCAGGTCCGCGCCGGTCTGATGCTCATGCTCGACCGCCGTCTGCCGAAAGAAGTGAACGCCATCATCGTCCGCAAAGCCATCAAATACAGAAGCCGCGGTGTGGTGGGTATCGACATTGCAGGACCGCTCAAGAAAGGCGAGGTGTTTAACTATGCTGAATATGCCGATCTCTATGCCGAAGCCCGCGCCAATGGCCTGAAAACCACAGTGCATACAGGTGAGGATGGAACCGCTGAGGAGATGAACCACGTCATCGACGTGCTCCCACTCGACCGTCTCAATCATGGTTTCCGCGCCTACACCGATCCTGCGCTCATGAAGAAAGTCCGCGACAAGAACCTGACCATGTGTTTGTGTCCCACGTCCAACCTCAGTGTCGGATTCATCAAGGACGGCGCGCACCTGAAAGAAGTACTCCAGACACTCTGGAAGAACGAGGTGAAGTTCTGCATCAACACCGACAATCCGTCGATGCTGCGCACGAACCTCACGAAGGAAATCGACCTGCTCCGCCAGTACGATATTTTCGATGAAGATCAGATCGATCAGCTCACCCGCTGGGCGTTTGAATGCACGTTCATTCCGACGGAACCCGGTCGTAATCTTTACCTCTAAATCCTATGGCCGCCAAAAAATCCTCCTCCGCATCTTCACAGATCGTCATGGAAGGACTCACGTTTGATGATCTCCTGCTTCTTCCGAACTACACGACGTTCCCCCGCGAGCAGGCAGAACTCACTACCAAACTGCACTCTTCGATTACGCTCAAGCTGCCGATCATCTCTTCGCCGATGGATACCGTCACCGAGACGGATATGGCCATCGCCATGGCGCAGAGCGGGGGACTTGGGATCATTCACAGAAATCTTCAGGTGGATGCACAACGGAAAATGGTGGAGGTAGTGAAGAAGGCGAAGGTTGAAGACAAAACGATCGCCAGTGTCGACAAGCAGGGTCGCTATCTGGTCGGTGCGGCAATCGGTGCGGGTGCGGATATGGAAGAACGTGTGAAGGCATTGGTCGGTGCAGGCGTTGATGTTATTGTTGTTGATTCCGGACATGGCCACAGTCAGTACATCATGGACTGTGTCACGTTCATCAAGAAGAACTACAAGAATAAAGTTGTTGTCATGGCGGGCAACGTTGCGACCTACGACGGAGCCAAGGCAATGATGAAAGCAGGCGCTGACATCCTCCGCGTGGGCGTTGGCCCCGGCAGTATCTGCACAACCCGCGTTGTCACCGGCATGGGCGTCCCGCAGGTTACCGCTCTGATGGAAGTGGCTCGCGCTGTGAAAGGAAGCAAAGTCACCTTCGTCGCAGACGGCGGTATCCGCCAGATGGGCGACATGGCCAAGGCTCTCGCCACAGGCGCTGCAGCGGTCATGCTCGGTTCCATGCTTGCGGGCTACGAACAGTCGCCCGGTCAGAAGATCAAGCAGGGTGGTGTGTGGTACAAGCAGTACCGCGGCATGGGTTCTATTGGAGCCATGCAGAAGGGTGGTGCGGAACGCTACGGACAGAATATGAAGACGGAAGCCAAGAAGCTTGTGGCAGAAGGTGTGGAAGGTCTGGTTGCGTTCAAAGGCGATGCCGATGATTTCCTCTATCAGGCAGCGGGTGCACTGCGCTCATCGTTCTATTACCTGGGCAGCAAGAACATCGGGGAGTTCCACAGGAAGGCAAAGTTCGTGCGTATCACGCAGGCGAGTTTGCAGGAGAGTCATCCGCACAGCCTCAGTGCCATTACGGATCTCGGAGGGGCGTATAGAGCTTAATTTTTGGCTTCAATACGGCTTTTTTCAAAGTATTTACATTATTTATAAATGTGAGTATAAATATATAAATACTTTTGTATTATGACGCACGATTCTGCATCTCTGTTCGATCAGCTGCTGGTCAGCCAGGATGGTGTTGTGGATGAAATCGATCTGGATCATGCAGAGAGCGACTCTGCTTCCGGAGCAGTTATTGCGAACGGTATTATTGTTATCAAGCAATCACAGCTCGGGGAAATTCAGACTGCCATTGAGCATTCCAGCATCGATATGATCAGGCGGTCTGCCGAGTGGACGAGTCGCAGCGTGAAAGCGCGTTTGGGGTTTGATGTGCACAGCATTCAGTCTGATACCTTCCATATTGGCAACAACGGGGATGCATCACTGATGGCAAAGTTCGCTTTTCATCCCTGGGAAAATGCAGACGGCCTTGCCGTGGAAAATCCTTTGCCGGCTCTTCTGGAACGATACAAAGGCCGTTTGCGCATTGCCTGTGGCCGTCTTTTCATACGCCCTCCGGATCGTCACGCACTCAGTGCTGTAGAAATTCATCGTGCCAAAGAACTGGGATCTCTGGAGATCAACGGCGCACATGTTCTGAGTGATGGCGGTGTTCTGCTTCCGGTGCATCCGCATGAGCGGTACCCTCTGCGTTACGATCTCATGAATGAATTCAATGTGATTGATGCCCTTGCGGGTTCGGGGCGGGGGACAATCGATTCGATTCAGCCGCGTATTCAGGAAAACCTCGTCATTGCGCCACATTCCTATGGTATCGGATCGACACGCTGTTCCCTTCTTGAGCACCGGGGTGTGCTGGAAAACCAGATGATAGAATTGCACACGAAGAATAGAAGCTCATTGCTGCTCCATGGTTCTTCCCGTGTCTGGGACAACGGCAAGACAACGGGTATCAATCAGCCGCGCCATCTGGAAGTGAAAAATCGTTCCGATCAGCCTATTGATGCAACCAAATATGGCGTGAAACTGTCTCTATATCCTGCCCCTCAGGCAGACGGAGTCACTGCCAGTGTCATGGGTCATTCTTTCAATAAAGTCAGACATCAGGGGCTGAGTATTGATCAGTATCTGCAGTCCGATCCTTCCCATGCCCAGCGCTTTCGTGACATTCTTACGACACTTGAGGAAAGAGCTGACCTGGCAGGTTTCCTGCTTGGGGCGAACGGTATTCATGAGATCCGTCAGGAGCGGCACGCCGTCCAGCAGGATCAGGCGATGGTGGCCTCAACAAAACGGTATTTGCGTGAGGGGGTACAACCGACGCCGGGGCAATACCAGGATCTGTGTAATTACATGAGAAACATGAGTGACCCCCGCCAGCGTGCCATTCTGTTTGCCAAGCAGACGCCATCTTCAGAAAAAATACGGGAGCTGATGGATTGCGGTGTTCGTTCGATTGTGACGTCAAACATTGCGCAGAATGAGTCCGATATGTACGTCAGCGACTCTCTTTTGCAGCATTACCGTGAGCTCGAAAAGAAGGGATTGAATTTGTATCTGATCACTCCGAAAATCATCAGAAAGATGTGGAAGAACTTCTTTGTAGATGTGCATTCTCTGGAAAAAATGCAGGATATTGATGTGCGTTTCTGCATCTATTGTGCGAGTGCGACCGGTGCTGATCGTTTGCTGGAATTGGCGGAGTATCCACAGTTTATTGATGCAATCAAAAGGGATTTCCCTCATGCGGCCATTATTACCGGTGCTGCAAAAAACGGAGCAATGCATTATGCAAACCTCATTGCCAGGGACAGGGGGATTGTGACTATCGGTGTGGCGAATCACATTGCCGGACAGGAGACCACAGAAGATGAATTAGATGCAGGCACATTCTTTGATGAAGACGGATTTAGTCCGCGTCAGGGGCTGATGTCCCGCTGCAGCGCCATTCCGATTATCGGCCCGGGTGCGCAGGGATCAGAATTTGAGGGTGCTCTTGAACGCGTGCATGCCAAAATTGCCAAAAGCCAGTTGGCTCCTGTGTCGTATATTGATCCAATCGGTTTGGGGGCCGACCGTTCGCATTTGTGGTCACCGGTGATGCAATTAGAGCATCAGTACACGGAAACGACAGATATTCCCGGAGGCATTCCCGTGCAGCTGACCCGCTCGCCGTACGTGGCGAATATGACTGTTCTTGAGCAGTCCTACCTTCAGACATATGAAAAGGTTATCCGGCCGTTTATGGATGATCCGGCAGCCTTCTGGTCAAAATGCGGTGTTCCGGATGAAATTGTGAGGAAGGCAATGAGCCGCACCCTCCGTGATGCAGACTATACAGGTTTGCAGGTTCCGCCTTATTTGAAACCTGTTATCCAGAGATTGGGCCTCTGAGGCTTTCTTTTCTTGCTTCTTTGACCGCGTTCCGTAGAATACGTCGCGGGCTTCTCCCCGTAATCCGCCCAGTTTCTCCTATGATTCCACCTAAGAAAGAATCGCCGGAAACGAGCACACATACACGCTTTATTATCGTCACCGGAGGAGTCTGCAGCTCACTTGGAAAAGGCATCGCCGCCGCATCCATCGGAGCCATTTTGAAAACGTGCGGATTGAAAATCTTTGTGCAGAAACTCGATCCCTATCTGAACGTGGATCCGGGAACCATGAGTCCGTTCCAGCATGGAGAAGTATTTGTGACAGACGACGGAGCAGAGACAGACCTGGACCTTGGCCACTACGAGCGTTTTATTGATGAACCGATGAGCAAGCTCAGCACGGTCACAACCGGAAAGATCTACACCGATGTCCTCGCGCGCGAACGCAAAGGGGATTTCCTCGGGGGAACCATTCAGGTGGTACCGCATATTACCGATGCTATCAAAGGAGTGATTACGAACGCAGCCAGCAAAACGAATGCCGATGTGATGATGGTGGAGATTGGCGGAACCGTGGGAGACATTGAAGGAGAGCCGTTCCTGGAAGCCATCCGCCAGCTTCGCAATGATTTGGGTCCACAGAGACTCTTCCATGTGCATCTCACACTGCTGCCGTACCTCAAAGGATCCAAAGAACTGAAGACCAAGCCGACGCAGCTCTCTGTCCGCGAACTCCGTCGCATCGGCCTGCAGCCGGATATGATCCTTGCGAGAGCGGACTACAAGATTGCAGATGATCTTCTGGATAAAATCAGTACCTTCTGTGGTGTGGATCGTGCTGCAGTGATTCCCGCTCCCACGTTGCACTCCATTTACGATGTCCCATTGGGATTAAACAATTACAATATTGCGCAGATCATCGGCAAAAAGCTGGATCTTGGCGAACTGCATCCGGATATGACTGAATGGGAAGAGGGAAAGAAGCGCCATGAACAAGTAACGAAAGATGTGAAGATCGCGCTGGTCGGAAAGTATACAAACCTCGAAGATGCATATTTGAGCGTGATCGAATCCATCAAGGCTGCTGCCGTGTTTGATGGTGCGAAAGTCGAACTGCTGTGGGTGGACAGTGAGAAGCTGGAAAAGGAGGATGAAGAGACGTGGAATCTGCTCAAATCCGCAGATGGAATTGTGGTGCCGGGAGGGTTTGGAAAGCGCGGCATCGAGGGAAAGATCAAAGCGGCAAAATATGCGCGTACCGAAAAAGTGCCGTATCTGGGACTCTGCTTGGGATCCCAGATTCTCGCGATTGAATTTGCGCGTGATGTGCTGGGAGACAAGACACTGACCAGTGAAGAATTTGATGAAGAAGACACGCTCACGCCGGACAAGTACGTGGTGCACTTCCTGCCGGGTCAGCACAAAGGAAAGGAGAAGGGGGGCACACTCAGACTTGGTGCATATGATTGCAAGCTGGTACCGGGCACAAAGGCGCATGCGCTCTATGGTGCAGACATGATCTCCGAGCGCCACAGACACCGCTACGAATTCAATCAGTCATTCCACAAAGACCTGGAAAAGAACGGTCTGATTTTCTCCGGAAGCAACCCCGATACGGGGCTGATGGAAATTGTCGAAATCAAGAATCATCCGTTCATGATGGGAAGCCAGTTCCACCCGGAATTCAAGAGCCGCCCGCACAGGCCGCATCCGTTGTTTGCAGGGTTTATGCATGCGGTGGTGGCAAAATAAGCGTGCTTAGATGAGAATGTGAATTTGCCATTGACTCTCTTTTAGTTGCTCGTAGTATATCGCCAACCCTGCTGAGGCAGGTAGAAAGGAGGTCCCGATGCAGATGGTTTGCATTTTCTGTTGGATCATAAGGTCCAATCTGGTTGCAAAACTCATCGAGCCTCCTCCGCTCTACCCCCGTTCCATCTCTATTGGGAATCGGGGAGACAGGTTTTCCAGGAAAAGGTGGTCTGTACCACCCATCCGGGCACCTGACTGAGTGAAGGAGAGTCTCACGCTTATCGGCCTTCGTCTTCGGATCGGATACACGCTGTGTGTATCCGATCCATTTTTATATCTGGCCTCTTCTTCCCTGTATCCGGTATAGTTTTTCCAATGAACCTCTCCCAAACCATCCTCGGTGTCGACTTCTCAAACCCGACTGTTCTCGCGTCCGGGATTATGGGAATTACGTCCTCGAGCTGGAAGTATTGCGCAGAGAACGGAGCAGGAGGCATCACCACAAAATCTCTGTGGCTCCACGAACACAAAGGTCACAGAAACCCGACCATCATCTCGACGGATTACTGGACGCTCAATGCAGTTGGTGTGCCGGATGCCGGACCCGAAAAGGCGAGAGAGGAGATTGGTGCATATAACAAAGACAAGCCTGTGCCGCTTATCGGCAACATCATTGCGGAATCGATCGAAAACTATGCACTGACTGCGGAGGCAATTCTGCCGCTCGGGGTGGATTTCCTGGAAGTGAACATCAGCTGCCCGAACATTGAAGACGAATTCGGCCGCCCGTTTGCATGTAGTGCGGCGGATGCCTCGAGTGTGACAAAGGCGGTGAAGAAAGTATCCGGAAAAACGCCGGTCTTCATCAAGCTGTCCCCAAACGTCGAAAACATCGGAGCTATTGCGCGTGCCTGTGCCGAAGCCGGTGCTGACGGATTTACGCTTATCAACACCGTCGGTCCGGGCATGGCGATCGACCTCCGCAGCCGCATGCCGATCCTGGCAAACAAGACCGGTGGAATGTCGGGTCGTGCCATCAAGCCCATCGCTGTTCGCTGCACCGCTGATGTCTACGCTGCAACGGAAGGAAAGTTGCCGATCATCGGAACGGGAGGCGTATACACAGGCGAAGATGCTCTTGAACTGATGCTGGCGGGCGCCTCGCTTATTGGCGTTGGCACCGCACTCTCCGCACGCGGAATCGATGTCTTCCAGAAAATCTGTGACGAAATGCAGCTCTGGTGCACGAACGAAGGAGTGTGGGAGGTGAGCGATATGATTGGTGGCATGCACAAGCAACTTACTTCCCGTCCGTAATCTCATGGCTATCCAGCTTCAATCACAGCTCCCGCGCACGTATCGCATCAAACACATCAAGCAGGAAACGGAGATGGTGCGGACCTATACGTTCGATGGATCGCTCGGTGCAAAACCGGGACAGTTCGTGATGGTGTGGCTTCCCGGAGTGGATGAAAATCCGATGAGCGTTGCGTATGACGATGGCGCGGAAACAAAGATTACCTTCTTCGCAGTCGGTGACATGTCGGAAGAGCTGGCAAAGTGTCAGGTAGGGGATTTGGTGGGGCTCCGCGGCCCGTTTGGAACGTCCTACGAGTGGAAACCCGGCCAGCACATTGTGCTCGTTGCAGGAGGTTATGGTGCGGCTCCCATGTACTTCATTGCAGCCAGTACAGTTGGTCACGGCTGTACCCTGGAAGTGATTGTTGGTGCGCGCGGCAAAGAGCATCTTCTGTACCTGGAAGAGTTTGAAAAACTGCCACACGTTTCCCTGCACATTGCGACCAACGATGGTTCCGTCGGATACAAGGGGTTCAATACCGAGGTACTGGAAAAACTGCTCGCGAGCTGTCCGGTACCCGAAAAGGGAAAGAAGCTGAAGAAGGGGGAATGTGATCCTATTGATCAGATTTTTGGGTGCGGACCGGAGATGATGCTCAAGCGCATTTCCGAGATTGCTGCCGCACACAATGTTCCGGCTCAGCTTTCTATGGAACGCTACATGAAGTGCGGATTCGGACTATGCGGAAACTGCGTGATTGATCCTCTGGGCATCCGTATGTGTACGGAGGGGCCGGTTGTGAAGAATGATGTTCTTCTGAAGCTCAATGAATTTGGGACATACCACCGTGATGACCTGGGAAAGAAGCATGAATTTGGTGCGAAGTAACAAAGAAAGAAGACCATTTTCTTGAATGCTTTTTGAAAATGCGCGAGGATAGGAAATCCTGCTTGGTCCATCGTTATCACTCGTCAAGCGAGAGTGATAGACAAAGTTCCGCCAGTAGGTATACTGTGGATGTTTTCATTTCTTTTCCCCCATCTCCCATGACAAAGACTGATGGCGGATGCGGTGGCTGCTGCTAAGCACTACATTGCATTCTAAAAGGCGTTCCGCTTGCGGGGCGCCTTTTGCTTTATCATCTCAGATACGCATTTCAATCCAGAACCAGCGAGGCGTCTGGAAGCGCTTGCGGGATACGACGGTAATCGGGACTCTGCGTTCTTCGCGGGCTACCATCAGCGCGTGCAAACAAAAACCGAGGAGAATCAGAAGCATGCCAATTGCCATGTCCTCTGCTGCATAGGCTCTTTCATACACATGCACAATCGCTTCCGGAGGCGTCGGGAGAGCGGCATTGTGGAGCAGGAGATCAGTTCCCATACCGGTCAGCTCCGCTCTGGCATAGGCAATACTGTTTCCAATAGTCACGGCAATACCGGTATCCAGAACCAATGCGGTCACAATGCGATAGAGGATGTTCATATGTGTATTTGACAGAAATCATTAATATTATATATTAATTCACTGGCAAAGACAACCCCGGTTTCGTATACTGCGCAGGCTTCCTCGCCACGCGAGACAGCTCTTTTCCAGTCACGGCCCCATCGTCTAACGGTTAGGACGCAGGATTTTCATTCCTGTAATCGGAGTTCGATTCTCCGTGGGGCTGCCACCTATCCTGTAAAAGAGCCGAAAATCTTAGGTCACAGGAAGAATGAGGAGTAAGATTTTCCTATGAAAGGATTCCACGCAAACATCGAGACGAAAACACTCGGCAACGATCATTTTCGACATGTTCTCTACACTGCAGAGCACAGCCAATTGGTTGTGATGAGTCTGCAGCCGGGGGAGGAAATCGGTATGGAGGTGCATGAGGAAAACGATCAGTTCTTCCGCTGCGAAAAAGGGCAGGGGACGTGTGTGATTGATGACAATGAGTATGAAATACGGGACGGTTCAGGCTTTATTATTCCCGCCGGTGCACGCCACAATCTCATCAATACATCTGCTACTGATGCGATGAAGCTCTACACTATCTATTCTCCGCCACATCATAAGGACGGAGTGATCCATCAAACCAAAAAGGATGCTGAAACGAGTGAGGAAGAATTCGAGGGGAAGACAACGGAATAAACTATTCAGTACTCTCTGAGTTGAGGGGTAGTTGTTCGCATCATTCACAAACGTCCAGTGCAGTGTTCTGTTATTTCAGCTTTACCGCCGTTCCTGAAATAGACACCATCAGCATGCCGTTGGCCTGACCGAGGACTTCGTAATCAATGTCGACGCCCACAATCGCGTCGGCGCCTAATTCGGCTGCGGCATCGACCAGATCTTTCTGTGCAAGCGCGCGGGTTTCGTCGAGGACTCTTTCGTACGACTGTGTGCGGCCGCCCACGATGTCGCGGATAGAGGCGAAGATATCGCGGAAGACGTTTACACCGACAATCGCTTCGCCGGTAATCACGCCAAGGTACGATTCGATGTGTTTGCCTTCGATGGATGGGGTGGTGGTGATGATCATGGGGAGAGAGGGAAACGATAGAATGATACCGCTTTACTCATGCATTTTAAAAAGCCCAATAACAGAGATATTACCGGGCTTTCCGTTTATTCATCTGTTTAGAAAATTCCCGCGAATCTCAGGAGCATCACCAGCGCAATAACGCCGATCACAATGTACCCGATACGCTTCAGCTTTGCGTCCATAGGAATGTAATTGAAAATCAGTGCGACGATCAGAAGAACGATGAAAGGTGCGATAGCGCCCATAGGAGGAAGGGGGGAAGGATGAGGTCTTATAGATATGACGTTTGAGAGAAGCTTTCCTTACGTGTTACTTGTGGGTCTCTGCGTACGTTTTATTTATTGCTGCCCAGAACATGCGGTTTATAGGTGATAACAGCAGTGCACATTTTTGACTTATTTATTGTTTGTTTTATAATAAACTTAATGAAAGTCTATCATTACAGCAGGCTGGAGAACTGGAGGGATATTGCATGTGAGCAAGATGGAAAAAAGACAGGCCTGATCCCGGGAATACGTTTGGGTGAACAATACAAAGGAGCAAGTGAGCGGTCCGCTATTTTTGCGCTCCTGCAGCCAAAACCAAACGGATGGACTCACTGTCCGGATTTTCCTGAAGGCAGCAGCCCCTGGGAAAGTCTTATGCGAAATGTCGGAAAATTGCTCCTCGAAATTGATGTGGATCCTGCGCAGACATCGGTAGTGGAGTGGGGGCACCGCGAAGGATATTTGAGAGGTGCAGGACACAATCCTGACTTTACGGTCCCGTCTCGCTTTGCGCATCAGACACGATTGGAAGCAGAGACTGCATATGTGAAAAGTATTGTGCCGTTGCAGCAGTATGTGAATGAAGAGATGCAGTACGTTATTCCCGAAGTATTGATCGAAGAACACGTTCCTATGGAAAGGGTTCATGTGTCTGCAGATCAATCGGTGTTACGTGAGAATATCCAAAGCTGGCCGCCAGAATGGTGCCATGATAAATTGCTGTACCTGCAGTATGTACCCGGGCTTGAAGGTATACGGGCAGAATTGCAGGCGGCTATTGATGCGTGTACCAAGACGCAAAAAACCAAGCGTCGTAGAAATAAAAATACGTTTGGGGGGTAATACTTTTCAGGTCTATAAAGCCTATTCAACCCAAAGCAATAAACTCTTTAAGTAATCCGTCTCCGGATAATAAATATTCACCGGATGATCGTACGCCAGGTGATGACGCTGCAGAATTCTGACCGATCGGTTCGCCTGTCGCGCGGCGTGGAAGACGATGGTTTGCAGAATGTCTGGGGTAATTTGAAACGAACACGAACAGGTAAGGAGTAATCCGCCGGGAGGCAGAGCTTTAATGGCCATGCGGTTCATGTCCGTGTATTTGTGCTTCGCAAGATCGAGCGATTCGGCGTTTTTTGCAAACGCTGGTGGATCGAGAATAATAAAGTCGTATGGGCGGGGGAGGGGTTCGCGGCGGAGGAAATCGAAGACATCTTCATCAAATGCGTCGAATTGTGAGGGGTCGATGTTGTTCAGATCACGATGCTGGTTGGCTTTCACAATGGCTTCCGGATCGTAGTCGACGGCATCTGCGGCAATGGCGCCTCCGGCGAGAGCGGAGAGGGCGAAGCCTCCCACGTAACTGCAGCAATCAAGCACAGTCCGGCCGGGAGCTAGCTGTTTTACAAGCGAACGCATCTCGCGCTGATCCAGAAAGAAGCCTGTCTTCTGGCTACCGGTCAGATCAATCTGAAACTTCACGCCGCGTTCCTGTATCTCGATTGTCGTCTTCCCGTTTCCGCGCAGCCACTGCTCGCGCGGTTCCAGTCCTTCATTCTTGCGGCTCTGACTGGTCGACTTTTCGTAGATGAGCGTAGCCCCTGTCAGGTCTGCAATCGTGTTGATAATCCATGCCCGCATCTTATCCATTCCGAGTGTCGTGAGCTGCAGCACAATCACATCGCCGTATCTATCGACAATCAGCCCCGGGACGCCGTCACCTTCGGCATTAATCAGGCGATAGGCCGTTGTGTCTGCGCTTGAGAAGAATTGATTGCGCAGTTCTATCGCGCTTTTCATGGTGCGGCGCAGCGTCATCAAAGGATCTCCCGGTTCAAAGGCAATCGCACGTCCGCAAATGTAGGCGCGCGTATTGATGGTGGCGTAGCAGAGGAAATCACCTTCGCTTGTTTGGATTTCTGCAATCGAACCGTTCGGCACATCCGGAGCCCGGTCAAACGATGTCCGGTAAATGGCATGGTGCCGGTTTAACACGGATGCCTCGCGTTCGGGTTTCAGCCGGAGAGTCGGATAGGTGCTCACAGACGGTCATTCTACCAGATTCAATCTTCAGGCGCTCTGTGTTTTTCTCTTGTTTTAGAGCCAAATACGGGGTTGCCTGGGTTTCGGATTCTTTCGGCGTGCATTTTTTAAAGGGCTCATTAGAATGCCCGCAATCTTTTTCTTTTCAACCCTCTGTATGTATCGTTCGTATCATCATAATTGTACTTCTGCCGAGATTGGTTCTGTAGAACAGGCTGATTCCGCAAATGTCCTGTCGCTTCAGCAGGAAAAAATGCAGCACACGGAAGATGTCATCGCTTCCTGCACAGCCCGCAAAGCGCTTTATACTGCTTTCCTGAAGAAGGATCGATCGGAGCAGACAGAGATTTTGCGCCAGGCCATGAATGAGGTTGCTGCAAACGAAGCTCTCTAAAAAGGCAGCATTTCCATTTCCTCTCCTTTTGTATGTCAGAAGCAACCACCTTAGACATGCCCCTGATTGAACGAACTGAGGCTGTGCAGCCGGACGCACTGGAGAATCAGGCACTGGCAGATACCATCAATATGCGGGGATATCCGGAAATCACTGCGGCACAGGTTGCCGAAATCCGCTTCATGTACAGGCAGCAGATGCGCGGCCGTGATCTTCCCCTTGCGCAGAACGATGCAATCAATGCAGTGATCGCCATGCGCGCAATGGTCCGGTCACACTCGGAGGATTTTGATGACTGATGAGAGATATGATCGGATTGTTCGCCCGTGCAGGGTAATCAATCCTGTAATGATCAGGACGTAATAGAGCCCGACTATTGCCACTCCGATTTTTGGAAGTGTGAGAGATGCGAATGGGATGCGGGCGAGAGTGGTGGCTATCAAGAGAATCAATTCCATGCATCCCCACGCCACAAACCCGGTCAGCTGTCCGACGGGGAGTGAGACGATGCTGATGACGGTTCCCAGGAATCCACAGAGCATTGCAAACGGAATGAGCGGGGCGACGAGAATATTGGCGAGAGGAGAAATGAGAGACAGTGTCCCAAACTGCAGCACAACCCATGGCATCGCAAAGACCTGAGCGGCGATGGTGACAGTGAGTGCTTCCCGGACACCGAGGACATTGGGAATTCTTTTGAGCCATCGTTCGAGAATGGGTGCTGTTTCAGAAAGGCCGATGACCGCCAGAAACGAGAGCTGGAATCCGGCGTCGTACCAGAGGAGTTTGGGGTTCCAGAGCAGCATGAAAAACGCGGTCCACGCAATAAGCAGGCGGATGTTTTTTAAGCGTCCTGTCTGCAGTGCAAAGAGTCCGAGAATGCCCATGATCGAGGCTCTTGCTACAGAGGCGCTTGCGCCGACGAAGAGCGTAAAAAGAATGATGGTGACGACAGCCGGCATAAACCGCCACTTGAGCGGCAGGAAGAACAGGGCACCGGAAATGATCGTGATAATAATTGTGATATTGAATCCCGAAATCGCGACGATGTGCGAGAGACCCGTTGCCTTGAATGCATCGGTCAGATGGTCTGGCATCCCGCGACGGCTACCCGTCAGGAGCCCTGCGAGGAACGAGGCCTGTGGTTCCGGGAACACGCGGTTGATCTGTGCTTCGAATGCTTCGCGCAGACGGATCAGTCCGGCCATGACGGGATTTTTGTGACCTTCAGATATTTGTTCGATCACCGATGCACGCATGGTGGTGTAGATCCCAAAGCGGCTTAGGTAGTTGTCGTAGGCAAAGGTTTCGCTGTTTTTCGGGAGATCCACTATTCCTTTGATCATTACACTGTCGCCGTACCGGTAGCGCGGCCAGTGACGTCTGTCGGTTACGAGGATTTTTCCGGTGACGGGAATCACGGCGCCAGTCGCAAAGAGCTGCACATCGGTTGCATCAACGGTGTAGCGGATAAAAATCTGCCGGTCATCGGGGGCGTCAGCGATGATGCCGTGGATGGTGGCGGTCTTTCCTGTTGCATAGGTATCGATTGTTGTTTGCGAGGGGATGTGGGTGGTGCGGGAGACGGTGAAGAGTGCGAGGCTGATGGCTATTGTTGCTGCAAGAATGATGCTGGCGATGACGCCTTTCTTCAAAAGGATGCCGACGGTTCCGAAGAGTCCGAGGATTCCGAGGATGATCCAAAGTTCCAATGGATAGGATGTTTTTTGCCACCACTGCAGCGCCAACACGGATACGAGAAAGCTTCCAAGAAAGACGTAAGCGACCGTCGAGGATTTTACCGGTACTGTGCGAGTCTGATCCATTCGTCTATGGAAAGAGTCTGCGGTCTGCGGGTCGGTTCAATGCCGCAGGCTTCCATCATCGCGTCGCCGTTTGGCAGACTGCCGAGTGTGTTCCGGAGCATCTTTCGCTTCTGGCTGAATGCGAGTTTGGTCAGAGCGAATACGCGGTCCATCGTGTCTTTGTCCGCGAGTGGTTTTTCAAAACAATCAATGTGGAGCACGGCCGACTCCACTTTGGGCGGCGGCATGAAGGCGGCAGGCGGTACGTTCACGACAATGCGCGGGCAACCGAAGAGTGCGACGACAATGGTCAGGATGCCTGCATCTTTCGTATCACAGATTTTCTCCGCGACTTCGCGCTGGATCAGAAGTGTCAGACTTTTGGGTGACTGTGTGCCTTCCAAAAACGCGTGTCGCAGGAGAGGGGATGTGATGTGATAGGGAATGTTTGCGACAATTTTGTAGGGCGTGGTCGGGAAGGCAACATTGAGTGCATTGCCCTGAATAACCGTCGGCACTTTATTTTCACCCTGTGCTTTGATGTATGCGTGCAGCAGGGGAACCAGGTGTGCATCGATTTCGATTGTGGTCACATGTTTGGTTCTGCGGAGCAGCTCATGCGTGAGGATGCCGATACCTGCACCGATTTCCAGGATAGTTTCGTCTTTCTGAATATCTGCCGCCTCCAGAATTTTTTCCAGAATCTGGCTATCAACCAAAAAATGCTGACCCAGATCGGTATTCATGACGAGTTTCTGCTTTTTGCAGAAGAGCCGGATGGTGTCTGCCAGGGTGGCCATACACACAGTGTAGAGCATTTATGCTCCAGAGGAGGCCTGTTTCGCACGTCTGTACACCCTTGAACCATTAAAATGCCGGTACAAACCCATAAAACACATCCTTCATGATGCAAGCGCTTTTTTGTCACTTTTCGGTCAGACTACTGTCTTAACCCTCGTATGCGTAAAACACTACTTCCATTATCGGCCGCTCTGTTGCTGTTCCCCGCAGTGACGGCCATGGCACAGAGCGCTTCATCTTCTTCTATTTCCTCCCTTTCGTCGTCCTCCTGGTCGTCGATGCCCTCATCCCAGTCATCGTCATGGATGTCATCATCCATGTCTTCCTGGATGTCGTCGATGTCGTCTTCCCTGTCTTCGTCCTCACGTTCGTCGTCTCTCTCTTCCTCGTCCCGTTCCTCCATGCGTTCAACGGGTCGTCGTGACTATGACACGTCGAACATCGGACGCTATACGGACCGGGCAAACTGGGATCTTCCGTCGAGCGTTGCTATCAGCGTGCTGACGCAGGCCGGTGTGCTTGAGGGTGATCCATCCGGAACATTCCGTGCAAGCTCCACGCTCAATCGTGCGGAGTTCGTGCAGATTATCATGCGTCTGCTGCCTCCCAGCGACAACCGCGAATACATGAACTGTTTCCCGGATGTCGCTCGCGGTATCTGGTACGAAGCCGCGGTCTGCCGTGCCAAGTCCATGGGTATTGTGCGCGGGAACGTCATTGCATCTATTGCTCCGGAGAACTGGAAATTCGAACCGAACCGTCCTGTTCAGTATGAAGAGGCGGTGAAAGTTCTTGTGAAACTCTATGCCTATTCCGCTGTCGAAACGAACGGTGACAACTGGTACGTTCCGTTCATCAACGAAGCGCAGCAGAAGGGAATCACCATCAGCGGTGTTGGAGTCGGTGACAAACTGACCCGCGGCGAAATGGCCCGTCTGGCTGCAAACTTCCTCGCGTACAGCGAAGGAGATCTCGATCTCCTGAAGGCTGCGCAGAGCAGGTCTTCCTCCTCACGCATGTCTTCGTCTTCCCGCTCGTCTCTCTCATCTTCATCCCGTTCATCGTCCTGGATGTCATCTGCGTCATCGATGTCGTCATCGTCCCGTTCCGGTACGTATGATCCTCTGACAGACACGTCTGTCCGTTCCCAGATCGTTCTTCTTGGACAGACCACACCCGCTCTTGCGAGTGCCAAGTTCTTCAGCAATAACGAGCCGCTGAACGTCCAGTCTCTGGACATCAGCCTCGCGTCACCGTCGACATCCGTGGATTCTTTCCTGGTGTATGACAACGACGGCCGCTTCCTTGGAACGGCTACCAAGCAGGGAACATCCTCTGTCTACCGTGTCTCTTTCCCGACAGACATGCTGCGCCTTGAGCGCCGTGTGGATCACTCTGTCTATCTCCGTGCCCGTCTGAAGGCCAGAGACAGCGGTGGCGTGAGCGGAGAGGCATTGCAGATTGCCACCATCCAGATTACGGGAACCGGTGAGTGGAGTAACGATACCTATAACTCGTCTTCCTCCGACAGTTTCCCGGCATTCGCTGTGGCACGCGCAGTCATCACCTCTGTGACCAATGCAGGTCCGGCAACGAACCTCATTACAAACGGTAATGACCAGCTCCTCGCAACGTTTGCATTTAACACCACGGCAACCGACAGCCAGGGCAGCGTCCAACTCCAGCAGATCCGCATGCAGGTTCAGGCAACAGGCGGTACAACCGTCTCCAATGTCGAACTCCGTCAGGAAGGATCAGACACGACAGTGCCGTGTACCATTGCCGGTAACGTCGTGACCTGTAACTCCATTCCGACGAACTTCGGAACCATCACCGGTACCGAAAACTTCCGTGTCTATGGTGATGTGACTGTTCCGGGTACAGCCAACAACCCGAGCCTCAGTCTGACCATTAATGAACCGGGCACCTCCACCGTTGCCGGCGACATTACCTGGACTGATGGAACCTCCAGTTTCACATGGATCGGCAACAGCAGTGCGCCTGTCGTCCGTGGAACACAGTTCCAATAAAAATCGTTCTATGATGGAAAGCAGGGATCCAATCGGGTCCCTGTTTTTTTTATACATGTGTGTCATGTTGAGCTCGTCGAAACATGGACTCGTGTCGACTCTTCGACACTTCGTCGCGCTCAGTGCAAGCTGGGCTCAGAGTGACACTTAAAGCAGCTTGAGCGGGGCAATGCTGAGGGCGAAGGTTTTCTTGGGTCCTCCATCAAAAATGATTTCCACAATATCGCCGCGCTTGGTTTCGATTGTTCCTTTGCCGTAGAGCGGGTGCTCCACACGGGAGCCGACATCCGGGTCGCCCTCTGCGCCAAAGTCCACATCCTGATTGAACTCGATCTCCACGTCGTTTGTCTGCTGACGGAACGGTTCCAGTTTGCCGCCGCGCATCCGCTGCTCACCCTGGCCACTGGCCCAGGAGAATGCACTCAGCACATCGTCACTTCTGCGTTCAAGCACCTCTTCCGGCAGGTCATCCAGGAAGCGGCTGTGGGGATTGCTTTTGCCTTCGCCCCACATGAAGCGGCTCTTTGCGAAGAAGAGTCGCAGCTGTGTTTTGGCGCGTGTCATACCCACATACATAATGCGGCGCTCTTCTTCCAGCTGCTCCTTGTCGTACATGCTGTTGCTGTGCGGGAAGAGGCCTTCCTCGCAGCCCACAATCATCACATGTTCGAACTCAAGCCCCTTGCACAGGTGCAGCGTCATCAGCGTAAGAGCGTCGGTTCTGCCCTCTGACAGCTTGTCCACTTCGGACACGAGGGCAACTTCCTCGAGGAAGCTCATCAGCGAGGTTTCCGGATCAAGAGCGTCATATTTGTGCATAACCGTCAGCAATTCCTGGACGTTGCGCCAGCGCTCCTCGCCTTCCTCTTCGCCTTCGGTCAGCCATTTTTCCATACCAAGATCGGTCAGTAACTGCTCCGCAAGAGCGCTTACCACGACGGTCTTTGACATGTTTTTGTAGAGGCTCAGGAGAGCTGTGAAATTATTGATGCGGTTTCGGACGCCGTCATCCAGTGTCTCAATCTGCGATGCGTAGTTCAGACTGTCCCACAGACTCAGGTGTTGCTCGCTCGCGAATGCCTGGATTTTGGACAGCGTTGTCTCTCCGATTTTGCGCGACGGTACGTTTACAATGCGGAGCATCGACACGGTGTCGTAGGGGTTCAGGATGGCATACAGATACGCGAGCACATCCTTCACTTCCTTGCGTGCGTAGAATTTCACGCCGCCCAGAATGCGGTAGGGGATGCCGGAGCGCATGCAGGCTTCTTCAAAGACGCGGGATTGTGCATGGGTGCGGTACAGAATGACTTGTTCGCGGAGAGGTGTTCCACTTGCGAGCATCTGCTGCACTGCCTTCACCACTTCTTCCGCTTCGCGTCGTTCGTCCCGGACTTCATTCACGATAATCATCGGACCCTCTGTACGGTTGGTCCACATGTTCTTGTCCGGGCGGTTCGGGTTTGCAGAAATCACCTTGTCGGCTGCAGTCAGAATGGGCTGGGTGGAGCGATAGTTCTGTTCGAGTTTGATGCGCACAGCGTCTTTATATTCTTTCTCAAACTCCAGAATGTTCCGGATATCCGCACCGCGGAAACCGTAAATGGACTGATCCGGATCACCGATCACGCAGATATTCCGGTACTTCTGCGCGAGCAGAGTAATCAGCAGATATTGTCCGTGGTTCGTATCCTGATACTCATCCACATGCAGATACCGCCAGGTCTCCTGGTACCTATCGAGCACATCCGGGCACTCATGAAAGAGGCGAACGGTCTCAAGAATCAGGTCATCAAAATCGAGTGCATTACTCTGGCGCAGTGCCGTCTGGTACCGCTCGTACATCTGGGCAATTTTAATCATTTTATCGGTCGTTGCTTGCGCGAGAGCTTCCTTCGGACTGTAGGCTTCAGACTTGAATTTGCCGATATAACTGAGCGCCGCGCGCGCCTTCATTTCCTCCTCCGGAATGCGCATGTCTTTCAGGACTGTCTTCATTAGTTTCTCCTGATCGTCCCCATCGTAAATCACGAAGTTCCGGTCGCGTCCGAGCTTTTCAATGTCGCGCCGGAGAATGCGGACACAAATACTGTGAAATGTTCCCATCACCGGCAGTTTTGAATGTCGGTCACCCTGCGACTGGTCGAATGGGCCCGGCGTATCCGGATCGCTCAAATGCAGCATCGATTTGATGCGCTCTTTCATCTCGGTGGCCGCCTTGTTCGTGAAAGTGACCGAGAGGATCTGCCACGGCTGTACGCCTTTGCTGATGAGATACGCAATGCGGTGCGTGAGTGCGCGCGTCTTGCCTGAACCCGCTCCAGCCAGAATAAGCACAGGTCCGTTTGTCTGGAGCACTGCTTGCTGCTGCTCTTCATTCAGGCCATTCAAAATCGCGTCGTTGTTGAGGGTTTCCACGGAGGGAGTGTAGCGGAAAGGGGACGGGTCTCGACCAAGTTTCCCTGACAATTGTCTTTTCGGGAGCCCTGGAAGAAATTCTTATTTTTCTTGAGCGAACGGAGTTTTGTTCCTGGTTGCTTGTTGCTCGTTTTCATGAAAAGAGCGTGTCTGTCAGTAATGTCTCAGCGTCATTCAGGCTCTGCTTTTTTACGGGTGCATCCGGTGAGACCAGGCGTTGTGCCTCGACATTCTGCGCCGTGAAATCACTGACGATTTTTTTGATTTCCGTGGCTGCAACAGATGCTTTTGCGTTCATCGGGATTTTCTTGAGAGCCACTTCGTCGGCAATGGCCGGATCAATCCGCTGGGTTTTGCGGAGCAGATCAACGCCCATTTTTGACATGACAATATCGACGGCGTTCCGGAGGTTTACGTGGAAGTCGAGTTCGGCAATGGTCTGGATAATGTTCTCGCGCTGCTGCGGGTCCATCTGCTCGGCAAATTCGTAGCGCGTGATATTTTTGAGAGAGGCAAGGACGGCAGGAATGGCTTCCGGAGAGATGACGAAGAGCTGATACCCTTCCACCGGATAGTGATGCACTTTGAGCTCGCTGAGCGCTGTTGCCGGGACGACGAGGAAAATCCATTTGTAGATACGCTCGTTGTTTTTTACTTTCTCCACCGTCTTTTTCACCTGATCATTTACGTAGGTCTGCAGGCTTTTTGCTTTCGAGACTTTTGCATCGAACACGACATACTGGTCCAAAAACTCAATCATGAAATCCGGCTTCAGGCTGCCATCAAATCCTTCCGGTAAATTGGTGTTGGAGTACGACGTGAACGCAAACTGCGGCTGCTTACACAGATCCGTCAGTGTGGCAATCACACCGTTTTCGTGGTCAGCCCAGAGGCGATCGCGTTCCAGAAGCTCCTGCGCTCTGCGCTCCTCGTCTTCACGGATCACACGCTGGCGCTCCTGATCCAGGCTGAGTTTTATACCTTCCAGTCTGGTCATCTTCTCGGAAAAATCACGCTCATGCTGTTCTTTGTCTGTTTCAAACTTCACCACCTGTTTCTTCAGGCTGTCGCGCTCCATCGTCAGTGCCTCAATTTTTGCTTCAAGCTTGGTTGCCTCCAGAAACATCTGCTTGTTGGTTCCCGCCCACTTGTCCTTCTCAGACCGCTCCGCATCAATTTTGACAGTCATCCGTCCGATTTCCTCTGTCCGCTGATTGAGCTCGGCCTTCAGCTGCGCATTTTCTTCGCGGAGTTCCTGCGTGTTATCTGCCTGAATTTCCTGTTTTACAGAGAGCTTCCAGGCAATGTACCCGATGCCGGCAAGGCCGAGGATTCCGAGGATGATAGAGGCTGTGGTCATAAGAATGAAAGAAAAGGGAATTCATCGTATCATTTTTTCGTTCTATAGAGCATGGGGTTCACCCCTGAGCGTAGCCGAAGGGTGAACGTTAGTACACTCTTCGGCCGAAAACAATGTCATTTTCACTTGCCAATTTTTGGCGTTTTCGTACAATAGGCGCCTATCCGTGCTTCAGAAAGCGCTTTTGCTTCCAGAGGCTCGGTGGACTCCTTATTTTTGTTGTCTCCTCCCCACTTACCATGGCCATCAAGCGCAAAACCAAGAAGAAACTGATCACGGACAGCCAGATCCACGAAAAGGATACCGGCTCCCCGCAGGTGCAGATCGCTATCCTCACCAAGGAAATCGGTCTCCTCACCGGCCACCTTCAGGAACACAAGAAGGATCATTCCGCACGCCGTGGACTGCTTGGTAAGGTTGCACAGCGCCGCAAACTTTTGAACTACCTCCGCATGAACAAGCCGAACGAGTACCAGAAGGTTCTCGAAACACACGGGCTCAAGAAATAAATGATCATCCAGCATTCAAAAGGCTCCGCAAGGAGCCTTTTTTGTATCGGAACCGGCCCCGGAGTATTCTTTCTGTATGGCCGTTTCCAAAAAGCACATCGCCGAACTCTACGAACTCTTTGCATCTGTTGAAGACGAGAAAGAAGCAAAGCTGCTCCTGACCGATATCCTCACACCGCAGGAACTGGAGTCGCTCGCAGAACGCTGGCAACTGATTCAGGCGCTTAACAAGGGAATGCCCCAGCGCGAGATTGCAGAAAAACTGGAGATCAGCATCAGTAAAATCACCCGGGGAAGTCGCATGCTGCAGTTTGGCGAAGGGGGATTCAAGCATTTTCTAGGCAAGTTACAGAAGAAATAGGGTCTCGTCCGCCTAAGGCGGATCGACCTGTTAAAATGCTCTTGATCTGTCGTGTGTCCTGATGTACCGTTGCAACGTTACATGAGTACAGAAGCATTGCCATCGGCAGAGACGAATCCGGAAGCAGTTGTGCTGCCGGAGCCGGTGAATGTGGTGCTTCAGGTTACAGATGCCATAACGAAGTATCACAAAAAAATTGCGAATTCTTTTCCGAGAAGCAGACAAGGAGGGTGGGGAGAAGGCAGCCGTGTGCTGCCTCTTTCCTGAGCGGAGCGCGTTGAAGATGATTCGTCTGCAGTGCGCTCTGCTCACGTGCGCAGGGCATGGCCAAAAGATTTTTCTTTTGGCGCTGCAGATCTTTTACATCAATGCTTAGAAAGAGAAGGAGGATTTCAGTATGTTCCGACGTGCATATACAGCCCGGCAATTGAATCATGGTGAGGGGATGATCTTTCACCCGTTTACAGGGGAGCGTCTGGATACGCTTGAATTTACGTATTATGGAAAGCAGTTTTTGCATCGGGTTCCTGGCTTGGTCGTTGCATGGGGCGTGGAGGATGACGTTCTCTACTATCGTCCCTGTATTGGCGGGTGTGGTCGCAAGAACTATCGTGAGGGAGATTCTTATCCTCATCGATGGATTTTTGATCCCTTCACTGGTGAGAAGCTTTCTTAGCAAAGATGTAAGAGAAAGCCCCATTTTCCCTGAGAATGGGGCTTTCCTTAAAATGTCAAAATCTGTATACTATCCCTAGTTCCTTCCCTCTGCCGTCTCCCTGCTTCCTTCTGGGTTTACGTTCGAGTCTCCGTGCGCGGATACTGAAATGTGAATCCACTCTGGTAGGTAGAGTCTCAGTAGAGGAAAGGTTTTTCGTATCCTTTCTTCTTATTTTTATGGCTGAAAAGCAATACACCCTTGAGCTGGGTGATCAGAAGCTCACATTCTCGACGGGCAAAATCGCCCGTCAGGCCAATGCCACCGTACTTGCGCAGATGGGTGATACCGTCTGTATGGGTAACGTGACAGTGTCCGAAAAGCCGCGCGACGGCGTCGATTTCCTGCCGCTCCAGCTGGTGTATCAGGAAAAGTACTACGCAGGCGGCAAAATCTGCGGCGGTCGTTACCGCAAGCGCGAAGGTCGTCCGAGTGATGACTACGTGCTCCTTGCCCGTGTGATTGATCGCGGTCTTCGCCCGATGTTCCCGAAG
Source organism: Candidatus Peribacteria bacterium (assembly GCA_023038255.1). Lineage (NCBI taxonomy): Bacteria > Candidatus Peregrinibacteriota > Candidatus Peribacteria > Candidatus Peribacteria bacterium. The sequence goes on along the minus strand of CP082927.1, from coordinate 979,010 downwards.
TACATGAGAAACGACATCCAGGTGTTCTGCACCGTCCTCTCGTACGACGGTGAAAATGAACACGATGTCCTCGCGGCAAATGCAGCCAGCCTTGCTGTTGCCATCTCCGATTGTCCGTTCGAAGGCGCTCTCGGATCTGTCCGTGTTGGATTGATCGGCGGCGAACTCGTGTTGAATCCGTCTGTGGAAGCTCTCAAGAAAAGCGACCTCGATATGTTCCTCACCGCCTCACTCGAACGTGTGGTGATGATTGAAGCCGGTGCCAACCAGGTGCCTGAGGCTGATATCCTCCGCGCAATTGAATTCGGAAAGAAGTGGGCACAGAAAATCGCAAAGTTCCTCGACGAAATCCGCAAGGAAATCGGTAAAGAGAAGTTTGTGGTCGAGGCGCCGTTCATGCACGAAGAAGGGTACAACTATCTGAAGGAATGGGCAGTGCCGACCATCAGCAAGGCGATTAAGGACGACATGTCCAAGAAGGCCCGCCGCGCGATTTTCAATCAGCTTATTGCCGATGCCAACGCGAAGCTCGAAGAGAAGTACGGTCCGGCCGGCGACGATGAAACACTGGCAACCCTCTACACACATGGGTCCGTGTTCCTCGACAAAATTATCAAGAATGAAATGCGCCGCCTCGTCCTCGAAGAGGGTATTCGCATGAGCAGCCGCAAGATTGATGAAATCCGCCCGCTGACTGCAGAAGTGGATATTCTTCCGAAGCGTGTGCATGGCTCCGCTCTCTTCCAGCGTGGAGAGACGCAGGGTATGACGACCTGTACGCTCGGATCCCCGGGTGACAAGCAGCTCGTGGAGGGAATGGAAGGGGAGCATGAACTCCGCTACATGCACCACTATAACTTCCCGCCGTTCTCCGTTGGTGAAACATCCAATCGCCTGATGACCGGTAACCGCGAAATCGGACACGGAAACCTCGCACAGCGCGGACTCCTGCCGGTGCTCCCGACGGAAGCCGAATTCCCGTACACCATCCGCACTGTTACCGAAATCCTCGAAAGTAACGGTTCATCCTCCATGGCTGCAACCTGTGGTTCCACACTCGCGCTCATGGCTGCCGGTGTGCCAATCAGTGCTCCGGTGTCCGGAATCGCGCTCGGTCTTATTTCTGACGAGGAGAAGGGACAGTACGTCATTCTCTCCGATCTCCAGGATGAAGAAGACTTCGGCGGTGATATGGACTTCAAGCTCACCGGAACTGCGAAAGGTGTGACGGCTATCCAGATGGATATCAAGATCAAGGGTCTGCCGGATTCCGTCTTTGCAGACGCTCTCGAGCGTTCCAAAGTCGGCCGCGCATTCATTCTCGATGTCATGCTCAAAGCTATCCCAGAGCCACGCAAAGAGATGAGCCCGTACGCACCACGCATCGAAACCATCACCATTAACCCGGACGATATCCGTCTCGTGATTGGAAAGGGTGGCGAAACCATCCAGAAGATCACCGGTGAACTCGGTGTCGAAATCGACATCGACGACAGCGGACTCGTGTTCGTCACGGCTCTCAACGGAGACTCAATGGCGAAGGCGAAGGAGTGGATTGAAGGCATTGTTGCCAAGCCGGAAGTCGGAAAGGTCTACGAATGTAAGGTTGTCCGCATCATTGACGGCACCGGTGCCATCGTTGAATTCCTGAAGGGCAAAGATGCAATGATCCACATCTCCGAGCTCGCATGGGGTCGTACCGAGAAGGTCGAAGACGTCGTGAAAGTCGGCGATGTGATCCAGGCCAAGTGTGTCGAATTCGATGCACAGGAAGGCAAGACCCGCATGTCTCTCAAGCAGATGACTGCGCCTCCGGAAGGCTACGTTGCCCCAGTCCGCCGCCCGCCGATGAGTGGAGGACGCCCGGGTGGATTCGGTGGTGGCCGTCCAGGTGGATTCCGCCGCTAAATAGCTGTCAGCTTCCAGGATTGACTCAAGAGGCCCCGATGAAAGTCGGGGCTTTTTTGTGTCAGGCACGTGTCATGCTGAGGACGCTCGAAGCATAGGCACGTTCAAGGACGGGCTCGGTGTCGACCCTTCGAGTGTCCTCAGAGTGACGCCTCTATTCAAAGTGATGCCTTCAGCCCTTTGGTAATACTCATAATCTCCTTAAAAATCGGGCTCTTGGTTTTATGTGTCTGCTGCCAGTGCGGCATGACGGTTTCCACGATGGAAATCAGTTCTTTCAGCTCACTCGCACTCTCGTGTTTCTTCCAGGCAATTTTCTTTTTCGTGAGCAGATCTGTCAGTGTCTTCATGCGACGGAGTGTGCGCTGGATGGCTTCCAGAAGCAGGGTGTCGCGCTTGGCATCAATGCGGCTGCCGTAGAGCTGGGGCATGTCTTCCATCAGTTTTTCGGCTTGGATGTAGGCGGTTGCAAGAATGTCCCATTCTTCCGGTGTCAGTGTTTTTTCTGTCTCCAGTCTCTGGATCAGCGTATCGAAGTCTTTCCGGACAATGAAAAGTCCCTGCCGCAGACTGTGGAATATACTTTCGGAGGTCATGCGATGCATGTCATCCATGATTATGTCCTGCCTGCGGGTAACGAGCTTGGCCACAAAGATGGCAAAGATCAGGAGTGCCAGAATCGCCTGCACCATCGCTATGGCCTTAGATAATCCCATCGGCACAATATCGCCGTATCCAATGGAGGTAGCGGTGATAATACTGAAGTAGAAGCTGTTGAAGAGGCGATCCCATGTCTCCATTTCCGCCAGATGCGTGGGGGCGCTGGGACTATGCAGTGCACCCAGCTCGAAGTACCACACTGCACAGACGATGTTCAGAAGCATCCACAACAGAAAAAGCTTCGTGTAACTGGCGTTACTCAGCTTCTCCAATGGGCCCATGCGAACTTTTTTCGCCATGGCCGGCACTCTACGGCTTCGCCGGTGTTTTTCCACTATCTGTTTGAGCCGGTTTTGTGTCTGGCTTCTTTTCAGGTTCCGTCTTCTGCTTTGCGTCAGTCATTGCAGGGGGCTGCTTTGGGATTGATGATGATTTGCTGTCCGTCTTATAAAAGCCGCTGCCCTTAAACACGATGCCGGGCATTGAGAGCATCTTCTCTGTTTTCTTACTGCCACACTCCGGACACGCGGGTTTCGTTTTCACGCCGAAAGAGAGTGTTTTTTCAAAGACAGACTTGCAGGCGGTGCAGGTGAAATCGAAGGTTGGCATGGTGAAAGTATAACGTATGGAGAGGGTACGAGTAGAGACCTTCGTATCGTGCATCTGCATAGCTCAGTTATGCCGCCATCCGATGCCCGCCGACTGCATCCCCGACATCCAGAAGAAGATCGGATGTTACCAGCCGGAATCCGTCTGCAATGGCGCGGATAGGGTGGAGAGTCACGACGTCTTTCAGGAATTCTTTGCCATCACGACGCATGCGGCCCAGTGTTCCGTTGGATGGTTCCAGCTTCTGATCCAGCACACCTGCCACAATCTGGTCTGTTCCCTCCAGAATCACGCTGGCAGCCGCCATGACCGGACCGGTAATCATCTGGATGGCATCATGCTTTTGGTATGGCCCTGTAATGTATTCTTGACCCAGATCCTTTCCGTATGTTTTCAGATTCGATCCCACTTCTTTAAACAAGTGGATACACCGTGCTTCGCCGGATAGGAATGCTTTGTACGGGCGTTTCATGAAATCATTATCGTCTTTTCATTGATGATAGCCAGCAAAACGCCGACTTTTTTCCGTGTTCTAAGCATAAATTGTTAAAATTCTCTTGCATCGAAAAATTTCTTCACGTATAAGGTTCCGGCTTCGTTTTAGCTGTTGCGCAAGCCACGGCGAACGATTCCTGTTCTTTCCATCATAGAACGCTGTCCCGAAAGGGCGGCGTTTTTTTTGTTTAACCGAGAGCGAGCAAAGCGAGCCGATGGTTAAACAACCCTGAGCGAGCGTAGCGAGTCGAAGAGGGAGGCCGCTATCGACAAGGCTTATTGCTTCTGCAGCGATGCATCAAGGTCTTTTCTTTTGCCCATCGTAAGCATCAGGCCATTCAGATACTCTTTTACTGCTTCAAAGGGGCCTGTATTTCCTGTGATGTCTGCATATCTGTACATCATATCCATGGATGTCGTGGGCTTCTCGTCAAATGTGCTCGCCATGTAGGCTTGTGCCTGAGGGAGTAATGTTTGTACAAGATCCGGTTCCGCTCTGAGCAGAATATCAATAGCGGCAAGGCAATAGGTCTCCGATAGATTCTGTGCGGCCGACTCCTCATAGCTCCGTCTCTGCTCTGCAATGAGTGCAAGAATAGTCAGTGGCGGACTGATCTGTTCCGATACTTCAATAACGCCCCTTTCTGTATCTATTTGGTTTGCTTCTGATTTCCGATCAATATCCGGATTCCACATAAGGATGTGCATGCTGTGCTGCAGATGCCGGATTTGCTGTTGAATTGTTGCATAGGGAATGGGAGTTTCTGCAATCCTCTCCAAAAGAGCCTGCAATTCATGGTCAGATACGGGTTCTTGGTTCATAATATTATTATATAATTTTATAGTAAAAAGTCAAATACTGATTACATGCAAATCGCCATTTTATTCGGTTTTACTAACTTGGCGGCGATACATTCTGTTATGCAGAAGCGGTACCTTTTCGGGGCACCGCTTCGGTATGTGCTGTTCTTTCGTACAGCGTTAGTTGTGTCGTTTTAGAATTTTACTGCCTGCTCTGCTCTTTCAGTATAAAGAACGTATGCATTGGCTGAGGGGGCTTTTCCTCCTGAGGAGCATCGTGACTGAGGATGAGGCCAGCTGCATCCGCAAGCAGTGTAAGGATTTCGGCTGCCGACCGCGTCATATTGATATCTGTTAATATGTTCACGGATCTCTTATTGTTACCAGAATCCCATTGCAGATGATTGGCATCTTTGCCAGGTGTCCAGACTAGGATGCACCTCTCTGCTTCGAGCCAACCAATACAATCTCCGGCCTGAAGAGCCTGTTTACCACATACTTCGCCTGCTTCGTTTCTTCTAATCATTTTTGAATCCTTTTGTTCTTTTGAAAGATCATCGACACAATTTACATATTAATATCATTTTAAATTTAGTCAAATATCGCCTTTCTCCCCAATTCACCTATACTTCACCCGTGCTCGAGAAAGCCTACGATCCAAAGGGAACCGAAGACCGCATCTACGCGATGTGGGAGGACAGTGGTGCGTTTAAGGCTGATGCAAACAGTACGAAAGAATCATTCACCATCAGCATGCCGCCGCCCAATGCGACGGGGCAGTTACATCTTGGCCATGCTGTGATGCTCGCACTGGAAGACATTTTCACGCGTTTTGCGCGTATGCAGGGGAAAGAGGCGCTTTGGGTTCCGGGTACGGACCATGCGGCGATTGCGACGGAGAACGTGGTTATCAAGAAGCTAAAAGATGAAGGCATGAAAGATCCGCGCAAAGAACTGGGACGTGAGGCGCTGGTCGGGAAGATTGCGGAGTTTGTGGAGAACAGCAAGACAACCATCCGCGGTCAGGTCCGCAAAATGGGTTCGAGCTGTGACTGGTCCCGCGAACGTTACACTTTTGAGCCGTCACTCAACCGTTGTGTGAATGAAGTCTTCAAGAAGATGTACGAAGATGGTCTCATTTACCGTGGTCACCGTATTGTGAACTGGGACCCGAAACTCCAGACCACCGTGTCCGACGATGAAGTGGAATGGAAGGAGGAGACCATTCCGTTCTATACGTTCCAGTACGGCCCGTTTCAGATTTCGACCGCGCGCCCTGAAACCAAATTCGGCGACAAGTACGTGGTGATGCATCCGGATGATGAGCGCTACGCTCAGTATAAACACGGCGATACCTTCGAAGCCGAGTGGATCAACGGACCTGTCCGTGCAACCGTCATTAAAGATACTGCTGTCGATCCTGCGTTCGGTACAGGAGTGATGACGATTACCCCGTGGCACGATACGGCGGACTTTGAAATTGCCGAGCGCCATGGCCTCGAGAAAGAACAGGTGATCGACTATGAAGGAAAGCTGCTTCCGATCGCTGAGGAATTTGCCGGGATGAAGATCGAAGTGGCGCGTCCGCTCATTGTCGAAAAGCTGCAATCAAAGGGGCTCGTCGTAAAGACCGAAGAAGGCTACGTGCACAACAAAGCCGTGAACCAGCGCGGCGGGGGAACGATTGAACCGCAGATCAAACTGCAGTGGTTTATGGATGTGAATAAAGAGGTGGTGGATTGGAAAAATCAGAAAATGAGCCTGAAGCAGATCATGCATGATGTCGTGCATCATGGAGATATTCAGATTATTCCTGAGCGATTCAACAAGACGTATTTCCACTGGATTGATAACCTGCGGGACTGGTGTGTGAGTCGTCAGATCTGGTGGGGTCATCGCATTCCGGTGTGGTATCGCGGCGATGAAATTTATACCGGTGTGACGGCGCCTGAAGGTGATGGTTGGGAACAGGACACTGACACTCTCGACACCTGGTTCTCATCCGCCATGTGGACGTGGTCGACACTCATTGATCCTGCGCTGGCACTCGATCCGTCGCTGACACTCAACGAATTATTGGAGCGCAGTCCTGACTTCAAAAAATTCCATCCGACCTCTGTGATGGAAACCGGCTACGATATTTTATTCTTCTGGGTCGCCCGTATGATCCTGATGACAACATATGCGACGGGGCAGATTCCGTTCAAGACAGTGTATCTCCACGGTCTCATCCGCACGCGTGACGGTGCAAAAATGAGCAAGAGTCATCCCGAAACCATGATCGATCCGCTGGATATGATCAGCAAATACGGAGCAGATGCGCTGCGTCTTTCGATGATCGTGGGCCAGAGTCCGGGTGCCGATTCCCGTCTCTACGAAGAAAAGATTGCCGGCTATCGTAACTTCATCAACAAGCTCTGGAACGCATCGCGCTTTGTGCTGATGCAGTGTGAGGCGGCTGGTATTGATCCGAAGAGCATTGAATCATTGCCCGATGTATCAACGTTATCTCTCGCAGACCGTGCCATCCTCCATGCATCGGAAATTCTGATTGAGGATGTGACGAAAGGGATGGAGACCTACAGCCTGAGCGAGACCGGCGAAAAGCTCTACAGTTTCACGTGGGATTACTTCTGCGACTGGTACCTGGAACTCTCGAAGGGGACTGCGAATCATGCTGTTTTGGTTCATGTGCTCCGCCGTCTCTACAAGCTGCTGCATCCGTATTGTCCGTTCATTACCGAAGAACTCTGGGCACAGATCAAGCCTGCAAATGCCGGTATGTTGATGGCGGAAGCGTGGCCTGTTGCAAAAGAAGAGCGTAAGGATCAGGCAGCTTTTGGTGAATTGCAGATATTGATCGACGTGATTACCTCTATCCGCAGACTGCGTACAGAGCAGGCGGTGGAACCGGCGAAGGAGATTTCTGTGACGATTGTGACCGGTCTGTATTCCAAGGTGTTGGAAGATCAGGAATCACACATCCGCCGTATGGGAAAGATCGGTAACCTGACTATTTCTACCGATGCCCAGAAGCTGGAGAATGTGGCGTCCGTATTCCTGGCAGACATCGAAGTGCATCTCTCTCTTGAAGGGTTGATCGATGTTGAGAAAGAGAAAGCGAGTCTCAGCAAAGAGAAAGAGAACCTGGAGAAGTTTGTTGCGGGAATCGAAGCCAAGCTTGGAAACGAACAATTTGTAGCACGAGCCCCGGAAGCTTTGGTGGCAGAACAGAAGGGGAAGTTGGAGGAGGCTAGGGGCAAGCTTCAGAAGATTGCAGAGCGTTTACAGGGTCTGTGATTCCCTTCGGGGAGCCTTGCCAGGCGGGCATTCTTTTTGCCCATGCAGCAAAAAGAATCAAAAAGTGCGGTCCGGCCAGAGCCACTGACCGCTGACCCCCTCACCCCCCGTGGCCGGACACCTCCCAACGAAACCTCATTTTCGCTTTGCGAAAATGGACCTGGTGGAACTCTTTGTTTTATTTATTCCTGAAAGCCGAAAGCTAGAAGCTGAAAGCTAAGATTTCTACTCATACAACGGCAAATTCACCCCTCGCTTCTTTTTGTGCTGTACTCCCAGGGCGCTGCCCCGCGTCACGACATCGCGTCCAAACCGGACACGCAGACTATCCAGTGACTGCTGGAGAATTTCGCTGCGCATGGTTTCTTTCGGGCTTTTGAAGAGCGAGAACTGGGTGGCGGCTTTGGGGTGCAGGTCCCAGAGCGCGAAGCCGACTTGGGTGTAGGGCGTGCGGGCTTTGAGCATTTTTTCGAAGCAGCGTTTGACGACGGGTGTGATGGCATCTTCAGTATCAAGCAGTTGGGGGAGGCGCTGTTGCTGGCCTGTGTGATGATAATTGCCGTCGCGCAGCCAGATGGAGATACCGCGGGTGGCCAAGTCCTGTTTCCGCATTTTTAATATGCAGTAACTGACATGCTCCAGAAGCTGTGCCCAGATTTTTTCTTTGCTGATAGTTTTTTTGAATGTTCGGGTGCGGGAAATAGATTGAGGCGGTTCTTCGTTGCTCGCTACCTTCGACAGTCGTTCTCCCAACAGCTCGCGCTTCAAATCAATACCCGGTCGCCCGAAGAGTTTCTGGAGTGTCATGTCATCAACCACCGTCATATCCAGTGCCGTCACCCAGTTATTTGCCGCAGCATGCTTCTGACGCGCTCTGCCGATGCCTGGAATCGCCGCCGCGGGACGATCGGCCAGAAATGTCTCAATATCCCGCTTCTCCACGACCGTGACCCCTGCAGGCTTCCGATACTCGCTGGCCATCTTTGCAAGCGTCTTGCTCGGTCCTATGCCCACAGAGACGGACATGCCAGTCATGCTCAGCACTTCCTGCTGGATATCTTTCGCCCAGATATAAAGATCGAATGGAATACCTCCCACAAGCGCGTTCAGATCTACAAACCATTCATCAATCGACATCTGTTCCAGAACAGGGGAATGGTTCTGCAGAATGGCTTCTATCTGGTGAGAGGCGAGCGATGTCTCCGCAAAATCTGACGGCATGCGGACTGCTTCCGGACAGAGTTCCATTGCCATCCTGAGCGGCATCCCGGTCTTCACCCCTTTAGCTTTTGCTTCGTAACTGGCGGCAATCACACAGCTGCCACCCATGCCCATCGCCAGCAAAGGCTTCCCGCGGAGTTCGGGATGTTTTCTCTGTAAAACAGACGCGAAAAAACTGTCAGCATCAATATGAGCAATCATAGGGATCGACGGAAAAGAGAGTCTTAGTAGCGGCGGATCACTCCACGGACAACGCCTGCGACCTGGAGCTCATCCATAGCGTACAGGTCCGGGTAATCAGGGTTTTCTGCCTGCAGGTAGTACTTCCCCTTGTCCTTGCGAAGGCGCTTGAGTGTGTACGCTCCATCCAGCACGCCCACCACAATATCGTGTACTTTCGGTTCTTTGCCGCGCTCGACAATGACCAGATCACCGTCGTTAATGCCGGCACCGAGCATGCTTTCGCCTTTGACGCGGAGCAGAAAGGTCGCGTTTTTATCGCGGACGAGATAGTTTTCAATGGTCAGCATTTCCTCTGCCTGTTCTTCTGCAGCTGCCGCAAAACCGGCGGGGATGGGGCCAAAGAGAGGGAGGCTGAATGCAGGGACGCCGTCATGTGCATCTTCATTTTCCAAGATTTTAATCCTTCCCTTGGGATCTTTCTCCAGATGTTTCTCCCGTACGAGTGCGTTTACCACCTTCGCAATTGCGTTCTTGCTGCGGACGCCAAAGGCAACCGCGAGGTCAGACAGCGAGGGGCTGTAGCCACGCTTGCGCTGAAATTCGCGGATGTAATTTAACGTAGTGCGCTGGTGGGGAGTGAGGGACATGCTGGGGGTTTGAAAGTTTAAAAGTAGAAGGTTGAAAGGTTTATGATTTTTTAACTGAAGACGAACGTTCACCATCATAGGTGTACGATTGTCCACAGTCAACAGGAGTTTTCCAGAGAGGGTGTGGAGAACTCTTGTGCATCTTTTTGTACGTATTATTTTTCTGTTTTGTGCGCGTTTGCCGTATTTGCCTGTGCCGTCGGCATGATCACTAGATCATTGATGCAGACGTGTGGCGGGCGCGTGACGGCAAAGAGAATTGCTTCGGCAACGTCCACTGCATCCAGTACGCGTAGTCCTGCATAGCGTGCTTTGGCTTTCTCGCGGTCACCTTTGAATCGGACGACGTTGAATTCTGTTTCTACCATTCCGGGGTCGACAGAGGTGACGCGGATATTGTGGGGGAGGAGATCGATGCGTAGCGCTTTGGTGACGGCGTCCACTGCGTGTTTGGTCATGCAGTAAATATTGCCGCCTGCGTATACCTCTTTTCCCGCAATAGAACCGATGTTCACAATGTGTCCGTTCTTCCGTTCGATCATCCCCGGCATGACCGCATGGGTGACATTCAGCAGCCCTTTGATGTTCGTATCGATCATGGTATCCCAGTCAGTCGGATTGCCTTCGTTGATAGGTCCCAAGCCAAGGCCGAGCCCTGCATTATTCACAAGGATATCGATGTTCTTCCAATCTGCCGGCAGGTTTGTGATACCAGCTATGACACCAGCACGATCGGTGACGTCGCAGTGCAGAATATGCACACGGCCTTTCTGGAGCGCTTCCAGCTTTGTTTTAAGTGCCTCCAACCGTTCCATGCGCCGCCCGTTTATGATGACATTAAAACCGTTGGCAGCGAGAGTTTCGGCTGTTGCTGCGCCGATTCCTGCGGTGGCGCCGGTGATGAGGACGGTCTGAGACATAGGTGTTTATCCTAATCAAAGTATGCCCTGATGAAAAGGCATCCGAGGTTTCCAGGGTTTCAGAGGTTGCCCATGATCTGTACGTCGGCGCCTGGATCACATCGTACACCTCACAAACCTCACAAAATCTCATCCAGATCCTTCTGCTTGATCAGCTCCAGATACGTAATCGTCCAGACCGTGTGCTTGAATGCCTGGAGGTACGCAAAGAAATAGCTTGCGGCAATAACTAGTCCGACACCCACAATGCCCGCGATGGTGTAGCTCACAATGGGGGAGATGAAGAGCGCCAGCAGATAGCCGATGGCGACAATAATGCCGGGGATGAGGATCAGCATCGCGATATTCAGGACGATGCGGATCGTGATGACAAAGAGGAGGAGCAGCAAAAACATCACGTGGCTCAGGTGGCTCACGATCAGTTTGAAACTTTTGCCCATCGCCTCAAAAATATTCATTTTCTGGAGGACGGCCGCCTGGTTTGCGAAGCTGAAGAAGAAGCGGAGGACGTTGCTCAGCACAAAGAAGAACAGGAGAATCGAGATGCTCCAGTAGCTAAGCGGTGCTTCCACGTAGCGCAGAATCAGCGATGATGCAGTCACCACGGTCGATACGCCGGCCAAAACCAGGAATTCGTGAATACCGAAGATTGCAAAGAAGTTATAGAGCCCGAGCACCAGTCCGCCTTTCACATCTTCTTTCCGGTACGATTTGGCGGCCAGCCCGATGATGGCACCCGTACAGAGGTGTGGCAGGAAAATTTCCACCACAATCAGCAGGATGAAGAAAATCATGAATGCCAAAAAGACCCCGAACGGTAGTGACTGGTAGATGAGGATTTCAATATCGAAGAATCCCGCGTCGCCGCTGCCGTAGAAATGCTCGTAGGCAAAGTAGACCTGGTATACGAGCAGTTTTACATCGAGCAGTGTTTCAAAAAAGGACGACGTAAAAGCCCATCGCCGGATGGGGCGCTCTTTGGTGGTAATGGCCCAGGCTTCCGCAATGATTTCCCGCGGCGTCATTGAATGGGTTGGAAGAGGGACTGCACAGGGGTGTAAGCATAGTCCTTTCCAAGCAGAATCTGAATGGAAGATGTGTCCATTCCAGCGGCAACCTCGGGAGCCAGAATGTCCAGTTTCATCTTGAGGAGATCGGCGAGGAAGGTCGCTTTCTCGCGATTGTCTTCCGATGCACGGACTGTCGACTGGTCCAGCTTTTCCCCATTGTCGCTGTTGGCCACTCTGTCGATCGTGAAGCTGTACCGCTCAAGTTCGTCGCTCTGTTTGCGTCCGCTGCCCGGTGCTGCCCCTGCATTCAGCACGTCAATCGGCGTGCGGTCTGCAAAGAAGGTGCGGTTATCAATGACGAGATCCACGAGAATATTGATCTGCTTCCAGGTGATCGGCATGGGGGGGATCGAGACAGGGAGTAGGACAGAGGCGCCACCGAATTCTGCGCGCGGAGGCGTGTAGAGGAAGCCGCCCGGGCGGACCATCGATCCGTACAGACCGTTCTGGTCATTGAGCTGCAGCGGCAGAATATTCGCGCGGTCAATCTCTCCACCCATTTCCGCAAGGCCGAGCATCTCGCGGACGGCGAGCGTGGTTTCGACGTGCTCTTCAAGAATCTTCAGGAGGTCCAGGATGCGGCCGGGTTTCGAGAGTGCCCCACCTTCCTTCAGCTTATCGCCGAGTGCATTGAGAATCTGCTGCTGACGGCGGGAGCGGTCGAAGTCGCTTGTTGAATGGCGGCTGCGTGCATACTTGAGTGCGGTTTCTCCATCCAGGTGCTGCGGGCCGGCCTTGATTTCAAACGTCGTGTAGCTGGTTTCATCGGCCGGATATTGTGTATCAATCAGATCTTCCGGCACCTCAATATCCACGCCGCCGATTGCGTCCACTGCCTTTACAAAGCCAAGGAAATCGACCATCAGTGCTTCGTGAATCTCCATGCCGAATGTGCGTCCCAGTTCCGACGCGACTTCTGCCAGAGCCAGTGTTTCAGCTTCATCTTTGGTTTTCCCCTCACGGATGAGTGCCACTTTATAATCGCGATACATGGTATTGATGCGGCCTTTGCCCATCTTCTCCGTCTGCAGCAGATACAGATCGCGCGGGATACTGAGCAGCACGACGCTCTTGGTTTTGGTGGGATCGATGCTCGCAATCATGATGGTATCCGTCAGATCCACGCCATCGTGTCCGGCATCGCCTTTTCCGAGGAGCAGGATGTTTGTATGGCCGTATGCGTCTGCTGGTAAATCGGATGCAGCGACAGACACCAGACTCTTGATATTCAGCACTTTCAGACTGACCAGCGCTTTCACGGTTGCCGCAAAGAGCAGCGCAGCACACAGCACGGTAATGAGCACCACAAGCACACGCTTGAGTACATTGAGTCGTTCTTTCTTTTTGGCTTTCTCCTCACTTTTCTTCTGGGCATGCGCGTACATGATTTCACTGAACGCCAGAATCGGGCCGCTGACTTTCAGCAGCACCTTCGTGACTTTTTTCCAGGGGATGGGCCGCCTCTTTTTCTTCTTGTCGTCTGTTAAACGACGAACCGTAAATGACATAGGCGGAGGTCAGTATAGGGTGAGGGTCCGGGGTAGGGCTAGAGGAAAATAGAGAGAACGGTGAGCAGGATCGGTTGATGGAGAAGATAGATGATGAGGGCGTAACGGCCGGGGATGGTAAAGGTTGAGGTGAGGGTTGAGGGATGAGATTCAGAGGTGAGGATTGTCGGGAGGTTTTTTCGCCAGATGAGATGATCAACGTACAAGGTTTGGCCGATTACCAAACCAATCAGCACAACGCCGAACCAGGGAATGAGCGGGAAGTAATCGACGGTCCGGAAGTGCGGGCTCATCAGGCCGAAAGGCAGAAGGAGCGATGTAGCAATGCGCATGGATGAGACCCACTGCGAGAGCACGAGCAAGATGGCTGCCACCCCCAGATTCCATCGCTTGAGAGGCACAAAGATGGGAAGGAGCAGGATAGACACGCCGATCATATGCAGGATGCCGAAACGGACATACGTGTCCGGGTCTGCAGTGTAGGTTGCGATGCTGACGAGCATGCCGCAGCCAAGTAGCAGTAGCCCCCGTTTGAGAACCTTGAACCGGCGCTTTGCTGCAGTGGTCCGATTGTAGGAAATTGCAAAACTGATGCCGACGAGCAGCAGGAAGACCGATGCGACAGTCACCTGAAAGATTTTCCACGCACCCTGATTCACATTGATAGCAACACCGTAAAAAACCTGCAGATCAAATGCGGCGTGATACACGATCATGCCGATGACTGCCAGGGACCGCAGTATGTCGAGTTCGGGGTAGCGCTTCATGGGTTATGGGATATCGGTTATGGGTTATGGGATACGTAAATAATAGCTTATCAAAAAGAAGTTCCTTACCCTCATAACTCATAACCCATCACTCATAACCGATTATCCGTCACCGGCGCGGTCGCATCATCCACGCTGCTGCAATCAAGACAATGACAGCAATCAGACGCAGAAGTGGGAGAAACGGAGTCAGGAATGTCATGATGACGCCGATTCCCAGGAATGACGCGGGGAGGACCAGACAGACCGGGCAGAACAGTGTGACAGCGCCGAGGATTCCCGCTACACCTGTTGCTCTTTTGGTGCCTTTGGGACAACTCCCTTCGCGGGTGTTCCACACAATCAGGCCGGCTGTGAGTGACAGGAGGAGTCCGAGGAGAATCGTGAAGAAGATATCAATGGGGGTGGCGGGGGTGCGCGGAAGAACCGGCAGAGCGGGGATGAGCATTTGGAGGAAATCCAGCTGCCATGCAAAAAATGCACTCGTCACAATCAGCGTGATGCCAAAGGGGATCCAGAAAAGCCGCGAACGAAAAAGTCTGTTCATTCTTATGCAGCGTGATTGCAGTTACCCGGACAGTTTTTGCTGCACGCACCGGAGGTACATTCCTTTGTATTGCAGCCTTCTCCCGTACAGACTTCCTGCTTCATGGGGCAGTAATTCTTCGAAGCAGAGAGCAGTGTTCCGGATTGTCCCATCACAATGACATACCCAAGAATCAGGCCAAAGAGACCGATGCTGATCGTAAGCCAGGGGGATGTCTGTGTTGCAGGTGTCATCTGATCCATCACTCTCAGTATAGCAGAAAGGGCTTCCTGATGCCACGGCCCCCCTCTACGAAAAACGCCCCCTTGCGGAGGCGTCTTTTCTGAATGCAATAGAGGGGAATTAACCCATGCCACCATCAGAGTCGCGCTTGGCCATGAAACAAGCCTTGCAGAGGACCGGCTTTCCGCCTTCCTCAACCGGACGTGGTTTGAACGGCACCTGGCAAGCTGCGCCACACTGGGCACATACTGCGTCGTGCATTTCACGCATAGCACCGCGATCGTTCTTGCGAGCGGAGCGGCAGTTCTTGCAGCGCTGTGGAGCGCTCAAGTTCTTGCTAGCGTAAAATTCCTGTTCACCGTCTGTGAACGTAAATGCCTGTCCGCAATCGCGGCACGTGAGCTGCTGATCAGCCATAGTAGAAAAAAAGAAAGAAATGAATCACAGTGTTCCTCTTTTCTGATCTCTGGTTTGACTGCCTATGGTGAGGTTGTCGTGCCGTATGACTTGAAACGAAGGTAGCTGTTGCAGTCACTATACAGTGAATATATGCAGTGTCAACATAAATTGACGTATTTCGTCAAATAGATACGGTTTTATTGCCTGTCCGCACTGATTCAAAGATAGCGTCTTCGCCTTCCGTTAGATCCAGTATATCGACGATTGCATGATAGGTGCCTTCTACCACATCAAAAGGAAAAACAGGTTTTAATCTTGTCTGGTTCTCTTCTTCTATAATAAGGAGAGTTTCGCTCATTGCGTCTTATTCTATCATTATTGCATAACACAAAAAAGACGACCCGAAGGCCGTCTTTTTAGAATCAATGAGATGAGAAGAATTACTTGAGGTTCACCTTTGCACCAGCCTCTTCGAGTTTCTTCTTCATAGCCTCAGCGTCAGCCTTCGGCACACCTTCCTTGATGATCTTCGGTGCTCCGTCGACAGCTGCCTTTGCGTCACCGAGTGCAAGACCCGTGATTTCGCGGACAACCTTGATCACGGCGATCTTCTGAGCGCCTGCTTCTGCCAATTCGACATCGTACGCAGCCTTCTCTTCAGCACCGCCAGCGGCAGCACCGTCGGCAGCAGCGCCACCAGCCATAGCGACCGGAGCGGCAGAAATACCGTATGTTTCTTCCATGTATTTAACGACGTTGTTCAGGGAGACAACGTTGAGCTTTTCGAGGGCGGTAATGACTGCCTTCTCCTCTGCGGTGAGCTCGATGGTAGCTGTATCAGCCATAATAGGGGGGAGTAGAGGGGATTAAAAAATGTAACGAATTAAGCGGCAGGAGCATCGGCAGCAGGTGCTGCGGGAGTTTCCGGTGCGGCTTCTGTAGTTGGGGCAGCATCTGCTGCAGGCGCTGCTTCTTCTGTCTTTGTTTCAGCAGCAGGAGCGTCCGTTGCCGGAGCTGCTTCTACCTTCGGTTCTTCTTTTGGAGCAGGCGCTTCCTTCTGTTTTGCAAGCTCCGTGAGGCCGCGAGCAAACGACGTGAGAGGGCTGTTCAACATGGCAGCAAACATACCAAGCAACTGGAGCTTGCCAGGGATCTTCGCGAGACGGACTGCTTCCTCTTTGGAGAGAAGCTTGCCTTCGAAGATACCGCCGATGAGTTCAACCTGCGGGTTTGTCTTTCCGAACTTGAATGCAACCTGAGCGCCTGTCAGAGGATCGGAAAAGCTGAAGATACAGGCAACAGGTCCTTCAATTGCCTTATCTGTCAGTTCCGGCAGACCAAGATCCTTCGCAGCAAGCTGCATGAGGGTCTTCTTGGCGACTTTCATTTCTGCATCGGATGCGCGGAGCTGATCGCGGAAGTCGCTGACATCGTGGACAGTGAGTCCAATGTAGTGAGCGAACATCACGGAGCTGCTCTTCTGCATTTTATCCTTGAGCTCCTGGAGCTGGGCCGATTTCTGCTTCTTGGTGAGGGCCATAATCTAGGGGATAGGTTATAGGGATTAGCTTTTAGAGGAGGTAAGGGTGATTTTTGTAGTAATTTTTATACAAAAAATCGTTGGTTCCCTTCCGCCCGGGAGACCAACGAGGCAAACGGCACGAATCACCAAGCCGGAGCCGGATGAGCGATGCTGTGTGCCTCGGGAGGGCTTACCTTCGGTCTGCGACCTAATGCCTCCGGTCTTCGGACAGGTCTGCATCATAGCGGGTGTCAAAAATATGTCAACAGATTGTGCTCAGACTTTGGATTATTCTGTTTGTCTATGCGTCTTCTTCTTCAGAAAGTGAGTAAAGCCCGCGTGATTGTCGACAAAGAGACAATCGGCTCCATTCAAGATGGCTATGTGCTGTTTCTCGGTGTTTTACATGGTGATACAGCCGCACAGGCGGATTGGCTCGCGGACAAAGTGCTCAGTTTGCGTCTGTATGCCACGGAGGAAGGCGACAATAAGCAGACTATTCTGGAACACGGCGGATCGATCCTTCTTGTCTCGCAATTCACCCTGGCGGCTCAGACGGATCGGGGGACGAAGCCGGATTATGGGTATGCAGCCCCGGGACCTGTGGCAGAACCGCTGTATCTCCACTTTGCAGAGGCATTGCGATCTCGCGGCATACTCGTGGAAACAGGTCGTTTTGGTGCTTTTATGTCTGTTGAGCTCACCAACGAAGGGCCGTATACGCTCTGGCTGGATCGTTGAGAAAAAACACATATTTTTGACAGTTTTGTGGTACAGTCAGCAGAAGATGCTCATCGACCAACGCACCATTGCGCCGTCTCAGACTGCATTCGACATGCTGATGACCATCCGTTCCCGCGCGTCGGTTCCTACCGATATCGAACGTCTCCGTGAGGCGTATGCTTTTGCAGACTCGCACTACGGCAACACAATGCACTGGACGAAGGAGACGGTGATGGATCATTGCCTGGGAATTTTACGCACTCTCCTGCAGTTTGAACCCGATGATGACACGATCATCGCCTGCTTGCTTCATCATACGATTGATGCCGGCGCCTGCACACTTGCAGAGCTGGAACGGCGGTACGGCACAGCGGTCCGTAATATGATCAGCGGGGAAAATCTGTTGTCGCATGCGACGGTCAAAAACCGGCGCATGTCGCTCGAACAGCTGCGTCTGATGTTTCTGAAAGTGTCAGGAGACGCGCGTCTCATTCTGCTTCTCCTGAGTCAGCAGTATCATCTTCTTGAGCGTCTGGATGCTATGAGCAGCGAGGACCGCAAACGCATCTGCCGTGATACATTACAAATCTACTCACCGGTTGCTGCACGTCTGGGTATTTACACGCTCAAACACCAGATGGAGGCGCGGGCTTTTCCTGTCATGTATCCGGTCGACGCAACACACATTGCAGAACAGCTCGAAAACATGCATGCAAAACATGGACAGTTTTTGCAGCTGGCATCCACACTGCTCATGAAAGATCTTGCGCTGGCCGGCATCCTGGCCCGTGTGCAGATCCGTGAAAAGCAGCCCTACAGTATTTTCCATAAAATGCAGCTTAAGAGTCTGTCACAGGTGGAAGATCTGTACGATCTCTTTGCGCTCCGCGTCATTGTGTCTGATGAGAGCGAATGCTATCAGGCCCTTGGTGTCCTACATCGTCTCGGACATCCGGTGGCGGGGCGTTTCAAGGACTACATCGCCTTTCCGAAACCAAACGGTTACAAAAGTCTGCACACCACACTGGCACAGTTGCCCGGTGTTCCTGAAGGGGTCTTCATTGAGGTGCAGATCCGTACCGTCGCCATGCAACGCGAAGCGGAATACGGTATTGCCGCGCACTGGAGTTATAAAGAGGGAGGGACAGCTGAACATGCGTTGCAGCGTGCCCAGATTCAGCGGGCCCTCACACAACCGATTGGCGACAATCCGGCACTGGACAGCACAAACAGCCGCATCTTCGTCCTGACGCCGCACGGCGATGTCATTCAGCTGCCGGAAGGAGCAACACCGCTCGACTTCGCGTTCCATGTGCACACGACGCTCGGGCTCTCATTCAAAGGTGCGAAGGTGAACGGCAATATTGTTCCTATCGACCATATTCTGGAGAACGGTGACATTATCGAAATTCTCAAACATCCGGATCCGCGCCCATCCCCGCAGTGGATCACGCTGCTCAGGACTGCGTCTGCGCGGTCCCGCCTGAAACATTATCTGCATTCACAGGAACGTCCGATGCATCTGGCAATCGGGCGTGATGCGCTCAATGAGGAATTGCAGAAACATCATCTGCCGTTACTCGACACAGATCTCTCACTCCTGCGTCTGGTCGATCATGAATCGCGCACCATGTCCGAGCGCGAGGATCTGCTTGTCCGCATCGGGCAGGGGATGCAGAACGTATCTTCTTTTCTGCCGCATCTCACGCTCCTCAAAGATCGGCTGCAGGAGCGGCCGCAGCGGCCGGCGGTGTTTGTACGGGGCACATCGCTCATTGCAAAAGTAGACGGCAATATTCCGATGCCTGTGCTTTTTGCAAAGTGCTGCAAACCGGATAGCTCTGAAGGCAGTCCGGTGATTGGCGTCATCAGCAGAACAGGGGATATCCGCGTGCATCTCACGGGGTGCAAGATGCTGAAGAATGTGAATCCGGCTCGGAAGATCGGCGTGAAATGGACAAACCGCGCTGAGGCGCTGAAATCCGAAAATCGAAATCCGAAATCCGAATAGACTCGAGTTTCGATTTTCGGATTTAGAATTTACGCCAGTAATCCCTCCATCACTTTTTCCACGAGTGCTCTCCAGCGCAGTTCTTCATAGAGGTTGCCGTGACTGTCGAATTCTTTACGTGCCTGGACTTTCTGTTCTTCGGGGAGGCCGCTGATGAAGTTGTCACCGCTTGCAGCGACTTCTTCGTCGGTGACAGTGACACCTTTTTCTTCAATCAGTTTTGCCATGCCGAGGCGCAGTTTCCAGCGGTCTTCGGCCTGCTTTTTCAGGTCTGCTTCTGCCTGCTCCACCGTCTTGCCTTCTTTCTTGAGCGCATCGGCAATCGTCATATTCTGGCGCTCGAGTTGCTGGCTCCATTCATCAATCAGTCCGCGCATTTCTTCGTCGAGCAGTTCGTCGGCAATCTCAACATCGGTGCGCTTGCGGATTTCGTCCATCAGTTCGCGTTCGCGGCGCATGCGGTCAAACTGCTCTTCCTGCATCGTGATCGACTTTTCGACAATCGAGCGGAACTCGGCTGCGGAGGGCGCGTTCAGTTTCTCTTTGGCAAACGTGTCGTTCAGTTCAGGGAGCTTTGTCTCTTCCACTTTGGTGACGGTCACGTGGAACGTTGCCTGTTTGCCGCGGAGACTTTCTTCCTGGAATTTTTCCGGGAGTGTGAGCGTGAAAGATTTTGAATCTCCTTTCTTCAGTCCCTTGAGCTGCTCTTCAAAGCCGGGCAGCAGGGTATTGGATCCAATCAGTGCGTCATATCCTTCTGCACGCATGCCGGTAATCTCTGTTCCCTGATCGTTCGTTGCATGGAAATTGAGCATCAGGCGGTCATTCTCAGTCGCGGCACGCTCCACTTCGGTCGATGTGCGGTGATCGTTCAGGACGGATTCCACGACGCGGTTGACATCTTTTTCATCAGCCTTGATGGTCTTCTTCTCAATCTTCAGCGTGTCGATATTCTTTACCTTCACAACCGGACGCTCCACAAATGTGATTTTCACGCTGAGCGGCTCTGCGGTTACAATCTCGATTTTCGGAGGGATGACGGGCAGAATCTTGTGCTCATCAATAATAGCGGGAAGAGCGGTGCGGACGAGTTCGCGGACTGTTTCCTCAAGCAGTTGATCCTTCGGAATGCGGTTTCTGACCATATCTGCCGGAGCATGTCCGACGCGGAATCCTTTGATATTCACGTTCGATGCCAGGTGTGAGAGTGCATGTTCCTCAGCAGCGGTCTGTTCTTCCTTGGTGAAAGACGCAGTGCAGACGACGCGGGATTTTGGCAGACGTTCAACAGAAATGTTCTGAGCTGACATAGACGAGGGGGATGAAGAATGGAGAATTGAGGATGGAGAATGACGTATGGAACGCTCTGTCACATCATCATTCCATCCTATTACCGATCGCGCTTTCTGAGGAAGACGAGAATCGGGGTGGCGACGAAGTACGAGGAGTACATACCGACAATACTTCCGATAATGAGTGCCAGCATGAACCAGCGGATGGATTCAGATCCGAAGATAAAGAGAGCGAAGAGCATGATGAGCAGTCCGAATCCTGTGTTGAACGTGCGGCTGATACAGGCCCAGAGAGCCTTGTCTGCAACGTCTGCGAGTTTTGCGTGCTTGTCGCTTCCTGTAAGCGTTTCACGGATACGGTCGAAGATCACGATCGTATCGGACACAGAGTGACCCATGATGCTCAGGAGTGCTGTCACAAACAGAGTGTCGACCTGGAAGGTCGTGACGTAACTCAGCACGGTGAAGACACCGAGCAGGATAATAATGTCATGCATGAGAGCCAGAATAGTTGCGAGACCGAATGTCCATGGGTTCAGGCTGCGGGGGACTGCGCGGAAGGAGAACGCGACGAAGGCCATGATCGCAAGGCTCGCGATCAACAGTGCCCAGAAAGCGCGCTGCTTCAGGTTGGCACCAACGGTCGGGCCAATGGTGGTGTACTGCAGCTCCTGCACATCGCCAATGGCGCTTTCCACATGGGTGAGAAGCTCGGTGTGCTGTTCATTGGTCAATGTTTCGGTCTTTACAAACCATGTACCGGTCTTGGTCCGGGAGAAGTGTGCATCCAAGGATTCACCCTCTACCTGGAAAGAGCGGATGGCTGTTTCAAGATCCTGCTGTGTTTTTCCTTCCGGCAGACCGATTTCCATCAGTGTGCCTCCGGTGAATTCAATGCTGACATTGGGGCCCGGATAGATGAAGACCACAATAGACGCCAGGACCAGAAGGCCTGAAAGGGGCAGGAAGAACCGTGAAAGTTTGATGAAAGACATAGAAAGGCGTTAACGGGATCGGAGACTACAGGAAAAATGGAGAATTGAAAATTGAGAATTGAGGATTCCTCCCACCTGCCCCATTTTCTTTTTCTTTAGATTTTCTTGAGCACAATCGTCAGAATGCGCCCGTTTTGACTCATCTTCCATTTCATATGACCGGAGGTGCCAGCAGGGACAATCGCTCCTTTGGAGACGGTTGGCAGGGTGTGGTGGAGGAAGGCATTCCATTCTGCACTGTGAATGAGGCCCAGAGCGGCCGGAATATCGTCCAGACCCGCGAGTGATGATGCGGTCTGGCTGACAGCTTTCTCGACGGCGTCTGTGTCATTACTCAAAATATACCGATTACTGCGTATCGCTTTCACGAGAACGGTGTCCGCATTTTTCTGGCGGAGCGTGCGGACAGTCCAGCCGTATTCGGTCTTTGTTGTGTCATCAATCAGGCTTTCATCCTGACGGATATCCTGCCAGTTGAATTTGTCGTCGAACGTCTCGGTGTGTACGGAAGCGGTTTTGAGAGTGGCCAGGAACAGATCTGTGAGATGATCCAGGGTCGCTTCATTATCCGGCATCTCTCCTTCCAGATAGACACGCAGTCCATTGCCTGTGTCTTTCTTTGCAACTTCCAATGTTGTTGTGCCTTCAAGGAGTGGCGGCAGGTCGTAGGTCGGACTCAGCTCTTTGCCGAAGAAATTTGTGAGTGTGCTTTGGAGAACGGTTTGCAGCACTGTCACGTCATCGTTCTGGAAAGTGTCGGACAGGAGATCCAGAAATGCGGTGCCATTGGAGACATGAATAATGAAGAGAGGTTTTTCAAATAATTCCTTAGGACCGCTTGTGAGCATTGGCAGGCGCACACCATCGGTCACCAGTCGGAGTTCCAGTCCGTCTGCAAGGCTGATCATCATCACAGGCTGATTGGTTTGCAGGAGAGATGCGACAGGGGACTGCGCTTTGAGTGCGACTGATGGAAACGCCAGCCAGCCGCTCGGGAGAGACGTCTCGTCATCGGCCAGTGCGCTATAGCTGTACTGACGGCTGAGTGGATTGGTGACTGCCTGAAACAGCGGATCAAACGATGGATCGGATGTGCGGATTGTGAACGGTTGATCGCCACCCATCACCGGTTCCACCACGGCCCATCCTGTTTTGCCGCTGCCGGTTTTCAGGAGTGCGACTGCGGATGGTGTATCGGTTACAGGAACATTCGCGAGCGCGCCGATGTGTGCTGAGAAGGTGCCGATGTTCTGCGTCGTGATATTGGTGAAAAAGGCGATGGTTTCCTCTGCCGGGACCATGCGGGCTGGATCGTTTTTCCCGGATGGAAGTGAAAGAAAAGCGGCAGCCGTCGTCACAATAATTATTCCTGCTGCGCCGAAGCCGATGAGGAGTTGCTTTGTGAAGAGGGATTGCATGGAAGGATGGGAGTCGGTTTACAGTTTATTGAGTCTCTCGCGAGCGCTCGTTAATTCCGGGTTCATCGACAGTGCTTTTTCCAGATTCGAGCGCGCTTCTGCAGTGTTGCCGTTTTCCGCCTGCACCCATCCGAGCAGCATGTAGGCGACTGCGTCGTTCGGCCACTTGGCAACTGCTTCTTCCGCCTTTACCTGCGCCTCCTGTTTTTTGTCGGACGTGAGTGCGGCTGCAATGTAGTCGCTGTAGCTCTGGAGTCCTGCATCCGGGAGCCTGGTGAGGGCGTCCTGCTGATCAAGTGCGAGGGTGACATTGCCGGTGATGAGCGCTTCTTTTGCAATGAGCCTGCGGACTTCTGCTTCCGGCTGGAATCCGTTTTCCAGCGCGTACTGGAGGAAGGTGAGAGCATTGCCGTGATCTTCCTGTGCGCTGTACACGCGGCCAAGGAAGTACTGTGTTTCCGGCTTTTCCGGATCGAGCTGATACGCGCGTTCGAGAGAGGCCAGTGCTTCGGTCAGGCGTTCGGTGGTGAGTTCGCAGAATCCCTGCAGAATCCATGCGTCGCGGTAGTCGTCCTGCTGATTGGTTGCTTCAGACAAAAGCGGCAGCGCGAGTTCGCATTCCTGCACGTCTGCGAGAGCGTGGCCGAGGAGGGTGAGCAGATGCAGTTCCGGGCTTTCCGGGAAGAGGGCGAATTCCTCGTAGGCTTTCTGGAGTGTGCGTGCGTAGGTCCGCAGGACCGGCTCCCATCCTGTTTCGACAAGAGCGAGTTCCTTGCGTGCGGTCTCTGTGTCGCCGGTAATAATGCCGACCAGTGCAAGGCCGTAGTGTTTCTGCGGGCTGTCCTCACTCGCATTCAGAAGGGTGAGTGCTTTGCCGAGTTCACCGGTGCGCAGATCAATAATACTTTCGAGGAGCAGTGTGTCTTCTTTCTTGGCGCCACTTCTGCGGAGCTGATCCAGCGTCGTCTGTGCGCCGCGGATGTCGCGTCTTTGCATCTGAGCCTGGGCCAGTTTACGCAGAGCAGTCAGTCCACCTCCTGCATCCACTGATTTCTGATATTCCTCCTGCGCATTTTTCCATTCGCCGCGCAGTGCGAATACGTCGCCCTGACGGAGACGGAGGAGTGATTCATTGCCGGTATCTATAGCGGCCAGCGGCGTTGTCTGTGGGACGGTGGCTGCACCGGTTCCCGTTGGTTTCTGGATGCCCGCACTCAACATGGCTCTGGTGCTATCCAGCTGCCAGAACAAAAATCCTCCCGCTGCAATGGCGCATAAGAGGGCAGCGCTGATGGGGAGGGTGATGCGGGGGGAGAGAGGCATGCAGACAGCTTATAGGTTTTAGCTTGTGGCTTCTAGGTTTTGGGGGTTGTTCTGTGGCGGATAATGAAAGATGTGTACATCATGTGCCCTTTCTCTTTTATATTGTTATTAAAAAATATACGGGTACTATCTGCAAGATTTTATGGCTCAAAGCTTTATAAGCAATGCTGCTGACTGTTTCCCGCAGATACCGGACGATGCGTCGCTCCCGGAGGTCATTAATGAGTCGGATATCCAATCGGACATAGAAGATGCGCGCCAATCAATATTGAAATTGATAGACAGATATTTTCCTGCCGGAGGTCTTGTGGCCCATCGTCATCCTATAAATAACGAATTAGTGGATGATTTATTCGACCAAATTCTGAAAACAGCCACAACAGTGACACTGTACGGAGAGCTGCGTTCTATCCGGCAGCAAATCAGTACACTTATTGATCGTGCTACGTTAAATCATTCAATGCATCACAAGGGAGCTAGTATCTATACGCCTGTCGCTCTTGATATTAAGGAGCATTTTGTACGGGCTTCCTGGAAGTATGCCATGAAAATAAAGCCTCTTCAGCCAGGGCATGTCCAACAAAAACACACCCCTCAAACTGCTATGGATGCCGGAAGAGACAGGTCTTCCGAGTCTGATTCAGTGCTATCTGTGCCTGTAGAAAAACGAATCATGAATGAGCCGCACATTGCCTCCAGGCCACCGATAAAACGAGATCCGCTAGAGAGCGTTCCGGATGAGGCAGTTTCTGCCGCAATCCCTGCCGGTTTGTCAGTGGTGCCCTGTACCTGTGCTGCTGACTGCAAAGGATCATGTTGTTCTGAGGCGCCTCTTGAACCAGCTCCTTGTGTGGAGATTCCTTCGTGGGAACCCGCTGCTGTTTTGCAGCATCTTCACACTGTGACACAGGAAAGCGGTGGCGACGAAGCAGTAATGCGCGCTCTTGTAGAAGCACGCGGTATTCCCTGGGAGACCTTTTGTCTGTGGAGAGAGTAGGAGAGTGACTATATTCTGGCTGCAAAGATGCTGACGGTTCTTGCTGAAGACGGCAATCTTCCAAGAGGCGAGTATGAGCATGCCTCAAAGACTCTCTTGAACATACTGTTTGCCGGTATCCGGCAGCGTGGCCACCAGCTCAGTAGTACAATGTTCCTACCTGTGTAGGAATCTGATTCCGGGACCTAAAAATCCCACACACGTCTGACCCTTTCTACTCAGAACCCCTCTTTCTTTGCAAAGAAGGGGTTCACTTTTCGTATTATCATTTCAAAAAAGGACCCTTCCGGGTCCTGATCATTCATTGTAGGAAGCCTACTCATCCGTCTTCTTCTTGCGTGTCTTCTTCGGCGCAATGTCCTCATCCTCAAACGACGGCACCTGTTCCATCATGGTCGGGCTCATTTCACCGTCGCTCATGGCGCTGACAATGTCGTGTGCTGCCGCTTCGGCCAGGTGCTTCGGAATGACTGCTTCAATGGCGGCCCACTGTGCTTCGCCGGTTTCCGGCAGAAGGACAGTAATCTGGTCGCCGACTTCCGCGCGGTAGAATGTAACGGACGCAAGAAGGACGCGGAGTGCTTTGCCTTCCGTGAGAACTTTGTACTGTCCGTCTTCCTGAATAAGTACACCTTTGCCGAGTCTGCGGTCGACAGGGGAGATTTGCTTGTAGATGAATTTTCCTTCATCCGTGATTGTCAGTTTCATGCCGTCACCCTCCACGAGCTTGCTCTTCGATGCATAGTTTGCCGGGACCGGATAACTCTGACCCGTACTGTCCACCATGTTCTGGCCATCGAAAATTCCCTCAATGATGCGGCCGCTGACTGGACCTGTCATCACCGGAGTTCTGCTTGCGTTGGAGACATGGCGTTCGCGGGACGGATCGGCGACGCCGGTCATCTCACGAAGCATAGCGTTGGCGGTCTTGAGAGACGCCTGCGCACTGTCGAGCAGTTCCTGGATAAGAATAAGAGAATCGTCTGCCATGAGTAGAAGTAGGTAAGGGGATTGTGTGTGAGGATCAGTTCAGTTCCGATAGCATCTGAGTGGCGGTCAGGAGGCCCTTCTGGGCACCAATGACACCAACGACACTCCTCGCGTTTATAGTACCTGCTCTGAGGCTTGTTGGCAAGTTTTTGCCGTTTACAATGGCCCATGTGACCCCTGTACCGAAGGCGTCTCCGGCCCCGGTCATATCCACGACCGGACCCTCGACAATCGGACAGGTGTAGACCTGTTTTCCGTCGGTCGCGATCGACCCGTTTTTGCCGTCCGTCACACAGACGATGCCCGCGCCCGCAGCAATCAGCAGATCCATTGCATCTGCCACTGTGTCGGCGTGGGTAAAGGCGAGCGCCTCTTCTTTGTTGAGAAAGAGGATATCGGTCACGGCAACGAGCGCTTTGTTATGTTCTTCTTCCAGTCCCAGCTCAATCTGACAACCGCCTGGATTCCAGCTTAAGTGGATCTGGGGATTGCTTGTGAAGGCCTCAATAATATCGTCCTGGATAATGCAGGATTCGCGGTGAATGTGATTCAAAAATACGGCATCCACATTCCTGATGGCATCACGGTCAAAGGTGACATCGTGCAGATGGCGGGCTGTTCCCGGGTGATTGAGAATCACACGCTCGCCACTTGCTGCTGAGAGGATCAGGGAAAAGCTGGATGTTTCTTTGTCGACGACGGTCGCGGCATCAGTGCGGACCCCTTCCTTTTTGAAGGTCTCAAGAATCGCGGAACCCCACTGGTCTTCGCCGACAATACCGCAAAATGCAGCCTCGCATCCCAGGCGCGACAAGCCGACGGATGTATTGGCGGCGCCTCCGCCTGCGGTACTGATGACGTCATTGATCCGGATTTTCTGTCCGAGCGGCAATGAGAGGTGATCGAGTCCGTCCTGCGCATGGACGACGGATTCGTCGGTCCGTACAAACAGATCAAAGGTGGCCCCTCCTATCGAGAGAGTTTTGATCGGAGCGGTACGGGTGGCGGGTGAAGACATGTGACGGGTTTGGTTACTGGTTTCTCGTCGCTAGTTTATGGTTTTTTCTGCTGATGAACCAATAACCAGAAACGAAAAACCAAAAACTTTATCGATGATACTGCGACTGAATCGCTGCCAAAAATGCATCGGTGTGGCGGGCTGCTGTTCTGCGGTGCCAACCATAGAGTGCACCTGCAAGACCCAGGAAGACAACAATCATCCACGCTGCGGTCGGCAGACCTGTCGTTGGATTTCCCGGAGCGGGATTCACGCCGCCCGGCGTTGTACCGAGGTTGCCCGGGACCGGATCATTCGGACCGGCATGGAAGCCGCTACCGTCCGGGGTACCCTGACCCTTGGCTGCAAGATCCTCCAGCGTGTCGCCGGTCACCGTGACCGGGACGAGCCGGATAAAGTAGGGGACACCGTTGATGAGATCACGGATGGTGAAGTCGCGGAGTCCGGCGTTGAGGGTACGTGTTTCTGTATACGTCTCTTCAGCAGTGCCGTACTCAAGTGTGAATGCGGAGAGGGGGAGATCGGTCGACAGAGAGGTCCACTTGATCTGCAGGGAGCTGTCTCCCGGGACGACATCCAGTGAGAGACCGAGAGGTATGACCTGTGCAATGTCGCTCTTGCTGCCGCTTTCCAGACTGCCTTTTACAGCGGTGACGGCAAAGTAATACGGACGACCCGGTGTCAGGCCGGCAACCGTTGCCTTCGTGGTCACGCGTCCGGTGTCGAGCGTATAGAGGAAGTTCTCCGGAGACTCGCCGACGTAGACGCGGTACCCGTCAATCGTCGCATCGTTGAGCGGATCCCACTGGAGACCGACAGCATTCACACGTGCCTCTGCTGTGAGATTTTGTACGGTTGGAAGGCTCTGCGCGCCGACATTGAAGGTGGTGCGGACTTCGGTCTTGTTTCCTGCCTTATCAATCGCGGTGACTGCAGGCTGGTACGAACCGCCTTCAGGAGCAGTGAAGAATCCCTGATACGATCCGGATGCAGCGGAGCTTTCCGTGAGCGTCACTACCTGTTCATTAATAGCGATTGTGATTTGGGAGAGGCCAGGATCACTCTCCACCACCGCGAGCACTTTCTCGCCTGTGGTCGGTTCACCCGGTGAGAACGTGATGCCGCCGATAGCCGGAGGTGTCCTGTCGAGTGTGAGGTGAATGGAACCGGAATCATTCTGACGGGTGTCATCCTGCACGCGGAGTGTGAAGTCCTGCTGCGAATCGGACAGGGTGACCGGAATGGCGAATGCGCCGTCTGCATCGGTCATGCCGACTGCATCCTGTATGCCGCCCATCACAATCAGGTTTGCATAACGGGGGCCTTTTCCTGTCACCAGAATATCCAGGGAATTCACAGCGTCACCGTCTTTGTGTGACGTGAGCGTGATGCCGTTGGCACTCTGTCCGTTTCCACCCTGTACCAGGATGGTGGCGCTTCCTTCAATAGACGGATCGCCTCTGTCTGTCACACGGAAGATCTGTTCGCCCGGCGTTTTGAAGGTGAGGACGAGCGGGAAAGATTTCTGTCCAAGATCTCTGTCTTTAAATGTGTAGGTGCCGAAGTTCGGGAGAGTCGCGAGTGGATCTGTCGATTCAAACACAACGGTGCCCACGTAATTTTCAACTGTATTCCCGTTGCGGTCCATTGCGCGGATGACTACTTTCTGCGCCTCTTCTCCGAGCGGGAGGGTGGTGGGTGCGACGATGTCGAAACTGTATACAAGATCGAAAGAATTGCTGCCGACCTGTGCGTAGAAACGACGCCCGTTGTCGAGAGTGCTTGCGGCATACATCTGCTGTGTCGTGCCGCCCATCGCAGCCTGGGTACCGGCCTGGATTTCCACGGTTGATGTGAGCGTGTTGCCGCTCAAAAGATCCACAGCACGAATAACGGCCGTGCCGCTTTCATCTGTCTTCAGTGAAAAGTGCTGTGTACCGTCTTTCCCGGTTTCCGGTGTGAGAGCGGTAATGCGGTCTGCGTTGCGGCTGCTCACAAGCGCGACCGGACGGCCTGGCAGAATATTGCCGTAGCGGTCACGGAGGGTAACACTCAAATCCGCAGTGTCGGAACCATCAGCGCGGATGCGTGGTGTCCAGGACTGGAGCTCGGAAATAGCAGGGTCCATCGTTTCTGGCAGTACAGCGACCGATGCGCTCGCAAGTGTCTTGCTGTTGTCTTTCAGGGCGACGGTATAGGTGCCTGCAGTCTGTGTATGTTTGCCACTCACATTCACCATTGCGTTTCCCTGAGCGTCTGTCTGCACGGGGAGTGTCGTCTCTTTTCCGTTCGGATTTTGTACGCTGAGGAGCGCACCATCAGCATTCGTCATCGAGCGGACATTCACGGTCATCCCGAGACCTGCGATGGAATCGTTTACCGTCATCTGCGCAGCAGCGATTGCCTCGAATGGAACGAGCAGTGCCGCAGTCAGCAGGACGATTTTTTGGAAGTGTGTGTGTTTCATAAATCTCAGTATTGTAGCACGAAACGTTTATTTGCTCAATTCTACGAGGTATATCAGACATCATTTGCAGATATTGTCTATGGAGATCTTGGGTCGAGACCGGATTTGTCCGGTTGTTTTCGTTCGCTTTCTCTTTCTGATACACTCTGTCGTATGAAAAAAATCCTCCTTTCCTCCCTTTGTTTCCTCGCTCTTGCTGCTTGTGGCGGTGAAAGCGCTACTGTTTCCTGTCAAAACCAGTATTGGGATGGAACGGTTGGCACCTGTCTCCCGGCCGGATGGCACGTGGTAGACCGCGCTGCGCTGGATGATCGCGGCGTGCCGCCGGAAGCGATTATTGCTTTCCAGGCTGATGAGCCTTTTTCCGGACAATATGCGACAGTCACTGTTATCCGTGAGCCACTCACACGCCAGATGACATCCACCGAATACAGCGATGCCAGCATTCAGTCTGTGAGTACGGTTGCCGGTTACACGAAGGTTGACAGTGAATCCATCACCGTCGACGGAGAAGAAGTGATTCTGCACACCTTCACTGCTCAGCCCCGCACAGATGAGCCAAAAACCCGCTTTGCCCAGGTCAGCGCCATCAGTGGCATGACTGGTTACACCTTTACAGCTGCAACGCCTGTTGCGGTCGGAAACACGCTGGAACAGCAGGTACTCCTCATCCTCAAGAATATGACGATGAAAGATCCAAAGGCAGCAGCGGAATAAAAAATGCATCGATCCTCAAAAGGCGCCCGTCTCTGGATGGGCGTTTTTTTGTGTGATAGCAAAAGAGCCAGCCGTCGCTCGCTCTGGCGAGGTTATGGCTGACAACCTTCTGCGAAGGTTGGTGGAGCTGAAGGGATTCGAACCCTTGACCCTCTGCTTGCAAAGCAGATGCTCTGACCAGCTGAGCTACAGCCCCACGGATGGGAATTTCAATGGTCAACGACGCTGGAATGATCAGGAGTGCGCCGAGTGTAATGGCATTTAGGCAGGCATTCAACTGGAATCTGAGTTTTGGAGGTGCCGGCGGGAACTGCACCCGCGTATGGGGGTTTTGCAGACCCCTGCCTTACTACTTGGCTACGGCACCAGTGCGCGTCAGCATAGAGAAAAATCACATCCGGGAAAAGGCGTGAAATGGGATATTTTGGGAAATCTACTGTATCGGCGCCATCCCGCTCTGCGCCCCCGGATTCACGCCACCCGGCAGTAGATACAAAAACGGCATAAAGAGTGCATCTGTTGTGCCAGTCATGGTGGCCAGGCTCCAGAGGAAGATGAAAATTGCGAGGAGGATCACGAAGTTGTAGACACCTCCCGTGTAACGCATCCAGTCCGCTTCACCCATAAAGTCCCCGATCCGCTCACGGTACTTGAGCATGAAAATCGAGAGGATAATCCCGCAGATGGAGAGGAAAATAGACATGAACTTAGGCCGCAATGGCGTTGTCGAGTTCCTTCTGCATGTCTGCCTTCGAACGGGCGCCGACAAACTGGGAGACGACTGCACCGTTTTTGACGATGATGAATGTTGGGATGCTCATGACGTTGAATTTTCCCGGAACATCCATGTTCTCATCGACGTTCATTTTCGCGATTTTTACTTTCCCTGCGTAGGCTTGCTCCAGCTCTTCCATAATCGGCGTCATTGCCTTGCATGGACCGCACCACGGAGCCCAGAAATCAACAAGAACGGGGACGTCCGATTTGAGGACAACGGATTCGAAGTCGGCGTCATTGATCACGTGGGACATGGTGGGTTATGGGTAATGAGTTATGGGTTATGGGGACGGAGAAATAGTATCTCAGTTTTCGCGGCCGTGTCCAAGAAGATCCTTCGCAATTCTCTTGCTGAGTTCGACTCCCGGCTGGCCGTACGGATCAATGCGGTAGAGCTTCCCAAGGAGGACCACTTCCATCAGGAAGAAGTAGAAGAGTTGGCCCAAATGATATTCATCGAGTCTGGTGAGCGACACAGTCACATGTGCGCGGCGCGCGGCAGTCAGCCCCTGGCTTGTTCCTGCCAGACACGCATCGACCAGCTGGCCGAAACTTTTGCCTGCAATATATCTCCATTCCTCCGGTACATCCGTCGGGACGGTGACGCGTGGTTTTTCGGTTTCAGTTATAAAGAGATGCCAGCATTTGTGCGGGCCCTGAATCCACTGCTGCAGGAGCGAGTGCTGATCCTGTGTGCCGATCGCGGCGACGGGGAAGGGGTTATGCACTTCATTCTTTCCCAGGCTCTCTGCCACGAGCTGCTGATTCCAGCGCGCGATGGATTGGAGGCGCTGGGCGTAGGGCATAATCACACGGATCAGGTAGCCTTTTTTTGTATCAAGTAAGTACTGCACTGCGGCCAGAAGTGCGGCGGGGTTTTCTTCCATCAGATCATTCTGGCAGGCGCTGTCCATATCGATCGCACCCTGCACAAACTTGCCGATATCCGCATCTAGAAGCGCAAGAGGAAGGAGTCCGACAGGAGAGAAAATGCAGTAGCGTCCGCCGACATTTTTCGGAATCGGGAGCATCTCAATTCCTTCACGTGTGGACAATGCATGGAGTGATCCACTCTCCGGATCGGTGATGGCAATCACACGGGATGCGGCCTTCTTTCCCATCGCTTTTTTCAGTTCTTCGTAGAACAAAAAGAACGCGCTCATGGACTCGAGTGTCTCTCCGGACTTGCTCACGACCACCACGAGTGTGTGCTTCCAGTCGACAATCTGCAGATAGAGTTCGATGAAGGATGGATCGATTGTATCGACCAGAATAAATTCCATCGTCTCCGGACCTTCAAACATTTCCTGCAGCACTTTCGGACCCAGCCCCGATCCGCCGATGCCGATCCACAGCACAGTCTGGATTTTTTCGCTCTGCGCACGTTCCGCAATCTCGCGGCATCGCTTGACCATCGCTTCATTGAACGGATCTTCCATCCACGCATGCTGGCCTTTTTGCCGTTCCAGCTGCACGTCCGCAATCATCCGTTTCATGGACGTTTTCATGGCGGTCAGCTCATGTTCAGGGAGTCCCAGAGACGGCGTGAGGACTTTGGCGAGGACGGAGGTGATGTCGAGGTGAAGCATACGGGCGGGTTATTGGTTACTGGTGATTGGTTATTGGGATGCTTATAGATTGCGTAGTGCGGCGGTCACACGCTCCTCGGTGGATGTGAGATCTGATGGTAATGATTCGAGGGCGCGCATGATGTCCGGGCTGGCAAATCCGAGTTGGGAGAGGGCGGCAATTGCGTCGCGGTCGAAGCGGGAACCGGAAATCGCCATCGCTTCTGTCGAGAACATTTCCATGTGTTTCTCCGCGAGAGACTTGAGTTCAAGGAGTAATTTTTCTGCTGTCTTTCTGCCGATTCCTTTGATGGATGTGAGAACGGCAGGATCTTCTTCATTAATTGCCTGCACCAGAATGCCGCGCGGGACGGCGCAGAGCTCGAGTCCCATCCGCGGACCGATGCCGTTGACCTGAATGAGTGCATCAAACAGGTGTTTGGTCTGCATATCGGTGAATCCGAACAGATCGAACCGGTCTTCGCGCACGTAGGTGCTGACATGCAGTTGCGCAACCACCCCTTCCTCCAGATCATCCCACATGGTGATAGGCACCGAGACGCCGTAGCCGACGCCCTGTACGTCCACAATAATGCTGCCGGGAGTCGTTTTGCCGATGGTTCCCCGCAGACTTGCGATCATATGCGCGGAGCATAGCAAACTGCCTGCGGGCATGTGCTTTCCGGAAATGCCTTTTTCATGTATAATATCTGGAAATGCACACCCTTAACCGGATCCTGACTGCGCTCTTTGTTCTGGTCGTTATGTTACCGGCCGGTACGTTTGCGCTTGTGTCACTGGATCAGCGGGAACAGGCGGAG
Organism: Candidatus Peribacteria bacterium; assembly: GCA_023038255.1. Lineage (NCBI taxonomy): Bacteria > Candidatus Peregrinibacteriota > Candidatus Peribacteria > Candidatus Peribacteria bacterium. Next base: position 945,114 of record CP082927.1, on the reverse strand, counting down.
GAATCGCTGCAGGATGCACTGAACGACGCAGTGAACAGTTACCGCCAGCGCGGTGCAGCTCAGTCGCGCTTAACAAAAGGTCAGAGTCTGCAGGAGAAAGGGGAGGCGCGTATTCAGCAGCTCGAAGCGCGCAAACTGGAACTCCGTAAAAAAATCGTCGCACAGAAAAAAGTGATTGCGACTGTCTCGAGAGTGTACGGCATCACCCTCACAGGCAGCGGTCAGATTGCGAAAGTGATTACTGCCGAAAAAACGCGTCTGGTCCGCATGGTCCGCGCGCGGTATTTCCGCCTGCAGCTTTCCACAAACGATGCGCCGCGTCAGATCATTGTCGATTCCATGCTTCATGCTGCGGCGGGAAACAACTCGCTGATAGATGCGGACGATATGCAGTCCGCCCAGATGCGCTTCCTTGCAGATCTCTCCATTGCCGAGAAAGCATTCCTCGCACTGCCGGTTCTGGAAAAAGAACGTGCAGCCGTTATGGCTGATTACAATGCCGCACAGCAGGAAATAGCTGATGGGTTGCAACTGGAAGAGAGCGGGGATTCGAGTCTGACAGAGATCCAGAAAATCACGATGGATGTGCATAACCAGGTGCTCAAAATCCAGAGCGATCTTGCACGTATTGATGCCCGTCTGAAGAGCAAAGCCGAACGTGCGCTCATCGAAAAAGGTCTGCTCGATCCCTCGAAACTTGCAGGCGGTTCATCCGTTCCATCCACGCCGGTATTCCACTGGCCGGCCTACGGTTCTGTTTCTGCCGGATTCATGAATGCCAGTTACAAGAAATTCTTCGGCGTACCGCACCTCGGGACCGATATCGTCGTGCCGCAGGACAGTGCTGTCTATGCAGCAGCAGACGGTGTCGTCTTCCTTGTCCGCGATGGAGGACTGAAAGGCTACAGCTACATTCTCATCGGTCACCGCGACGGCTATGCAACGCTCTACGGACATGTCTCGCAGGCACTCGTGAGCGCAGGACAGGATGTGACGGGCGGTCAGCAGATTGCGATCAGTGGTGGAACTCCCGGCACACACGGTGCTGGTCCGATGACGACTGCAGCGCACCTGCACTTTGAAGTGATTCATGGCGGGGTGAATGTGGATCCTGCGACAGTGCTTCCCTAATACCCCTTGCTCCTGAAGATGGCAGGCGTACGATGGTGTTTAGTTGTCTTTTGTTGTCTGGTTGCTCTTTTGCTTATAGAAGGAGATTGCTATGCCATGGTATGACGATGACAGAACGTACTCCAGTCGGCGCGGTCATAACCCTAAAGTCGGAAAAGCGGCGTCCAGACGGGCGCGCGGCGAACCCATGATTTGTGTCTGTGGAACACAGACGTTTGCGAGCCATATCGACGGTCACCTCAAGAAAGCTCACAAAGCGAAAATGCTAAAGAGAAATTGATTCAATCGCCAAGCAATTGGAGAGCAAAAAACCAGACAGCAGCCCTACCTCGTCGGTAGGGCATTTTTAGAGAATCAGCATTCCATCCCCAAAACTAAAGAACCGGAACCTTTTCTCCATTGCTTGTTTGTAGAGATCAAGCAGCGTTTCGCGACCGGTGAATGCAGAGACCATCATCAGGAGGCTACTGCGGGGGACGTGGAAATTGGTGATGAGCCCGTCGACGAAGTTCAGACGATCATGTTCTGTAATGAAAATATCGGTGATGCCGCTGAGTCTCTGGAGTGATCCATCGACTGTTGCAGACTCCAATGTGCGGACACTGGTGGTACCGACTGCGATAATCGGACGGTGATTTTTCTTTGCGTCGTTGAGCAGTGCGGCGGTGTCCGGATCGATTTCATAGAACTCTTCGTGCAGCTTCTTTTCTTTCCAATGTTCGTTGGTGAGCGGCGCGAAGGTGCCGAGGTTCACGTGGAGGGTGACATACCGCACATGCCGGCCACTTTGTTCAATTTTTTTGATCAATTCTTCCGTGAAGTGCAAGCCAGCCGTCGGTGCCGCAACTGATCCGGTTTGGTTTGCGTAGACTGTTTGATATTCACTGCGGCGCTGCTCTTCCGAGAGCGGTGATTCCTTGATGTACGGAGGCAGCGGCGTTTCCCCGAATTGCTGCAGCAATGACTGCAACTGATCCATCGGAAACGACGGTGTGAGCAGTGCGTATTTTCCGTCGCGTTCTTCCACCATAAAGAAATGATTCTCATTCCACTCAAGCCTGTCACCCGCTTTGAATTTGCCGTCGGCCATCACGCGGATGCGATTTCCTTTCTGTTCCAGATACAGTGCCCCGACTGCGCCACCTGTTTCTTTTTTCAGATGAAAACGCGCGGGAAAGACTTTGGTCTGGTTGAACACAAGGACGCAGTGCTCCGGCAGATAGTCGATGATGTTTCGGAACATATCGAAGGATGTCTGCGCAGTTTTGCGATCATGAATCAGTAACTTCGCAGAATCGCGCGGTGAAGCGGGGGACTGTGCAATGAGTTCCGGCGGGAACGTGTAATCAAAGGGAGCCAGCACATCATCAAGACTGTTTTCCATCAGCGTTCCATGGGACCGATCACGACGACAAATTCTCCTTTTTTCATGATTTTCTTTGCAACATCGGGTAGCGCTTCAACGGTTGCGTGTGTCATCTCCTCGTGCATTTTTGTTAATTCACGCCCAATCACCACCGCACGCTGCGGCTGATCCTTCAGCGCTTCATGCAGTTCCATCAACGTTTTCTCGATGCGGTGGACCGATTCATAGAACACGATCGTCTCTTTGGTGTCTGCGAATCCCGCAATCATCGTCTTGCGTCCTTTCTTGAGCGGCAAAAATCCGAGGTAGAGGAAATGATTGATGGGCAGGCCCGACGCCGAAAGGGCAGCGAGGAACGCGGATGCGCCCGGAATCACTTCCATCTTGATGCCTTCTTCGCGGCAGCGGCTGACGAGGAGGTAGCCTGGATCAGAAATACCCGGCGTGCCTGCGTCACTCACGAGGGCGATATGTTCACCTTGAACAAGTCTTGTGATCACTGAGTCGAGTTTTCGTGGATCTGTATAGCCGTGCAGGCTGATCAGTTCTTTCTTTGGAAGTTCGAGCTGATGTAGCAGATTGCCCGTCACGCGCGTGTCTTCGCACACAATCGCCGAGACATCTTTGAATGTCTGGATTGCTCGTAGTGTGATATCTCCAAGGTTTCCGATGGGGGTGGCAACTATCGATAACATGGCTTATAGCTTATAGGTTTTAGCTTTTAGGGGATAGGGTAGAGATAAATCCGCTTTGTCATCTATAATTGACATATTTCTATAAATCATCATAATATTATACTCCCAGGCTTTTGGCTTGGGGTGATCATTCACTTTGTCGGTAGCAATGGAGGACGACAGCGTTTTGTCTATTTAAGATAGTAGATAAGAGGCTGTCGTCATCAGTGGGATGACACGCAAGAGTTGAGCATTCGCTCGTGAGTCATTTTTTTTAAGGAATCGATTAGTGAAGAAGACAGCCGCAGGTCAAATGTCGTTGGTGCAACTGCAGCAATTGTTCGAGGCCCGGAAGGGTCATGTGCAGACGTTGTATGAGCGCCGGCAGGAGATTGAGAATCAAGTCCGCACGATCGATGAAGAGATTGCGGCGCTTGAAGGCAGAAACGGAACCCGACGTGGCATTCGCCGTCCATCGGGCTCTACGCGTCGAACAGCAACGGATCGCCGGGTAGCCCTGGCGCAGAACAAGAAGTCCCTGAAGAACGTTGCCATTGAGGTGATGGCAGGGAAGAAGGGATTGAAGGTCGGGGAAGTGTTGGAATTGGTCCAAGCGACTGGATATGTGTCCAGTAGCGCCAACTTCAAGGGCGTGTTGTATCAGTGCCTCTACCAAAACCCGGAGATTTTCCTCCCCCAAGGTGATGGGCGTTATAAGGTGGCACGCGCTGCCACGGCGAAGGTTTCGTAGGATTTCGCGTCTTACCAAGAAAGTATTGCTACCGACATTCCGGAGTACCTTGTGTACTCCGGTTTGTTTTGTCTGTTCATTTTTCTTGTCCAATTCGCCCAAGCCTCTTCCTGTAACAGTATCTTCGGGTGTCATCTCCGCGACCTATTCTTCTTTTCTCTATGGCTTCAAAAGACAATATCAACCCAACCGAAGGACAACAGGAATTGACTGCCGGCGATTCATCTTTTTCAATCGACCATCCTTCATGGATCGCATTGATGATCTGCCATGAGTTCATTCTGTGGTCACTCATTTATTCCATGGGAAGTGAAAGAATATGCTCTGCATGCGGAAAGATCACTTCCGGTGCCATACTCATAATACGTCGATGAATCAGTCCAAAAAGAGGACGGCCAGGGCATCCATGTCTATCACCGGTCACCCGGGCAAGTCCTTGTTCTATTTTTTGACGAACTCGTTTTTGCGTTGATTTGATAATGCGAGGATGCAGGCAAATTTCTAATTCTTCGTTCAGACGTAAAGCCCGCACATCGTATCCAGGAAAATTAAAATTCGTCAGCCCTGTCTCCAGCGGTGCAGTGGGTTTCGTATTTTTGTGTTTCATGGCATAGCCGATTCCATAATCAAATACATCTTGTTCGGATGATGTGATATCTAACAGAAGCGGAAGCATTGAATCTGCAATATGTTCCCATGTCTTAGGTTTCACGATTTCTTGTTTTGTTTCTTTGAAGAGTTCTGGGACACACAGGATGCCGGCCAAATCGCCATGTGTCACATTTTGAATACCTCCCAGAATAATTTGCACCAGTGCGACGGTGTGCCATTTTTCAGGAATATCCGGGTAGGTCTTCTGAAGATTTTGATTACTGCCGGGTAATGCAACTTCTAGCCTGCCCCAGTGATCTGCAGCAAGAAATGCAAATTCTTGTCCGTCCTCCGTAATATGTTGATTGATCACTTTTACGACCATGTCATGAAATGGTTGGTTCAAAGTCATGCGTAAATCATCGATAAGCTGACGGATGGATGTGGCATTTTCAACGATCGCTCGCAATGCATCTTTCTTTTCAGGAGTGATCGCAAAACGGGGGTCCTCCTTAATGGAATGCAGACCCTGAAAGAAATGTGCAAGATTATTTCCTGTTTTCCCCTTGGGAGGCGCCGCCAATTCTTGCATTGTTAAAGCTGACTTGGGGATGCCTTCGTGAATAGCATCTACGATCTGCCGGGTGGTCATCATGGGCTTCATAATTTATTCGGACGGGAGTGAGAGAATTTTTTCGGCATACGGGAAAATTACTTTTTCTGCAGCCAGCATGATGCGCTTGTGAACGAAGGGGAATGCCAGGCGTACGGGGCAGCCCGTTCTTTCGCCTGTGACCTTACTATCGCCTGATGCAATCAAGCCCAGCAGTCTTTCGCGTGTCGGTTCAATAATCCGCTCATGCAGATGCATCTCCATATTTCCATTCAATCGAAAAGCCCAGGGGTCGTATGCCGGCCAGTCAAAGTTATCTTCACTGAAGGCGGGTTCACTATCAGGTATTTTTTCCGGGCGCGTTACTTCACCAGTTAACATTGCCCAGCTAATACCATCAATAAAAACATCTGATTCCGATGATGCAATGTGTTTCAGCATTGGGAGAGACGATTCCGATGCCAGCCGCCAATCCGTTGGTTCTATGACAGCATCATATTGTTCTTCGAACAGTTTGGGTGCAGTGAAGATGGATGCCAGAGAATTAAATGAATAATTCTGTATACCTCCTACCATTGTTTCCGTTAGAGATTGTTTTGCCAGCTCTTCTTCCGATGCATCAGGGTATTTTTTTCGTATTCCCTCTGCTGCGTACGGTTTGGTTTTATTTTGCCGAAGCCAGTGCTGCATTTTAAAATGAGGATACTGTTCATTAAGGATTGGAATCTTTGCTGTTTCTTCTTCCAACACCTCTAAAAAATAGACGAGTGCCGTATCGAACGATGGCTTCATAGCTATGCGTATGTCGGCAATCAACGAACGAATAGATGTAGCCTGCTGCATTGCACGATGCATCGTATCAATTTCTTCCTGTCTCAGTCGGTATGCCCAATGATTCTGCGCTGCGTTAACGGGTGCCATCATGAAAGAAAAGCCATCGGCCACTTCTGTTTTACCCAGCGGCGTTCCTGCTTCCTCAGATTTTTTGGCAAGAGGCAATCCTTCATGAATTGCATCCACAACCTGCCGGGTGGTCATCATTGTTTCCATGGTCCCACACTATAGTATTACCAAAAAACAAAATCAATAAAAAAGCAAGTATAGCCAGCTTCTCAATGGTTTTCCTGTACCCTCTGTTTGTTTCGCCTGTCGCTTTCCTCTATCATCTCCGCGACCTATTCTTCTTTTCTCTATGGCTTCAAAAGACGATATCAACCCAACCGAAGGACAGCAGGAATTGACTGCCGGCGAAGGCGGCGAATCGTTGTCATCCATTGGTCGCATCAAACCGCGCCCGATTGTGACAGAAATGGAGGAGAGCTATTTGAGCTACGCGATGAGCGTTATTGTCTCCCGCGCCCTGCCCGATGCACGTGACGGTCTGAAGCCGGTGCACCGTCGTATTCTGTACGGCATGCATCAGCTCGGACTTCGTTCCGCAGCCAAGTACCGCAAGTCTGCGCTCATCGTCGGTGACGTGATGGGTAAGTATCACCCGCATGGTGACTCGTCCATTTACGAAGCGCTCGTCCGTATGGCGCAGGAATTCTCGATGCGCTATCCGCTGGTGGATGGTCAGGGAAACTTCGGTTCCATTGACGGAGACGGAGCGGCGGCCATGCGTTATACGGAGTCCCGCATGGAAAAGATCACGGATGATATCCTCAGTGATATTGATAAAGACACCGTCGACTTTGTTCCAAACTACGACGCATCCCGCAAGGAGCCCTCTGTGCTCCCGAGCAAAATCCCGAATCTGCTTTTGAACGGTACCGTTGGTATCGCGGTTGGTATGGCGACAAACATCCCGCCACACAACCTGCATGAACTCATCAACGCCCTGAACTATCTCCTCGAACATCCAGAAGCGTCTGTGGAAGATCTGCTCAAATTTGTGCAGGGCCCGGACTTCCCGACAGGAGGTATTATTTACGACAAAGAAGCCATCAAGCAGGCATATCTGACCGGTCGCGGTTCTGTGATGATCCGTGGAAAGGCGGAGATTGAAGAAACAACCAGTGGCCGCTTCCACATCCGCATCAGCGAGATTCCGTACCAGGTGAACAAATCCGTGCTCATCCAGAAGATGGCGGCACTGGTGAATGACAAAATTATCGTCGGCATTTCCGATATCCGCGACGAATCCGATCGCGAGGGAATCCGTATTATTGTCGAACTCAAGAAGGACGCGTATCCGCAGAAGATTCTCAACCAGCTCTACAAGCACACAGACCTCCAGAGCAGTTTCGGGTACAACATGATCGCGCTCGCAGACGGTCTGCAGCCGCGCCTCATGAACCTGCAGGAATTGCTTGCAGTCTTCATTGAACACCGCCGTGTGGTCATCACACGCCGCATTACCTTTGAGCGTGACAGAGCGATGGAGCGTGCGCATATTTTGGAGGGTCTCGTCATTGCACTGGATAACATCGACGAAGTGGTTGATACCATCCGCAAGAGCGATAACCGCGAAATGGCGAGAGAGCGTCTCATGAAGAAATTCAAACTGAGCGAGATTCAGGCGGTTGCGATCCTCGAAATGCGCCTTCAGACACTTGTCGGACTCGAGCGCCAGAAGATTGTCGATGAGCTCAAGGAAGTGAAGCGCTTCATTGACGAATGCAACGCGATCCTCGCTGACAAAAAGAAGATCGATGCCGTGTTCCAGAACGAATTGATCGAGATCAAAAAGTCCTACGGTGACGAGCGCCGCACTGCGGTGGTGCCGAATGCCGCCGGAGAGTTCAGCGCGAAGGACACGATCCCGAACGCTCCGATGATCGTGACGCTCACACGCAGCGGTTACGTGAAGAGACTCAGCCCGCTCCAATTCCGTGCCCAGCACAGAGGAGGAAAGGGAATCAAAGGAGCCGATGTGCGCGACGACGACGAAGTGCTCTCGATCCTGCACATCATGAACCACGACGACCTCCTGTACTTCACAAACACCGGTCGTCTCTTCCAGATGCCTGCATACGAACTGCCGCAGGCCGGACGCATCGCGCGCGGACAGGCGATTGTGAACATGCTTCAGCTCAAACCTGATGAGCGCATCACAGCGATCCTCAAAGCGGATCTGAGCGAAGCGAAATTCCTCTTCATGGTGACCGATCACGGCACTGTGAAGCGCACGGAAGTCGGCGAATTCCAGAATATCCGCAAGAGTGGTCTCATTGCACAGAAGCTGCCGGAAGGCGAGAACCTCCAGTGGGTGGTTGCGACCGATGGCAAGAACGAAATCCTCATTGTCTCCCAGAAAGGAAAAGCAATCCGCTTCAAGGAAGACGACGTCCGCCCGATGGGCCGCAGCGCCGCCGGTGTCTACGGAATCCGCCTGGCTGATAACGACCGCGTGGTCGAGGCAGGCGTCATCCGCGATGCATCCAAGAGCAAACTGATGGTGGTGATGGAAAACGGTCTCGGCAAAATGAGTCCGGTCACAGAATATCGCTTCCAGGGACGCGGAGGATCCGGGGTGAAGGCAGCACAGCTCACCGCCAAGACCGGTGACATCATCGGAGCCGTGGTGCTGGAGGAAGGTGCAGAAGGCGATCTTCTCTGTATCAGCAAGCAGGGTCAGACCATCCGCATGGGGCTCAAAGACATTCCGTCCCGCGGACGCGCCACACAGGGTGTGATTGTCATGCGCCTCGATCCGCCGGATAAAGTCGCCACCATGAGCGTCGTGATGTTTGATAAAGAGGCGGAGGAGGCACTGTTGCTCGCAGCGGAAGAGGAGCGCGCAGGAGAGGCGGAAGAGCTCTTTGAAGAGGCGGAAATGGTCGAAAAGGCTGCCAAGAAGAGCAAGAAGAAGGCGGTAAAAGAGGTGAAATAAGATATAATTCGTTGTTTTTGGTCTCTAGGGGCGTGGCATGCCACGCCCCTACTTGCACCATCAAAATTATTATGTACAATGCCCCTACTATGAAGTCCGGAATCCACCCAGAAATGCATCTAAAGGCGAAAACAACCTGCTCCACCTGTGGAACAGTGTTTGAGATTCCGAGCACGGTTGCCGAGCAGACCGTTGAAATCTGCCGCATGTGCCACCCGATCTATACCGGTAAGCAGCAGAAGGATCTCCGCGGAGGCCGTATCGACCGCTTCAAGAGCCGTATGGACAAAACGGCTGCAAAGAAGAAAGACGCGTAACTCACGATTTCATCCTGATGATTACAAACCCGCGAAAGCGGGTTTTTTAGTGAAATTATGGTTCAAAATGAGCCATGGATGCCGTGTGAGCTCCTGGCACTCTTTTGTAAAGAGTGCTATAATCAAGAGCGTATGAACACGAGGCAAGCAAAGCTTCTAGCAGCGATTATCGACGAGTTTACGAGGACGGCTTTGCCGGTTGGATCCAAGCAGATTATCGATCGTGGATTTTTCTCCGTGAGTGGAGCGACTATTCGCAATGAAATGCAGGTTCTGGGTGATGAAGGATTCATCGGTCAGCCACATACGTCTGCAGGCCGCATTCCTACCGTGAAAGGCTACCGCGCCTACGTGCAGGAATTCATGGACCCGAGTGTGCAGGAGAAGCAGGTGCGGTCTCAGTTTGAACAATTCCGCAGACAGTACACCGAACACAAAGACCGAGAGCGCGTGTACGAGGCGGTCAGCCTTCTTGCGCGCATGATTCCAAACGTGAGCTTCGCAACGGTGCCGCACCGCGAACAGGTGTATTACCTCGGCCTTTCCAATGCGCTTCGCCAGCCGGAGTTCCAGTCCGATCCACAGCTCTTTTCGAATGTGGTGGAAGTGCTGGAGCAGAGACTGGGGGAACTGATGGCGGAGATCGATCTGACGGATGAGGTGCAGTACTTCATCGGGCAGACGGATTTGTGTGAGCAATTCCAGAGCTGTTCGATGCTTGTGACACGCTACACCATCAATGGAGAAGCGGGCGCCATCGGCATTCTTGGTCCGACCCGTATGGATTACGCCTATAACACTATTGCCCTCGATATGGTCGCAGATCTCCTGCGTTCCGCCAGATAACATTCATGAGTTCTTCCAAGCACAACACCGTGCTCCTGCGCATCCGCCCGTCTCTCCCGACGCAGGATGACATCAGTGCCAGCCGTGGCCCGCTCATGATGGAAACGGCGCTCTCCGCACTGCATTCCCTGGAAGACCGCGATGCAGAAATGAGTCTGGAAATCGGTCTTGCTGATGGAAAAATCGGACTGTTTGCGCGCTCACACGGAAGTGCTGCTGCGCTGATTGAAAGCCAGCTCTACGGACAGTTTCCCGATGCAGAAATTGAAGTGGCTCCTACTGATCTCTTCGATCCGAAAGAAGGCGAAGTGGTGGTCTATGCGGATCTCTCTCTCGTCGAACCGGATCTGTTTCCCATCAAGCGTTATCCGCAGTTTTCGGACCTGGTGAGCAAGCAGACCATCGACTCGATTGCGGGTATTACGTCGACTCTCGTCCGTTACCCGAAACTCGGGATGCGCGGACATGTGCAGGTGGCGTTTGAACCGATTGGCGAAGCGTACCGCAAGCGTGCACTCAAGATGCTGCCGTTCCTCGAGCGCGGCATTTCCAAGCACTGGACTGCGTATGCCAAGTTGTTTGCGAAAGTGCACCTGGCAACCGGTATGGAACGTCTGCTGTATTTCCCGCTCGATATGCTGATGGGCGGATGGAAAGTGTGGTTCGGTGGCTTCAAATCAAAAACGTCTGTCTCGCTTCTTACGGGTGCCGATGTGGAACAGGAAGGAACGGACGATCATTTGCAGATTAGTGCCCGCACACATGATCGCGAAGACAAGATGATGGGTGCTGCCGACAAACTGAATCGTCTGCTCTTCAAGACCAATGTCCGCGTGAGTGTGATTGCACCTCTTAGCTGCAAGCATGAAGCGGTCGCGAAGGTGCAGGAGATCGCGAGCAGTTTCCGCCAGTTCACGCTGCCGCACAGTAATGGTTTCCACATGCATGAGGTCCATGCATCGGCTCATTTGCCGACGGGACTTCGTTCCGCGCCGTACGTGCTCTCTGCAGAAGAAATCGCCACGCTCTGGCACATCCCGAATATCCTTGTGAAAACCCCGAATATTGACTGGGTGACCGCCAAAAAGCTCGAACCACCGGTCAACATGCCGATTCCGAATGTGACCGATCCCGAGGAAAACCTCACCATTCTCGGAGAGTCTGTCTTCCACGGTCGTCGCACGCAGTTTGGTATCCGCCCGGAAGACCGCGCCCGCCACATGTACGTGATCGGAAAGACGGGTATGGGAAAATCAACACTGCTCGAAAACATGATTTACTCCGACATCTACAGCGGAAAGGGGATCGGAGTCATCGACCCTCACGGAGATCTTATCGAAGATATTCTGCGCTTCACGCCGAAACACCGTTCCAACGACATCATTCTGTTCGATCCTGCAGACCGCGATTTCCCGATTTCTTTCAACATGCTGGAGTGTGCGAATCCGGATCAGCGTTCGCTGATCTGCTCCGGTCTCATGAGCGTCTTTACCAAGCTCTGGCCGGAAGCGTTCTCCGGACGTATGGAACACATTCTGCGCAATACACTGCTCGCGCTTCTTGAAAATGAAGGCTCCTCCATGCTCGGTATTCTCCGCATGTTCGGCGACGACGCGTACCGCGCCAAAATTGTCAGCAATATCACTGATCCGGTCGTGAAGAGCTTCTGGGAAACCGAGTACGCCGGCTGGACCGATAAGTACCGTACAGAGGCTGTGGCTGCTATCCAGAACAAGATCGGACAGCTGCTCACAACACCGCTCATCCGCAATATCATCGGTCAGGTGAAAAGCACGCTTGATGTCCGCCACGCAATGGATACCGGCAAAATCGTGCTCGTGAATCTCAGTAAGGGAAAGATCGGAGAAGATACCGCAGCATTCCTCGGTTCCATGCTTGTGACCAAATTCCAGATTGATGCGATGAGCCGCGCCGATATTCCGGAAAAACAGCGCCGCCCGTTCTATCTGTACGTGGATGAGTTCCAGAACTTCGCGACCAAGTCCTTCGCGACGATTCTCTCCGAGGCCCGCAAATATAAACTGGCTCTCACAATGGCGCACCAGTACGTCGGACAGCTTCTTATTGCAGGAAACGACACGGCCCTCCGTGACGCGGTGTTCGGAAACGTCGGTTCCATGGTCAGCTTCCAGATCGGCTCTGATGATGCAGAAGACCTGAGTCTGCAGTTTGAAGAAATGGTCAGCGCGAAAGATATTCTCAGTCTTCCGAAATATAACGCGTATATCCGCCTGATGATTGATGGTATCCCCAGCAAGCCGTTTTCTCTCGCAACACTTGCGCCGCCTAAGGTGGAAGTGGATGAAGAACGCGTGCAGACACTTCGTGATCTGAGTCGTGAACGCTACGCTCAGAAACGCGCTGTGGTGGAGGAGAAAATCCTCCGGTGGGCGGCAACCGCCGGTGAGGCGAAAATCGCTGCCAAGACGAATGAAAAGGCAAAGGAGAAAGAAGAAGAAGAGATCAAGAAGGCGCGTGCCAAGAAAATGTCTCTGGCTGACTACCGTGTCTGGCGTGACCGCGAAATGTGGACCAATGAATATAATTCCGTGCGCAAGAAGCAGTTTTTGGATGAGCCTGTTACCGAAGCTGAATTGGCGCTGATGGCAGAGCTCGGTGCAAAACTGGAAGCATCCGGTGGTATTCCGCCTCCAAGCAAAGGCATGATCGACGCAAAAGCCAAGAAGGATGGAACCTATGTGCCGAAAAAGAAAGCGGAGGAAGGGGAGGCGCCTGCGGCGTAACAGTCCTTGTATTGGAGAAAGTTCGTTCTAGAGTAGAGGTAATCCCTGTGCTCTTTCACAGATTGGAGGTGTCCCGTGTCCTTTACACCATTTGGAGATTTTTTTGAGGTATCGATCGGTTCGTATCTGGCCAATCCGATGAATGTTCCTTTTGGTGCGATGGTCCTTTTGGCACAGCTGATTGAGCTGTGGCATCACCCGTGGAAACGAAAGCCGCGTGTGTATCATGTGGCAAAAAATGAGCGTGTCTAAATGGTTTTCCCTTTGTTCTGTCACTGCGATAGACGTGAAAACCGACTGACCCCGAAAGAGCACAGGGTCAGTTTTACTGTACAGACGTCGTCTGCTCTGGAATGCTTTTGGTGTTCCCTTGCGATCTTTGAAAGAAAGGTGTGATCATGACTGACTTAGAAACCGCCGCCTCACGTTTGTGGTGGGCTGTCCTCCTTTTTTTGTGTGGAGAACTTCCGGTTGGTATTACGATCATGATTATTGCTGGAATCTATGGAATGAACGGTGTGTGGCTCTCTGGATCAATGATAGTGATCCTGCTCCTCAACCTTTTCTACATGGGTTTCTGGTTCCGTCGGTGGACAGTTTTAGATTTAGCACACAATGCAAAGCATCTCTGAAATGTTTCTTCGCAAGGGAACACTTCTTACTGCTTAATCATCGCACGGATGGTCATATCCACGTACGGATAGAACACGATGCCGATGACGATAATATTCGTGAGAAGTGCAATCAGTGATGCCGCTGCCGCGACGTCTTTGGCTGCTTTGAGATTGTGGTGGTAACCCTCGTTGCCTTCAATTTTACGGTTGTGATCAATCACATCCACAAAGCGTTCGATGGCGGTATTCAAGAGTTCCGTTGCCATGAACATGCCGCCTGCCATCACGACAGCCAGCCATTCCCAGAGGAGCAGGTGCAGATACACGCCCAGGCCGATGACGACAATATAGACCCAGAGGAACATCCGGAGGTTCTTTTCACGCTCAAAGGCGTGGCGGAGGCCAACGAGGGCGAAGCCGAGGCTGCGTTTCATGCGGCGCATGGAGTGCAGTGTAGCAGTGTCACCCTGAGCTCGCGAGCTTCGGCAACCTCAATCTCATACAAAAAAGACCCGAATACATCATTCGAGTCTCTCTGTTTTTGTGTTTGTCCTGGGGGACTCCTGGGACTGCTGTGCTCTGGTCTCTTGTTTCTCCTCGTGACCTGACGAAGTTCCGGGGATTGGTTCGTCGTAAGGCTTGCGCCAGAGAGAACCGCGGAAGTGGAGGGGGTTGCGCAGGATCGTACCGCTACGAGACTGCGAGCGTTGCACGGCAGAGAGGGGGGTAACCACACTTGTGGAACATCTAAGGGGGCTATCACGTTTCCATGCTCAGGATGATGCATAGGAAGCAAGGGGTGGCTGAGGGGAACGTGTCCGTATTCCAGGATGATTACCACTCTCTCTGTTATGTCTCGGTGATGTAAAAGAAACTATGTTTGTCTTTGTTGTTTGTGGGGTGAAATGTGCTGCTCTGTGCGTCACGTTTCATATCATCGTACGCACGGCAGCAGGTGAGTGCAACAATCTGTCATGGTGTAAAAACAATGATGTTATATGGATACAATTTGTGATCAAAAAGTGACATGTTGTTTTTTGGCTTACTGCTGCGTTCAATAGTTGATATTTTTCTGATTTGTCTACAAGCCAATTTTCCTGCTTCAGACGACGCTACACCTTCTGAAAAATGTGTTTTTTTGCTATACTAGAGAGATTTGGCACATGCATCCTTCTTCCACCGGCTTTTGGTCTTCTGCGGCATTGTGACTGTCCTTGCTCTTATGGCATTCCTTATTGCCTGGCAATTCATGCTGCGCACAGAGGGCGAGGGAAAGACAGTGTCATCTATTGAAGTCGTGTCCGATACCACATCAGCACTGAGTGTGTGTGGTGACGGATTGATTGAAGAGTCTGAAGAGTGTGATGACGGGAATGACTGGGATTACGATGGCTGTACGCGTTGTCTGGTGGATGCATCGTATGCGTGCGTCGGGGAACCGAGCGTGTGCGTAAAAACGTCAGCGGGGAAAACGGGATGTGGAAACACTCGTATTGAGGCAGGGGAGATGTGTGATGATGGAAATGGCAGAGACGGCGATGGCTGTTCATACCGGTGTGAAACAGAGCCGGGTTATGTGTGCGATGGCCCCGGAACCTGCCGGCACCGTCCGCCGTGTGGCAACGGAGCGATTGAAAGCGGTGAAGAGTGTGACGATGGAAATAGGACGGATTATGATGGGTGCAATGCTGCCTGCCAGACGGATCACATGTATGTATGTACCGGCAGTCCGAGTGTGTGTACGGAGCAGGTGCCAGTGCCTGCGGAATTCTGATATCATGTCCCTATTCCTTCCTGTTTCTGTATGAAGCACGCTGCACCTTTCTCCTCCCGTCGCACATCCTTTCTGCTCTCGGCACTTTTTGCCCTGAGTGGTATTGCCGCATTGCAGCAATCATTACCGGCAGGCAGACAGGATATGAGTGCGCTGCTTTTGCCGCGTGTCAGTTCGGTTGCATCATCGTCTTCTGCAAGCAGTGTGCGGGGCCGGCGTGTCAGTTCCAGATCATCCTCTGTCGCATCTCTGCGTGCCGTTGCCCCTGTCCTTAGCAAGCGCCGCCGCAGTACGGGTGCTTTGGTTATAACGCGTACAAGCTCTGCGCCTGCAACAGCCATTAAAGCCGGCTGCGGTGATGGACTGATGACCGGAGCGGAAACATGCGATGACAAAAATGCCGTCTCTGGCGATGGTTGTTCCGCAAGCTGTGCAGTCGAAAGCGGCTTTGAATGTGCAGGTCAGCCATCGAAGTGCTGGTCCCTGTGCGGAGATGGCGTGACTGCATCGAACGAACGGTGCGATGATGGTGATCTGGAAAACGGTGACGGGTGCTCTGCTTCCTGCAAAGACGAATTCGGGTACAAGTGTTCCGGATCTCCAAGTGTCTGCAAAATCCCTGCCTACTGTGGCAACGACATTGTCGAGACAGGGGAGACCTGCGATGACGGAAATAACCGTCAGTATGACGGGTGTTTTAACTGCAAAACAGAGTAACGATCAGATTCCCGGCACCGGGAATGTGTGGCAGAACTCTTTGATTTCCCCGTGCAACGACAGCAAAGCGGCATCATCCGCACGGTGTTCGATGGCGCGGAGCATGAATTGTCCGAGTGTTTCCATATCCGCTTCTTTCATGCCGCGGGTGGTGATAGCCGGGGTTCCCAGGCGCACGCCGGATGGATCCATCGGTTTTCGCGGGTCATCGGGAATCATGTTCTTGTTGAGCGTGATGCCGACTCTATCGAGCACAGTTTCAACTTCGCCCCCGGGAACGCCGAAGGAGGTCATACAGTCGATCAGCATCAGGTGGTTATCGGTTCCGTTTGTGACGAGCTTTGCGCCGCGGTCCATGAAGAACTGGGCGAGGTGCTTGCTGTTTTTAATGATCTGCGCAGCGTACTCCTGGAATTCCGGCTGGAGCGCTTCGCCAAAAGCCACAGCCTTGGCTGCGATCATCTGCATGATGGGGCCACCCTGGAAGCCGGGGAAGACGGACTTGTCGATCTTCTTTCCGAGTTCCGGATCACGACACAGAATCATGCCGCCGCGGGGGCCGCGGAGCGTTTTATGGGTTGTGGTTGTAATAACGTCAAAGCCGTCATCAAACGGGTTTCTGAGCTGCTTGCCGGCAATCAGTCCGGCAATGTGTGCCATGTCTGCGACGGTATAGGCACCGACCTCCTGTGCGATTGCCTTCATTTTTGCGTAGTCGAGTTCACGGGGGTACGCAGAGAAACCTGCCAGAATGATTTTTGGTTTCTCGGCGAGGGCCACCTGGCGCATCAGATCGTAGTCAATTTCCCCGGTCTCCGTGTCTTTCATCTTATAACGCACAAACTTGAAGATCTTTGTCAGGTACGTGACCGGATGCCCGTGTGTGAGGTGTCCGCCGTGACTCAGATCCATGCCCATCACGGTGTCACCCGGTTCCAGGAGTGCGAAGTAGAGGGCGACGTTTGCCGGTGCGCCTGCGTGCGGCTGCACGTTTGCATGTCCCGCATTGAATAATTTTTTTGCACGATCAATCGCAAGGGTCTCAATCTGATCCGTATATTCCTGTCCCGCGTAGTAGCGGCGCCCCGGATATCCTTCGGAATATTTATTGTTAAAGACGTTGCCCATCGCCTCCATCACCGCAGGGGAGATGTAGTTTTCAGATGCAATCAGTTCCACTCCATCCACCTGACGCTGCATTTCACCCATCAATGCGTTGTAGATGGCGGGGTCGCCGCTTTTCAGAAAATCAAACGAAGGCATGCGCGGAGCATACGAAGATAGATGGTTGCTGTCACGGTCAAAAAATTGCTACACTCAGTCCACTATGAAAAAACTTCTTCCCCTCGCTGTTGTTGCGGCAGTCATCGGCCTCTATTTCTTTATGAGCAGAGAGACGGTCAGTTGGAAAACCGTGCAGAGCTCCGCACTCAACCTCAGCTTCCTGTATCCGGTACACTCATCCAAGGCTGCTGATCCGCTTGCGGGTACGGTGTCTGCACTTATCCAATACGATCATATCCCCTCGGGGCTGAAAGACTGGACGATTTCCACCACTGCAAAGAATGCTGTTATTGCGACACAGAGCTGTTTGCCTCTCCAGGGAACCGGTGTGTATCTGCCTATTGATACAGCAAAGCCGATGCAGTGCGGTATTGTGACGAGTGAAGCGGGGCTGGTGTCTGCGTACCTGATTGGAATCGGGCGTCCGGATGGGGGGACGGCGTACCCGGAAAGCATGATTCTGACCTTTAAAGCGGAAGGTGCTGCAATGCTTACCAAAGTGGCCGACTTCCCGATTGCAGAAGAAAGCGCCAACGAGAAAGTCGATGCGTTCGTCGAGACACACCCGAGCGCCGTGATTTGGCCGCCGGACGACAACGCAAAAATCCTCTACGCCGATGTGGAGCAGGTGGTAAACACTGTTGTCAGTACACCGTCGCAGGAAGTGATTGACGGTATTGCGCTCCTCAAGAAAATTGCGGAGACGGTGACGACAGCGAAATAAGGTCTGGGTTACGGTTTGGGTTGAGGAGTCACTAACTCCCGTGCGGTAATGACTGCGTCGACAGGTCTGTCATGCAGTTCAGTTGGCACATGATCTGTCAGCTGATGTTCCAGTGCAATGCCCCAGATGCGTGCATCCGGATTCACTTTTTTCAGCTCCTCTACAAACCGGTCGTAGCCTCCGTTGCCGCGGCCGAGGCGGTTGCCTGTGCGGTCAAATCCGACGGCAGGGAGCAAGACGAGTGAGACGGTTTTCAGGTCGAGTTCCGGTGCGCTTGCGAGCGGCTCCATCAAGCCGAATTTTCCGGGGAAGAGATCCTTCATGGAAAGAATCTGCCGGAATTCAAAGTGCACACGGGTGAAGCGGGGGATGAAGACACGATGTCCCATCCCGATCAGCTTTTCCACAAGCGGCGCAATGTCTGCTTCGCTTGCCATCGGCATATAGGCGCAGATTGTTAACTGGCCTTCCGGAAGATTTTCGACGACTCTTCTGCAAATGCTGCGGCTTTCTGCGTCGCGCTCTTTCGGGAGAAGTCTTTTCGCCCTTTCCCCGATTCGTGTCCGGAGCAACTGTTTTTCATCGCGGATGTGCATGATGAGTGATCGGGGATCGGTTACCGGAGGTGGAATGTTTAAAAAATATCAGCTGCGGCTTCGGCGAGGTTGACGGCTTCTGCGTGCGGCACAACGCCCGAGCTGCGGACATCAGATTCGAGGACGCACTTGATGCGCAGCGGTACTTTGAATATCGATTCCATCACGGTGTCTATGCTGCGTGCGCCTTCCGGGGAGGATGCTTTGTCGCGGTGGAAGGAGGAGCCGAAGACGACAATAATGTTGTTTCCTTCGACGGCGTGCAGATGGCCGTTTTTCAGGGACATGCGGACGTAAGCAGGTTCCGTTTTTGCGACGATGTCGGGCCAGGCGTTTTTCAGGGACATCAGGTCGACGGCAGCTGGAGCGGTTGGGTTATCGGTTATGGGTAATTGGTTATTGGGAATCTCTGGATCGGCGACTGGGGATGCGATCGGTTTTGATTCAGTGACGGGTGCAGCTGGCGTGACGACTGGAGCGGGTACTTTTTGTATCACAGGAGCTGCTGGCTGTGAGATCACAGGCTTTGCCATCTCTACAGGTGCTACAGTTTGCGGCTGCGTGAGAGACAGCAGTGTCGATTCGAGAACGAGTCCTGGGACTGGTGCAATGCGCAGGTCGCGGATGGTATCCATGAATGCGTCGAGCACGCGGACAAACGGGGCAGTGTTTTTCTTGTCCTGCACGGCGGTGTGCAATTGCTTCCGTACTTCTTCCAGCAGAAGCCGCGTGACGTTTTCAAAGGGGACTGCGGACTCTTCCATACTGCGAACAATGGTCACAATCGTGCCGGTATCGCCGGTCTGAATGGCAGTGAGTAATTGCTCAACGTATTCATGTCCCGATTCCCCGATGCGCTCTTTCACATCCTGCATCGTGATGTCTTTGGTGAGAGACCGCAGCTGATCAAGGAGTGAGATGGCGTCGCGCATACTGCCGCCGCTGTGATGGGCGATGGCTTTCAGTGCTTTGTCATCAATGCTGATGGATTCGGCGTCGGCAATAAACCGGAGCCTGCCAACCACGTCTTCCTCGCGGATTTGCCGGAACAGGAAACGCTGACAGCGGGACTGGATAGTGGCGGGAATTTTGTGGAGTTCTGTCGTGGCCAGGATGAAGAAGGCATAGGCCGGCGGTTCCTCGAGAGTTTTCAGGAGCGCGTTGAATGCTTCTTTTGTGAGCATGTGCACCTCATCAATGATGTAGACCTTTGCCTTTGCCACCACCGGCGTGAACTGGATTTTTTCCAGCAGGCTGCGGATATCGTCTATACCGCGGTTGCTCGCTGCATCAATTTCAATCAAATCCACCAGATTTCCTTCCTCAATAGCCTGAAGAATATTGCGCGTCAGCACCTCATCTTCCACCCCGCGCGTGAGCAGTTCTTTTGCAAGAATGCGTGCGATGGATGTTTTTCCTGTTCCGCGGATACCGGCAAACAGATACGCATGTGCGAGTTTGTCCTGCAACACAGCCTGGTTCAACGTGTCGACAATCGGGCTTTGGCCAGCGACGTCGGCGAAGGTTTTCGGGCGGTATTGGCGGTAGAGGGACATAGGAAAAGCAGTATAGGGGATCGGGGATCAAGTATGAAAGGAATGTCGCATTTTTGCTTGCCGGACGTAGCCTTGTGCAAAGTCTGGTCGATCCGGTTGCCTTCTTTTCGAGATCCTGCCATCCTGCCCGCACTATGAAACACTCCCTCCTCCTCTCCATTTCCCTCGTTGCGCTGACTGCGTGTGTCGATACGACCGGGCTCAGTGCTGAAACGTCCAAAACTGTTCATCCGCAGACGAATGCCAATGCAGCTGTCAGCGTGGTGGAATACGGCGATCTCCAGTGTCCGTCCTGCAAGTCGGCACTCACACTGGTGACAGAGCCGATGATTGCCCAGTACGGTTCACAGATTGCATTTGAATTCCGTCAGTTCCCTCTGGCGTCCATTCATCCTTTTGCGATGGAAGCTGCTGAAGCGAGCGAATGTGCCGCTGACCAGGGTAAGTTCTGGGATTTCCTGGATCTCAACTATGAAAATCAGGAACAGCTGAGCTCCAGCGCCATTGAAAACTGGGGTGAGCAGATCGGGCTTGATATGGACCTCTTCAACCGCTGCCGCAGCTCGAACATCAAGCGCAAAGTCATTCAGGCTGAGTATGATGCCGGCACAAAACTGGGTGTCCGCGGCACACCGACATACTTCGTGAATGGCGTCGTTGTCCCTGCAACTATCGCAGACATCGGCAAAGCAATTCAGGATGCAGTCGGAAGTGCAGGAAGCAGACTGTAATGTTTAGTCGAGTTGAACGAAGCCGTGGACAATACCAAGATCGTCGTCCCAGAGGACGACTGTCCGGTAGGAGTCTGCGGCTTTTTCTGGCAGTGCGAATGACTGCGCTCCAATAATGTTTTTCAGGAGTCCGAGATCCACCGCGCTGGCATCGGGAAATTCTCCCTGACGCGGATCGGTTACATCGGACAGATACACATGGAGGGATGGTCCCGGCGTGCTGATAAAGTCGGGGCTGAAATACAGCATGCCGTTCACCAGAGTCACGCTGCCGAGTGACAGGTCACGCTCACTGATGAAGTATCCTTTCTGTCCTTTGGCGTTCAAATCGATGGCGTCCTGTGCCTTCTCTGCAGCATTCGCACGCGTGCGGTCGATGACTGCTTTCTTGCCAGCATCTTTCATGATCGGGTCTTCCCGAAGCTGGAGCGACACCATGTGCTCTGCGAGGTCGGTATAATACCGCTGCGCAAAGAGGGGATTTCCCAGATTCTCGTCCAGTGTGTTACTGCCTCCGGTCTGCGTTGTGCCGCAGGCTGCGAGGAAGAGAGGAGCGATGAGAAGGAGGGTACGTGCGTGTTTCATAAGTGAGATTGGCAAAAGAGGTCCTATTCTAGAGGAGAAGGCATTTTTCCTCAATCAGCGCAAAACGCCGATTTAGTCCTTTTTCTGCGGTGCACCGTCTAATGTGAATTTGTAGCCCATCTTATCCAGTGCGCGCATTTTGGTTTTGAGCGGATAGTTATAGTTCCGGACCACTCTGCGGTGCTCTTCGTAGGAGACATCGTCAAAATGCAGCGTCGTCCAGTAGAGGAACAGTTTATCGTCCTGTTTCTGTTTGAACTTATCAACGGTGACGGCTGCGCCTTCCTTATCCTGAATATGGACCATCTGTGCCTTTTTGCATTCGTCGCGGATGGCATTCGGGTGGGCGGTATCACCACCGAGAATATTGTGTTCGAGTTTCCGGCTGTGGCCGTCTTCAATGTAGTTGCGGGTTTTGTCTTTATTGAAATCACTCTCGCTCGCGATGCGGTCTTTTTGCGGTGTGCTGTAGCGGTGCTCATGGACCCACACGAGGTTATACGCTCCGGTGGTGATGGCAGACAGTTCTTGTGAGCCGAGCAGCATGGCACGTTCGTATGTTTTGCCCATCATGCCCGGAATATTTTTGAGCATCATGCGCAAATCTGTCACAAGCTCCTCTGCTTCCAGATCCTCTTTTTCTTCCACAATGCGCGGACGGTGCGCACGCAGATACCGATCCATGGATTGCACTGCTCTGTTCTCTGGATCAAGCGCCTTTGCTTCGTTCAATAGTTCTTCAGCTTCTTCCCAGTCATGCGTATCGAAATTGTGGCGAATGCCAAGGATGAGGTTATTGATTTCACTCTGCTCATTTACATTGTGTTCCATGCGCTGTGTTGCTTCTTCCAGGTAAGACACACGCTGCTCGTAATCCATCAGCAGGAATTGATTGAGCGTGTTCTGGTGCATGCCGCGAGGCAGTCCTTTCTGTTTGATTTTTGCATTGAGTGCATCGAAATCCACGCGTGCCTGCTTCCAGCGCTCTGCGTTCGGATAGACGGTGTTTGTCAGGTACGCCTGCACTTCCTGCGGGGTCGCGTGGTGTGTGAAAATTCTGTCCATCCATGTTCCCACCTTGGACGGATGCATGCGGCCGTCCTGGCTGAAAGATTCCAGTTTTGAGTGCACAATGCCGTGCAGCTGAAGCATGTTGTTTTTGTCGGCTTTGATAATGGAATCAATGAGATCCGTGATGCCCTTACGCTCGGGGTAGGTCATTTTTGCAAACGCATCCGGGTTCATGAAGGCATTTAATTTTCCTGTTTTTGATGATCCCACGCGTTTGGTCACCAGTCGCTTGAGCTGTGAATCTGCGCTTAACTGTTCCGCGAGTCCGTCGCGCTTTGCCTTCACTGTCTGCCATTCCTTAATGCGAGTCGGGAGCACCTTCTGGATGTATGTTTCCTTGCTCTTATAGTCGACGTTCTTATCGCGGAATTTCTTGTCCATTTCTTTCAGCACGCGCTCGGAGATGGTTTTGTTTTTCAGTTCCCGGAGCAGGGGATCCATCAATTCCTCAAAGTAGAGGCGGCGGGCAAATTTCAGCTGCTTCTGCATTTCCCCATTCACATATTCTTCCCAGCCCTCCAATTCCTTTTCATCCTGCGGCTTATACTTGAGCCCTTCCAGAAGCGCCTTACTTTCGCTGGATGACGCCGCACCAAGTTCGTCAAACGTGATCTTCACGAAGTTGCGCACTTTGTCTGAAATCGCGCCCCATCTCGATTCAAAATTCTTCGGACCTTTCATATATTCCCGCGCCTGCTCCAGATATTTTTTGCGGTCGTTACTGCTCAATTTCCAGAATGCGTCCGGAGCGAGTGCATCAAAACTGCTTCCCCGTTTTTTGAGTTCCTGTGTCACGTCGTCATATTCCTGTCTGGTGGCCTGTGCCTCTTTCATACGTGGACGGATCTGCTGTTCGAAGTGGCTGCGCGGACGGTCTGTATCAACAGTTTCCTGAAACCAGCGCTCGGCGGTGTCAGGATGCAGGTACTGATCCCGTCCCGTTGCCGCCTCGTGCAGTATATCGCGCACATCCTGCAGCTTGGATTCTTTCTCTGCACGCTCATTGGCAAAAGTCAGTGCCTCACTGCCTTCGTAGTCTTCCAACAGAGACCCGCTTCCGGCCGACGATAGGGTATTGTTTGGCATGGGGTGTGAGGTGCATTCTGACTGGTCGTGATGCTGAACTCAAGTATTCCCTCCACAATATATAGTGTGTATTAGTAGTTTAATGCACAATTAATAGTACATAAATTTCTCATTAAGAGAGTTTTTTCTTGGTTATTCCAATAACTTTCGTTTGAAAAAAATATATTAAATCTTAATTTAATAAGAATGTATTAGAACTAATTTTTTCCTCTAATTGCGTATATTCACTAGAACTTAAGAATGGAACTCTCTAAGCTATTAGGTAATTGTTTATTATTTGTTTAGGTTATTTTATTTATTGGATATAAAGCTGAATAAAACTTTCTTTTCATTCCTATGATTTTATCTGATCGAGACATTAAAAAGGCTATAGAAAGTGGACGTGTAAAAATTGATTCAGCACAACCTGAGTTATTCAGACATATTCATGCTAGTTCAATGGATTTGCGTTTAGGTAATACTTTTAAGCTGTATGAACATAGTAAATTTGCAATATTAGATCCAAAAAACCCAGAAACTTTTACCGATAGAATGCGCATGATCACTATTACAGATGGTGATTCTTTTATAGTACAACCAGGGGAATTTGTATTAGGAGTAACCATGGAAAGCATTACTGTTCCTGATGATTTGGTTGTAAGAGTTGAAGGACGTAGTTCACTTGGCCGTTTGGGTATTATTGTGCATTCAACAGCTGGATTTGTTGATCCTGGCTTTTCAGGAACTATTACTTTGGAAATAAGTAACTTAAATAGAATGCCAGTTGCTTTGTATCCAGGTATGCGTATTTGTCAGTTAGCGTTTGAAATGATGACAAGCCCGGCTGAAACTCCTTATAATTTGAAGCCAAATAGTAAGTATTTAAATCAAATTTTGCCTGAAGAGAGCAGAATTATGACGGATACGGAATTTGCAAAAAGCATGCTCTAAACGTGGTATAAACCGGAAAGGGGGACTCTTAGAGCCTTGATATTTTTGCGAGAAAATGGTATTTCAATCATTCTTCTTTCACGTTTGGAAGAGGGAGTGATCTTTGAGTCCACCGGCTTGGAAGAAGATTTACTATCTGAATTTCACAACTACGTAGTTCAAAATTGAAAGGGACAGTCATGCGGATTGAACATGCAGCGACAGCAATTTTTGTGTTGGCAGTTTTGCACACCTTTTTGGTGTCGCAATTTCAAAAACTGGCTCACAAATACCCCGAGGGATCCAAGGCAGAAAATCTGTTTCACTTATTAGGGGAGACAGAGGCGGTATTCATCCTTTGGGCCGGCGTTCTTTGGTTAGTGCATATATGTATCAGTGCACTGCATCATGTGAATGGTCACCCCTATTCACTCGCTAATGTTACAGGAGGATTTGGTCATGGGTGGCATGAGGCCATTCATTATATTGAGAGCTTAAACTATACAGAGGCGAAATTTGTATTCGTTATTATGGTCATTGCAGGCACGAAGCCTGTTATTGATCTGGCGGATGCAATCATTCGAGCTGGCGCGCGACTCATTCCGCTCCCGTCTTCTGCAGCGTTTTTACTTTCGGCTCTGTTCATTGGAGCGCAGTTGGGAAGTTTTATTACAGAACCTGCTGCCATGACAGTAACAGCAATTTTGCTGGTACGACAATATTTTAGTAGAGGTTACAGTCGTATCTTCAAATATATGCTTTTCGGCACTCTGCTAGTTCTTGTATCGATTGGAGGCGTTCATACCCCCTTTGCCGCACCGCCTGTTTTGATGGTGGCAGACAAATGGGATTGGGACATTGTGTATATGGAGAGGCATTTTGGCTGGAAGGCAGCGGTGGCGATTTTGACCAGTTCGGTCTTGATGGTTGTTGTTTTCTTTCGGCAGCTCTGTGCCATGCCTCTTCTGACAGATGATGAATTGCATGCCTCTGGTTCCGTAGAAATGAAGAAGGCTCCTTGGTGGGTGATTGGGGTACATCTGGGCACTCTTGCGCTTGTGGTGGTTACTGCACATCACTCGGATGTGTTCATGGGGGTTTTTGTCTTTTTCCTGGGATTTTGTGTGGTGACACACGAATATCAGGAGGAACTCAAAGTGAAACAGGGATTGCTGGTCGGTGGCTTTCTTGCCGGCCTCGTTACTTTAGGAGGATTGCAATCCTGGTGGCTGGAACCACTGTTAGCCAGCCTGAATGAATTGCAGCTCTACCTGGGTGCAACGGCATTAACAGCTATTACCGACAACGCCGCACTGACATTCCTCGGCTCCCAAGTCGAGGGATTAAGTGACGGAAAGAAGTACGCGTTGGTTGCGGGAGCGGTCAGCGGCGGCGGTCTGACGGTGATAGCGAACGCACCTAATCCTGCAGGCTATTCGATTGTGAATCCTGTTTTTGGTAAAAATGGTATCAGCCCCTTAGGACTGTTTCTGGGTGCTTTGCCCGCAACCATCATCACCATGATTTGCTTTTGGTATCTTCCAAGCCTGTAAAACGGACCTAAGGATCCATGGAACCGCAGCACTTTTGGATGAGTGTTGCGGTTTTTCTATGTGCAATATGTGGTGGACGATCTCGGGATCGAACCGAGGACCTTACGAATGTGAATCGTACGCTCTAACCAGCTGAGCTAATCGTCCGTGCTGTAAACCAAAAGAGCTCACAGTCTAGGCAAGACGCTCATGCTTGGCAATAATCCTGCTTTTGCTATTCTTTCCATAGAAAAAGAGCCGACTTCCGGTTCTTACCCACATCGTTCATTCAGAAAAGGGCTTACGATGACGATTAGTTCTCCGACATTTCGATTGTCCGATTTTAAAAATGCGCCATTTGCCTTACGGACAGACAGCGGTACAAAAGCGCAGGCGAACAACGCAGCAGAGCCGTCAGGGCAGGGTTTCCGCTTGGTTTTGATCGCTCTCGTCTGCGGCATTGCTGTCGGCATTATTCTCACCTAAGGGAGGGAAAAGTCGTTGCAATCCTTCATGAATGGGCACATACGCCCGTTTTGTACCGGAGTTTCTGGTATAAAACGGGCTGTTTTCCTGTATTCTATGCGCATGCCTATCCGCCCGGACCGTATCCTTTTTGAAGACGACCACCTGCTTATTGTAAATAAGCTGGAGGGTGAGCTTGTCGTGGCTGCAGGGGGATTTGGGAAGAAGCCGCTGTTCGATTTCCTGAAGAAAGACTATCCCACGCTCCGCGTGGTGCACCGTCTGGACTTTGGAACGTCCGGTATCATTGTATTCGGAAAGACGGCGGAGGCTGTGCGCAATATCCGCGCGAAGGAATTCAAGGGGTGGGTGAAGACATACCGCGCGCTGGCTGCCGGGTACATGGACAGAAAATCCGGCACCATTGACCGCTCCCTTGCTGCACGTACAAGCAAGGATCTCATTCCGGCCGTCTCACATTTCAAAGTGATCGAAACATTCCCGACGGCGTCGTATGTAGAAGTGAAAATCGACACCGGCCGCAAGCATCAGATCCGTCAGCATCTCAAGTTCATCGGGCATCCGCTCTTGCTCGATCCACTGTATGGAAATCAGGAGCAGGACAAATTGTTTAAAAAGCACTTCAAATATCACCGTTTCTTTTTGCATGCGTACTCACTCGATCTGCCACATCCGATCACGGGAGAGAAGCTGCATATCGAAGCGCCGATTTCACCGGTGTTTGAAAAGGTTTTGCGCGAACTACGCGCAAAAAAGTAATCGGTAATTGGTTATGGGTTATTGGGGTGGAATTCTTTTTTGTAAATACGTCTTCTTTCACTATTCCCATAACCCAAGATATAGCTTTAGCAGCAACACAGCCCTATACTTTCCCTATGCGCGTCTTTTCCGGCATCCAGCCATCGGGTCAGTTGCACCTCGGAAACTACTTCGGGTCTATTAAGCCGAATGTGGATCTGCAGAAGGAGTCGGATCAGAGCTTCTATTTTATTGTGGATCTCCACGCTCTTACGACTGTGCAGGACCCTGCATTGCTCCGTCAGTATCGGACGGATGCGGTTCTGGATTTGCTTGCGTCCGGGTTCGATCCCGAGAAATCGATTCTCTTCTACCAGTCCGATGTTCCCGAACACACGGAACTGATGTGGGTTCTTTCCACGCTTGCGCCCATGGGGCTTCTGGAACGTGCGGTCAGCTACAAGGACAAGGTGGAAAAGGGGATTGCCGCGTCTGTCGGACTCTTCACGTATCCGGTGCTGATGGCGGCAGACATTCTTCTGTACGATGCGGAGATTGTGCCGGTTGGAAAAGATCAGAAACAGCATGTGGAGATTGCGCGCGATCTTGGAGTGAAATTCAACAATACCTACGGCGAGACGTTCGTTCTTCCGGAGCCGAAAATCCGTGAGGATGTGGCGGTGGTACCGGGCACAGACGGTCAGAAGATGAGTAAGAGTTACGGCAATACGATTCCGCTTTTTGGTGATGAGAAAGTCATCAAGAAAGCGATCATGGGGATTGTGACCGATTCCAAAGGACCGACCGATCCGAAAGATCCGGACAGCTGTATTGTCTATAACATCCATAAGCTCTTCCTCGATGCATCTGCGCAAAAGACGCTTGCTGAGGAATACCGTGCCGGCCTTGCGTACGGTGATGCCAAAAAGAAGCTGCTGGAGACCTACATGGATTACTTTGCGTCCATGCGTACCAAGCGTGCACAGCTTGCTGCAGATCCGGCGCATGTCGCAGCCATTATGAAAGATGGAGCGGCGAAGGCGTCTGCAATTGCGGAAAAGACCATGGAACGGGTCAGAAAGGCGATTGGATTGCGATAAAAGGCAAATTACGCTATAATAATGACACATTCACATCAAAATCCATTACCATCCTCTTGTATGAAAAAGTCCTTCAAGAAGTCTGAATACTTCCTCGGAGCAGTCCTCGCACTCATTGCAGGATTCCCGTTTGCGGTCGAACCGCCGGTGTCTGTTACAGATACTGCGCTCGCTGCATCGCTTGTTGCGGGTACCACTATTCAGGAGAAGGCTCTGGCGAACTACCGCTTCTACCGCGATAACCGCCGCGACTTCCAGGTCGCACGCGACTTGTGTGAAGAGCTCCAGGCGAATGGGAAAGATATTACCTGTCCGGATGTGAACGATTTATCCGGTATCCAGATTTTCCTGAAGACGCATGAGAATGAAAAGGCTGTCACCGTGACAGGTACGGGCAAGGTTGTCCTCACCAAGGAGGATCTGACCACGTTTGATGTGAACCAGCTCCGCCGTTTCCAGCGTATCAACACCTGTCCGGAATCCCTGAAGGACTATCTCCCTGGCTTCTATGAACTCTGTCAGTCTGTGGTGAATATCAAGCGTGTCCGCGGACGCACTGTGATTACCGGTCCGAATGGCGCAGAGACGCAGCCGGCACCGACGCTGGATGAGATTATCAAAGCGAACAAAGGAGTGCAGCGTACGTGGTGATTGTGTTACTTGTTTGCTGGTTTCTGGTTGCTGGTTGATTGGCGGTAACTCTAGACTGTAGATATGAGTGCTTCTTTGATTTTGGCATCCACGAGTCCGCAACGCGCATCGCTTCTGAAGGGGCTGGGTCTTTCTTTCGATATTGTCCCAAGTACGGTTGATGAAGACATTCATCCGGAGCGGGAGCCGGCCAAGCGGTCGCAGACCCTTGCACGTCTGAAAGCGGAGAATGTGGCGTACGATCATGCGGGATCCTTTGTGCTGGGTGCCGATACGCTTGTCGTGAGCAAAAACGGAACGTTGCTTGAGAAGCCTGCGGATGCTGATGAGGCAAGACACATGCTTCGTCTGCAGAGTGGCGGTGAGTCGATTGTCTATTCTGCTGTGTGTCTGATTGATCCGAACGGTCAGCTTCATGAAGGGCTTGATTCCTCATCTGTATTTTTCAAGACACTGACCGATGAAGACATTGAATGGTGGATCGGGACACATCTCTGGGCAGGCCGAAGCGGGGCCTTTCAGATAGACGGCCCCGGGCAGCTGATGATTGAGCGGATTGAAGGGGACTGGTCCGGTATTGTCGGATTGCCCGTGTACTTGTTCGGGAAGCTGGCACGTGAGGCTGGCTTCGTTCTCTGATTACAGATCCCTATTGCTTGGCAGACCAGATTGAGGTTCGCCCGGAACGGGGTCGGCATGGGTGTAGTCGCCCGCTTCCGGGCCGCCCATCGGTTCATCTTTTGTGCCGTTGGTGTCTTCGTCGTCGCCGTCTAACCACATACTAAGGTGGGGGAATAAGTATTCTTCTATTGTATGGATTTTCGCGACACGATCAAAAAAATGACGGCTTTTCTTCGCGCATTGCGGAGGATCAGGCCTGGGGCAGTCTGTAGTTATGAAGCTCCTTGTACGGCTTCTTATAGCCGGGGAGCATGGACTCCACTTCGCGCCAGTATGCAGGGGAATGGTTCGCCTGCTTGCGGTGGGCGAGTTCGTGGATGATGACGTAGCGCAGAAGAGATGGTGGCAGGAAGAGCAGTGCAGTGTTGAGCATGATCACACCGCGCGGGGAACAGCTGCCCCACTGTGTCGTGGCAAAACTGAGGTGTACCTCGCGGATGCGGACATTGAATGTCTCCTCATTGATCTTATGCACGAGGGCGGTGACGCGTGCGAGTTCGCGCTCGGAGATGAGAGACCAGAACAGTCTGTGCAGACTGGAGCGGCGCACCTGCGGGCTTACATCGATTCTCCAACCGTGTGCATACGCTTTTGCAGATGTGCGTGTTCCCGGGTGCAGAGCAATCACATATTTTTTTCCGGTTGCGAGCGTGACTGTCTGTGTCTGACCACCGTTCAGAAGATGACGGAACGGATCGATCATTTTTTTCTCGTGCTCTTCCAGCACAAGATGTGTCATGCGGCGGAGCAGTGACTGAATGTGTTCCTGCTCTTCGGTTTTCGACAAATTTTTTGCGAGCCGAATAATGATGGTATCGCCTTTGCACACAGCACGTGAGTGCTTGTTTTTCGTGTATTCTATGCGGTGTCTGAGGGGTCTGCTCGCCATAGGACTGGTAAGCTTATGCGCCGAAAAAGCCCTTGGGAAGTTGTCTTCAGGGCCGGATATTTTGTAATCATCATTTCCTCCTACTTTTGCGCTTCTGTCTGCAAAGTCCCACTTCCGCTCAATGAGGTTGACTGCCGTTTCTTCAGATGACCGACAGTCCAGACGGTATTTTTGCACGTAGAAAGGCTCTTCCCGGCCTCGCTGATGGTTTTAGACGCGAGCACACCGTCGGTTGCTGTGACAACTGATTGGTACGCCTCCGCACCCGTCATCAGGCAACGAAGTGCCTGTAGAGTGGTTTTCTCCATAAGGGGAGTGTTGTTGTTTTCCAGTACTATTTCCTCAAGTCGTTTTAACATAAGTCCAATAAATGTCAACTGACGATCGGCCCGAATGTGTGTGAGGGAGAGCCAGTACGGGAGGCGGTATTGGTCGCGGAGTTTTGCCTTCGTATCGGCGAGAATATCGGCGGTTGTGTAGAGGTTTGCATCGATGGCATTCACGATTGTCATCTCCGCATCAATCAGATTTTTCATAGAAAGAACGGCGCCGGACTGCACTGTTTGCTGCAGGAGAGGAATAGCAGAGATGTATCCCTGTTGCTGACGCAGATAGGAAATATGCAGGAGTAAATCGCCACGCATGCACGTGGTTGCCTGCTTCACAATCGTGTCTCTGTTCGCACGCCGGATTGCTTCGTAACAGTTTGCACGGTATTCACTGCTCTTCTCCAGATAGCGCGCGACGTCGGATTGCCATGCGGTTTCTTTTGCAGGAGTGGGAATCAGGTCACTGCGCTTTGCAGGGAGCGGGCGACCGAGCAATTGCTTGAGTTCACCTATTTGCATCCGGATGATTGCTCCCGTTTCCATCACGGTGCTCCCTGTTGTGGTTGTCACCGCAGTCACAGTCAAACCAGTGGCGGCATGCGCGGGTGCGCTGCTTGCAATGATCAGTCCGATAATAAGCGGGAGGAGGGCGATGGTTTTCAGTCTAGCAGCTCCCGTTCTTTTTTCACATACGCGAGCACTGTTTCCACGTACGTCGCATGACTCCAGGTGAGCGGCGCGACGCTGACAGGTGCGCCGGTGTATGGATGCAGCTGTTCGGGAAGAATGCCGGTGTTTGACGCGTACTGCACGGCCCACTCAATGGCTGTCTTTGCGGCAATGAGATCGGCTTTTGTCTTTGCGCACGCAATCTGCCACTGTGCGTTCCAGAGTGTGGTGATAATCCACGGGTTACCGGGCACTTCTTCTCCGGGTGTGGTCACTGCCTGATAATGGTCGATGGTGTAGCGTGCGAGTCCGCCGATAGAGGTCTTCACCCTGAGCATGCGTTCAAGCTGTGTCATGGTGGAAATCACGCGCGGATCATCCGGTGGGAGGACGCCGAGTTTCCAGACAATCGCGATCGAGGCATCGGGAGTCAGGTCCCGCTCGATTGTTTTACCGTTCTTGCGTTTGATCTTCTTCACGAAGCGCTGCTCTTTTTCATCAAACATATGGAAGAGGAGTGCCTGCTTCATATCGTCTGCAACCTGGTGGTAGCGTTCGGAATGGGTGTGATGCCCGAGCATCTGGGACATCGTCGCTGCAGCCTGAAGGCCTGCGATCACTGTGGCAATGGTGTAGGTGAAGATGCCGCGATGCTCTTCCCACAGGTCGTAGCTGGGGAGCGGGAGGCCGGTTTCGTCCTCGCGGAAGTCGCAGAGGAATTGTGCTGCTTTTTTAATAAAGGTCTCGTACATCTGCTGCAGGAATTCGAAGTCCTGGGTTTTCTCGAAATGTTTGCACATGGCGTAGAGCACAAGTGCGGTTTCGTCTTCCTGAATAGGGAGTTGTGCTTCACCGTCTCTGAACCACGGGTGCCAGCTTGAGCCCACAGAACCGTCCGGGTTGTACTTGTGGAGCATGTAGCCGTCGGGAGACTGGACGCGTTTGCAGAACTCAAAGAAGCGGCGCGCGACTTCGCTGTAACCGGCTTCGTCGAGAGCGAGTGACACGAATGCGCCGTCTCTGGGCCAGACGTAGGTGTAGGTGTCGCGGTTGAAGGCCATGATGTCGCTGTCGGCTGCCGCCACAATGCCGCCGTGGTTATCGGCGTGGACGCGGATCATCATCAGGCTGCGTTTGTAGAGATCAATGCTGGTAGTGGAGAGGGTGCCGAAATCGTCATTGGTTTTGTGGACCCAGCTTTTCCAGTAGTTGGCGGTATTGCGGCTGAGGCGCTCCGGTGTTTCTTCCAAAATGGTCTGCTGCAAGTGCACGACTTCGTCGAGCGTGGTACCGAGACACAGCCACATCACGACTTCGGTATCGGTATTCGGAGGCACGATGCTGTGGATTGCCACAGTGGAATCGACTGACCCCTGCTCAATCGTGTTCTGGGAGAGCACGCCGTCTTCTGCATCTTTCCAGGTTCCGACGTAGCCGCGGTAGTTTGCTTTCCCGACCGTGAAGGACGAGATGCCGCAGCTGCCGACGCGCTTCATGCTGTGGAGCACGGAATCGTAGGCGCCGCCGCCGTGACCGAGGAAACATTCCTCCGGATTACTCGTCTCCCCGCCAACCAGGAAGTAGCGGGTCTGACGGTAGTGGATGACGGAGTTGGTGTAGGGTTCGTAGAAGGCGGTGTCTTTCTGATTGTCGCCGTAAATGTGGAAGTCGTGGTGGAAGAAAAGTTTTACGATCTTCTGCTCATTATCCAGGCTGCGGATTTTGAAGCGGCGCAGGAGGACGTTATGGACCGGGTGCACACAGTCTTCGATCGTCATAGTAATCCCGAGTCCGTGGTGTGTAAGTGTGGAGTTTCCAACCAGCGTATCCGACTTGTAGCCGAGTTCGATCGTCCAGTTTTCATCGGTCGTCCAGGCAAAGCCTTTCCCTTCCACATACACACCGAGGCGGTGCATGGTGCCGAATGTCGTGTGGTCCTCCATGCCGACATACGGGAAGTAGAGGTCGCGCATCTGGAGACGGTCGTCGAACGTCGCGAGGAGGGTGCCGTTTCCGAGGACGAGGCTGCGTGGCATAGGGTCTAGGGTAAGGTTAGGGTTGGGGACGGAACGAGTTATGGGTTATTGGTTATGAGTTATGGGGATGGAATTGTTTTTTTGATGTGTGTGAATGTCGGATTCGGAGGTCATGGTCACGCGTGACTTCAGATCGCACAGAGCGTGACTGAATCTTCGGTAGGCTTCGTAGGGGGAGTCATAGGGACTGAAGTATTTGTGTACGTCGCCGTCACTCCAGTATTTGGTGCACATGTAGTAGAAGTGGTCGGACGTCTGGAGTTTGCGCCAGGTATCAATCAGTTTTTGATCGCCGGTCTTTTTGACTGCTTCTTCCATCGCATAGATAGCGTCGAGAGCGGAGCGCTGGATATGGTTTCCGAGCCAGGCGGAGAGATCGCGTTCGGTATCTGCCCAGGAGATGGTGTTATGCACATCATAGGTATCGGTCTCACTGTCCTTCCAGAGATCAAGCACAGCGGAGGGGGTTGCAGCTTTGATGCCCCGCTTCTCGCATTCATCCGGCAGTGAGCGCAGGAAGTCGAAAATACCGGTGTGTTCCCACTGATGTTCTCCGAAGGTTTCGTAGTCCATGAAGAGGTTGATGCTGTGGCCGCTGTTGCCCTGGAGCCAGTCTGCATACGTGTGGCTCATCAGCGGAAATGCTGCCCAGTTTTTGTCTGAGAAGCGGAAGGCAACGTCGTCGCTCAGTCGGTAGTTTTTGAGGAGAATATGAATCGAGTCACTCGGTTTCATATGCGGGCGGTACTCTGCGATTATTTCTTCCTTTTCCGGCGAGAGCTGGAACTCGGGCGGGCGGTAGGGGATGTTCGGGCTTCTGTGCCGGAGCAGGTGATCCGCGCCTTCGGCGACAATGCCTTTGAATCCCATCTGCTTTACCATCTGCGCAATCTCATTATTGAAAATCAGCTCGGTATTCCGGAACATGGTCGGCGTCTGACCGAACAGTTCTTCGATTGTCTGCATGTGCTTTTTGACCTGCTGACAGAATTCCGGAAGCGACT
Organism: Candidatus Peribacteria bacterium; assembly: GCA_023038255.1. NCBI lineage: Bacteria > Candidatus Peregrinibacteriota > Candidatus Peribacteria > Candidatus Peribacteria bacterium. Next base: position 910,463 of record CP082927.1, on the reverse strand, counting down.
TTACCGAGCTGAGAGAGTGATAATACGTCTCGGACAAAAATTCGACACGACCAGTTTGAGCGAGGGCTACAAACGAATCGAGGACGTCCTGTCCGTACTCTTTGCACTGATCCAGAAACACACCGGAGAGCGAATAACTGATGGCAAAGTCCGGATGTTTTTTCAGGAGCTCCAGCATCAGGGTGTTTGTCGGGAGATAGCACTTCTCGGCAACCTTGCGGAAGATGGCTTCGTTCTTTTCATCATCGAAGTAATCCATGCCGTCCGTGCCGATGTCACGCACACGCAGATCCTTCAGGCGGTAGGGCTGATGGACCTGGAAGTAGAAGCAGAGGAGGGGGGATTGGGACATGCGGGTTATGGGTGATTGGTTATGGGTTATTGGTAAGGGGATTGTTATTGGTTATCTGTTACCGGTGCATGATTTTTTATGTGATGATGTCTTGGTAGATGGAGGAAACGGCGCCGGCCTGGTTTTTCCAGCTGAGGCGCTTGAGGACGTTCGGGGCTTCGGCAATCAATTGTTCAGCGAGCGGGGTTTCGCGGAGGATGGTGAGGATGCAGTCTGCGAAGCGTTCGGTGTCCCAGAAGTCCACCACAAATCCGTGGTCGATCACCTCGGCTGCTCCTGACTGTCTGCTGAGCACGACCGGCACGTTGTGTCCGATGGCCTCGAGTGCAACGAGTCCGAATGGTTCACTGAGAGACGGCATTACGAAACAGCTGGCCTGCCGGTAGAGGCTGCTCACCTGGTCGCGGCTGACTTTGCCGGTGAACGCCATACAGTCGGTCAGTCCCAGTTCGCATGCCCGTTCCATCAGTTCGTTCAGCATGCCGCCGTCACCGGCCATGACAAACTGGACGTCCGGCCGCAGCTCGTGAATGACCTTCGCGGTCTCCAGGAATTGCCACGGGTTTTTCTGCACTGTGAGGCGTCCGAGGAAGAGGACGAGTGGGGGCTTTGGTGCGAGATCCGTTATAATGTCCGTGCTCTGTGCCACCGGCTGGTCATGACCGTTATGGACGACGCGGATTTTATCTGCCGGAATACCGTAGCGGTTTACGAGGATCGATTTTGTATAGTTGCTCACTGCAATCACGGTATCCGCAGCCATCAGTCCCTGCTGCTCACGATCAAAAATCCACTGGTTCGGGTGGAAGTCGGTGCGGTCGAGTTCGGTTGCGTGAATGTGTGCGACGAGCGGGACACGGTGATGGGCCGCGGCTTTCATGCCGGCGCCGTAGGTCATCCAGTCATGACAGTGAATGACATCGGCATCAATGTCGTGTGTCATCGCGACACTCATATCGGAAAAACGTTCGACCGCTTCGCCGAGACCGGGGCCGTACAGATCCTGAATTTCTTCGCCCGGTGCTTCCATGTGCATGCGTGCTGCAAATTCTTCCACGCTTTCGTACGGACGCAGCGTGCTCTTCACATACCGGATAACCGGCACATCATCGCCCGGTCCGCGGATGGCAAGTCCTGTCACATTGTCCTGTGCGGATGTCGGCAGAATGAGTGTGACCTGCACACCGTTTTTCAAAAGTCCGCGCACGAGTCCGTGGCAGGCCACACCGAGTCCACCAGAGTGGAGCGGGGGATATTCCCAGCCGAACATGAGCGAGTGCAGAGACATGTGTGTTTTTTGTTTTGTGTTGGCCGAGAACCCTTCATCGGCACATCTACTGATTATACCAGAAAAAACGTGTTTTGATGAGACAACAGACCTACCAGAAACAGCAATTCATGGTCTGATCACCATCACATTCTTTTGGCTTTCTTCAGCCATTTTTAGACGATTTCTGCAGGATATGATGGACCCCTTTCTCGATGGGCTTGAGCGCATAAGCCGTTGGATCTGCTTTTTGCTTCAGAAAACGCTCCAATTCTCTGCAGAGCTGCATGGCTTCATACGCTTCAAAAATGCGTGGATCAATGTAGTACTTGCGGCATGTTGCAGGTCTGTTTCCAAGGACGCTCGCCGCCTCTTTTACCGCACAGACCAGACAGGTTTTGATGTATTTTTCGTCATCACTTTCTCCGAGTTCCATGAGTGATTCTGCAGCGCGGATGGTGCCGCCCCATGTCCGGAAATCTTTGGCAGTGAATTCTTCTTTCGCGATGTCGTGAATGTACGCGTTTACATGTTCGGAATTGACGGCCTGCTTTCGCCCTTTTGCATCCATGTACTGAAAGAGTTCATGACCCGGAATATCCTGACACTGGTGAATGATGCGTGCGAGCCGCCGGTCGTGGATTTCCAGTTCCTGTTCGACACCGCTTTTGCCGCGGAACGAAAAACGGATCGTCGATCCATCCACATTCACATGCTTGTTCCGTAGTGTCGTGAGTCCGTACGAGTGATTGTCCTTTGCATATTCTTCGTTGCCGATGCGCATATGTGTGACATCCAGAAGTCGCACGATAGTCGCAAGAATTTTTGCCTCACTGAGGGCTGGACGGTCGAGGTCCTCAAGGACACGTTGTCTGATTGATGGCAGCACGAAGCCAAAAGATACGAGCTTATCGTATTTGGTTTTATTGCGGAGCTCGCGCCACTTTGCGTGGTAGCGGTACTGCTTCCGTCCTTTTTCATCCCGTCCTGTTGCCTGAATATGTCCGCGCGGAGACGGGCAGATCCAGACAGCGGTCCACGCCGGAGGAATGACCAGTGACGCGATACGCGCGAGAGTGTCGGCATCGGTGATTATTTTTCCGTGCTCATCTTTGTACGAAAAATGCGCACCCTTTTTCAGACGCGTAATGCCAGGACCGTCATCAGACATGTAACGGAGGCCTGCGTCTTTTGCAGCCTGTTTCGGATCGAGATCTTCCGGCAGTTTAATGTGCATGACGCTAGCGTAGCGTGATCAACTCAAAGACAAAAGTTAGAGCATGGAGAAGTCTCCTTTGTCCTTTATTTTGGCACGCCCATCACCGGATGATGGCATGGGCGGGAGGACGACTTGGGGGACGGCAGCGCGTTTTTTGGCGAGCGATGCGTCCACACGTGCTTTTTCTGCCGACTTCGCTGCATCTGCTGCTGCTTTTTTCGTTGCAATCTCCGTGTTCTTCCGTTGTTTTTCTGCTTCCAGGCGTTGCCTGTCTGCCTCTTTCTTTTGTTCTGCAGCTGCTTCTTTTGCTGCCCGTTCCGCATCGTCTTTTGCTTTCTTTGCTGCGGCTGCAGCATCTTTTGCCGCTTGTTCCGCTGCTTTTACGTCGTCATCTGTTGGCATGGGAGTGGGAGGAAGGGTGTACTCTCTATGACAGAAAAAACCGGACACTCTGTCCGGTTTCTCTGAGATTCATGATCGATTGGATTTATTTACGCTTCTTTGAGGCTGTTTTCTTGGCTTTCTTCGGCGCTGTCTTTTTTGCTTTCTTTGCCGGCTTTGCCTTTTTTGCTGTCTTCTTTGTCACTTTCTTTGCAGTCTTCTTTGCCTTGGCAGCTGTCTTCTTCGGGGCCTTTTTGGCTGCTTTCTTTACCGTCTTTTTCGCAACTTTCTTCACCGTTTTCTTTGTCTTCTTTGCGACTGTCTTTTTCTTCTTGGCTGGCTTCACTTTCTTTTTGGCTGCGACTTTCTTTGCCTTTTTTGCAGGAGCAGCTTTCTTGGCTTTCTTTGCAGGTTTCGCTTTCTTCACCGGCTTCGCTTTCTTGGCAGCTGCCTTTTTCTTCGGCGCTTCTTGTGCGAGCGGTGTGGTGTTCATATCGTCAGCCGGAGCCTCTTCCGCCGTGTCGTCATCGTCTTCATCGCTCACAGGAGGCATAGCCTGAATCTGCTTCAGGAGGGCAATATCCTCTGCATCGTCTTCGACCGGCTCGGACAGGATGGAATCCGGGGGCTTGTTTGCTTCCGGGCGCTCCTGGGGCGGGTTATTGAATAAACTTGCGAATGTGCCGTTGTTGTCTGGGTGGAGTGTGTGCATAGCGACAGATGGTATCAGGAGGAATAGAAATTTCAAGCTTGCCCGCCGTAGTTTAAACGGAGGCGGGCGGCAGATCTTTCATGGTGGGTCCATTCAGAACTTGTCCGTGGATATTATACCGCGACCCGTGGCACGGACAGTCCCACGACTTTTCGCCGCTGTTCCAGCGGATCATGCAGCCTTTGTGCGGACAGATGGCGGTGCGTGCAAACATCGTGCCGTCTGTATCGCGGTAGAGTGCGATTTTTGTGAGCCCGGTGCGCATCGTGGCACCTTGTCCCGGCTTTACCTCATCCATACTTTTGACGTCACCCGGGGTGATATAGTCACCAGCCAGATCTTTTGCGGTCACTGCATTTTCCTCGATAAATGTTTTGATGGCACCGAGCGGAACGCGGCTCGGGTTATAGACGTCGGCCCACGCATTGTCTTTCCCGCTGATGAGATCCGTGAGCAGCATGCCGGCAATAGTCCCGTGCGTCATGCCCTGACCGGAGTCACCGGTTGTGATAAATGACTGTGCGTGGCCGCCGGGTTTGCGTCCGATCATCGCGATGCCGTCGATGGTTTCCAGTACCTGTCCGGACCACCGAAACCGCACATCACTGCAGTCAGGGAAATGCCGTCGCGCCCACTTTTCGAGGATCTCGTAGCGCTTCTCCGCATCATCATATTCACCGGACCGGTGATCCTCTCCGCCGACAATCAGGATCTCTTTGGTCGCATCGTCATCATCTTTCTGGAGGCGGATGTAGTGATACGGATCGAGTGTATCCCAGTAGAGCGCTTTCGGAACGGCCCCTTTCGGAACCGTCAGTCCGATCACAAATGTGCGGTATGGAGACTGCTTGGTAAAGACCATCGCGTTATCGTTGACGGGTGCATTGGTTGCAACAGCCAGAGACGTGGCAGCCACCTTTTGCCCGTTTTCGAGAGTGATGGTGAACGGGGATTCTTTTTCCTCAATCTCCGTTACGCGGGAGTGTGCATGGATCTGTCCGCCCATCTTCGTGATTGCCTGCGCTAGTCCGGAGAGATAGGCGAGCGGATGAAACTGTGCCTGTTTCGGGAAGAGTAAACAGGCAGTCGGCAGATTTTTTGCGGGCATTTGCTTCAGTAAATCGACGTTTTCCAGGCCTACCGCATGCACAGCATCCAGCTCTTTCTGCAGCTCATCAGCGGGCATATCTGGAGCGGCAAACAGGTATCCATCCAGCCGTTCAAAGTCACAGGAAATGTTTTCCTCTTTCACAATTGTTTCAATCTGATCAATCGATCTGGTCTCACTCTCTGCAATGAGCTTTGCCTTTTCTAGTCCGTGAATGCGGATCATCTCATGATACCGGTCGTCGTTGGCGTTTGTGATGTGCGCTGTCGTGCGCCTTGTTTCGCCGCTCACGATCGGGCCATCATCCAGAACGATGACCGATTTTCCTGCTTTGCAGAGCAGATAGGCAGTCGTCAGTCCGCTGATGCCGGCGCCGATAATACAGACATCGGCGTGTGTATTAGTGGTGAGCGGCTCGAATGCAGGCAATGTTTTTGTGGCCATCCACAGTGAGGTTGTCTCCATGAATCCGGCGTCTTGTTGTGTCTTCATATGAGATGAGTGGAAGCGGTTGAATCTGATACTAAGACGTGCCAGTACGGGCATTCTTGCAGATTGGCATACAAAAAAGGCCGCAATAGGCGGCCTTTTAAGATCTCAGATCAAAGAATTAACGAACGGTGTCTTCTGTCAGTTCAATGTCCAAACGCATGAGGAGGCGGATGTTGTCCTGGTAGCAGATTGCTGCAAGGTCGCGGCCACCGTCTCTGCGGACACAGATGTTCCAGAGCTTGTTGCTGCGTGCGGTGCGGAGGTCATCCATTTCTTCGTAGGTATCAATATCGCTGTTCAGGATCGTTGTGGTTGCTTTCGGAGCAGCTGTCATGGTGACAGTCGGTTCCATGGTGCCTTCACTTGCTACAGAGGATGCGGACGATGCTGCGCTGGAGACGGAGCTTGTCGACATGGCAACGTTTGGAAGCAATGCGCTCTGTCCGAGCCACGCGAGGAGGGAGCCATCTTCTACATAACTCTTGAGGGGCTGCTTGATGCCGTAGGAGTACTCACAGCTCTGCACCTCTGTGCCGATCATCTCGTAGCACGGATGGCTCATGAAGCCGACGATATCAAACTTTGCGCCAGCAAACGGACCTTCGGTAATGGAGTTCTGCTGTATCTGCACGAAACTCTGCGTGACGGAAGGCAGCATACCGTCAGCGTTTGCAAAGCTGATGGTGAGTCCGAAGACTGCAACGAGTCCTGTCAGGAGGGAAAACTGAAGATGTTTCGAAGACATGTTCATAGAAATGGGGGAAGAAAAGATGCCTGCTCATTGCAGGGGTTCGGTATTCTATCTTCTATTTATATTAATACAAGTCATTTTGTTTATTATGTCAATAAACCTCTGTTTACCTTCCAAAAGGCTCTTTTTCCACTGTTCAGACAGCATTTTTCCCCCTACAATCCCCCCGCCTTTGCTGAGGCTACGGCGGGCTTGCAGCCCTCCCATTCGCATTCTTTCTTCGTGTATTTATGGAACATGGTGATGTCCTCCTCCGGTTTGATGACGTGACGTTTCATTACGATCACCGCTACCCTGTGCTCGAGGAAGCTGCTTTTTCGGTCCGTGAGAACGCAAAGCTCACTATTATGGGCCAGAATGGTGCAGGCAAAAGCACGATTTTCAAACTGATCACAAAGGAGCTCAAGCCCCAGCATGGTCAAATCCATCTCAAAAAAGGAGCGACAATCGGTATTGCAAAGCAGGTGGTGGCGCATGAGGATCTGGACAAGACGGTGAGGCAGTACTTTGAAGGTGCGTTCCACGAAAAGAAGTTCGACATTGAGCGCGATATTGCCCGGGTGCTGGATATTGTGAACCTGAAGGCGGCACTCGATAAGAAAATCAAAGATTTCTCCGGAGGGCAGAAAGCGCGTCTGCTCCTTGCCTACGCCATTATCCAGGAGCCGGATATTCTGCTGCTCGATGAGCCGACCAATAACCTCGACAAGGCCGGTATCGATCATCTCACGAGTTTTATTGTGATGTACGACAAGACCTGCATCGTCATTTCCCACGATGCGGATTTCCTGAACAGCTTCACGGAAGGTGTGCTGCACCTCGATGCTCATACGCACAAGGTCCAGCAGTTCGTGGGGGACTACTACAATGTGGTGGAGGAAATTGCCGCGCAGATTGAACGCGAGCAGCGCCAGAACGCGCGCATGGAGAAAGACATTCAGGATCAGAAGGACAAGATCAACTTCTTCTCACACAAGGGAGGAAAGATGCGCAAGCTCGCGAGCAAAATGCGTGATAACGTGGAAGAAGCGGAAGAGAATAAGGTCGATGTCCGCCGCGAGGATAAAACCATTCCGCCGTTCACGATTGAGATTTCAGATTTCCAGAAACCGCTGGCCGAAATCACGTCGGTCGGCATTATGAAAGACCATAAGCCTGTGCGGAAGAATGTGTCTGTCACGCTTCGTAAGCGTCATCGTGTGCTCATTACCGGACCAAACGGCATCGGCAAAACCACGCTTCTTGAATCGATGGCTAATGGTACTGAGCCTGGTGCCAAGATTACGCCGGGTGTGGTAGTCGGGTATTACCGTCAGGATTTCTCCGGATTGCCGTTTGATAAAACAGTGTATGAAGTCCTGGAAGAAGCGATGGAAGCTCCGAATCAGCAGCTGATTTTCCAGGCCGCCGCGCGCTTCATGCTGCCGGGTGAAAAGGTGCAGACCAAAGTCCGCGGACTCTCCGAAGGGCAAAAAGGACTCCTCTGTTTCGCGCGCTTCATGCTCCTGAAACCGACCCTCCTGATTCTCGATGAGCCCACCAACCACATCAACTTCCGCCACATTCCGGTCATTGCCGACGCGCTGAACGAATACAAAGGCGGCATGATCCTCATCAGCCACGACAAGGATTTCGTGAAATCCGTGGAGGTAAATGAGGAGCTGGATTTGGGGGCGCTGTAATTTTGTGGGGCGGCTTTGTGGTAGAATTGATACATGTCTTCGCATGTGGCTATAGGATTTCTTCATTCGATGTCCGATCGTCCGGTGGAGGTGGAGGTGCGTTTGAAAGAAGATTTTTTGCCGTATCCTCGTATTGCAACAATGGTTCGGAAATGGGCTATGGTGAATACAAATGTCTGCGCGGTTGAACTTTATACGACACCTGAAGCCTATGGTGTGTCGGTGCTTTTGGGTCTTGGTGTGTCGCTGGAAAGGCAGAACATCATTCGAAAAGAAATTCGTGAGCTTCTGCAGGCTGAGCTACAGCCGCAGACAGTAGAGCAAGTTTATGTTGATACTCCTTTGCATGCAGTGTCTTCATTCTTTGGGAAAAAAGGCTCTGTGAGGATTGTTAATAAGGAAATACCGGGAGGATTTTTGCAGTAACTCTGTCTTCCAGCCGATGCTCCTGTGCATAGCGCCGGATAATGTCCGTAAACCGCTTTCCGTATCTGTCAGCCTTTTTCGTCGATACTCCATAGATCTGCATAAAACTCTCGATGCTCTGTGGGAAGAGGCTCGCCATTTCTTTGAGTGACCGGTCGCCAAAAATAATGAAAGCAGCGACCCTCTGTTCCTCGGCAAGTTTCCGGCGGAGTGCACGGAGTTCCTCGAAGAGGGCGCGCTCGAAACGCTCGTCATCCACATCGGCCACTTTGCGTTCGACAATAGCGACCTCGGCTTCCGGTTTGCGGATGAAAATCGGTTCGCCGTTTTCGAGGGCGGTTTTGCCTTTCAGTGTCAGCGAGAGTGTCGGATACAAGCCCTCAGCTTTTCGGAGGAGATTGCCCGCGACCATTTCTGCAAGCGTGAAGCGCAGCTTCTGTGCACTCTGATCCTGTGCGACTCCAAAGATCTGCAAATTATCGTGCTGTGCCATCTGTGTCTTATCAGTCGATTTTCCACGGAGAACATCGACAATATGCCCGCCGCCAAAGCGTTCGCCGGTAGCCTGGACTGCTTCCAGAATCTTTGTGCCAAGGTCTGTTACATCAATCAGTTCTTCGTCTTTGGCCAAGCACCGGTCACAGCTACCGCAGTTGTCCTGGTCGTAGACTTCACTGAAGTACGCCATCAGATATTTGCGGCGGCAGGTGCGGAGTTCGCCGTAGGCTGCCATCTGCTGGAGCTTCTCGCGGGTGGATTGCTGGAGGAGAGGGTCTTCAATCTGCCGGATGAAGTATTCCTGCTTGAAGCGGTCGGCATCGGAATAGAAGAGGATGCAGTCGCTCGGGAGGCCATCGCGTCCGGCGCGGCCTGTTTCCTGGTAAAAGCTTTCGATGTTCTTCGGGAGATCAATATGAACCACAGTCCGGATATCAGGCTTATCAATACCCATCCCGAATGCAGTGGTCGCAGTGATGATTTCCACGTCGTCCCGCATGAACGCATCCTGCGTGTCTTTGCGCAGCTGCGGCGACATGCCGGCATGGTAGGGGAGGCAGCGCAGCCCTTCAGCCTGTAAATCTGCAGCGAGGCTCTCGGTGCTTTTCCGTGAGAAGCAGAAGACGACCGCAGGGAGGCGTTCGGCTTTTTTGAGGATGAGGAGTAAGCGGTCAAACGTGCGGGCTTTCGGGTAGACGTGGTACGTGAGATTCGTCCGGTTGAACCCGGAGAGAAAGAGGGGCGCATTGTCGAGACCCAGCTGACTGCGGATATCGGTCTGGACCTGTGGCGTTGCTGTCGCAGTGAGTGCAATGCACGGAACATGCGGGAAGGCCGCGCGCAGTTTTTTGAGAAGCCGGTAGTCTGGCCGGAAGTCGTGGCCCCACTCGGAAATACAGTGGGCTTCATCAATGGCGATCAGTTGGAGTGGCAATGTCTGCAGGTAGTTCATGAAAGATGCCACACCCAACCGTTCCGGAGCGACGTAGAGGAGTTTCAGGCGCCCATTGGTTGCATCATCCATTACATCCATCTGCTCTTCCTGTGTCTGGCTGCTGTTTAAAAAGGCGGCATTGATGCCGTTATTCCGGAGTCCATCGACCTGATCTTTCATCAGCGCAATCAGTGGGGAAATCACGAGTGTGAGTCCGTCCAGACAGAGAGCGGGTACCTGGAAGCACAGCGATTTGCCGCCCCCGGTCGGCATCACGACCAGACAGTCATTGCCGTTGAGGATCGTGTTGATGATTTTTTCCTGCGTCGGGCGGAAGCTTTTGTAGCCGAAGTGGGTTTCGAGGAGATGCAGGAGATCCATGAAGCTGCACTCTAAAGTGATTGCTGCAGCACGTCTATGAGGTGCAAGATTTTTTTGCAGGAGGATAGTCCTTTTATCTAGAAAGGAGCGATAAACGTTGTTCTGTTGCATTATAGAACAGGGAAGTTGACGTATTTTATTTTCAATGTAATTTAACACATAGTCAGGGAAAATTTCCTGATCCGTTCTTTGAGAGCAACGGGTATGAGTTGTGATAGTGAAATGCCCTGCGTTGGGGCAAGAAGATGTGTACGTTGGTCCAGGCTAGCCGACCGGGCTTTAAACGGTGGAGTGTTACATCATGGCAAATCAGTATTTTACATTCGAGGAACTGTTGGCAATCGATCAATTTGGAAGTGAGGAAGACGGAGGTTTTAGGGTCATTCCCAAGAATGGTCATGTCCGAGTTGCCGGTTCTATTTCAGGTTATGTGAGCGTCTTACCTGGTGGAAGAATCGGTTTCGATGAAGGGCATGTCTGGACAGCATCACGTCCGGAGAACGATGATCCCATTCGTTCATTTATGGCCTTGCTCCTTCTGCCTCAGGAAATCCTGATTGAAACAGGCGATGTTTGTTATTGCCCGAATGAACACGAACGTTTTGTAGCAGGTTCGTTTACCGAAAGTGTTGGAGAGCATGGCATGCGGATTATTCACGGAGGCGATGCTGTTGCTGTCATTGAGCGGAGCGATATAGAACCTCCCTATATTGTGACCCTTAAGGTTAATCAGAAAGGGGGGAAGGAAAGGGAAGAATTGCTTCACTGGCTTCGGGAAGCGACTCTGACAGAAGGGTATCTGCGTTTTCATGGGCACCGTATGAGAAAGTCGTATTACCTAGCACGATCCATTTGCCTGCGAAGCGGCATATCTTGGAATTCACAGCAAATTTGCCAGGAAGGGAAACCGTTTACATCACACACCGGTCAGACCTACAGAGTGTATGCTTATCGTGATATAGGGTTTGATGGCAGACGGCGTGATCAGGCATGGATTCCGCATATCTCTGTAGAGACGAATGGGTATCAGAATCATCTTTGTCTGGCCGAAGCATTGCGTACAATGGTGCTCCGTGATTGGGCTACTGCAGTACGTGCCTTGAATGTGTGTAATGTTTGTAACAAAGACACCTTCGTTCCATTACCAGATGGCGGCTACTGTTCTGATGGCTGCTTCTAAAGAATTCATACCTGACTGACTTTCAAAGAAACCCCGTTGCCGCCGCAGCGGGGATTTCTGCTGTATTCTGTTAGATCAATACAATAGACAACTTCTTTTTTGACAGGGGATTTTCTCTGTACTATCATTCAACCAAATGGTTGAATTAAGTCTCTCACCGATCAGCCTCGATGCGATCTTTCAGTCCCTCGCAGATCCGACCCGCCGCGATATTCTCCGCAGAGTCGCCAAGAACAAGAAAGAGATGTCGATCTCCGATGTTGCAAAGCCGTATACACTGTCCTTTGCTGCCATCGCGAAGCACCTGAGTGTCCTTGAGAAAGCGCGCCTCATTATCAAGAAGCGGAAGGGGAAGGAGCAGATGGTGCAACTCTCTCCGGCTGCTTTTAGAGAAGCGAGCCGGTACCTGTCTGCGTATGAAAAGCTCTGGAATGACCGTCTCGATTCACTCGAAAAATACCTCGCGTCATTCCCCGAATTGTAATCATTCTCTTATTTTTTTCTCCCTTTCCTATGGACACGAAGACCATCCATATCACCCGTACATTCAATGCGCCCCTTGCCCGTGTCTGGCAGGCATTTACAGATCCTGAGATGATTAAGCTCTGGTGGGGCCCTGAGCATTTCACGGCACCGCACGCAGATATCGATTTCCGCGAAGGTGGAAAATATCTCTACTGCATGCGCGGCGCGATGGGACCTGGCATGCCTGAGCAGGATTTCTGGAGCGGGGGAGTCTACGAGGAAATCATCCCGATGCAGAAGATTGTCTGCACCGATCACTTTGCAGACAAAGATGGAAATTTGCTGAACGGCAAAGACGTCGGTATGCCCGGAGAATGGCCGGATGAAATGCGTGTGACATTCACCTTTACGGAGGAAAATGGCCAGACAACTCTCACGCTTGTACACGAAGGACATCCTACCGGGATGGCCGGCGATGCGAATGTCGGTTGGAACCAGTCTTTGGACAAGCTCGAAGCAGCTCTGTAATCTTTTTCACATCTCTTCCCCTCACTCTTATGCGTTACGTCGATGGTTATGTTTTCCCTCTTCCGACCAAGAACCTTGCTGCCTATAAAAAGATGGCGGGTGAGGGTGGCAAGATGTGGATGAAGCACGGTGCTCTTCAGTATGTTGAATGCATCGGTGATGATCTGACACCTGAACACTCCACGATGCCTTTCCCGAAAATGGCCAAAGCGAAAGACGGCGAGACAGTCGTTTTCTCCTTCATCATCTACAAGTCGAAAGCACACCGCGATCGCGTAAATGCAAAGGTCATGAAAGAAATGGAGTCGACCTATACAGAGGCCGATGCCAAAAACATGCCCTTCGATATGAAGCGCATCGCAGTCGGCGGCTTCAGTGTTCTTGTGGATCTGATGGCGAAATAGGGGTCGGGTCCGGAACTTTTTTCTTAAAGATCCGCGCCTTGAACTTCTCAGTCATCTGGCGCATTGCTGCCCGCAGTTTCTTCGGTATTAAAAACCCCATACCCAATAATTCCAGCCCGATCAGGGCCAGCCACGAACCCGGGGTGAAGGGGGTAACGAGGGCAGCGAGTCCGAGGATCAGACAGATGACGCCGAGGATTTTCCGGAGGATGGACCACATGATGCAAGCATAGACTACAGACTGAAAAACGTCACTTTTTCTCAATACAAAGGCATTTTTTCCTCTAGTATGAACAGACTATGAAAACCTTCTACCATATTATTGCCAACACCTTCATTGCGTCTCTGACGACCTTTGTCGTGTGGTTTGCGCTGACGTTCTTTGTGTACCTTGAAACCAAATCCGTCTTTGCCACGTCGGTGCTTGCGGGTGTGTATCTCATCCTGATGTCGTCCTCCAGTTTCTGGTTCGGGAGCATTGTTGATCATCACCGGAAAAAGTCCGCGATGATTTTTTCGAGCAGTGTGACTCTCGTCATTTTCAGCATTGCCTTTGCCATCTATCTGCTAGCTCCTGCAGAAGCATTCACATCAGTCAGTAGCCCGATTCTGTGGATCTTCAGTACGCTTATTCTTATAGGTGTGATCTTCGGGAATATCCGTAATATCGCGCTGGCCACTCTCGTGACTATCCTTGTGCCGGAACATGACCGCGATAAAGCGAACGGACTGGTGGGTATGGTGAACGGTGTCACGTTCCTGGTGGTGTCGGTCATCTCCGGTTTTCTGGTCGCGCAGGGTGGCATGTTTTATGTGATGATTCTTTCGATCAGCCTCACACTCGCTGTCATCCTGCATCTGCTGCTCCTGCATGTTCCGGAAGAGAAGATTGTGCACACTGCAGAGAAGCCGAAGAAGGTGGATATCCGTGGTACCATCGCCGTCATCTCCACCATTCCCGGGCTCTTTGCCCTCATCTTTTTCACGACATTCAACAACTTCCTCGGAGGTGCCTTTATGTCTCTGATGGATGCGTACGGCCTCTCGCTCGTATCGGTGCAGATGTGGGGCATTGTGTGGGGAATCCTTAGCACCGCCTTCATTGTGGGTGGCATCATCATCTCCAAATTCGGTCTGGGAAAGAATCCGCTTCGCTCGCTGTTCCTGACAAACATCACCATTTGGACTGTCAGCATGCTCTTCACCGTTCAGCCTTCCATCATTCTTCTGATGGTCGGTATGTTCATTTACCTGGCAGTCGTGCCGTTTATTGAAGCGTCCGAGCACACCATCATGCAGAAGGTCGTGCCGTTCGAACGCCAGGGCCGCGTGATGGGCTTTGCACAGAGCGTTGAAATGGCAGTCTCCCCGCTGATGGCTTTTCTGATCGGCCCGCTTGCACAGTTCTTCTTCATTCCGTTTATGAGTGAAGGCGGACAGGGTGCAGAGCTGATCGGTTCCTGGTTTGGCGTTGGCACCGGCCGTGGTATTGCGCTTGTCTTCACTGTTATCGGTATTGTCGGACTATGTGTCACGCTCATCGCTATGCGCTCACGGTTTTACACAGTGCTGTCGAAGCAGTACCAGACAGCGTTATCTTCTGACTGATGGCAACCGCACAATCCACCGCTGATTATATTGTCGATCAACTGAGTGATTTGCCCGGTATCCGTACCAGGAAAATGTTTGGCGAATATGCGCTGTACTACCAGGAAAAAGTCATTGCTCTGATTTGTGATGACCGGCTGTATGTGAAGAAAACAAAGGCGGGGGAGGAGTGTATCGACGATATCATCGAAGACGCACCGTACCCCGGTGCCAAGCCGTATTACCTGATCGACGAAGCGCGGTGGGAGGATCGTGAATGGCTGGCTACTCTCATCGAGAAAACGGCGGCAGAGATACCGACGCCCAGACTTAAGAAAAAATAGGCAAACAGGCACAGGCGGACTATCATGGGAGACATCTTCTATGACAGTCGACGTATCCGCTTTTGAACGGCATCGCACGCAGGAGCACCATGGCCATCGCTTTGGATCATATATCCGCGAAATTGTGTACGGTGGCAACGATGGCATCGTCACGACGTTTGCTGTAGTTGCAGGAACGATGGGGGCTGATCTCCCACATACGATTGTGATTATCCTCGGTCTCGCAAATCTCTTTGCGGACGGTCTTTCCATGGCAACGGGTGCGTACCTCTCTGAAAAATCCCAGCAGGCGCAACGCATGCGAATCCGCCTGGAGGAGCTGCAGGAAATTGAGGATCATCCGGACATGGAGCGCGAGGAAGTGAAGCACTATCTTGCGACACTCGGGTTTACAGGAAAGGACCTCGATCGTGCCGTCGCGGTTGTCACCAGCGACAAGGAGCAGTGGGCGGATATGATGATGGTCGGGGAGCATGGGTATGTAAAAGGAGAGGAGTCGACGCCGCTGCTGGATGGTCTCATGACGTTCTGTTCGTTTGTCTTGTTTGGCTCTATCCCTCTTATTCCTTATTTCCTGGGGGTAAATCCTGCAGACCGCTTTTCGATCGCCATTTTCGGTACATTTGTGTCATTGATTCTGTTGGGTGCCGCACGCAGTATTGTGACACGCGAAAAGCTCTGGCGCGGCCCCTTCGAAATTGTCCTTGTCGGAGCACTTGGTGCTTTCGTAGCCTACGGAGTCGGCGTGCTTTTGAAGTCGGTGGGGGCTGGAGCGTAATTTGTTTCTCTATGCAGGTTCAGGTGCTGTTTTGACCTGCGCGATATATCCGATCAGCTTCCGGATTTTCCCGTTTTGCATTTCAAAGAGATCGCAGAATACGAGTGGCAGGATCACTCCGTCTTTGGTGCGTGCCTGTACTGTTCCTTCTGCAATCACGACATCATTTTCTTCGGTCATTCGTGTCAGGGTAATGACCGGCTTCCCGGAGAAGGCAGGGTTTTCAATTTCTGCATCGAATGCCTCTTTTCCTTTGTGATGAAAAAAGCCGTGCATAATCCACTCCACGTCGTCTGTCAGGCACGAGAGAATCTGTGCATGGTCCAGCGTATTGAATCCATCAATATACCGTTCAATAGTAGCCTTATTGTTGCTCATGCCTGCGACTCGGTATACGTCTTGAAGTTATCCAGAATCGACTGCCAACCGGCCCTCTGCATTTCTACAGGGTTCTCGCTTTCTGCATCAAACGTTTCGGTCACATGCGTATGGTCGCCATGTCCGTCAAAGGTGATGCGAACTGTGCGTCCGTCATCCATGGTGTAGCCAATCTCTTTCTGGTCGATGACAGTTGTATAGGTACCGCCAAAATCAAACCCGACGCTGCCATCTTTGGCTTCCATGCGTGCAGTAAATGTTCCACCTTCACGCAGATCCACCGTTGCGGAGGGGGAATGCCAGTCGTCTGATGCATGGTTCCACTGCATGATGTGCTCCGGCGTATTCCAGCATTCCCATGCTTTTTCGAGGGGTGCATGGACGGTGGTTTCGATGGTGATTTGGGTGGGGGTGATCATAGAAAGCAATGGAAACAGTTGGCAAGCGTTATAGGTATTATCCACCAAAGAATAGGCGATACATGAATGATGTCACCGGATCAAAATCCGGACCATACACCAGGATCGCTCCGAGAGATCCGACCATCAATAAGCCAAGAAAGCCAAGAGTTGCAAGAACAGGTGCAATGCGTGCGCTAGTTATTACCGAAGCGATCCGCATGCCTATGGAAATCGGTGTTCTGAATCCCTGTGGCACCGACTGAAGCAGTGTTGTTCCCTGTAACCAGAGGAGTAGATACGCGGCTGCCAGAATTGCGTACACCCATGTCGTCACGTTCGCGAGCAGGGAATGTATTTCCAGAACGGCATGGAGTTCAGCTTTTTTAAAAAGGTGCTCTGCTGTTTCGCCGGTCGAAAGACTCATGAATGCACCTATCACACCGGTGATTACAAGAACGCCTCGCGTATGCGTCCACCGTGCCCCTGCAGCAAAATATCTGATCAGCTCCAGGAAACTGTAGACGGAGAGTAACGCTATAGGAAAGTGAATGAAGAGCGGGTGGAGATCCATGAGCAGATTATAGTAGTGTTTTTCATGAAATTCATATTCAGTTTTATTTTTTGCATGCTTGTTCGGCTCTTGTCTCAGTACTGCCCTCTAAGCCAAAAACGGCGTCGCATGCTTGGCGCGCTCCTTGTTTTAGAGCTTGGAAGCTCCAAAATTCTCTGGAATTTTGGAGCGGGTAGCGGGAATCGAACCCGCATCCTCAGCTTGGAAGGCTGATGTACTACCACTGTACGATACCCGCTTATGAGAATGATCTTTTTCTGAGATACCTTACCACTGCTTGCCGGCCGTAGCCTTGGCGAAGGCTGGTACGATACCCGCGTGTGAAAGGGGCTTTTTATCCCCAGAACGTTGCAAGAGGATACTAAGAACTGGTCCTAAAGGGAAGAGGTTTGGCGCTTTGCCATTTCCCGCCATTTTTCCTCAGAAATAGGCGTAAACGGGTTACAGCTCAGAACCCGCTTGATCGCCAGGAAAGATCCCATAACTGCCCCTCGTTCCTTGAGTTGAATTTTCGCGTACTCCGAACAGGTGGGGGAATGCCGGCAGTAGCCGTACGTGTACAGATGCCGGAGCGGCCCGTGGTCCGGAGAGAGAGTTTTCTGATACGCGGTGATGAGCGCGATAAGGATCGAGCTTGCTTCCAGACGCCGGACGTGTTGCAGGAGATTGCGCATGAAATTCGAAATGACTAGTATGAAGTGTACTCTTCACCTGACCCGTATGCTCTGGTCTTCCCTCGATATTATCCACGGACTCTACATTGTGATCGGCGTCATGCTGGTTGTGGTGCTGTATCATGTGATTTTCATTGTGGTGGATCTGCGCAAGGTGATGAAGCGGACGCAGATTGTGACTGAAGAGTTGCAGACCGTTATCCTCAAGCCGCTCTCCATGGCTGACCAGGCGATGGCGTGGGTGTCGGGGTTTTTGGATGAGAAAACGAAGAAGCATGATAAAAAGAATGACTAGGTATCAGGTATCGGTCACCGGTCATCGGGGTTGAATATCTTTATTTGATATGCCAAAAATACCCGGTGACTGATATCCCGGTGACCGATACCCTCACTGAATACTCTGTTTGTCGATAAACACGCGTACGAACAGTCTTTTCAGGACTTCCACAGATGCTTCAAACAAACTTGCGAGCAGGGCATTCAAGCGGCGGATGCGGGCGTAGAGCAGGTTTGCCTTGTAGGCGCTTCCCGGGCGAGACATTGATGCAATCACTTTTGCCTGCTTGCGCAATTTCTTCACTTCTTCGCGGATGTGCTGTTCCAGTTCCTTCTGCATGACGACGGGAATCGGCAGGTTTGCAATCGCGAGATCGCGTGCAGAGAGACCGCTCTGTGTCTGGCTGGTTGTTTTTACTGCGGTGCCGCCTGATCCGCTGCCATCATTCGCAGGCTTGTCGTTTGCATTCTCTGTGAACTGTCCCAGTCCCTCCATGAAAGATGTGAGATCCACGCTCTTCGGCTGGGCAACAATAACAGGCGCAGCGGACAGGGAGTCCGGACTGGATGTGAGTGATGGTGCCTTCTCTGACGGGGTGTTTACCATGTAGATCTATTATGCTCCTTTTCATGAAAAAATTCAATGAAATGGCCTATAGGTATCAAATTTATGACTCTTTTCATTGTCGATGATCTTCCATTCTGCCCCGTATCGGAGGTAAGCTGACACTATGGCCGAACCCACAATCTTCCATAGAATAATCGCCCGTGAGATCCCTGCGGATATCGTGTACGAAGACGATGATGTGATCGCCTTCAAAGATATTCACCCGAAAGCGCCCACACATCTTCTGTTTGTGCCGAAGCTCTTTGTGGCGTCTGTTGCGGATATTGATGAATCGACGAAAGATCTGCCCGGATTACTTATTCTGAAGGCCCAGGAATTTGCCAAAGCGAAAGGAATCGACGGCTACAAACTGACGTATCACGTCGGGAAGGGCGGGGGACAGGAAGTGTTCTATTTGCACCTGCACTTTCTGAGCCAGCAGTCGCTTTCAGAGTGATCGGAGCATGCCTGTAGTCAGCTCATCCATAGTGGTGATGATCCTGTCTGCGGCATCAAGATTCTGTTCATGATTTGAGTCATATCGATAGCCGATGCAGTACATGCCGGCGGCTTTTGCAGCAGTGACTCCATAGAATGAATCTTCCAGCACAACACAGTCTTTCGGGTCTACCTTCAGCTTTTCTGCAACCAGCAAATAGATATCCGGTGCCGGTTTCACGCGCTCATCCACGTCGTTCGCGCAGCAGATAAGAGGGAAATACGATGTGAGTTCCAGCAGTGCAAGCATGCGGTCAATCCATGGCCGATGTGCTGATGATCCGATGGCGATTGGAATATCTTCTGCAACCAGTCGGTCCAGAAGGGCGGGAATGCCCGGCACGATCTGGATTCTTTCCTCCATGTTGGCATCGACCGATAGTTTTGTACGGTGATTCATGTACTCATCGTAATTCATTGTCAGTCCATATTCGCGCATGAGCAACTCATGTCCGGCCTGCAGCCCAAGCCCGGTCATGCGGCCGCTGTCTGTCGGGGTCCAGTGGGGGATGATGGTCGGGAAAAAGGCGGAGGCATTCTCTTTCCAGTGCCGTTCGCTGTCCACAATCACGCCGTCGAAGTCGAAAATGAATGCTTTCATGGGAATGACAGAGTAACGGAAGAGACACAATCGACCTATATGAAAATCGGAGGGATGACGGTCGTCACGCATCCCTCCGATTTTCATGAGTTATAAAGCAGTCATTACGCAGTGTAACCTGCTGCTTCTGCCTCTTCTGAAGTCTTGAATTCCACGCGGTTCTCGTCCTTGATCTTCTTTGCAGCCGCTGTGTTTGCATCGTAGTACTTCTTGCCATCCTTGCTGGCTACGAAGCCTTCCAATTTTTCCTCGGAATCCTTGGCATCGTCGGAATCTTTTGCCTTTGCCGCCTCTTCCTCAGCCTGTTCGCGCTGGATACGCTCAAGTGTCTCTTTGTCGATTGGCTGGAGAGCTTTGATGGAGAGACCGATGCGGCGTTCGTCGACATCAATGTTGATGACCTGTGCTTCAACCTTCTGACCGATGGTCAGGGCCTCGGACGGATCAGCCACTTTGTGGTGGGCGATTTCGGAGAGGTGCACGAGACCGTTGATGTCCTTCTCCAGGCGGAGGAAGGCACCGTAGTCTGCAAAGCGCACGACGGTTCCGGATACTTTCTTTCCAACAGGGTAGCGCTCAGCAACCTCTTCCCATGGGTCCTTCGTGAGCTGCTTGATGGAGAGGCTGAGCTTGTCGCCATCGACGCCAATGACTTTGACGCGGACGCGGTCACCCATTTCTGCGTATTCAGCCGGGTTCTTCACATGGCCCCAGGCGATTTCAGAAATGTGCACGAGACCTTCGAGACCATCAAAGGTCACAAAGACGCCGAATTTCACAATACCGGAAATGATACCGTCTTTCTCTGCGCCGATTGCGAGACCTTCGAGAGCCTTGGAGCGCTCTTCAGCCATCGCGTCACGCTCAGAGACAACGATCTTTCCTGCTTCCTGATCCATCGTCACGATTTTGACCGTGAAGGTGTGACCAATAAACTTTGCGAGGCGGTTGATGATTTCTCCGGAGTCGGCGTTGTTGACGCGCGGGTAGTTGACCGGAGCGAGCTGAGAGACCGGGAGGAAGGCGCGGATGCCGTCGATGTTGGCAATAAGACCACCCTTGTTTGCTTCCTGAGCGGTGAATTTCATGGTGCGCTCTCCTTCAATCAGCTTGTGGAAACGATCCCATGCCTTGCGCTGAGACGCCATGCGGAGGCTCAGAACAACGAGTCCTTCATCGTTTTCATCTTCAAGCACCAGTGCGCCGACGGTGTCGCCGACTGCCAGTTCCTTGAAGGTGTTGAATGAATCGCGGAGTTCGCGGCCAGAGATGATACCGGTAGCGACACCCTGGATATCGAGGAGGAGTTTGTTCTTCCCGCGGAAGACGACAATGCCTTCCACAAGTTCGCCCGGACGCGGACGGAAAATAGCAGGAGACTGCTCCATGAGCTTCTCCATCAGTGCGTTCACTGGTTCTTTGACGAGTGTTTTTGGGGACATAAAAACTGGGGTGCAAGGGGAGAGAATAAAAAGGCGATCAGTGCTCTTGCACGAGCAGCACCAAATCGACCGACAGTATGCTTCTATGAAGCCTATTTGTCAATTATCACCGTTTTCCTCAGAGCGCGGTGGCTTCCAGCCCCAAATCTTCCATACTCTTCGGAATCTTCTGGTTCTGGCTCGTTTTCGGGTTGTAGGTCTGATAGAGCATTTCAATGAGATCGCGGGTTTCCAGGCGCTTTACGTGAAGCCCGATGTTGCTGAGGCCGGAGGAAATCAGGTCCACGCGCTCGTTGAGCTTGGCTGCAGCGGTTGTGAATTCGTGGCTGCGGATGCTCGCTTTCGCGGCACTGTCATCCGGATGGAGCCAGTCAAAGAACTGCTCAAACATCGTTTTCTTACGGTCGGTGTGGTCAATGGGCACAATGACATAAAAGCGCTTCTGCATGATGTCGGCCATCTCGATCAGTTTCTGCATGAAGAGCACATAGGAAAGTGTCTGGTTGCGGAGGAGTTCGTTCTCCTGCTTTTCACCGATACCTTTTACCACTGCCAGGTATTCATCGATATTCGTGCGGGTGGAGCGGATGACAATCTGCAGCGGGAAGGTGAGCGTGTTCACAAACGCGCCGTATCCGGCGATGATTCCCTGCTGCTCCGTTTCGCTTTTGAGATTAAAGTTCAGCGCTTCGACCGCAAGAACGGCACGCATGCCGCCGTTTTTCAGGATGATTGTATTGTTGCGGACTTCGCCGACCGGGAGCGAGCGCTGCGTGGAGAGCTTGCTGGTGTTCTTGCGTGTGCGCACGGTGCTTTTAGGTTCTTTGTCTGGCATGTCAGGCGGGGGAGATATCACGGAAAATCGAGACGGAACCGGTGACGGGGGCAACACCGTCCACACTCTGGCCGTTCACAGCGGGGCTGACAGAAATGCGCGTTGTATCGACAGGACGCCGGATCACATTCGGGTTGTCGCCACTCATCAGTTCCTCATCAGTATCAAGCGGTTCGCCACCGGAGAACAGTTCATCATCACTGACGGGAGCAGGAACAGGCGGCGGGACCGGTGCGTTTCCTGTATGCAGGTCCAGCAGGTCGCTCAGTTCATCGAGTCTCTGTACTTTCTTTTCTGCAACAACAGGACGGCGTGCCGTTTTGTCCTCGGCCACCGTGTGGAATGTACGGACGTTGATGATAATACCGCGGCGCGGTGCCCATGTTCTGGTGCTCGGTTTGTTCATGCGCTCCAGAAGAAGAAGGCACAGGCGCATCATGCTGAGGTCATTGATGCGCACGAATGCAAAGATGACAGAGAGAGCGGCCGGGAACCAGATGAGAATCTGGAGGGGGATTGCGATAGCGCCGTATGCCTGACTGATGGAGACGAACATCGCGTAGCTGAAACCACCACCCAGCGCGCAGATGATCACCTGCTTGAGGGTCAGAGGGCCGACAATGCGGTCCTCAATGTAGACGTTCTGCGGGATTTTGATGGGTTCAATCGGCATGGATATGTGTGTCAGGAAATCTGTTTAGTATAGCAGAAAAAGGGGTGCCGAACCAGTCTTTGGCTCAGACACCCCGTTTCAGGCATGTTTAGACGATCGCCATTTCCAGTTCTTCCTTCACAGAACTGCCCTTTTTGGCCTTTCCGTGCATTAATTCCAGTTTTTCATCAGATTTGCGGATAACTTTGATGATATCTCCTTTGTGGAACACACCTTTCAGAATATCTTCCGCAATTTCATCTTCCACGAGTTCCTGGATGACGCGGCGGACCGGACGGGCGCCGTATTCCGGATCGAAGCCCTTGGTCGCCAATACATTGATAGCCTTCTGTTCAATCTCCAGTCCGTAGCCCTGCTCCTTCAGGCGCTTCTCAAGTTCTTCCAGATGTGTCTTCACAATCTTGCGGATATGCACCTGATTGAGTGCGTTGAAGACAATAATATGATCGATGCGGTTGAGGAACTCCGGACGCATGTTGTCTTTGAGTTCTGCAATCACTTCCTGGCGCTTTGCTTCATATTCACTCTCTTCACTCTGTGCTTCATCTTCCAGCTTGAAGCCGATCTTCGCAGCCTGCTTCGTCAGCTTTGCAGCACCGATGTTCGACGTCATCACGATGATCGTGTTTCTGAAGTCGACCACCTTTCCCTGACCGTCGGTGAGGGTGCCGTCCTCCAGAATCTGGAGGAGGAGATTGAAGAATTCCGGGTGAGCTTTCTCCACTTCATCGAAGAGCACAACGGAGTATGGCTTGCGGCGGACAGCTTCGGTCAGCTGACCTCCTTCTTCGTACCCCACGTAGCCTGCTGTGGCGCCAATGAGACGTGAGACGTTGTGGCGCTCCATGAACTCGGACATGTCGATTTTGATCAGCGCGTCGTCGCGGTGGAAGACTTCGCGTGCCAGTGTGCGGACAAGCTCTGTCTTTCCGACTCCTGTGGGTCCCAGGAAGAGGAAGGAGCCGATCGGGCGGCGGCTGTCGCCGATACCGACTCTGGACCGTCGGATGGCCCGGGAGACTTTGCGGATCGCATCGTCCTGACCAATCACATGGGCGCGGAGAATCTGTTCGAGGGTTGCGAGACGCTTCACTTCCGGCTTCATCATTTTCATAACTGGAACACCCGTCATGCGGGCAACCACAGCCGCGATATCATCAGGCGTGATGGCGACCGGCGTGCGCTTGTCACCGTCTGCAGCGGCAAGCATGCGTTCGCGCTGTTCTTTGAGTTCCTGCTGTTCCTGCTTGAGCTTGAGTGCCTGATGGTACTTCTGCTCCTTTACGGCTTCCTGCTGCTTCAGTCCGAGTGTTTCCAGCTTATCTTCTACAGCCTGGAGTTCTGGGGAAATCCGTGCGTGCTGGAGGCTCTTTCCGGCGGATGCTTCATCAATCACGTCAATCGCTTTGTCCGGCAGGAAACGTTCTGTCAGGTAGCGGTTGCTGAGTTGTACAGCAGCTTCAATGGCATCGTCACCAATCGAGAGGTGATGGAATTGTTCGAAAGACTGCTTGAGCCCCTTGAGGATTTCCACGGTGTCTTTGAGTGTCGGCTCATCGACCTGCACCGGCTGGAATCTGCGCTCGAGGGCGCGGTCTTTTTCCACTGTGCGATACTCGTCGAGAGTGGTTGCGCCAATCACCTGAATGGTGGCGCGGCTGAGGGCGGGCTTGAGAATATTTGCAGCATCGAGCGATCCTTCTGCACTTCCAGCGCCGACCACCGTGTGGATTTCATCAATGAAAAGGATGATCTGTTTGTCGCTCTGGACTGCCTCTTTGATAATGTCTTCAAACCGCTGCTCAAATTCACCGCGGTACTTGGTACCCGCTACGAGTGATCCCAGATTCAGCACGAGCACGCGCTTGTTTTTGAGAGAGTCGGGAACCTTGCCGGTTGCAATTCTCTGTGCGAGACCTTCGACAATCGCGGTCTTTCCGACACCCGGTTCACCAATCAGCACAGGGTTATTTTTTGTCTTGCGGTTGAGGATATGGATCACGCGTTCAATCTCATTGTCGCGTCCGATAATCGGGTCGATCTTATTCTCGCGCGCCTTTCCAACGAGGTCATCTGTAAAGTAATCAAGTGCAGGAGTCTTGCTGTTTCCGTCACCACGGCGGCGCTTCAGGCCCTCCGGTTCTGCACCGGTCGGCTGACTGCCGGCAATGGCACCCTGCAGTCCGTGGAAGAATGATTCCAGTGACTGTTCGACATTCTTATTCTGCTGGCGGAACTGGGAAATCTGACCGAACATTTCTTCAATGTGCGACTTCAGTTCTTCCGGATCGACCTGCATGTTTTCCAGCAGAATCGTACCGGCGTTTTTTCCGGTGGAGACAAGGGCGTAAAGCAAATGTTCTGTGCCCACGTTCGTGTGGCGGAATTTGTGTGCGGTCACCACAGACTGCTCAATCACCGTGTGCAAAAATGTGGAGAGCCCGTGCTTCACGTGCTTGCCCTCAATGCTCGGCGTTTTCGAGGCCTTCAGAAGAATGCGGACATTCTCCAGTGTGACGCCGGCTCCGGTAAAAATAGAGAAGGCGAGTGATTTTGGAATGCTGAGTAAGCCCAGTAACAGGTGCTCCGTCCCGATGTAGGTATTCTGCATCGTCTTTGCTTCCTGCTCTGCAATCTGCAGTGCGAGCTTTGCGTTCGGGGTGAAGCGGTCGAAGGGGTGCATAACGGGATGGGTTATGGGTTACGAGTTATGGGTTATGGGTTATGGGGAGTCGTATTAGAGGGAATTATCACTCTAGCATGGAGAGTGCTATACACAACTAACTTCCGGAGATTTTATCATATTTCTTGGTTCCGGCGGAACTGTGCAGGCTCCAAAAACGTGTTCTTTTTGGGCAATGCAAAGAAAAGATGTCTTCACTGCTTGTGCGTTGGAGGAGTGCGGCGGAAGTCATCCAGGAAGATGGTAATAATAGTGGTGACGGGAACTGCCAGCAGAAGGCCGAGGATCGGGTGGATGATGGTCGGGAAGCTGAGGGCAGTGAGCATCGCAAAGATGATGGCAATCGGCGAGAGGCCGACCGCACGCTTCATGATGAGGGGTACGAGGAGATTATTTTCACACCACTGAATGACGTAGTACACGCCGGCAATAATCAGTGCCCAGACAAACCCGCCTTCTGTCAGTGCAATCAGTACGGACGGGATCGCTGCAATGAAGGGGCCGACATACGGAATGAATTCCGTGAATCCTGCAAGGATCGACAGTGTCGCCGCATACGGCATGCGCAGAATCGTAAGAGCCACAAACACGAGCAGGCCGATGCTGAGGCCAAGCAGCATCTGTCCGCGTGCCCACTGTCCGATCTTCTGCTGCATCGCTTCTGTCTTCGTATCCATGTATGCGCGGTAACGCGGCGGGAAGAAGCTTCTGTACCAGGAGCGCAGATGTTCACGCTCGAGCTGAATGAAGAATGCGAGCACCAGCACAATGACCATATTCACAAAGAAATCGAGCACGCTGCCCGCTACTTTTGTTGCAAATGCAAAGGAGCCCTGCGCAATAGAGGTCATGTTTGTACTCACCGTCTGCAATGCATCCGTAAAGCGGTTGATGGAGAGGTTTTCGAGTGTCACACGGACAAACTCTGTGAGCTGCTGATTGACATCCGGTCCCACAAGCGGCAGAGAAATCTGCGGGTTTGTGAGGAAGGCGTTCACGCTGTCATTAATAAGAATTGCAATCTGCTGCAGCTGGGTCGCGATGATCGGAATGAAGGAGAGGACCAGGAACAGGAAGATACAGAGTGCCAAAAAATAGTGGATCAGCACGCCGATACCGCGCGGAAATCCCATCCGTTCCATCATCCGCACACCCGGATCAATAATCGCCGCCACAAAGAACGCAAGCAGCATGAGAATCAGTTTGTCGCGCATGATGACAAGCATCCATGCGCCGACGCCAATGGCGAGAATAATGAGCGTCACCTGCACAATGTTCAGCAGGGAGAAACGAACTGTCAGATCGGGTTCACCGGTCTGTTCGTCGACATCCATCAGCTCCGCGCCCGCCGTGTCACGTTTTTTCAGCTCCTTTGCTTTGAGGAATAAATCCTGTGCCCGCTTTCCGAGGATGCGGAAGGAGGTGAAGTTGTCTGCTGCCTTTTTCTTGGAAGCCATACGGGTGGGAGGGATGAGATTGAGGTTAAGGTTTAGGTTCCGAGGACGACGTAGAGGACGAGATCAAGAATCAGAAAAGTACATGTTGCCACAACCAGGCCTCCGATAGACCATTTTAATCGTTCTTTTCCAGCTCCTTTATCTCCTTCGCCAATGTATGCGATGGCCAGTTGATAGCCGGCGTACATCACGTTCACGACGAAAAATGTTCCGACAAAGCTGTACACGAAGGTAATGAGATGTCCGATAAACTGCGGAATACAGGCGCTACTGAGGTAGCCGGTCGTAAAATTGCATCCGCCGATTCCATTGACCACAACCCCCTCCTGAAACTGTGCAAAGGCTGCATCGGTCGCAGTCACCATCCACAGGAACAGGGCGGCAGTAGCGAGGGCCGGTAAACGGGCTTCTTTACGCATGGAAAGTGCTTCTACGATACGCAGTTTTCCGCTATTCTTGGAGAGCAAAGCCGTGTTTTGGCTCGCATTTTAAAGACATTGTGTTTCTTTCACTCATGGCGTTTTCCTGGTCCACTGCCGCGCGCCCCATTGTTGCCCTCGCCCCCATGGCGGGTGTGACCGATGCATCGTACCGTCAGCTCATCAAAAAAATCGCACCGGAGACTGTGGTATACACAGAATTTTTAAGCACGGATGCGCTCGCGTTCGGTGGCAAGAAAACAATGAAAATGATGGACTTCGATCCCGCTATTGAGCGGCCGTTCATTGTGCAGGTGTTCGGGCATGATCCGAATCATTTCCTCGAAGCGGCAAAAATCATTGAACAGGCTGGTGCGGATGGTATCGATATCAATATGGGCTGTCCTGCAGCAAAGGTCGTGTCCTCGTGTCATGGTGCCGCGCTCATCCGCAAGCCGGAACTTGCTGCTGAGCTTGTTGCGGCAACCGTGAAAGTAGTCTCGATTCCGGTCAGCGTGAAGACGCGACTCGGGTGGGACACCGATGAAACACTGATTCCGTTCTGCCAAAAACTTGAAGAGGCAGGCGCACAGGCATTTGCGATCCACGGTCGCACCTTCCAGGATAAGTTCACGGGAAAGGCGCGCTGGGAGAAAATCTACGAACTCAAAAAAGCGGTGAAGGTCCCGGTTATCGGCAATGGTGATGTGTATTCTGCTGCAGATGCACTGGAAAAAATCGGCAATCTCGACGGTGTGATGGTCGGACGGGGGACATTCGGAAATCCGTGGGTGATGCGCGATATTGTCGATGCACTGACCCTCGGAAAAGGCTCGGCAGACTCTTCTGCACCACGCACATTTGAAGAAAAAATCCCGATGATCCTTGAGCACTGCGAACTTGCCGTCAAAATCAAAGGAGAACAGAAGGGGATGCTGGAAATGCGCCGGCACCTGGCTAGCTATGTGAAGGGATTTGATGGTGCATCCGACATGCGTCAGAAGCTGGTGCGTGTGGAGACGTTTGCAGGGGCGAAGGAGATTCTGTTCGGTCGGTAAATTCATTCTTCCTGCACATTCCTATCTTGCCAATCTGTCTAGTATGTCGATCATTTCGGCTACTGTGAGAGCAGAAATATTGGAAATACTTTGCATCGCATTTCTCATGGGTTCTACAAACTGACGTCCGCGTGCTCTTTCTGTATATGTTAAAATCTCTTCAAGCGTTAAGCCTGTATCTGAACCATCTATTTTATCGATTGATTTGAATGGCATTGTAGAAGTGGAAAAGAAATCAAAGGAAGCTTAGCGATGTTACTCTGCTCTGTAATCCATCAATCAGCTTTCGTTTGTTCGTCAAAAGGCCGGACAGCGGTGTCACCCCCCAGTGCGTTTCGCAGTTTTTTCTGTAGATCAAACTGAGATCTTGCTGTCACTTCAGTGGTTGGTAGTGCCCTGAAGACAATCGTGGGGTCTGGTCTGGTGCTATTTGGAAAAAGATCTTCGAGCGTTCCCTGAAGCATCTCTGTTTGCCGCTTGATAGGGATTTTTGAAAACCAGGATGCGGAAATCAACTTTCGGATAGTACGCTGAGGATCTTCCGGCGCATCTATTTTCTCATGGGCAATAGCCATCAGTCTCGCAAGTTCTGGATCTATTTCTGCCACGTCAGGGGAGTCTGCATTGAGCATTGTGTGTCATCATACTATGACAAATATTCTTGTCTATCCCTGCTTTTCTGTATGAAATATTGCGACGCGCAAAAGACAATATTACGCAGCTGCAAGCTCTCTGGAGTGATGGCTATCAATAGGTTCACCGACTATTGGATTCTTTTCTACAGCTGCCTGTCCTGCAAAATGGGTAGCAAAGACGACATTGCAGGCACCTTCAACCATTGCCATGACTTCATCAATATTTGCAGGAACACTATTATTGAGTCTGATTGTTTCCCGTACCTGCGCTTCCACTGCCTTTCCGTATGCTTCTCCAATGTGCACCAATGTGTGTTCAACAGTGAGCTCTGGACGAGCGGCATAGAAGGCAGCTGCTTCAGTGCTTTCATCGGACGGGATTTCAGAAGGCATAGAATGAAGGGGAATACGGAAAAAGATACCCTCTTTCCGTGGCATTGCAAATTACAAAAAACGGGGCCGAAGCCCCGTTTCAGATTACTATGAGTGACTGCATTACAGCTGAATTTTCACGCCCGGACCCATGGTCGGAGCAATGTTCAGAGTCATGATGTAGGTGTTCTTGATTCCTGACGGACGAGCTTCCTCGATACCGGCGATGAGAGCCTTGAGGTTCTCTGCAAGTTTCTTGCCACCAAAGCTGACTTTTCCGAACGGTACGTGGATGATGCCGAACTTATCCATCTTACATTCAATACGTCCTTTCTTGAGTGCTTCGATCGTCTTTCCGACGTTCTCTGTGACCGTTCCTGCCTTCGGGTTCGGCATGAGACCTTTCTGTCCGAGAGACTTGGCGATCTTACCGAGGTTTTTCATCATAGCTGGCACGGCGATGGCGACATCGAAGTTGATTTCTCCTGCCTCGATAGCGGCAATGAGATCATCGTTTCCTGCAATTTCTGCACCTGCCTTCTTTGCTTCATCAATCAGATCATCCGGAACGAATGCTGCGACGCGGACGGTCTTACCGGTTCCGTGCGGCAGGTTCACTGTGGTGCGGACAAGCTGGTCAGCCTGTGTTGTGTCTGCGTTGATGCGGACGTGTGCTTCTGCAGTCGCATCGAACTTGGTAGTGTTGAGCTTTGTGATAAGTTCCGTTGCTTCCTCCATGGAATACAACTTCGTTGCATCAACAAGAGCCGCAACTTCGCGGTACTTTTTGCCACGGACTTTCACGCGCGGCTGTACTGTCTGCTTGGACATAAAAAGAGGGGGGATGTGGTTCAGCGTCTCGCCAAAAGCGGACTCCCACAAATACGTGCGCACAGTATGCCAAGAAAGGCTTACAGATGCAAGAAATGCCTATTTAGCCTTCTTTGCTGCAGGCTTCTTGGCTTTTGAGGCAATCACGGTCCTGGGCTTCAGGACAGGGGTGGGGCGTGCGACAGCAGCCGGCGTGTGCGGTTTAACGGTAAACCAGCACAGCAGGAGTCCGTAGAGGAGCATCACCAGATGCACGTTCCACCAGCCGTAGGTCTGTCCGCTAGCGCCCACGAGGAGCTCAAGAATGAAAGACAAGCTGGCAAAGAGAGCAACAAGGAGACCGATAAACTTCCAGGAGTAGAAGAAGAGAGCTGCAGGAATTGCCTTTGAGATGCTGTCGACTTTCTGGAGCATGGAGTCATGCCAGAGGTACGTGATGCCGCCAATAATGAAAAGCAGCAGGAGCCCGAGGTAGGTGTTACTTGTAAGAATCTGGTGTGAGACGACTGCGTGTACTGCAGGGAGTCCGCCTGCGGTCATGAGAATGATGCCCAGTGATTCCGCCAGATAGCCGTACGCAGCCATTGCCAGTGTTTCCGGCTTCGTACCAGCGCGGGACAAGCCCGGAATGACAAGGACCGCAAAGAGAAAGAGAACGGCAATCGGCAGGAAGAAACCGGAGACAATACCGACAGATTGAAACATTGCGGAGACGGTGATGGGGGTCAGGGGCATTAGCGAAATCTGGGAGGAGGATTCTATCGTATGTTTTAAAGCAGCCGTATGCACGTTATTGCGATTGCGGCTCACGAGAAAGATGATCTTTTAATGATGGATTGGTTATGAGTTATCGGTTATGGGTTATGGGTAGGGTGTACGGATATGCACTAAAAACTTGTAAAAAAGTTTTGTTGTTATAAAAAAGAAAGATGCAATCGTATCGTGATTTAGAGGCCTGGAAAAATGGCCTGGATCTTATTGAAGAGATCTACAGGCTGACTGAAAAATTTCCGCGTACAGAGCTCTATGAGATGACATCACAAATGCGCTCAGCATCAACGAGTATTCTTGCAAATCTGGCAGAAGGTTTTGGACGTTTTACCTACGCTGATAAAGCTAATAAATACACAATTGCAAGAGGTGAGTGTACGGAGGTTGAGGCGTTTCTTTATATAGCTATTCGCATTAAATTCGCACCACAAGAACATATTCAAAAAGCTCTTCAAATAGTTGAGAGACAAAGAAGGCTGTTATCTGGGCTCATTGAATCAACAAAACGCAATCTCCAAAAATCCCCATAACCCATAACTCATTACCCATAACCAACGTTACGCAGCTTCAACCGTGATTCCCATGCTTCTAGCTGTTCCTGCGAGGGAGTGCATAGCGGACTCAATGTCTTTCGTGTTGAGATCCGGCATTTTGATGGTTGCAATCTCGCGAAGCTGAGCCTGGGTGATGTTGCCGACTTTCTTCTTGTTCGGTTCGCCGGAGCCGTTCTTCACTTTGGTGATTTCCTTGATGAGTTCGGCAGCCGGAGCTTGCTTTGTGACAAAAGAGAATGTGCGGTCCTCGTACACTGTAATCTGCACTGGCACGAGCTGTCCCATACGATCCTTCGTCGCAGCGTTGAACTGCGTGCAGAATCCCTGGATATCAACACCCGCCTGACCGAGGGCCGGACCGAGTGGGGGAGCAGGGTTTGCCTGTCCGCCGCGTGCTTGCACTTTGATGACTTTCTTGATCTTCTTTGCCATAAGTTCGCAGATAGTAATGATTCCTCTTCACGAAGTAAAGCGGATTCTTTGTGGGAAATAGAGGTCTTATTTCGTGGTGATCGCCTGAATCAGCGTATTCATCATCTCTTCCTTGCCCAAAACGATATGGAATTCGTACAAACGTTCACGGACACGGACGAATACGAGACGTTCTGTGCTGAGGGATGGGTCCACAAATGTCAGGTAGTTCCGGACAGGGCCGGTCGGGCTCTGCAGCGTTTCATCCTTCAGATCACGCATGTCTGCTGAGAATGCCGTCAAAAGTGCTTCCTTGAGGGAAATGAAGTAGGTTTTGACCTTCGGAGACTCAATCCATGTCACAGATCCTGCGCGGTCACCATCCTTCAGAATGGCCTGAGCTTCTATTTCTGTATCGCTTCCGCCAATCTGCGCCAGGAAACTGAGGTCGCTTGTAGACGAGGTTGTGAATCCTTCTGCTGCAATAATCGTTTCAACATCGGGACCGCTCTGCTTCCGTACGCCCCCAACTGGAACAGATGAGATCGTTGAGCCGCTTCCAGACCGTGTCACGGTTCCGTGACCTGCAGACAGGTAATAATCAGCAGCACTGAGACCGCCGAGGAATACCAGTAAGAGGCTTGTGATAATGATTTTGCTGCGGGACGTCATAACACAGGAGAGAGAACATTGCCCATCATACGTGCAGGACACCGTAGAGGGAACAGATGGGACAGGAAGGGTATTAAATACTATTATTAATATTGTGTCAATACATGGTTTGGGGTGTCTGTTTCATCTGCTACACTCATTTCCGTGGCGATAAACAGACAGCCGCGGCAAGTTCCCATTCTGCAACCGACAGCGGTTCCTGCGGAGTCTGATGTAGTAGAACAGACATTACGGCCGAAAATCCTCAGTGATTACGTGGGACAGAGCAAGATTAAGGATCATCTCCTGATTCATATTGAAGCTGCTCGGAAGCGCAAAGAGCCTCTGGGGCATACGTTGCTGCATGGACCTCCCGGACTCGGCAAAACAACGCTCGCACATATCATTGCTCAGGAAATGCAGGCGCAGGTGCGGGTAACCAGTGGACCGGCTATTGAGAAACCGGGTGATCTCGCGTCACTCCTGACGAACCTCGCAGAAGGAGATGTGCTGTTCATCGACGAAATTCACCGACTGCGTCCCGCTATAGAAGAAGTGCTGTACGGAGCGATGGAAGACTGCGTGCTGGATATCATGATCGGCAAAGGTCCGACAGCGCGTTCGGTGCGTCTGACGATCAAGCCGTTCACGCTTGTGGGTGCGACAACGAAAGCCGGTGCAGTCAGTGCGCCGCTTCGCGATCGTTTCCTGCATAACTTCAAACTCGGATTCTACGATCGCGCAGAAATGCAGAGCATCATCGAACGGTCTGCTTCTATTCTTGGGATTGCCATGGAAGGACTCGCTGCACACCGCATTGCCTCCGCCAGCCGCGCAACCCCGCGCATCGGCAACCGTCTAATCCGTGCTGTCCGCGACTTTGCCCAGGTGCGTGATGAAGAGGTGATTAACCTTGCCTGCGTGGAAAAGACGCTCTCATCACTCGATATCGACGACGAAGGACTGGACGCAACAGATCGGTCGCTCCTGGACACAATTGTGACTGCATTCGGCGGTGGGCCGGTTGGACTCTCGACTCTTGCAGCAATCCTCGCCGAAGAAGAGGAGACACTCGAAGACGTGTACGAACCGTACCTGATGCAACAGGGCTATCTGCAGCGCACGCCGAAAGGCCGTATGGCAACAAAAAAGACGTATGAACGACTTGGTAAAATACCGCCGGAATCTGCGCAGATGGGACTTTTATAGGTAACCAGGTATCGGTCACCGGTCACCGGGATGTGAAAAATGCTTTGTCTTTGGAGAAAGCTTCTTTAAAAAGCGCCGATACCTGATGTCCGGTGACGGATATCCCTAAATAAAATCCTTCTGTAGCCATTCCTGCTGCGTCCGCTCCACAAATCTCTGGTGCCTCATATTCCGGCGGGATACTTTATTGATAAACATCATCCGGCCGCGGAGGGAATAGACTGCCTGGACCGAACCGTCTGCGCGGGCGACGGTGACAGGGTGAGCGCTTGCGAGAGCTGGGAGCATGAGAAAACCGCTTGTCAGAGCTGAAAGAGCCAAGAGTCGAAGCGGAAGTTTCATGAGAGGGAAGTGCTGGAAAAGTGAACGTCTTCTGTCCATTGAAAGAATACCTCTGTCGGAATGCCGGGCAAGACACCTCCGATTCTTTTGTGGATAGTTGTCTAGCGCAAATTTTGTACTCAGTGACCGTTGCTCATCAGGGTTTTTATGGATGAATGCAACTTTTGTACAAACTCAGATTCTCTGAACTTTTCCGCCTGCTCTCTGCACTTTTGGACTGAGTATTTTTTTGGATCGAACTCATGCAGGATTTCCATCAAAGATTCGGGTGTTTCTGCGTCAAAAAACGCTCCGGTTACCCCATCCAACACTGTTTCTGTAATGCCTCCTTCACCATGTCCCACGACCGGTGTTCCGGACGCCATGGATTCCAGTGCAACAAGACCGAAGTCTTCTTTGCCGGGGACGATGGTTGCGGTTGCATCTCTGTAGAGTTGCTTCAGCTCATCATGATCTTTGTATCCAAGAAAATTGATTGTCGGTCCGGCGATGGACTGCAGTGCAGCCTTCGATGGGCCTTCGCCGACAATCTTCAGGGGTAGTTTCAGGTTGTTACAGGCGTGGATTGCGATGTCGATGCGTTTGTAGTCGACGAGGGAGGAAACGATGAGGAATTGGTGATTGGTTATTGGTGATTGGTTATTGGGGGCTTTGACGAACCAATCGTCACTTATCGGCGGGTAGATGATGTCGCTGTTCCGGTCCCAGTAGAGCTGGATGCGGCGCTGCACTTCTTTGGATGCGGCAATGAGCATGTCCGGACGTGGGGCGACTTCTGCGTCCCATCTGCGGAGTGTGTGAAATGTGGATTCCAGATAGATCTTCTTCAGGAATCCAAGCGGTCCTTGCGACGCACGATCCACCACATCATGTGTCCGGTCCCACAGATAGCGGGCAGGGGAGTGCACGTAGCACAGATGTTTGGGTTTGCCGTTGGTGATGATGCCGTGCACGAAGGCAGACGAACTGCTGATGACCAGATCAAACTCCGAAAAGTCCCAGGCTTCCGCTACTTTCGGGAATTGCTTCAGGTACCGATGATGATTGAAGCTGGCAGGATTTTTGATGCCGGGCCGCACTCTTTCTTTTGGAAACCATTCCCCAAGCTTTTTCTCGTCGTAGAGCAGCGTGTAGATCGGGGCGTCCGGAAACGTGCGCGCAAGAATCCGCAGGACGCGCTCGGCGCCGCCACGCATGGTCAGAAGCTCATGGACGAGGGCTACTTTCATGCATGCAGTGTAGCGAGTGTCTGTGTGGAACCGAAGCGCTGTTCTGTATTGATCTCTGTTTCAAGCAGGGGAATGATTCCCGTATGGACAGTATTTTTCATGAAGACACGGGGCTGCATCCGGTTTCAAAGAAGTGCATCTTCGTGAATCCCCCTGAGCAGGATGGTGACGATGTTGCTGGACGTATGGAGCGAATGCTCCGGTCATCCAAGAAGACACCTGAACAATTCCAGACAGAGATTGTTGACCGGATTGTGGCATTTTCTCAGCGTTATGCAGAGAAGATCGCCACTGTGCTGGTGTCTACTGACGGAGAGGAGGTGAAGGTGGTTTTCGGGATTATCGGAGGGCATCAGTCGGAATTTTTTGATGCAGTAAGCGATCTGGGTTTCGATCTGTCCGATGCGGGTTGGCTGACGAATTGTATGGAATTTCCTTCAGACAATGTCGCTCAGCTGATTGATTTCAGTCATTTTGAAATGGATGGTGACTGAACAAACCGTGCCACTTTTGCAGCGGTACTGATCGGGATAAAGCGTGTCACGAATGCGCCCATTCTGTTTTTCCAGCCGGGGATGATCAGTGTTTTTCCTCGCATGCAGGCATCAAGTGCAATCCGTACAACGTCTTCTGCAGTCATGAGTTCACGTTTAAAAAGTTTGGACGAACCCAGGTGTGCGTTTTTTTCGAAGCTGGTTTTGGTGGGGCCCGGACACAGGCAGGTGATGGTGACGCCTGCCCCCTGCAGCTCGTTGCTCAGTGCTTCGGAAAAGCTGAGGACATAGGCTTTGGTTGCGTAGTAGACCGCCATCAGCGGGCCGGGCTGGAAGGCGGCAGTCGAGGCGACGTTCAGGATGCGACCGTGTTTACGGGTGATCATTTGTGGGAGGATGGCGCGCGTGAGATCTGTGAGTGTGCCGACATTCAGATTGATCATCTGGCGTGTGCGGGTGGGATCGGCGTCCTGGAATAATCCGAAGTCGCCGAAGCCTGCGTTGTTAATCAGGAGATCGACAGGCGTGTCTTTGATTGCCTGCATCAGCGTGTCGGTCGCATCAGCCCCCGAGAGATCGAGAGTGATGATCTGGACGGTGATGCCATGGCTCATGCGGAGTTCCTGTGCGAGTGCTTCCAGCAAGTCTTTGCTGCGCGCAACGAGGATCAGATTCCAGGAATGATTGGAAAGCTGGCGTGCGAACTCAAGCCCAAGTCCTGCAGATGCGCCGGTAATCAGAGCGGTTTGCTTTGTCATAGATGCACTATAGAGAGCAGAACCGCTCTGTGACAGCGATTAGCCGAGGATGTAATACAGGATGCCCCAGCCGCCTCCGAAGACGACGGCGATGACGATAGCCAGGAGAAGTTTACGCATACAAATGGGGGAAGGGGTTCTGGGTATATGACGTTTGAATGAGGAAAGTATGACACTGTTCTTTGTATCTGGATTTCCCTCCGGGGGCCGCTGCCGCGGGGGCATTCTTTTTGCTCGTGCAGCAAAAAGAATCAAAAAGTGCGGTCCGGGCCAGCCGCCCCTCCGCTTGCCCCTTCACCCCCGGGTGGCCGGACTCCACCCCGTGAACGACGAACCTTCATTTTCCCTTTGGGAAAATGTTTCTGGTGGAACTTTTTGTTTTATTTCATCTTTAATCTCACGCTCATCCCTTAATCTTTTCTAAGAGCGATTCCTTTTTTAACTTTGGCCATTTCTTTACTTCAGCTTCACGCTTTCGTGCTTCAGACAGTGTTTCAAATTCCTCACTGTACACAATCTTCACTGGTCCGCGGCTGCGTGTGTATTTGGCTCCTGTGCCGTCGTTATGTTTTGCTTCACGCTCTTGAATATCGATCGCGGTTCCTGCATACAGCGAGTCATCTGCGCAGCGGGCGAGGTAGAAGTAGTGTGGCACGCTGAGAGTGTAGCGTTCTTTGTTTTGTTTAAAAAAGACTCAACGACGAGTTGAGTCTTTCTGGTAAGCAATTGCTTACCGGCGCGAAAAGCGATTCCTGTGGGCTAGTCTTGTGGCGGCATTGCGTAAAATGCAAATCCATTTGCATCCTGGCCTTCCATGAATTCGAGTCCGCTTTTCTGAGTGAGGTGGATACCCTTGGATGGGTCCTTGCCCTTCGAGATCAGCACCGCCAGAGTTTCTCCTTCATGGAGTAGATCCAGCAGTGTATTGATCGTCACAGGATTTGGCTTATCAAGCAGACGTCCGGTTGTTTGGATGGCGCGAACAAAGTCGAGGCCTTCTGCTGTAATCGTGGGGGCTGTAACCATAAATCTACCGCTCCATTTCCTGTAGGAGGTATGAATGATCGCCTTTCGCTATGATTACTATAATTAACATTCAAGTTAAGTCAATCATGCGCATTTGCAGAGTCTTTCGTGAAGAGGGCAATCAGAAGGACGGTCATAAGGCTCCCAATCAGATTCGCGACCAGGTCCCATCCTGTATTGATGTAACCACCCACATTCGTTCCCGGAATCATCAGGGTGGCGGCGAATTCAATCACTTCATTCAGGGCACCGAGTCCCATCCCTGCAAAGGCACAGAGTGCGAGGATGCCGAGGGTGGGTTTGATGTTTGGGTATCCGCCTTTGAGTGCCTCCCAACAGACCCAGGTTGCGACCGCAAAACCGTACGCGTGTGTCGGGTTATCGTATTTGATGTAGCCGGGAATAATCCACCAGCTGTAGAGCACTGCATGTTCGCCGGCGTGCGGCCAGGATTCTGGAATTTCGAGTAAGCCGCCAAGCATGTGCATCAGCCCCCAGAGGCTCAGTGCCCAGAGTAGCCCTTGCGAGAAGTGGACTTTGCGATCGATGAAAACAATAATCACCGCAAACAAAATCACGATCCCGATGTAGAAGAGGAATTCGGTGTTCTGATGTGCGAGCGCAAACGGCGTTGCGATCAGCATGTAGAGGGCGGTGAAGAGTCCGACGGGGAGGAGTTTGTGGAGGGTCATAGTGTAAGTGTAGCAAAATTTTGGCATTTGCCCTTTCTGTATTTACACTGATGACATGAAACACTCCCGCCTCATCGCCTCCATCATTGCCGTCATCCTCATTGTCATCACGCTGCCGGTGTACTTCACCATTAACGGACTGTCCTTCATGGCATTCGATTCTCCCGATGCGCTCGGTTGGTCCTTTGCAGTTGTGGGAACCGTTATTGGCGTCAGTCTCCTCTCTGTGGTTGGTTCATTGATCGGGAGTTTGCGTCTCATCCGTCATCAAAAAATCGGAATGGGACTGGGAGTCAGCCTCATTCCGATTCTTGTATTGGCGATTTTCTGGGTTTGGCTTAGTCAGCAGTCATTCTCATAAGCCGGAGAGCAGCGTCTTCATACGCTCAAAGGCGGCATCTCTCGCTGCCTTATTTTCCGGTGTGCCCGTGGGATCTTCTCCAAGTCTCATGAAGGCGTGGCCGGCACCTTTGTAGATGACAGGGTCGTACGATTTTCCTGCGGCCTGCATCGCTGTTTTTGATCCTTCGATTGATGCGTTCACACGTTCGTCCGCACCACCGTAGAATCCTTCAACCGGAGCGGCAATCGTTTTGTAGGCGCTGGCATCCGTCGGGCCGGTTCCGTAAAAGACCATCGCAAGGTCGAGATCGCTTCTCTGTGCCGCAAATTCAAACGACTTACTTCCGCCCCAGCAGAATCCTGCCGATGCGAGCTTGCCGTTGGAGGCGGGGATTGCCTCAGCCCAGTCTGCGACTGCTTTCAGATCAGACTGTACGCTTGCTGCATCCAGCTGACCGATCGCCTTGGTAGCATCGTCTGGAGTTGCGAAGTCGCTTGTCTGTTCATGTGCGGCATCAAACTCCGAAAGGAGATCGGGGGCGACTGCAATGTAGCCAGCCTCCGCCACCTGATCCGCCATGCTGCGCGCCCAGTCGTTCAGTCCTTTGTTCTCGTGAATGAGAACAACAACCGGACGCTTATCTGTCGTTTCCGGATACACAACAAAGGTGTGGATTGTCTTGTCGCCGTTTTTCACTTCCACCCATTCCTGATGGCGCGGGGAACTGTTGAGTCTGTCGAGACTGTTGTCTTCGCTGCTCATTTCACTGTGCATGCTGTGGTCATCTGATGCTGTCTGGTTGCCGGTGACACTACCTGTCACATTTCCTGTGCACGATGCGAGGATGAGGGCCGATGAGAGGAGAAGGATTTTTTTCATATGAGGGATATGATACCAGCATTGTTGGGAGCGGGTAGTTTTTTTGGAGTTTTTTGGCTGCTAAAATCCTGCATCAAACATACGTTCTATTTCCTTATCTTCTGAAGCAACACCTCCTCCAGATGACCATCTCCCGCCTTCGTAGTCATCATCGTACTCAAAATCCGGACGAGTACGTTCAACGGCTTCTTGTAAACGATCAATGTCGCTATCAAAATTGAGTCGGAAGTACGTATTAATTTCCGCAATATCGTCGATGTATTCCATCACCTCTCCTTCGTCGCCAATGAAGTAGTCGTCATTGTCGAATTGTAGACAGCCGTCTCCCATTTGCGAGAGATCGCTCGCAATGTCACTTGCTCGTTCTTCCAGTGGAGTGACATCTATATTTTCTCTCTTGATCAGTTCCTGCAATGTCATGCGATTTATGGCGTCCATGAAGGAGCGAAGGGAGTCTATGTCCTGCACCGTTTCGGCAAAGAGGTCGAATGTCTGTTGATAGTCGATATTGAGGTGCGGTGTATTGGCGAGGAGCGTAAAGAGAGCGCTATCAATATCCTTATTTTCAATCAATTCCTCGATCTCTTTTGTAAGGAAATGCACTACCTCTTTGTTATTTGCAAATGCGGTAAACCAATCAAGCTTCTGGCTGTGAGTTTTTCTCATAGAACTCGGAAGATGCAAACGTGCTTTCACTAATTCAATGTCAACTGTGTGTAAGTTGATATTGGCGTAAGCTACCACTTGCTCCCAAAAGATCGCATGTTCAATCATATCTGCAATCAACATCGGTTTTTCTTTGATTCGCGCAAGGAGAAAATCGGCAACAGAAGGGTCGTAAAAATTGAGAAAAATATCATCATCTATTTTATTGACGGTAATGAGCGAACGCTCCAATTCTTTTATTGCATGGGGAAAATCGTTTGATCCGCGCGTGCGATGTTGCACGGAAGTGGTGTGTGTTTCGTATGCCTCCCATGCCCTTTCGATACGCGATGCCTTCTCTCCATTGCGAAATCCATAGAGTGTAAAAAGCAGTGACTTGGAGCTTTCTGTGATTTGTTTTTCGAATGCATGACTCCAGATAATAGACGGATCATTGAGTTGTTGTATTGCTTCTTTTATGAATGCAGCAGCGCTATGGACGTCAGTCCGTGCGGTTAAGTGCAGAATAATGCGCGGATCATAGTTTTTGTGCCCGATAATTTGCATATAACCTTTATTTTTGCATAAATCTTCCTTCAGCTTTTTTGGAAGTGGCGAAAAAAACAGGTGATTGTAAAAGATGCGTGCACGTTCAATTTTAGTGTAACTTTCAAGATCGATAATGCACTTCGAGAAATCCACTTTCTGCTGATCCAGTGTTTCATATTGGTCTTTTGCCTGATTCAAGATATATTCACGGGTTGTAAGGATCAGCCGCTTATTCTTGGATTTTTTGATCTTTTCAATAAACGTCAGAATGCGTTCATCTTCGTTTTTGGTCAGGTACTGGTGTAAAAAATTTTTACCCAGAAAATCGTCATAATAAAATACCTGCTTTTTACCTTCGCTGAACATCGTGAGCCCTTCGGTTATGTCGCCAGAAATGTGGACGAGTTCATATCCTTTAGAAAGGTAATGATATGTGATCATCCGTGCCAATGTCGTTTTACCAATACCGGGTTTGCCCGAAATAACACAGTATTTGTGCTGTTTCAGTAGAACCATTGCTTCTTGGTAGCTTTCATTTTTCACATAGAGCTCGAGATCTTTTGCAATTTTTTCTTCTGTGAATTCTGAAAGATTTTTTGTACTGCTGTGGAGAATTTTTTGCAGAACGGTTGCATCT
The DNA here is from genome assembly GCA_023038255.1 of Candidatus Peribacteria bacterium. NCBI lineage: Bacteria > Candidatus Peregrinibacteriota > Candidatus Peribacteria > Candidatus Peribacteria bacterium. The sequence continues at coordinate 869,373 of CP082927.1, read as the reverse complement.
GGTAGCCACAATTTGCAATGCCCCTCAAGGATGTCCTTGTGGACGCGAAGCAGCTGGTTTACTTCTTTTTCTCCAATGATATCGGCGGGATTGGTAATGTACGGCTCGAACATTTTCTCTATTTCCTTTTTGTTTGAGGGGGTAAGAGTTGCTGATGTGATAACAATGTACCGATCCGGCTTCAGTGCTGTTACTTTCTTCACTTCTTTCAGAAGCGAGCTTCTGAGATCACTCCATTTCTGGGTTCGTTTACATTGGATGATAGTTGTTTTTTTGAATGATGTTTTTGCAATATGCCGCAAATCAATGCCGCCATCCTTGCCATCAGAAAACGCTTCAAGGTGTAACCCTAACTTCTTTTCCAGCAAATCGTGTACTAATTCCTCGAAGTCCACTGGAGAAAGCCGAAGAAAGTCATATGTACTCATAGCTACTAGCAGCAGGGAGCTATTCAGTAATGATACCTGCATCTGAATATATACCAAAAACAGGCATAAATATGCCATAGAAGAGCATTGAAGTTGCAGAATAGTATGTCTATAGTAGACCGGCTCCGGGTCGATAGCTCAGCTGGTAGAGCAGTGCCCTTTTAAGGCATTGGCCGTGGGTTCAAATCCCACTCGACCCACCAATCTTATTGTGTGCTGAGAATTTTGCCTGCACCTGCTTTTGCTTGTGTGATAGCTATAAAGAGCCTTGCCTGTATATCACCTGGGCTTCGCTCTGGCAGGCTTTCATTAAAATCCATTCCTGTTTCTGATGCACAAGTGATGACATATCGTGCGTCTACTTCTGTCATTCCTCCTCTGTGACGATATATGACATCTTCGCCAACACTGTCTTTTTCAATCCACGGTGCTTCTGACTGGTTTTCCATAGGCATCATTGTATCCTCTTTTCATGATTGATTCACACTGTCATTTAGCGGACGCCCAATTTACGGACGATCTCGATGCTGTCTTGAAACGGGCGAAGGTGGCGGGGATTACCCGGATGATTACGATTGCAGATAGCATCTCTGAGGCTGAGAAATGTTTACAGATTGCCGAGAAACACGAGCACATTTTTTGTACAGCAGGGGTGCATCCGCATCATGCGAAGGACTGGAAAAAGGGAGATGGGGAGCGCATCAAAGAGCTGATTGCATCATCAAAAAAGATGAAGGCGGTGGGGGAGATCGGGCTCGATTATCACTACGATTTTTCGCCGCGGGACATGCAGCGCGGAGTGTTTCTGGAGCAGCTGACCATCGCCCGTGAACTCGGGTTACCTGCTGTCGTGCACTGTCGTGAGGCCGTTGCCGATATCCGGACCATTGTGGAAGAAGTGGAGCCTTTGCAGCTGGTAATTCATTGTTGTACGGAAAAATGGGACGATATTTCCTGGGCGGTGGAGCTTGGACATTTTCTGTCGTTTACAGGCATTGCAACCTATCCGGCCTCGCACGATATCCGCGAGACCATCAAAAACTGTCCGCTCAAACAGATCATGATTGAAACCGATGCGCCGTACCTGGCGCCCGTTCCGCACCGTGGCAAAAGGAATGAACCTGCGTACGTGGCGGAGGTCTTGAAGTGCGTTGCCGAGATAAAAGGCATCAGTGTGGAAGAAGCGGATCGCGTAACCACGCAAAATACGGTAGAGTTTTTCGGCTTACTCAAGGGATAAGCGCTTGCCCCCGTAGGTTAACGGATAGACCGCTGGCCTCCGAAGCTGGAAATACAGGTTCAATTCCTGTCGGGGGCACCATTCGACTCACTGCCTTCGCACATGGTGAACCACTTTTGGCTGGAGCGGGATACGGGAATCGAACCCGCATCTTAAGCTTGGGAAGCTCACGTACTACCACTGTACTAATCCCGCGAAAATAAGGTCGAGAATAAGGTTAGGGTTGAGGATTTGTGTGTTAAGGATCTTTTTGAGAGTGGAGCGGATAACGAGACTCGAACTCGCAACCTACGCCATGGCAAGGCGTCGCTCTAGCCAATTGAGCTATATCCGCAAAGTAGGGCCATCCTACGCAGTTTTAAGCCCATTTGCAACCTCGCTTTAGCGTCCGTTTTCTGCTATAATAATTCGATATATGCAAAACAAACTCCTTCGTCTTACTTTGGCCCTTTCACTGCTCTCTACCGTCGTTTTTGCGGTGTATCAGGAGACGGCGTATGCGCAGGATCCTCCTACGGAAGAACAGACGGAAGATGCGAGCAGCAGTGATGCACCGCTTCTCATTCGCAGCCGCAGACTCTTTCTGTTGCAGCCACTGGATGATGCGACCCGCTGGCTGGATGCCAGTCCGGGAATCGATATTTTCTTTACGTACTTCAACATGTCCTGGCCGTGGGTGCTGGGTGTGGCGGCCGGTGTGGGTGTGTTGCAGGCGCTGATCGGTGGTGTGGAGATTATGTTATCCGGAAGCGACAGCGGTATGCGTGAAAACGGAAAATCAAAAATCATGTGGGCTCTTGCCGGCATGCTGATGGTTGGTCTTGCGGGATTCATCCTGCGTTCGCTCAATCCCATTTTCTACACCTAACATGTCACGCATTTTTTCTGTCATCGGCGCGGCGCTCACGTCATTGCTTGTGGCGGTGCCTGCGTATGCGGTGACTCTTCCGTCTGCACCATGCTCCAGTGAACAGTTTGGCTGTGGAGGGGGAGCGGCGAATATCATCATGAGTGCTTTAACCGGTGACAGCGGTATTGCTATTACCATGCTTCGTCTGGCTGCTGGTCTCGCGGTTCTCTTTATTATTTGGGCAGGTGTGCAGATGGTTATCAGCCTTGGTGATGAAGGGAAGCTGAGTCAGTACAAATGGGGGATGGCGTATGCGCTGATCGGTTTTTGTGTGTCGATTCTGTCGGAGTTTATCATCTCCACTGTCGGTACCGAAAACTACGGACAGATTGGTGGTGGCACTGAACTGCCGTTTGTGGTTCTTGCCAATGCAGTGGCGATCATGCGTACCGTTCTCAATGCGCTGTTCCTCATGATCTTGGTTGTTGCGGGACTTCGTATGCTCTACGCACAGGGAAAATCTGACGAGTACGAAACAGGAAAGAAAATGCTTACCTGGGCGCTCGTGGGTGCGGTGCTTGTAAACCTGTCTGCTGCGCTTGTGAATGCTGTTATTGCCTTCTTCGGTCTCAACTGATGTCTCTTCTTGCCACCATTATCGGCAACATCATTCCGTCTGCATCTGCCAGGACGCTGGAGGAAGCAGGTGCGGGAAACGCCGGTGTCCGGGCGATGTGGAACCAGATTTGTGCAGCAATTCCCTGTGTTGCCAGTTCCAGTGGCGATAACCTGATAGAGGCGCTCGTGAGCGCAATCATTGCGTTTATTTTCCCGCTCACATCGGTGATTGCCGTGTGTATGGTCATATATGCCGGTATTCAGATAGTCATCAGTAACGGCAGTGAGGACAAGGTCGGCGAGGCCAAAAAGATCATGATGTACGCTGCGGCCGGCGTGATTCTGAGCCTGATGACCAGCGCCATTATGTCATTTGCGGTCTATTATCTGGGAATTATCCTGTCGTAAGGTTTTTCGCTAGAATCGGGGCATGACCCGCCGGTACATCACGACTGCCATCGACTATCCGAACGCCGTTCCACACATGGGACACGTTTTGGAAAAAGTACTCGCCGACGTCCTCGCACGCTGGTTTCGCCTGAAGGGGGATGAGGTCCGGTTTCAGATCGGAACCGATGAGCATGGCATCAAGATCCAGCAGACAGCCGAAAAGGAAGACCTCACGCCGCGTGAGCTCGTGGACCGTAATGTGCCGTTCTTTCAGGATATTTACGCCCGCCTTGGTATTTCTGCAGATGTCTTTGTCCGCACGACCGATCAGATCAGACACTGGCCGACAGTCGTCGCTCTGTGGAATCGCCTGACAGAAAAAGGAATGCTCGAGAAGCGCACCTACACCGGACTCTATTGTTCGGGCTGTGAACGGTTCCTCACCAAGCGTGATCTCATTGATGGCGTGTGTGACATTCACAAACGTGCGCCGGAGGAGGTGCAGGAGGAGAACTGGTTTTTCAAACTGTCTGAGGAAACGCAGTGGCTGAAAGATCTCTTGGGCTCCACGTATAAAATTATTCCCGACAGCCGCAAAAATGAAACGATGACGCTCATTGAGCAGGGCCTGGAAGATGTGTCGTTCTCCCGCCCAAAATCGAGCCTGACGTGGGGTATTCCTGTTCCCGGTGATGACAATCAGGTGATGTATGTCTGGTGTGATGCGCTCACAAACTATATTTCCGGCATCGGACTTCTGACGGATCACGCTGAGGGGCAATGGTGGAATGATGCGACTGTCACACATGTCATCGGCAAAGACATTGCGCGGTTTCATGCGCTCATCTGGCCCGCGATGCTGAAGGCTGCAGACATCAAAACCCCGGATCAACTTCTCATCCACGGATTCCTCACCAGTGAAGGACAAAAAATGAGTAAGTCTCTGGGAAACGTCGTGAAGCCGGAAGAAGTGCTCGCACATTTCAACGGAAACCCGGATCCTCTCCGCTTCTATTTGAGCCACGAAGTGCCGGTCGGAAACGACGGCGATTTCAGTTGGAAGCGCATTGACGAAGTGTACGACAGCAAGCTCCGCAATCAGCTCGGCAACATGCTCAACCGTGTGCTCGTGATGCTCAACAAAGAGAATGCCGCCCTCACGATTCCTATGAGCAGCGAAGATGCCCAGAGAACTGCGATGGTCTGGAGCACGTTTGAAGACGCGATGGATCGGTACGATGTGCACGCTGCCATCCAGAGTCTGACGCTGGGAATCGATACAATGAACGCTGACTTTAACACCGCACAGCCGTGGAAACTGGAAGGAGCGGAGCGTGTGACGGTGCTCTCCACCTTTGCTGAATTACTGCGCCTGACGGCACTCATGCTGCTGCCGTTTATGCCAGACACCGCCTACCGCATGAGTAAGCAGCTCGGTGTGCCGTATGCAGACGCAATGCGCGAGAAGAATTTTACACTCACAGAAGAGATGAAGACCTGGGGTGTAATCACCGATTGGACCTCCGTAGGGGAACCGTCGATCCTGTTTGCGCCGCTTGAACAGCCGGCTGCAGAATAGTGTACAGTTTAATTGACAATATTCTCTTTGAGTCTACGATATTTGCAGCCTGATTCCAGGTGAGGAGCAGACATCAGGGCAACGGGGATCTCACTCTTTCTCTTTTCGTCCGCCTGCTCCAACAGGTCTTATCAGTAATTTGAGCACCATCAAATTACATTTCCACGATAAGACCTTGTTTTGTGTTCTTCCCAATTGCAGCGTTTTTTGATAGTCTGTTCCTGCTCTCACACCAACTGACGCAAGAACATTGCCGAAAGAAGAGATGGAGGGCGGATTATTTTTTTCTCACCTTTTGTATGTTTGATCCTATGTCAGAACTGACAGGTGGCATGCCCCAGGACGATCAGTCCATGGCAGCGCCGATGCCCGCAGCAGCTCCTCACCACGGTGGTGGCTTTGGCGGCGGTAACCGTTCGTTTGCGGATGATATTCACTCTGTCACAATCCACGCCCGCCAGCGCACGTTCTATATCGACCTGAAGCAGTCCGGAAACGGCAAGTTCTTCAAGGTCTCCGAGAAGTCCCGCGGCGGTCAGAAGACGACCATCATGTTCGACTCCGAGGACCTCGACCAGTTCATTGCTGCATTCCAGGAAATGAAGACGAAGTTGGCTGGACAATAGAGAGATCGGAGATCGGTGATCTGAGATCAGAAATAAGAAGACCGGGGTTTTGGCCTCGGTTTTTTTGTCTGGTTCGGCTCCGCTCACCATGACAAAAAAAGCCCGTTGATCGATGAAGATCAACGGGTGAGTGCACCTACCCGGTCTCGAACCGGGAACCTGCTGATTAAGAGTCAGCCGCTCTCCCAATTGAGCTATAGGTGCATTTCTATCCTTGCGGACAGAAGTGGAAGACGGCGGGAATCGAACCCGCGACCTCTTGCATGCCATGCAAGCGCTCTCCCGTCTGAGCTACGCCCTCCAAACTCATGCCTTTACGGGCAAGAGAGCATGGAATACTAATCTTTATTGTCTGTGTGTCAATTCCGTAGACCCCGCTTCCAATCTGCTGCTTTGACCGGTTTTCCGCCTGCTTCCTGGATTGTAAGCAGATGCAGCGTTGTCTGATGGGCGCAGGCCAGAGGCATGCTTTCTGCGGTCGGTTCAAGTGCGGCGTCGAGGATTTTAATCTCATGTCCATCGACCGTCGCAAGAACACTGGGCCATGGATTCAGTGCGCGGACGCAGCGGTCCAATTCGTCGGCGGTCATTGTTTCCGGATTCACTCGGGCGTCTTCGCGCGAGAGCTTGCCGCAGATCGTGATGCCGGTATCGGGTTGGGGTTGTGGATCGAGAGGTTTCTTCAAAGTATCGACAAGCAGTTTCGCACCGATGACGCAGAGTTTTTCCCGGAGACTGGTGCTTGTTTCACGCGGATCGATCTGCGTTGTACCAATCGAAAGAACCGGACCTTCGTCGAGGCCTGCGCTCATAATCTGAATCGTCACTCCCGTCTCCGTGTCTCCGTTCAAAATGGCATGTTCGACAGGGGAGGCCCCTCTCCAGCGCGGGAGGATGGAACCGTGGACATTGATGGGGGCTACTTTCGGGAGATCGAGGATTGGTTGTTTCAGGATTTTTCCGTAGGCAACGACAATCAGAAAATCCGGACGCGCGATCTTTGCTGTATCGAGATAGGTTTGTAATTCGAGGTTGATGTTCTCCGGCTGGAACACCGGAATGCCTTTTTCAAGCGCCAGCTCTTTCACGGGCGGAGGAGTCAGGATCTGTTTTCTGCCGACCGGACGATCGGGTTGGGTGATGACGAGCGTGACATCAAACGCAGCATCGTTCAGCAGTGCCTGCAGAGAGGGAACTGCGAAGTCCGGTGTGCCGCAAAAAATGACAGAGTGAGACATCGCACACAGTGTACAGCATGATGTGTTTCGTGCGTGTCATCTTTTTCTTGCATCTGTGAATCACAACAAACAGAAGAATATTCCGCAACAGCATATGTTTGTTCGTCTGTCATATTCGTCGTACTGTGAGACCCTTTATGTCTCTCACTCACGCAGACGCGCGCGCGGCAGCAGACCTTCTCTCCAAAGCAAAACGGATTGCGTGCATCTGTCATCGTGGGCCGGACGGCGATGCGATCGGATCGGTGGTGGGTATCGCACTTCTTTTGGAGCAGCAATTTCCTAACATACAGGTCACGCTTCATTGTGTGGATCCGGTGCCGGAAACTTTTCAGTTTCTGAACACGGCCAAACGTATTGCACCTCCACCGACATTCGAAGCAGGCGATGCCGCAGTGATTGTGGATTGCGCAGAGGCAAAAATGACGGAGATGCATGTGACACATCCGCAGCTTTTTGACGGTACTATTCCAACGGTGATGATTGATCATCACCCGGGCAATCCGCGCTTTGGCACAGTCAACCTCCTCGTGCCTGAGGCGGCATCCACCTGTGAAATTGTCGTCATGCTCGCAGATCTCCTCCTGTGGAACATGAACCCTGATGTGGCGACTGCGCTTTTGACCGGTGTCTATACCGATACCGGCGGACTGCTCCATAGCAACACCACGCCGGGCGTGTACAGGACAGTCGGCCGCCTGCTCCGTGCAGGGGCGCGCCAGCAGATGATTGTGACGGCGGTGTTCCGGACGGCAAAACTCAGCACACTCAAACTCTGGGGGCGTGTGCTCGAAAAAATCAGTGTATCGGAAGAGGGGGGAGCCATCAGTGCCGTAACCGAAGGAGATTTCCGTGCAACGGGAGCGGATTACTCAGAGCTCGCAGGCGCGATCGACTATGTGAATGCGGTGCCGGGCATGCGCTTCTCCATGGTGCTGTCTGAGCGTGACGGCAAAGTAAAAGGGAGCCTGCGGACACTCCGGGACGATGTCGATGTGGCGGCCATGGCCGGGAATCTGAGTGGCGGCGGGCACAAGAAAGCAGCCGGCTTTGCGGTGAGCGGAAAGCTGAAACCGGAAGTGCGCTGGAAAGTGATTGAGGAGGAAGCTGAGGCTGCGCAGTAACGTTATTCCTTTTTCTCTGCATCGCTCATTTTCTTCTGGGCGGTTGCTCTCTGCTGAGCTGCCACCTCGCTTGGCTTCGTTGTGATCAGTTTGGATTCCTCCGTGCTTGCGACAATTTCTGTAGCCACATGCTTGTACCCGGCAAAGAGAATGCCCTGTCCGACGTCTGAGTTCAGGAGGACGTACTTCTCACCATCTGTCAGGTAGAAGAGTTTCTGGAGGCTATCGACTGTGGTCGGGGACTGCTTCATCAGCAGCTGTAGTGAGGAGTTTGTGATGATCGGTTTTCCGAACGGAGACTCCACGAAGTCATCGACGTCCTGTGTGATGGTCGTGACGCCCAGGTAGTACTTACGGGCGCGCTTTACGATGCCGTAGAGGAAGCGTGCGGAGTCTTCGTGCTGCATGAGGTTCCAGGCTTCATCAATCACGAGCAGGCGCTTCTTGAGTTCAGTGCGGATGCGGTTCCAGAGGAAGTTCAGGACCACGTAGATGGCGATCGGGCGGAGCTGTTCTTCGAGGTCGCGGATCTGGAAGACGACCATCTGCTTATTGAGCTCGACGTTTGTCTTCTGATCAAACAGGCCGGCGAAGCTTCCTGTTGTGTATTTCTGGAGCACCTTTCCCATGTTCTCACCGCCATCGGTTGTCATCAGCACATCGACCAGCTGACCGAGGGTTGGCGGGTCATTGGCAGTCAGATCATCTGTGGTGAGCGTAATGCCGTTCAGGGCGTAGGTATCAAGAATTGCTTTATCCAGCACACCGTCTTCGGTCGGGGTAATGGGGCCGAGCATCAGCTTCAGGAGGCCGTGGATATTGATGACCGCAGAGCGGAGCACTTCACCAGGCGCAGCTTCGTCACCGCGGATTGCCTTCGGCAGATCGAAAGGATTGATGCGGAACGGACTCTGGATGGAGAGGGGAATGAACGAACCGTCGACTGCTTCGCAGAGGTTGGTGTATTCATTTTCCGGGTCGATGACGAGCACCTCGGTTCCGAGCATCAGGTAGCGCAGGAGTTCCAGCTTCGCGGTGAAGGACTTACCGGCTCCGGAGGTTGCGAAGATATTGGAGTTGGCGTTCGGGAGATCGAAGCGGTCAAAGATAATTAGCGAGTCGTTGTGGCGGTTGATACCGTAGAGAATACCGTGGTCGTCCGTCAGGTCACTCGAGCTGAACGGGAAACTGGCTGCGAGTGGCGAGGTGTTCATGTTGCGGTTGATCTCGATTTCATCGAGACAGAGCGGCAACGTGCTGGTCCACGCGTGTTCCATCTGGAAGAGGGCCGGCTTTGTGAGCACGAGCTTTCCTCCGAGCATAGATTCAAGGTCAGTCTGGAGCTTTTTGAGATGCTCTTCATCCTCCGCATACAGCGTGATGTACATACCGAACTGGAAGAGTTTTTCCTGGCCGCGTGCAAGGAGGTCACGCAGTTCTTCGGCGTCCTGCAGCGCTGCCTCGAGTGTCGGGTCGCGGACAATACCGCGCTGTTCCAGCATACGGATGCTGGAGCGGAGTTCCGCAACTTTCTTGCGGAGCATTTTCATGATCGCCTTGTTCGAGGTCGGGTAAATGTACTGGGCGATATCCATGGTTGCGGTCATGTTGATGGTCTGCGCGAGCCAGTTCGGATAAATATAGTTTGGCCAGTTGTAGGTATAGAACGTCCGTGCGTACAGGTCGTTCATGACAATATCTTTATTGCGGACCTGCATACCGGCAGGGGCAATCAGATCCAGCATTTTCTGCAGACCTTCTTCATACCGCTTGATGGCTTCGCGCTCGTCGGCGGTCCAGGTCTCGTCATCCTTTTTCTTGTCGAGCACATCAATTGTCTGTTTGTGGAGACCGAGCAGGTCATCAATAGCCTGCATCATCGGCGGTTCCTGCTTGAGGCTGACAGGCGGAAGAACCCCATTTCCTGCTGGAGGCAGGGGAGTTGTGTCTGGGCCGATTGGAGTATTTGTGTCAGGCATGCGGAAAACGTATCTAGTTAGTATAGCAGAAAGACCAATTTCCCGCAACAGGCCGGTTTCGCCTAATTCCCGAATATATTGGAGTTATTGCCCGATCTGGTACCGGTTTTGGTATCCAACACCCCGAGTTCCTGGATTCCTGGCACATCCACAACGGTGATTCCCGCAATTAAAGCCTCGCGATTGACGCTGATAGCCGCAAGGCGCCTGTCTGCAACCTTGTTCAGATTCGTATACAGCGTGATGGTACTTTGACTCTGGTTCACTTCTGCATCCGCCGTTGCCTGCTCGGATTTGGCTTCTACGATTTCCGACTGCTTCACGCTGGCGGTGGTGTAGTCTTTTTTCTGCAGGGCCAGGTTGAGGTCATGCTGAATGGCGACCACACGGGAACGCTTTTCACGTCTTGTATTCAGGAGTGCGGTCTGTTGTTGCTTGAGAGCGGTGAGGTGTGTCTTGCTCCGGTCGTAGACCTGTGTGAGCGTATCGATATACGCATCGAGAGTCTGCTGTCTGTCTGTGCTGCGGTTCAGCATGTCCGGAATATTTACCTGCAGCACGACACCCAGTTGCTGGAGAAGTTCAAAGGATTCGCCGGGACTTTCCTCGCTGTCGAGAAGGGAGTCGAGTCCGGTGTCGACGCCGTACATTGCCCCCTGCACAAACACTCCTGATTCGTTCACCATGAACCCGGCAATATAGAGTCCAAGCAGTGCTCCCGGCGCAGCGCGCAACCGGACTCCGGACAGGAGTTCTGCAGTCTGTATGACACCGATCTGCGCACCGAAAACAGCATCAGGAATCTGGGGCTTGTCTGCTGCTTTGCACTGGGTCAAAAGCAGGGCCGCAAGGAGTAGAGAAATATGTCGGGTGGATGTGTGCACGGCAGTCATTCTACCGGACCCCGGAAGGGACTGCTAATGCTCTGTGTGGAGGCCTTTTTTTCCGCGACCTGGAGAGTCTTTCGCAGAGCAGTAAATTGTGTTCAAACCATGAGTAGAAAGTGTGAGCAAGATCAAATAATGTTTTCATATAGAAACCCCGCTTTTCCCTGATATAGTTCAGCCGTTTTATTGAATAGCGTTTGTGTTCAGACCCATGTTTTCCTTCCTTGCCACCGAAGCCAATCAGGCAGTGCAATCACTGTTTGGAATCAGTGATATTCCGGTGGAGTGGCAGACCCCGAAGGAGGCCACACACGGCGACATTACGACGATTGTTGCACTCAGAATTGCACGTGCAAAAAACCTGAAACCTCAGGACGTGGCGATGCAGATTGTGGAGGCCCTCACGAACAGCCCGTCTGTTGAAAAAGCGGAGGTTGCGGGAGCGGGGTACGTCAACATCTGGCTGACACCCGCAGCACTCATGAAAGAACTGGAAGAAACTCTGCACGCCTGCACTCCCCAAAAGACACGCGATGAAGCACCGGTGATCATCGAATACTCACAGCCGAATATTGCCAAACCCCTTGGCATCCATCACATCATCGGAACAACAATCGGACAGGCGCTCGTGAACCTCTACAGACACACAGGGTATCCTGTTCTTGCGTGGAACTATATTGGAGATTGGGGAACGCAGTTCGGGAAACTCGCTGTGGCGTATGAAAAATGGGGAGGGGGGAAACCGGTGAAAGACTGTACGCTCGATGAACTTCTGGATTTGTATGTACGCTTTCATAAAGAAGTGGAGAACGATGAAACACTGGAGGATCAGGGGCGTGAGGCCTTCCGAAAACTGGAGAGTGGGGATGCTGCGCTTCGTGCATTCTGGATGGATGTCGTAAGCGTCACCAAAGAGTCTCTGGCGGATCTCTACACCAAGCTCCATGTTTCGTTTGATATTGATAAGGGTGAGAGTTTTTACGAAGACAAAATGGAACCTCTTTTGGAGGCCGGCAAAAAAAAGAAGGTATTCGTGGAAGGGGAAGGTGGGTCGTGGATTGTGCAGTTTCCCGAAGAGTCAAAACTGCCGCCGTATCTTGTCCAGAAAAGTGATGGAGCGACACTCTATTCCACGCGCGATATTGCACAGATGAAATACCGCATGGAGACATATCATCCGCAGGCCATCTACATCCTGACAGACATTGCCCAGAAGATGCATTTTCAGCAGCTGGTTGCAACGTGTCAGCAGCTTGAATGGGATATTCCGACCTTTGAAAATGTGCTCTTCGGACGCATGCGTTTTTCTGATTCTTCCATGAGTACACGCAAGGGAACAGTGCTCAAACTGGAACATGTGATTGAAGAGGCGGTTGCCCGCGCAAGGGCTATTACAGAAGAGCGTGGCGAAACCATCCAGACTGATAATGCAGAAGAGCTGGCGAACATGATGGGCGTCGGGGCACTCGTCTACGGCATCCTCAGTCAGAACCGCAAAATGGATATGGTGTTCGACTGGGACAAGATGCTGAGCTTTGAAGGAAACAGCGCGCCGTATCTGCAGTACACGCATGCGCGTGCGAAGTCTGTTCTCCGTAAGGCCGAGAAGGAAATTGGAAATTGGAAATTGGAAATTGGGGTGAAAGAGCTGTCTATGCCGGAGAGAATTCTGATTGGAACATTGCTCCAGTTCCCGCAGGTTCTGGTTGAAGCGCGGAGCGAACATTTGCCACACAAACTTGCGAATTTCCTGTACCAGCTGTGTCAGGATTTCAATTCCTTCTATAACACGGAAAACATTCTTCAGGCTGAGACACCTCAGCGCGATCTTCGTTTGTCACTTACATCCCTAACGGCGACTGTCCTGAAAACCGGCGCCGAACTTCTCACATTGCGCGTCCCAGACCGCATGTAATTTCCCCCTTATTCCTTCCACTCTTATGGCCCGCTCGTATTCCTCTTCCCGTTCCCGTTCCCGGACTCCCGCTCCGTTCATCGCGTTTCTGCTCGTCGCATCCTTCGGCATTCTCTTTGCCGGATGCAACGGTCCTGAGGATGTAGGGGAAGATCAGGATTTTGTTTTTACCCAGGAAAATATTGATGAAGCGCACGATCTGGCGCAGCAGGCGGCAAGCGGAGCCTTGACCGGAACCGGCGCATCGCCGTATCTGGAAGGGGTCGATTCAGGATCAGGGGCAACCGACACGGCTGTGCTGGATCTTTCCATGGTCTCTACGTATAACTCCATCCGTGCCGGACAGGGAACGGTCGGCAAGAACGTGTATCGCGTGACAAATGAATTCCTGAATGTCCGTGACAAAACATCCACGACTGCAGCAAACGTTGCACGTCTGGTGTACGGCGACTCTGTGGAGGTCCTCTCCTTTCCAAATGCGGGGTGGGCGGAGGTGAAGACGGCTGCAGGTCAGACGGGATTTGTGTCCATTCGCTACATTGCAAAAATGACGAGCGATGAAAAGCTGGCAGAGGAGAAGAAGGCGTTTGAGGGTCAGTACTTTGTGAGCTACGGATTTGTGAACATGCGCAAGGAGGCGAATCAGTCGAGCGAGAAGCTTGGCGAGATTCCGGGTCAGACCATTGTGAAGCCAAACAGCATTAATGGCGCATGGGCCAATGTGACCTACGACGGGAAAGTGGGCTATGTCGCGATGTCGTATCTGTCACCCTTCACCCCGAACTTCATTGTCCGCCAGAACCAGTACACGCTGCCTGTTCTCCACTATCAGCTCACGAAGGGCCAGGAGACGGAAATCCTGAAGTCACTCACAGACCATGTTGCAGCACTGAAGGCTGCTGGAAAGACCTTCACGACGTTTGCAAAATTCCACGATCAGCTCGTGGAACAGCAGCGCCGCGATATCCGCCTGGATGACAAGAACGTGATTGTTGCTGTCACAGGCATCACCCCGGACAACGTCCGCGCTCTGTCCGATGCACTCATTGCTGCGAACATCGACGCAACGTTCTTCATTCAGACCCGTTACATCGGACTCAGTGGCATCACGCAGAAAACACTCTTGAACCTCATGGCCAACGGCTTTGATGTGCAGCCGAACACGCACACCGGTGACGATCTCCGCGCGCTTACAAACGCACAGGTGGAACTCGAGCTCAAGCAGAGCCGCAAGATTATTGAAGATCTCACCAACAAAGATGTGGTGGCTGTTGCCTATCCGCAGGGCGGCAGCAACGATCGCGTGATGGAACTCGCGAGTCAGGCCGGGTATCTGATGGGCCTTGGCACGGGATCTGACAAGGTCTTCACCCGCGATCAGCTCCTGAATATCCCGGGCATTGATATCTTCCCGAACATGACAGCGGAGGAGGTGGTGACACTGGCAACGACGAAATAAACACTTTCACAGCCATACAATACAGAGAAGCGCCAAACGCGACGCTTCTCTGTCCCATATGCTTTTTTTTATTTCTTCGGCTGCATGTACCCGTTCAATCGGTCCATCAGGCTTTCCTGACTCGTCATACTTTTGACAGACATATCCGTGAGCTGCTGCATGAACTCGGTCCCGTGCGCGTAGAAGTACCAGGCGCTTGCGACAAAAATAAAGATGGGAACCAGTGTCAGTACTCCGCGGAAAAATCCGCCGATGGTCCGCCAGTGATCGCGGCGGTCCATACGATGGAGGTAGGTGACGATAATATCCAGCTTCTGTTCCACACTGAGATCGTGCGTCATGGGCGGGGTGTTACTGTTGTGGTCGATGACAACAGGTTCGGTATCCGGGGTGATTTTTTTAGGCATGGGAAAAGTATAAGGTCACGGCTGGGGATTTGGAATGTTTTCATCTTAAAACCCGCGCTTCCACTTGCGGATGTATTCAAATGTTCTCGTCAGATAGTATTTCGATGAGAGCGGGAGATCGAAGCAGTGTTCGAGGTTGAGCAGCTTTCCGCCAAAGCCGGTCTTGAAGAGTGTCACTCCTGCAAAAGGATGTTTCGGATTCAGGATTTCTGCCTTGGATTCCTGTCCGTCTTCAGACTTTTTCTCGCTCATGGGTGCAATGCCCCAGAAGTTATAGACGCTGTCGCCGCGCTTGATGGCATCCTGAATCGCGCGCCACTGGAGCAGGTAGCTTGCGGGGACTTTGGTCATCACACTGGCGCCATGATGATAGCTGGTCTCACCGCCAAACTGCATGTGGATGGAGGTCGCGAGAATCTGTCCTTCGTGTTTTGCGATATAAACGAGAACGTTTCCGGCTTCCGCGAATCGCTTCACCTGCGCGCGGAAAAAGCTGTTGGTGTAGGGCGTGAAGTGATGGCGCTTGCGGGTTTCATCATGGAGCTTGATGAACTCTTCCACATCGCGAACCGGATCAGTCGACAGCTCAACGGTGACGCCGTCTTTCTCGGCTCTCCGAATGAGGTTTCTAGTCGTCTTTCGCATTGCCATGAGGATCTCTTCTTCTGATCTTTTGGTTATGGGTAATGAGTGATGGGTTACGGGGGGCCACTGATCGTCGGTTGTGAGGGGGAGATACCAGATGTGCTCCGCTAAAAGATGCAGAGGTGATGAGATTCCTTTGAGTTGCTCTTGATGAGTATCGGAGGCAAAGGGGCTCATGCGTACAAAACTACAGCGATGCTTCCGGGCTTCTTCTTTCAATCCATCAACCAACATTTCAAAAACCCCATGACCCATAACCGATAACCCATAACCGACCACTGGTCCATACTGCACCATCAAATGCCGTCCTCTGCGTGCGGGTACCAAAATCGCCTGACAGATACCGACAATCTTTCCATCATCGCGCACTTCCAGTCTGACCGGTTCTTGTCCGATATCGCGGTAGACCTCTCCCATAGTCCAGCTCTGGAGGAACGGCGAGAAGCGCTGGCTTTTCAGAAAGTCATCCCACTCCTGCCGGTTGTCTGCAATCTGGGTGATCATCTGTCCTGTACTTTATAAACGAATTTCAATGCTGCATAGGAGTATTCGATCTCGGTGTTATTCACTTCCGAGAGTCCGTGCTTCTTTGCGATGTTGCGCACAACCGCCGACTTCAGATCTGTCTTGATGCCCATGATGATTTTCGGCCACGCGATCCAGAGGGCGCCGTGCGTGGCGATCTGTCCTTTAAGGGAGTCGAATGTCTCATCGAGCTCTTTTGCATCTGTCTGAAAGGTAATCAGCATGTCCGCGCCTTTGCCCGGTGTCTGCTGCAAAAGTGCCTGCCGCGCCTCCGATCCCAGCGTTCCAAAAACCGTGGTGGGAACATTGTGCAGGACAACGGTGTGCCCTGGCTTGATGCCAAGACGTTTGCTGAGCGGGTCGTGGCGGTTTTCGGGGGTGTTCATGAACGGAGAAGGGGATCGAGATGGGAAACGAGTGTTTTGGCTTGAGCGAGTGTCATGGTCGGATGCGTCGGGAGGGAGAGAATCTGCTGGCACGCAGACTCGGCCTGCGGGTCCTGTCCATCCTCATATCCTGCGTCTGCATTGCTGACGGTATCCGGGCAGACGACACATCCCGTCCAGCCATCATACAGGTGAATGTTGTGTTTCTTCAGTGCACGCCGGATCTTTTCTGCGCCCACGGTAAAGAGCGGGAATTTCTGCAGCGGAAAACTGCCGGACAGAGCGTCCACAGTCGGCCAGCCCGCTTCAAATCCGTGTGTCAGGTAGAAATCTGTGAGCATACGCCGATGATCGTTAATCGCCTCCAGTGTGTTCAGCTGCTGCAGCGCAAGTGCAGCGCAGGCTCCGGGCATACGGTGCAGGGTCTGTCCCATCTCTCCTTTCTTTTCTAACCGTGTGAGAATGGGAATAAGCAGTTTGAGTTTCGATGCCAGCACCAGGATCGCTTTCCCAAGGCCGCGGTCGTACACAGGCTTTGCGAGACTGTAGAGCAGGGGGTACTGGAGGTAGGCAAAAATCTGGAAGAGACCAATCGGTCGTGCATCCTGCTGCATCGCACGCAATTGATTGGCGATATGCGTATCCCTGACTATCAGTCCGCCGCCACTCACGCCTGAGATTGCTTTATCACGGCCAAAGCTCAGCAGCATCGCATCGCCAAGATGTCCGATTTCTGTTGGCCCCTTTGCATCCGGAAGAATGTGGGCACAGTCTTCAATCAAAAACAGCGAATGCCGGTCGCAGATTTCACGGAGGCGCTTTGCATCGGCGGGAATACCAAACGTGTGCTGGCACATGACGACGCGCGTTTTCGGGGTGATAGCTGCTTCGACAGCGTCGGGATCAAGGTTCAGTGTGTCTTTCTCAATGTCTACGTAGACCGTTTTCATGCCTGCTGCGTGGATGGCGTTCGGAACGACCACACACGTGTAGCCCTGCACAATCACTTCTTCATCGGGTTGGAGCTTCATGGCTTTTAGCAGAGCGAGCAATGACTCGCGGCCGGAGTTGAAGGTGATAGCGTCGCCGTTGAAGCGTTTGCCGAGTGCCTGTTCGAGTGCCTGCACATCACCGGGATCACGATACTGCCACGGCATCAGCGTTCGCGACAAAGCGAGACGACGTTGGGCGCTGTCTGCAAGCGGGGCGAAGGTGTGGTGGATGGGCTGCACTTTTGGTTATGGGTTATGGGTTATGGGGGACTTGGAGAGAAGTTTTTGGATTGCAGAGAGGGGCATGCGGCCGAGGCAGAGGAGGAGGCTGCCGGCTGGAGCGGGAGTGCTGTGACTGGAGAGGATCTCGACCGGTTTGCCGTAGGTTTCTTCAAAGGCGGTGCGGCCGGTATCCGCTGTGAAAATCACGCGTTCGATACTGCCTTTGGCGGCGGCTCCGAGCTCCTTTAAAAATGCCTCTTCCTGGTTTCCAGTTTCCAGTAATCCGCTCATCAGCAGAATACGCGGGCGTTCATTCTGGGATTTCGCCCAATCGAGTGCGGCGCGGATACTGAGGAGACTGCTGTTATAGGTGTCATCGACAATGCGGACGCCGTGTTCGGTACGGACATTGAAGGTGTGGGCGAGAGGCTGGAAGGATTCCAAAAGCTCTCTGATCCGCTCATCGCTGATGCCGAGTTTTTTGGCGATACCAACCGCAAGAAGAATATTGCCGACGTTGTGCATGCCATGCAGGGCAACGGTACAGGTCGTATCTTCCAGATGGGCAGTCAGGCCCTTATCGGTCTCTGTGACTTTTTCCACGCGGATATCTGCATCTTTATGAAGCCCGGCAAGCGTCACGTGACAATCGAGAGTCGAAACCAGAGATCGCACGGCGTTGTTATCGGCGTAGAGAAATGCGTGCCCGCTTTTCGGGAGAGCATGAAGCAGTTCGGCGTTTGCCTCTGTGATTGCGTCTTCCGATCCGAAGAGGGCCAGATGATCTGAGCCGAGTGCGGTCATCACACCAATCGTCGGTTTTACGAATGTACACATCAGAGCGATTTCTCCTTTTTTATAGGCGCCCATCTCTACAATGACAGGTGAGCGTTCGGCTTTCATCTTTCGGCTTTCAGTGACCATCCATTGAGCGACGCCCATTTCTGTGTTCACGTGTGCAGGTGTAGTAATCGGATGTAGATCACTTAGTAAATGTTTGATGAGCTCTTTAGTGGTTGTCTTTCCGACGCTTCCTGCAATACCGATCACAATGGAATCTTTCCAGGTGTCGCGGACAGCGCGTGCGCGTGCGAACCATTGCGCCTTCAGATACCTGTCGAGCGGCAGCAGGGCAGCCCAGGCGATGAGGACAATGAGTGGCTGCGCCAGCAGAATGACGGCCGGAGAATAGATGGAAAACAGCCAGATGCTGGTGGCAGCAATGTCGAGCATCCCTGCAATGACGGCCATCAGTTTTGCTTTGCTGGTCCAGACGGGGGAGCGCTGCTTGTGGAGGAGGAGCTGTACTGCGGTCATTCCTGCAAAGAACAGAAGCCAGCCTCCATGTGCAACGAGAAGCAGGAGTGCCAACTGAGCGGCCTCGTTACTATTTGTCGCATTGCGGACCATGAAGACAAAAAAGATGTCAGTCAGGACAAACAGAACAGCCATGCCCGGTCGCACCCACCCCCAGAGCTGTCGGATAACGCCTTCCCGGCGCAGGTGCTCTCCCAAACGGTCCAGGCGCCATTCCTTCTGCTGGAAAAGAGCCAGGAATGTCAGAAGAGGCGATAGACACCCGATAATGGTCAGAATTCCGAAAAGGAGGAGCATACAACCGGTCTGTGAGAAGACATTGTAGCGTATGTCTAATTTGCAAAATATAGAAAAATGTGTTATTATAATATAGTTTTACATCCATACCAAATCCTTCCTTATGGAAATGCCGAAGAGTCACAACTTCACGCATGCCGTCGCAGGCTTCGTCCTGGCTTCCATGTACTTCGTGTACATGTTCCTGCTGTTGCCACGCATGTAATCACTGATCAATCGATTGTTCAGGAAAACGGGGGCTCCGGCCCTCGTTTTATTATGTGCATCGTGTCATGGTGAGGACACTCGAACCATGATATCTCAAGAAACATCCTTCGAGCGGCCTCAGGATGACACGGCCTTCTTCACCAGTCTCGCAATCTCCTCCGCCCGATCCCGATGCACCCGATGCCTTACGCCCGGATACGTATGCAGTGCACTGCCCGGAATTTTTTTTGCTATCAGGTATCCATCGGCAATCGGCGTCATCTGGTCTTCGGTGCCCCAAAAGATATCCGTCGGAACATCGATAGTCTGGAGGAGGGGGCGCAGATCCTCTTCGGTGACATTGATGAGCGTGTCGCGCATGACGGGTGATGCCTTTTCGTAGTCGTGGACACGGACGAGTCTGTACAGAAATGCTTTCCCGACCGGTTGCAGATGCCGCATGCCAGGAATCGAGAGAAAGAATTTTCCGGTCTTTGCGAGTGTCAGTCCGATCATGCGCTTGAAGTGCCGTGGGTGCCGGATTCCTGCAGATGCACACAGAAACAGATGGCCGATCGGCAGCATGTGACCCGCTGCCAGCTTGATCGCAATACGACCGCCGTGTGAGTGTCCAATTAAAAAAATCTCTTCTTGCCTGTTGCTTCTCGCTTCTTGTTCCTTTGCAAGCCAGTTTACTACCCAGTCTGCGTAATCATCTGTTGTCCACGGGCGTACGGGTTCCGGCTCATCGCCAAAGCCCGGGAGATCCGGTGTGAGAATTTCGATGTCTGTTCCCTTCAGGGCATCACGGAGTTCGGTAAATGAGTCTTTGGAGCCGCCCCAGCCGTGGAGACAGAGAAGAGTCTTTTTTTCCATGCGTCTATTGTAGCGTTCTGCTATGCTTTCTGCATGCACACTCTGCACAAGCGGATTGATCGGATTTGGAGAACCTGTATTACGTTTCTCGAGAAAATCGTTGCCGGCGTTGTGGTGATTGGTGTCTTGTTTTACGCATTCCACAGTGCATCTGTTCTGATGGAGCTGGACTGGAGCCAGACAGAAACATTTTTCGAACTGATCTACCGTGTGCTTGCGGTTATCATCGGTCTGGAGCTGGTGCGTATGCTTGTGAGTCACAGTATTTCCGCCGTGCTCGAACTGCTCGCGTTCGTTATTGCACGTAAAATGTTGAAGCCCGATCTTGCATCGCTTGATGTCACGCTCGGTGTTCTTGCTTTTGTGGCACTCATGGCTGCGCGTCACTTCTTTACGGAGTCACAGTTCCTCCACGAAAAAGGGGATGATCATGTCTAAATGCTGAAGTATAACTATTTAGAATGTTTCGCAGTGCACTGCAGTCTGTAGAAATTCCGATACGGAGTTTGTTCTCCCTGTCGAATTCGGATAATCCTGTAGGTTTTTTACTGCGTAATGAGTGAGGAAAAATAGAGCGCAGAGTTCAATAATCAGCATCGTTCCTATTTGTAGCAAAAGTGAATTCCGAACGGGTGGGCAATATTTTTTGCAGAGTAGGACTCCCATTATGGTGAAGCTGCTGAGCACGAGAAAGATAACGGGCCATAGAAACCCTACTAAGTAGACGCCGTTTGCTGCTGCATTCGTGCCAATGTCGTGTGAGTTATAATAGCAGGACAGGCTGCGGATGAAGCCCAGAGAGAATGCGAGTGCTGTTCCCAGAGCAAGAAGTATCAGGATGGTGTTTGCTGATGTACGACTATTCGCAGTGTGCATAGTTATGGAGAAAGCGCGGAACACTGTGAGCGCATGCGTAGTATAGGCGGATTCCAGTTGTGGTACATAAAAAACGAGAAGCACAGATGCCTCTCGTCGTTGTCTGTTTGTTTCTCCCTCCTTACTGTAACCGCTCGTAGATTGCATTGAGCGGGTATCCGGGGTAATGGCCGTGGCTTCCGATAGCCCACACTCCCCATCCGATCAGCGCCATCATAATCCCTGCGACCGGTGTGCAGATAGTTATGTACCACGGTACGTACAGACGCTTTTCAACCCATTGGATCAGCTTGTCTCCCATGAAGACGTTGCAGGCAAGCAGTATCCACCCGACAAAACCAATCCAGAACCCGACCATTTCCTGCATGGCAATCTCCTTACGAGTGAGTGTTGTAAAATAACAGACAGCACAAATTCTGCGCAGGACATTATTCCAAACAACTCTCTAAGACTCTTGAAAAAAATGATGAAAAACGGTAAAAAAATGATGAAAAACGGTAGGGCGGTTGCCCTATTTAAAGTCGAGCTTTTTTCGATGGTGTCACGGGCCAGGATTAAACTGGCGACCCCAGGCTTATGAGTCCTGTGCCACTGCGCGGCAGGTGTTGTTTTCTGATTGCCTCTAGCAATGCGACTGAGCGTTTTTGATGGTGTCACGGGCCAGGATTGAACTGGCGACCCCAGGCTTATGAGTCCTGTGCTCTACCGACTGAGCTACCGTGACATGGGTGAGGTGCGATACACGTTGCTTAAAAGAGCCCGCAAATGGTACGGAAAAACGATGATTCGGGCAAGCGCTCCTTAGAGCAGGGCCAAAAGGGCGATTCCTGACATCATAATCCCGATATCGCGCACGGCGATGTCATTCCAGCCGACCTGGGTGAGGATGCCGAGCATGTGGAGGGTGATGAGAATCACGCCGATTTTCTGGACTGTTTTGACCGGAATGAGCAGCAGGATTGCAAAGAGGATTTCGAGGATAGCCACCAGTTTCAGCCAGCTGTCTTTCGGCAGTCCGCCAAGGCCGTCCATCCATGCAGGAAGCCATCCGAGCCAGGTGAGGGGATTGATGAATTTATCGATGCCGAAATAGCCGAACACAAACACCAGTGAGATGATCAGAAGCCACTTTGCGCTGTTGGGTCGCTGCATAGTGGCTCTCACACTAGCGGAGGCCTCCGCGGAGGTCATGCATTTCCCGTTGTTTCTGAAGCCAAAAACCGGTCTCTTTGTATCTTGTAAAGTCTCTTCATTCTCCGGAGCTCATGCTATACTCCGCCCATGAAACGAGCTCTTATTCCACTCATCGCAATAATCGCTTTTGCCGGCGCAGGTATGTACGGATACAACCGTACAGCGCAGAACCCGGATCCGAATCACACGCATGCGGACTTTGCAGTGTGGATCAATGGAGAGCAGTTTGATTTTGCGAAAGAGGAGTTCATGTCTCATGTGCCGGTTGCGTCAGTACCATCATCCTTTCGCTTGATTCCTGCTGTATCTGCCCATGAAGGAGAAGAAGAGGGGGGATCGGGTGCAGTGGTGGCCGGACGTGAGTATCTGCATCTGCATGATATGAACGGGCATGTCATTCACCGGCATAAGCCAGGTCTGACATTCGGAGATTTTTTGGAATCGATTGGTTTTACGCTTGATGAAAAATATACCGATGATGACCTGTCGGTTTCCTGTGTGACTACTCCTGATGGTGATACCTATTGCGATGAAACAGAGTCGCAAAAAGGATGGTTGGCATTGGTGAATAATGCTGTGGTTGGATGCAAGGCAACGATTGATGGAAATTCCTCATGCGGAGGCCCTGATGAACCTCCGTTCCAAGGGAAGCCGGATATTATCGCTCTCTGGAATTATGATTTTAAAGATGGTGATAAAATTCTGCTCTCCTACGGTCCCTATTTTGAAGTCGGTGAAGAAGGAGTAACGCCGCATACAAATACGATGAAAAAAGAATGGGCACTACTAACCAATGATGCCTGTATGTACAGTAAAACCTGCCCCGGACGCGGCACGCCTCCCACCGAAAACTGCATTGCTGATCCTACTGTTCCCTGCATCGTCCAATGACTCATACTGATGATTCCCAGGCCGGCGCTACCCCTCAGGATGACGATATCGTTCTTCCGACGACTGCTGACCTGATGGCTGAAATCGCGTCTCTGAAAGCGGAGCTCAATCGTTATCGCGATCTTGCCGGTCGCGCGCAGGCAGATCTGCAGAATGCAAAAGCGCGCGTCGAGCGCGAGGCGGATGATCTCCGGAAGTTTGCATCGGAATCATTGGTCCGCAGAATTCTCCCGACACTCGATAACTTCCAGCGTGCGTTCCAGCACATTCCGGAGGACCTCAAAGATCACGAATGGGTGAAGGGTGTGAGTGCCATCGAAGCGGATCTCATGAAGCAGATGGCCGATGTCGGTCTCAAGCGTATGCAGTCGCTCCATCAGCCGGTGGATGCCAACAAGCACGATCCACTCATGGTTGGTCCGGGCGCTGCGGATACCGTTATTGAGGTGCTCGAAGAAGGCTATGAATTGAACGGCAAAGTATTGCGTCCTGCAAAAGTAAAGGTCGGGGATGGATCAGCTCAGTGATTGTGTCGTCAGGAGGACTATCATTACGCCAATGGCGTCGAGAAGGAAGCAGAATGCGGCGAAGGGTTTTCCTTTGACGTCGGCGCTGCTGCTTAACAGTGTGACACCCAATTCATCCGGGAGCGGTGACGCGATGATGATGCCGGCGATCGACCATTTGATGTAGTGTCGGATCTGCTCGGGGATACTTTCTTTGTGCGCGTGGGTCCAGAGCCAGCTGATGAAACGTGTATGACCGAGTCTGTGCAGTTCATCCAGAAATGAGAAGCGGATGAACTGGAAGATGATCAGATCGGAGAGCATGGCGCCGATTCCTGCAACAATTGCTCCCAAAAACGGATCGACGGTATCTGCCATCTCAATAAAAATCGCGATGGCAAACGGGGTGGTGAATCCGAAACTGAAGAGCAGTCCGCCGAAGAACATTGTCAGATACCCCTGGCCCCGAAGGAGGACGGGGAGGGCATCGAAAATCCCCATCTCAAACAGCAAAAATGCGAGAACAAACGAGCAGACGAGCAGGAGGAGTTTTGGATATTGAATGCGCGACATCTGTTTATTTTAGCATAAAATCGTTCTTTATGCCATCTGCACGTAGTGGGCAAAGATGTTGCCTTTCTCCTCGAAGTTTTTGAACATGCCGTAGCTTGGCGATGCGGTCGAAAGCAGGACAATCGGGTGTCCGAGCGGTGTTCTGCCGCCTGTCACTTTCTTGGCGATGGTCACAGCGTCTTCCATGGACGCAGCATCGAAGAATTCCACGGCTGCACCCGCATCTATGATCGCCTGTCTGATGCGCGGGCCGCTGCCGGGGAAAAGAATCACTGTGCTGACGGATGACGCTTTGATGCGCTCCCCGAGTGCGCCGAAATCGTTCCCTCTGTCCTGTCCGCCGAGAATGAGAATTTCCACTCTGCTGTCGAGCGCGTCGAGCGCGGCGATGGTTGATTCCGGTGTGGTGGAAATCGCGTCATCAATCCATTCCTGTCCATGGTGAATGCCGAGTGACTGGAGACGGTGCGGGAGACCTTTAAAAGTTTTGATCACCTCGATCGCCGCTTTTTCCTCAATGCCAAGCTTGGTTGCAACCATGAATGCTCCGGCAATGTTACTGAGATTATGATCTCCAATCAGCTGCGTGTCCGGGATGCTGACGGGAGCATCTTTCATGGAAAAGGGGATTTTGGTTCCACGGCTTTCGTTCGCGATCTCGGTCGCTCCATCGGATGTTGCACAGAAAAATACGAGGTCACTCTCTGTCTGAAAACGCGTGATGTGTTTTTTGGCATCCATATAAGCCTCAATCGATCCATGATAATTCAGGTGTTCCGGGAAGAAGCTCGTGATGACGGCAATCTGTGGTGAGGTCTTGAGGTCCATCAATTGGTAGCTGCTCATTTCCATGACAAACAGTGTCCTGTTCTTCGCGTCATCAATATGGCTGATGGCAGGTTCGCCGATGTTTCCGATCAGATGCACTTCCTTCTTGCCGGTTTTAAGGAGTGCGTAGAGAAGGCTGGATGTCGTGCTTTTTCCTTTGCTGCCGGTCACACCGATCACCGTTGCGCCAGAGCCTTCGATGGTGTCGAAGAAGATCTGGGTCGATGAGGTTATGGGTAATGAGTTATGGGTTATGGGGAGACTGGAAGGGGGGATGCCTGGGGATTTGATGATGACATCAAACTTTTCTAGATCTTTCAGCCATTCTTCGCCGCTTTGCAGGTAGTACGGCGTTGTCTCTGCGAGCTCCTTCAGTACATCGGGGTTTTCATCCGCGACGGTGATTTTGCATTTCTTCACATGTGTCTGGATGGCTGCAAGCATGGCCTGTCCTTCTTTCCCGAAGCCGAGGATGCAGATTTTCTTGCCGGCGAGATCCTGGATCTTCATAGGTTTTTCAGAAGCGGGAGGAACTGGTCAGGAATCGCATGCTTCGGACGCTGAAGCATCGCTTCGCCGATGATTTCGTCCGGCTCGATGATTTCCGGCATCACGTCATCCAGGAACATCTTCATGGCTGCCGTGTCTTCCAACTCTCCGCGATTATGCGCCATCACGAATGCCGCCGCTGTTTCTTCCGGTGTTCCTACACATTCAAACGGCTTGTGACCGGTCACGCCAAGCAGCTCACGGTAGAGTGGGAGGAGGGATTCATCCTCAAAAAGATTGCCGTTAAACACTCCCTCGAGATCGTTCTTCGGGAGGAATGCGGCAAAGAGCGCAAACGCAAAGGCGCACTTCGGACAGTCTCCGCACCAGCGCGGACGGTTCGGGTCTTTGCTGAGGATCTGCCAGTTGCGGTTGCAGCTGGTGGCGAGCGGGAGGTACTGCCGGTGTTCACAGAAAAGCTCGGCGATTTTCAGTTCAGAGAGTGTGCGCAGCATGCTGAAGCAGGTCACATCCTTCGTTACACAATCCGCAACGTATGCCTGGAACATCTGCTCAAACGCGAGGCTCTTGCTCCACTGGTGGTTGATCTGTTTCCCGTGGAATTCGACATTTCCTTCTTCCGCACTTTCCTCGTTGCTGAAGGCCACATATCCGTACCCGCCCAAAAGCCCGATGATGACAGAGAGGAAGTGAATGTAGCCGGTAATTGGCACATGCCCGTTCAGCGCTCCGTCTGCATTGAGCGTGAACAGCTCCGGCGCCAGTGCGCGTTTTACATTCAGAAGCGGAAGCTGCGCCTCGTTTGCCATCGTGTCGATCAGTTGATGCTGACCGATCCGCAGTAGCGTGCAGTCGG
Source organism: Candidatus Peribacteria bacterium (assembly GCA_023038255.1). NCBI lineage: Bacteria > Candidatus Peregrinibacteriota > Candidatus Peribacteria > Candidatus Peribacteria bacterium. The sequence goes on along the minus strand of CP082927.1, from coordinate 842,953 downwards.
AGCCGCCTTTTTTCAGGAGTTCGGTTGTGACCAGGGAATCTTTGCCGCCGCCGATAGGGATTAATACACGCTTGTTACCATCTTTTTTTGATTCAGATTTGTTGATGGTTGGCTTGTTGCCTGTTGATGGAAAATGAATCAGTCCGCGGAAATCGATGTCGTTCCTGTAGAAAAATTCTCCGAGGCCGTTTTCGTACACATCGTTCCAGAAACTTGTCTGCTTCTCGCTTAAGCTTCCACTCCGGATGTCTATCGCTTTTGGGAGGCAGGTTTTGTAGTAACTGATGCCGCCCATCAGATGCAGCGCAAACAGTGCGCTATCCAGGTCCGGATGATCCTGTATGTGCAGATCAGCGGGGAGAGTGATGGTTTCGGTAAAGGTGACCGCATCATCCAGCTTATAGACGAGTGAAATGGTCCGCTTTGCCTTATCGAAGGCGTAGGAGTCGAAGATGAAGGTTTTGTACTGGTTCATTGAGTGTGTAGTATACATGGTTGCAGTCAGTGCGTAATGAGCAGAAGATACTCGAAACAGCTGTATTTATGGCAAATCCTTCCATCCGACCATCTCGTACACACTATGTGTGGACCTGCATAGCTCTGTTCCTCCTGACAGGAGCGCTCTCGTTTTTTGCATTTCCCGTCGTCAGCAAAATGGTCCGGTCTTATTCGTGGCCGGCAGTTGATGTCGTTGTCACTGATCATGCTGTGAGACATTACCGCAAGCGCGGAAATATGTTTGATTACGAGGGGCATGTTCAATTCCGATACATGTTGGATACCAAGCAATACGTTTCAAGTCGTCTGAATGTTTCTCCCGGCTACTATTCCGCACTATCGGAGGATGAAGCATGGATTTTCTTGCGAACAAAGTATCCCACAGGCTCGCAAAAGAAAGCGTATGTGGACCCCCATAACCCCTCTTACGCCATTCTCGAAAAAGGCATTTCCGATTCACTGTTCTTTCTTCTTCTGGTGATGATTCTTTTGATGCCACTTGGCGCACTTCTTGGATTGATTGTCGGGACGCGGTCGTCCGTTTTTAAGGCGTAATATTCTGTGGTGCCATGGGAGGGACTTGAACCCTCAATCCCGTAAGGGAACACGATTTTGAGTCGTGCGCGTATACCGTTCCGCCACCATGGCATGGGAAGGATCATACACTACTGATATTCCCATCCTGCATCAATCCATCCACCGGAAACTCCGGAGAATGGTCTCCGTATCGGTATCCGCATGTTTTTGCATGGAATCGTATTGTTCCTGGGGGAGACCTTCGAAACCGTCAGAGCCGGGGATGCACCCCAGACAGCCGCCGATACTGATTTCAACGACGATGTTTTTTTCCGGCTGCAGTATTGCGAATGTGCGTTCGAAATACCCCGCATCACCGAAGGTAAATTCGTACATTGTTATGCCATTATAGCTGCGACTTTTTGGTTCAAATGAGTTCTGTGCCATGACTCTCGACCACGTTCCTGTGTCTGCGTTATACAGATATTCATCATCATAAATATTCACGTAGCTATATCCTTTCAGCGGATACACGGCGACAGTGGTTTTCAGATCGCCCGGAAGTTCCCGGTCACGAGCGCTCAGTGCAAACAGGGCGTCTGCTTCATCATTTTTGAGAATATTATTCTCCACGCGGCTGTTGTGGTACCGATAGACGCGCCAATATGGTTTCTGGAGAGGTTCAAAATGTGTCGGGTACATGAGAGAGAAGCCGTATGCAGCATTTGTGTAGGACCCGCTGTGACTGGTTTGGTCCAAAGGTGGCGGCTCTGTCGGTTGTTCGTCTGCAGTGCTGGATGATGAGGCTGCGCGCATCGACGAGGATGCGTGTGACTGTGATGCATCACCAGTATCAGGCGATTGCGTGGTGCAGGCAGAGAGGATGACAATCGGGAAGATGAGAAGGAGTGAGAGGCGCATGAGCGAAGTGTACATCAGTGATATCTCAGGAGTAGAATAATTGTCATGCCATCTTCCAGCATGCGTTTTGCACTCTGTCTCACATCATTTTTTCTGAGTGTCTTGATCGGAACCGGAAGTGTGAGTGCGGCAGATGCGCCTGTGCCGGATAAGAGAGTGAGGCCCGGTGCGCGTGGAGTATTGATGCTGTCGTATCCGCTCCGTGAGGGGTGTCATGATTTCACGCTCATTCGCAACATGACGCTTTTGTATGAGGGGACATCGCCTGCGAATATCCGCAGAGTGTACGCAAAAGTGCTGGGCAAAAAGCTTACGACCAAGAGAGCAATCAACGCAGAAAACTACACCGTGACGCTCTGGTTTGATCCGAAGAATGCGCCCGGACTCTGCTACAGCAGATCCATCGAAATCTACGCTGATTTTTCCGGTACCGCTGAGCCGGGGTCTATGCATAGTCTGCAGGTCGAACTGCCGACAGATGTGGTCACCGATAGCGGCGTGATTGGTGAACCGACACATGGTTTGTGGGTAAAGGTACTCAAAAAAACCGAATAATTCTCTCCTCAATTTCTTGGGGAAAACGCTTCTTTTCTGTGCAGAAGGGGTATAGTGACAGATGATTTCCCTTCTTTTCTTTGTTATGCCAGCATCCACCCCCTACGAACGCTTCACCGTGCTGCTTACATCCGCGATGGATGCTTTGCAGCTGACGGATGCTGAGCAGAAGCTCTTCCAGACGCCGCAGCACATTCACAAGAAAAAAATCAGTGTGACGCGCGATGACGGATCAACCGTTGAGCTTCCTGCATTCCGTGTGCAGTACAACAATGCGCGTGGTCCCTACAAAGGCGGCATCCGGTTTCATCCGGAGGCGAATGAGGAAGAAGTGAAGGCACTTGCCGCACTGATGGCTGTTAAAACCGCAGTCGTCGATATTCCGTTTGGCGGCGCGAAGGGTGGCGTGCAGTTTAATCCAAAGGAGTACAGCAAAAAAGAACTGCAGGCAGTGGCGCGGGCGTATGTGCGTGCGTTTGGGGAGCACCTCGGTCCGGATATCGATTGTCCGGCGCCGGATGTGAATACAACACCGGAGATTATGGCGTGGATGCGTGATGAGTTTGAAAAGATCAATAACGGTTTGTACGCACCGTCGATGATTACCGGAAAGCCGCTCTCGTTCGGCGGTTCCCGTGGCCGCGACAAAGCAACGGCCCGCGGCGCATTCTTCGTACTGGAAGAATTACTGAAAGCAGAAAATCAGGACAGCGACGGTCAGCGTGTCATCATCCAGGGATTCGGAAATGCGGGCGGACATATGGCGCATTTTCTGCACAAGGCCGGTTATGCGATTGTCGGCGTGTCGGATTCCAAGGGCGGCATCTACAGTGAGGATGGCCTTGATCCTTCGGAGATCGATCTCACGAAAGAGGAGAAAGGATCAGTCACTGCATATGAGGCAAAAGGTGTTCGTACTGTGACAAATGAAGCGCTACTCGAATTGCCCTGCGATATTCTCATTCCAGCGGCACTCGACAATGTTCTGAACGAAGAGAACGCCGATCGCATTCAGGCGCGGTATATCATCGAAGTTGCCAATGGTCCCACAACGCCGGAGGCCGATGCTGTTCTTGGAAAGAAGGGGATTATTGTTGTGCCTGATGTGCTTGCGAATGCCGGTGGCGTCACAGTCAGTTATTTCGAATGGTCACAGGGCAAAAGCGGGGAGCAGTGGACAGATACGCAGGTGGATGACGAACTGAACCGCATCATGCTCAATGCGTTTCGTGCGGTGCATGAACAGAAACTGAAAGGTGCACCAAGCTATCGCATGGCCGCATTTCTTGTGGGACTCGGACGCATTGTAGAGACCATGAAAGTGCGCGGGTGGATGTGACAGGTTGCAGGTTGCAGGTTTTCTTTCTAGGATGTGCCCCTATGATCTATGACGTTTTGATTATCGGACAGGGCTGCGCCGGCTATACAGCCGCCATTTATGCAGCACGTTACAAACTCACAACCTTTTTGGTGGGGGAAGTGGCAGGTGGTCTTGGCATTACCGCTGCAGAAGTCGGTAACTGGCCGGGTGATATTGAAATCACCGGTCCGGATCTGATGGAGAAGTTTCACAAGCATGCCGCGAGCTTTGAGGAGGTGACTATTCACAATGCGCGTGTGGAATCGATTGAGAAAGGAACGCTCTTCAGCATGCAGCTGAATGACGGCACGACGGTGCAGGGCAAAACGCTGATTTTTGCGATGGGCTCCAACAAGCGCCATCTGCACGTCGAAGGAGAAGACCGCTTGTCCGGTAAGGGTGTGACGTACTGTGCAACCTGTGATGCATTCTTCTACCGCAACAAAACGGTTGCAGTGATCGGTGGAGGCGACAGTGCAGTGGAAGGCGCAGCCATTGCGGCACAGGTAGCGGCAAAGGTGTATCTGGTGCATCGCAAAGCAGACTTCCGTGCAGAGCCGTATTGGGTGGAGCGCGTGAAGAGCAAAGAGAACGTGGTGTTTGTGCTGGAGAGCAATGTTGTAGAGATTCTCGGGGATCAGAAAGTAAGCGGTATCAAGCTTGATAAGCCATTTGAAGGAAGCGATACGCTTACGGTAGACGGTGTCTTTATTGAAATCGGTGCCGATCCTGCAACGGCTTTGGCCAAAAGTCTCGGGTGTGAGGTGGATGAGAAAGGGTACCTGAAGGTTGATAAAGGGATGAATACGACGGTTCCGGGTATTTTCGGTGCGGGTGACATTACAGACGGCAGCAACCATTTTGCCCAGTTCACCACAGCTGCCGGCGAAGGGGCGACTGCGGCCAATAGTGCGTTCCAATACCTTCAGAAGGCCTAAAATTCGCTTGCGTCGAGCTTTTGTATCCGTATACTGCGTCAGCTATGCCAAGAGGTAAAAGAGTTGTCTTCGGCGTCTTCTGTACCGAAACGGGAATCCGTTTGGGGACGATGCGCTTTCATAAGCAGGATAAAGCTGGAAAGTCCTGGAAAGAGCATGTTGCAGATATGAAAAAGTACTGCCCGCCTTTGCGTCGCCGTGTTGCTGTAAAACTCAAAGAAGAGAAGCACTCAAGCTAATCTTCCCACCCGGTCGTTACATCAGGCCGATGTTTTCGCTATAGTCCGTTTCATGAATGATATGTACCGGGCGGCGGCATCTTTATTGCTGCTTCGTCCCGCTCAAAACGGCTACGAACTTCTGCTTTTGCATAAGCCGCGCAAGCGCGATGCCTGGCAGTTGCCACAGGGTGGCGCGGAAAAAGGCGAAACAGCGGAGCAATGTGCGGTGCGCGAACTCAGGGAAGAAGCAGGGATTACCGATGTCACAGTCCTTGGAAAGAGCGATCTTGTGTATAAATACGATTTCCCCGCGTCCTACCGGCGCTTCCGGCCGGACAATATCTGCGGACAGCGGATCGAGTTTGTCTTCGGAACCTGTTCGCCGGATGCCACAGTCACCGTCGATAATGTTGAAGTGGATGATTTCAAGTGGATTCCCACCGATACAGTCGGAGAGTTTCTCAAGCGCAAAGCGTACTTGGAACTCGTGACTTCTCTCATCGCAGAGGCACTGGCTCGTGTATGATCAATCGGTGCGTATCACCCGTCTTATTCTCGAGCAGTTCCGCAACTACACGTCCCAGGTCATCAGTCTGACGGACGCCGATATTCAGCTGTTTGTGGGACAGAACGGTGCCGGAAAGACGAACATTCTGGAAGCGGTATCGCTTTTGTCCATCACCAAATCCTGCCGGGGCAAAGATGAACAAGACATGGTCCAGTGGGAGAAGGGGCATTACCGGATTTCAGGCGTTCTTCGGAGCGACGCAGGAGAGGAGACGACGATGGAAATCGTGAGTGAGCTCACACCGCGCAAGCGCAAAGCCTTTTTCTTAAATGATGTCCGCTCGCCGCTTTCGATGTATGTCGGAACGCTGCCGACCGTTGCATTCATGCCGGAAGACTTGCTGCTTTTCAGTGGCACGCCTGGCGAACGAAGGCGCTTCCTGGATCAGTTGCTCTGTCAGGTTTCGTCGCAGTATTTTTCAGATCTCTCCGCCTACCAGAAAATCCTGCAGCAGCGGAACGCTCTCCTAAAGCGCATTGCGAACGGGAATGACACCTCTGAGGTGCTTGCCATCTGGGACCTGGAACTCGCCGCAAAAGCAGCCAGTATTACCCTCATGCGTCTGGAACTGATCGAGACATTGAATCTGACATTGCTCGAACAAATCCGCGCACTGGGGGAAGCATGGAATTCCGCGGATATCCGCTACGAACGAAAAACCTCTGCGCGCGATCTTGAGACACTGAAAGCGGAAATGATCAGCATTCTGGAATCAACCAGGCAGCGCGACATTATTCTCCAGTCCACCGGTACCGGCCCGCACCGCGAAGACTGGCAGGTGTACCGTGATGGTCGCGCCATTCCGAGCTTTGCGTCCCGCGGTCAGGAGCGCGTTGCCGTGCTGGCATTGCTCCTCCTGGAAGTGTCATACCTGGAATTACAGCGTGGCGAAAAGCCGGTCATCCTTCTGGATGATGCCTTCTCCGAACTGGATGACAGGCATCAGGGGACATTGCTCGATGCATTCAGGGGCTATCAGGTCCTGATGACCTCTACCCGTGTGCCGCCGAATGCGGAGGGGGCGACGGTGTTTGATGTGACGGCGGGGGTGGTCTCAGAGTAATACCGCTGTCCGGTGATGCAGTGCTCCATACACCGCAAGCGCCAGCGCATCCGCTGCATCATCAGGTTTTGGGATTTCGTTCAGGTGCAGCATCTGCACCAGCATCGACTGTACCTGTTGCTTGTCTGCAGAGCCGTCGCCGGTAATGCCGCTCTTCAGTTGAAGCGGGGTAATTTCCAGAATATCGCAGCCGTACTCTGCAGCGGTCATCAGGATAACACCGCGCGCCTGCGCAACGTCGATTGCCGTGCGGACGTTTGTTTCGAAGAAGAGCTTTTCAATCACGACCAGCTCCGGTTTCGTCTCTTCCAAAAACGCTGCGAGGTCTTTGTGTATTTCGGCAATGCGCTCGGAGAGTGGCAATCCTGCTTTTGTATCAATTGTCAGCCATTCAACCACGGCAATATCCGCACCGGTCGCTTCCACGACACCCAGTCCGACAATCGCCAATCCAGGATCGATTCCGACAATACGCATGCACGGATGATAGGGGAAAGCTGCTGAGCCATCCCTTGTCAGATGTGTATTTTTAGGGTCTTGAGACTATAAGAAAGTGACATTTTTTGCTATAATGAGAGGAAATATGAACATACAAAAACACACCCAAAACGCGAAACACAGATGGCTCGTGGCAGCACCTCTTTTTCTGTTGATGTTCACGCTCAGTCTGCGCGATGTATTTATCGCCTCTGTTCCAGCTGCATCACTCATCACGGATGAACAGGTGGTGGTAGATGGTGCACAGGTCTCACGTCAGGACAACGCATCCACTCTTGTCTATTCACCGTATCTTTCTCGTTTTGAAGCAGGGGAATACACACTCGAAGGATGGAATGGTGGATATCAGGTAACGGTCGGTGCAGTGTCGATCACCGTTGCCGCACTTACGACGCCGGTTCTTGTGACGCATGGGAAAGAGCAGACGATTGTTCCTGCGTTTACCCAATGGAAAGGGGAGACGCTCGCGCCGCTCTCCGGCAGTCTGGATCTGTGGTATCTCTCCCGTGAAGTGCTTCCGCTCCCTGCGGATTACACACAGACGATGCTTCGTTCGCTCTCACAGCTTGCGACATTTGTGCCTGCAGAGAGTGGCACATCATCAGATGAAACGATTCTGCCGCACACTATCGGTCAGTCGTTGCGCTTTGAACAGGCGCAGGAACGCGCAGCGCAGATGGAACGTCTCCAGAGAATCGAAGCGCTCCGCACTGCACTGCAGTCCGATGTGCCTTCGTTCGATACACTGCTGCTGGCATCTGATATAGACGATATTCTAACATCTCCGGAAGGCCGCAGCGCACTCCCGGAACTGCTGACGCTCGCCACTCGTGTGCACAAAGACCATCTCCTGTTGCCGTTCTTTGTGGCAGACAGCAAGTATCGCTTATTGGCAGCATTTCATCCGCTCCTCCGCGATAGTGCACGCGTGGTGCCGCAGTCCGCAGAGCTCAGAGGACAGACAGAACGTTTGTTCCTGCTCTTTACGCCAGCCGCCGATGTGCTGCCTGCTGCCATCACGGAACTTGCCATCACGCAGTGGCAGGACCAGTGGAAGAGTCTGACCGCCACAAAAGAAGGTATTGCAGACTTTTCAGCTGCGCTGCCGTTTATAGAATCCCAGATCGAACAGTTTGATACATTGCAGTACCCGCAGCGCGTAGAGACCTATAGTACTGCGATTCTTGCTGTTGCTGATCCTCTCGAACAGAAGCTCACGCCAGATGCTCGTAAAGTTCTCCAGGGCATCCGTACACTGCGGACAGAGCGCCGTCTCGCATCACCGATTCCGGACCCCGTCGCGGTTGTCGTGTCACCTGCTGCATCGTCAGCATCATCGGCAAAGCATGTGGATGTTTCACCGGATATTTTGATTGAACAGACGGCCTTTATCCTCGCAAACGCAGGATTCATGTCGACCGCTCAGACAATCCTGAAGCCTGTAGGAAGTGTTGTAGAGGTCTCCGAGATTGTCTTTGGCACAGCAAACGGTGATACGACGCTGCATTTCTCCTTTGACCCGCAGACGGGCCTTGTGAGCGCAATTCATCATCAGGGACAGATTCTGCCGTATGCGATATCGCTGCAGCAGTTTACGGAGTGGTTGCAGGGGAAATAAGAGTATGTAAAGAAGAATTGACTTTTTATGCTGTGATCGTATAATAATCGCACTATGGAAAATCTGACACACGAAGAAATTCTCCAGCGGGATGCAGATATGCTTTATGATGCAATTGTGTAGCGAGGGCTTACGTACAAAGCAGCTATCATCCAAACCAATGTCTTCGATGGATATTCGTATGACCAACAGAGAGATGTATTGTCGGTCACATTAAGCCGTCTGGATGCACTCGACCATGAGGATGAGGAGATTTTGAGAACACAGTTTGCTATACGCGAGGCAATTAGAAATAATAATTTCTTTCATTCTCCACAGAGACAGCGCCAGCTTGATCAGCAAGTGGAGAGGAGTATTGCCAGGGATGCTAGTACTACTTCATCGCAGTACCGCTTAACCAGAGAAGCGCCTGTGCACTACTTTACGTCTATCGACGGAACGACTGCACAAGTGACAGGAGTTTCAAAAGCGCTGGATGACCAGTTGCCTGAAGGAAAGTGATGTGCTTTTGATTTCAAACGAAACAAGGCCAGCTGAGCTAACCGTGTTTTTTGATGGTGGGCGATCGCAGACTTGAACTGCGGACCTCGACATTATCAGTGTCGCGCTCTAACCAGCTGAGCTAACCGCCCGGAAAGTACAGGGAGGGTACGGAGAAATGGCTCCGGGGTCAAGATATCGTGCCATGGGCTTTTATAGCCTCTTCTACGAAAAAGGCATCCAAACGTGTGTCTGGATGCCTTTTTGTGGTCAAAACGCTTAGTTTGATGATACAGAGCTGGTACTGACAGAGCTCATGGAAGATGAAGAGGATGAACTGATGCTGCTGCTTGACATCATGGATGAAGCGCTGCTTGAAGACTTGTTGCGGAGCGGGGAAGAGGTCTTCCGGAAGCTGTGGACGCAGAGAGCCAGAGCCGTACCGCGCTTGCCTGGGCAAAGAGACTGGGCGCCCTGAGACATCGGACGGGTAGCCGGCTTCATTTTCTTTTCCATTTTCTCCATCATTTTTTCAGCCTTTTTCATGGTGGCCTTCTTGATTCTCATCAGACAGGCTGCCTTTTCCAGGCCTTCTTTCTGACTGCATGCGTCTTTGATGGCAGCTTTTTTGCTGTTGCGGGCGGAATCCATGCGTGTGTCTGTATTCTTCTTGCGGCTTTCTGCATTGAAGCAGTGCACCTTATCGACGCCTGTTTTATCGGCGCATGGTCCTGTCATCATGACGGATGAAGGGGATGAAGAGGAAGACATCGCAACACTTGATGCGGATGAGGACATGCTGCTTTCAGCAAATGCGAGCGGCATGAGTGCGACTGTTGCAGAGGCAGCAGCCAACAGGGAAAGAGATTTTTTCATAAGAAAAAATGGGGAAGAAACATGTTCAGCGTATCATAGCGCTTCCATCCTTGGAATTGCTTTTAGTGACTTCTTTATTTGCTTTTATAAATATCTGTCACACTCTGCTTGCTCTCAATATGCTGGATGACTTCTGCAAGGAGGGGAGCGATCGGGAGGACTGTCAGGCCTTCAAACTGATGTCGCGGGGGAATGCTGTCCGACACAACCACTTCTTTGAATTTGGCTTCTTTCAGCCGTTCAATTGCAGGTCCGGAGAAGAGTGCGTGCGTAGCGGCCACATAGACATCCGGGTTTGCACCCTTTTCCACGAGGGCAGCTTTTGCGGTGCAGAGCGTTCCTGCGGTATCGATCATGTCATCAAACAGAATGCAGGTGCGACCCTGCACGTTCCCGACCACTTCCAGGATCTGTGCTTCGTGGTGTCCGGTTCTGTTCTTCTGCATGATGGCGAGATCTGCTCCCATCTGGTCTGCGAATTTCTTCGCCTGCTTTGCGCCTCCCACATCCGGGGAAACGACCACCGGGTTCTCAAGCTTGCTCTTGAAGTACTTTGCAAAAATCGGGCGCGCGTCGAGGACATCGACCGGCACGGAGAAGAATCCCTGGATCTGGTCGCTGTGCAGGTTGAGGGTGATGATATGGTCTGCACCCGCTTTCTCGAGCAGGACGGCCATCATCTTTGCAGAAATCGGCTCGCGCGGTTCGGAGACTCTGTCCTGGCGTGAGTAGGGGAAGTACGGGAGGATAACATGCACATGGGATGCAAAGCTCAGTTTGGCGGCCTGGCACATGAGGAAGAGCTCGAAGAGCGCCTCATGCGGATCAACACCCGGTGCCTGCAGCAAATACACTTCCTGTCCGCGCACAGATTGTTCATACTTCACATAACACTCGCCCGATGCGAAATGTTTCAGGAGAATCTTCCCGAGTGGAACAGAGAGCTCCTGCGCGAGGCTGGAGGCAAGGGCCGGATGGGTGGAGCCCGCAAAGATATTCATTGTGTAGTACCATTATAGCAAATGCACGTCCGTTTTACCACTTGCGCCGGCATGCCTGTCACAGATGATCAGCTGGAAGAGGATATAGGCACTATTGGCGATATCCTCATTCATCCCGATACAGCCACCATTGAGGGCTTTTTTGTGGTGATTCCGTCTTTTCTGCATACGCAGGTCCTTTTTCTGCCTGCGCTGGATATCATGCATTTTGGCTCCAGAGTACGAGTTCGGCATGCGGAATCCTTGTCGCCTGTTGAAGATATTGTACGTCTGCAGTCATTGCTTTCCGAAAAACGCCCCGTGCTCGGACAGAGAATGCTCACAGAGTCCGGAAAAGATCTTGGTATCTGCCGGGATGTGCAGTTTGAAACACGGACATTTCATGTGGAATGGTTCTACCCCCGCAAATGGTTCCGGTGGAGAGCGCCGATTGCGGCACTCAATATTCTGGAAATCCGCGAGGATGCGATCGTCGTGCGTGATCCTGTTTTGATGCAGAAAGTCACACCTGCAGAAACCGTTCTCCAGTCGCTGGAGCCGCTGACCGGGGCGCCGTTGTCACGCGTGGAGGATCGGTGATAGACCCTTCGACTTTGCCAGCTCATCTTTGATCAAACAAAAAAACGGACCCCGAAGGGTCCGTTTTTAGAATCGATAAGAAGTCGCTTTAGTTTCCTTCGACCTGGCCTGCGAGGTAGACCGTCACAAGGCTGACGATAACGCGTGCGAAGAGCACAATCACGAGACCGCCGAGAGCGTAGAAAATAGTCTTCTTGGCCTTGTCCTTTGCCTCGTCTTCACCCTGGGAGACGATGAGGCGGATACCTGCGATCACAACCACCACAACGGCGATGAGAGCGAGGAAGTTCAGGACTGCTGTCAGGATATCAGTAATGATGGTGCGGACACCGTCAGCGTCTGTGCCAGCATCAGGCAAGCCTGGCAGGTTAGGATCTGGACCTGCAAAGCCATCGCCACCTGTTTGGGCGAATGCAGAGGAGACGAACACCAAGCTTGTGATGGACGCAGCGGCCACCTTGTTGGTGAGGGACTGAAGGGAAGTTTTCATAAAAAACATGGAGGGAGAAATTAGCTCCAGTCTTGTCTAATGATGTGCTGCGTGCAAGCGATTTGATCGGACAGCAGGACACATTGGATTGACAGTAAAGTCAATAATGTCGTTCCTTATGTATTTGTCACACAGAAGAATCTTTTTTATTTTACGCGTCACGATTACTCAAAAATCCGACCGTCAGAAGAAGAACAGCCGGCAGGCAGAACCACACGTTTTGGTAGTCGACCATAATCTGCATCAGTGTGCTTTGCGAAAGAATACCTGCAAGCAATGGGGCGGATTCCAGGGTGTTATCCAGAATCGGTTTGGCGGCGACGTAGGTGAGCAGTGCTGTTAAGAGTAAGCCCGATGTTGCAAAGCCGAATGCGCCGGTCAGGACTGTTTCCCAAATACCCTCAATCTCTTTTGCATACTGCATTTCAAAGCCGCCGCGGATAGCGAGGAAAATAATCATCGCAACGAAGAGGACAAGTTTGATGGTGGAGATGATGTTCCGGTCGATGGTGAATCCGAGCATGCTCATCATGAATGGCGATTGCCCCGAGAGCATTTCCAGAATATTGCCGATGGCCTGCACTGCCACGATTGCAATATAGGATGCGATGATGATTTTCACAGATTCGTCTTTTCCGACAATAAAACTGTACGCGACGATGGTTGCGAAGAAGACGATGACAATGAGGTCCCAAGTGAGGGTGATGTCCATGATGGAATGTAGTCTAGCTTTTGTTGTTGCTTGTATCTAGTTTCCCTCCGGGGGCCGCTGCCGCGGGGGCATTCTTTTTGCTCGTGCAGCAAAAAGAATCAAAAAGTGCGGTCCGGGCCAGCCGCTCCTCCGCTTGCCCCTTCACCCCCGGGTGGCCGGACTCCACCCCGTGAACGACGAACCTTCATTTTCCCTTTGGGAAAATGTTCCTGGTGGAACTCTTTTTTTATTGGAACAAACAAAACTCCCTCGCCCGGAACGGGAGAGGGGCGGGGAGAGGGCTCAATCTCGTATCGCCGCACTCAACGGCAACGATGCCTCTGTTATAAACATCTCTGTCGCAGTCTCGTGTTCCTGTGTCAGGAAATACGCAGCCGAGGCAATCATCGCGGCGTTGTCTGTGCAGTAACTGAGTTTGCCCGGGAAGCGGACGGTGACATCCGGGCAGTGCGCGGTGACCATGGTGCGCAGGACGGTATTTGCGGAGACGCCTCCGACCAGATGCACCTCTTGAATGTCCGGATAGTCTTCGAGTGCCATTGTGATACGACTGACGAGATGTTCGCAGATGACTTTCTGAAATGACGCTGCGAGATCGGGGGTCTGTGATGCGGCATCGACCTGAAGATCGCGGATGGTGTAGCGCAGCGATGTTTTCAGTCCGGAGAAGCTGAAATTGAAGGTACGCTCTTTTTTGAGTGGAGCCGGGAAGTCGAATGCCTGGTCATTTCCTTCCAGTGCTGCCTTCGCAATCGACGGGCCGCCCGGGTAGGGGAGGCCGAGCATCGTGGCGCCTTTGTCGAAAGCTTCGCCTGCGGCGTCATCAATCGTGCGGCCGATCAGTGTGCCGTGCGTGTGCGATGTGCGGAGCCAGAGTTCGGTGTGACCACCGGACGCGGAGAGCGTCAGGATGGGGAACTGTGGCTGTGCGGTTGGATCAGTATCAAGCCAGGTGGAGCTTAAGTGGCCGAGTGTGTGGTGCGTTCCGATCAGCGGTTTTTGGTGCATGCTCGCGAGTGCTCTGGCGGTCACTGTTCCGACGAGTAGTGATCCGAGCAGGCCCGGGCCTTTCGTGACGGCGATCGCATCAATGTTGCTCCAGTCATTTCCGAGTGGTTCCAGTGCCAGATGCAAAACAGGGAGAATAGATTCCACCTGCTTGCGCGCCGCCTCTTCCGGAATCACGCCACCCGATGCCTTGAAGGCAACTGCCGAACTGGCGATGATATTGCTCACGACGGTGCAGCCGTTTTCCACGACGGCAATCGAGGTTTCATCGCACGAGGATTCAATGGCAAGAATACGGATGATGGGTTATGGGAAATCGGTTATGGGTTACGGGATTGTATCAGTTTCCCTCTAACCCGTAACTCATAACTCATAACCTTTCCTGTACAGTCCTGTTATTCTGCAATTATCATGGTTTTATTTATCACCCGAACGTGGCATGGAATAGGCGGCTTGCAGCGCTTGAGCCGGGATTTGTGGAGGGAGATGGAAAAGAAGTATGGATCGCAGGCAGCAGTCATTCATCCTTCAAAACCTGGGTTTTTGGCGCTGATCGCTTTTGCATGCCGATCGATTTTTCGGGGGCTTCGGGCAGGGCAATCCGTTCATATTCACCTTGGTGATGCATCGCTCTGTCCGCTTGGCGTCATCATCAGTGCGATCACCGGTGCGAGGATATCTGTGACTGTAGCAGGACTCGATGTGATCTATGCCCGATGGTGGTACCAGTGGCTGCTCAGACGATCACTTCCCACAATGCATTGTGTCTGCTGCATCAGTGAAGCAACGGCGATCGAGGTGCGAAAAAGGGGAGTGCGTGATGATCGCATTGTTGTCATCCCTTGCGGTATCAATACATCCAATCTCCCGGTTCGTTCCTCTAATTCTAACCTCAATCCTACCCTTCTCATGATCGGCCGTCTGATTCCGCGCAAAGGCGCCGTCTGGTTTGTGGATCAGGTACTGCCTCCACTCCTCAAGCGTATGCCGCATCTCCAGCTCCGCATTATCGGTGATGGACCCGATCGTCCTTTTCTTGAGCGTCTCATCCGCTGCAATTGCCTCGGCGATCACCTGGTGCTTCTTGGTGCAGTGGATGACGATAGACGGAACAAGGAGATTCTCGCGGCAGATCTGTTCCTCATGCCGAATATTCCGGTGAGCGGAGATACCGAGGGATTCGGCATTGTCTGCATAGAAGCATCGGCCCGCGGACTCCCTGAGGTGGCATCGCGCCTGGAAGGAATCACAGAGGCAGTGATTGAAGGAGAGACCGGACAGTTCTTTAAAGCGGGCGATGTTGATGATTGCATCCGGGTCATTACCGATGCACTGACGTATCCGCTTGATCCTGTTCAGGTTGCAGCCGCGACGAAAGCACACTATGACTGGTCTCATCTGATTGAACGTTATGCAACTGATGTCTTCCGCTAAAAAAACCATCGGCATTGTGAGCTGGGATTTTTCGCATGCAAAAGGGGGGATGGGGCGGTCGATGGAGTGGATTGCGGAGTCCTTGTCTGCGGACTTCGAGGTGGTGGTGGGGACGCCCGGTTATGGGTTACCGGTTACCGGTTACCGGGGCGCTGGGACGTCGCTGCTTTCTTTCACGAAACGGTTTGGTGGACATACGCTTTTCTCTTTATTATTGCCTTTTGTGTTGGGTCGATGGATCAGAAAGCATCGTATTGATTTTCTGATGATGCCCGGTGGGCCGGGTGGGGTTTTTCTCTGGAAGAAGCCAAACATTCCGTACATCTGTTCTGTGTATCACATTTACGAGCAGCAGGCGCGGCTGGTGCCGGGACAGGGTTGGAAGAAAGTCTTCATTCCGTTGGAGAAAAAAACCTATCGCAACGCATCGCTCATTCTCAGTTTCAATACAGACACCCGTCGTGTGCTTGAAGAAACGTATCGTCTCCCCGCGGATCGCATAGTGTCGTTGCCGCATCCGGTCAGTGATACATGGAAAGAGGCATCGACGATCTCCAGGAAAAAAGGGCTGTGTGTCTGCGTTGCACGATTGGAAGAACGGAAAGGAGTGGGGCTTCTGCTGCAAGCCTGGCCGCTTGTTACTGAGAAGCGCCCCGATGCACAGCTGATGATTATCGGACAGGGGATTTTGGCCGATCGTCTGGATGAGCGCATCAGACATCTGCATCACGTCGTCCGCATTCCCGGGTTGCTCTTTTCGGATCTCCTCAGTGTCGTGAAACAGGCAGAAGTGGCCGTGTGTCCTGCGTATCTGGAAGGATTTGGCCTGGCTGCTGCGGAAGCGATGATGGCAGGAACGGCTGTTGTGGCTGCGGAAAGTGAGGGGTTGCGGTGCCTGGTGGGTTATGGGTTATCGGTTATGGGTTATGGGGAACGGGGGTTTTTGTTTGAGAGTGGGAATGCTGAGGAGTGTGCACGGGCTCTGCTTGATGCTTTGAATGATGATCAGCGGCGGGAGAAAGCCATTGATGAAGCAAGGAGCTATGCAGAGCTGCATTTTGATCATCATCGCGCAACGGATGCTTTGCAGCGCGTCATCAACGAAAGGGTGACGAACGGACTCTGAACACGTACTCTTAGGACCATGTTGCTTAGTCCCTATCAGCGCGCATGGGTCGCGAAACACACTGTTCATATTCTCTCAGCTGTTTTTCTGCTGCTCCTGCTCTGTAAATTCTTCTGGTCGTTTTTCCACTACAGCGCACCGCTCGGGTACGACCCCGGCTTCTATCGCTATCTCTTCATCCGCCACGCAGACGGATTTCCGCCGTTCTGGCTTGCGCCGATGGATGGTTGGGCTAAAGGACATCCGCTCGGACTCTTTTTCTTTTCCACTCTCCTCCTGAAGCTCGGTGTGCCGGTGTCATGGCTGCTCGGGTGGATCTGGAATTTGTTTCCCGTTGTGCTGGCGGCAGTGTTTGCGTTGGTAATAGGGAAGAGGGAGGGAAAGATGACGGGCGTCTTGGTGCTCCTTACAGCCCTTCTTTCCATCGCATACTTTGACGGCTTTGCCGCGATGTACTGGAAAACCTACGCGTCACTTCTGTGGTGCGTGGCCACGTACCGGCTGATTGAGAAAAAATCGTGGTGGGCGATTCTGACCGGCATTCTCTGTGTGGCTACACACCATCAGACAGGTTTGCTCTTTGGTCTCGCATTCGGGTCGTGGCTGTTCACTTGCTTTATCGGTGATGCGCGCACCAACCTGCGCGCCGCTTTCCGCACATTCCTGCCGTTTTTTCTGGGGGGATGCGTTATTGTTCTTATCGGCGTGCTCTGGTATCTGCCTGTCTGGAAAGATGCGATTCTGTCCCAATTGCCGGCGCTTCTGAAGGGGGAACAGATATCGGGCGGCAGTTTCCCGCCAGCTCTCTTCTATCTGCAGACAGAAGGCATTCTCCTTGCACTCGGTGCCGTCGGTTTTGCGCTCAGTATCAAGCGCGAACGGTTTACATTGTGGCAGCTGTCGGTACTCTGGAGCTTGCTGTTTGTTGTGGCACGGCTGCTCTTCTACCGCCGCTTTTTCCTGCAGCTCGATTTCTTCCTGCTGCCGTTTGCCGCGATTGCTATCCGTGCGTTCTGGATGCGGTTTTCACGGCCTGTGTATCGCGGGGTCCTCGTCTGCGCTCTTCTGGTGCAGGCTGCCATCATGATCAGTGTCATGCCTCTGCGTGGACCAATGACAGATCCTGCTGATTTCGATGCCATTAACACATTTGCAGACCATATTCCCGCGGATGCGCTGATTATTGGACTGGATAACAAAACAGTCACGCAGCTCCGCGGCTGGTTGCCGTATGCCCGTATTGCAGGTCCGGGTCTTTTTGACAACGCCTGGACGTACAGTGAGTGGGAGACTTTCCTGATGGGGACGCACGAAGATCGTGTCCGGATGCTCTCGATCTATTCCGGCACTGTCTATATTTATGTCTCGCAGTTTTTCCAGGATTACTATGGAGAGTCCGTCGCCGGATTTATGAGTGATCCGTGTTTTACCCCAACCGAGTACCCGCGCTTCTTTACCGTTTCCTGCCTTCCATGATTTCCTTTTTCCCGTCCCGCACCGTTGCGCTGGAACTTTTCGGATTTGGCATTCACTGGTATGGACTTCTGTATTTTGCCGCGTTTGTTCTTGCATGGTTTCTGGTGCCGCATCTGCAGAAATACCGGCAACTCACTCTGTCTGCAGACAACTGGTCATCCCTTATTTCCGCAGCGGTGATCGGCGTGATTGTCGGCGGCAGACTCGGTTATGTCTTTTTCTACGCACCATCGTATTATCTTGAGAATCCTCTGCAGATCTTTGCAGTCTGGAACGGGGGAATGGCATCACATGGGGGATTCATCGGCGTGGCGATCGCGATGCTTTTTGTCCTGCGCAAAAAAACCTGGGATGACATTCTGCGCATTGCAGACGTGATCGTGATCCCGGTTGCCATCGGTCTCGGCCTCGGACGTCTTGGAAATTTCATCAATCAGGAGCTCTACGGAACTGTCACATCTCTTCCCTGGGGCATGAATTTTCCGGGCGCAGACGGACTCCGTCATCCGATTCAGCTGTATGACTTTGCAGCCATGATGCTTCTGGCAGCAGCGCTTTTTCTTTCCCTGCGGTCTTCAGTAAAACCCGGCCGGACACTCGCACTTTTCCTCATTCTCTACAGCATTGTCCGTATTCTGATTGAATTCATTCGCGACCAGGCTGGTGTGCCGGTGTATATCCTGACAGAAGGGCAGTGGCTGACGATTCCGATACTGGTTTTGGGCTTGATGTTGTTTGTAAAAAAGGGGAATCGCTGAGAATATTTCTCAGGTAACTCCGCCGATGCAATGCACATGGTCCATGCATTTTAATAGCCGCAATATGATCACTCGATCCGTAGCCTTTGTGTCCCTCAAAGCCGTACTGCGGAAATTTCTGTGAGGCTTCCATCATCAGCCGGTCCCGCGTCACTTTTGCGATAATAGACCCTGCTGCAATGCAGGCTTCTTTGTCGTCTCCTTTGATGATCGACGTGTGCGGATAATCGAACCAGAAGGCATCGCGGCCGTCGACGAGCAGATAGGTCGGTGTAATCTTTTCGGCAACCATCGCCAGAGCCATCCGCATCGCCTCGTTCGTTGCTTCCAGAATGCCGATCCGGTCAATCGCTTCGGCAGACACAATCCCAAATCCCCACGCACAGTTTTCGGTTATCCATGTGTAGGCTTTTTCTCTGTGATGTGCGGTTAACGCTTTGCTGTCGCCAATAATAATGTCATCACTGATTGCCCGTTTATGCGGTGACCACGCGCCATAGGATCGCCGGCGGTTATAGAGGGGTAGGGGAATATGACACGCACCTGCAACCACCGGACCGGCGAGGGGGCCACGGCCTGCTTCATCAATGCCGACAATCACTGGTACTGGATGTATGAATGATGAGTTATGAATTATGGCTCCATTGTATTTCCATAATTCATAATTCTTAAATCGTAATTCACGAGTGTGACAAAAGTGTCTTTACGATCTCTCTCTCATTCCATGGCACTTGCCCATTTTTTACCCACATGGTCGTATCCGATCCCTTGCCGCACAGAATCACGATGTCATCTTTTTTGGCTTCCTTCAGCAGGAATTCTATAGCCTCTTTACGGTCAGACATGCGGTGGGCTTTTGTTTTGGACTGATCAATTCCCGCCCACACGTCATCGATAATTTTTTCCGGATCTTCCGTGTACGGATCTTCATTGGTGACAACCAAGACATCAGCGTAGTTGCTTGCAATCTTTCCGATGACCGGACGCTTTTCTTTCATGCGGTCGCCGCAGCTTCCCATTAGGACAAGTAAGCGCTTATCGGCAGGCAACATTGCTTTGAGAGTCGAAAGCGTTGCTTCATAGGACTGCGGTGTCACCGTAAAGTCGATGAAGACCGAAAAATCCTGGCCGGCATCAATCCGTTCCATGCGGCCTGGGATTCCGGTGAAACTTTTCAGGGCAAGCGTGCATTGGTTCACGTCCACTCCTGCCGCATGCGCGCAGCTGAGTGCACAGAGCGCATTCTGAATATTGAAAGCGCCGGGAATACTGAGAGTCAGGGGATCGAGGATGTCTGCCGTTGTCGTGAACAGTTCTGCAGATGCTCCACGCGGATGTACCTGCACCGGACCTGTCCAGATACCCAGATGATGCAGATCAGATGATGCATCGAAGGGGCGGACAGCACTGTAACTAATCGACCATTCTGTTGGGATGTTGCTGTATGCACCATATGTCCGGTCATCTGCATTGAGAATTTTTGCACCGCCTTTTTTTTGCAGCATTCTGAAGAGCAGTCCCTTTGCCCGGATATATTCCTGCATGGTTCCGTGGTAATCGAGATGCTCCTCGCTCACATTCGTAATCGCTCCAATTAACGGATAGGTAAAGTGCGTTCGTCCCTGAATCAATCCGTGCGATGAATATTCCAGCACTGCATGTGTACACCCCTCACGAATCAGCTGACGCAGGAACTTCTGGATGATGAAAGGGTTGGGTGATGTCTTCTGTGTGGCATTCCAGGTGATGTCGGTTTTGATCTGAAAGAAGGCTGTCGACAGCGCACCTGTCGGAATCTCGTTGGCGTTCAGAATATGCGCGATCATACCCACTGTGGTGGTCTTTCCATCGGTTCCCGTCACGCCAATCACCGTCAGTTTCTTCGCCGGAAAACCGTAGCGCACGGCGGCAGTCAGAGCTTTGGATTTGTGCCAGAGGAGCCGCACGGGATGCTGCTCAGGAATCAGTTTTTTCAGACGGTGCAACATACGTCTCCAGAATACCACGAGCCTTGGCAATATCGTCGTTGATTTGGGCTATTAAAGCGGCTTCAGAAGGGAAATCCTGTACAGGACGGAGATAGGCAGCAATCTCTACTGCAATCATGGCTGGGGCATCGCTCATCGTTTCATCAAGCAGATGTACTTCGCAGGAAGCCGTATCTTTATGAACAGGGCGCGGCCCGTAATGCATGGCAGCATCGTAGATCGCATTATTAATGATCACTTTGCATGCATAAATCCCTTCTTTCAGATCGCCCGGAACATCAGCTAAATCAAGGTTGAGAGTCGGCGTCCCCATCCCTTTTCCTCTACCAGAACCGGTGATCACAGATGCACTAAACCGCATGAAAAAACTATATCAACAAATCCCCATAACCCATAACCAATAACCCATAACCCGTCACTTCGAAGTCCGTTCCATGCATGACTTCTGAATCGTCTTCCAGTCGTATGGGAAGCGGAAGGTTTCGAGCGCACGGACAATCGCACCATAGGCATGCCATACCGTCTGCTTTTCATACAAAAATCCCTCACCACTTTCCTGGTTCGGGTCGTAAGCCTTGATGCTCTTGGTTATCGGGCAGAGGGGGATTGTGCCGTAGCAGAGGGCTGCCTCGAGCTCCGGCATTCCTGTTGCGTCGCTCAGGAAGAGAGCCATGTCCGCAGCGGCAAACATTTTGCGGATGTGCTTTTCGTCGTTCGGGACAATCGCAATGCGGTGACTGTGTTCCTTTGCAATGTCTGTGAGGAACGCGCCGAATTCTGCAGAGCCTTTTCCGAGAATCACAATTTCAATCGGCAGAGCGAGCAGTCCCGGGATCAATTCCTTCAATAAATTGCCGCCCAGCTTTTCACTCATTCCAGTCGGGAGACACACCATCGCGCGCTTCGGCTCGGGGGTCCAGCCCAGTTCTTCCTGCAGCGCCACTTTGTTCTGCGCTTTCAGCTCGAGCGAATCCATTGCGTATTTCTTCGCAATAGCGGTATCGGTGGCAGGGGACAGATTTGTCATGGGTGTTTTGGTGTGAATGTTTCCTCTCATTATAGCGAAAAACACGATTTCCGGAAAGTCTGCTGGTCTTGTAAAAAACATAAAATAGTACGTCTTACTATATGTTTCTTTGCAGGTTTTATGGGTAGGATAGGCCTATAGAACATTTAGTCCTTATTGATGGCCACCACCTCATGTACCGCGCGTACTGGGCTATTCCGCGAACTCTCAGCACACCGCAGGGGGAACAGGTGAATACGGTGTTTGGGATGGCATCCATGCTGCTGCATATCCTTAAAAAAGAGGAGCCGACCCATCTCCTCGTATGTTTCGATGCCGGTGAGGAGACCTTCCGTCACGAGGAAAATGAGACCTATAAAGATGGTCGTGCCGAAACGCCGGACGATTTCTACAGCCAGATTCCGCGCGTCATGCAGCTGGTGGATGCGATGGGCATCAAACACATCAGCAATAAAAGATATGAGGCGGATGATCTGCTCTGCACCTACGCAAAAGCCGGAGAAGAAAAGGGAATGAAAGTGACGATTGTGACCGGTGACCGCGATGCCTTCCAGCTTGCCACAGACAAGGTCCACATTGCGATTCCCCACAGCGGCTACCTGAATGCGGAATATCTGGGCCCCAAAGAAATAGAGGCCAAGTACGGTATCCGACCCGATCAGGTTCCTGCATACAAAGGACTGGTGGGCGATGCGTCGGATAACCTGCCCGGCGTGAAGGGCATCGGCCCGAAAACGGCTGCAGAGCTGCTCCAGAAATACCAGACGCTCGAAGCGGTGTACGAGAATCTTGCAGAGATCCGTCCTGCTGTGCGCGCGAAGCTGGAAGCAGACAAGGAACAGGCTTTTTTCTGCCAGCATATGGCACTTCTGATTTGTGATATTCCACTCGCTGCATCGTTTGAGGAGATCCGCGTGCAAGGACTCTCCGCTGATCCCATCCTGGCCTTCTTCAAGCTTGTGAATTTCACCATGCTGACGAGGCGTTTCCGCGAGTTCCTGCAGACACCGTTCGGGCAGACTGCGTACTACGCAGTGTCTGATATTTTCAGTGAAAACCCGGCATCAGATGAGCCGAAAGCAGACGATCAGTTGGCGCTTTTTTAGAGCATTTCGTTTTTGCCGGATGGGAGAGGTGTAAATCTTCTGTGTGGCTGATGTGAGTCATTTTTTCGTGTATGTATTTTCAGAAAAAATCTGGTTGAAAATCCGATTGTCATCTTTTGTTATGTTCACAGAATGTGCACATTTATTTTTCGCCTACTTTTTGATTGAATACATTTGTAGGTTCAGACCTAGTACAGGCCAAAATATTTGTATACGCGTTGTGTTCAGTCATCAGCAGTTCGAGTACGAAACGTAGTCGTTCGCTCTTGCGCTGTTCTCCGTTGCATCCGTACACTTGGGACCATTGTTTCGGTGATGTTTCAGAGGTGTTTTGACTTCTTTTCTTTCCTTCACTCTTATGCCCAAGGAACGCGTGCTCGCCAGTCTTGATATTGGCAGTTCAAAAATTCGTACAGTTGTTGCCATTACCGAAGGTGGCCAGGAACAGGGTGTGCCGAATGTCATCGGTGTCGGTGTCTCTCCGTCCATGGGTATCCGCAAGGGTCAGGTCATTGATGTCGAAGAACTCATCCACAACATCATCTCTTCCCTGGAAGATGCTGAGCGCATGGCCGGCGTGCCGGTGAACCATGTGTTTGTCGGCATGAGCGGATCGCACATCGAGTCCTTCGATAGCCGTGGCGTCATTGCCATTTCCGGCTCCGAAATCACGATGGATGACGTTGCCCGCGTTCTTGAAGCGGCTCAGGCTGTCAGTATTCCGCCAAACCGCCGCATTCTGCACATTGAACCAAAAGCGTACGCGGTCGACGAACAGCGCGGCATCAAGAATCCGGTTGGTATGACAGGCATCCGCCTCGAGGTGGAAGCGCATATCATCACCGGTCATGTCCAGCATGTGAAGAACCTTGAAAAGTGCATCTCCCAGGCCGGAGTGGATATCGACGCTCTTGTCCCGTCCACTATTGCCGCTGCAGAAGCAACGCTTAGCAAGCGTCAGAAGGAACTCGGGGTTGTGGTCATTGACGTCGGTGCCGGTTGCACCAGCGTTGCCGTGTTTGAAGAGGGAACCATCCTGCACTCCATCGGACTTCCGGTTGCGGGTGAGATGGTGACAAACGATATTGCCATCGGACTCCGTACGTCGGTCGATACCGCTGAGCGCATCAAAATTGAATTCGGATCTGTGCTGCCGCAGGAGATTAACGAGCGCGACACGATCGATCTTTCGTCCATCTCCCGCGTCGACACACAGACAGTTAGCAAGCGTTATATGGCTGAGATCATGCAGGCACGCTACTACGAAATTTTCTCTCTGGTGAAAGCAGAACTCGTCCGCCTCGGACGCAGCGGCATGTTGCCGGCTGGTGCTGTGCTCACGGGTGCAGCAGTGAAAGCTCCTGGCGTGCTCGACCTCGCCCGCGATGTTCTCGGGCTGCCGGTCCAGATGGGCTTCCCGGTTGATATCGGTGGTGTCATTGAGAAAGTCGACGATCCTGCCTACGCAACGTCTCTCGGTACCCTTATCTGGGGACTCCGTGAAGGAGACGGTATGTCTTCCGCTGGAAACTTCCAGATGAAGCGCGTTGCTGCCCAGGTCGGTTCCTGGTTCAAGAGTCTTCTCCCGTAAAACTTTTTCCTTTTCTCCCATCTTCTTTTCCCCATCTCCCCATGTCAGATACATTCCGCTCCCTCTTCTCCGGCCAAAAAGGAGCACAGCCCGGCCGCGCAGGCGCCGTGCCGGATCCCGCAGATCCAGCAGCAATGTCGCGCGAAGTGCGCCCTGACGCATTGCCCGGTGCCCTCATCCGCGTTCTTGGAACCGGAGGTGCCGGCTCAAACGCCGTTGCACGCATGGTGACGGGAAAAGTGCAGGGTGTTGAGTTTATTGCCGTCAATACCGATATTCAGGCCATTTACCACAACCCGGCTGGCAAGAAAATCACGATCGGACGCGGGACAACCCGTGGTCTTGGTGCCGGTGCAAACCCGGAGATT
The DNA here is from genome assembly GCA_023038255.1 of Candidatus Peribacteria bacterium. NCBI lineage: Bacteria > Candidatus Peregrinibacteriota > Candidatus Peribacteria > Candidatus Peribacteria bacterium. Next base: position 818,177 of record CP082927.1, on the reverse strand, counting down.
GGAAAGAGCGCCGCTCAGGAAAGCCTGGAGGAAATCAAAGCTGCTCTCGAAGGAACAGACATGCTCTTTATTACAGCGGGTCTCGGAGGAGGAACGGGAACAGGAAGCATCGGTATCATTGCCGAGCTTGCCCGCAGCATGGGAATCCTCACGGTGGGAGTCGTCACCAAGCCGTTCAGCTTTGAAGGTCTCAAGCGCCGCAAGAATGCAGAAGAGGCCCTCGAGAACCTGAAGGGAAAAGTCGACACACTCATCACCATCCCGAACGACAAAATCCTCTCGATTATCGACAAGACAACGCCGCTGACCGAAGCATTCGAAGTGGTCGATGAAGTGCTCCAGCATGCCATTGAAGGTATCTCCAGCCTCATCACCCAGCACGGTCTTGTGAACGTCGACTTCGCCGACGTCCGCACGATCATGCAGGACGGTGGAACCACCCTCATGGGTATCGGATACGGAACCGGCGACAGCCGCGCTGCAGAAGCTGCCCGCGCTGCCATCGACAGCCCGCTTCTTGATCTCAGTATCAGCGGCGCAAAGGGTATCCTCTTTAACATTACCGGTGGAAATGACCTCAGCATGTTCGAAGTGGACGAGGCTGCACGCATCATTACCGAAACCGCAGCACCGGAAGCAACGATCATCTTCGGAGCTGTCATTGACGAAAACTACACAGGTCAAGTGAAGTGTACGGTGATTGCCACAGGCTTCGATCCTGCAGAAAGCCAGTCCACGCCGTCATTTGCAACTCCTGCACAGCGCTACCTGACAAAGGCAGCCGGACCCTCCGCACCTATGACAGACCGCGCCCCGGGTTTCAAAGACGACAAACTTGAGCCTATGAAGTCCAGCGCTCCGCAGTTGAATGAGGAGGAATTGGAAGTCCCGGCGTTCATGCGCAAGCCGATTAGCAAATAATTCTGGCATTTTGCCTCCCCGCCCCCCTCCGAGCTGCCCACACGCCGCCGGAGAGGGGAGTTTCGGGTATCAATAAAAAGAAGTTCCACCAGAAACATTTTCACGAAGTGAAAATGAAGCCGCGTCGTGATAGACCTCACAGTCTAAGAGGCACAAGGGGTGGCCCCCGGCACCAAGGAGGGGTGTTGCGGCAGGTGGAGAGGCGTTTGGTGCCGGTGCGTTTCTTTGGTTCTTTCTTGTCGGGCAGACAAGAAAGAACAGGCCCATGCTTCGAGTGTCCTCAGCATGACACGGAACACCCTTCGACCAACTTTCGCTGAAGCTACGGCTGGCTCGCGAGCTCAGTGTGACACGGCGTGCCCCGTCGACCCAAACCCACCTCTTGTCTCCGCTCCATGGGAATCTACTTCCTCCCAGATCGCCGTTTCCACCTTCACAAAAATACCCTGCGCAATGCGTTCGCCGCGTTCGACGGTGACCGGCGCATCCGTGATGTTCTGCACCTGCACTTTGAGCTCATCTTCATCTCCATGATAATCCTGGTCAATCACGCCAATGCCATGCGGGCAGACGAGTCCTTTTTTGCGTGGCAATGACGAGCGAGCGATCAGAAACAGCGCGTATCCTTCGGGCACTTTCACAATGACATTTCCCGGCACCAGCGCGATCTTTCCGGGTTCTATCACCGTTGTTTCGCGGGTCACCAGATCAAATCCCACAGCGCCTGCGGATTCGTATTTGGGAAGAGGGAGAGTGGTGTCGAGGCGTTTGATGGAGATGTGCATGCACGCAGCCTACCGCATCAGGCGCCTGTTGTCGTGGATTTTTCGGGAGCCTTCGCTGGAGCGATGGGGGTGTCTTTCAGAGCCACAGGCTTATCACCACCTCCTGCCACAGTCTTCATATAGAACGGTTTGAAGAATTTCTGAAGCTGTTCTGTGAGGAGTTTCACGATTTCCGGGTTTGCATTTTGCATGACGTTCCAACTTAGCAATCCTGCTGCAACAAGGCTGGCGAGAGCAGGCTTTCCTGTGCGGGTGTCCATGGTATAGAGCTGCTTTGTGGCCTGGCCGTCTTTCATAAAGGACGAGAAGTGCAGGTTCATTTTTTCACTGATTTCTGCGCAATAGTTTGCATGTGCGTCCCTAAGAGATGGAATTTTTCCGAGACGTTCCTCCATGGAAATGAGGTTACTGAGGAATGGCATAACCCATTTTTCCTCTTTGAATTCACGTGTGGATGTATAGGCAAGAATTTCTTTGAAAGTAACTTCCGGGAGCATCGTTTTTTCTGTGTCTTCAATAGCGAAGTCCGGATCTTCTTTATGCGGATTTGCAGCAGATGCGAAGGTGTCTTTCGCCATTTTCCGGTATTCCTTGAACCGTGATTCGAAAATATTGATATGACCTCCCGGCAACTCAATAATTCCACCCGCCAGCACTCTCGCAAGCACTTCGTTGAGACGCTGTTTACCGGAGTGACTATTGGCATTAATTGAAGGATCTTTTGCCAGAATATCTTTCTCAATAATGTTGAAGTACTTCATGGCAGTTTTATCCAGAATGCTTTCGTCGGGTGCACCGTTGGGATCTCCGGATAGTGCCCATTGCTTGAGTTCACGACGGTATCTCTTCGCCCAACCCATTGTGAAGGCCGTGTTATACATACTCAATTTACCGATAATATCGAAGAAGGAGACCGGTGTATTTCTGCGGAGAGTCGGATATTCACGCAGCTTCGACATAATGGTTGTAAAGAGCCATGCGGCAACGGCTCCATCGAGACCGCGTTCCATCGCACGTTCTGCAATACCCGCAGCTGCCCAGAGGTTATGTTCATCCATTTCGTGTTCCACAAGACGGATAAAGCGGGGCACGTTTTCAATGTCGTTTTCCATGTCGTGACCGTGTTTCTTTTCGTGGTCACGTCCGTGGGAGTTATCACCACGCAGCTTGATGAAGTAGTTGGAAATCTTCGCGTCGTCACCGGCCCAGTCGGAACAGATATCGGCAACCGGAACGCCGTAAATCGGGTGATCATGGTTATCCAGATCATCATCAATGTCGTAGAGGAAGCCGCGTTCAGCAGCCCACGAAAGAATACCGCGCAGTTTGTTCGGGTTATTTTTCTTGCGCCAGATATCGAACACACCACCTTCTCCGAAGACTGTTTCCCAGTTGGCGTGGTTATCGGCCAGTGTCTCTTTCATGCCCTTTTCTTCCTCGCCGTCTTTGGCATCGAGCTGTTGTCCGAGGATGGTATCCACTTCCTGTCCGTAGAAGGGGAAGATGTCGAACGGTTTCATCGCGAGACCGATATTTCTCGCGACACCCGCACTGATACGGTCACCGCGCGTTTCCCAGGTGGATTTCACGGCGTTCCAGTACTTGCTAACACCGTTCAGATAATCGTTGATGGATACCCAGCGGATGGCATGGAACATCTGTGCAAAGCCGCCATCTGCATCCAGTTCTTCAATTTTTGCGTCAGCATCAATTTTCTTGATCTGCTTTTCCACCTTATCGACATGGTCTTCCTGCTGCTTCAGGTATTTCTCCATCTGATCGTACGTATTCATTCTGGAGCTCATCCAGTCCTCAACCTGAACGTGTTGCATGAGTCGCTGAATGGTGACGATTCTGTCTGATTCATTCAGCAGGAACCATTCATCTTTTGTTGTTGCTGTATACGGCCTGCTTTGCGATGCAGCTTCTTCTTCTGTGAGGGGATAGGCGGTTTGATCCTCCTGAATGGTTGTCAGACTTCCGATTGCTGCACCAATATCATGGAAACCATACGGGAGCGTTTTCATGTAATCTTCCTGCTGGACCAGAAAATCATGCGGCGCAACTTCACCGCTCCAGAATGTCTGGAGAGCTGTCGCAAAATCTTTTTCTTTGGTCGTGTTAAACGCTTCACGGTTAATGAGTTTGAGGTCAGACTTCCAGCGGAGTACCTGATCCGGAGGGCAGAACTTCTCGATTTTTTCAAGCACAGCCGGATCAGACATGCGCGTCTTCAGATCACCCAGTCTCTGGCTGTTCTCGGTCGCTTTTTTGATGATGGCCTCAAATTTCTGCGTCATGATTTCCTTTTCCATTTTCTGTTTTTCTTTATCGTTCATGAGCTTGCCGACCTGGTCCTTTGTTTCTTCCGTTCCTTTTTTTACAGTCTTCTCCGGTTCCGGCGTCGGGAGAACGGTGCCTTTGTTTACCGCTGCCTCCATGTCTTTGTCTGTCACATCTGCATCTTTGTTTTCAACAACAGCATCATCTTTTTTCTGATTCTGATCTTCTGCAAACGACAGAAGACGGGCCTCCCGTTCGGGGGTCCGTTTGGTTGCGTTGTGCCAGAGCTTTCGCGTCGGCAACATTTACAGTTTAGCGGTACGGACTAAAGCGTCAAGTAAACTCTCCTTTTTATCTTTTAACTCCGAAATATACGGTCCGATCAGCATGCGCAATTGTGTGAGATCCTGTCCGTTTGTCTGGATCAGAATGTCGGAGCTGCGTTTTGCTTTCGGAACGAAATGAATTTCTGTATAGCCCGGGGTCTCAAGAATCCAGAATCCCGCGAGATCTTCCCAGCGTGTGAATGACTTCTCGAGAAGGACACCTCCTGTGGTGAGTGTCATTGTTTTGAGTGGCGGCACATGATCGCGCATCAGGTAGTACATGGCGCCACACAGAAGAATCACAATCGTGAACGGCCAGGAGCCAGTCAGAATGCCGTACACTGCTCCAATCAGAACAGCAACTCCACCGACGATGTACCACTGTTTCGTGCGTTCATGTCTTGGGAGAACCGGTGCCTGCCACGAGGTGAGCGTGGTCTGCTGTTCCAGCGGGACGGATGGTGAGACGTCTGTCATATGTTTGTGTGTGAATAAATCCTCTTATTATAGCAAAAAACGGCACTTTCTGCCTCGGGCTGGGGTTGCTAATTATCAGTAATATTTTATAAATATTTATTTACTCAAGAAAGCCGGTCATTTTGGCTGCGGAAGCCTGTCTACATAGGCAGATACCTCACATTTTCCATGTCCGCTTCCGAAACGTATCTCCTCCGGCTCCCTGACAACCGAATGCTCGAATATGCAGCGTATGGTGACCCGCATGGCAAAACCGTTGTGTATTTTCACGGCTTTCTCGGCTCCTGCCACCAGGCAGCTCTGGCTGATACCTGCGGGCGCGATCTTGGTTTGCGGATTATTGCGCCAAACCGGCCGGGAATCGGGCAATCCACTCCGCATGTATTTCCGTCGATGACGGATTATGCAGAAGACATCAGATATTTGCTGGATGCACTCGATGTGGAGAGAGCTGCCTTCATCGGGGTGTCGTCCGGTGGCTGTTTTGCATTGGCGTGTTCATACGCGATGCCGGAGCGTACTCAGCTCACTGGAGTCGCCGGATGTATCGGGCCACTCAATGTGATTCGTAATCTGCAATCCATGCACTGGTTCCGCCGCTATTTTTTGTCGGGATGCAATGACTATCCGTGGATTACGGGATCACTCCTGCGCATTGTCTTTACCGTCTGCAAGTTCCGGCCGCAGTGGTTGTATCAGTGGCTCGTGAATACATCGTCTCTGCTGGAACCGGGACTCATGGTGCCGCAGGACACTGTGAAAAAAGTGTTATGGAATGATTACAAAGACGTTTTCCTTCAGGCCAACGGTGTACAGGGGCTTCTGCAGGAAGCCCGGCTTTTTTTTCACTGGGGATTTGCACCCTCTGATTTCCCGAAAGAAAAGCGCGTGTTTTTCTGGCACGGCAAAAATGATCCGCTCGTTCCATGGTCCATTGCACGCAATCTTGCAAAGCATATTCATCGTACACAGGTCGTCCTGTTTCCGGGCGGTCATATGACATTCCTCACAAAAGTGGAATCGATTCTCAGCCGCGTGTCTGCTGTCTGGGAAGACGCGCCGACATTCAATGAGTCAACGTCACAGGAATTGCATTCCTCTGCGTCGTATCCCGTTTTGCATTTTGCCTGATTCTCCGTTTTTCTATGAAGATTTTCCACTCCATCATCGGTATTCCACCCCGTATTCTGGAGCTCGAACGCTTCGGTGTCGGAACGTTTACACAGGAAGAGGTCATCAGAAAATGCACCTTCATTCGTGCACTCATGCAGAACCGCGGACGCACAGATCATCCGTATATTTCCGTGGTCGTTCCTGCCCATCGTGAAGGCCAGTATCTTCTGGCAACGCTTCGTTCACTCGCGGAGCAGTCGTTCCTCGATGCAGAATGTATTATCGTGGTGAACGGTGAACAGAAAGGAGGGGAGACAGAGCGTCTCGCGCGCCGCTGCGGATTCCGTGTCATTCACGAACAACGTGCCGGCATCGGGCGCGCACGGCAGATCGGACTGCTGAAAGCAAAAGGGGAGATCATTGTGACAACAGACGCCGATACTCTGCATCATCGCCGTTGGCTGGAAACCATTGCGCAGACCTGCAAAGACAATCCGTCACTTGTTGCAGGATTCGGGTGGATGCGTGCGCTGTCTTCATCGTATATGCATCAGGTGTGTCTGCAGCTGCACAGCGCGTGGCGCAGTGTGCAGGGGCGATACTGGCTCCTGAATGTATCCGAAGCAAATTCCTTCTTCCGTCGCGAGGCGGCGCTTCGCGTCGGTGGCTACGACATCGACAGTAACTACTGCGAAGGATCGCAACTCTTTCACAAGCTCACAGAACTCGGTGAGATCCGTGGCATCAATGACAGGCGCGCTACCATCTTCACCTCAGATCGCCGCACGATTGCAGAGCGCCTGCAGGCGTTTGCACAGTATCTCTTCAGTTGGCGTCCGGTGCGGTATGGGGTGGTACGCTGATGGTGATTCTTACTGAGCGCTACCCGGATTCATCCATGTCAGCCCCCAGCCGTGTCCGTCGAGGTCATAGAAGCCGCTCTGATACATAAAACCGTAGTCCTCAGGTTCATGTGCCTGTGTGCCGCCGGCAGCGACTGCTTTCGAAACCAATGCATCAACCTCTTCACGGCTTTCGCATGTCAGGCTGAGAAGCACCTGGCAAAATTTTGTTGCATCACTGATAGGCTTTGGGGAGATCTCCTGGAATTTTTCATGCGACGCCAGCATCACAGTAATCACGTCGCTGATTGCGATGCTTCCCGTTGTTTCATCTGAAAAATCGGGGTTGCTCTTGTAGCCGAGTGCTTCGTAAAACGCGACTGACTTTTGTGCATCTTTGACTGGCAGGGAGATGTAGATGTTGGTAGGCATGAGAATGTTGCGTAGAAGAAATAACAAAGAAGGATTCTATGTTGACACAATGGTGGGCAATATTGGACTCGAACCAACGACCTTCACAATGTCAATGTGACGCTCTAACCAGCTGAGCTAATTGCCCGAATGTAACACGATGATTTTAGGGGTGGCAGCTGCTTGTCCGCCGTAGCTCCGGGGAGCGAAGGTGGAAGCTAATTGCCCGGGGATGTGAAAATGTATCGGTGTTCTACGTCTCTGTAGAACAGCTCCCGAAGGCTTCTCAGTCCTCAAAAGCCCAAGCAGGGTACCAATTCTCTCTGTGCGCCACAAGACGCTTTCATGGGAATATTCTACGCTAGGGGCATGTTTAACCGTTTTCTTGATCTCCTGTTCCCACGGGTCTCTCTGGAGGGAGAGGAGGGGATGCATATGACAGAGAAGGAATTCGAGGCGCTGGTGTCGTTTCCGGTGCGGGTGGAGGCCGAAGAATTGCGGGCATCGGGGTTACTGTTTCTGGACCGCATTGTGGCAGCGGGCTCCTATGAGGCGTCACCACTTCTGCGTTCTGCGGTGCACCGGTTCAAATATGACAGGCAGAAATCCTATGCGCAGGAACTTGGGGCAATTCTTCTGGAGGCATCGGAGATGATGGAGATGACAGGGGAGACGGTCCTGTGTCCGGTGCCGCTTCATTGGACGCGCACATTTGAACGCGGGTTCAACCAGTCGGATGTGCTCGCGCAGATTCTTGGTGAAGAGCGTCACTGCAAAGTCTCACCACTTCTGAAACGCAGACGTGCAACCGGGCATCAGGCGCACCGGTCGCATGAGGAGCGACACGAAGCGATGCGCAATGCGTTTGCCGTGACGACATCACATCTTCCGGAGCGCGTGATTCTTATTGATGATGTTGCGACAACTGGTTCGACACTCGATGCATGCGCAGAAGTGTTGAAGATGGCGGGAGTGGACTGCGTCGAGGCGCTGGTGATGGCGAAGGGTTGAGACGGGTTATGGGTAATTGGTTATGGGTTATGGGGTTTGGATTTTTTTTGAAAACTTTTTGTACTCGCCAAGTACACTCCATCTTACTTTGTATTTTTTCGACATGATCACCCCTCATGCTCCACCCGAAGTTGTGGAAAACTTTTACGTTTTCCACAGGTTCTCGCTACGATGCATGTCCTATGTTACTTGTCGTGTCTGCCCTGGCATTTTTCTTCCTGATTACGGGACTCATTCTCATTCATGAGTTCGGTCATTTTATCGCCGCACGTCGTGCAGGAGTTGTAGTTGAAGAATTCGGATTCGGATTGCCGCCACGCGGCATGACGCTCTTCCGCTGGCAGGGGACAGACTTCACGCTCAACTGGATTCCGTTCGGAGGATTTGTGCGACTGAAAGGAGAGAACGGTGACGACGGTGCGAAGGCAGCGAAAGGAAGTTTCGTGTATGCAGGCATCCCGGCCCGTTGCGGCATTCTGCTTGCCGGTGTCGCGATGAACTTCATTCTTGCACTCGTCATTTTCTTCTTCGGTTTCTCGTTTGGAAAATGGATTCCGACGTATCTGTCTCTCGATGACATGGAAGCGGCTGCAGCACGCGGCGATATTCACTTGAAGCTTGCTGTCCTTGTTGATGATGTGCTGACCGGTGGAACAGCATCCGAAGTTGGTGTGCCGGAAGGTGCGGTCCTTCTGTCTGTGGACGGACAGCCTGTCTCCAAGCCGGAAGATGTGATCGCGGCACAACAGGGAAAGTCACAAGTCATCTATGCGTACACACAGGGTGAAGATCAGACGCAGCGGACCATGACGGTTCCGGTGGATGAAGGAAAGACGGGCGTGGTGCTTCGTTCGTTCACGCAGGAACTCTCTGCACCGAACCGCAATCCGCTTGATGCCGCGTGGCTTTCTATCCGTGAAACAAGTGTCGTCACGAAGCAAACTATTATCGGCATCGGTACGCTCTTTTCATCCCTCGCGCAGCGCGGCACCGTGCCGGAAGGCGTCACGGGTATTGTCGGCATTGCTCAGCTGACGTATCAGTCTGTGGAGCACGGTTTCATGGTGTATCTGCGCCTGGTGGCCCTTCTCAGCTTGAGCCTCGCGATCCTCAACGTGTTGCCGTTCCCTGCGCTCGACGGAGGCCGCTTGGTCTTCACACTTGCAGAACTGTTTGTGAAACCCGGCAAACGCCGTATTGAAATTCTGACCAACACTGTCGGTTTCGGTGTCCTCCTTCTTGTCATCCTCATTGTCACCCTTTATGACGTCGTCCGTCTCTTCCGTTAGTCCGGCGTCAACCGCTGCTGATGCATCGAACCGCGATTTGTGGCTCGAGGTGCTCAAGCGCATTGAACCCAAAATTCCCCGGAGCCAGTTCATCACGTGGTTCCGTGATACAGCGATCCTCGGCTTTGAAGAGGGGACCATGGTGGTGGGCCTGCCGCTTCCGATGTCGCTTAACTGGCACTTGGAGCATTACCGCGCAATCACGCTCAGCGTGGTGCAGGAGTTGCAGCCGGATGTGAAACAGATTGTGTATCAGGTCGATGGGGCATTGAAAGATGATCCTGCCCGGACATTCAACCTCATTGAGGCATTCCCGGATCAAAAGAAGCGCAAGCTCCCCGGACGTCAGGAAGTGAAGCTTGCGGAGGGGATTGTCAGCAAAATTCTGAACCCGCGCTATACGATGGAAAATTTCATCGTCGGTTCCAACAATCGTCTGGCGTATGCAGCCTGTCAGGCTGTCGCGACGGAACCGGGCGGAAAGTATAATCCGCTCTTCCTCTACGGAGGTGTCGGACTCGGTAAGACACATTTGCTGCAGGCAACCGGTAACGCGATCCTTAAAGAGCGTCCGTCCGCGACTGTCGTCTACACGACGACCGAAGATTTTGCGAACCAGGTGATTGAAACCGTGATGAACCAGCGCTGGGAACAGTTCCGCCGCCGCTACCGCTTAGTCGATGTGCTGATTATCGACGACGTCCAGTTCCTTGCCAACAAAGAGCGTATGCAGGAAGAATTCTTCCACACGTTCAATGCACTCTACGAAGAGCGGAAGCAGGTCATTCTTTCCGCCGACCGTCCGCCGCAGGAACTGCAGCTGGAGGATCGTCTCATCTCCCGCTTCGAGCGCGGCATGATTGCTGATGTGTCGCTCCCGGATTATGAAACACGCCTCGCGATCCTCGTCGAAAAAACCAAGGAGTACGAACTTTTTATGGATATGGGTGTGCTGCAGTTTATTGCCGAACATGCCACCAAAAACATTCGTGAACTCGAAGGAATCCTGATGCAGGCCGTTGCTCAGTACGAACTTGAGCAGCGCATGCCGACCATCAAGAGCATCGCCGACATCATGCGGAAGCTCAACAAAGATCCGCACCACGGACCGGAAGAGGACATCGGGTTTGAAACCCAGCCCCGCCGCAACGCCACGTTCCAGGATGTGATGGAGGGAGTATCCCGCTATTACTCGGTATCCGTGCAGGACATGATCGGTCAGTCCCGCGTCCGCGAGATTCTTGTGCCGCGCCAGATTGCCATGCATCTCCTGAAGAAGTATCTGCGTATGAGCTACGTCCGCATTGGTGAAGTCTTCGAAGGCCGCGATCACACAACGGTCATGAACGCTGTTGAGAAAATCGAAAGCAAACTGCAGAACGATCCACAGTTACTCCGTGAAGTCCGGGCGATCGAAAAGGAACTGGATTTCGTATGAACATCTTTACGGAAGTGATCGGCTATATGGCAGCCCTTGTCGGTACATTTTTGATGGCACCGCAGCTTGTCCGTGCTATGCGCACCAAACACATGGGCGATGTCTCTGTGGTGATGCTCTGGGCGTATCTGGTGAACTGCACTCTCTGGAGTGTGTACGGAACCTTACTCGGGGCGCTTCCCATGATGATCTGTAACTACACAGCAATCGTTATTGCGATCTGGCAGCTGGTTTTGAAGCGAAAGTACGCGTGATTGCCATATAAATAAAATAGTTGTATGGTATACAAGTCGCTTTTTACATTCACCGGCAGAGAAAAGGAGAGGGGAAATGTCTCATTCAAAATCGGTCTGGCTAAAAAATTGGAAGGGTATTGATGTCGTTCTTGTATTGCTCCTGCTGTATGTATTGTCAGTGCATGGAAAAGATCTTGCTCTCCACATTCCGTTCATGAAGCCCATGATTGCGAAAACCGAGAAAAATGTGGAGCTGGAGATTATTATCGACACTCCTTCCCAGCGCGTCTGGGGTCTTCGCTTTTCTTCCTATTATAAGGGGAGAAATCTGGAGATCGAGGCGGTCGAGCAACTGAGGCAACACTACTGGAGTAAAACGACACGGTTTCTCAAGTTCTTCTATCAGGGCCACTCCATGGATTCTGATGGAAAGAGACATATGCTGCTCTATTTTGCAGAACCGGTTAGCACTGCAGTCATTCCTCCCAAATACGAGTTCGTTTTCCGGGAGCTGAAAGATCAGACTTTGCCCCCCGGCTGCAGAATGAAAATTGTTCCTGTAGACAGTGCAGACTCATCCCTGGGCTACAAGCTTATTCCCAAATAAGAAGAACACAGAAAGCGACACGAGCGGAAACCAGGGATGGTTTCCGCTTTTGCGTACTCTGTAATTTGGGCTGTAATCCTGTATAGTTCCGCCATGTCCACTTTCTCCACACCCGAAGAACTCGCGTCCATGCGCCATTCTCTGGCCCATGTCCTTGCCCAGGCCGTCGAAAACCTGTGGCCCGGCACTGAGCGCGCCATTGGTCCTGCTATTGAGACCGGCTGTTATTTTGACTTCCTTTTCACAACTCCTATTACCGATGCCGATTTTCCGGCGATTGAGAAGGAAATGAAGAAGATCATCTACCAGGGTCAGACCTTCCGTCGTGATGAACTCCCTGTGAAAGATGCAACTGCGTTCTGGAAAGAGAAAAACCAGCGGTTCAAAGTGGAAATGATTGAAGACCTCGTGAAGAACGAAAACGTGGAGATGGTCACAAACTACACGAACGTGAACCTCAAAGGGGAAGATGCGTACGTGGATCTCTGCCGCGGCGGACACGTCGAGAACCTCAAAGAGATTCCTGTGGATGGATTCAAGCTCACAACCCTTGCCGGTGCGTACTGGAGAGGCGACGAAAAGCGCGAACAGCTCACACGTATTTACGTGGCAGCGTTCGGGTCCAAAGAAGAGCTCGATGCATACCTCGCGCAGATGGAAGAAGCCAAGAAGCGTGATCACCGCAAACTCGGGAAGGAAATGGATCTCTTCACCTTCAGCGATCTCGTCGGTCCGGGTCTTCCGCTCTGGACACCGCGCGGCACACTGATGCGCAACACGCTCGATGCGTTCGTCTGGGAACTGCGCGAAGCCAAGGGCTACATGAAAGTCACTATCCCGCACATCACCAAGAAAGAACTCTACGAAACATCCGGTCACTGGGCAAAATTCAAAGATGACCTTTTCCGCATTCAGACCCGTGACGAGCACGAATTTGCGATGAAGCCGATGAACTGTCCGCACCACACGCAGATTTATGCACACAAGCAGCGCAGCTATAAGGATTTGCCCCAGCGCTACACAGAAACCACGATGGTGTACCGCGACGAACAGACAGGGGAGTTGCATGGTCTGTCCCGCGTCCGCAGCATCACCCAGGACGATGCACACGTGTTCTGCCGCCAGAGCCAGGTAGAAGAAGAATTCCTGCGCGTGTGGGACATTATCGATACCTTCTACAAGACAACCGGTTTCAACGAGCTGCAGGTCCGCCTGTCCCTTCACGATCCTGAACACTTCGAGAAATATCTCGGGACGCCGGAGGTCTGGAACAAAGCCGAAAATGCTATCCGCAGCATCGCAAAGGAGCGTGGCGTAAAGTACATCGAAGCGCCGGGTGAAGCGGCATTCTACGGACCGAAGGTCGACTTCATCACCAAAGACTCCATCGGCCGTGAGTGGCAGGTTGCAACCATCCAGCTCGACATCAACATGCCGGAGCGGTTTGATCTCTTCTGCATTAACGAGAGCGGGGAGAAGGAGCGTATTGTCATGATCCACTGTGCCGTGATGGGTGCCATCGAGCGTTTCCTCTCGATTTTCATCGAGCACCACGCCGGACATTTCCCGCTGTGGGTTGCCCCTGTCCAGGTTGCCATCCTGCCGGTCGCATCCACGCATGAGCAATTTGCGTCTGACCTTGGCATGAAGCTTCTGGAGAAGAAAATCCGCATCGACTACATGAACTCCGACGAATCTCTTGGCAAGCGCATCCGCGACGGTGAGACGCAGCGCATTCCGTACTTACTCGTCATCGGTGACCGTGAAATTGCGGAGAACAGCGTGACCGTTCGTAACATCAGAACCAAGCAGCAGGTGACCGTCGCGGTCGACGAGTTCATTGCATCGGTGACCAATGATGTTGCTTCGAGGAAGTTAGAGTTATCTATCGGATGATGAAGGAATTATGATGTATGAATTATGAGTTATGCATAGTCAAATGTGCCATAATTCATAATTCCTGATTCATAACTCGAATGAAGATTGTATCATTTCCGATGAGGGCGTTCTCTGTTACCTTAGTACTATGTTCGAAGCCATCCAGATCGGCCCGTTTATCATCTGGACACACCTGGTGTTTTTGCTGGTCGGGCTCTGGCTGTCGTCTGAATTCTTTTTCCGGTTGGCGCAGAGTGCAGGACTCTCACTCCAGCATTTTAAGGATAACGGCTGGTGGCATCTGCTCGGAGCAGTTGTCGGCGGGCGTTTGTTTGCAGTGGTGGAGCAGTATCGCATTTATCTTCGTGCGGATGATCCGTTCCGTATTTTCTTCCTGCATGACGGAAACTTCAGTTTCCTCGGTGCAGCTGCCGGTATTGCAGCAGTGCTCTACCTGGCACGCGGGACATCCCGCACAACCTTCCTGCAGTGGCTCGATGTGCTGTTGCCTGCAACCTGTTTCGGGCTTTCCTTTAACTGGCTCGGTCGCTTTGCAGCGGGACAGGCGTACGGTACACCGACAGACTGGTGGTGGGGTGTGACGTACGACGCATCAAACGTGCGCTTCGCGGTGCCGGTGCATCCGGTACAGCTCTACTATGCGCTCTTCTACTTCTTCCTGACATTCCTGCTCCTGATCGTCCGCAAGCATGCCAAGCGTGCCGGAGCGGAAACACTGGCCGGCATTCTCGTTGCATCTGTCGTCACGTTCTTCCTTGAATATTTCCGCGGGGATTTCAGTATTCCTGTGTTTGCGACGCGGCTGGATTTCACACTGCTCTTCCTCGCATTCGTCAGTCTGGGGGTCTTTACGGTTCTTGCCGAAAAACAGAAAATCACCCCGAAAATCGCGATAATCTGCGAAGGAATTGGCATGGTTCTGACTGCCGGATACCTGTTTTTGCGCTCCTGGCTGGGCCTCAGTTCGTTTGAATTACGCTTCAGTCAGCTCATTGCCATACTGGCGCTCCTGGCTGCCGTCGTGTACGTTACCGTGCACAGGCGCAGACATCCGCATCTGTGACATTTCCATAATCTCCGTATGTCTTCTCTTTCTCTTTCCCTGGCTCCTTTTACCGCGTATATCATGGAGAATCCGGGATTGCGCCTGGGACAGGGTGGACTGATTCTTCTGGCAGCACTGGTTCTCTTTCTGCTGTTTTTTGCACTGCGCGACATTCTGCTGCGCACACGGTCTTTCTGGTACCAGTTTGCCTGTATTGTGATTGTGACGGTATTTCCGATTATCGGATTTCTGATTTACCTGCTGATCCGTCCGGCCCGCACGATCAAGGAGCGTGAACTGGAGGCGATGATCCTCACACTTGTCGCAACAGAAGCGCCGTCCCAGATTGAAGTGGGGGTTGGTGAGAAGGATGACGAGGATGACGAGGAGGACGAGGAGGACGAAGAAGACGAAGAAGACGAGGATGACAAAGATGACAAGGAAGATGAAGAGAAAGAAGAGAAGAACGACGAAGATATAAAGAAACATGGTCACCATCATCACGATCACTCTGATACTCATTCCCATCTTGGTTTATGAATACCTTCCTCTTCCAGGTTTTCTCGTTTTTGTTCTATCCGAATCCTGCTAACGCGGATTACAGCAGCCCGAAGTCTGTGGCCCTGCTCGTTCTCTGTATTCTTCTGATGGCTGGAGCGGTTGCTCTCTCTGTCTGGCGCAAGAAAATGTCGAACGCTGTCACGCGTAAACTCAGCCGCACCTGGCCAACCGCTTCGTTCTGGTTCGGGTTTGTCGGACTCATTCTTGTCGTTTCCCGTGTGGAGCAGATCCAGTTTGTCTCCATGCGTGTCTGGTGGTTGGTCTGGGCAATTCTTGCAGTGCTCTACATCACGCTCCAGTTCCGCCTCTTCCGCGCACGCCACTACGAAGTGCTCCCGACAAAAGTCACACATGACCCGCGTTCCAAGTATCTTCCCAGAAAGCGCAAATGAGCATGCAGACCTTAACCGTCGACGGCATCACGTGGTACAACTCGTCCACGTTTGACCAGGACGCGCTTGAGGAATTGCAGAAAAAATACGATTTTCACAAGCTCGATATTGAAGACTGCATGAGCCAGAATGAGCGCCCGAAAATCGAAGCATACGACAACTATCTGTTCTGCGTGTTTCACATTCCCATCAAGTCATCCGGTCGCATCATCAAAGAAGAGCTCGATGTGTTTATCGGCAAAGACTTCCTGGTGACATTGCACGAAGGGCGTCTGGATCTGATGGAAAGCCTCTGGCAGACGCTCAAAGATTCCCGCACGCTCCGCTCTCAGTATTTCCAGCAGGGGACAGGGTTCTTCCTGTATAAACTGATGGACGCACTGTTTGATAACGGTTTCGTGCTGATTGAGCGCATCATGAAGGATCTCCGCCGCATTGAGGTCGAACTGTTTGAAAACGAGGAAGGCCAGATCAACATCCTCCGCGATATCCTGACGCTCAAGCGCAATATCATCACCATGCGCAGCATTCTCTTCCCGCAGCGTTCGGTCATCACACTGCTCCCGCACAAGAACAAGAAGATCATCCCGCAGGAACTCGAAGTCTACTTCGACGACATCCACGACGCCGTCGAACGCCAGTGGTCGCTTCTTGATACCGCAAAGGAAATGAGTGAGGCGCTGCAGGACACGCACGAATCGTGGCTCAGTCACAAAACGAACTCTGTCATCCGCATTCTCACGACCTTTTCCGTGACGATGCTGCCGCTCACCGTGCTCACCAGTATTTACGGTATGAACGTGCCCATTCCGCATCAGCAGAATCCGGAAGTGTTCTACATCATCGTCATCAGCATGCTTATTATGGTCGGCGGATTCTTCGGGTATTTTGCCTGGAAGAAGTGGCTGTGATGAGAGTTAAAACGTTTAAATGTTTGAAAGTTTAAAGGTTATTTTTAGTGAACGTTTAAACTTTTTACTTTTAAACCTGTAACTTCTAGGTATATAGAAAAATTGACACCAAACCCATTGTCCATCACTATTATCCGCTATGCCACTCAAGCATTCCACAGAGACCTGGCTTGTTTTCTTTCTTGGCTGCGCGGTTCTCGTGACAGGCATTGCGTGCGCGATTTTGCAGATGATGAGTGCCCCGGCGCTCGCATGGGGAATCCTGTTTGTGCTTACCATTGCGTACCCGCTTTCGCTGTATCCGCTCTTTCGTGAGAGGCGCGCGGACTACGCATTCCGCATGCTGCATTTTTTGCCTGCGGGCATTTTGCTCCTGTGGCTCTTCCTGCAGATTGTCGGCTTCGTTTTGCCGTCTCTTCTTATTCTCTCAGCTATTTTTGTCTGGGGATGGTCTCTGCCGATTGTCATCCTCGCGTTTGCAGCACTCTTCTGGTTCTGTTTTTCGGTGATCCGTCAGCGCCGTCAGCGGTCCCTGCTTTTAGGTGGTCTTTTGCTACTGCTTCTCGTGTTTGGTTTGAGTGGTGAGCGCTTTCAGTGGCCGGAGCAGATTGCATCGATCTTCAATGGATCGTCGTCATCTACCGGATCTGGCATGATTATTGCCGGAAACATTTCATCGTCTTCTGTCAGTAATCTCGATCCGTCTTTGGATGAAAACGAGGAAAAGTGGCGCGCTGCCCTTCGTCGTCAGGAGCGCAGAAAAGAGCGTCTGCTCGCATTGGAAAACGAACCGATGACCGTTTCCGGAGCGCTTGAAGGCGTACTCATTTCCGGTGGCAGCAGCTCGCAGATCGCCATGATTCCCACAAAACCAGGCATCAAGAATCCGCCACATCTGCCGTCTTCCGGACCGGATATCGGGGTTTTCTTGCTCATCATGATTGCCGTTTATAGTGCGCTTTTGCATCATCGGGCAAAATTGAGGGTTGAGAATTGAGGGTTGAGAATGATGGAATTTTCTTTTCATTTTTCATGTAGCCTAATTCTCCATTCTCAATTCTTCATTCTTCATTCATACTCGTTCCATGCCTACCATCACCCACCTCCACGCACGTCAGATTATTGATTCTCGCGGCAACCCGACTGTCGAAGTCGATTGCACGCTTTCCGATGGCTCCTTCGGCCGCGCCGCTGTTCCATCCGGAGCATCGACCGGTTCGCATGAAGCACTCGAACTCCGCGACGGCGACAAAGCTGTCTATGGCGGAAAGTCTGTGCTGAAGGCTGTGGGCCATGTGAATGGGGAGATTGCGACCGCACTGAACGGCGTTCAGGTTGCCGATCAGCGCACCGTGGACCAGATGCTCATTGACCTTGATGGCACGCCAAACAAAGCACGCTTCGGTGCCAACGCCATTCTTGGCGTCTCGATGGCTGTCTGCCGCGCACGCGCTGCATCAGACAAAAAGCCTTTGTACGTGTCGCTCGCAGAACAGTTTGATGTCTCCGATGCAACATTGCTCCCGGTTCCGCTGATGAATGTCCTGAATGGCGGCGCACACGCAGACAGCGGACTGAGTTTCCAGGAATGTATGATTGTTCCGGTTGGATTCGATCGATTCACTGATGCGCTTCGCGCCGGTACGGAAGTGTTTCATATCCTCAAGAAAATTCTGAAAGATCGCGGATACGTGACCGCAGTAGGGGATGAAGGCGGCTTTGCCCCTCATCTGGAGAACGGTGCTGCAGCATTTGCCATTCTGATGGAAGCAATCAAAGAAGCGGGGTACGAAGGAAAGGTAAAACTCGCGATCGATTGTGCTGCTTCTGAATTCTACAAAGACGGCGTCTATACGCTCGACGGCAAGCAGCTGACATCACAGGAACTCACACAGTACTACGTTGATCTCGTGAACCAGTTCCCGATTGTCAGCATTGAAGACAGTCACAGCGAAGACGACTGGGAGGGATTCCAGGCAATGGTCACAGCCCTTGGCGACCGCGTGCAGCTTGTCGGAGATGACCTGCTCGTCACAAACACGCAGCGCATCCAGAAAGCTTTGGATCAGAAAGCAGCCAACGCCGTGCTTATTAAAGTAAACCAGATCGGAACAGTGTCCGAGACCGTCGATGCTATCCAGATGGCGCAGAAGAACGGCTGGAACGCTATTTCGAGTCATAGAAGCGGAGAGACTGAAGATACGTTTATCGCGCATCTCGCTGTCGGTTTGAAGACCGGACAGATCAAAACCGGATCCCTCTCCCGTACGGACCGCATCTGCAAATATAACGAGCTCCTGAGAATTGAAGAAGAGTTGGATGGGGGAGCGCGGTATGTGTCGCCGTTTTAAAGAGATTTTAAAAGAGCCCCGTCGGTTAGACGGGGCTGGGGACTCCTTTCGGTGATTCTTGAGATGCTAATAGCGTCTCATTTTTGTGATTGGGAATTGATTAGACCGACAGAGGATTACTGGCCAAGTACTTCACGACGTTCCATGTCTTCTCAAGGGCGACGAGCGAGAATTGCTCGGTTTCCTTGTGTTCGTACTTGATCCAAACGCCGAAGCTTCCTGCGGCATCGAATGCCGGATTTGCCGGATCTCCACACAGGGCCCCGGGCTCAATGGCGCCGTGGTTTCCTGAGAGAATTCCTTCGTAATCCGTTGCCGCGAATGCGGCTTGAATGGACTTGATGAGCCGATGCTCCTTGTTCTGAATCCAGCTGCGCCCGCTGCCTTTCTTTCCTGAAGTGAAACCGTGTTTTTGGTAGATGGTCTGCAGGCTTGTTGCCAACTCGTCGATCATATTGTCCGTCGCACCGCGAATCTGCTGCTTCATCCAGAGGATATCGCCGGCTTTGATTTGCAGGAGCGATGGAGTGGTGCTGAGCTCTGGCAATTCTTCCAGTTCGTAGCTCATTGCCTTCACGCCGTTTGGCAGCCGCAGGAGCAATGAAACGATCTGGTCCTGACATTCGTCTGCCATCGGCTGTTTGTGACTTGAAATCGGTGTGATGTCAAATTGCATCTCTGCACAGCGCAGAATTTCTTTCGAGTACATGGCTGCATCCGTTGTAGCCTGGAAATCAGCACTCACACCATCTGGCAATAGGATTGTCGCCATGCTGGCTTGTGGGATGCTGTTTCCTTTTTCACCACCTTCGATGTCGATCAGTTTCCAACCCTTTGGCAGTCGCGACAGAACCTGTCCCATCAGCTTCAGGGCATTACCCCGGTACTGATGCACATCTTCACCGCTGTGTCCGCCTGGCATTTTCTCGATTTCAATCATGAACACCTTTCCTGCAACGGGTGCAGTACGGGTGATCTGCAGTGTCGATTCCAGATACCGGAACCCGGCGCTGGCGATCGTGATTCTGCCGAAGTGCGGTGTATCGAGATTCACCAGGTAACGTGCCTTCAAACCAAAAAAGTTCCGGTCGAAGTGTTCACAGCCACTGAAGTCATCTTCCTCGTCAGACGTAAACAGCAACTCAAGCGGTCCATGATTTTCCTCTTCAGCCAAAGCCATCATCATCGCACACCCGAGACCGTTGTCGGCGCCGAGCGTCTGTGTTCGACCCAAAGTACCAACCCAGCCGTCGCGAATTTCGATCTCGATGGGCCAATGTGTGTCTCCGACACACACCATATCGGTATGCGCCTGGTAACAGATTGGCTCGAGATGGGTGCAGGTTGTCGTTGCGGGCACAAAGACGACGATGTTCTTGTGATCGTCGACTTTCCAAGTGTAGCCGTAGCTATCTGCCCACCGTTGAATGTAGGCAACCATCTGATCTTCCTCGTGCGACCGGCGCGGGATTTTGAGAATCTCGCTGAAATGTGCGAGGACAGTCTGTGGTTCCAAACCAAAGAATGCATCGTTCAAAACGGGGACCTGCTGCAGTGTCGTGGACATGTGTTCTTCCCTTCATTGCGTGTTTTCGAAATGGCTTACAATTTCCCAACCAATGTTGTGAAAAGAGCCTCTATGACTATAGACTAAATACTAATTTTGTCAATTATTCCATACACATCAAAACACTCAAATTTGCTCATTCTCTGGCAAATAAAAGCTACCGAACGTTCTGCAGCCACCACCGCTTCAAAGGCGGACGCGATTATGATCATGCAAAATGAAAAAATCGGTTTCCCCACCCCGAATGGTCTCGGGTATCTCATTTTCAGTAATCACAATTGCTTCTTTTATATCGGAGAGAGAAGAAGGTTGGTCGGGATGACAGGACTCGAACCTGCGGCCTTGTGCACCCCATGCACACGCTCTAGCCAACTGAGCTACATCCCGAGGTTTATGCCAATAATGATAATCTGATCCGGAGCGTGGCGATTGTTTGATTGTTCGTCCGCTAGGGCGGACTCAACCCAACTGAGCTACATCCCGGCTTGCCCGCCGTAGTTGCACGGAGGCGGGGGGATCATAGGGAAAAATGGCGATTGTTACCACTTTATGTGAAATCAGCCGGGAGTTGTTTCTGAGACCCTTGCAAATCTCAGAAAAAAGACTAGGTTGCCACCCATTCTATGGACTCTGCGTCTACACCGGTTCCCCCGGTATCGTATTCCACATTTGAAGAGAAACTGGCCGCGCTGCAACATGCAGTCGGTGCGCGCCGTCCGGTCTTGAATGAGGTGCTTCGCAAACACGGTGAACGAGCGCTTTTTGATTACGCGAATGATTATGTGGATGTAAATCTGAACCCGCCCATTATCCAGCGTCAGGATGAATGTCTGTCTGTGCTGCACGAATTTGCGAACGAACGCTTTGGTATGGAGGTGGCTGACGGAGTTGTAAAACAGCTCAGGCAGTACTATTTCGTGTCGACCGCGGACCACGTCGGGCCGGTCACACATCCGTTCTTCGTGAACTCCAATCTCCTGACGGCCCTTACCGAACATGGGCATCAGGACCCGTCGCTCCAGTATATTATTGATCTCCCGTGCACAAATATCTCGCTCGGCAATTCCTCTTTCCCGCGCGGTCTTCTGTTCAGCTCTGCGACAAAAGGGGCATTGCAGACACATAAGCTCGCTTTTCTGCCGAGTAACGCGCACTCCAGTTCAGTGCACCATTTCCGTCCGTATATGGCGGAAGAGATTGTGAAGATCCAGAAGCAGCTTCGGGAAAAAGTGCAGAACGGTGATGTGGATAAGGCGATAGGGGACAAGATCCACGATCTTATTGAAGAAATCTACAATCAGCCGTCTGTGCTTGCATGCAAGCACTACAGTGACCAGGTGGCAAAGACGAACTTCCACCTCTGGAGCAAATTTTTCGGTGCAAGCGGGGTGAAGCTGCCGAAGCTCGTGTATCTGGATCAGGAGGAAGTGGTCATCCGTCTGCTGACGAAATTTCATCTGAATCAGGATACCGTTATTCATCACATCCTGTTTGATCCGAACTACGAGTCGTTTGTGAATGATTACTTCGAAGGGATTTTCGGGTCATTCTCCCGCAAAGATCAGATGGGCACGTATCTGTTCTGGGCGCTCCCTGCCGGTGAAAAATTGAATCAGCAGCTCTGGCGGAAGGGGAACAGACTCGTGACGCAGGATGAATCATTCTCTGTCGAACTTCAGCCGGAAGCAATCCACGATGCACTTATGCGTGGCGAACTCATTCCGAGTCTGCTGCTGAACTTCATGACGCTGAGCTTCTATTACGGACTCAAGTGTCTGGGGGGATTTAACCAGGTGAACTATCTCACGCTGATGAAAAATGCGTACATCCGCATGAACGTTGATTTCGGAAATTACCGCAGTATTGAATGTTGTGCCCGCGCGCAGACGAAAGAAATCTGTGACGGTCTTACGATTGCCTTCATCCGACATGGCGACCAAATCGCCCTCGCAAACGGCCTGGATCTGTGTCTGTATGATGACGCCGAAAGCTGGCAGCGTCTGGTGGAACTCAGCAAGAGTCTGACACTGCAGGAAGCCATCAATCCGCTGCTTCCGGAGATCTATAAAATCTCCTATAACGACTCAGAACTGCACCCGCAGCTCCTTGAGCTGACAGATATGACCATCAATGAACACACCGGTTTGAACAAGAAACTCTCTCCGTGCGTCGAAATTCCTTGTTAAGAGAGTCTCTTTAACCTTGCCTATTGCCGTTTCTCGCAGTATAGTGACTCCTTTTTCGGAATATGCTGCATATTTGCAATATTATCAAAAGTATGTTACAATAACATGTTACCCTTCAACTACGCTCAGGGAATAGCAGAATAGACTTTCAACCCTTATGGCTCTCAACCCGCAATCCATACAGGCAGCCCTTCAGGCAATCGAGCAGCATCAGCGTATTCTGATCAGTCCGCATGCCAACGTTGACCCGGACGGTCTCTCAAGCGCTCTTGCGTGTTATCAGATTTTCTCTGCCATGGGGAAAGACGTGACAGTCATTTGTCCGGATGTGAAACCGGATTCTCTGAGCTTCCTCCCGGGATTTGAGAAATTTGAGCAGGAGGTGAAAGAAAACAAGGACTTCGTGGTGACCATCAACCTCGACGAAGGCGCAGAAATCGACAAGCTTCGCTACACCGTCGAAGACCATCGCGTGAATATTATTGTCGTGCCGAAGAAAGGAACGATCCGCCCGCAGCAGATCAGTTTGTCAGAAGGGGATCCGAAGTACGATCTCATTGTTATTGTCGATACCGCCGATCTTGCATTGCTCGGGTCGCTGTATACCGATCACATCGATCTCTTCTCCGAAGTGCCGATTCTGAATATCGACCATCACATTTCCAATACACAGTTCGGACATCTGCAGCTCATTGACCCGACGGCAGCGTCAGCCACAGAAGTGCTCTACAGCTGGTTCATGCAGGTGCCGCAGTGGAAAGAGAAAATTACACCGGATCTCGCAACATTGCTTCTGACAGGTCTCATTACCGATACACGCAGTTTCCAGAATCCGAATACGACGCCGCGTTCCCTTGAAGTGGCAGCAGAGCTGCTCGAAAAAGGCGCGCGTCAGCAGGAAATCATCCAGCATATTTATAAAACCAAACCGCTTTCCACGCTCAAAATCTGGGGGCGCGCACTCAACCGCATTCAAATCGATCCTGCATCCCGCATCGTCTGGTCATCTGTCAGCAAAGAAGATCTCGCGGAAATGGATGCATCCAGTAAAGAGACGCAGGGCATTCTCGATGAACTGATCTCCACTATTCCCGATGCCGATGTCTACGTTCTCTTCACGGAAATGGAGGAAGGCGGGCTGAAAGCGAGTATGCGGTCGTCTGCGGCAATCGATTGCAGTCAGCTGGCCGGCAGAACGTTCGGTGGTGGCGGACATGCGAGAGCATCCGGCTTCCGCGTGAAGTCGTTTGATAATTTCCAGCTGGCCGTTGTGGAATCTATCCAGAAACTGAAAGACGGTATGCACATGCTGCAAAAGGAGAATGATATGCAGGAGGAAAAGAGCCCGGCAGTTGCCGTTTCCAAAGACATTCCCAAGTCTGAGACCGTTGTCTCTGTCTCATTGCCTGTTCCTGCTCCGGAGAAAGGAGTGGATGTCATGAAGGCAGTCGGAGGAACAAGTGCAGTTGCGGTGAGTGAGAGGGATATTGTGCAGGATATTACGCAGTAACGGGTTATGAGTGACCGGTTATGGGTTATGGGGATTTTGGAATATCTTTTTTTACTTCTCCTCATAACTCATAACCCATTACCCATAACCAATTCATGCCCTCAATAGCTTTCTCTTGAGCAGAAGCTCTGTTAAGATAAAACCGGCCTTTCCCCGCTAATTTCTATGCGCCTCGTACAGGTGGCTAAAACATTGGGTATGACTGGACAGCAGCTTCGTAAGGAGCTTTTGACCGTTGAGTTTGGTATCAAACCGACAGACCGTGAGGTTCCGGATAATCTGGCCATCGGTATCATTCGTTATATTGCGCGCAAACATAACATCCCTGTTGATTTTGATGCACTTGCAGGTATGAGTGATGACGGTGAGGAAGAGAAGGAAGACAAAGAAGAGGGGGAAGACGAGGAAGGGGAAACGGGAAATGACGCTACAACTGAAGAAGCCAAGCCGGCAGCCCCGGTGTCGGCAAACATCCGTATTGCATCGCCGCTGAACGCCGCAGCAACCGGTAGAAAAATGGATGACGTGCATGTGCTCCGCAAGCTGACTCTTGATGATGTTCCCAAGTCCGCCATTCAAAAGCAGGCTGCAGAACTCCAGATTTCCAAAGAGGAGAAAGATGAACGCGAACGCGAGGAGCGTGAGGCGGCAGCTCTTGCACGCAAAAGAAATTCAGCCGCAAACCAGCAGCAGATCAAAAAGAAGACCGGCCCCGTGCAACTGCCTGTGCAGATTACTGTGAAGGAATTCGCAGAAAAAGCGGGTGTGCAGGTTCCCGCTGTCATCAGCGCCCTCATGAAAAACGGTGTGATGGCAACCATCACCCAGTCGATCGATTTTGATACAGCATCCATTATTGCCTCCGAGCTTGGCGTGACTGTTGAGCGTGAAGAGAGTGCGGCAAAAGTGGAAGATCTCGTCAGCAAAGATCTCCGTGAACTGATTAAGGATGAACCGGAAAACCTCGTTCCACGTCCGCCGATTGTGGTGGTGATGGGACATGTGGACCACGGAAAGACCTCTATTCTTGATGCTATCCGCAAAACAGACGTCGTCTCCGGCGAATCCGGTGGTATCACACAGCATATCGGTGCGTATCAGGTGACACACGACGGCAAGCAGATCACCTTCCTTGATACACCGGGCCACCAGGCGTTTACCGCTATGCGTGCCCGTGGATCACAGGTGACAGATATCGCGATCCTCGTGGTGTCTGCAGAAGAAGGGGTGAAGGAAACAACGGTTGAAGCTATCAACCATGCGAAAGAAGCGGGCGTGCCTATTATTGTTGCTATCAACAAAATGGATCGCCCGAACGCCGATCCGGAGCGTGTGAAGGGTGAAATTGCGGCTCATGGTTTGCAGCCGGAAGAGTGGGGAGGAACAGTGCCGTTTATCCCGTGTTCTGCGGTGACCAAAATGGGCATCGATGCACTGCTTGATACCATTGTGCTCGTTGCGGAAATTGCGGAGTTCAAGGCAAACCCGAAGCGTGCGGCAATCGGTACCATCATCGAAAGCAATCTCGATACTTCGCACGGTCCGCTCGCAACCATCATCGTCAACACCGGAACACTCCGTGTGGGTGATTCCTTCGTCTGTGGCCGTACGATGGGAAAAGTGCGCAGCATGACTGATGCAGCCGGCAAGCGTCTCGACGCTATTCCGCCATCGGGTCCGGTTCGTCTCTCCGGGTTTGCGGAGCTTCCCAGTGTCGGCGACATTCTCCAGGCAGTCGGCTCCGAGCGTGAAGCGCGCGATCTCCTGAAGAAAATGATGGAACAGTCCGGTGGTGTGCAGCGCAAAGCGATGGGGGATCTGGTGAGCATGCTGCATGAAGGCAAGCTTCAGCAGCTCAAAATTGTCCTCAAAGCGGATGCGCAGGGGTCGCTTGAAGCGCTCGAAGCAGCGCTCTCCAAGCAGGGAACGGATAAGGTGACCGTCAAAGTGATTCACGGCGCGATTGGTGCCGTCTCAGAAAATGATGTAATGATGGCCAGCGCCAGCCAGGCTCTGCTGATGTCCTTCCGCGCTCCGGTTCCGGGTGCCGTGCAGCGCACTGCTGAGCGTGAGAACGTGAAAATCAAGCAGTACGATGTCATCTACGCTCTCCTCGACGATGTCTCTGCTCTCCTTGAAGGACTGCTTATTCCGGAAGAACAGGAGAAGATTCTCGGACACCTGGAAGTGAAGGGCGTCTTCCTCACACAGAAATCCGAGCAGATTATCGGTGGCCGCGTCACAGACGGTGTCGTGAAGCGCGTGCCATTCCGCCTGCTCCGTGGTGATGACAGGGAAGTCGTGGGAACCGGCCGCATCCTCTCGCTCAAGCGCGTGGATACAGACATCAAGGAAGCCAAAGCAGACAGCGAATGCGGTATGCGTGTCGATTGCACCATTCCTGTCGAAACCGGCGATATCCTCGAAGTCTTTAACCGCGAGTTTAAGAAAAAAGAGGACTGACGCATCGCTGCATCCTGATTCTCAGGCGATCATCTCGTTGTTTGTCTTGTACTCTTCTTCCAGATCCTTTGCCTTGCGGTAGAATTTGCCCATCCCGAGGCGCAGGAAGTCATTTTCCACGTCGATGGCATCTTTATCACGCGTCTGACGGACGGTCGAGATAGCAGCGACAGACTCGGCATCTTTCCAGAATGCACGGATGTTTTCCTGTTCCTGTGGCAGTGCAGACTTTGCCACCTCTGTTGTGAGAGACGACACATCGTCTTCGGTTGCGGTTCCCTGAATGCAGCGGTCAATTTTTGCACGCATGTCTTCATCAGGCGAGCGCATGACAGTGGCAATGTTTTCTCCCGGTTCACCATGCAGATCGTATTTCTTGGCTGCAGATTTAAATGCAGGCTTGTTCACAGACTTCTGCAGTTCTCTCAATGCCCCCTCTTTCTGATTGCCGATGAGGGATTTTGCGAGTGACGGATTGGCAATAAAGATCGTGAGGCCTGCAAATCCCAATGCCGGGATCATTTCGCTTCCTTTCGATTTTTTACCGTTGTTGTACATATGGACAGCACCCAATGTGCCGGCGATGAGTGTGGCCGCTCCAAAGCCCAGTGCCAGCGTGATTTTGCCCATCTTATTGATGGCGCGCGATGTGTAGCTGTTTGTCTGTTTTTTGGTGATGAGCTCTTTTGCCAGACGGCCTGCGTCGTGCTCGGCATAGCGTTCCAGACACGCGAGAAGCTCCTGAATGACCGCTGCCTGATTGTGTCCGATGCCTTTGATGCGCAGCGCCTGTTTCAGGAAATCAATATCATAGTAGATATCGCGCGTCATACGGTACTGGGGCACAGCCACCTGATCCCATCCCTTCACATAGATCGGATGGTTTGCCAGATACGGATGTGAGGGTGAGTGACCGGTTTCGGTATCCGGTACATCCATTTCGAGTTTTTTCACAATCGACTTCAGACTGGACTGCATCTGCGGCTGCTCCTCGAATGCCATGTCCATACGCGATTCCCATTCCGTGCGCTGAAGATTTGCAACCATTCTGTCTGCCACCAGCTTCATCTGCTTCGGGAATGCATTGCCTTTCTTGTTGTACTGCTCCTGAATCCATTCCTGGTCGTTTGCTTTGTCTGCTGTATCCAACGCGATTTTTTCCATGGTGGCATCCTGCAGCTCACTGAGATTGTTTTTGGTCTCACTGTTTGCAGACACATCTTCCTGTGCCGCTTCTGGAGAATTATTCTGAGTCATTGCGATTAGATTTGGTTGATATTTGTGGCGCGCTGTTCGAAGTTACGATCCTGTTTGTTGGTATTTACGCCGTTCTGCTTCAACTGCTTCACAAAGTCATCAAGCTTCCTGCCGGTGTCTCCGCTCAGGTCCACGCCGTTTTTCTGCTTGAATGCATCCAGGAGCTCCTGTTTCTTGAGGGGGTCATTGCCTGCCAGTTTGTTGGCTCTCAAATCCGCTTCAAGCTTCTCAAGATCTTTGTGGAGCTGCGTCAGCTGATCGTCAGGACCCTTCGCAAACTTCTCGGCGGGATCAATAGTTGCATTTCCCTTTGCCACGTCATCCAGATATTTCGCATATCCTGCGAGTCCTTCGTCACCGCTGATCTTCGCATCAATAGTACGCGGATGAACAGCGCGCAACATACTCAGCGGCGTCATGCCCACACCAGGCAGGGGAACGGAGAGCGGAGCTTTGAGTGCGACCTTGCCCCATGCCTCACCGTAGCTCTTGATGCTGCTTGCCACCTTGGCGTACAGACCGCCTGCGTTCTCAAGAACCGTGAATGTACCGACCCAGAACACGCCGAGTGTCATTATCCACCAGAGAAGCTGCCAGTAGTTACTGACGCCATCCAGAAGGCGGATTTTGATACCTGCAATCGGACTGGGGGAGAGTTGTGCGCCGGCATTGACCAGGATGAAGCCAACAGCGAGCGGAACAGCAACCATGGCCGGCAGGAATGCTGCCTTCAGGAAATGCTCCCAGATTTTCTTGGTCATACCGGTGAGTTCATTTTCAGACATCACATAGTTCAGGAAAATAAACGGCATGAACGGAATCGTCAGCCAGAGGATCGGGATGCGGATGACGAATGCGACGAACATCGCAAGCAGCGGAAAGAAGAGTGCAATATGAATGATAACAATAATGCCTTCTACAATGAGGAATTGTGTCATCTCCGCG
Organism: Candidatus Peribacteria bacterium; assembly: GCA_023038255.1. NCBI lineage: Bacteria > Candidatus Peregrinibacteriota > Candidatus Peribacteria > Candidatus Peribacteria bacterium. Next base: position 789,351 of record CP082927.1, on the reverse strand, counting down.
ATGCTGTCGCTGTTTTTCACCGCCGGAACCGTTGCCATGGTTTGCAGGTGCGCATGGTTCATGATGAGTCCGTTCAGCACAGCCGAATGGCCGGACACCAGATTGGGGGCCCACGGTTTTGTCTGTACGCAGAGAAGGTCGCCCTGACAATCCCAACCATCTGCTTTTGTGTGTGATGCCGCTTCTGTTGCGTCCATAAACATATCCACATTTGTCACCACGCGGCATTTACAGTTGTATATAGGAGCCTCTACAGTCGATTCTGAGGCCGGTGTACAGGCAGGGTGCTCTGCGGAACTCGATTTGTACTGACACGTATTCGAAATGCTTCCGTCCATCAATAAAGAGGGGATGCCGTAGATGGTTGCTGTAGTGACGTTTGCAATGTCGATGATCACACGCGGGAAGAACCACGAGAAGTTCACGAGCACAATCGCCATAATAAATTTCTTCGCATGCTGGGTAACGAACTCTTTATTAGCGGTCACGATGGTATAAATCGCGGTTCCCACAAGCATAAGTGCAAACCCGACATTCATCAGATCGCGGGAGAGCTGCCAGATCTGATTGAGCACAGCCATGAATTCCCCGTTATCCAGATCGAAAATAAACTGCGGATCTAAGACGAAGTTCAGGAAAATAAACAGAATCCAAATCAGGATGTTCATAAACCCGATCATCTTGGAGACCATGGTTGCAATGGTTGCTTCAATCCCTGTCGGGAGTGTTGCACCGCCGCCCGCTACCTGTGCGAAAGCATTATCCGGCAGGAAAAAAACCGCCAAAAAAACGAGAAACAGCCAGGCGAACCGATGATTATTTTTGTGTGATGGCATTCCCATCATTGTAGCATTTTTTCTGACTTTCTTCAATGATTTGTATACTCCTCCATGATTGTGGAAATGTTGCCAGACCATGAAAACTCAGGAAATGCGAGTATAAATTGTGTTCAATGGTGTTTTTGCTAAAAGGTAAAATACGTATTTTTTGGCTTAAATAAGCCATATTAATTGTATACAAATACTATACACAACATTGAGTACTTTTCTTGCACTCTCCCTACAATCCTGAATACTGTTTGTGAACATGTCTTCAGCTTCCGTATTAAAGGCGCTTTTCAGCTCGCAAACTCGCGTGAAGTTATTGTCGACCTTTTTGTTGCACCCGGAAGAGGAGTACTTCATCCGTGAACTGACCCGCCTGCTGAATGAGCAGATCAACTCCATTCGCCGTGAGCTGGAAAACCTGCGTCGCGTCGGACTGGTAAAGGCCAGACATAAGAATAGAAAGAAGTATTACCGCATTGATACTGAATTTGTGCTCTATAACGACCTCCGGAGCCTCTTTAGCAAGGCTGTGCAGGGGGAAAGCCCGTTTGTCACCAGTCTCAAGACCCTTCCGAACGTTAAACTCGTGCTTTTGGCTGGAAATCTGTGCGGTACAGAAAGCAAAGTCGATCTTTTGCTTGTTGGTGATGTAAAAAAGGAAATTCTGGAGGCACTCCTGGCCCAGGATCCACAGATGAAATACGTGAAATACTCCATTTTCTCTGAGGCCGATTTCCTCTATCGCCTGAGCCTGAAAGACCGGTTTGTCCTTGAAATTCTCAATGATCCGCGCCATTTGATTGTTTTGAATACGCTGCAAAAGCAGATTGAGGAAGCGCAGGCGTAAGCTATCTCTTGAATAAGCCTTAAAAACACTCTTTACAGCCGACAACTCCCTCTGTAGGCTACCGCTACCTTTTATGAGCTCACACATCATCCAAGCACAGGCTAAATCATTCGTTCGCGCCGTTCCGGACATTCTCCCGGGTTACACCGTCCGTGTACACGAGAAGATCCAGGAAGGAGGCAAAGAGCGCGTTCAGATCTTCGAAGGGCTTGTGATCAATGTGCACAAGGGCCATGTCCCGACAGACAGATCCTTTACGGTCCGCAAGATCGTATCCGGTATTGGAGTGGAGAAAGTGTTTGCTTTGCATTCCCCGGTTATCGACAAAATTGAAGTCAAGAAAGTTGCCAAGACCCGCCGCGCCAAACTGTTCTTCATGCGTGGTCGTACAGGAAAGGCAGCCCGCATGCTTGAGCGTTTCACGACAGAAGGAGAATTCGCCGTTGCCCCTCTTGCTGTTCCTGAAGAGGCAGAGATTGCGTCTCCTGAAGTGATGGAAGAAGTGATGATGCCGGCAACCGAAGCTGTTGAAGCGCCAGTCGCTGAGGTAAAGGCTGAGGATGCTCCAGCAGTAGAAGAGCCTGCAGCCTAAAGTTACGATTCGGAATGCTACATTCTCGTCTTTCTTGAGTTTGGTATTTTTATTGTATTCGGATTTTGAATTTAGGATTTGTGCTTTACCATGCCCTTATGCGTTTTGTGCTGGTCGGAAATTACGGCGTAGCGAATTTGGGCGATGAAGCTCTCAAAGAGTACTTTTTGACGTCTTTTCCTGATATCGATTGGGTTGTTCTTTCAGCACATCCGAAAAAAGGGGAGTTACCGCGTCTACCTGCGGGAATCCGGTCTTTGTTCTTCACTCCCTGGTGGAAGACTGTCCGGGCCATTGCAGGGGCGGATGGACTGGTGTTTGGTGGTGGATCACTCTTTACGGACATTGAATCTGTTGTTGCCTGTGTCATCTGGAGTCTGCATGCGGCCACAGCGCTTTTTTTCCGGACACCGGTGTTTTTAGCCTTCCAGGGAATGGGTCCATACAAGACCCGGATGGGGGAGTGGCTGAGTCGCTGGACTGCACGCCGGGCAGTCTTTATTTCCGTCCGGGACCTTGAGTCTTTCCAGCGGGTGGAATCCTGGAAATTGAGTACAAAATTAGTTCAAACTTTTGACCCTGTTTTTTCTCTAATGGTAGAGAAAAAGTACTCCAGAAATACTAAAAAATTGTTCACCATAATTCCCCGTCATAACTCGTCGGAATTGCTGCAAAAAACCGCTCTTGAATGCATCAAAAAACACCCGGAAATCGATACCGTCAATGTCCTCCTGATGCAGCCGGATTCATCACCTGAACAAGCGACTGCTCAATCATTGCAAACCAGTCTCACTATGCCGTCTACTGTGGTCCCAGTCCGGACTCTCGATGACCTCATGCATGCAGTCGGGGGGTCATCACTCGTTCTGACACAACGTTTTCATGGCGCACTGGCCGCACTGGCCGCCGGTACACCGCAAATCGTTCTGCCGCAGGAGCCGGGAGACAAGTTATCGCAGGTCCAAAAATATACAGAGATGCCGGATGCGACCGCTGCACTGCTCAGTCAGGTAAAAAATGGTCATGATGCTCTGGCTGCTGCAATGCGTTTACATTGAGCAATGCCGGCAAAAATGCTATAATAATAGCCATATGCACACAACCATTTACCTCACACATTCAGAACAGGAACGGTACAATCTTCTTCCGGAATCTTTGCGTGAAGGATGGACTGTTGTCGAAGAGACCGGTACGTCGTATGAGACGCTCTCCGAACTGCAGATCCGCTACTCACTGGCAGATTTCACCTTCCACCCGGAAATGCGGAATCTTGCAGAGCGGATTGTGAACGGCGAAAAGCCGGAATTGATTTCTTTCGACATGCTTTCTCCGGATGTGCAGTCGGAACTATTCTTCGTCCTTGGCGCACACGGAACGGACGCCATGATCCAGTCAGTTCTCTCGGACATATCTGCTGATGACGATGTGGAGCTGCTCGCAGTTCTCAGCGAAATCCGTCACAAACATCTCGAACTTAATTCCTCCGTTACCAATCACTAACATGACACCTTTTGAATCTGGTATCGAACGGTTTCACTCCCGTGCACAGACCATTGAAAAGCCTCTGACGCTTCCGCCGAAAGAGCTCCTCACCTTACACAGAAGTTTACAGGAACGCCTGAATGAGGATTATCTGAACGAAGCGGAGACGGCGGTGAACGGCAGAGCGAATCTGATGCCATCTATCAAAGAAATGCTTCGTACAAAGCGTCCGGATCTGGAGAATCAGGCGGAGGGGGTGTATCTGGATCTGAAGTCTGTCGCACGTCAGGTGGAAATCAAAAAGAAATGGAATACCTGGGAATATGTGAAGAGCGTTCCGGGACGCATTTGGAAGACAATCAAAAGAAATCCGTGGACCACTGCTGCAGTTGTGATCGGTCTTGGCGGTCTTGCGCTCTATGCAAGCGGCTACGGTGCACCTCTCTACAACCAGTTTAAAAACGTTGTCATGCAATGGTTTATGGGCGACAAAGTTGCCGCTGCAGCAGAAACTGCCAGAGAAGCTGCAGGAGCGATCGGGGAGAAGGCTGGCGAGCTCGGAGACAAGGCTGCAGAAGGAGTGAAGGCTCTCAAAGATGCATTCCCGGGTGGCGCTACTGGTGGATCACCTGTGCCGTCTGTACCGGAAATGGCTCCCACGCCGGACTATTCAGGTGTCCTTGATGAGGTGAATAATGCCGCCAATTCCGCCATGAAACCCATTGCGCCGGATGCGCTACCGGACATGCCATAACCCACTTCTGACTATGCAAAACACACACAAAGAATCACCGTCCAGCCGCTCCGAGACAGCGCAGAAGAGTCCCGGTGCGACTCCAGAGCTGCTTCAGTCAGAACGTGCTGCTCTGCAGGACAAAGGGACGAGCTTTCTTCTTCTCTCGAAAAAACCGGACAGTCTGGAACAGGCTACCTGGGAAGCGGAGATGAAAAATGCCGTGAAAGTAGCATTGGAGCCGTTGCCCCGTGTGGATCTTCCGAGAGATCTTGGTTTGCAGGCCCCAAAATTTTATGCAGAACGTCAGCAGGTCGCAGAATCCCAGCGCACGGTCATCAAGCATATTGAGCTCCTCATGCGCAATGAGATGGGCCCCAAAAAACTTCTGCAGGAGATTGTCGACTACAACAACACACATAACAGGAATGCAGATAAAACGGTGCCGGATCCCACAGTTGACGCTGCTCTGCAGAATGTAACGATCCGCAATGAGAAAACGAAAAAGGATATGATTCATAATAAACTTGCTCCGTTCAAATTTGAGAGTGCCGTGAAAGCAAAGCCATATCTGGATGCGCTGAATAAAGGGGAGGAAAACCTGCGCGTGACCATGCGCCGCGATCTTGCGGTGTATCTTGCCCAGCGCTCGGAGTTTTTGAAGAAGTATCGCCGTACGGCCGACAATAAAGCCATGACGGCAAAGGATGCAGTGAATAATCAGGATGAGATTCCGAACTTCCTTTCCAACCTCGTTCCGCTCAATGCGCGTGAGAGTGCGCTTTTGTCCTATATGGAAAAAGTCGCACTGCCCATGCAGCACACCATCGCCCGGAAAGAAAACCTCGGACTGAGTCCGTCCCGTATTGCCGGGGATGCGAATTTCCTTTTGACCATTGCTCTGCAGAAGCGTCTGTCTGTCGATACGGCGCTCTCGTATACAGCGATTGCTGAAGCAGAAGGCGATTCGCTGCGCAGTGCCGCAGGAGAGGCGGTTGTGACGCGCTTTCTGAAAGAGTGTGGATATTCTGCAGACAATCATCCGGAATACACAGCAGCTGCCAAGCTCATTCTGCGGTACATCGGAAAATATCAGTCCGCTATTGAGAATGCTGCAAGAGGAGCATCTGTGCCGGTAGAAAGTCTGACTATTACGGAAGCGCTGGAGCTTGCCGGCAATGAATCAACGGTGCTCAAGCTTGCCGATAGTTTTATTCAGTCGGGTGGAAAGCTCAGCATGGACAGTTTTGAGGGGATTGTGAAGCAGACGATTGAAGAAAAGAAGGATAAGGCATCTGTACAGCAGGTGCTTATTCCGGCATCGACGTATGGTCAGAAACTGCAACAGGCCCGCAAGGCAAATCCGCAGGCGACTCTGTCTGATGTCATGAATGAGTATGAGCAGAAGCAGTACATTATTGATGTGCAGACCGTCGAGGAATTTATGCTGCGCAAACACGCCGGACTGAAAGTCTCTCATATGAAAAAAGAGCGCGAAGACCCGGTGATCCAGGAAAACCTTCTGGATGAACAGCGCCATATTCTGCGCACCATCTGTACGGAGTCGCAGACGGAAGAGACGTACAAAATCTGCCGTGATGCACTGCAGAACCAGTCGACCGGTCTGACCGAATGGTTCAGTGATCAGCTGATCGGCGAGATCGGACCGAAGACAGATGCTGCCCTGAAAGACATTATTCTTGGTGGGAATATGACCGTGAAAGATGCGTTTGAACTGTATTACATTCTGAAGTCCGGAGAGATGACCGGGAAAGGAGTCGGAACGTTTGCGTTGCGCCTGAAAGTACTGTCACTCCTCAAAAACGGCTATGCGCCGCTTGCGGAAGAGTGGACCGGTGCCATGTCGTCCGAACTCACGATGGCTGCCAGAAGCAAGAGCCTGGAAGTTGCCAGCCTTCTCAGTAAGTACGGACTCAGTGAGAAGCAGATGGAAGACATGCAGGACGTGCTCCTGACGCTCCAGGAAAAAGGATTTGGCCAGGGAGAAGGATGGTTGAAATCTGCTATCCGCGCCTGGGGAAAAGATCCTTTGTTCTGGTCCGTGATGGGTGCCATTGCAACCGCAGGTGGTGTGGCTGCGGCATGGAAAGCGTCACAAATGGGTGCCGGCGCTGTCGATCTGCAGTACGCAAGTCGCATGATCCTGCCGCACATTCGAACATTTGCGCTGCAGAAAGATCTCGGTCCGTTGCTCCGCACTCTCCAGCAAAACAATCCGAATCTGACCATGGCTCAGCTCGAAAACATGCAGCGCGAAGTCCGGTCTCAATACGAAGGCCGCACGAGCTTCGTCTACAGATTGCCGAGTCGCATCAGAAGTATCCGTTTGGCGCGAACATTCCTGATTAACAGAGGGGAAACGCTGGATACGCTCGCAAAAGCGATCTATACAAAACCCGGTAGCGCGACAACCTGGGCACAGAAAATGCTGGGATTGCAGATGTATACCGACATTGATGACGTCACCCGTAAACTGCTGGCCGTTGCGCCGGGAGATGAGGCGGCAGTGCAGAGGGCGCTCCAGTCCATCGAACAGTCGGAAGCAGATGCACAGGCATCCATCAACAGAGTGCTTCGCGGCACAGCCAAACCTGCTTTCGAAGGAAACCCAGCTAACCCGAAGAGTTTTGATACATCGTCCAATGTCAGTCTTCCGGAATCTGCGGCGCAGGTGAATCTCTCCACAGAGGATCTGCGGTTGCTGGAATCCAAGACGCTTTCTGAGTCTGACGCCCAGGCGCTTGCAGGGAAACTTGGCATTACGCTCGAATCCGATGGCAAAACAAAGTCATCTGCGGAATTGGAAACAGAAATCCGCCTGAAGCTCAGAAAATAAACATATACGTCAAACGTTCGCATGAGTCCTCTTACAGAAAAACCCTCTGCGGCATCTGCTCCTGCCGAGAAGCCAGCCGCTTCCCGGGAGAAAGAGGCGTTGCAGCCGGAATTTCTGGGGATTGAAAAGCAGATCCGCGATGTCAGCAGCGCTATCGAACCTCCCGCATTTCCTCCTGCATTTGTCCCGGCAAAGAGCAAAGACATAGCAGAGCGGAACCGGTTATCGGGAGAATGGAAAAAACTCACGGCGGACCCGCGTGGAGACACGGAACGGTCACTTGTAGTGCTTCGGGAACTTGCAAAGAGCAATCCTGGTACTGCATTGCAGCGCGCAAAACTGATTCTCGATCTACTGACAGCGTATAGCAAAGATCTTCAGCAGTACCGTCTGGAACATCAGGCGCTTGAAAAGATGTCAATCAATGCCGCTTCCGCCGCACTCACTGTTCCTGCGGATGACGTCCGGACCATTCTCGCAGGACCGCCGCGTCTTCCGCGTGAAGAGCCGGTGGAGCTGAACGTCTGGCAGCAGCGTCTGGAAGGGGAGTGGCGTGAGCTTGCTGCGGAGATCGGTGCTGCCATCGGGACACCAGAGGAAGCTGCATCTGTCGATGCAGAAGCTGTCCGTACGCGTATTGCTGAGTATCTAGAGGATGCACGAAAGTATGAAGCTGCCTGCAAAACATTTGGCAAAGAGCGCTTCAAAGCGGAATTCGGTTTTCCGCCAGATATGACCGATGAGGAAATCCAGCAATTCCTGGCAGATATTATCGCTCCGTTGCCACGGCCGCAGGATGCAAAGAAGCAGGAAAATAAAACAGATGCCACTGTGCAGACTGCGTATGAAGAGATTGAACGTGCGCGTCTCGAAATGTCCCGGAAACTCCCACTCTTCCTGTTGCATGGTTTTACGGATTCATTGAAAGACAAAGTAGTGGGTTACATCATGAAGCGCGAGGTCTATGAACAGAAAGTGCTGGAACGTCCGTCGGCGGTCTCGTCCTGGGCGCTCTATATGGGTATTGCGGTGAACGAACTTGGGGAGGAAGTGCTTGAAAGCGCGATCGGCTGGCCGGACAAACTGTTTGGACTGGACGCAAAAGATCTCCGGTTGTTTTCGCCTGCGGCGCGTCTGAAGATTATCAATGGCTGGAAAGATGTGTCGCTGAAGCTTGCAGCCAAAGGTATTCCGGTGGAATCGCTCGGTTCGGTGCTCCGCACTCTCAACAAGTCTCCCATCGGGCCGGCTTTCTGGTCTGAGCTGATGACGATCGAAAGCCCGGCAACGGTTCTCCTCTGGGCATATTATATGCATACATCGGATGACAAACTGAAGGCATGTGTGCAGTTCGGGTCGTTTATCGCGCTTAGCGGACTCAGTAACAAAGCGGTGGGCAGCATGCTGACGCGAATGGGGATCGGACTGAAAACCCCTGGCGTGCCGTATGTGAAAATTGTCGTGGCTCTGATTCTGGCGTTTGTCGCATCTGAAAAGATCAATGACCTGAGCACCTGGGCAGATACCAAGCTCTGGCCCGATTCTCCACTGAAACAGGAGGTGATGACCGCACTCGGATTCATCGGTGCTGATGCGGCATTCGGACAGGGGTATGAGACCGTTGAGGCGATGGGACTTGTGACGCTGAATCCGGAGCAGGATATGGATAGCTTCTTCAAGCGTCAGAGTGTCCTTCCTGATTATGAGAAAGGTGTTCTCGATCAATCCTATTATCAAACGGTCGATGCATGGAACGGACGTGTCGATGCCGCTATTGCTGCCGAAAAGAATCCCATCAGGAAGAAGCTCTGGGAAGAAGAGAAGATCACAGATCCTCTGCTCTGGGGAGAGCGCATGAGCGTGCGTTTGTACGCTCAGGTTTCCCGTCTAAAGGCGATCGAAGATGATAAGGCGTTCTGGTACGGGCTTGCGCAAAAAGGCCTCATCCAATCAAAAGCGGATCTGAATGCGCTGGATCTTGCGACGAGTGATACCGGGGACCTGCGCAACGACCGCGTCCTCGGGAATGCGCTGGGAAGCGGACCTCTGAGTCATATCCGGACCTATATGGAAGGAGGGGCTGTCGGATCACGTACCATTGCCGGCGACAGCGATCTTCTGCCTTTGTGGGAAGAATATAAATCACTCGCACAGCAGGTCGCAAAATCTGTGAGTATTTACCGTCATCTCGGGATCTATCCGCCGGAGACCGGTCGCACACAATGGCTCGGGGATATCCGTGGCGAAAAAATGCCTGTCACCCCACAGGTCGAACGTGGCCTCGTGGAGGAAATTGCGTATCGCAACAGACGCCAGCGTGCGATCAGTTCCTCGACACACAGCGCTCTGGAAAACCGTGACTATGCAGAGAAGGTGATTGAGAGTGTTCCCTTTGTCGATACGCAGAGCTTCTTCCAGTGGCTGAATCTCGCAGAATCACACACGGACGAGCAGACGGAGGATCTCAATAAGCTTAAAACATTTGTCCGCTTGAATGCTGCGTATTTCCATGGTCGTGAGCTTGATCGTGTGCTGCAACCTTTTACAGCGCGTGCTGCGTCCGGAGAGCGCGCGACCTATGAGGATCTGGAGGGTGTGTACACACGTATGAGTGATTTTCTCATGGAGCGGTCGCTGAAGGAAACGACCATCAAACCATTGCCTGCATCCGTGCTTGAACAGTTGCGGATCAGTGTGCCTTTGGCATTTGAGCAGCGTGGAGTGTTTGCAGAGGAAAACATTAACATGCTGAAACGTCTGGAGCAGAACAAAGAATTCGTCCATTCCATGTACGCCGATTGTTTGGTTATGCGTTCTGTGGAATATTCGAGTTTCATCCGTGTGGAATGCTTCCTTGTGTATGGCAATTCTCCTGACCGGAACAAATGGCGCATCAGCGAAATATCGACCATCATGCCGCGTATGCTTGAGCGGGGGAAAAGAGTCTACGATGTTCCGCAAAACAGCATTTCCCGCAGTATCCCGTATGAGGAGTGGATGAAAGCCCATCCGGATGATGCCCGCCGCTTTGCTGTCCCGCTTGATGCCCTGGAAAAGGCAAACCGCCTGAAAAAATAAGTGATATCGGCGGTTGGTGAGCATGGTCTTTTCTGCTGGTTTCGGCTATTCTTTTCCGCGTCGGGCTCCTCTTTCCAGCCCCTGATTCTTCTGTATGGACATCCGAAACTTCTGCATCATTGCGCATATCGATCACGGCAAGTCGACACTGAGCGACCGCATGATTGAAAAAACCGGAACGCTGCAGAAGCGTGAAATGAAAGAACAGACCCTCGACATGATGGAACTGGAGCGTGAACGCGGCATTACCATCAAACTCACGCCGGTGCGTATGGAATATAACGGCGTGCAGCTCAACCTGATTGATACACCCGGTCACACCGACTTCCGCTACGAAGTCAGCAGATCACTTGCTGCGTGTGAAGGTGCCATTTTGCTTGTGGATGCATCGCAGGGAATCCAGGCGCAGACGATTGCTGTGCTGATGATGGCCATGGAGCATGACCTTAAAATTATTCCCGTGCTGAACAAACTCGATCTGCCCGCTGCAGACCCCGAGCGCGTGAGCGAGGAAGTGGTGAAGCTGCTTGGATGCAGCAAAGAGGATATTCTCCGGATTTCTGCAAAAGAGGGAACAGGTGTTCTTGAAGTGCTGCAGGCCGTCATCGACCGCATTCCGCCTCCCGTTCTGCCGGCCAACCGCGATACCACCCGCGCGCTTATTTTCGATGCTGTTGTTGATCCGTATCGTGGTGTCGTCGCCTATGTCCGTGTGATTGAAGGAATGCTCAAGGCGGGCACACAAGCGCATTTCCTCGGAACAAAAAGCAGTTTCCCGATTCAGGAAGTCGGCTTCTTTTCGCCTAAATTCATTCCCGATGATCAGCTGGTCGAAGGACAGATCGGGTACGTGGTGACAGGATTGAAAGATGTCCGTCAGGTGCGAGTGGGAGATACAATCGGGTCTGCACCGCATCTGCAGCAGCTGCCCGGTTACAAACAAGTCCAGCCGATGGTGTTTGCCGGCCTCTACCCGTCTGAAGCGGACCAATATCCGGATCTCCGTGATGCGATTGAGAAGTTGTCCCTCAATGATTCCGCTTTGACCAGCGAGCCGGAACAGAACGCCGCACTCGGAAACGGTTTCCGCTGCGGATTTCTCGGACTTCTGCACCTCGATATTATTCAGGAGCGTCTGGAGCGTGAGTATGATTGTGACCTGATCGTGACGGCGCCTAGCGTGCGCTATGAAGTAAAACTGAACGTCAAACAGGCTGCAGCGATTGTCCGCGCCAGTTTGCTCAAAGACGATGAACCGCAGGTTGCAAGTATCAGCAACCCCGCAGATTTCCCGGATCCCGCCTACATTGAAGAAGTGCGTGAACCGTGGGTGCAGCTGGAAATCGTCTGCCGCAGTGAAGATGTCGGAACGGTGATGACACTTATTCAGGATCGTCGCGGTATTTACCACACACTCGAATATTTGGACGCCGGCCGCTGCCTGCTCCGGTTTGATGTGCCGCTCCAGACTATCGTGCTCGATTTCTTCGATAAGCTGAAATCATCAACCGAAGGATACGGTTCCATGAGCTACGAGCCGCTTGGCTACAGAGCAGGGGATCTGGTGAAATTGCAGATTCTCCTCCTTGGAGAACCTGCTGATGCCCTCTCCACAATTGTCCACAGAAGTGAAGGACATGACGTCGGTATGATTGTCTGCAAGAAATTAAAAGAGGTGCTTCCAAAGGAAATGTTTGAAATCGCAATTCAGGCGGCTATTGGTGGAAAAGTTGTGGCGCGTGAGACGGTGGGGGCGATGCGCAAAGATGTGACCGGTTACCTGTATGGAGGAGATGTGTCTCGCAAGAAGAAGCTTTTGGAGAAGCAGAAAAAGGGAAAGAAGCGTATGAAGAAAATGGGAAAGGTGACACTGACGCAGGAAGCATTTTTGAGCGTCTTAAAGCGGTAACGTGTCATGCTGAGGACACTCGAAGCATGAAGTATGTCATTACTGCTCATCGGCGTTTTTTCTTTTACGACCCTACACAACATATTGTTTTTTGGTTTCGCAAAATGGTGATAGGCGATTTCGATAGGGAGTGTTTTTTATTAATCGTCTACATCCTCTTTCGGCTGATTCTCAATCATCCGGTCCATGCGTGCCTGCATGTACGGTGTGAACAGCCCCTGCAAAACGCCGATAGAGAGTGTCTGCAGATTCTCGAAGCTCGCGTTTTTCTGGTGATCTGCCAGGAATGTCTGCAGCACAAAGGTGGTGAGCTGAAGAACGGTTCCGTCGATATTGTTGTTTTCGACTATCAGGGTATCGAGAATGGTGTCCGGATCGGTCGAAAGTACGGTTTCCATCCGCATGATCCATTCGGTGAGTGCAACATTGTGGGCAGCATCAAGACCGGTCGAGCTCATGATGTCTGTATTGTTTGAAGTGGAAGCGTCGATCGCGATCTGCTTTTCCTTCAGGTAATCCGCAACAACGGTGCGACAGCCCTCACTGATGAGAGAGAGGATGGCGAGAATAAACGGGGATGGGCAGTTGATAGCAACAAGTCTGGCGATAAGCGTTGCGAGGTGTGTGCGCTGTGTGTCGTTCAGGAACTGCAAAATCATCTGGGCGACGCCGTCGTCACGCTTTTTGGCTTTCTTTTCCTCTTTGCGGATTTGCTGCATGGCGGCCTGGGCTGCCGCAAACTGTTCTTTGGCTTGTTCGGAAATGCCCTCGGACACCTTGCCGGTTCCGCCTTCGCCGCCTTCATCGGGGCTGTACGATTCTGGTCCGCTTACATCAAACATACAAAAGCTATACTACAGAGAAATACAGCGAGGAAAAGACAGAGTCACTGCACTTACGCAGCTGTCGGTTCCACGTGGATGACCGTTGCCCATGCCTGGGAACCTGTGAAAGACACACGCTTCATTTTGGTGAACTTCACTTTTCCATCAACAGACGCATGGATCGTCCAGTCCTTTCCCACATGCACGTTGTTTCCTGGGCGGTACCAATATCCCTTCTGGCGCACGAGAACCTCGCCTGCGCGTACAGATTCGCTACCGAAGCGCTTTACGCCACGGCGTTTCGCCTCAGAGTCTCGGCCGTTACTGGTGGTGCCACCGGCTTTCTTGTGTGCCATAGTGCGGAGATTTTACAGAAAAAGAGGGTACTTGCAAGGAGTATTTTAGCCCTTTTGGGCTATTTTATTGGTTGCGGGGGCCGGATTTGAACCGACGACCTCGAGGTTATGAGCCTCGCGAGCTACCAGGCTGCTCCACCCCGCGTCAAAGCTTGGGAATTCTACAGATTATTGATCTGGAAGCAAGAATCTTACTTTTGAGCTTCCTGTAATACCGCCCGCTGCAGTACCTCAATCCGGTCTTTATGGAACAGGAACAGATTCCAGTGTTCTACGACCGGCATCTGGCCCAAAAGCTCAAAATAGGCGGCTTGCTGACGTTCTTTGTCGAGAAGAGTGGTATCAATATCGGCAAGAGCGGGATCTGTGTAGGGCGTTGAAATAATCATCATTTTTTCGTTCGGATTCAGTCTATTGAGGTTTTCTTTGGCAAATTTATCTTTGTACTGCTCGGACTGGTAATACTCCAGATCCCGATAGCCCTGCTGGATATTCATCGCGATTTTGTCGTTGTCGTTCTGCATATCCTGCAACGTCTGTTCAAACAGAATATTGCGGTAAAAAGACAGCGCGAGTCCGAATGCCATGAAACCGACGACGGTCAGGCCGATCACGATGGTCAGCTGCTTGCTGACAGGCTCGGAATCACTTCTATAGGGCATGTGCTTATCCTACCTGAATGCGAGACATCCGTGCCATGCTCCAGTAAACTGTTTGCATGAAGATCTATTGCAGCGGCATCGGAGGTATTGGATTAAGTGCTTATGCGGCGCTGCAGGCGGCGTCCGGTCACACAGTGTCTGGAAGCGATCGTTCGGATAGTGCGCTGCTTGAAGATCTGCGTTCACAGGGGATTGCCGTTCATCTCACACAGGACGGATCGGGGTTGTCTGACGATACGGATCTCTTTGTTTTTTCCGAAGCCATTCCTGCAGATGCACCGGAGCGCGTAAAAGCTGCAGAGCTCGGTATAAAATCCCTGTCGTATTTTGCAGCACTCGGAGAACTGGTGAGCGGACACACGGTGATTGCAGTCTGCGGCACACATGGAAAATCATCGACGACAGCGATGGTCGCAAAAATGCTGATTGATCTCGGAAAAGATCCGAGTGTGGTGGTCGGGACAAAAATGCGCGAACTGAGCGGCCGTAACTGGCGAAAGGGGGCGAGTGATTTTTTTGTGGTGGAAGCGTGCGAGTACCGCCGGTCATTTCTGTTCATCAATCCGTCGATTGTTCTGATGACCAATGTCGATGGCGATCATTTCGATGCGTATGGATCACTCGAAGAATATAGAAAAGCCTTTGTGGATTTTCTCACACAACTTCCTGCTGATGGTTCAGTCATCACACATGGTGAAGATCCTGATTGTGTGGCTGTTGCATCCGCCTCCGGTCGCACCATGATTGATGCTGATCAATTCCCGCTCGTGCAACTCGCAACGCCCGGTGAGCACATGCGGCAGAATGCACGGCTCGCTCTTGCGCTTGCAGATCAGCTAAAGATCGATGCGAACGTTGCGCATAACAGTCTCTCTACGTTTGCAGGAACGTGGCGGCGCATGGAAGTGAAAGGGGAGATGGAAAATGGCATCACCCTGATTGATGATTACGGACATCATCCGGTTGAAATCCGCGCAACACTGAATGCGATGCGCGAAGCGTATGGAGATCGCCGCATTGTCTGTGTGTTCCAGCCGCACACGCATGACCGCACAAAAAAACTTTACCTGGAATTCACCGATGCATTTTTCGATGCAGACTTGGTGATCATTCCGAATATTTATGTCGCACGCAGCGATATTGAAAGCGGAACGGTCGATGTCGATACATTTGTGAATGACATTGCAGAGAACAGCGGCGTCGATGCGATCAATGGTCAGTCACTGGCAGAGACGGAAAACATGCTGCACGCAGATATCCTGCAACCAGGCGATGTACTCATCACCATGGGCGCAGGGGATATCACGCAGTTGTCGGATCGTTTACTTGGTTGATTTACTGGAGGAAGACGATGTCGTTTTATAAATATCAATCATGCGGCTGAGAACTTTTGAGAGTTCTGCACGGTTGATCGGATCGAGAGGGCCAAAGAGATGCAGATCATTTCCATCGGCATCGGTGCGACCTTCGACAACTTTTGCCGCTGTCGCTGTTTCGATTGCTGCGGCATACGGTGTGCGTGCAGTCACATCTGTGAAGAGTGTGCCTTTCTGCCAGTCGAGTTTTTTATCGAGAGCCTGGAGCAATGTGACGAGCACTTCGCCGCGTGTGGCAGGACGGGAGGGATCGATGGTTGCAGAATTGTAGATGGTCCAGCCGCGGCTTTCTGCGGAGGCAATAAAGGGGGAGAACCACTGTCCCTGTGCGGCAACGTTCTCCGGATTGACGTTTGTAAATGCGTCGGCGCTGATGCCGGCAATTTTGTGAGCAGCTTTTGCAAGTTCCGCGATATTCACATTGTTTCCCGGACCGAACTGTCCGGTTGCGTTGCCGTTTGCATCTTTGTATCCGGCAAGGATGCCGTACTTCACGACGTTTGCGACGTACGTGGAAAACCATGCGTCCGGTGTGACATCGCGGATGACAATGGCATCCAGACCTGTGCCGATCGTGATGGAGTTTTTGTCACTTACCTGAACTGTCTGGCGTTCGCGCATTTTGTCCGCCATGGGGCAGGCAATATACGTCGTGAACGATACGCGGCTCCCTGCTTCCAGGCGCAAACTCTTTGATGTCGGGATATTACAGCCTTTAATGGAATCATAGAGCACCTGGTACTGGCCTTCAGCGACACCCGTGAATGATGTGGGGGTCGTGCCGGTATAGACAGTATTGTTCGGTCCTTTAAGTGTGAAAGTCATGCCGATTGGATCACTATCCACTGCAACCATGCCGGATCGTGTAATGGTGTAGTGAATGACTACGCGGATGATGTCGCCGTTTCTGAGCACGAGTGATGTCTGCTGCTTCGGAAGAACGCTTTCAGATTCGTTATTGCGGTAAATGCGGATCGTTGCGCTCGCGCCGGTCGGCAGATGGGTGAAGACGGTATACGTTCCCGCCGATGTGTTATTGAGCGTCTGCACCGCACCAGATCCTCTGATCTGCTTGTTGTCCGGCTGGATCATAGTCCAGGAACCGAGTGTGCCTGCGCCGGAGCCGTTTTTCTGTTCAATGATAATGGTTCCTTCTCCCGGAAGAATATTGATGCCGGTTCCGCTTTCCACTTGCAGCCAGTCTGTTGCAATAGAAGACAAGGATGACAAAGAGGGCGAGGATGACACAGAACTTTCGTCTGCAGACGCGCTTGTGGCAGCCAGAAGACTGGAGCCAAGAAGAGCAGCTGTCAGAAGAAAGCGGGTGGAGAGATTAGTGTACTGCATAGCGAAAGGGGAGGAGGCCTGCAGTATAGCAGATGAAACTCGCGCTCAACATGCTATGATCTCTGCATGTCACGTTTTTTGTCGCAACTTCATCAGCATCGTTTACTGGGCGGTGCGTTTTCATTGGCGCTCACACAGGCGCTTGCGTCGGTGATGGGCCTTGTACGTGACAGACTTCTCAACCAGACATTCCCGGGACTCGATACAGTCGACGTGTACATCGCAAGCTTCCGCCCGAGCGATCTTCTGTTTCAGATCGCCATCATGTCCGGCATCTCCACTGTTCTCCTTCCCATGCTCGCACGGCATACGGCCAAGGGGGAAGGCTCACAGGAATCTGCGTTGCTTTCCAGCGTGATGTTCGTCGGATCCTCGGTGTTTGGAGTCCTTGCACTCATTCTTGCACTCTTCTTCCCGTATATCGCGCCACACATGGTCGCGTTTGAAGGAGAATCATTACAGCTCTATATCCTCTTTGGCCGGCTCGCACTGGTCACCAACTTCCTGTTCGTGTTCGGGAACGCACTTGGTCAGTATCTGAATGTCCATAAGCGGTACTGGATCTACGGTGTTACGCCCATTCTCTACACCGCAGGAACAATCGCTGGAACCATCTTCCTGACGCCGTACTACGGAGGACTCGGCCCGATGCTTGGAACCATGATCGGTGCAGCCGTCTACGTCATCATCCGTTTGATTGGAGCGATTCTGACAGGCTATAAGCCGATTTTCTGCACCTGGCACAAAGATCTCACCACGATGGGCTGGCTGATGGTGCCGCGCATGCTCGCCCTTGCCGCTCTTCAGTTACAGCTTCTGCTCTTCGATACGGTTGCGTCACGCATGCCGGCAGGTTCTATCACCATCAACAGCAATGCCCGCAATTTCGAATCATTTGTTGTGGGCGTCATTGGCATTGCACTCGCACAATCCGCCTTTGCACATTTGAGCGAGGCTGCGGCTAAAAAAGAGTGGCCGCGGTTCTGGCTGTATATGAAAAAAGGCGTGTTCTGGACACTCATCCTCACGATTCCCGCATCCGTTATTCTGGTGTTTGCCACGCCGATTGCGGAACGACTTGTGCATCTGCAGGATGTGCATGAGGTGTTTGCACTGGCACTTCTTTTCTACGCATTTGCGGTGCCGTTTGAAAGTCTGAATCATTTGTATCTGCGCGCGTTCTATTCGCTGCATGTGACAGGAACGCCGGCCATCTTCAGCGTGCTGAATGGCTGCATTGCGATTGCCGTTGCATGGTATGCCGCGCCGTATCTGGGAATTGCCGCGATCCCTGTCGGATTTTTGGCGGGGCAGGGGATATCGTTTGTCGGCTTGGCGCTGATGTTGCCTCAGTCCATCCGCAAACAGTCTTAATTACCTATTCTCTGAGGTATAGAGTACTTATTTGACAATTTACATATTAAGTATACTTTAGACTGAACATAGCCCATCCGGTCACAGAATGACGGGCTGTGCCCCGTTCGTTGTGTGGTCATTCACATCATCAGGAGCGTTTCTATGGCAGAACAACAACTCTTTCACAAACCGTGGACCGACAGTTTCGATGCTGCAATCAAAAAAGGAGGACCAGATCACAGCGATTACAACAGGGCAGGCAGCTTGTTCCTTAACTTTCAGCCGGCTGCTGAGAAAGTTGCTACGACTGAAGATGAATTCAATCAGGCCATTCTCGATCATCTTCTGTCAAATGCGATCGATACACCGGACAGCTATTTTACATGCTTTACCCGCTGTATTCCTCAGGCCGCCGCCGGCCTTAAGACAGCAGAAATCTGCCGCGTCATGGCACAGGCGCATACGATCCACGTCGATCCGGCCTATCATTATACTACCTTCTGCAGAGAATGGATGGATGTCTATGAATTATCAACCAACACACAACATTCCAATTGTATGGAACGATTTTGGCGCTCGTTCTTGATATGGAGGTCGAGATTTTTTGCCTTCGGCTCAGCGAAGAGCCAATCGACCAACTATTTCAATACTGCCCAAGGGGCGGCAATGGAAGTCGGTGTCCGGGTAGCGCATTACATGTCCTTCGTCTGGGAAGAACGCGGACGCCAGTTGGGGATGGGAGGAGCCGAAGCCTGGAATAAGGCCATCGAAGCCGCGATCCAGAATCTCGACTATGTCGTGAAAACGGTGCATCCGTCCAGGGATGCAAGTGCCATCTACGAGGCCAAACGCAACGTGTGGCGACTGGGAAATGAATTTTACAAACTGTTTCCGGGCCAGCACCACTTGCATGTGCTGGGATGGGACAGGTTGCAGGAGTTTTACCCTGCGCACCGCTAGACGCTCCTCGACAACACAACGAACATTGAACCGGGTGCCCCCATTGGGTATCCGGTTTTCGTGAAGCGCGGGAGTGTGACTACTACGCTGTAACATATCAGTGCGATGTTCATCGTCCGGCAGATATTCCATCGATCGAGCCAGTGCGCGCACAACCCGCCACAATTGTCTGCCGCTTTCATTGCCTGTTCCAGCTCATCAATCATGAGATCGGATTCATCAATATCACTCATGTGATACATTCTTCTCGGATCTCCTGAATGTCTTGTGGAATAGTCATGATGAGGTTTTTGTATCGCTCTATTTCCTGTCGTATGACCGGATTGATGTTGGCGGGCAGGCTGTCGGAAGCATTTTGCAGAAGATGCAGGATGCCCTGTGAATGCTGAGGGTTTTCCCGAAGAGCATCCATACAGATGCTGTAATACTGTATGATGAGTGTTTGTGCTGCGCTTTTTACAGTCCATGCTGCATCTTCTGCTGCAGAAAGCGGTGCGGCAGAAGGGGGGCAGGATGTTATGGCACGCTGTAAAGCTAGCACCATATAATGAGTGCCATCAAAAGAGTCCGGTGATTCTGTTTTTACTTCAATGTTCATATAATCACCCATTCCACCCTGGAGCGTTCTTTTGTGTGTATTCAATGAAGAAAAATCCATCAAGTGTTTTGCGGACAATCCAGACAGTGCCGTCTTCTTTCTTGCCGGAAAAAATCTTGCTGGGCCCCGCATCTGTCAACGCTTTGAGGCCGGGAACGACAGCAATGCCTTCAGCCTTGAGGGCAGCGTGTACTTCTTCGGCCGTGAGTTCCATGTGGGTCGGGTCCATCTTATTTCTTCTTTACCTGCGTAAAGTCGAGTTCGACCGGTGTTTCGCGATCGAAGATGAGAACGAGCACCGTGAGCTTTCCCTTATCCACATCGACAGAGTCCACGCTTCCTTCATAGTTCTTGAACGGACCATCGGAGATAATAACGAGGTCGCCGACCTGGAAGTCGCTCTTGAATTTGGCTTCCTGTTCGCCGACTCTGCGCTGGATCACACCGAATTCTTCCGGGGTGACAGGGACCGGGATGTTTCCGGAACCGACGAAACCGGTGACGTTCGGAGTGTTGCGGACCAGATACCAGGACTCATCAGTTACAGTCATATCCACGAGCACGTAGCCCGGGAACAGTTTGCGCTCTTCTTCAATCGGATCGCCTTTTTTGAAAACAAGCTGCTTCTCCTTCGGAACCTGCACATCAAAGATGTAGTCCTGCATGCGGAATGATTCCACGCGCTGCAGCAGAGACTGACGGACAGAATCCTCGTAACCGGCATAGGTGTGAACCACATACCAGTTCCGGCCTGCATTTGGGTCTTGTTTTGCCATGAGAAAATTAGGAAGCGAGAGAAAGAATGGCTTTCAGGGCCAGAGAGAGTACAAAGTCGAGAATACCGAATACGACGGCACAAGCGAGAGTGAAACCAATCACGATGCCTGAGAAACGAACAGCCTGCTGGCGGGTGGGCCAACGGACCTGACGGAGGTCTTCGAGTGCGTCGCGGAAGTAGGTTGTAAGAGCGTTCATAAGAGTGAGTTGCCTCAGTAAAAAACCCCGTTCGGGGCTCCTCTATGGTACCCAAAGTGGAGCAGGGCGCAAGGTCATTTTCGCGTCTTTGAGCGGCTAAAACCCCTATTCCAGGTTGTAGTTGTGGTGGGTGACGGCGTGGATTTTACTGACTGGAAGCGCTACAAACCACACACGGCCCTTAATATCGCTTCTGGTCACATACGGCTCTGCAGCCCCGTTTTCGAGGGTAAAGCTGCGGGAATCGAGACTTCCCTGGCGATTATCTCCCATCACGAAGTAGGCATCGTCCGGAACGGTAAAATCCTGCTCGGAGCCGTCGCCCTGTCCGGGCGGGTGGCGGAAGGTCTTTCCCTGGTTTCTGGCATCCAGATACGGTTCATCCAGTCTCTGTTCCGCTTGAGAACCGGCAGTTTTCAGGAACACGTTCCCATCGCGGATGACAACCGTATCGCCCGGCAGTCCGATGACACGTTTGACGTAGTACTTTTTCGGATCATTGGGTGGACGGAAGACGACGATATCACCGCGTTCCGGGGTACCCAAAAAGTAGACGAGTTTGTTGATGACAATATATTCGTTGTCTTCCAGTGTGCTGACCATCGAGCTTCCTTCTACCTGAAAGGGGGAGACGAGAAAGGTGCGGATACCCGCAACAATCGCCACAATGACGACAATGTTGAAGACAACATCCAGAAGATGAAACCATAACCCGTGCTGTTTTTCTTCGCGTACCATGGATATCCAGTGTAACGCGGAGGATACGGCGTGTACAGCAAAGGGCGGTCAATGTTGCATCGTGCCCGGCTGCGCTACACTGTGTGTGTATTTGTTCCCGGATCGCCCAGTGATCAATCAGTTTCTCTTCAAAAAACACCTGGAAGATGATGAAACCCTTGTGCGAGTGGTGCATAAGCACTGGCTTATAGGATTCCGGGCGCTTTTCTGGCCGACACTTTTTGTGCTGCTGTGCGTGTGGCTGATGACGCTGGCGCAGGTGCGCGGGGCGTATATTGCGGTCGCGATTATTACATTCGTGGTTCTTGTCTGGTGGCTCCGGAATTTCTTTGATTACTATCTGGATGCGTGGCTGATTACGGACCAGGGGATTATTGATATCGCATGGTTCGGGTGGTTTCACCGCCAGTCAACGCGTGTGCTCTACAGCGATCTGCAGGGAATCAGTTACGAAATCAAAGGGATTTGGGGTACGTTGCTGCGCTTCGGGACGCTCAGTGTCGAGAAGATTTCAACCGGTACCGCAGTGTCGTTGGATTTTGTGACCAATCCCAAGGCTGTTGAATTACTTGTTCTCAAAAACATGGAAACGTATCTGCACTCGCGCAACATGAAAGATGCCAAGCAGGTGCAGGAATTGCTCGCCACACTCGTTGCCCAGCAGATCCAGCTTCAGGATCAGGAAGAATAATTGTATTTTTTTTCATGAGATTCTATGCAGGGAATTATCATCACCATAGTTCTGATTGTGATTGCGGGATTTGTCTTTCTCATTTGGAAAGCACGCAACGGTCGCAAGCTGAGCGAGGCAAGTGTGAAGCGCATACAGGCGATGATGGCAAAAACAAATCAGGCGGCTGATCCTGCCATGCGCATTCTGGAGTACGATAAAATTCTGGATCAGTTGTTCTATGAACTCGGGTTCCAGGGAAACACGGCGGACAAACTGAAAAAAGGCGGTGCCCGTTTTCCGAATATCCAGACGCTCTGGAAGTATCATAAGATGCGGAATGTTCTTGCCCATGAACACGGGGCGACGGCGCAATCTCGTGATGCGGATGGTTTTCGGGATGCGTTGATGGTTGCGCTGGCAAGAGTGTCTTAATGGGTGATGGGTTATTGGTAATTGGTTATTGGGTTTTTCTATGTTGTATCTTATTTGTATCTTGCAGCTTGTTTCTTGTATCTTCGTCCTATGAAGCCATCACTGCTCCTCATCGGTCTCGGAAATCCTGGGAAACAGTATGACAACACACGTCACAATGCGGGGTTTCAGGCTCTTGATGTGCTCTCAGAATCGTATGGACAGGGGGAGTGGAAAGAGAGTGAAAAATACGATGCGTGTATTCAGGAAGCGCGCGTGGGTGTTGTGCCGGCACTCCTCGTGAAGCCGGTGACGTATATGAACCTGTCTGGAACTTCTGTCCGCAAGCTTGTGGATTTTTACAGACTGGATCCGAAGACGCAGGTGATTGTTCTGTGTGATGATATTGATATTCCGCTTGGCACGATCAGATTCCGGAAGAAGGGGAGTGCGGGGACGCACAATGGACTGAAGTCTATTATTGAACACTTTGGTGAGGAATTTCCGCGACTTCGCATCGGGATCGGGCCGAAGCCGGCTGGAGCGGATTTGGCGAATTGGGTGTTGAGCGGGATGACAGGGGAGGAAAATAATGCGTTGAAAAAGGTGTATGGGGAGATTGAGGAGTTGGTGCGGACGTATGTGATGGAACTGTGATACGTTTCACTCCTTTTGCTTTTCTGTCGCATCAGGTTCTGTATAAGGTCGCGCTGTCAAAAGAGGCATGCGTTTTTGTGCATACACGGTTGCTGAGTCGCCTTGGCGGCGTAGTTGTACTGTGAAAAAATTTCCTGTTTTTTGCTTCACAGGGCGTATTTGTACACAGTTATCACCGTAAAATAATTCACATCCCGCTCGCCGTACCAGAAGACGGATATCAAAAATTTGCTGAGGCTCTTCCTCAATGGGATACGTTGTATGTTCCAATGACGCGAGCCATGCATTTATTTTTACGAGAATAGGGGAAAGAGCGCTATCCAATTCTTCTAGCAACAGATTTTTCTCTTCATTTTTAGCCTCTGATTCTCGGGGGGGCGCCTGATTCCATAAGCATGGTGGTACAAAAACACCCTCTCTCACCGCTTTATCGTCTGCAGTAAGAGAGGGTGCATTGTTTTTAGACTCCTGTAATAAACTTGCGGAGGAATCCTGCTCCTGTTCCGGTTGTCAGACCCGCGAGAGCGAGCCAGAAGGAGAGGGGCAGGCTGTTATTCGCGCTGCCTGTAATTGGGCGGAGGGTCAGGACGCTTCCTGCGAGGTCTCCGAATCCTGTCTGCGGCAGGTTACCTGCACCGATCACCTGGACGACGGCGGAGGCGCGTTCGCGGAGGCCGTTGTCTCCTGTGACTTCAACGTCGTTTCTCACAAACTGTCCGGCGGTGTAGCTGTTGCCGATGGTAATGCGGTAGCGAATGGTGCGGCTGGCGTTCGGGCTGAGGCTACCGATGTTCCAGACGAGGCGACCGTTACTGTAGTTGTCGGCGTTGCCGTCATCGATCACGGTGACATTTGCCGGGAGGATATCTGTCACGCGGACGTTTCTGAGCGTGTCGTCACTGTTATTGCGGAAGCGCACTGTGTACTCCACCATTCCTCCGGGGAAGACTTCGTAGGTGCTGGCGTCCTTGGTCAGGTCGAGATTTGCGTTGCTCGTACCGTCTTCATCGACGTAGTCAGTGTCTGTCGCGGTGCGGCCGTTCACTTCTGCGCGGTTGGTGATGGTGCCACGGGCATCATGCTCCACTTCAACAGTGAGTCTGAATGTGCGGGTATCGAAGGAGGAGAAGTGTACGTTGTTCCAGGTAACGGTGCGGCCGTTCACACGTCCACTGTCGCCAACGGAGATGATGCGCAGGTCGTTCGGGAGGATATCGCGGACGGTTGCGGTTGTGCTGTTGCCGCTCTGGTTGCGGACGGTGATTGTATAGGTCAGGCGGTCACCAGGGCGGACAGTGGAGCGTCCGTCTGTCTTGCTGATTGTGAAGCGCTCGTGGTCGTTGTCGTGATGTGTTTCACGGTTCTGGATGAAGACCTTGGCACAGGTGTCATTGGAGTTCACGGTGACCTGACCGTTACTCGGGCTGATGGACTGGATTCTCCAGCCGTTCATGCCGTACTCGGTCACAGTGTGTGTTCCTGACGGAACGTTGTCGAAGTGTGCATGACCGGCACTGTTATTCGTGGTCGTGCGGTTTCCATCAAGGCTGAACGTGAAGCTCGGTACGTTGTAGATCGGGTTACCGTTATAGTCGGTTGCGGTCTTGAAGATGTCGATACAACCCGTCTGCGCAGAACCGCTGACTGTTGCGCTTGCGGAGTTGTTGCCGGTGTTCGGGTCCTGTGTGGAGGAAGTGACGGTTGCTGTGTTGGTCACGGAACCGTTCACGTTCATGCGAGCGGTGAGCTGCATGGTTGCACTTGCGCCGACGCTCATAGTGCCGAGATTCCACTGGCCATTTGAGAATGTACCGCTCGTCGTCACAACGTTCACGAAGGTGAGGCCGGACGGGAGGTTATCGGTCACAATCACGTTCTGTGCTGTTGCCGGACCGTTATTCTGCACTGTGACCGTGAAGACAGTCTGTGCGCCGATGGACACTGTGGACGGGTTGGCCGTCTTGGTGATAGCCATGTCCGCGTTGTTGCTCGGGACAGAAGAGGAAGAAGAGCTGCTGGAAGACACACTGTTCAGTTTGTTCTGGAAGGTCACTGTGGAGCAGCTTGTGTTGTTCTCAGATGCAAACACCGTCACAGTACCGTTCTGCGGGAAGACGCTCATGAGGGTCCAGCCCGGAACGACAACTTCAGAGACAGAGTGGATACCAACCGTGACGTTATTGAAGCGGGCGTGTCCTGTGGAATCGTTCGTGGTGGACATGCTGTTTCCGTCGAGATTGAAGATGAACGGAGCAATGGTGGAGAATGGGCTGCCGTTTGCGCTGTAGGTCTGCTTCAGGATTTCGATACAACCGGTCTGTGTCTGCTGGATACCGGTGACAGACGCGCTTGCCGTGTTGTTGCCGAGGTTGCTGTCCGGGTTAGCGGATGTCACGGTTGCTGTATTGATGACGGTGCCGGCAACGTTCACCGTTGCGCCGATCTGCATCTGGGCGGTTGCGCCAGCCTGCATAGTGCCGATGGACCACTGTCCGTTTGCGTACGTACCGTTTGTCGTGAATACATTGATGAATGTCAGGCCGGATGGCAGGACATCAGTCACAATCACGTTCTGTGCTGCTGCAGGGCCGTTATTCGTCACGGTGACCGTGAAGACAGTTGAGGCGCCGACAGTGACAGTCTGCGGGTTGGCAGTCTTTGTAATCGCAACGTCCACCGTGTTATTGGCTGTGGAAGAAGACGAGGAAGACATGCTTGAGGATGAGCTGCTGTTCGGACAGTTCAGCGTTGTGATAACCGTGTTGCTCGTGTGGTTATTCAGGTTTGCATCATTACTGGATGTGCTGACGTATGCTGTGTTGTAGACGTTCTCCGGGAAACACGGATTCATGACGTTGCGTGTCTGGAAGGAGAGGCTGATGCTCTGGGAGCCCGGGTTCATGGAACCGAGGTAACAGCGGACCTGACCGACTTCGAGGTTACAGCGCGAGTCAGATGCACTGTCGTTGTAGATGAATCCGCTCGGGAAGGCGTCCGTCACAATCACGTTCTGTGCTGTGCCCTGGCCACTGTTTGTGACCGTGAGCGTGTAGACAACTGTGCTGTTGTAGCCTGCTGTTGCCGGACCGCTCTTTGTGATGCTGAGGTCTGGGTTACCCGGAATGGAAGAAGCGGAAGAGGAAGAGGACACAGATGAGGAAGACGAACTCACAACCGGACAGATGACGTTGGTTACCACAGTGTTGCTTGTATTGTTGTTCAGGTTCGTATCACCGTTAGAGATGCTGACGTAGGCTGTGTTGTACACATTCTCCGGGCTGCAAGGATTGATGTTCGGAACAGAGAAGGAGAGAACGAGGCTCTGTGTGCCGACGTTCATAGAACCGAGGGAACAGCGGACCTGGCCAACTTCGAGGTTACAGCGGCTGTCAGATGCGTTGTCGTTGTAGATGAAGCCATTCGGGAAGGCATCAGTCACGATCACGTTCTGCGCTGTAGCCGGACCATCGTTTGT
Source organism: Candidatus Peribacteria bacterium (assembly GCA_023038255.1). Taxonomy (NCBI): domain Bacteria; phylum Candidatus Peregrinibacteriota; class Candidatus Peribacteria; species Candidatus Peribacteria bacterium. Next base: position 762,618 of record CP082927.1, on the reverse strand, counting down.
TACAGTCAGTGTGTAAGCAATAGCATTGCCGCGGAGCACCGTGGTCGGGCCGCTCTTGGAGATTCTAAGGTCAGAACCGTTGTTTGGCGTAGAAGATGTCGTGCTGGATGCCACGGAGGACATTGCGGAAGACGAAGAGTAGATATTGAACTCATCATCATCGTCAGGGTTTGTACAACCGAGGTCAGCCGGGTAGTCCACGCGTCCGTCACCGTCGTTATCCACGCTATCGCGGCACTGTGGGAGGCGGCCTGTAGAAGACGCAAAGGAAGACGAAGAGTAGATATTGAACTCATCATCATCGTCAGGGTTTGTACAACCAGCATCTGCCGGGTAGTCCACACGTCCGTCACCGTCGTTATCCACAGAGTCACGGCACTGCGGCAAGCGAGCGGTTGAAGACTGTGCAGAAGATGAGTAGATGTTGAATTCGTCATCGTCGTTCGGGCTGGTACAACCAGCATCTGCCGGGTAGTCCACGCGTCCGTCACCGTCGTTATCCACGCTATCGCGGCACTGTGGGAGGCGGGCTGTAGACGATGCCTGGCTCATTGTGGATGTTGCAGACGAAGAATAGATATTGAACTCGTCATCGTCGTTCGGGCCGGTACAACCAAGGTCAGCCGGGTAGTCCACACGTCCGTCACCGTCGTTATCGACAGAGTCGCGGCATTGAGGAAGTCTGACGGATGTTGCAGATGAGGAAGAAGCGATGATGTTGAATTCGTCGTTATCAGCCGGAGACGCACAACCCGGATCTGCCGGATAGTCCACGCGTCCGTCACCGTCGTTATCAACCGTGTCATTACACTGGGAAGTCGTCACTACAATTATGGACGATGTAGCAGAGGATGTCGGGACGAAGTTCCACTCGTCGTTATCAGACGGGCTGGTACAACCCGGATCGTTCATATCCACGCGGTTATCGTTATCGTTATCGATTCCGTCGTTACATGCTGCAGGGGCTGCAGATGAAGCCGGGGGATTGAATTCGTTATCATCATCAGGGTTTGTACAACCCGGATCATTCATATCGGTTTGTCCGTCTCCGTCGTTATCAATGCCGTCGCTACAAGCGGCCTGAGGCGCTGCAGACGAAGTCTGGATGAAATTCCACTCATCGTTGTCATTCGGGCTCGTACAGCCTGCATCGGCCATATCCGTCATTCCATCACCATCATTGTCGACCGTGTCGCTACACTGTGCTGCAGGAACCATCACGTCCATTTGGCCATTGTCCTGCTGATCCATGCCTCCCTGGTCCTGGTCGTTTCCTGTATCCACAGCCACATTGAATTCGCTGTTATCTCCCATATCTGTACAACCGGCGTCGGCCATGTCGAACATGCCGTCACCGTCGTTATCCACACCGTCGTTACATTGCGTGGCTTCCTGGGCATTTGCCTGCAGGACGGTGAACTTCTGCACCTCAAACTGTACGTTCGCTGCAACGAGCGCCGTCAGGGCCACAATGGCTAAGCTCTTCTGTATGCGCTCAATGAGCCGTTTTGGGGCACTTGAGAGGAGTGAGTGGAACCGTACCATAAAAATGAGGGAGAGTGGACAAAAGGGAGTTAATGTACCTTATTAATATAATTTGTCAAGGAAAGTGTAGAACGCCGTAAACTGTATCTATAGAGACGTATAACACAAAGAAATATGTCACTTTTTTGTATAAAATTTGTATAATCTACTTTTATCAGAAAATGTGGAACACATCGAAAAAACACACTTAAATGTAGGATTTCTGTTTTCTTAAGCGAATAGACAAAAAGTGGCTGGGGAGCATGGATTCGAACCATGGAATGGGGGCTTCAAAGGCCCCTGCCTTACCACTTGGCGACTCCCCAAGAGCGGACAAATCTTACACGATTGATTGTCGCTCTGTATATGTGCCTTCTACTGTCCTTCCAGCCCATCACAATACACATGCATCGCATCCCGCATAAACTCCGGAAGAGCTTTGTGATGTTTCTCGAAATACTTCCGGAAGCGCACATCATCTACATACATGCTTCCAAGTCCGCGATAGAGCTCTATCGACGGTTCATAGAAGGTGCGCAGACCATTGAAGTGCTCGGCGATTAATTTCTGTACGTCATCACTCGCAGGATTGTCTTTTATGTGCGCGGCGATCCGCTTCATGAGATTTTCGCCTTCCTCTGCAATGCGCTTGTAATCCTCCTTAGTGAAATGCTTCGTGCGTTCAACGGATTGCTTGTACGCATCGGTATTGCCCCAGCGCTCTTTTGCTTCTGCGGCATACGTTTCCATTTCTTCTTTGGTAAAACCGCCGTACATGTCTTTGTCATCCATTGGCTTTTTCTTGGTGACATGTGCAAGTGTCTTATCGATCGTTTCCAGAAGATCGCCGAGTCTTTTCTGTTTGAGCGTCAGGAGTTCACGATGATCCTTCAGTGCAATCGCCACATCGAATTCCGGCTTATCGAGAATCGCTTTTATGTCCTCAAGCGGAAACTCCAGTTCGCGGAAAAAGAGAATCTGCTGCAGGCGCAGGAGTTCCGGTTCGCCGTATGCACGGTAATCGTTTTTTGGGGAACGCATAGGAGTCAGCAAGCCGATCTCATCGTAATGATGCAGAGTGCGGACGCTGATGCCGGCGAGGTCGGCGAGTTGCTGGACGGTGTAGGGCATACGGTTAAGGGGATTGGAAAACAGACGCAGCTTAAAGGCTGACGTGGCGTGAGGGTCAAGAAAAAATCTTAACGATCTCCGTTGATGGGATCGAAAATGCTCGGGGGCAGCGTGTCGCCTTTCAAAAGCTGCCGGATGCGCTTGCCGCCATAGACGGAGGGCAGGATGCCGACGCCGTTACAGCCGAGATTGTAGAGGAGCACGTTATTGCGTGGCTCGAAGCCAATGCGACGGATGGTATTTTTGGTGTAGCCCATCAGACCCTGCCAGAGGAATGTGTGCGTTGCTGTATCCGGAAGGCCATTGTAGACATGTAGTATTTCGTGCGCGAGTCCCTGCTCCACGTCCGGAGGAAGCGGTGCGAGGGGATCGAAAGTGGTATTCTCCGGTAACTCGGCATCTCCTCCGCCCAAACAGGTGAGCGACGCGGTGCTTCCGTTTTTGAGCGCGTACGGCCGACGGGTGATGTAGTACTCTTCCGGGTGGAAATAGCTGAATGCCTGTGCCGGTTTAGGCTCTGCGTCCAGGTAGCCGGTCATATAGCCTGCGACACCCTGCACCATCGCGTGAAAGACGGGGTCAATGGGTTCGCCAGCGGACTGTTCAATGCGGACTGTTTTGTAGCCATTGGTACAGAGAATGACATGCCGGGCGGTGAGGCGATGAGTCGCGGTGTGTAGTTCTGCAGAAGAGGAGTGGAGGACAACAGTTGTCACAGGTGTCTCTTCTGTCACCTGGAAACGATCAGCGAATTTGCGGAGCATCCATGTGGTCAGATCTTCGCAGAACAGTGCGCTGTTCATGCAGGCGATCTGTGCGATTTCGGCGCCGATAAAAGACGTGTCATCTGTGTGCAGGATTTCCAGAACCGCAGAGTGGGGGACCGGGGTCACGTGCGGCATCAGTTCCTCTGGAATCTGAGCAAGGATCGCGGGGTCATTTTTGACCAGAATCGGTTCATGGATGATGCCCGCTGCACTGCGGATGTCGTGGGTGCGGAGGTTATCCAGCAGCGTATCAATGGTTGCAAAGCCGTTGTAGCTGACACAGGCTTCGTAGGAGTCGTGTATGCCGCTCATGGAGAGCATTTCCTCCAGAATATCCCAACCGGATTCCACGTTTTTCAGGGCATCGAGTGCCATGTCTTTTCCAAACACCTCCATAATGTTGCTGATGGGCCGTTCGAATTCATTCACCACATGTCCGGCATTGCGGCCTGTTGCGCCATGTGCAATGCGTCCTGCATCGACAAGAATGACGCTGTGGTCGCTGTGCATCAGGAGTTGATAGGTCGTGGCGATGCCCGCTATACCCGCACCGATAATGACGACATCTGCATCGGGATCGCGTGACAAACCATGCGGCTCGCGTGCGCTCAGCTGTGCCAGCCAGGGTGATTGTGTCGGGTGCATAGATTAAAGATGTCCGAGCGCCGGATCGAAGATGGACGGCGGTAGGTCGATTCCCGAGAGGAGTTGCATGATGCGCTTGCCGCCGTAAATGGACGGCAGAATACCGACGCCGTTACAGCCGAGGTTATAGAGGAGCACCTTGTTCTTCGGCTCGTATCCCACACGGCGGATCTGGTTGGGGGTGTAGCCCATCAATCCCTGCCATAAAAACAGTCTCGCAGCACGCGGCGGGAGATCGTGGTAACTGTAGCGGAGCTGGCGGTCCAGCTCTTCTTCAATATCTGCGGGGAAAGCGACGAGCGGGTCATACTCGGCGCTGTCCGGCAAATGACGCTCCGGTCCGCCGATACACACGAGTGATCCGCTACTGCCTGCTGCTTTGTCGTAGGGGCGACGGGTGAGGTAGTGGTACGGTTCACCCTTCATGTCGGAGCGGTAGTAACTGATGGCAATTGGCACCTGGTTCGGTTCGTCGTAATACGCAGCCATGTAGCCAATGCGGCCTTTGACGCTTGCATGAAAACTGGCATCGACTGGCTCGCCTGCATTGTTTTCAATGGTGAAGTTTTCAAAGCCATTGGTGCAGAGCACGACGTTTGTACAGTGAATCGTGTGGCTGTTTGTATGGAGAATGGCGCTGTCTTTCTCGAGCGTGACGGTGTGAACCGGCAAATGTTCGACAACACTCAGGCGTTCCGGGAAGCGGGTTGCGAGATGTGCAACAAGTTCCTCACAGAAAAGCGCGCTGTTCATACATCCTTTCTTCGCAATTTCCGCTGCAATAAACGCGTCATCTTCTGTTTCCAGCGCTTTCATAATCACAGACTGCGGGACCTGCGTGCAGTACTTTTGCAGATGCACCGGAATCTGGGCAATGAGAGCGGGGTCCACTTTTATGAGCATCGGTTCCTGTTCAATGCCTGCCTTTGCACGCAGGTCCTGTTCTTCCAGGTGCTGAATAATCTGCTCCACAGCGGTGAGTCCTGCATATCCCGCACAAATGTGCAGAGGAGTCTTCAGGCCGCAGTCGTAGCGGATATCGTCCACAATATCCCAGGCGGATTCCACGGCGAGCTGTCCGGCGACTGCCATCTCCAAACCAAATGCTTTCACAATATCCGGGAACGGACGCTCGAAGTAGCTCACAAGCTGCCCCGCGTTTCTGCCTGTAGCACCGTGTGCAATGCGTCCGGCATCAATAAGAATGACTTTCAGATCCGTGTGTTTCAGGAGCTGATAGACGGTGGATACACCCGCAATACCGGCGCCGACAACGGCGACATCCGCTTCTGCGTCACCGTTCAGCAGAAAAGCGGCACGTTCCTGTATAAGCTGGGCAAGCCAGGGGGAGGGTGGGGGTGTGTGTGACATTCCTATTATTATAGCAGATTTTTCTATTTTCTAAAAGGAGAAGGGATGCTGCAAACCGCAGCCGGATGCCTCTATAGTCGAATCCGCGGTTCTGGGCAAGGCTGCAGGAATCCAGAAATCGCCCTTGCGCTCCTTTCCCGTACCCTCTACACTCCCCGCACTTTCAACCCGATTTTTCATGTTTGCAGTCGTTTCTATCGCAGGCTTTCAGGAAATGGTCCAAGAGGGAGATACCCTTGAGATCCCGTTGCAGGACTCTGAAAAGGACAAGACTATCGAATTCAAAGATGTCTTGATGATCATGAAAGATGGTGGTGATGTCGTTCTTGGCAAACCGTTCGTCGATGGTGCCAGCGTCAGCGTGAAAGTGATCGAGCACGGCCGCGACAAGAAAATCCGCGTCCTCAAGTTCAAGAAGCGTAAGCGCTACCTGCGCGTCCGCGGTCACAGACAGGACTACACAGCAGTAGAGGTTGTTTCCATCAAAGCCTAACTTTAGGTATGAGGTTATAGGTGATAGTTTTTAGCAGTGAAGATCTTTTTTGTAGTTTCCAATAACCAATAACTGGCAACCTTTTAGAGAGACTCTATTTCCTCACGTAACGTCTTCATCGCTTCCAGTGTGACCGCCATATTCTGCATACAGGCAATCGTCTGTGCGGAACGCTCGTTCAGTCTGAAGAGATGTGAGAGATAGCTCTTGAGATGCTTTCTGCTGAGGGCGGAAGTGGATGTGCTGTCGATTATGGAGTGATCATGTGTGAAGGCGCTGTTGCGGATATTGATGTGCGTGCCGTCACTCAAATATATTTTTCCGTGCCGTGCTTCGCGCATCGGCATCACACAATCAAACAAATCAATGCCGTGCTTCACCGCTTCTTTGTGCTGACTGATGCGACCGACACCCATCAGGTATCGTGGCTTATCCTTTGGCAAAATCGGACAGACATATTCGAGGACGTCATACATTTCTTTTTCTGTTTCTCCGACAGCCAGTCCGCCAATTGCATAACCATCAAACCCGATCGCGATTAATTCCTGTGCACATTTTTCACGGAGATCGCGTTCGAGGCCACCTTGGATGATGCCGAAGAGGAGGGGAGAGGTGACGGATGTTTTGGACGGGCGTGGGCCGGTTTCTGCTTTGAGTTGTTCGTGCCACTTTTTACATTCCTTCGCCCACCGCAATGTACGATCCACCGCTTCGATCTGTTTTTTTCTGGGTGCCGTCGATGGCGGACATTCATCGAAGCACATGATGATGTCACTTCCGAGTGTGTGCTGGATGCGCATTGCTTCTTCGGGTCCTAGAAAAAGAGGGGAGCCATCAATGTGTGATTTGAAATGCACGCCATGTTCGACAATCTTCCGGTTTCCCTCGAGTGAAAAAACCTGGAACCCGCCGGAGTCTGTGAGAATCGGTCCATCCCATCCGATAAATTCGTGTAATCCTCCCGCTTCAGCGATGGTATTTTCTCCGGGCTGGATATGCAGGTGATAGGTGTTGCAGAGCAGCACCTGCGATCCGAGTCCTCGCACATCATCAAGCGTCATGCCGCGCATAGCGCCTGCCGTTCCGACCGGAAAGAAAACCGGAGTTTCGATAACACCGTGCATTGTATGAATGCGACCGCGGCGACCCATTGGTGACGTAGAAAGAAGCTCGAACATTTGCTTTATTGTAGCGGAAATTCTTCAGGTAGTTAGTCGGGTTATGGGTAATTGGTTATGGGTTATGGGATGCTTTTATGAAGTAATATAAAAAAATTCCTTATCCCTCATAACCCATCACTCATCACTCATCACTTAGTGATAACTAGGAATTTTTCCTTGCACATCGACTCCGATTATTCGGCCATCGCTTGTGGTGTTTCTGGCTTTGGTTCAAACTATGGACCACTTCCGTTTCTTCCCCAGATTTTCTTATGTGTTGTTCAACTTCCGACCACAACAAGTGGATTGCCCGCACCATCGTACGGGTTGGTTTCGGTTTGTCTCTCGTTTTCACGGGCATCGCGCACTATCGTGATGCATCCGGTTTCGCGACGTCTGTTGGTAACGGACTCGGTCCGGACTGGCTCGTCGGTATCGGAACAGTGTGGGGATACCTCATGCCGCTCCTCATGATTGTCGGCGGTCTGTCGCTGGTCTTCAACCTGCTGACACGCATTGGTGTCTGGGCAACCGGCCTCGCTCTTGCTTCTATCCCTGCAGGACTCATGCTGAAGTCTGCGGTTTCCGGTATTTCTCTGGGCGACACGATGCCGCCTGCAATGAATGCTTTTGTCTGGATTATTGTGTTCCTTCTTGTCGTAAAGGCGACAGGTCCGAAGGACTGCGGTGCATGCTGCGGTGATAGCTGTGAGTGCGGTACTGATTGTGATTGCGACGTGGATGCTCCGGCTCCTGTTGTTCCCATGAAGAGCACAGTCTCTGCTCCGGTAAAATCCATGCCGAAGAAGGCTCCAGTCAAAAAGGCTGCACCGAAGAAGGCGCCAGCTAAGAAGACAATGCCGAAGAGCATCTAAGGTCTTAGATTGATTTTGAAAAAGAGTCTCAGGAATGAGGCTCTTTTTTGTATGCCCTCCAGCCTTCGCTAAAGCTTCGGCCGGCAAGCCGGGGCCGCTGCCGCGGGGGCATTCTTTTTGTCCGTGCAGCAAAAAGAATCAAAAAGTGCGGTCCGGGCCAGCCGCCCCTCCGCTTGCCCCTTCACCCCCCGGGTGGCCGGACTCCACCCCACGGGCCTTCATTTTCGCTCTGCGAAAATGGACCTGGTGGAACTTCTTTGTTTTATTGGAACCAGGAGAACTCCCTCGCCCGGAACGGAAGAGGGGCGGGGAGAGGGCTAATCCCGCTATCAATAAAAAAGCCCGCATCTCTACGGGCTTTCATCTTGTAATAGTCTTTAGTCAACAATCTTATCAATCAATCCGTATTCCAAAGCTTCCTGCGAAGACAGGAACTTATCACGTTCGGTATCAAGCTTCACCTGTTCAAGCTTCTTCCCGGTGTGATGAGCGATCAGTTCATTGAGCATGTTTTTCATCTTCACAATATGCTCTGCGTGAATCGCAATGTCCGTTGCCTGACCCTCTGTTCCTCCGAGTGGCTGGTGGATCATGATTTCAGAGTGCTTGAGAGCGAAGCGCTTTCCTTTGGCTCCTCCCATCAGAATGACGGCACCGCCGGATGCAGCCATACCCAGACAGACTGTGGACACATCAGGTTTGACGTGTTCCATCGTGTCGTACATCGCGAGTGTGGAAGTCACCTGTCCACCCGGGGAGTTCACGTAGAGAGTGATGTCTTTCTTTGCATCTTCCTTTTCCAGGAACAGCAGCTGGGCGATGATCGAGTTTGCGACATCGTCATTGATCTGTGTGCCGAGGAAAATGATGCGCTCTTCCATCAGACGGGAGTAAATGTCGTAGGCGCGCTCTCCGAACTGTGTTTTTTCAATGACAGTCGGGATAATAAAGTTCTGAGGCGTTATATGGCCGCGGGAGATTCCTGCGTAGATGGATTGAATGCGTGGATCCATAGAATAATTTTAAGAAAAAGAGATAGGGAATTCATTTGTATTATACACTTTTACTACGGTTTGCTGTCTATGCACGGTACAGTGAATATGGTGTAATGTTCCAGAAAAATATGGAGATTCTACGCAGCGACCAATGGCAGGATCTTGTCACCGATCTTCTCGGTGGTTCCATTCAGCCGCTGATTGTGGTCCTTGGCCCGACTGCGAGCGGAAAAACAAAATTTTCTGTTGATGTTGCGCACTTCATCCGCGAAAAGCAGCCGACTGGATGGATGGACGCCGAAATCATCAATGCAGATTCGCGTCAGCTTTATACACATATGAATATTGGCACGGCAAAGATCACGGAGGAAGAAAAGAGGGGGGTGGTGCATCACTTATTTGATGTGCTTGATCCCACAGAGGATGTGAGCATTGCCTGGTACAAAGAGAAAGCAACGGATCTGATTGATGATTGCCATCGTCGTCGTGTGGTGCCGATTCTGGTCGGGGGATCGATGCTGTATATCAGCGCGGTTGTGGATGGCCTCGATCCATTGCCTCCTGTTGATCCGGAGCTGCGCGCAAAACTTGAAAAGGAATGGGATATTGATGACGGCTGGTCGCTGTATGACCGGTTGCTTTCTCTGGATCCTGTTACCGCAAAAAATTTCCAGGCACAGAACAAGCGCTATGTGGTGCGTGCGCTGGAGCTGTACGAAAAAACCGGTGTGATTCCGTCGCTCTTAAAAAAGACCATTCCGCCGCCGTACCAGATTCTGCAGCTCGGTATGTACTGGCCGCGAGATATTCTTACGGAGAGAATCGACAAACGCACCGAGTTGATGCTTGATGCAGGGTGGATTGAAGAAGTGGAAGGATTGCTGGATCGGGGGTACACATCAAAAGATTTTGGGATGAAAAGTCACGGCTACCGGGAAATCATCGCGTGGCTGCAGCATGATGAGCAGGACAAAGGTGAGCTTGTTGAATTAATAGCCTCAAAGACCCGTCAATACGCAAAGCGGCAAATGACGTGGTGGTGGGGCGATGACGAGCGCATCAAATGGATCGACATGCGGCAACAGGTGTAATACCATGGCCCACCGGAGTTCCGCACAGTGATCCCTACCTTTTCTGGCATCATGACTGTGTGCAGCACATATACGTCTTTACGCATATGAAGCGGGAACTCCGCCCTTTTGCTTTTTGATAAGCGCAGAGTGACGTACTTTTAAAATTTGAAGACGTCGTACTTTTCTTCAATCCGCTGCTTCATCTGCCATAATTCCTCAATCATCTGCTGCAGGTGAGGGGATTCGTTCGGTGTCTGCTTTGATTTGTAGAATTCCTCAATCAACCGCATGAGGTGCGCGATATTGATGAGTGCGAGGTCGGTTTTTCCTTTCCAGTCCTGCGGCATTCCGTCGTAGATCTTTGTGTTGATGAATGAGTGCGGGTTGGTGGTATCAATCTGTTTTTCGTCGAGCAGCTTCAAAATTGTTTTTAGAAACTCCTCGTGCTCCGCGCCCATTTTTCCGCTGATGGCTTGACCTGCTTTTTTCTGCTGATCTTCCGGAAGATTCTCGTGGTCTTTGATGGATTGTGCGAAGTCGGGCATGGATAAAGTATACCGGAGGAGTACGAGGATGACGAGGAGTACGAAGAGTACAAAGAGTGTGAAGAAATTTCCTCGTCTTCCTTGTATTCTTCGTCATCCTCGTACTCCTGAAATAAATGGTGTACGTCAGTACACGTTGCTACACTCTGACCAATGAATCTCCGTACTCCGCTCAAAGATGCACTGCGCACAACCAAGGATCACCTGGATGTGCTCGAAAGCATGGATATAAAAACGGTGGGGGATTTGCTGATGTATCTGCCACGGGCGCATGAGGACCTGAGCCAGATCCAGACGATTGCCGATTCGCCGCTGGGCGAGAAGGTGACACTCCGCGGAACGATCGGGGAATTGAAGACGGTCCGCATTCGCGGCGGACGTGTGATAGTCAGTACGGTATTTACCGATACACAGGGAACGACGCTCGATGCTGTGTGGTTCAATCAGCCGCACATCAAACGGATGCTCGCCGAAGAATCGGAAGTTGTGCTGACCGGAAAAATTTCTGAGAAAAGTTACCGGCTGCAAATGCAGAGTCCGCAGTTTGAGGCAGTGGGGAAGCAGCCGCTCGTGCATGCAGGACGACTCGTTCCGATTTATCCGCAACATGACCTCATCAGCACAAAATGGTTACGTGAAAAAATGGTTCTCATCAAAGATGCAATTTCTCTCATTGCCGAAACGCTTCCGCAATCTGTCGTGGATGATGAGCAACTCATGTCACGTAAAGATGCAGTGATGGCGTTACACTTTCCGGAAAAACCGGATGATGTGGAACGCGCGCAGCAGCGTATCGCATTTGAAGAAATGTATGCGGTGCAGGTCGAGGCACTCGAGCGGAAAAAAATGTGGCAGGGGGAGCATCAGACACGATTGATGATTCCCATGGACAGCGAGCTCATCAAAACCTTTTTTGCATCACTGAAATTTCAGCCGACCGGCAGTCAGAAAATTGCGATCTACGAAATTCTGCGCGACATGGAAAAAGATGTACCGATGTCGAGACTGCTCGAAGGAGATGTTGGTTCCGGAAAAACACTGGTTGCAGTCGCGGTGATGGCGACAGTGCTACGTGCGGGCGGTCAATGTGCGCTCATGGTACCGACAGAAGTTTTGGCGCGGCAGCATGCGGAAAACATCTCACGTCTTCTTTTGAATTTTTATAACTACGTTTTGGAACATTCGGAGAGTGGCATGACATTTCCATTACCACGCGTGGAGTTACTCACAGGCTCTACACCTGCACCTGATTCGAAAAATATAAAAATGGGAACAGCGAACGGAACGGTTGATATTGTCATCGGCACACATGCACTCATTGAAGACTCGGTGCAGTTCAAAGATGTGAAGCTGGTGATTGTCGATGAGCAGCATCGCTTCGGTGTGAATCAGCGCGCGAGACTGAAGGACAAAGGTAATCCGCATTTCCTCGCAATGACTGCCACACCGATTCCGCGCACGCTCGCGCTCACGGCGTACGGTGATCACGATCTCTCGGTGCTTCTTGAAAAACCCGGGAACAGAAAAATCATCCAGACAAAAGTGGTGTCGCCGGATGACCGTAAAACTGTGGAACTGTTTATCGATCATCAGATTGCAGAAGGACGACAGGTGTTTGTGGTGTGTCCGCTCATTACCGGATCGGAAGCGGAGGAAATCAAAGATGTGAAAAGCGTGGAGCAGGAAGTGAAGCGTCTGCGCGACGGATTTCCGCACAGAAACATTATGATGCTGCACGGAAAAATGTTGCCTGCGGATAAGACAGATATTTTACGCCGATTCAAAAATAAAGAATCAGACATTCTCGTGTCGACATCGGTGATTGAAGTCGGCATCGATGTGCCCAATAGCACGATCATCGTCATCGAAGGCGCAGAACGGTTTGGTCTTGCACAGCTGCATCAGTTCCGCGGACGCGTCGGGCGCAGTGATTTTCAGAGTTACTGTTTCCTGTTTACGACAACTGCCGAACAGTCCCGTTCTCCGCGACTGAAGGCGATGGAACAGTACGACTCCGGATTCCACCTCGCAGAGATTGACCTCAAGCTGCGTGGCCCGGGAGAACTCTTCGGTGTGCGTCAGAGCGGACTCCCGGATTTCCGCTTCCCAAACCTGTTCCAGCCCGAATTCATTCTGCGTGCCAGGCATGCGGCGGAAAAGGCGATGGGGATGAGTGGAGACAGGGCTGCGTAATGATTTTTTATTGTCAAACAGCCATGAAACGGTAGACTATCTCTGTTTTCTCCCCATTTTTTGTATGGCAGACGATCAGACACTTCCGACCCCACCACGCCCCGGTGACGATGTCCCTGCAGGTGGTATCGATCCATCCATGGTGTTTGCAACGCCTCCCGCTCCTCCTGCGCCCGCAGGCGGACAGACAGGCGATGATGATGGCACAGGTGGCAACCCGCCGCAGGATCAGGGCCCGCCTCCGCCTCCAGTTGGAACAGAGGCAACGAAAGAAATGGGATACGACGATGAAGATATCCGTGTTCTTGGCGAAGTCGGTAACTACCGTTTCGGTTCCATTGCCGACCAGCTGTCCAATGAGAATATACTTGTTCCCCCACATGAGAACACCCAGTTCGACGAACAGCGCTTCCTCAGCTTGCTGCGCGGTAGCATTTCCCTCACACGCGACGAAAAGTGGCGCATTATCAAGGCGATCCCGAACCTCAGCCAGTTCCAGGTCGACGAACTGCAGAAAATTCTGGAAGAAGAGCGCCGCAAGTTCAGCGAACTATCCCCAAAGCACCTCACACAGCTCATGAAGCTCGAACAGAAGCATAGTCAGGACTGGCAGGATCTGCAGTCTGTATCCGTGCAGGAAGGAGCCAAGCAGCAGGAACAGGCGGCTGCGGATGACATCAGAAAGCAGCTTGGACTTTGAGATTGGGGGATGAGATTAAGATGAAGAAACAGTGAGCGGCCTTCGGGCCGCTTTTTTATTTAAATTTCCACTTAACCTAAAAGCTGAAAGCTAGAAGCTAAAACCTCATCAAACATTCAAATGAAACAGCACAAACATCGCCACTCCCATAATTGTCAGCACAATGCCTTTCCCGACGCCGCGCCCCATCGCGCTATAGAGAGACGTCAGAAGCAGGAACAGGAAGGTGCCGAAGGTGAACCGCAGGACGAGAGATGATGTGAAGAGCGCATTCAGATACGGAATATAGACCGGCAGCTTTTCCTGCAGGGTCAGGTTTCCGAGCAGATACACGGCGCCGTACCAGGCAAGCAGCCAGCCGGCAAAAAGGCGGAGAGTTTCAATCAGGGGAATATACGCCCGCTCTTCTGTTTCCATCGCTTTTTCGGTTTTCTTTTCCTCTTTCTTATCTTCAATGGTGGTCCAGGGCATGGATGGCGTAAAACCGACAGGACGCGCCTGTGCGACCGGGATGCGTGTTTCCAGTATCTCCTCGACGCTCAATCCCTTGGCCTTCAGGGACTCACGCACGCTGTCCATAGACGCTGCGTCCATGGTACCGCGATCGATGCGGCCACGTTCGTCCCGGGCAATGTACGAAAAAAGGGGCATGGGGAGGATTACTGATCGTTGGCGACAAGAGTCGTGAGCATGTAGCTGATGGCAGTCTGCAGATTGGACGGTCCACGGATTTCGAAGTGACGGTTATTTGTCCATTCCTTATACCCGACAACGCCTCCTGCTTCTGCTTTCACCTGGCCGTCCATGCTGGTGGAACCGCTGACAAGGTTGACGCTGAGCGGGCCTTCGCCGATGTTATTGATTTCCTGTGGTCCGACTTCCACGTGCCAGAGGGTGGTGGATGTTGCACCAAAAGAGGTGAAGTACCAGTTCTTGTGGACTGCCACACAGTAGGCTGCGGTCTTAGTGCAGTAACGCTGTGTCCAGAGGCTCGGTGCCATATTGTCTTTTGCCATAATGGCTGCTTTTTCCGTGAGTTCTGTGGATGCTTCGAATGCGGCAGAGGAAGACTGCGGAGTCACCACTGCGGCGCTGGATACAACGGGAGCTGCGCTGGATGCAGCAATAGTGGATGATGCAACGGCGCTCTTCGAACTCTGTGCCGTGACAGATGCGGCGGCTGCAGCTGATGAGAGTGCGCTGCTGCTTGCCACAGAAGAGAGTGAGGAAGAAGAAGCGGTCATGCTCATGACAGAGCTGCTGCTTGGTTCGCGTGATGCGATATTTTCCACGCGCATGATCATGCCTCCCGCTTCGGTTGTCGGGCGGACAGCACCGAGGAGTTCGACTTTCTGGTTCAGATACGCATCGAGATCAACCGCCGTGCTCTGCAGCATAATAAAGCGACCGTCTTCGAGCTGCAGCTTGTGTGTGCCTTCCATAAAAATACTCGCACCGGCAGCCATCAATGTTCCCTGGTAGGTGACGTTCTTTGTTTCCTGGATAGCAGCACTGCTGATAGACGGCACAGATGACTGTCCGTTGTTGGACGTAGTCGATGTGAAGCAGGCAGTGAGTGCCAAAAGCGGAAGGAGCACTGCAAGAGAGGTGGTTGGTTTCATGGGAAGGAAAGGGGAATGCAAACGGATGCTCCAGTATAGCGTTTTTGCAAAAACAACACACGCGGATTCGTGGGTTTTTGTTTGAGGAAAAGGCCGTTTCCAGTTGCAGCTTTGTATCCAAAAAGCCGCAGGCCAGCCGTAGCTTTAGCGAAGGCTGGCGGAGAGAGTGGGATTCGAACCCACGGAACCTTGCGGCTCACCTGATTTCAAGTCAGGCGCTTTCGACCACTCAGCCATCTCTCCAGAGTCAGCTTATAGCTTTCGGCTTTCGGCTTCTAGAGAAAATTGCTGCTATGGCAAAACGTCAATCCTCGAACTTTAGCTCTTCCACAAGCCCAAGTCTGCGCCGCAAATCGTCATTTTTCGGTAGTTTGTCCGACGGAACGGAACGGGCTTTCCATGCCTGACGGAGTCCCTCCAGATAGCCTTTGTTGTTGATGAGCATATCGACAAACGGTTGTGCCTGTTCGCGGAAGCGGCTGGCACCCAGACGGTTAGTCATCATGTAAACCGAGGAGACGAACGCATCTTCGCCACCGGTTACTTCCGTGTGGAGCTCGTCTTCAATTGCATCGGCAATACTGTCGGCATCAATTCCTGCAAAAAAGAGAAGGTCTTCTGCTTTTCCGGATGGGAAAAACTGATTGAGTCCCAGTCTGCGCAGCGAGCAGGGGAGCTGGAAGTCAGCGATAATATCCGCAACCTGCGATGCAATGCCGCCTTCGGTGTTGTGATCTTCCACCACGACGAGATGCTGCGTTTCAAATGCGGCCTGCATGATTGCTGCGGCATCAATAGGGCGGATGCTTGAGAGATTCAGAAGGCGGATGCTGCGCTTGTTGCGTTCCACGGTCATCAGGCTGTCTACCGCTTTCACTGCTTCGTGCAGCGCGAGACCGGATGCAATTACCGTGATGTCATCGAGCGCATCGCCGTGACCGCGGATGAGATCTGCTTTGTTATCGTACTGATAGTCAGCGCCGTAAATCGGTTCACCATTCGGGGAGAGCAACTGCGGATGATCGCTGCGCGGAGAGAAAATGTACACGGACTCATAGCCCTCGCTGATAATTTCCAGTGCTTTCTCTGCCATCGCTCCTGCCTGATTGCTGTCACCCGGCATCCAGACCTGTGTGTGACGGAAAGGAATATTTAGATAGTTCTGTTCCTGATGTGTCTCGCCGTCTTCGCCGACGCTCAGTCCTGAGTGTGTACAGTCGTGAATGACGCCGCAGCGGGTGTGACCGCAGTTGATATCAATGAGACGGGCATTCGCGCGTGCTTCGTTGGTGCCGAATGCGGCGAAGGTGTAGGTAATAGGGAGTAGTCCGCTCTGGCGCATACCGGCGGCCATCATGTACATGTTTGCTTCGGCGACTCCGACATTGATCACGCGGTCAGGAAATTCTTTCTGCACTTTATCAAACCCACCGGAACCCGCGAGATCCGCATGGAGCACGACGATGCGGTGATCATGTTTCATCAGATTCTTCAGATGGGTGGCGCCGAGGTCTTTGCGCGCGGCACCTTTCTCTGTGGTGATTGTGCGCTTGTAGTCCTTGCTGACTGTCCAGTCGATCACGAGATCGGTTTCTGTTCTGGAATCCGCTGTGTAGCGTTTGAACTCTGCAGCGTGGAACGGTTCGTAGGATTTCACGACTTCTGCCAGACTCGGCATGTCTTTCAGCGACGCTTCGTACTCATCTTTGCTTAAGGGGGCACCATGATAGTTTTTTGCCCCGGTGTTCGATCCCGCTTCCATCACGGCAACGCCGTAGCCCATCGTTGTATAGTAACAGATGAAGGTTGGACGCTTTTCTTTGCTGGATGTGCGGAGGGTTTCTGCTTTCTTCAGTGCTGCTGCTACCTGAGCCGGATCGTTGCCGTTCTGTACTTCAATGACGTGCCAGCCGGCTGCGTGTGCGATCAATGCAATATCGGCGGCAACGACTTTGCTCGGGAGATCAGACAGCTGAATGTCGTTTACGTCCGCGTGGACAATCAGGTTATCGAGTTTCAGATGCGACGCGAGGCGCAGTGCTTCCGCCACCTGTCCTTCCTGACTGTCGCCGTCACCAATCAGCACATCGACAATACCGTCTTTCTTCTGATACTTGAGACCGAACGCCGTGCCGAGTCCGTGGCTTAATCCTTTGCCGAGCGGGCCGGTGCCAAAGGGAATATCGCCGATATCCGCTTCGACGTGGCCGGGGAGACCGTTTGGAATGCGGAAGTGATCAATAATCGCCTGCGGGTTTGCCAGGCGTGCGTCATGACCTTCGCGACCAAACAGCCACTGGAGTCCGTACGCCAGAAGCGAGAGATGTCCGGCGCTGATTCTGAGCGGCTGATCCACATGCGGATTGCGGATTTTTCCGAGCATGTAGGCAAACGTGAAAGACGAGAGCGGGCCACCCGGATGTCCGGACTGATGATCAAACGGTGCCTGAATGCACAGGTGACACATGATCTTGTGTGCGAGTTCGTACTGCCTCCGTTCGTCATCGCTCAACGTCACTCCATCGTTCGGTCCAATCCAGATAGTTTCCAGCTCCGGATTTGCCGCAAGCACGCGCTGGGCGGACATGGGGACAATGGACGGATCTTTTCCAATGAGATCTTTGCGGTCGGGGCGGGATGTGAGCATTGAGATTGAGGGATGAGGTTGAGATTACGGGGAGTATACAGTGTCACTCTGCCTGCCGGCCATAGCCCCTTGGGCGACGGCTGGAGCTCGTCGAAGAGTGTCTTGAGCCTTTTTGAAAGACTGTAGACATAACAGAAAACCGGTGTATGTTCGGTTTATCCTTCCTTTCTTCCTATGAATCTGAACCTTACCCGTCAGTGGTTTGATGCCGTTGATGAGTCGATAACCCCGGAACCGGCAGATGCGTCGCCCCCGTTGCAGGAATCGCTCTACCTGAGCCAGCAATTAGGTCTGACGATTGGAGAGTGTCGATGGGAAGCATTGGATGCATGGCGCGAAGAAGCCAATAAGAGACCCAGTGCTTTTTCGACTATGGCATTGGCTATTATCAGTTCTGTTCGAGAGGCTGCGAAAAAAGTGTCAGCAAACGGCCAGATATTTTTACCCGGAGAATGGACAGTGCTGCGGGAGCGCATGAACGGCGTTATTGATGCAGATCCGCAGATGCCGGCGTTTGCAGAAGCAGTCACTGCGCTTGCAGAAGAATTGCAGCCAGCTCTGTTAAATACCATGATGGTCGCCCCCCAGGGGTATGGAAGCTTTGGTCTTAAAAGCTCTTTGCGAACAATGAGTGGCACGGTTGCAAGTGGCATCAGTGCGCTTGCCCCCAAGTCTTCGAAAACTGGTATGGATGGAATCATGGAGGATCAGGCCAATAGAAATGAACCTCTCATCGATAGAGATCCGCGAGCAATTGTTTTTGATTTGTTGAGTGAGGTAGCGCAGACAATTTTTATTGTGACAGGGGAGATGAAGGCATATTTCGACAGAAATGATTTGATCGGCGAGCCATTGCCTCCATTTGAAACATGGCCGGAACGCGTCCGGAAAAATCCGCTTCCTGTTTCTGTTGAATAAGGATGGCAACCATTGATGACTTCCAGGCTCTCGACATCCGTGTTGGAAAAATTATTGCCGCAGAACCGTTTCCGGAAGCGCGCAAACCTGCCTACAAACTGACGATTGATTGCGGAGCTGAGATTGGCATCAAGCGATCATCGGCTCAAATTACGGCTCGTTATAGTATTGATGATCTTATCGGTCGTCAGATTCTCTGCGTGGTGAATTTTCCGCCGCGACAGATCGGGCCGTTCATTTCGGAAGTTCTGACACTCGGAGTTCCTGATGAGAATGGGGAAGTGGTCCTGATTCAGCCAGATACTGCCGTTCTGCTGGGTGGCAGGTTATATTGACTTTTTAGTAAAAAATTTTATAATATTCAAGCCAAGAATCGCTTGGTTTACAATTAAAAGCACTGTTACACGGAGAATAATGATGGGAAGCGTTTCTCTAAAGGTCGGAAGCGATGGCGCCTTGATTGCTCACCAGCACCAAAACTACTGGCTGGCAATTGAGTTGCGACTATACGCCCGTTGTACAGCACATTCCGTGGAATTCGCGCCATACACGGAAACCAAAATCGGAACGGTTTCCTGCACAACGCCGATCGAATTCCTGGTGCATGCGGACAATATTCTTTTGGTCCGCCATGAGTCCGCTGATCCGATCTGCCTGACGATTACCATGGAAGGGGATGAGCCGGTGACATTGAATAATGTTGCCAGTGGCGACCAGATTGGCGTAGTCGCTTGTCACGGCTCACAACGTCTGGTTATCCAGAAGGAGTGAGAAAGATTCTTTGTGACAGTGCCGCCGCCCTTGCTCTCGATGTCTGTCGGGAGCCGGGGCTTTTTTACTTTGTAATTACCAGCATCTTCTTCGGTCCGCTCAGGATCGTATCCGTTGATCCGTTCCAGTCATGAATAGCGTTGATGAGCGTATCGTAATCGTACTTGTAGCCTTCGCCGCGGCGGGTGCCGACGTCATTGGTGATGAAGTTTTTGCTGTCGTAGCCGACAACGACAAGCATGTGGTACGGAGGACCGTCACCGGAGAAGTACGGGTTTCCGAGTGTCTGACCGGCGGCAGGGATAATGACCGGATTTCCTGCAGCAAGTTCGCGCTTCAGACTCTCGACGCTGACATCTGTCACAATGCGTCCGTTCAGTCCGTACAATTCTTTCGCGATGGTCAGGAGCTCTTCGGTGTCGACGTCGATTTTGTAGCCGTTTGCTGTTTCCCATGCGACCAGTTTCTGGATTTCATCTTCCATGGTTTGTGGCGTGATTGTTTTTCCTTCAAGGAAATATTTCACAAGAATGAGTGATGCTTCCTCGCATGCTTCCTGATGCAGTGCGTCCCAGTTTTGCAAAGGGGCTTGTGAGGCAAACGGAACGTCGATGCGGACGGAAGAGGGGAGATCGTCGTTGGAGTTTTCTGTTGCAGTGGATGATGTTGCTGCAGCGGCGGACGAGGTGACCGATGTTGCAGAGGAGGCAGAGGTGTTTGTTGATGATCGCCCGATAGTGGATAGAGATGACGATTCATTTCCGAGCGGGAACACAACATCCGGCTGCTGATAGTAGGCGATGGTGGCGTAGGTGCCGACGCTGACAATCGCGATGCCGGCAAGAATAAGTGGAAAGGGACGCATCATAGTGTGAGGAAGGATATGATTCTTATACTCCTCCTAAGACAAAAATGTGGTGCCTCTCTTTCAGAAGCATCGTGCATAGCGTCTGCATTCGTTGTATCATCGCATTGCTTCTTTCCCATCACACTCATGAAATTATTTTTGGACACGGCAAATGTTGAACAGGTAGCACTCGTTGCGAGCTGGGGCGTCCTTGATGGCGTGACCACCAACCCGTCGCTCGTTGCGAAAGAGGGGAAAGATTTCAAAAAAACCGTGATTGAAATGTGCAAATATGCGCCGTGCGTGAGTGCGCAGGTGACCGCAACCGATTTTGAAGGAATGAAGAAGCAGGGAACGGAATACGCAAAGTGGCACAAGAACGTGTACGTAAAAGTCCCGATGACGACCGAAGGTTTAAAGGCTCTCAGGTATTTCCGCTCCAAAGGAATCCGTACGAACACCACACTCATCTTCAGTGCATCGCAGGCGCTGCTTGCTGCAAAGGCCGGTGCCAACATCATCAGTCCGTTCATCGGACGCCTGGATGATATTTCCGAAGACGGCATGGCACTCATTGATGAAATTATGGATATCTGGGACAACTACGATTTTGATTGCGAAGTGCTCGTCGCGTCCACGCGTCATCCGCGTCACATTGTCGACGCAGCGAAAACGGGCGCTCACATCTGCACGCTTCCGTTCGATGTCTTTGCTAAGCTGCCACTTCACCCGCTGACGGATGCGGGGCTGAAGAAGTTTCAGGATGACTGGGCGAAAGTGACTGCAAAGAAGAAGTAGAGTGCGCAATTTCTTTGAGCATCATTAGCAATCCTGCATACTTGTTTTCAATCTGTCTGACCAAGGCACCCCATTCCACCTGACGCAGGTCAGTATCATCAAATGGTTGTTCCAGTGATGCGTTATTGAAAGGATGAAGCACAGTCTCCGGATTTTTAAGGCGATTGATCTGTGTCAGAAATGTTTCACGCATGGAAAAATAGATTTTCTCCCATTCTGTCCTGCTCTCCTGGGACACATTTTCCAGGGCAAGAGAGAGTTCGTCGGGCATGTTTTTGACTTCGCTGAAAGGAAAGTAGCCGTTGAAACGATCCATTGCTTCTGCCGCTTCTGCGTGTGATTCTGTCATAGAAGAAAAAAGGGAGTGATTCTATGGGAGAGGTGCTATGCTACACAAGAACATATGTCTCTGCCCGCTCTCGGCGTCATCGGCCTTAGTACCATGGGAAGCAATCTCGCCCGTAATGCAGCGAGAAACGGTGCGATGGTATCAGTCTTCAACCGCACGACAGAAAAAATGGAGGAGTTTATCAAGAACCACGGAACGGAAGGCCAATTTGTTGCCTGCAAGACTGTTGCGGAGCTTTGCGCATCACTCGCACCATCCCGCGCGATTTTGATTATGGTCAAAGCCGGCCAGCCCATTGATGATGTCATCGCCGAACTTCTGCCGCATCTGTCGCCGGGCGATATTCTGATTGATGGAGGAAATAGCCACTACAGCGACACACAGAGACGGTTTACGGAGCTTGCTGCAAAACAGATTCACTTCATGGGAATGGGTGTCAGCGGCGGCGAAGAGGGGGCACTGAACGGCCCGAGTATGATGCCCGGTGCGTCCAAGGATGCGTTTGAATATATCAAACCTCTTCTTACATTGATGGCTGCCGATGATGGCGCCGGGGGAAAGTGCGTAGCGTACATTGGCGAAGGCGGTGCGGGTCATTTTGTGAAGATGGTTCATAATGGCATTGAATACGGCATGATGCAGATGATTGCCGAAAGCTACGATCTGTTGAAACGCCTTGGGGGGCTCACCAATGCGGAAATGGCGACGGTCTTTACCGAGTGGAGTACGAGCAATGAACTCCGTGGATTCCTGATGGAAATTACGGCAAAGATTTTTACGAAAAAAGATCCGGAGACCGGAGCGGATGTTCTGGATGTCATCAAAGATGCTGCAGGACAGAAGGGGACCGGCAAGTGGACGACGGAAGCTGCGTTCAACTACGGCGTTTCCGTTCCGAGCATTACTGCTGCAGTCGATGCGCGTATTATGTCCGGCGCAAAAGATTTCCGTGTGATGCAGGCTGCCGCGACACCGCTTATTGTGGATGAGATTACCGTCGATCGTACTGAGCTGATTCAGGAGGTGCGCATGGCACTCGAGCTTTCTATGCTGAATGTGTATGCACAGGGATTGCAGCTCATCAGCGAAGCATCCAAACAGGAAAAATGGAACCTCAATATTTCCGAAATCTGCCGTATCTGGAGAGGGGGCTGCATTATCCGCAGCAGTATGGTGGAGCAGTATCAGAAAGCATTTGCAGGTGATCGTGACGCAGGTCTTGCGCTCCGTGCGCGTTTCAGCGACGGACAGATTGCCTGGCGCCATGTGGTGGTGATCGGAGCTCTCCGCGGCATTGCTCTTCCTGCCATCAGCTCCTCGCTCTGGTACTACGACACCTACCGCACCGCACGTCTCCCGCAGAATATCATCCAGGCACAGCGTGATTTCTTTGGAGCACACACCTTTGAGCGTCTGGATAAAGAGGGCAGCTTCCATGTGGAGTGGAATTCCTAAGCTATCACTATGATCTTTTCTCCTCTTCCCGGTACGCCGGTTGTCACACAGGGATTCGGTCAGAATCCGGAAATCTACAGTCAGTTCGGGTATCTGGGACACAACGGTATCGATTTTGGTGTGGATATCGGGACGACGATTTACGCTCCGAACGATGGGATTGCGACTATCAAAGACGATGGAACCAAGGGCTACGGCTTGCATGTCGTTCTCAAGAGCGACAGACGGTACAGTCTGCTCGCACATCTCTCAGAGGTCAGTGTGCAAAACGGACAGAGTGTGTCGCAGGGGGATCCTGTCGGGAAAAGCGGTATGAGCGGATTTTGCACAGCTGCACATCTGCACTGGACATATAAACTGCTTGCAAACGGTGCCGTACTGAATAAAGACAACGGCTATGACGGCGCAATAGATGTGACGGAATTGACGCGTCTCTGGCTCGATAAAGATCTACACCATGACGCGGAATTCACGGATTTTGCACAAGAGTATCTGACGATGAGTTTTTCGGATGCACAGTATCTGAAGCGCGTGATTGCGTGATTTACTTCAGGAGCAACGCTGCTCCGAGTGCCCCGGATCCATCCAGTGCTGCAACCGCAAGTTCCGGGAGGGGAGTTTCCGGTAGTGTCCACTTCTTGAGCTCGTCCCGTACTTTTGACATGTGCGGCATCAGGGCGCGGCCGGCGCTTCCGCCAAAAACAATAATATCCGGATTCAGCAGGTACGTGAGGTTCGTTGCGAGCCAGGCCGTTTCCTCAAACACGTGCGGCTGCAACCAGTCGCACACTTCTCCTTCCAGATAATCCTGCGGCTTCTGTGCGGCCGTACAACGGCGTCCCATCGCGGTTCCGGACAGAAACTGTTCCACATCTCCGCGCATGTCGTCTGTATGATACGGGGGCTTTCCCGGCATCAGGAGCATGTGTCCGATTTCACCGGCGAATCCGTGGCTGCCGCCGAATATTTTCCCATCAATCACAATACCGCCGCCTACACCTGTTCCCATTGTAATCCCGACCACAATCTTCTTTCCTTTTCCTGCACCGAGCATTGCCTCTGCCAGTGCAAAACATCCTGCGTCATTCGCGACGCGGACGGGCAGCTTCAGTTCTTTTTCCAGGAGTTCTTTTGCACGGATATTTTTTCCGGCGCTGATATTCGGTGTATGGATGACCACACCTTCCGGTTGGCGGATGAGCCCCGCAATACCGACCCCGACCCCCGTTGTCGTGGGTGTGCGCATTTTTGCTGCGATCTGCATGCAGTCACGCAGAACAATGTCCAGACCTGCGGATGCATTTGTTGCAATACGTTCTTCGGTTTGTCTCTCATAGGTTATTGCGTCGTACCGTGCGATGATGGTTTTCGTTCCGCCAAGATCAATACCGATGACTGAGGTGTTTTTCATATCGTTAGATTATCACGATCATTTTCTTGGCGCACTGTTCACTTCGTAGTATAATGGAGGATTACATTGATTTTTTGGCATACTACTGCGGAAAAAAGAGGGTCTATCGTCAATGCAATATGCCCTGGAAATGGCAAAATGACGGTGACAAATCGGGCGTCATGCCTCAGAATTTGAGATTCATTTCCCCCTATTTCTATGGCACCACCCGCTGTTACATTCCCGGTTGCAGATGCCTCCTCTGCAGTCGAGCGAGAATTCCTGGCTGCATACGATGCCTATGCCGATGCCATCTTCCGTCACTGTTACTTCCGTGCGTTCGACCGCGAGCGCGGGAAGGATCTCATGCAGGAAACATTCATGCGTATGTGGGGTTATCTGTCGAAAGGCGGAGAAGTCCAGAACATGCGTGCGTTCCTCTATCGTATTGCGAACAATCTGCTTGCAGATGAAGCGCGGAAGAAGAAAGAAATGTCACTGGATAAGCTCCAGGAAGACGGATTTGATCCGGGTCTTGATGAAACCCCCATCATGCAGTCCAAAATCGAACATTCCCGCGTCATGCGGTCTCTCACACATCTGGATGACAATTACCGCGAGATGATTGTCATGCGCTATGTGAATGAATTGTCTCCGTCCGAAATCGCGGAAGTAACGGGCGAATCCGCTAACACCGTGTCCGTCCGTATCTACCGCGGCCTGAAGCAGCTTCGTTCCTGCCTTGCTACGGCGTACTGACCTGTTCTTTCTATTTTTGTTTTATTTCCTCTCCCACCCTTTTTATGGACCTGTCGCTCTCGCGCTTCTTCCGGGATGCACGATCAGAGAGACTGTCCGATGACGAGAAGTTGTCCCTGAAAAATGAGCTGATTACAGCTATTCAGGCTCGCCCTGCGCTGGCATATGTGCGCATGGAACTCTCTCCCATCGCCATTTCCCACTGATAGTAACCGTTTGTACTATCCACTGTCCCCGGCATACCGCCGGGGATTTTGGTATGCTCCATCGTATGCGCACCCGCAATCTCTACAGTCCAGACTCTTCTGAGCCCTATCCGCTCAGCAGATCCAAGCTGGAACTTTTTCTGGATTGTCCACGCTGCTTTTATTTAGATCGCCGTCTCGGTATCGGGCGTATCGACAGTCTGCCGTATTCACTCAATCTTGCAGTGGATGCGCTCCTCAAAAAAGAATTCGATCTGTACCGCGCAAAAGGGGAGGCACATCCGATGATGATCGCCTGCGGTGTGGAAGCGATTCCGTTCCGACACAAAGACTTTCTTACGTGGCGCGATTCACCGGAAGGCATCCGTGTCCTGCACTCACCGACAAATTTTCTGCTGTTTGGCATTCCCGATGACATCTGGGTGAATGAAAAAGGGGAGCTCATCGTTGTCGACTACAAAGCGACAAGTACCATTGCCACTCTTTCGCTCGATGGCCGTGATTCGTACAAGCGTCAGATGGAATGTTATCAGTGGCTGCTGCGTGCGAGCGGATTTGCCGTCTCCTCAACCGGGTACATCGTCTACGCGAATGCCATCAAGGACAAAGACATGTTCGACCGTATGCTTGAATTCACTCTGCAAATGCTTCCCTATGAAGGGAATGATGGGTGGATCAATGATGCGCTTCTCGGTGCCCATGAGTGCCTGCAGGCCGATCTGCCGCCTCCGCACGTCGAAGACTGCGAGTGGTGTGTGTACCGGAGAGATGCGCGCGGAGTAGAGTGATGTTTTTATAGTGACTTGCCAGCCATAGCCCTTCGTTCAATAAACTCGCGTCCACCTTCGTTCTTGCTACGACGGACAGCTTCGCTTTGCGAAGGCTGGCGGAGAGGGAGGGATTCGAACCCTCGAGACTCTTGCGAGCCTGCCACGTTAGCAGTGTGGTGCCTTCAGCCACTCGGCCACCTCTCCGTGAGTAGTGGCAGTATATGCAATTACAAACTCTTTGCCAGTGTGCTTTTGTTGGCCATGACGGGCAGTCCTTTCACGGTCGCGACTTCCAGCGTGTTGTCATTTAATGCATACGTCATAGCCAGAATCTCCAAGACCTCATCAGACACCAGCACGCATCCCATACTCTTGTAGCGGTCATCCTCAGCCAGGATTTCATCAATGTTGCCGGTGGCGTGAATGCCGTAATTGGTCTCGTACTCGCCGTCCATATAGAGGCGCAAAAAGAGGCCGCTTTTGCCGAATGTCCCGCGGTCGCGCTGGATGGTCGTGGATTTGACTGTCCAGAGCTCCTCCGGCGTGGCTCCGTTATACGTCTTTCCGATGTACCGGAGTGTCTTTTTCTGCCCTGATCCGATCTTGAATGTTGTATAGGAACCGTTCATATGCACGATGTAGCCCTGATTGGCTTCTGTATCAGCAATAAAGCGATCATGCTGCTGCGGAACCCACTCATGAACAGGGATGGGCTGCAGAACGGTCGAATTGACCGAAGATACCGTTGCCAAGCCAAAAAGTATGGAGACGATCTGAAGCATAGAAGCACATAATAGACTTTTATTCACTTTTGTCAATTATAGACGGCGTATTCAAATCATTAAATAGGTTCAAAATTTGATAGTTATGAGCCGATTCTCCCCATAGATTGAATAAATATTGTATACAATAATCCTCTCATACCGGATACCTCAAAATATTGCTCAGAATCAGCAATCCTATACACTTTAGCCATCTTATGACCGGACCCATGACTCACATTCCCGTGCTCGAAGAAACAGCCCTCTCATTCCTCAAGCCAAAGACAGGGGAGAGGGTGCTTGATGTCACGCTGGGACTTGCGGGACATGCGACACGTTTTTTGCAGGCGACAGGCCCGGATGGAGAGTTTGTCGGACTGGACGCAGATGCGACAAATCTCGCTTTTGCACGTGAAAAGCTCTCAATATTCGGCGATCGCGTCACACTTCATCATGTGAATTTCGGTCGTTTGCCGGAATTGGAACTTGAGCCTGTCGATATTCTGTTTGCGGATCTGGGACTCAGTTCGCCCCATGTGGATGATCCGGAGAGGGGATTTACATTTCGTGCAGAATCTCCGCTGGATCTGCGGTTTGACCAATCGATAGGGTTTTCGGCATCGCAGTATATCGAACATGCATCGGAAGAGGAGATTGCGCAGATTATGCGGGATTTCGGGGAACTGTATCAGCCGGCACGGCGCATCGGGAAAGAGCTTGCCGGGAAGACGTTCACAACATCCACGGAGCTGCGAGCAGTCATCGAATCTGTGTTTACGTTTAAGGCAAAATCGATGTTGCCTCAGATTTTCCAGGCATTGCGCATGGCGGTGAATGATGAGCTGGGGGTGCTGCAGACACTGCTTGAGACGGGGCCGTTTCTCCTGAAGTCTGGCGGACGGATGGGTGTCATCAGTTTTCATTCCCTGGAAGACAGAATGGTGAAGCAGGCGTTCCGTGCGCTTACCACACCGGAAAAAGATCCCATTACCGGAAAGATTTCCGTGGACGCTGCATTTGAATTGGTGACCACCAAAGCAGTGGTTCCGGACGCAGCAGAGATTGCTGCAAACCCGCGCGCCCGAAGCGTCAAGTTTCGCATTCTGCGTCGTCGGTAGTAGAATGCCGTCCTCATCCCTGTGTCTGCGTTTACATCCCGCACATCGGCTGTCACCAAACGTTCCTCCCTCGGCACGCTCGTTGACCAGAGCACGATGCTTCTGATGGTTGCGATCGGATCGCTGATTCTTCTTCTTGCGCTCCTGATTCTCTTCCACGAGAACGCGAACGCGACGACGGGGTACAGACTCCGTACGCTTGAGCGTCAGCGTTCACAATTGCTCCTCAGTGAAGAAGTGCAGAACATGCAGATAGCGCAGCAGCAGGCTCTCGAACAGTTGCAGCAGGATCCGAAAGTACAGGCGATGGTGCCGGCGAAAAATACGAAATATATTGTGGAGACCGGCCGATAATCGAACAGAAAAAAATCCGATTGTATTTCTACGCTCGGATTTTTCATTTCATATGTCGAATTTTTCTTAGGATACCTTTCTCACATGCACAGAGTGCACCGGTCCATCGGTCGTCTGTGTATCTGCAACAACTACAACCTGCTGACCAGCGGTGAGCAAACCTTTTTTAATGGCTGCAGCATAGGCAAGAGCAAGGGTCTCATCTGTATTGTCATCGTCTTTCTCGATATGAACAGGGAAGACGCCGTGCAAAATCTGCATGAAGCGTTCGACACGCGGGTCTGCAGTGCAGGCGATGATCGGCAGGTTTGAACGCAGCTGACTGACAGCCTGAGCGGTTTTGCCGCTGCGCGTGAGGACTAAAATAGCAGGGGCGCCCAGGGAGAGAGCCATGCTGACCGCAGCCTCTGCAAGTGCTCCGCGCTCACCGAGCATGCACATGTTATCGGTCTGATGATCCGATGACTGGTGCTTTTCTGTCTCTTCGAGAATCTTGTTCATTGCCTGCACAGATCCGAGTGGATGCTGACCGGCTGCTGTTTCTCCGGAGAGCATGGTGGTATCTGTACGTGTAGTGGCGGCATGGGCGATGTCTGTGACTTCCGCGCGCGTCGGCATCGGGTTTTCGATCATGCTTTCGAGCATTTGCGTTGCGACAATCACCGGCTTCCCTTTGTGGCGGCACTTGCGGACGATCATGTCCTGAATAGCAGGAATACGTTCGTAGGGAATTTCTGCACCGAGATCACCGCGTGCGACCATGATGCCGTCGGACTCATCAATAATCGCATCAATATTTGCGACAGACTGGCGTGTTTCAATTTTTGTGATCGTGCGCATCGGGCTGTTGTGCTTCTTCAGAAATTCGTTCACTTCCTTCACTTCCTCTGCTGTACGGATGAAGGAGAGTGCGACGTAGTCCATATCTTCCTTGATGCCGAGTTCAAGATCGCTCCAGTCTTTATCTGTCATGGACGGCAGGCTGATATCGGCACCCGGGAGGTTCACATGGCGGCGTGAGCCGATACTCCCGTCGTCGTGCGATTTTGCAATCACCGATCCGTCATCATTGATTTTAACCACTTCAAAAGACATCACGCCGTTATCAAGCAGAATGGTTTCTGCGTCCGCCACATCTTTCGCAAACTCCTTATAGTTGATGGCGATAACCGGGCGGGTGGCATCGGTGACCGGTGTGTGCGAGAAAATCACTTCCTGATCCTTTGCAATGACAATCGGTTCCGTGACATCTCCTGTGCGGATTTCTGCTCCTTTCGTATCAAGCAGCAGCGAGATGCAGCAGCCTTTTTCTGCATTGACTTGCTTTATTGTCTGGATTGTTTTCTGATGACCTTCCTGCGATCCATGCGAAAAGTTGATTCTGGCAATATTCATGCCCGCCTGCTGCAATTCGTAGATTTTCTCAGCAGAATTGGAAACGGGGCCCAAAGTGCAGATGATTTTTGTGAGACGCATGGGAAAGAGGAAGGAAAGAAGGGAGCCCATGTTTTAGCATATAAATGGAAGCTTGCCCAATCTTGTTCTGGATTAAAACTGCAAAGAATGCTATAATGACTGGATTTATGAAAACACACATTTCACTCTCCGGATTCTTCACAGCGATGAGCGCCGCGGTCATGCTCGGACTCTTTGTGCTGCAGGCAACGGTCCAGCTTCGTCCGCAGTATCTTGTGTCGTTTGGTATTACGCAGCAGATTGCGTACGGATATGCATCATCCTCTTCATCGGCAGCGCCGGTGTGCGGCAACGGAATCAAGACGTCGCTCGAAGGATGTGACGATGGCGACACCTCATCCGGTGACGGTTGTTCTGCAAGTTGTACCGTGGAGTCCGGATATAGCTGTACCGGAACGGCGCCCAGCGTCTGTGTGGAAGTGTGTGGTAACGGAGTAAAAACAACATCGGAAGCATGCGATGACAGTGACACCTCATCCGGTGACGGTTGTTCTGCCACCTGTACGGTTGAAACAGGATATTCCTGTACCGGAACGGCGCCCAGCTCCTGTGAAACCACCTGTGGTGACGGCGTCAAAGCAGGTGCTGAAGCATGTGATGACGGTGACACCTCAGCCGGTGACGGCTGTTCTGCAACCTGTACGATTGAATCGGGATACAGCTGCACGGGTACAGCACCAAGCGTCTGCGCGACAGGATGCGGCGATGATGTTGTAGCAGGCGCTGAAGAGTGTGACCCGGGTGCAGCAGGACAGACAGCGCTGTGCAACAGTGACTGTACTACAGCCAGCTGCGGGGACAGCAAAACAAATACTGCGGCAGGGGAACAGTGCGATGCCGGCTCTGAAAACAGCAGCACTGGTACCTGTACTGCAACATGTCAGAAGACATACTGTGGCGACGGTATTATCCAGACACCGAATGGAAACGGGCAGTCAGAAATCTGCGAGCCCGCTCTCCAGTCCACCTGCCAGAACAGCTGTACACTCGGACAGGGTATTGGAGGAACGACCTATACACCTCCTCCTGCTACCAGTTCTTCCAGTACAGCCCGTCTTGCACCTCCTGCTACCTGTGGAAACGGCGTGTTGGATCTTTCAAAGGGTGAAGAGTGTGACCAGGGGCGTTTCAATGGACTCTCTCCTCTCTGTGACCGCTGGTGCCGCTCGCAATTCTGCGGTGACGGTGTTGTCCAGAAACAGAACGGTGAAGAATGTGAGCCAAGCCGCGATTCTGACGGAACGTATAACATCATGCAGTGCGGACAAACCTGTACTGTTCCGACCTGTGAAACAAATGGCTATTGCGCCGGAGGCTGTCGCTGGCTGTTCCTCTCCGCGTGTATGGCGACCTCACAGGAAGCAGTATCATCTTCGTCCTCCTCCGCTGCGTCAGCTGCAGTATCGTCCTCATCCGTGAGTAGTTTTATGGATGTGCAGAATGATATTGCTGTTGGCATTGAAGAGACGACGGGGCCGTTGAGCGGCACATTGCAGTCGTCATCAGCAATCAGCCTGCAGTCTCTCATCCTTCCTGTACCTGAGAGCAGCAGTGCAGAATCTTCTTCTTCCTCTTTTGATTTCATTTCTCCTACAACAGCATTCTGCGGAGACGGTGTTTTGAACATTGATGAAGAATGTGACCGGGGGATGGCCGACAATGAACTCGGAAACGGCTGTACGCCTACCTGTAAAATCAGTATCTGTGGAAACATGTCACTCGAACCAGGGGAGGAATGTGATGACGGGAAACGGAATTCTCTGTCCAAGCCGGATTCCTGCAGCACACTCTGTCTGCTGCCGCGCTGTGGTGACGGAATTGTCGATCCGGCTTTCGGTGAAATCTGTGACAACGGTACAAACAATTCTGCAACCCAGCCTGATGCATGTCGTATGAATTGTGTCCCTGCAACCTGCGGCGATCTTGTTCTCGATGCATCTGAACAGTGTGATGACGGTCCGAATGGCAGCAATACCTGCTCTTCATCCTGCACTCTGAAAGGCGTTGCAGCCGATACAGACGGATTGCACGCTGCCGCTCCGGAGACAGACAATTCCACTCAGATTCTGCTCTTCCTTCTGTTCCAGCTCCTGATTTTTGTGTACAGGCTGGATAGGCAGGTGCATAGACGATAACATAGGCGAGCTTTGGTCATGTCCCGGTAGCTCAGTTGGATAGAGCGGCAGCCTTCTAAGCTGTAGGTCATTGGTTCAATTCCAATCCGGGACACCACGTAAAAACACGCACAGCGAATTGAGCAGCTTATTTTACGTGTCTAAATATAATGCACTCACATAAAACCTCCCCACTAGCCAATTTGTTGGCAGTGGGGGATGGTGGTTTCTCATTCTTCAGGGGGATCTGCTTTGTAGGTGATGTACCGGAAGATGCCATCACTTCTGCGTCCAAAGTGGATGTCCTTTTTCAGTCTCTCGGATGCGTCGAGTGCGAACTGCGCCATCGTCCAACAGAACAACTTCATCGCTTGTTCATCGGGTTCTCGATACCCCTCGAGGATTATTTCAATTTTCCCACTGACATTTCTTGTGACCGTGACTTTTCCTCCGTTTCTATACAGCGTGGGATGATTGGCGCTCACAAACTCAAGTTGTTCAATGCTTGTTGTTTTCTTTGTGCGCTCTGATATGAGTTGTGCCCTCACGTTCGTTTCTGAAAAAGTGAGAATG
Organism: Candidatus Peribacteria bacterium; assembly: GCA_023038255.1. NCBI lineage: Bacteria > Candidatus Peregrinibacteriota > Candidatus Peribacteria > Candidatus Peribacteria bacterium. Next base: position 730,218 of record CP082927.1, on the reverse strand, counting down.
AATTCCACTTCTGTTTTTGGTCTTTCTGTCATCATGATCACTATCGCAATGACGAGGGACGCGAGAACAATCTTAGGAAGTGAGCAATAGCGGTCCGCCCAATGAGCCGGGTTCGCAGGCATGTGTATCTCCTACAAAGTTATGCGTGTGAATGATCAAACCAGTGGAGAGAGTGTAATGCTTTTTTTGTGTTTCAAAAGCGGATTATAAGCACTTCTGCAGTGCATCATAAAAGTGACCCCTGCCTGCATGCAGATAGGGGTCACGATTTTGACGGTTTCTCTTATTTATCTCATCGGTCCAGTCTTAATATTGATACATAATTCACATCTGTTTTCTGGAAGAGGGTTTATATAGGCCACATTGTTCGTTTTTAGAGCCAGATTCTTTTTCTCACAGTACAAAAACTTCAATGCCATAAAACATCCAAGAGTCTCTACTTTTGATTGTGCGTCTTTTGCATCAGCGTAGCCGTGGATCTTGATTGTCATTGTTGTGGTGTAATTGACCACTTCAATGCTCGCCGGTTCTTTGAAACAGTCGGCGTACTTTTTTACTTCTTCACGGACATTCGAGTCAAAAAATTTCTCCAGACGGGGACTGTTTGCATTTGCAGATACTTCTCCATTTTGAATACTGATTGTCAGGGAATCTTCCAGTAGCTCAGGTTTCAGTCGTTCCAGTGAAATGACTAATAACCCTAGCCCTAACGATGGAATGAAAATTTTCACAAAAAAATCCCATATCGCGCTTTTCATCAAAACCTCCCGTTGAATTCTAAGAAAAATATCTATTCTATCCAGCCCTTTCCAGCCGGTGAGATAAAGGAACAAAGAAGTGTCAAAACCTATGTAAACTTTACTCTACATTCTTTCTTCTGCAATAATGAATCCCTCCAAAGCCCGGGTCCTGTTCATAGACGATGTTCGGATTCGATCCGTCATGTGTCGGCCTCTTTCTTGTTCTCTCTGCATAAAACAGCATGTTCCAGCCATGTCATTTTCCCTATAAATCTGCTATACTGTACAGGATGGACAATACACCCAATCCCACACAGATTCTGCCCACACCTCCTCTGGATGATGTTCAGGAGAACAAAGATATCGCTGCACTCGGGTACGTGTGGATTCTGTCTGTGTTTGTGTATTTCTGGAAAAAGGATTCGCCGTTCGTGCGTTTTCATGCGAAGCAGGGGATTGTGCTCTTCATTCTGAGTATTCTTCTCTGGGCGGTGCCGATTGCCGGGCGGTTCCTGGAACTTCTGATTCTTGCACTGATGGTTCTTGGATTTTTAGGTGCCGCACAGGGGCAATGGAAAGATCTGCCGATTATCGGGGACATGGCATCCGGCCGCTGGTCGCATGTGCGTCAGTCGTGGAAAGATATTGTGCAGAGCATTGCCAGCCTGTGGCGCCGCCTCACGCAGTTTATCCGCAAGGAAAAAGAACGCGCTGCCGCCACAAAGCCTGTTGACGAAACTCCTGTAACAAACGACACTTCTTCCAATCCAAACCCTCCCACACCTTCTCTATGACCTACAAGCGCATTATGCTCAAACTTTCCGGTGAGTCCCTTTCCAGGGAAGGTGCCGGACAGGGCATCCATCAGCCGACACTTGCGAAAGTGGCAGAGGCGATTGCAGCAGTCTCGCGCGAGGGGGTGGAAATGGTGATTGTGGTCGGAGGAGGAAACATCTGGCGCTTCCGCGATCAGGCCGATAGCGGCATTGAGCGCACCGCCAGCGATACAATGGGTATGCTTGCAACCATCATGAACGGTGTGGCGCTTCAGGCCTCACTCGAATCCATGGGTTGCTTCTGTCGCGTTGCATCCGCCATTCAGGTTCCACAGGTCGCAGAACCGTATATCCGCCGCCGCGTCATCCGTCACCTTGAAAAGAAGCGCATCGTGATCTGCGCAGGGGGAACCGGAAACCCGTTCTTTACCACAGACAGCGCCGCCGCCCTCCGTGCACTGGAACTGAACTGCGATGCCGTTCTGAAAGCGACAAACGTTGATGGTATTTACGACAAAGACCCGAACAAGAATCCGGACGCTGTTATGTACAAGGAACTCAGCTACCAGGAAGCGCTCGAGAAGCATTTGAATGTGATGGACCAGGCGGCATTCAGCCTCTGTCAGGATGCCAAAATGCCGATCCGTGTCTTCAACTTCACCGATGTCGGGAATCTGATGAAGGTGGTGAAAGGGGAGGAAATCGGGACGTTAGTCCATTAACCGGTTATGAGTGATCGGTTATGGGTTATGGGATTTGCTATATTTCTTTTTTCCGATAACCGGTAACTCATAACCCATAACTTTTCAGGTGTAGACTTTTTTGCTAGTATGCAGCTATGTCTGATGTAAGAATTTCCACCTTCGAAGCCGACTCCCAGAAAGTGATTGCTTTCATGCAAAGCGAGTTTGCAGGTTTGCAGACCGGTCGCGCATCTGCGGCTCTTGTGGAAAATATTGATGTCGATGCCTATGACCAGCGCATGAATATGAAGGCGGTCGCGGGAATCAGCGTGCAGGATGCAAAGACGATTGTGATCCAGCCCTGGGACAGAACGGTTCTGTCTGCCATTGAAAAAGCTATTCAGCAGTCGAGTCTGGGTTTGAACCCTATGAACGATGGCGTCGTTATTCGCCTGACTCTTCCTGCTATGACCGAGGAGCGTCGTGAACAGCTGAAGAAACTTGTGCATAAAATGGCGGAAGAGGCGCGCATTTCCGTGCGCCAGGCTCGCCAGAAGGCGCAGGACAGTATCAAGCAGGAGGCGAATGAAACACTCAAAGGAAGCCTTACCAACGAACTGCAGAAGGCTGTAGACAAAGCGAATGAGCGCATCGATGAACTCCGTGCGGCGAAAGAGGAAGAAGTGATGAAAGTCTGACGAAGTTATTGGTTCTGGTTATTAGTTATTGGTTTATGGATCGAAGAATTTGCCTGCTGGCTCATAATGTCCGTTCGCTCTGGAACGTCGGATCGTTTTTCCGGACGTGTGATGCGATGGGCGTGGAGAAGATGTATCTGACCGGGTACACAGGTATTCCGCCGCGCAGAGAAATTACAAAAGTGGCGATCGGGGCGGAGGAGTTTGTGCCGTGGGAACAGTATGCTGACCCGCTTGAGATTCTGACAAAGTTAAAAGAAGACGGCTGGAGTCTTGTGGCACTGGAAATTACGCCTGACGCCATCGACATCATCAACTATCAACCAGCAGACAACGTGTGTCTGATTGTTGGTCATGAACTCACAGGAGTGCCGCCGGAGATTTTATCGCTCTGTGATGCGACGGTGATGATCCCGATGCTGGGACAAAAGGAATCGCTCAACGTGGCGGTTGCGGCTGGCATAGCTCTCCATCAATTACGAGTGTGAAAGTTAGAACGTTTGAAGGGTTTAAAGTTTCTACAAAAGTAAAAAGCCCGTCACTTTTGACGAGCTCTTTACCGTACAACATTTATTTTTTAACCTTTAACGTTTAAACAAACATGATCACATAATTTTCTTGTAGCGCTCGTACTTCACGCGGAGCACTGCGCCGTAGCCGATCAGGACGGCAACTGTTGTCACAATCCAGCCGACAATCGGCAGAATGCCAACAATCTTGAGTGCGAGGAAAATACCGAGGCTGATGCCGAAGATCATCCAGTTGTTCCACTTCTTCTTGTACTGCGCCTCAATGTAGCGCGCAAAGACCATGGCGGTGACTGCCTTTGCAAAGAGGAGACTGAGAGCGAAGAGCAGTGCGACAGCAATCGCGATCGGGAGTCCGATAACGGTAATGAGAAGAAGGACTGTTGCGATCGGGGTAAGGAGGAAATAGAGCAGACCGGTCAGGAAGCTCACGCCCGGCTTGGATTTCAGAACTTTTGCAGAATCCTTGAAGAACGTTTTCGTCAGAAGTACAAAGAGTCCGATCATCAGCGCTCCGGACAGAACGGAGTAGATGGTGATAGCCGTAATAAATGCTGCGAGAATACCGAGACCTTTCTCTGTCTCCGGCTTGTCGTTCATGGCAAATGCAGGATCGAACGTTGCGGTTCCGCGCACCATGGAGCCGAAATCCTGCTCACCGGTCGGAAGCCAGTAGGTGAGGTTTTTGTTGAAGAGAGTGGTGGATGCAGTGGTGAGAGTGCGTGCTGCGATAATAGTGTTGCCGAGCATCTGCCCTGTTACATCTATTGAATCACTCTGCACATCGGCGTCGCCGCGGATGATGCCATGAAGCACTGCAGATCCGCCCCGGATTTTCAGTGTTCCGGATACGTTTCCATCAATGGTTGTTTCGCCGGCCAGAGAGAGGACGCTGCCGCCCACTTCCACACCCTGCTGGATACGGACGTTTCCGCCGCCGACCAGGATATTGCCGCGCACATTTTTCATGATGACGACGGTTCCGCCGAATACGCGGACGTTTCCGCCGACAGTGTTGCCGAGAATGACAGTGCCGCCCATTGCCTGGACGCTGCCGGTGACGGGCGCGTTCACCGTAACAGTGCCGCCGCCGACGATGAGATCGCCCGTGACAGGCTGATTCACACTGATCTCATTGCCTCCGACATAGCGGTCAGAACCAATGGATGTGATAAATGTTTGGCTGCCGTTTGCGGCAAGCGCAAGAGGAGCCGCCGTCAGAAGAGACGCAGTCAGCAGACTGAGTGCCGTAAATTTTTTCATGAACAAAAGGGGAAGGAGGTTCTTAGTATAAGAGACTGTACGTCAGGTCTGTAATGCAAAGTTTTAAAATTGTTCCTTATATGCAATCAATCGGATCAATGTCGACGACTGCATCACTCAGATCCAGGGAGGGGAGTATGGTCCGCAGATCTTTTCCTCTAAGCAGTACGTGCCACACCTTTCCACCGCCGAATAGTGTCGGTGCGACGCTTGCCTGTGCCTTCATGTCCTCCTCATGAATGAAGCGGAGAATGGCAGCGTGCAGTTTTTTTGCGTTTTGTTCGGCGCGTTCTTCACGGAGAATAAACCGAATCATTTCGGTGGATGGGGGATAGTGCAGTTGCTCGCGGAGGGTGAGTTCTGTTTCCAGATAATCGCGTGTTCTGTGCTGCGATGCCGCGACCACCTCGACTGCTTCGGGTCTAAATGTCTGCACGATCACTTCGCCCTGCTGCGCGCGTCCGCTTCTTCCTGTCAGCTGCGTGAGCAACTGAAACACGCGTTCGCCTGCGCGGAAGTGGGGGAGCGAGAGTCCGATGTCCGCAATCATCACAACCGCAAGTGTGACGCCCGGCAGATCGAGTCCTTTCACCACAGATTGTGTGCCAAATAAAATATCCGCTTCCCGATCGCGCATTTTCTTCAGAAGAGTGCGCATCTGTTCCGGATACTGAAGCACATCGCTGTCAGCGCGGAGAATGCGCGCCTGCGGAAATTGTGCTGCGAGAATGTCTTCCACTTTCTGTGTACCCGCGCCAACGGGGAGAAGATCGTGTGCACCACAGTGCGGACAATCCGCAGGAAGATTCGCGGTCACTCCGGAAAAATGATCAAGCAAAAACGGCTGGCCGTATGATGAACGGTGCAGCGTGAACGGCAATTGTGATTCCGGTGAGACCAATCTCTTTCTGCACTTCAGACACAGAATCGCACTTGCCATACCGCGACGGTTTAAAAAGAGCACCGTCTGTTCACCTTTTTTCAGACGGTCACCGATGGCAGCAAGGAGAGTGGGGGAGAACGGGTACAGGGAGCCAAAATTCACAGTCGCAAGATCGACAACTTTTACGGTGGGAAGAGACTGGTTTTTGTACCGCTCCGGAAGTTCTGTCATATGATACCGCCCGCTCTTCACACGCGACCACGCTTCAAGCGATGGCGTTGCGGTTCCCATCACCAATTTTGCGCCGGCAAACTCGCACAACTTTTCTGCAGTCTCGCGCGCATGATATCGCGGCGTCTGTTCATTTTTGTACGTCCACTCATGTTCTTCATCCATGATGATGAGTCCGAGTTTGTGACACGGTGCAAACAGAGCAGAGCGTGACCCAATCACCAGTGCCGCTTCACCACTGCGGATGCGCATCCATTCACTTCTGCGTGATGCCGGCGTGAGCCGGCTGTGGAGCACGGCAATGCGATCGCGGTTAAAGAGAGTTTCAAATCGGTGGATAATGTGTTCGGTCAAAAGAATTTCCGGCACGAGGAGAATCGATTGCTTTCCTGCTTTTGCCGCATCGGAGATCATCTGCGAATATACTTCTGTTTTTCCGCTTCCGGTAATACCAAACAGCAGTGACGGTCGTTTTTCTTTTTTCATCTCCTCATATGCACTTTGCTGCAGTGGCGTGAGAGTGGGGGGTGTCCCCGCAAACACATACGGCTTGATCTCTACTGCGTCCGGAGAATGTGATTCCTCTTCTATGCTTCCGAGTTCTTTCAATCGTTTGATGATGGCTGCACTCACATCTGTTTCTTTTTTTACATCACTCACGCTCATCCAGCCTTCCCGCCGCAGTGTATCAATGACTACCTGCTGCTTCGGCGTCAGCTTTTCCGGTTCTTTGATGAAGCGATAGCCCGGAATATTTTTCGGGATCAGTGTTCTCCAGGGTGGTGACGGCAAAAACGGCGTCATCGCTGACCGCAGTGAGCAGTAATAGTAGTCCGCCATCCACTGCAGGGTTTTGAGCTGTGCAGTACTCAGGACCGGTTCCTTGCTGATAATTTCGTCGATCGGTTTCAGGGTAAAACCTTCTTCGTCCAGCGGTCCGTTGTCCGTAGAAAGGACGATTCCTTCCATCTCTTTTTTGCGGACAGAGATGCGCACGAGCATGCCCGGCTCCACGGTCAGATCGCCCGTTTCGTAACTGAGGCCATTATGGATGCCCGGTGAGCGTGAATTGACCAGAACGGTACAGCGCATGGACAAAGTATACCCTTCTCTAGCCGAACGTGTGTTTTTTGCTAGAATGTCTGCGTTCGGGGCGTAGCTCAGTTGGCTAGAGTATCTGCTTTGGGAGCAGAGGGTCGCGAGTTCGAGTCCCGCCGCCCCGACCATTCGTCACTTTTTCTCACAGCGAGCCGTTTCTATCGGACAATAAAATACCCCCAGCCCGTGGAGGTATTTCTCCGTTAGACTGAGGGTGGTTAGCCGCTCATCTCACTTTTACTTTCGGATGCTATCGATGTTCCGTGCTCGGCTCATTAACATCAGATAAATTCCAATGCTGAGCAAGGACACGAGAGCTCCCATTTCCATACAAAACTTTGGTGAAAAGCCTTGCTTGAACATGAGTGCAGCTGCCATGCATCCAAAGACTGCTCCAAACAAAAGACCCATCTTGACCATCGCAACTCTCCGATTTTAATGAGCGCTATGCCTGTATTGGCCGGCGCTCAACCTTAGGGTTAAGCACTGATCCAATGATCAGGCTTTTAACATTATAAACATAATATTAAATATTGTCAATATTTGTATTATTCCTGAATAAATCCGCGCACCTGACTTTCCCACAATCTTGCATAGATTCCTTTTTTCGCGATCAATTCTTCATGATTACCATCTTCCAAAACCACACCTTTATCGAGCACAATGATGCGATCCATCATTCTGAGTGTCGACAGACGATGGGCGATAGCGAGGACTGTTTTGCCCTGCATAAGCTGTTGGAGTGCCTGCTGAATGGCAGTTTCACTCTCACTATCAAGCGCGCTCGTTGCTTCATCGAGCACAAGAATCGGAGCATTCTTCAGAATGGCTCTCGCAATGGCAATACGCTGACGCTGTCCGCCGCTCAGTTTCACACCACGCTCTCCGACGAGAGTGTCATATCCTTTTGCAGTCTTGAGAATAAAAGCATCAGCCTGCGCCATTTTTGCAGCGGCCAGTACGTCATCGTCGGTTGCATCCAGTCTGCCGTAACGGATGTTTTCGCGGATGGTGCGGTGAAAGAGGGAGGTGTCCTGTGGTACGAGTGCAATCTGGTGACGCAGACTTTTCTGGGTGATGCGTCCGATGTTTTGATCATCAATCAGAATGTCGCCGTGCTGAATGTCGTACTGCCGGAGGAGAATGGATGTCAGTGATGTCTTCCCGGCACCGCTGTGTCCCACGAGTCCGACTTTCTGTCCGGGTTGAATCAGGAGATTGAAGTGATCAAACACCGTCTGATTGCCGTAGGAAAATGTTACATCGCGGAATTCGACTTTTCCTTCATGTACAGCCAGGTGTTCTGCTTCCTGTATGTCGACGATTTCATGCGGGACAAGTAGTTCGTTCAGCCCCTCTTTTGCCTGACTGTAGAAATCCGTGAAACGATTCATTTCATTGCCGATCGCAAAAATCTGCCTGATGAGCTGCAGCATGAGTCCGATGATCATCACCACATCTCCGACCGTGATAAGACTCTGTTCCAGTAACCGGATCAGCACCCAGAACACCACGCCCATGAAGAGCGCCTGCATGACATTTCCCGTCACTAAAATCCATTCCGAATAAAACCAGTTTCTGATTCCCGAGCGTTCGTATTCACCCATGTAGGTTTGCAGATGTGCCATTTCATATTCCTGATGCGCATTCTGATGCACTGCGGAAATATTGGATGCACTGTCGACCATGGTGCCGCGCATTTTTGAGACATTCTCGGCAAAGGCGATAGCATGTTTTCTTTTGCCGAACACCAGAGCCAGATTGATACCAATGTACAGGATCGTCCATCCAGCAAGGATAAGAGAAAAGAGAATGTTTGCCTGTGCTGCAGTGTAAAAACCGACGATGATAGTGATGACGAGCGGTAGAAACTGCCACAAAATGTTCTGCATGATTTTATCGACGCCTTCTGCGACGTTTGAGATTTTATTGGTGAGCGCTCCTGCAAAACGGTTATTAAAATAATTTGAACTGTGATGCGTCAGATACTGAAAAAGAGTCGTATATCCGTTCGTGCGTGCGTACGTCATCCATCTCATGCCGCAAAATCCGCTCATTCTCCAGATGCAACCGGTCACCAGTGTCACGGCAACATAGACGGTCGCCCAGTACCGGACATCCCGCATATCTCTGACGGTGGTTTCCATGGTCAGCAGAATGCTATCAATCAGTGTTTTCAGAAGCAGGTTCAGGAGTCCATCGAGCGTACTTCCAAGAGTGACAGCAAAAAGTGCGCCTACAGCCCACGGCCAGTACGGTCTGGTTGCGAAGAGTCCAAAAGCGAATGGTGTGCGTGGGATTGTTTTCATAGAGGGAAGAATCCATGCTAGCAGACTCAATGGTTTCCCGCAGAAAAAAGCCACAAAAAAGGGCGGAGAATCTCCACCCTTTTTCTATTCTCAACAAAGAAGAATTTATTTCTTGCCGCCGAATCCGACACCCAAACAAACGAGTGCAATTGCAGCGTGCAGGTAGTTATCAGCCTGGTTGATCACGAAGAGACCGAGAATATCGGTGCCACTCATGAATCCGAGGACTGTCACAAGAGCGTATACAACGCCGAAGATGATGAGATACAGGCGTGCGTATGAGAGACCGGCTGAGACGGCGATCAATCCGACGATACCGCTCAGGAGGTGAATAACGTTGTGGACTGTATCGACTTCGAAAATGCCGAGGATCGGATCATTTACGAAACCGAGAAGACCGACAACAAGGAGCACGACGCCCAGAATCCAGGTAACTGTCTTGATCATGGAAGGAAGGGGGATGGGGTAAAAAGAGAACAAAGCCGATTATATCATGACTTGATGCCAAAGTGTACCGATTGGATGTTTCTGCAACTCATTTTTATGACACATCGTTAAACATTCTCATGCTGAAACGTTTCATCGATACTTTTTATTTCTGCTATGCTCTTTGTTCTATGGCTCAATCATCCGCTCCCATCGCATACCGGCTCCGTCCCACACAACTTTCGCAGTACGTGGGGCAGACGCATATTGTGGGAGAAGGAACAGCACTTCGCCAGGCCATTGAACACGACGCACTCTCGTCGGTACTTTTATCCGGTCCGCCGGGAACGGGGAAAACAACGCTCGCCAAAATCATCGCTGAGGCCACAAAGGCGCAGTTCGTGCAGGTGAATGCGGTCATGAGTGGGGTCAAGGAGTTGAAGGAAATCTGTCTGGAAGCCGAAAGAATGCTCACGACGTTCAAGCAGAAAACGGTCTTGTTTATTGATGAAATCCATCGCTTCAACAAAGCGCAGCAGGATGCGCTTCTGCCTTTTGTGGAAAACGGTACCGTGATTCTGATTGGGGCTACGACGGAAAATCCGTACTTTGAAGTGAACCCGGCGCTTGTCTCTCGTTCGCATGTCTATCTGCTGAAACCGTTGACAGTAGAGGAGCTTGTGTCGATTCTGAAGCGAGCACTGAACGACAAAGCAGGATACGGCGGAGCGGTGCGCGTGACAGATGACGCATTGGAGCGCATTGCGCAGATCAGCAACGGTGACGCACGTATTGCGCTCAATGCACTGGAGCTTGCGGTCATGACATCCGGAAACAGTATCACCATTGCACAGGCGAATGCGCTGTTTCAGGAACGTGCAAAACGGTATGACAACGGAGGAGAGGATCACTACAACACCATCTCTGCATTTATAAAAACGCTGAGAGGAAGCGATGTCGACGCGGCCCTTGTCTGGCTTTTCAAGATGATCGAGAGTGGAGAGGAGCCTCGATTCCTCTTCCGCCGCATGCTGATTTTTGCATCGGAAGATATTGGCAACGCCGATCCGCAGGCATTACAAATGGTCCTCAGCGCGCAACAGGCCTTTGAAGTCGTTGGACTACCGGAAGGGGAGTACTTCCTTGCTCATGCGTGTATCTACCTCGCGCAAGCCCCGAAGAGCGATGGCGTGAAACATGCGATGGGTGCCGTGAAGCAGGCAATCAGGCAGCAGCCAACACTCGAAGTGCCGAATCACCTCCGCAATGCGCCGGTGAAAGGAATGAAGCAGCAGGGGTATGGTGACGGATATTTGTATCCGCATGATGCGGAAGAAGGTGTGGTTCCCGCGAACTATTTCCCGGTCGGCATGCAGCCGCAGGAGTTTTATGTCCCGGTCGACAGGGGATATGAAACGGATATCAGGACTAGAATTGCCAAAGCGAAGCAGATCATCCATCAGCAATGATTGCTGGCTGCTATTGCTAATATAAGTAAAAAATGTTATAATATAAAAAACACATGCGAACCACATACCCCCATCCTTCGACGACGCTCAGGACGAGCATCGCGTTTAGACCCTTTGGCTTTAGCTATGAGGAATTGCCTGCATTCCATGCAGCGTACTTCATGCTAGCGGTCATTTTTGCCGGTATTTTCAATCTGGGATTCTTTGCGGTTCTGATTGGGCTGCATCTTGTGCTCGACTTCATCAAATACCGCTTTTATCTCCGCAAAAAAAGAGCAAATGCTGCATTCACCGTGTTCCGTGAGAGTATTGCCGATATTGCACTGTTCTTCCTGGCATTGAGCTCTGTTGTGTATCTGCATTCCACTCTGCCGATTATCGCAGGACTGAGCGGGACCAAACTGACACACGTCATTGTCATGCGCGGTCTGGCAGTCCTCCTTCCGAAACTTACGATTCTTCATCACACATTGCGTATAGTCTTCAATGTTCCTGCCTATCTGCACACACCGACCGAACGTCCGCGCAGATTCTGGTCACTTGCAGAATGTGTGTATGCATCGACGCTGTGTCTGTCGCTGTTCTTCCTTGCAATCGCCCCGGGTATTCTTGGACTGAGTATTGCTGAATTCAAAGAGATGCTTCTGGAGCAGCTGATTCCGTGGAATATCTGATGTTGAGATTCTAACTTTCAGGAGAAGAGATCTGGGGCACCATTCGGGAAGAGATCGGCCTCAATCTCTTTTGTGAATGTGTACCACGTATCGTGGTCCACTGATTTTTGACCGTTTCCGTAGCGCATGACGAAGTCGTCAAAGCGTTCGTTGACTGTGACAATCCGGTCCATCAGGCAGCGTTTATCTGCATAGAACAGCAGTTTCTGCTCAACGGTCTGCATGGAGGGAAGGGGAGCACGCAACCCGTGGGTTTCCACTATTTGTGAGAGAACGGAAAATCCTTCCTCTGCGAGGAACTGACTGCAGGCTGCCTCGTGTTTCCCAACCGGATAGCGCTTTTTCCATATCTCCCAGGTCTGCAATGTCTCCGCTGTTTCGACAATGCCCACCGGCCGTACTCCTTTAAAATCCACAAACCGCAGAAGATCGTGCAGACGTGCAGCTGCAACAAGTGCGTCTTTGCGGACAATCTGTCCGTTTGCAATCAATGCATCTGCAAGCATTGACGATACGCGGGCGACTGCTTCACAGTGTGCGGTAATATGCGGAGAAATCATGGTTTCCGCACGCCAGTCATCAATCTGTTTTTCGGTTGGAATGTCCGTGTCACCAAACTGTGCCCGGAGATGGCGTCCGCTTCCGTCTTCTTCCAGATGCAGACTGATGGCGTACCGGTCTTTCATGCTGTCCGGGAGTCTGTTTGCCCACTCAATACAGCGGATGCCTGGCAGGTCCTCTGTCGATTCCACCAGCTGGACACTGTCGCGCTCGTTCAATCGGTACAGATCCAGGTGAATGAGCGGAAGATCGCGGTTTGTGGCATATCGCTGCTCCAGAGCGTACGTCGGACTGGTGAGCGGATCTGTAATGCCGAGTTTTTTTGCAAATCCCTGGAGGAAGGTGGTCTTTCCAGCGCCCAGATCGCCAGTCAGGAAAATCGTGATGGAATCGCCGTAGAGCGAATCAGCCAAAGATTCACCAGCAAAACGGGTTTTTTCCGCATCAGACAGCCGGAGGTGGAGGGGATGGTTCATTGACTTATTGATACAAAAATGATATTATAGGAGTAAATCTACATAAACAAATATCCTATGCACCTAACGAAGATCAAATCGGCAAAGAAAGCAGGTTTTTCAAAAAAAGTGATTCGCCGCCGGAAAGATCCGCCGAAGCAGACGATTGCGTACATGAAACAGAAGTCATCATTCCTGGTGGCCGTATTGTCGCTCGTCGCGTTTATTACAGGAAACATGGTAGGGGAGCATGGATGGTACGCTTTCTGGAAAGCAGCACTTGGTAACTACGATGATAGTCTGATCGCCTACACCGGAACAGTCCCTCCGATTGCGTATGTCCCGGATTATTCCAAGTGGTCGACCTACGGAGGAAATGCAGAGGAAAATACCTACCGCCAGATTCCGCAGGATCTTCTTATTCCGCTTCCGGCATACGATTCCCAGCATGAGCGGACGAAGAGCGGTGATGAAGGAGGAGATGTCTACTCCGTTGCCTACATGGGAGATTACGATAAGGGTATTGAAGGAAAGGGCAGTCACCCGGGTGTCGATATCCGTGTTCCGGTCGGCACTCCTATCCGCTCGATTGCAAATGGTGTTGTGACGGTTGTGAAAAATGATTCCAATGGATTCGGTCAGTTAATCGTCATCCGCCACCCGCACATGCCGGATCCGTCCAATCCTGATTACGAAACAGTGCTCCACTCCGTGTATGCTCACTTGAGTGCACAGCTTGTCGCTGTTGGTGACACTGTGCAGAAGGGTCAGCAGATCGGACTCTCCGGTAAAACCGGTGATGCATCCGGCCCGCACCTCCACTTCCAGGTCGACCGTGATGAAGCTCCGTGGCATCCGTACTGGCCGTTTACCGGTGAGGAACTGCGTCAGGCCAATCTGAATACCTACACTGCCGTCAATAAAGGATTCAAGCAGGACATTGCCTATCAGTACACGGTAAACCCGTCTGTGGTCGCACAGATGAACTATCCTGCTGCAAAGTATAAGCAGTCAGCTCCAACAACTGTTGCATCTAATACTGTCAAAAAGCCGACAACCGTTGTGAAAGCGACGGAACCGAAACTGACTGCTGCACAGCTTGCAGCCAAGCGCCGCGCAGACCGCGTTGCTCTTGCAGCGACCCGTCCGGTTGTGACGCAGACCGTTGCAACTGCTACAAAGCCGACGGTCATTCAGAAGCAAACAGTGGTTTCCGGTACACAGCCGGCTGAAGCACTCGCTCCCGCTCCGGTTATTGTCGCTGCTCCTCCGGTCAAAACCATTCACACAATTACGATTGAAACAGCTTCCAAATATACAGAACGCAAATGGCAGACGGTTCGTCTGACTCTCAAGGATGCAGACAATAAGACAATCTCCGGAGAGTCACTCTCCCAGAAAGTCTACATGCGTACCGCCTACGGTGACGCTGAATTCGAGCCAGCCGTGCTCACAGGGAAAGACTTCAAGAACGGTGTTGCGACTGTGCAGATGCTCCCGCGCGGACAGCGTACGGTTGTCATCCAGCTTCAGCCTCTGAATATTCTGAGCAGCCCGGTGCAGTACGCCGGGGAATAAGGGTGGGCTTCAGGTAGATTTCTACAAAAAATCCCTCACGGCCTTGCGGCTCTGAGGGATTTTTTGATAGTTGCTGATTCTTATTTTGCAGAACGAGCTGCTGCGCGGGAGGCAGCATTGGATTTGCTCGGTGTCAGTGTTGCGCGGCCGCCGAGGTCGAACGTGACCGTCAGTGTGCTGGTGGCATCGACAGTATCATCTTCAGGGTCATAGGTGCCGTAACCGTCAGCCCATGTGCTGAGGTTTGCGCTGGTGATAGTCGTCAGACGCTTGCCGAGCAGTTTTTCGAAGACTGCCTTGCGTGCGTTGAGCTGCGTTGCGAGCTCATCGAGAATGCTGAGTTCGTGTGTCTGCGTGTTCACGAGACGTACGTCCCAGCTGACGGAGCAGCCTTTTCCTTCCACATAATCACTGATTGCTTCGACTTTGCTTCTGTTGGTGATGCGGATGAAGATGCTCAGAGTAGCGTTGAAGGAATCCGTCGATACACCGGTACCGTCGTAGTACGGGTATGCGGATACAGAGCCGGACTTGCGGACACGGCCGTCTGCACCAACAAAGTTCTTGATGTCGGTGTACACCTGCTGCAGCATGTCGCGAGCAGCCTGACGGGATGCCATTTTGCCGCTTTCACAGTAGGCGTTGATAGCCACAAAATCCGGCTTCAGATTTTTTGTGACAGACGCAGAGACCTGCACGCCGGCCGGGTTACCAGGATAGTAAATGGAAGAATCCATCATATAACCGCCGCCCTTTCCGTCGACTGCTGCAGGCATAGCGGGGGAAATAACATCCAGCAATTCATCGGTTGTGACAGGATCTGCTGCCGGCTCTACAGCTGCTGTTGCTGCAAAGGCAGACATTGGTGCGCTGAGCGTGATAGCGGACGCGACAAGGAGGGAAAGAGATCGGGACATGTGAGAGGAGTGAGGAAATAGGAAGTAGGCGAGAGGGTTTTGGCCTAAGTTGAGACTATGACGCAATGATGATGCTTCTCTTACAAAGTATTTATGGACGATCAATTGATTTTGGTGCGCTGTACCACGAAAGCCCAAGCATCAGCAGAAACAGACAAAGAGCGGCGATGAGTTTCTGGAAGGAACTGAGGAACAGTGCCGTCGATCCAAAAAGTAATCCGATGGATGCTGTGAGGGCAATAACCTGACGTGGTGACCAGCCTTTCGCGAGGAGCCGGTGATGCAGATGTTCGCCGGACTGACTTCCTTTCATGGGGGATTTTCCCTGCAGAATGCGGCGCATAATCACAAAGAAACTGTCGATGAGCGGCACGCCAAGAACGAGGAATGCAGTTGCGACTTTACCGCCTGCAAAAATGGTCAGCGTCCCAAGCATCAGTCCGAAGAACATTGATCCACTGTCTCCAAGGACCACGCGGGGTGGCGGCACATCAAACAGAAAACAGGCGATAGCGATACCAGCAAGAATGAATGCGAGGAGAGCCAGTTCTGGCTGATTCACACGGGACGAAAGTGAAAGGAGGCCGATCGTCAGAAATCCGATCACGGAGAGAATCGACACCTGTCCCGGAATGCCATCAAACCAGTTGAGTGCGTTGATAGTGAGCATCAGCCACACAACTGTAAAGACGCCGCTCCAGATGGGAAGGGTGCCGAAATACGGCACGCCGACTATCCACGTATCCAGCTTCAAAAAGGAATCGCCGAGAGGATTGGTCAGTGTGTAAATGCGTGTGCCTGTTGCGAAAATCAGCAGTGCGATCAGTACCTGAAACAGTAGTCGTGTCCCGGGGGAAAGCTGGCGGCGGTCATCTGTAAAACAGCTGATTCCGAGGAGCAGCACCCCAATGACCAATCCTGCGTGTTGCATGGTCCATACGCCATAGTTCATCAGTGCATACACAATCAAAAACGTGAGAACCCCGAGGATACCGGTGGGGTAGGGGAGACGGGCGCGGATCAGTCCGTAGCGTTCCGGGAAATCAAGCAGTCCCATGCGCGGAAACATGCGCAGTGCAAGAAGATGCAGACAGACACAGAGAAGTCCTGCAAGGAGGGGAGAGGTCAAAAGGGGAGTCACGGTTGAAAGTGTAAATGGAGAATGGAACGCTTGTCGAGCGGACCCAAAAGAACACCTCTATCCCTGGGCACGAATAGGAACAGAGGTGTTAACTGAGAGAACCCTGCGAGCTCTCTCTGCTTCAGAAGGTATTGTTAGCCATTAACCTGCAGGACCTTTCGCTAAAGTATGTGCCCTTCTGAAATAGTACTATTCATCATTGTACGATTACTTTTAAAATCGTCAACGATTGTGGATTCAATGCGCTTCGTTACAATGCCTCCATGCCTACGTATCCCACACTTTCCGAAGCAGATCTGAACGGTAAACGGGTGCTGCTTCGTGCTGGTTTTGATTTGCCGATTGAAGACGGTGTTGTCACCGATATCACGAGAGTGGAAGCTCTCGTACCGACCATGCGTTATATTTTGGATCACGGAGCGTCACTCATTCTGATGTCGCATCAGGGGCGGCCGAAGGGCAGAGCGAATCCTGCATTCACCCAGCGTCCCCTTATCCCCGTTCTCGAAAAACTGCTCGGGACGACCGTACACTTTGCACCGATGTCGACCGGTGGTGAAACGTATGCACAGGCGATGGAATTAAAAGCGGGGGAGGTGCTGTTGCTCGAAAATCTGCGGTTTGATCCGCGGGAAGAGCTGAATGATGAGGCGTTTGCCAAACAGCTTGCGAGTCTGGGCGATGTGTATGTGAACGATGCGTTCACGAATTGCCACCGTGCACATGCCAGTATGATCGGTATTCCACGGCTGCTTCCTTCCTATATGGGATTGCAGCTGGAGCAGGAAGTCCTGCATCTTTCCAAGGTAACCGAGAATCCTGCCCGCCCGCTTGCGCTCATTATCAGCGGCGCAAAAATGGAAACAAAGATTCCGGTCATTCAGTTCTTCCTCGGAAAAGGCGACGACATTCTGCTTGGTGGTGCCATGGCCAACACGTTCATTGCAGCGACCGGAAAAGACGTCGGCTCCTCCTTGTTTGAAGCGGATTATGGAGAGAGTGCCAGA
Source organism: Candidatus Peribacteria bacterium (assembly GCA_023038255.1). Classification (NCBI taxonomy): domain Bacteria; phylum Candidatus Peregrinibacteriota; class Candidatus Peribacteria; species Candidatus Peribacteria bacterium. The sequence goes on along the minus strand of CP082927.1, from coordinate 712,782 downwards.
GAAATGCTTGTGCATTCTGACGGTGCGCGCATTCATGTTCCGGCTGATGTGATTGTTGCCCCTGCGATGACGCAGGAAGCAGAGTCGTCCACTGTCTCTGTTGATGCTATCCCGCACACACAGGCAATTTATGACCTTGGCGAAAAAACGGTGGATGCGTATATTGCCGCGATTGAAAAGGCTGCCACCATCGTCTGGAACGGACCGCTCGGTGTGTATGAAATAGAGCAGTTTGCCGGTGCCAGCCTGCGCATTGCCACAGCTGTCAGTGATGCCACCAAGCGTGGTGCTGTCACGATCATCGGTGGTGGTGACACGATCGACCTTCATACGAAATACAATCTGTCACTTGATGCCTATACATTCGTGAGTACTGGCGGCGGCGCCATGCTCGAATTTGTATCGGGTCAGGAATTACCGGCGCTTACTGCATTGCGTAATTAGACATTTTCCCGATGACCGATAACCGGTAACTGATAACCAAGCATCATGCCATCATCCACGTCACAGGCTATTCATGTGCTGTTCCCGCAGGACGGTGAATCGTGGGCGCAACTCGTCGAGCGCATGAAGCAGACAGACGGCGAAATCCTCCTCGTTCTGTCAGGACGGGAAAACGATCTGCTTGCCGCGAAAGACGTGCGTACATCCTTTTTCCGTGACTGTAAAAAAATCCAGCAGAGATTGCGCATTGCAACCAAGCAGCCAACAGTCGCCGCAGATGCACGTTCGCATGGCATCCGTGTGCTCGATCGGACGAAGTATATGCGCACACTTCTGGCAGGACACCCAAAGTTGAACGAAGCGCTCAGACTGTTTTCACCGCATCTCTGGCGTCAGCAGCTGAAGTCACGACTGCAGCGGATGGGACTGCTGGCGGTACCGAAATTCCGGACCTTCTTTCTCTTTGCGCTGAGCATCGGACTGTTTTATGTGGTGGTGTTCCGCCTGCTTCCGTCTGCCGATATTTACGTGCAGCCGCGCGAAGAAGCCATCAATCAGACCATCAATATTTTCCTCACGCAGAGTGGCGCAACACTCGAATCAACCAGTCATGTTCGTACGATGCCCCTTGTGCCTGTTGCGGTGCAGCTGCAGCATACGATGAAATTTGATCACATCAGCAAGCAGTTTATCGGACAGTCCGCACGTACCGAACTCACCATCATCAACAAATCCAACCAACTCTATTCGCTGCGCGTCGGTACGCGTTTTTCAAACCAGGCGGGCATGATCTTTAAAATTCTGGATCCCGCAAACGTGCCTGCCAAGAGCGAACTTGTGGTCCGCGCCGAAGCGGCTGATGAAGACCTGTACGGTCAGATTATCGGTGACCGCGGCAATGTACCTGCGGGGCTCAAATGGGATATCCCGGGACTTGCGATCGAAGAGCGTCCGAATATCTATGCGGAGAACAAGAAGCCTGCAACGGGGGGAACCACTGCGTATAAGACTGTGTTGCAGAAACAGGATCTGGATGTGGCGCAGGCGCTGTTTCAGAAAGAGCTCCTCGCCTCTGCAAAAGAAGCGGTGGCAAAAGAACTCGTCCGCCGGAATATGCAGAATCCGGATGTGGTGCTGAAGCTGTTTGATTCCAGCCAGCTCACCCAGGTGGCATATAACAACATCACTGTTCCGATGGATCAGATCGGGCAGACTGTGACATCCATTACCGTCGCGGGGGAGATTGCCTACAGCGGTTTTGCGTACGATTCCAAAGCGATTCTCGAACTTCTGAAAAACGAACTGCGGTCTCACACCAGAGAAGGGCGCAGATTGCTCGACGATAACCTCGGTCTTGCGGATGTCGTCGTCGCCCCCATTGAATGGGATGACGGATTTGCGTGGATCAAGATCACGGTCGACTTAACCGGCAAGCAGGAATATATCCTCGATCCGCTGTCTGCAGATGGCGCCATTTTTGCCAAGAGGCTCCGCGAGCGTGTCGTGAATATGCGACGGGAAGATGCATTACGTGTCATCAAGAATATGCCGGAAGTGGAGAATGCGCGTATCAAGCAATGGCCGCCGTGGAACAGTGTTCTGCCTGCCATTGCGTCTCATATCTCTGTGATTCCTGAGTAATGTGAAGAAAATTCTGCTTCCTCTCTGGCGTGTGGCACTGCTGCTTTTCTGGGTGAGCGTGAGCGTGGTCATGGTTATTATTATTTTGGTTGGAGGATCGTATATGCAGGTTAAAAGCCATTTTACGGGTAATGGAACATTGCCGGCTGACTGTGCTCTCGTCTTTGGCGCGGCGATTTACGGAAACCTTCCCGGTCCCGCTATCATTCGTCGTGTGACTACTGCTGCAGATCTCTATAAAGACGGAAAAGTGCACACACTGATTTTGAGTGGAGGCAGGGGAGAGGGGAACACGCTGAGTGAGGCGGCAATTATGCGACAGGAAGCAGTGCGTTACGGCGTACTCGCAAAAGATATTGTGATTGAGGACCAGTCACATTCCACATGGGAAAATTTACTCCATTCCCAAAACTTGACATCTCAGTGTTCATCGGTTGTAGGTGTCAGTGATGCCTATCACTTGGCTCGTATCGAAAAGATCGCGGAGCGGCAGGGGTGGACCCACTTTGGAACGGTACCGGCGGGGACACGTCCGCCGGAAATGAGTGAACACCAGAGTGTGCTGCGAGAAACATTTGCGTATTTGTATTATGCGCTGTGGATGGATCACTGGATCACCAAAGAGACATTACAGAGAAACTTTGAAAGACCCCGCGTCAGGACCTTGTATAGGTAAAGATCTCTTGCAAAGCCTCTGACGGCCTGTTATTCTATTAACATAAAATGCATTATGTTAAGTAAGCACGATCGATGAAAACTCCTCCCCCGCTACTCTCATCGGCTATCGAACGGTACTTACAATTTTTACAAACAGAAGAGAATAAATCGCGTCTCACTATCACCAATTACCGTCAGTCGCTTGATCTGCTTACTGCACTACTTCCGATCAAATCTGTCAAAGATTTTGATAAAATGGTCATTCGTGACTACAAGCAGGCTCTCAGTGATTTCCGCACACGACAGAACGGGGAAATGGCTGTACGAACACGAAATCATCACCTCACGGTACTCCGTGCATTCCTCCGCTACCTCATCCAGGAAGAAGAAATGGACGTCTACCCCCCTGACCGCATAAAACGGTTCAAAGAGGAGCAGCGACAGGTGAAGGTCTTAACCGGAGAAGAGCTGGAGAGACTCAGGGGAGCGCCTGACACCGATACGAGAGAGGGCAAGAGGGATAGCGCCATCCTCGAACTCTTTTTTTCGACCGGTTTGCGTCTCGCGGAGCTGCGGTCGCTCAACGTCAAAGACCTGAACTACAACACCCGTGAAATTTCCGTTCGCGGAAAGCGCAGCAAAATCCGCGTCGTTTTCCTCTCCGACAGTGCAGTCGATGCATTGAAGGATTACATGCTGAGTCGCACGGATCATCTGACTCCCCTGTTCATCCGCCATCCCGAAAGAGCCACAGACATTATGCCGCCGGGAGAAGAATTCCGGTTATCACGCATCAGTATCTACAACATTGTCAAAAAATATGCGCTGGCAGCCGGCATTGTCTCGAACCCGTCCCCACACACACTGCGTCATTCCTTTGCAACGGATCTTCTCCGTAACGGTGCTGATCTGCGCTCTGTGCAGGAATTGCTCGGGCATAAAGATCTATCCACCACGCAGATCTACACACACGTCACAAATCCTCAGTTGAAGGAGGTGCATCAGAAGTTTCACGGAAAGTAAGCTCTTGTGATGCAGTTGCAAACTTCTGAAGTTCCAGTCCAGTCGCTTTTTGTTCGCGGGGCATCCGCGTATCATTCCCTCGTTATTTTCTCCTCCTCGTTTTCATGGCCACTACACCCACTGGCAACCCTTGGTTTGCTTCCACAGTCGGTCTTGCAGGATTGATTGTCGGATATGTCATTGCAACAGGCATGCAGGGATTCGGTCCCACCAGCCTTGGTGCAACCAATAACCCGTCTGTTCCCGCTGCACCGACGGATCAGCAGGCTCCTGTTGTTCCTCCGACCAACGACACTCCTCCGACAGGTGGTGAAGATGCTCCGTACCTTGGTGAAGATGATGCAACGGTGACTGTTGTTGAATTTACAGACTATCAGTGTCCGTTCTGTCAGCGTCATTTCCAGCAGACGTTTGATCAGATCAAGACGAACTACGTCGACACAGGCAAAATCAAGTACGTCAGCCGTCACTACCCTCTTGGCTTCCATCCGAATGCACAGAAAGCATCTGAAGCTGCTGCGTGCGCAGAAGATCAGGATAAGTTCTGGGAAATGCATGAAGAGCTCTTCAATAAGCAGAGCGAGTGGTCCAACCTCTCTGCTGCTGACGCTGCTGCGAAGTTCAAGGAATACGCAAAAGATGTTGGTGTGAACGCAGGTACATTTGCCACCTGTCTCGATACCGGTGCAAAGACCGCGTACGTCCAGGCTGATCTGGCTGCAGGATCTGCATCCGGCATCGACGGCACACCGGGCTTCTGGATTCTTGGTCCGGATGATCAGAGTCAGAAGATCAGCGGTGCGTATCCGTTTGCAACATTCCAGTCTGCAATCGACGGTATGCTCGACTAATCCTCTCCCCGTATAGACTTTCAAAAGGAGGCGTCGCAAGACGTCTCTTTTTTTATGAAAATGCTCTTGCATTGCTGGGTGTACGAGCGTACACTTCCTTCTCATGCAGCTACTCCCCCACCACTCCCCCGGGACCTCTTACGCTCAGCAGAATGTGGTGATCGATTTCTCGAGTTTGCAGCAGCAGGAAGCCAATAGTGGAGACTTCTCTGTTGCAACAATTGTCGAGTGGGTCCGGAGTTACCCCCGCAAAGGTTCGGTGCATGTCTATCTCCCGTCGGACCATGTGCTGACAAACGCTCGCCAGCTGCAGAGCACCCTTCTCTCCCTCGGTTGCACTGTCACGAGACGGCTTCCTATGTGTCACAACTAATACTATGTCACGCGATACACGCAACGCCGGCTTCGCCTTCGTGGTTTCTACAGCCCTCGTCAGTGCTGCAGCCAGTCTTCCTTATTTCCTTGGTATAGTACGATGACGTTTATTGTTCTTATCATCGGCTTTCTGACGCTTGGGTGGATTATCAAACAGAGCGTTGGGGTGTGATGACTTTCTTAGTGTCATGGTGAGGACGATCGAACCATGAACACGATCAAAGCTACATCTTTCCATTCACCCTTCGAGCGTCCTCAGGGTGACACTTTCACAGAAAAGCATTATCCAATCCTCACAAACTTCCTCTTCCCCACTTTCGTCACACCCGCTTCCGCAACAACATCAAACGCTTCGACAAGTGTCTCATTCATCGTCACCGCCTTCTGTTCAATCAATCTCCGCGCTTCTGATTTTGATGTCAGGATTTTTGCGCGGACGAGAAGATCAATGAGTAGCTCCCCTTTCTCTGCTTTCACTTCCGGCATGTCATCCGGCACTCCTCCCTTTGCAAACACGTTGCTAAATTCTTCTTCAGCGGCATCCGCTTCTTTTTTGGAGTGATACATCGTCACGAGTTCTTTTGCCAAACGCACTTTGAATTCTTTCGGGTTTGCACCTTTCTTCATCGCTTTTTCTACGTCTGCGATTTCTTCCATGGAAATATCGGTGCAGCATTCCATGTAGGTGGTGATCAGCTCATCTTTGATGCTGAGCGTTTTTCCGAACATGTCCTTTGCGCTATCTGTCAGGTAAATGCAGTTGTCGTAGGACTTGCTCATTTTGCGGCCATCCGTTCCTTCGAGCAGCTTCATGGTCATAATAAATTTCTCGCGCTTCCCAAAAGCTTTCTGCAATGTGCGACCAGCGAGCATATTAAATTCTTGATCGGTACCACCGAGTTCGACATCGACATCGAGCATCACGGAATCGTAACCCACCATCAGCGGATACATGAATTCTGTGAGAGAGACAGGCATCCCCTCTTTTAATCTGCGTTCAAACATGTCGCGCTCCATCATCTGGTTCACGGTGAATTCGGATGTCAGTTTCAGAATATCTTTGAAGGACAATTTCTCGAGCCACTTGTGGTTGTAGGCAACTTTGATTTTCTTGAAGTTCAAAACTTTCGATGCTTGCTTTTTGTAATCCTGAAAATTTTTCTCCACCTGCTTTTTTGTGAGCGGCTCACGCATCGCATCTCTGCCGGATGGATCACCAATCATGGCGGTAAAACTTCCAACGAGGAAAATAACTTCGTGACCAGCATCGGCAAATGCCTGCATTTTGCGGAGTGGCACTGCGTGACCGAGGTGAATGTTTGCGCCGGTCGGATCAATACCCCAGTACATGCGGAGTTTTTTTCCGGATGCCAGTTTTTCTTCCGCCAGTTTTTGCGGAATAACTTTCGCGATGCCCCTTGTCAGTAGCCCGTCTTTTGTCATGAATGAGAGTGTACAGGACGAATGGGAAATTTAAAAAATGCCACCCAGTAAACGAAGTTACTGGGCAGCGATTCCTGTACCTAATCTTGGCGCTCATCCGGATCTCGGGGCACAACGGCCCTTACCGGCAAAGAATAATAATACAGGAGGGCTATGGTAGCTTTTTCATTCCCCTCTTCAAGTAATTTTAAATGCTCTCATATAAAAAGATGGAGACACGCATTCCTGCCTATGATGCGTGTCTCCTCGGGAGCAGATCAATTGATCTGCAACCTTTTCTCACCAGAGAGGTGCGAGGTGATCTACAACGAGATCGCCCCTCTGATATGTATATTTTAAACGATTTTAATATATATGCAACTTGGGATTTTCCGCTACAATGCATGTCTATGCACGAATGGATTGTCGAACACCCGGCTCGCCTGGATATTTTTTTGGCCAACCAAAATGTCGTTATTAGCCGTGTGAAGGCAAAAGACGTGGTCAAAGCTGGACATGTGATGGTCAACGGACGCATTGTGCGGAAAGTCGCGCTCGTGCTCGATATTGGCGATAAAGTCGAAATGTCTGAGACGGAAGAACCGGTGACCGAAACCCGGCTGGAAGCTGCTGATTTGAAGATGACTGTGTTGTATGAGGACGATGCATGTCTGGTTGTGAGCAAGCCCGAAGGCCGCTCGGTGCATCCGGGAGCAGGAATGCCGCCCGATGAAGTGACGGTCCTTCATGGAATCGTGCATCTGTTTGCAGAGCGCAAGATCCCCTTCTCCAGCTCGGCTGTACTCGTGCATCGCCTGGATAAAGAGACGACCGGTTGTCTCTTGATTGCAAAAACGCCGGAGGCTCACAAATTTTTGCAGAAACAGTTTGAAGATCGCACAGTGAAGAAAACATATCTCGCGATTGTGGCCGGTATCCCCGACCCACCTACTGCGATGATTGATGCGGCGATCGGACGTTCGACATCGAACAGAACCAAGATGACGATTTTCGGATCATCATCCAAAACCCGTGAGGCACGCACGACGTATACCACACTCGATGCAACGAAAGATGCAGCACTGCTTGCATGCGATCTCCACACCGGCCGCACACACCAGATCCGTGTGCATCTCAATGGCGTCGGCTATCCGATTCTCGGAGATCCGACCTATCTGTCTTCCCTTAGCGAAAAACTGGAACGCGAGTATGACATTCATGATTTGTGTCTGCATGCATGGAAGCTGTCGTTCGTGTCCCCTGCCGATCACAAAGAACACAGTGTTATTGCCGAGCCGTCGGCGGCATTTCAGGAATCGCTGAAAAAGATCGGATTAAAGCTCTAAATGCTGGATCGAAGGTGGCGGGCGTGATAGCTTCAGATATCCCCTCTTTTTCTATGATCTATCCTCACAAACCCGCGCCGGCAGACTTTCCCATCGCAGATATTTTTGTGGAGCGCTGGAGTCCGCGTGCGATGAGTGAACAGCCGATTGAAGAGGAAAAGATACAGACGCTTTTTGAGGCAGCGCGCTGGGCGCCATCGAGCAGCAATCTGCAGCCGTGGCACTATATCTACGCAACGAAAGATGATGGTGCTATGCGCCTTGCACTGGAATCACTGCTCGCAGAAGGAAACAGCTGGGCGAAACATGCGTATCTGCTCCTGATTTCTTTTGCGTACACCAAGCGTAAAAAGTCGGATGGCACGTTTGCGGACAATTATCATCATCTGCATGACACCGGAGCCGCGACCTATTCGATTGCGCTGCAGTGTGAGCCGCTCGGGCTTGTCGGTCACCAGATGGCGGGATTTGATATGACGAAGGCAAATGAGCTGCTCGGTGTTCCCGCGGATTACGTACCGGGTTCTATGATGGCAATCGGCTATCCTGCAGATGTCTCGATTCTTCCGGAGCCGAATCGCTCAAAAGAAAGTGCGCTACGACAGCGCAAAACGCAGGAGGAGTTTGTCTATCACGGACGTTGGTCCAACTGATCAGGTCCGTCCTCTGATGATCTGTCGTGTCTTTTTTACATGTTCGTGCAGCTGTGCGGCTCCCGTCGGGTCATTGAATGTCAGGCGCATGCCAATATTGTCATAATCAAGAGGTGTCTCCGGCTGCACGAACGGAATCTGTGTTGTCATGGCAAAGGCATTCCCTGCCGCAATGAAGTGACTGTTTTCGAAAGATGCATCAGTGAATGGATGTGTGAGGATGCTGATATTTTTTCTGCGTGATAAAGCCTGTATCAGATGTGAATTGCTGTTTTTTCCAAAATACAGTGCGCGAATATACGCATGTTTGGACAGTGCAAGAAGCCGGTCAATTGTATCCACGCTGATCGGTAGCGCTTCGGTATCTCCTGTCAGGAGAGAAATAGTCTTCACGTCCTGCTGATCTGCGTATGTCAGTACCTGGTCAACGGCCATATCGCGATGCCACTGTTGACGTAAAGCTATAGGATCAGTGCTGCGCTTTTGCCGGAAACGTGACAGGAGATTGTGTAAATCCTGACGGATCTCCGGACGAGGTAGGAAGAGTTCTTTTGGTGCAGGGCTGACTGGTTCAGACGGTTCCGTTTCGGGGCGTCCGAAAAAGCGGAAGAAACTCATGGATTAATACTGAACCGTATACGTGAACGAATCCAGGATCTGATTGTTCGCATCGCGCGCGTTAATCTTATACACGTTTGTGCCGCGCTTCAGCGTGCCATAATCCGTTTTCGCAATATAGTTCCAGCGTGTGACACCTGCTTTGTAGAGCTGCAGCTTGTAGCCATTCACCCAGACAGACGCTGTCTGCGCGGAAGTTGTTCCTTCAATCAGGATGTCGCTGCCGGTTGCTGTGTGAGTCGTTCCTGCTGTCGGGCCGGTCACGGTGATCACTCCTGCGGTGAGTGGAGCGTTCTGCGGCAGTGTTGCTTCATCAATCTGTGTTGGAGCTGCAGAGGATGGAGTGGACCCAATGGTGGAACCGGTACTCACGACGCCGACGGTGCCTGCTTCGACGAGAACCGTGAGTGTTGCAGGGGCGCTCGGGTTTCCAGCTGCATCAATGGCGTAGACATTGAAGACGTTCTTGCCGTCGACGAGGTTATTGAGCTGCTTGCTTGCGAGGTAACTCCAGGTGGTGTCATTGGCACGGAAGAGCTGCAGCTTGTAATCATTCACCATCATACCGGCTGCTCCTGCTGGGGCCGTCCCGCGGATTTCGACCTGAGCGTCCTGTGTTCTGTAAGTTTGGCCGTTCTTTGCGGGATTGGTGATCGTCGGCGGGACGATGGTCTGGATAGTTTTGCGGATGGTGCGTGAGACCTGATCAAGCACAATATCATTCATATCAAGCGCTTCGACGCGGATGTCTGTCGTGGCTGCATCAGTCAGCGCGAGTTCTTCGCTGAATGACATGGTGGTGCGGTTCACGGTCGCCTCATGTCCATTAATACGTACGCGTGCGACATTTGATCCTGCTGTCCCGGCAACGGTCACGGTTGGTGTGCTGACAGCTGCATTGTCTGCGGGGCTGCTGAGGACAATGGCATTCGGATCGATCTGAATACCTGTGCCGCTTCCTGTAGCAGAGCTGCCTGCGCGCGTCATCGCTTTGCTCTCTGTAACAAACGGTTTCTGTGCAACAAGCGGATCAATCGCGGAGCGGTACTGCAATGCGTTTGTTCCCGGTTTATCCGGCAGGCTCAGCTGCTGGCCTTCGCCGATGAACTGTTCTTCTTCACTTCCTTTCAGGGTCACTCCCACGCCGTTTCCATCAGCGCTGAAAACGAGCAGTGTCTTGCCGTCGACGGCAGCTTGCGTGTCTGCGGGGATGGTGAGTGTGAAGGCATCAGTGGAAATGGTGCGCAGAATGGAGCCGGAATAGATATCTGCAGACGGTGTATCCACCCACAGAGATCCTTTGGTCAGGGTGACTGCAACTGCTGCTTCCTCTTCATTCTTCTCACTCGTATCAATGGTGAGGTCGGTGCTGCCGTCCAGACGGATCCAGGAATCCTCAAAGAAGGACAGGACAGCGCGTCCTGTGCTTGCTGTGGAAATTTTGTCTGTGGCGTAGAGCGTCATCGTGTCATCAGCCCGCTGCATCAATCCTCCTTCCAGAGAAATATTCACGGTACCTCCTTTCTCGACAGTGAGTCCGACGGCAGCGCGATCAAGCCCGCTTCCCATTCCAAAGAGGCGGATGATGCCACGTCCGAGGAAGTAGAGCACTGTTCCTGCAATCAGCAGGAGAATCAGGCTCCGCACAAAAGACGGAACCACGGATGGTCGTGCAAGGGCGTACGGCCCGCGTCTCTGTCTGTAGCGTCGAAACATAGGAGGAAAAGCGTACGGGATAATAGCAGCTCCATGCAAGAGAGATCCATCGGTTCGATCAATTTCCATACTCAGGGATAGTTCCTGGTTTATAGTTATTGGTTATGGAAACATTTTTTCGAAAATACTTTCTCACGTGAAAACCATCAACCAGGAACTAGGAACCAGTACCCTCGTTACGACGTTACTCTCGCAATCTCCTCCTGACTCGTAATCCCCTGTTCGACGAGCATCTTTCCCCATTCTTTCATCGTCATATAGCCATCTTTGCGTGCCTGTTCCTCCATCAGTTCCGCGCGTTCCTGCACGAGAATCATATCGCGCATGGCCGGGCTGATGGTCAGGAGTTCCGGGAGTGTCATGCGGCCGCTGTAGCTTGCCGGGTCAGCCGGGTCGTAGGTTCCTGCTGCTTTGACTTCCGGTGAGAGTGTGCGGATGAGGCGCTGTGCCAGGATGGCGCGGAGAGCCGGCGCGAATGTATAGGGGCTAACGCCCATAGACAGAAGGCGCGGAATCGCTTCAATTGCGGAGTTTGTATGAAGTGTAGAGAGCACCAAGTGACCCGTGAGCGCGGCATCAATCGCGGTTTGTGCGGTTTCCAGATCGCGGATTTCTCCGACGAGCACAATGTTCGGGTCGTGGCGGAGAACGGAGCGGAGGCCGGATGCAAATGTGAATCCGTGGTCCGGATCGATCTCGCTCTGCACAATGCCTTTGATTTCATATTCGACCGGATCTTCCAGGGTGATGATGTTTCTGGCCGTGCCGATCACTGTCGACAGAAGGGAGTAGAGCGTCGTCGTTTTTCCGGAGCCGGTCGGTCCGGTCACAAGCACAAGTCCGTGTGGCAGCTTTGCAATGTTCTGCAGCTGTGTGACCATGTCTCCCGGGAAGCCGAGATCCTGGAGCGGAATAATACCGCGCTTCGGATCAAGCAGACGGAGAGTAATGGTTTCACCAAAGCGAGACGGGAGCGTGGCGACACGAACGTTCACAATGCGCTTCTGTCCGTTTTCTTCGGTGCCGAATGTGTACTGACCGTCCTGCGGAATATTGGTGATGTTCAGTTTCAGCTTCGAGACGAACTTGATGCGACGGACAAAAGCCTCGTAGTTCGCATGGGTCATGGGACTGAGTTCATCGAGCATACCGCGCAGACGGATTTCCAGGCGGACGTGATCCTTTTCCGGCGAGGTGTGAATATCGGACACGCCGATTTCGGTGCAATATTGCTGGAGTTTGTCCAGAAGTTGCTCGCCGTCGAGGCTGGAAAAGTCAGGATGAGTCATCTAGATATTATAGCACGTTTGGCGCTCCCCTGCTATCCTTTGCGCCTCTGATCCGCCTCTGATGCTTCTCAAAAGATCCTCTCATGTATCGGAAACTCAGAAGAAGCGTTCTCTGCTGCAGAGAATGGTCATTTTGCATAGCGTTTTGGTGGTGTGCGGCCTGACGCTCGTGGCCCGTATGATGCAGCTGCAGATTATTGACAGATCTGAATATCATGACGCAGCACAATCTCAGCACTTCGGTGGCGTCCGTTTGCCGGCGCAGCGCGGTGAAGTTCTTGCGCTCAATAGCAAAAGTGGTGAGACAACTATTCTCGCAACGAACACCACACTCGATCTTCTCTACGTCGATCCTCTCATTGCGGATGATCCCGCCTTCATTGCCGATACGCTCTCGAATATTCTTATTACCGATGCTCTGCATCAAAATTGCTCGGAAGGAAAAGAAGAATGTCCGCGTGAGCTGATCTCCTTTACGGGGTCGCCGTATGCGTCCCGCTACGATCCCCTCTCGTTCGTCCGGAAAATTTCGACCGGATCTCTTCTGGAACCGCTTCCTTCGGAACTGCCGGTGGGAACCGATGCAAAAATTCCGGATATCACGGAAGTCCGCAGACTCTTTGCGCGCAATATCCAGGAACGAATTTCTGAAAAACGTGTGACGTTCGTTCCTATTAAATACAGCGTCACTAAAACGGAAGCAGAGAAAGTGAATGCGTTGAATATTCCAGGCATCACGGTGAATCCGGATTCCAAACTGATTTCAGGAAATCCGGAAGTTCTGCGCCCCGGCTCTCTCTCGTCCATCAGCCGTCAGCTGGCATCCATTCTCAATATTGATCAGGAGAAACTTGAATACTCGTTGCGCTCAAGACCGCTCCGCTACGTTGCGATTATGCGCAGACTGACACCGCAGACATCGCTGCTCATCAAAGAAAAAATGCTCGACTCTCTCACAAAAACCAACGAGCTCCGTGCGAATGCCAAAAACCGCGAAGAGGCGGAAAAAATTGTCGACCCCCTCCGCTCTGTCGCACTCATCGCCGAACACTGGCGTTACTATCCGGACGACACTGTTGCATCGCAAGTGGTCGGATTCCTGAATACGAACCGCGAAGCACAGTACGGTATTGAACGTACATTCGACACGCAGCTGCGTGGACAGGAAGGTCTCATCAGTACGGTGAGCGATCTGCAGGGTGGGCAGATTCTGACCTCCAATCAGAAAATCATTGATGCGAAAAACGGTGATACGGTTGTGCTGACCATCGATCCGTTCATCCAGCGTGCCGTGGAGCAGATGATGCAGGATGGTATCAAGCGTTTTGATGCCGACAGCGGTCAGGCCATTGTCATGGAACCGCAGACCGGCCGTATTCTGGCGATGGTGAATGCTCCTCTTTTTGAACGAAATACGTACGCATCCGTCTACGACAAAGTGCCCATCACTCTCGCTCCTGAAAAAGAGCGCACCATTGTGGTGGAAATTTATAATCCTGAGACGAATGCCCGTGTTGTGAAAGATTATGCAGCGCAGGTCTTTACCGACGAGGGTCGTGCGACTCTCCCGGAAAAAATCCAGAAAGAACTCTCTGCCCTGCAGCGTGATTTTGATCTGAGGGATATCGCACGTCATTATCTGTACCTTGGAGAAAATGACCGCGTGGAAGTCTTCCCGACGGGAGTGGCGGGCATCTGGCTCAAGTACAAAAACAACATCGGTGTCGGTGCGTACCTGAACCGCACGGTGCAGGAAATCTATGAGCCAGGATCGGTCATGAAGCCTATCACCATGGCGATTGCGATTGATCAGGGGGAAATTACGCCGGAAACCATTTATAACGATGACGGCCCCGTGAAAGTGGACGAGTATACCATCAATAACGCGCTGAAAAGATTCTACGGACGCGTCGACATGACGTACTGCCTCGCGTTCTCCATCAACACCTGCATGACGAACATTTCCGGCAGACTCGGCAGTAAACTCTTTGAGCACATGATTGAGAAATTCGGATTCGGAAAAGTGACGGCTATTGAATTGGAAGATGAAGTGACCGGAGACATCAAGCCGTGGCGCCGCTGGAGCTTGTCCGATCTTGCAACCGCATCGTTCGGTCAGGGAATTTCTGCCACACCTCTCCAGGTTGTGACTGCAAATGCCGCACTCGCAAACGGTGGCAAGCTTATGCACCCGACTATTGTGGATAGCATTATTCACGCAGACGGTACCGTCGAAAAATTCGCCCCGCGCATTGTGGATCAGGTCATCACGGAAAAAACATCCGAGACCATCAGTGCCATGCTGGTGAACTCCGCCAACACCGGTTTCGCAAAACGTGGAAAGGTGAAAGGCTACGCAGTCGCCGGCAAAACAGGAACGAGTCAGATCGCCGGTCCCGGCGGACGCTACGAATCCGGCACAGGTTCCACAGTCGGTACATACCTTGGCTACGGTCCGGTTCCGAATCCGAAATTCGTCGTCCTGGTCAAACTCGATCGTCCGAAAAACCAGCAGATTGCCTACGGAGAATCCACCGCCGGTCCGTTGTTCCATGATATTGCGGCGTTCTTGTTTGATTATTATGGGATTCAGCCGACGGAGTAATCCTCCAGCGTGCCAGACCGGTTATGGGTTAGTGGTAATGGGTTATGCGGATCACTTATAAATCCGCACTTGGTTTTCCGTCTTCGTCCAATCTGTAACCCTGTTTCTTTTGCAGCATGGCAATAATTTCACTGATACGAAAAGTAGCTGCATGACTGTCCCGTCGTACCACCTGCATCGCTTTTGTCAGAATGCGTAATGTCGAGATGATAGTTGCATCCTGAATATCGTAAATATTTTTTGTCACACTCGTCGCCATACGGTTTGCGGATTCTATGACCTGTGCCGGATTTCTGTATTCTTCATATCTGTGCAGCTCTGTACAGAGTGATACTTCCCAATAGTGTACTTCTTTCGTATTTTCCATAGTGAGGTATCAATATCCGTCGTTATCAAATACATCGTGTTCTGTCAGTCCGAGCTGCGCACCTAAAAGTGCACGCAATTGTGCCAATGTCTTCCGTTCACGTTTCCTGACCTGCGTGACACTCATATCCAATACTTCACCAATTTCCTTGTGAGTGGTTTTTCCTCCCTCGAGAGTGAGATACCGCATGCGGATAATTTCCTGCTGATCGGGTTCCAGTGATTTGATCAGATTCAACATGACCTGCATTGTTTCCTGTTGCTGCAGTACGAGAGCAGGATCTTTTTCATTATGAGAAATTCTTTGATCCAGCTGCAACACGTCTACATTTTCTCCTTTTGCATTGGCCTTTTTTGCCATCACTGCATGTGCGCTTAATTTTTTCTTTGATTCCCATTTTCTTTTCTCCAATTCCATTGCCTCCCGCATTTCTTCATCAGTCGGTTCCCGTCCGAGGGTGGAGTGCAATGCCTCTTTTCTTTTCGCTACTTTCCTTTGAAAATCCTGTACATGATGCGGAATGTGTATGGTTCCTCTCTGATCGTCAGCTGTTCTGTTTATCTCGCGTTCGATGCAGTATGAGCCGAATGTAGAGAACCGGATGTTGCGGGCTTTGAATTTTTTCGTTCCTTTTATCAATCCCAGATTTCCAGACTGAATGGCATCCTGCAGAGACAGCCCCATTCGTACTTTTGTGCGTGCAATGCTTACAACAAGACGTAAGTTCGATTGAATGAGGTGTTCGCTTGCTTCAGCATCCCCTGCCTCCTTTTGTTCCGCCAATATTTGCTCCTCTGCCGGTGAAAGTAATGGCGATGCATCTATCTCCTGTAAATACACAGCGACAGGATTGAGAGGAGCCGACTGCGAACGTTTAGGAGACATACATGGCTGCGGATTCTAAAACTTTCCCACAGACACGCAAGAGTAAACTATCCTTTTCTTATTCCGTTTCATGAAGGCCTACTTCACCGTCACGCTCTTCGCCAAATTCCGTGGCATATCCGGATCCTTCCCGCGCTGAATCGCGAGTTCGTACGCAAGCACCTGAATCGGAATAATGTTCACGAGAGCCTGTGCTGTTGCAGCATCGGGCACTTTGATCCACTCATCAAAGATTTCGTTGTTCTCCGGAGCAACGCCAATTACAAGCGCACCGCGCGCTTTCAGCTGTACGGCATTACTCAGAATATCCGGCGTCACTTCGTCGTTTCCTGCGAGAACAATGCACGGCGTTCCTTCTTCAATGAGGGCGATGGGTCCGTGTTTCAGTTCGCCGCCGGCAAATCCTTCCGCGTGAATGTAGCTCACTTCCTGAATCTTGATCGCGCTCTCGAGGGCCATCGGGTAGTTCCAGCTCTTGCCGATAATATAAAGGTCTTCTTTTGCCTTGATACGGTCCGCGAGCTGCTTGAGGCGTTCGACGTAGCGCGGGTTCAACATGTCGTTGATCATTGATGCGCTTTCGAGGAGGAGCTTCTTTCCTTCCTGTAGTTTTCCGGCGAGCGCGTATGCAACAAGAAGAAGCACAGCGAGTTGTCCCGTGAGAGCTTTGGTGGAGGCAACGGCACGCTCGGGTCCGGCGTTAATGCGCAGTGTGTAATCAGACGCGCGATCGATACTCGATCCTTCCACGTTCACAATCGAGAGCACTTTCGCACCTTTGCTCTTTGCGACCTGCATAGCCTCGAGCACATCTGCAGTCTCACCGCTCTGGCTGACGACAATTAGCAGCGATTCCTTCTTCAGGAAATGGTGATACACCTTAAACTCGCTTGCTGGAGCGAAATTCACGTGTTTCTGTGCAACGACTGAGAAGAAATATTCCGCAGCCATACACGCTTTTCCAGCGGTACCGCAGGCTGCAAGGAAGGTTCCCTGTGCTTCGTTGATGGCGTTGGCCACGGTCATGATTTCTTCATCACTCTGGTTCACGGCTTTTGCCACGCTCTCTTTCTGTTCCATAATTTCCTTCAGCATGTAGTGTGCGAAATTTCCTTTGTCCGCCTGTTCCACATTGAAGGTGATTTCAATCTCACGCTTGTGATGCTCTGTGCCGGTGTCGATATCCGAGAAAATGATCGACTTGCCGTCTGTCACGACCATCTCTCCGTCATCCAGATACTGCACCGTCTTCGTGTGATGCATAAACGCCGGCGTGTCGGATGCAACGAAGTATCCGTCCGTTCCGACTCCCACAATCAACGGAGAGCCCGTGCGTGCCGCCACCATTGTGTCGCTGGTCGCGTGGACTGCGAGGATCGCGTAGCGGCCGGTGAACTTCTGGCAGGCGAGCCGGACAGCATGTGCGAAGTCATTCGTTTCCTTCAGATATTCTTCAATGAGGTGCGGTGCCACTTCCGTATCCGTTTCCGATGTGAACACATGTCCCTTTGCTTTCAGTTCGTCGCGCAGCTCCTGATAGTTTTCAAAAATGCCGTTATGCACCACGGCGATTGTTTTATCGGTGTTGAACTGTGGATGCGCATTGGCAACCGTGACGCCGCCGTGTGTGGCCCAGCGTGTGTGACCGATCGCGAGTGAGCTGTTACCCGACAGCAGTGCGCCATCCACCCCGCTGATCTTCCCGATCTCTTTCTTGGACGTCAGATGTGTTTCTGTTCCGTTCTTCCACGCAACGCCCCAGGAATCGTAGCCGCGGTACTCAAGGCTCTTCAGCCCGTCCACAGCCATTTTGGTCGCATCAGTTTTGGATCCGATGTATCCGAAGATTCCGCACATATCTATAGAACAAGAAGAGGTATGCCGCGCAGTATACTCATAGGCATTGGGTGCAGCTAGGGGCGAATCGTCAATATTCTGTGAATCTTTTGACCATTCTCTGTTTTCATCGATCAATGAAAATATCTGGCATGTCACACTGTCTTTTTTGAGGGATCAATCAAAACATGCTCTCGCCTTTGTTTGTTCTCCACACAAACGGCGTAATTGCCTCTTGACGCCCCTTTCCCCTTCCTTTACAGTCTCGCGGCTATGCCTTTGACCAAATCAGCCATCAAACGGGTAAAACAGGATAACGCGCGCCACAAGCGTCTCGTTCCCTACAAAACCATCATGAAAACCATGATGAAGAAGTTTGCTGATGCGGTGAAGGAAGGAAAGAAGGATGAGGCAATCGCCCTCATGCCGCAGGTCTATAAGAGTATCGACATGGCTGCCAAGAAGAAGATCATCCATGTGAACACCGCTGCACGCAAAAAGTCCCTGGTGGCTCGTCTCGTTGCAGCCAAATAAGGTTTCCAATGCACCTCCTTGCCCTGGATATCGGGAAGAAACGGACAGGTGTTGCTTTTGTCGATACCGATAATGACATCCCTCTGCCGCTCGATACGATTATCGAAAACACAGTAGATGGAATGATTGAACGGGTCGCCGGTATTATTGATGAACGTGGAGTGGATGAAGTGGTTATCGGATTGCCCCTGCTGCCCTCCGGGAAAGAAGGAGAGCAGGTCCTGTATGTCCGGATGTGTGCTGAGAAACTGGAAGAACGCGGTGTTGCGGTCGTTTTTATGGACGAACGGTACACGACATCAAAAATGACTTCTTTCGACGGCGATGCACGCGCAGCATGTGAACTTCTCCAGACATATCTGGAGAGGCGTTAATAGTTGACGGATGACAGCCTCATGGGAAAATGTCTAAACTTGTTTAAAAACACATTTGTGTCATAAATATCAAATTTGACAAACTCCAAAAATGATATAAATTATAACACTTGCTCGTTTTCACTACATCCGGCCACGGCAACATAACCGTGGAAAACAGTCCAGACGAACCAATGGAAGATCTTTTGCTCCTGTCAATGTTCTGGTAAAACGAAGGATGTTCTCTTTTTCCTCCCGATCCTATGGCTGACGCCTCCTCCACCCTTACTCCTCAGAATACCGCAGCAAGCGGCAAGCTTGCTGTCAATTTACAGTCCTTGCTGGACGATCTTTTTATGGTCTTAACGGAGAAGGAGGCAATGGTGATCAAGCGTCGTTTTGCCCTTCAGGGTCAACCAAAACAGACACTGGAGAAGATTGGACGACATTTTAAGGTGACACGCGAGCGTGTCCGTCAGATTGAGGGCATTGCACTGAGCAAGCTCCGCAGAACAGTCCGCACAACAAAACTTAATGATGTCAACGAAATGGCGAAGAGCATTCTCCGTGTGAACGGTGGCGTGATGCGTGAGGATGAAGTCATCAGCCAGGTCCTCAAGCGCATGCCGAATTCCACAGACCTCGACGGAGCGGTCCTCCGCCTGTCCTTCTCCATTGATACCGACATGAGCACCTCCGGCCACAGCGGAACATTTGTTCCTTTCTGGCGGCTTGACTCTCTGGCCATGGAAGATATTTCCGTGATTGTCGAGAACATGGTGAAGATCCTGAAGAAGCGCCGCAGCTGTATGAAGCGTGAAGAACTCGTTTCATCCGTGCAGGCACTGAACCTCTTCAAGGACAGAATCCCAGGCAAAGAACTCATCAATAGCTGTATGACCATCGACGAGCGTTTGCGCGAGATTGATGAAGGATGGGGACTGACCGAGTGGCGCTTTGTCCGCCCGCGCTCTATCCGTGACAAAGTCGAGATTGTGCTCCGCAAGGCCGGCGTTCCTCTGCACTTCATGGAAATTGCCAACCGCATCCGCGAAGCTCGCTTCGACCACAAGAACGTCACGGTACAGGCTGTCCACAATGAACTCATCCGCTACCCGCAGTTTGTTCTCGTTGGACGCGGTCTCTACGCACTCCGTGAGTGGGGCTACGAACCGGGTACCGTTGCTGATGTGATTGAAGCAATTCTGAAGGAAAAGGGTCCTTTGTCCAAGAAGGAGATCATCGCCGAAGTTGCCAAGCAGCGCACGGTGAAGGTTGGAACCATTTCCCTCAACCTCCAGAAAATGCCGTACTTCGTCCGTGTGGGTCGCGCTGTCTACTCCTTCGACTCCGCTAAGAAGTAAGCATTCTCCCATTGATTCTAAAAAATCCGCCCACAAGGCGGATTTTTTGTTGTCTGAGCTAGATGCTTGTAAGCTGTGTCCATGTCCTCCTCACTCAAAACCCGCATTTTTGCCATTGGTCTCACGACGTTCATTGCCGTTGTGTTTCTGAATGGCTGCCAGAAAAAAGATGTGATCGTTCTTCCCACTGGTCCGCAGACGCTCACAGGTGCCCTCTCTCCTGTCGATCTGTCTCTCACACGCCGTGGCACAGATGTCCTGCGACAGGATGGCCATGACGTGTATTACGTGGAAAGCAGTGTTGTGAACCTGCGTGCATTTGCCGGTATGGATGTGACGATTACAGGAACACTTGAACTGAATACGGATTCCAAGGCACTCCCTGTTCTGATTGCCACACAAGTCACACGCATTGAACAGCCGTCCCATCCGTGGACTATTCCAGCACTCAAGCTCACCTTCTCCGCACCCCTTGCCTGGAACGGTGATGTCTTCGATGACGGTATCCGCTTCACACAGACCGGATCGTCTACGGCACTCCTGACGATCAGCCGCTCATCTCTTGCCAGCCTCCCGTCCGGCACGCCACTGGTAGTCGGTGGCCAGCGGGCAGTCCGTGTGACGACCGGCTCAGGACTGGTCGTGTATGTACAGAATGGTCAGGACGTGATTGCTATTTCCCTGGACGACACACTGAGTGATCCTACACGCAAAGAACCTGTGCAGAGCGTGTTACAACTTCTGAAGACCATCACATTCACACACACCCCTTCTTCCGCTGCAACAACCGGAACAGGATCTCTGTCCGGCACGCCGTGCGGCGGACCTGCGGGAATTTTGTGTGTATCCGGAAGCTACTGTGCGGTAACGGATACCACTATCGGAAGCGGTATCTGCCGGCCGTTGGGTGGACGCTGAATGAGTGAGGTTGAGGGTGTACTTTCATACACCATCATCTTTTTCTCATCTATCAAGTTCACTTTCTTGATCAGGAGGATGAATGGAGGAATAGTAGGTGTACGTTCGTGTACCACACTATTTCTTTTTCTTTCACCACTCGTATGATGAAGCAATCCACTACCCTCTCCTCCTCTATGGACACTGATGCAAAGATCAAGGCTCCTGCAGCCGCTAAAAAAGTTTCCCTCACGCCGGATCAGATTAAAGTTGCCTCTATCCAGAATGCTCTCGACCAGATCAAGAAGCAGTATGGGGACGGCGCGATTATGGAGATGGGTGACAACAGCATTTCCCAGATTGCCCGCTTCGGGTCCGGATCTCTCTCACTCGACCTCGCCCTTGGCGGCGGCTTCCCGGTCGGGCGTATTATTGAAATCTACGGTCCGGAATCCTCCGGAAAGACAACCCTCGCACTCCACGCCATTGCAGAAATCCAGAAAGCAGGCGGCCGCGCGGCATTCATTGATGCTGAGCATGCGCTTGATCTTTCCTACGCCAAGAAGATCGGTGTCGATATCGATAGTCTCCTCGTCTCCCAGCCGGACGATGGCGAGCAGGCGCTGGAAATTACGGAGACACTTGTCCGTTCCAGTGGTATCGATCTCATCGTCGTCGACTCTGTTGCCGCTCTCACGCCGCGTGCAGAAATCGAAGGAACCATGGGAGACAGTCATATGGGTCTGCAGGCACGTCTCATGAGCCAGGCACTCCGTAAGCTCACTGCCATTGTCAGCAAGACCAACTGTTCTGTTATTTTCATCAACCAGCTGCGTATGAAGATCGGGGTGATGTTTGGAAACCCGGAAACCACAACCGGCGGCAATGCTCTCAAGTTCTACGCATCGCTCCGTCTGGATGTCCGCCGTATCGATAAAATCACCGAGAAGATCGGGACAGGTGACGGTGCTGAACAGGAAATTGTCGGTAACCGCACTCGTGTGAAAGTGGTGAAGAACAAAGTTGCTCCTCCGTTCCGTCAGGCGGAATTCGATATCCTCTACGCCCGCGGTATCAGTAAGGAAGGAGATATTCTCGATCTTGGTGTGAAGTATGGTGTCATTGAAAAGGCAGGTGCCTACTTCCGTTACGGCGAAGAGACTATCGGGCAGGGGCGTGAAGCTGCACGCCAGAACCTTATTGCGAATCCAACACTGACGGCAAAGCTCGACGAAGAAATTCGTTCGAAGGCGACGCCTGAGTAACAGGAGATATTGTATGGAGGAAGAGCGGGGTGAATCCCCGCTTTTTTTCTGTAAAAATTAGTATCAGAAATTATTCGCACTATGCGGACAGCGGAGTAGCATGCCTCTATGCAGGAGGAACTCTTCAATCAATATGGCTGGCGGCTGACACTCGACACGGCATCATTGCCGGATGGGCGGACGAAACAGTCTGTCCGCGTGCACCGCTGTGACTCTGTTCATATTCTCGCGTTTCCAAAACCCGGTCATATTTTGCTCTTAAAAGAGTACCGTCCGTTCTATCAGGAATACATCTGGATGCTGCCGAGCGGAAAAGTGGACAAAGAGACTGATGTCCTGACTGCTGCAGGACGGGAATTGCAGGAAGAAACAGGATTTGCGGCAAACATCATGACGCCTTACGGTCAGATCTACACCTCTGATTCAATTGTCATTACCAATAACATTTTTCTCGCGAGTGATCTCTACAAGAGTCCCCTGCCCCAGGATGATGATGAACTTATTGAAGTCTTCGAATTGCCTATCAAAGAAGCGATTGATCGTGTGTTCTCTTCTCCACGCATCCACTCACCCAGCGTGGTCGCGCTTCTCAAATACGCGCGTGAACACAACCTCTAATCCACACGT
Organism: Candidatus Peribacteria bacterium; assembly: GCA_023038255.1. Lineage (NCBI taxonomy): Bacteria > Candidatus Peregrinibacteriota > Candidatus Peribacteria > Candidatus Peribacteria bacterium. The sequence continues at coordinate 690,014 of CP082927.1, read as the reverse complement.
TATCCACATTTCCTCCACAGGAAAGTAATTTATTTCCACATGAACAGAGACTAGTCAAGAAACGTGGCAAGACCAAGTGGATTGTCAGGCGGGGTGATCACGTTACAATCAGTCCCCTGCTTATTTCCCGACTCCTATGACGACGACCGCAACGATGTTTGATGCACCGCCGCATTCTCTGGAAGCAGAGAAGACCGTTTTGGGTGCATTACTTCTCGATCCTGAAGCGGTTGTGAAAGTGACAGACTTTTTGCTGCCCCAGGATTTTTACGATCCGACGTACCGGGAAATCTTCCAGGCGATCTTCGATTTGTACATGGCGCATGAGCCGATCGACTTTATTACTGTTACAAACAAGCTTGCGGACAGTAAAAACGTGCAGAGCATTGGTGGAAGCGCGTTTCTTGCCGAACTTGCATCGTCTGTCCCCACGTCATCACACGTGTATCAGTATGGGCAGATTGTGAAGGCGAAAGCGCTTAACCGGAATATTATCGAAGCGGGACGGCGCATTGTGGGCCTGGGCTATGAGGTGGATAAGCCGATTCCGGAGATTTTGGATGCAGTGGAGAAGACGATTTTCCAGATTACGAATACCTTCCTGAAAGAAAAGTTCGTGCACATCCGCGACGTGCTTGATGAGCGCTATGAGAAATTTGCGGAATTGCATGCGTCCCCGAATGACGATGCCATTAAGGGGGTGCCGACGGGATTTTCTGCTCTTGATGCCAAACTGACCGGTTTCCAGCCGAGCGATCTTGTCATTCTCGCAGCACGCCCGTCCATGGGTAAAACAAGCTTGGCGATGAACATGGCGGTGAATGCCGCTATCAAATATAAAAAGACAGTTGGCATTTTCTCCCTGGAAATGAGCAAAGAACAGCTGGTCGATCGTCTTTTTGCGTCCATGCTCGGTGTTGACTCATGGAAACTTCAGCGCGGTAAACTCGACGACAGTGACTTCCAGAATATGGGTCCCATCATGGACGAACTCAGCAAAGCCAATATCTTCATTGATGATTCCTCTGCCTCTTCCATGCCGGAATTCCGCACGAAGGCACGCCGTCTGCAGATGGAACATGGTCTCGATATGATCGTGATCGACTACCTGCAGCTGATGAGTACGAATAATGCGAACTACGCCGGAAACCGTGTGCAGGAAATTTCGGAAATCTCCCGTACCATCAAACAGATTGCGCGCGAACTACACATCCCGATTGTCGCCCTCTCGCAGCTGTCCCGTGCGGTTGAAGCCCGTCCGGATAAAAGTCCGCAGCTCTCCGATCTCCGTGAATCCGGTTCCATCGAGCAGGATGCCGACATTGTGATGATGATGTACCGCGAGGACTACTACAACGAAGATTCCGACCGCCAGGGAATAACCGACATCTTCATCCGCAAACACCGTAACGGTCCGACCGGTCGCGTGGAACTTCTGTTCAAGAAGGAGCAGATGCGGTTTTATGACATCGACAAAGTGCACGGTCAGCCGTAATCTAGGATTACTTTCCTATGGAGCCGTTTGCGTTGTCACCGGCCAGACCGGAGATCTCCCTTCTCGGGATTCTCGGGTACGCACTCTTTGCGTTTGCTGTCGTGCTGACGCTCACGCCCTGGTTTGTTGCATTCCTCCGCAAAAACAACATCGGAAAACAGCTGCGTGTTGAAACGGTCGACGGGAAAGATCCGATGATTTTCCGCACGTACCATCAGAGTAAATTCGGGACGCCGACGATGGGTGGACTTCTTATCTGGGGTGGTATTTTCCTGACGGTCTTCATGTCGCGCCTGCTCGCGCTACCAGGCCTTGTGGAGCATTCCCTGCTGCAGCGTGGACAGGTGTATCTGCCGCTCTTTGTGCTGTTCTCGCTCGGTATTCTCGGGGCATTTGATGACTACCTGAATATTATCGGCACCGATGAAGCACGTATGCGCAGAGCGATGCGCAGAATCAAAACATTTGTGCTCGCAAGCGCTGTCGTGGTTATTCCTGCCGCTCTCTACTTTTTCATCAACTATCTCCGTGCTCCGACCATCGAAGCTGTAACCCCGGGCTTCGGCTTCGGGCTCATCGGGGTTTCAGTCTGGTATGCCTTCTTCCTGTTTGTGATGATCTTCTTCGCGCTCAGCGGTGTCGTGCTCGATGACGCATTGCAGAAGGTGCTGCTTGGAGAACGCAAGAAAGGCGGCCTCGGCGTCATGCCGAAAATTCTGTCCCTTCTCATCCTGAGTCTCATCGGCGCTCTGTGGTTTTACTTCAAGCTTGATATCAGCCAGATCCATGTGCCCTATGTGGGTGAAGTGAATCTCGGACTCTGGTATATCCCCGTCTTCATGTTCATTGTCGTCGGGACGTCCAATGCGGTGAACTTTACGGATGGTCTTGATGGCCTTGCCGGCGGACTTCTGGTGATTGCGTTCGGCGCCTTCGGGATTCTTGCGTATGTCGAAGGCCTGTTTATTCTCTCTGCTTTCTGCGCAGTCTGCGTGGGTGCTATTGCCGCCTTCCTCTGGCATAACGTTCCGCCTGCGCTCTTCTTTATGGGCGATACGGGATCACTCGCCCTTGGAGGAACGCTCGCGGTGATTGCCATGATGATTGACCAGGCGATGATTCTGCCGCTCATTGGCTTCGTGTTTGTGATCGAAATGCTTTCTGTAATCATCCAGCTCACCAGCAAGAAACTGCGCAAAGGCAAAAAAGTATTCCTCGCAGCTCCCATCCATCATCACTTCGAGGCCTTGGGTTGGGGGGAAAGTAAAGTAACCATGCGTCTCTGGATTGTGGGCGGATTTGCCGCTTTGCTTGGAATCATCCTTGGATTGGTCCGCTAAAGGATGACAGATGCACTTGCTTGATTTCGCTCTGCATAGCCGTATCATAAAGCCATGCTGAGAGTTGCCATTAACGGATACGGACGCATCGGGCGTCTGGTCCATCGTCAATTCATTCAGGAGTATGGAGATACAGTCGAGGTCGTCGCCATCAATGCATCATCCGACGTGGAGATGCGTGCGTATTTACTCAAATACGATTCTCTCCACCATCGTCTCAATGCCGATATCAAAGTGGACGGCGAAGACATGATCGTCAACGGCAAGCGTGTGAAAGTGGTGAAAGAGCGTCACCCGGACAAGTGTCCGTGGGCTGAGCTGAACGTGGACATTGTGGTGGAGTCGACGGGAAATTTTGATGTGCGCGAAGAAGTTGCCGGACATCTCGCAGCCGGTGCCAAGCGCGTGATTGTGACTGCACCAATGAAAGACGACACGCCGACCTTTGTGAAAGGGGTGAATGATCATCTGCTCACAAAAGACATGGATATCATTTCCAATGCATCCTGCACAACCAACTGTATTGCACCGGTCATTATGCTCATCGATCAGCTCTACGGTATTGAGTTTTTGCTGGTGAGTTCTGTGCATGCATTTACCGCATCGCAGAACCTGCTTGATAACAAGGCGAAGGAAAGCGGTGAACTCCGGAGAGCGCGTGCAGCCACGCTGTCCATGATCCCGACAAAAACCGGCGCCGTGAAAGCGTGTGCTTCTATTTTTCCGCATCTGAAAGGCAAAATCGACGGTATGGCGTTCCGTGTTCCTGTGCCGACCGTGAGCTGTGCGTACATGGCATTCACGCTCAAAAAAGATGCGACGGTTGAAGATATTCATGCGCACTTCAAGCAGGCTGCTGCCTCTCCTCAATTGAAAGATGTGCTTGAGGTATCGGAGGATCAGTGTGTATCGATTGATTTCCAGACAGATCCGCATTCGTCGATTATTGACGCACCATCCACGAAAGTGATCGGCGGACGTGCTGCACAGATTCTGAGCTGGTACGACAACGAATGGGGCTACGCGATGCGTGTGACGGAAATGACCGTCCGCCTCGGCGAACTATTGCATTCTTAAGAGTTTCATCTCCTTCCTTCCACCCATGAACTCCACCGCCATGCTCATTCCGGCACGCGTCTCGCTCAATAATCACCTGTACCACGTGAGTAAGGCATCCGATGATCTCCGTCACCTGATTCTCGATATCGCACGCTCTGCCAAATACATTCAGTTCGCATTGCGTACGACACAGACAGGACTTGCGGGAACACGAAATCAATTTGGAGAAGAGCAGATCAAGCTCGATGTGCTCAGCGATGACATTATCCAGCAGCACATTCGCGAAAGCAGACTGGTTGCAAGCTACATTTCCGAAGAACAGAGCGAGGTGATTGAACTCAATTCCGATGCTCCGTATTCCGTTGTCTACGATCCGCTCGATGGCTCCTCACTCGTCGATGTGAACTTTTCCATCGGGACGATTTTCGGTATTTACCCGGGCAAGGAACTGATCGGCCGTAAGCCAAAAGAGCAGGTTGCTGCCCTCTACATTCTCTACGGACCACGCACGCTCCTTATCTACAGTTCCGGCAACGGCGTGCATGAATTCCTGCTCGATGACGTCGGAGAGTTTGTGCTGCTCCGCGAATACATGGGCATTGCAGACGATGCAAAAAACTACAGCCCCGGAAACCTGCGCGCCATTAAAGACAACGCCGGGTACGCTGCACTCATGCAGACGTGGATGGATGAAGAGCTCACACTCCGCTATTCCGGTGCGATGGTTGCGGACGTGCATCACGTGTTCAGCAAAGGTCAGGGCGTATTTACCAACGTCGGCGGTAAGAAGTATCCGGAAGGGAAATTGCGCCTCGTGTTTGAATGCGGCCCCCTCGCCTATCTTGCAGAACAGGCAGGAGGCAGCGCATCTGATGGAAAAGGATCTATCCTCCATAAAACGATCGAATCTATTGATCAGCGCAGCCCCATCATCATCGGATCGAAGAACGAAGTCGAGCGGTCTGTGAGGATGTTAGCGGCTAGAAGCTGAAAGCCGAAAGCTCTCTCAATCCCAGAACGGTTCCTGCAGGGCTTTCTCGATCACTTCGTCGAGAGTCTTTCTGTTTTCCTCACGGATAGGCTTTCCTTCGATTTTGTAAATGCGCTTCATGGAGCGGTACGTTCCCCATGGGTAATACCGTTCGCGGCGCGGACGCATTTTTCCTTTCATTTTCGGATCATCGGACGGAGCTGCATCGGCATCTGCTTCCACCACTTTGTTTTTCATGGCGAGCGGCTTGGACTTTCCGTTTGGCAAAAATTCCACACGACCGACGACTGTGCGCAGTTCCGGATCGACATACACCAGATCGTCATCTTTATAGGTGACGGTGACGACGGTTGCCTCTGCGGGTGGCTGGACGGGTTCAGTCATGTTTTAGCTGATAGGTTATGGGTTATAGGTTATAGGTTATGGGATACTAAAAAAAGCTCTTTCCTTTTAAATGCGCAATAATGCTTCCAATCACCTATAAGCTAAAAACTATAACCTATAACCCAGATTACCGGTGCAAATGATGCTCTTCTGGTTCCAAAGGAGGAGGTGGGGGTGGAGGCGGCGGAATGTGGTGGAATTCCTGGCGCTCACTTTCAATCGAGTGTCCTTCCGGATGATGGAACAGTTCGTGGGAATCCGTCTTCCGGTCTTCCTGCCAGCGCAGGAAAGCATAAATACTGACCACAATGCTGCCAATGAGCGCTGTATAAATGCCGAAACGGATTTCGATGCGGGAATATTCATACGTCACTTTCATCAGCACAGAGAGGGCAGCTAGAAGAAGGACAGTGACCTGCGATGCAAGACAAAGCCGGACGATGTCGCGCTGTTTTCTGCGGACAATGGCGGGACCTCCGAGGAGCGGAACAAGTGTGATGAGGAGCAGGAATGCAAGAATTGCAAAGACTGCAATGCCGATGAACGATGTATAGAATCCAAAACCGGTATATGTGACAGCATCTCCTCCGAGCCATTCTCCGGAAAGCCATGGCAACGTGACAGAGATGAGCGCAATGATTGCCGCTCCATTTAATATTCGTTCTTCAAGATCCAATGCTGTCCATGCGCGCTTCATGTGAGTGACCATGGGTGAATGGTAGCAGAAAGAAAGCGGGAGATGAATGGACAGTGACCGCGCTTGCTAGTCGCAGTACACTGGGTGCATGCACATCGGAATCGACGTGCGCGAAGCATGCGCACTTCATCGCACCGGCAAAGGTCAGTGGACATTTGGATTCGTGTCGGAACTTCTCATACGCGATGCAGAGATGACACTCTATACAGACGCTCCCCTTCCGGAGAGCTGGCTAAATATCATCGACAAAAAAAAGACCGTGCACGTCGTGACCATCGAGACGAAAGGTCTCTTTTGGCACTGGAGAGCGGCATTACATTTTCTGCAGCACGATGCCATTCATGCGTATGTCAGCACCGTCAGTTACATTGTGCCGTGGATTGTCGGCCGCAGAAAAAAAGTTATTCCTGTCGTGCACGATCTCATTGCATTTCAGAATGAGCCGCATGACGCGCGTGCAACATTCATAGAAAAAATGACGCTGCGCCGCACGGTCTTTTCGGCAACGCGCATCTGCACAGTCAGTGCGTCGACGATGAAAGATCTGCTCAACAGATATCCGAAGCTGCCTGATGCGAACATCATTCCGGTCTTCGCAGGACCCATGACGAACGATACATCCGATAATCGCGCAGACGGCAAAACAATTCTGTGTATTGCCACGCTGTGTCCGCGAAAAAATCAGCTGCGGCTGATTGCTGCATTCGCATCTCTTCCCGGACATCTCCGGGCATCGCACAGACTTGTGCTCGTCGGCAAACGCGGATGGGATGACGAAGAGATTGTGAGACGCGCATCAACCACGCCTAATGTTGAATGGAAGCAGTACCTGCCGGATGATGCATGTGAAACATTATTCCGGTCTGCAACTGTCTTTGCATTCCCCTCTCTGTACGAAGGATTCGGGATGCCGGTCCTTGATGCATTCCGCCACGGCGTTCCGGTCCTGACATCCGATCGCGGCAGCCTGAAAGAAGTCGCAGGCTCTGCAGCATTGCTCATCAATCCAGAAAGCGTAGAGAGCATCCGTCACGGACTCGAAAAAATCCTCACAGATGCAGATTTGCGCCATTCGCTGCGGGAAAAAGGCAAGAAGCAGGCGGAAGAATTCTCATGGAAACGGACGGTGGATCTGTTTTTAGCGGCTCTGTAAGCGTATCCTCCTTTCCTATGGGGCACTATTCAAAGATCGGCCTGACTATTAAACCGCACCTGACGGACAAAGAGGACACGATTGCGTCCATTCTTGCCATTCTCCGGACAGAAGGCGCAGAGGTTTTTGTGGATAGAGTGAATATCGGCGAGTGCGAGAGCGTGAAAGATCTGCCGTCCATTTCACCAGATGTGCAGCTGGATGCGTTACTGGTGATTGGCGGTGACGGAACCATTCTGCGGTCCGTGCGTCAGCTCACGCAGTTTTCTGTGCCGATCATCGGCGTGAACAGAGGGGCTGTCGGATTTCTGGCGGAGGTGACAATGAAAGAAGCCGATACCTTGTTGCCTTTGCTCCTGCGCGGTGACGGAGTGATGGACGAGCGCAGTATGCTGACAGTCACTGTGGAGCGTGGAGGAAACAATATTTTTCAGTCATATGCACTGAATGAGGCGGTTATTTCCCAGGGCACTATCTCCCGCCTGCTTGATCTCAAAACAAATGTCGGAAAAGAGCATCTCGCCAATTTCCACGCCGATGGATTGATAATCGCAACCCCGACCGGATCGACCGCGTACTCTCTCGCTGCGGGCGGACCTGTGGTGCATCCGCAGATCGATGCCGTTATTTTGACGCCTATCAATCCTCATAGCTTCAACCAGCGTCCGATTGTCCTGCCGTCGCATGCTGATATTGAAGTGGAAGTCTTTAAGGCCAACGAATCGTTTTTGCAGAGCACGGTGAGTCTGACGATTGATGGACAGGTCTACCACGAACTGCAGCGACAGGATCGTGTGCATGTATCGGTGCACTCGGAAACGATCAAATTCCTGCGCCGCCGCGAGGATACGTTTTTCCATACACTCCGCACCAAACTCAAATGGGGCGAGAGACTGGAGCAGTAATCACCGCTGCCTGTTCACTGCGGCATTCCATCATCACGCCCATGCAGAACGGATGTTTTCCTGCATCGTGCATCATACGTTTGATAATGTCTGTTCCGTCACTTCCGCCAAAGAGTGCTGCATGCGGCTCGAATTGATACACGTCTTTCATCAGCGTGGTTGCGTCAGGAATATACGGCGGGTTGCTGACGAGTAAAAAAGGTTCGGCAATATCCGCGAGCGGTGCACATGCGTCGCCTTGTACAAAGATCATGCGATCACTCACGCTGTGACGATCCGCATTTTTCCTGGCGATCCTCAGTGCCTGCGGACTGATATCCGTTGCGATCACTCTGATGCTCGGCACTTCGCAGGCAAGCGTGATCCCAATGCAGCCGCTCCCCGTTCCGACATCGGCAACGGTGCGGACTGTCGACACATCGCCCCAGATATTCGATGCGATGACGATTCCTGTATCGGCGTCTATAACAGGCGCGACAGTCTCGCCTTTCATGCACCTGATTGCACTCTCAGCAAGCACCTCTGTTGCGGGTCTCGGAATAAGGGTGGATGAATGAACGCTGAATGATCGTCCGTAAAATTCTTTCTCCCCTGTTATGTATGCAACGGGCTCCCCTCTTTTCCTGCGATAGAGGCATTCAGACCAGCGTTCCCCCTCATCTGATGTGAGTTCATATTCCGGATGCGCAAGAATCCAGGTTTTTGGTTTCTGCAAGACAAAGGACAAAATGACATCCCGGTCGAGGGCATCAACGCCATTTCCCTGTGTATCGCGTATCAACATGACGCTATCATGCCAGAGATGAAGATAATTGCGATCGATTGCCGGTTTGCAGCCACCCTGTCTGGAATCGGGCGTTATACCCGCGAACTGGTGACCTGCCTGGTGGAAGAAGACGGTGACGTGCATTACGTTCTTTTTGTGAGATCGCCCGATGAAGAGTGGATTCCCCGCAGTGCCCATGTGCAGATCGTGACAGCGGATTTTCCGCATTATTCCCTCAAGGAACAGACCACTCTTCCGTCATTGCTCCGCAAAGTGCATGCGGATCTTTTCTTCTCGCCGCATTTCAATATTCCGTTTTTCTGTCCGGTGCCGTTTGTCGTGACTATTCATGATCTGATTCTGCACCGGTTCCCAAACGACGCATCACGTCTGAAAATTCTTCTGTACAAAATTCTCATTTCCCGTGCGGTGCGCAAAGCAACGCGCATTCTGACAGTCAGCGATTTTACGAAAACAGAAATCCGCGAGATGTACGGCAAGAGAATCGCCAAAAAATCCCACGTTGTCTGTGAAGGTGTCTCCTCTCTCTACCGTCCGGCCTCAGAGACAGAGCAACAGCGTGTCCGTTCAGTGTATGGCCTCGATCGTCCGTATCTGCTCTATGTCGGCAATGCGAAAGAACATAAGAATGTGCCGCTTCTCCTGAAAGCATTTTCCCGTGTACAACAGGCAGATCGCGATCTTGTGCTGATGACCGGTGGAAAAGAGTATGAAAAATTACTGCCGCTTCCACCGCATGTTCGTCAGCTTGCCAATGTGCCGGATGCGGATATGCCTGCGCTCTACTCTGCAGCAGATGCACTCGTGACCGCGAGTCTGTATGAAGGCTTCTGTCTGCCGGTTGCGGAAGCGCTTGCCTGCGGCACACCGGTGATCGCAGCAAGCCGCAGCGTGCTCCCGGAAATTACCGCAGGACATGCGATGCTGATCGAACCGACAGTCGATGCATTTGCAGACGCGATGTCGATGACATTTCAAAAGAAAGAACCATACATTGTCGGGACCTGGACAAAAGCTGCACAGGAAACAGCAGCCATACTCAAAAATTCCTGAAAGCTTCCACCTTCGCTATGGCTACGGCGGACAAGGAAAGCTAAAAGCTAGAAGCTCATGAAAAAAGTCCCCATCTCTCGACGAGGACTTTCTTCAATACACATTTTCTTCTCTTAGTTGTCGATCGTAATCGATGTGCTGGTGATGCTGCCCATGACAGCCGGGCCGGTCACATTGGAGAGATCGAGCGCGAAGGTCTTTCCAGAGCTTGCGCTTGAGGTCTTGATGATGGGGATACGCACTTTCTTGGATGATTCACCCGGAGCAAATGTCAGTGTGCCGGATGTGTTGGTGTAGTCGACACCAGCGCTCGCGGTGAGCGGAGTGGTGGAATAGTTCACTGTGACTGTTCCTGCAGCGGCACCGGCGCGCTGGACAGGGATGTCAATGTAGCCGCTGGACTTGCTGACGTTGTACGTCGCCTTCACGAATTTCACTGTGCCGGAACCGGACTCAGCAGACTCGTTATCAAACAGTGTGACTGGGGATGATGCGACTGTTCCGAGCGAGGCTCCCCCTGTCGGTGAACCGATGATGATGTTGAACGACTTGTTTCCGGTGATGCTTGCGTTGTAGTTGACCGGAATGCTGATAGTCTTCGATGTTTCACCTGCGTTAAATGTAAGCGTGCCGCTCACACTTGTGTAGTCGGAGCCGGATGTTGCGGTGCCGTTCGATGTGCCATAGGCAACGGTGACTGTTCCGGTTGTTCCTTCTTCGCGCAGAACGGTGACAGTGAGAGGTCCGCTCTTTTCATTGATCATGTACGCAAGGGCACTGAGGTTGAAGACTCCTGCCGGGTTGCTGGATGAACTGGAGCTCACAGATCCGTTTGATCCTGCAGAGGATGAGTTTGCAGACTGGTTGTCCTGAATCGTGACTGTCGTTGTGCTCGGGTTGCTGAGTGTACCGCCGTTTGTCACGTTGCTGAGAGCAACGGTAAACGACTTGTTTCCCTGAGCAAGCGGGTTATTGATCATGGTCAGGCTGAACGACTTGCTTGTTTCGTTGTTCGCGAAAGAGAGTGTGCCGCTTTTTGCGGTGAAGTCTGTTCCGGAGACAGCAGTACCGTTCACTGTTGTGTAATCAACGGTGACTGTTCCCTTTGCGCCACCTGTGCGGACGACGAAAATCTGCACAGCGGAACTTTCTGCCGTTGCATAGGTTGCTGCCGTAAAGCGGAATGTTCCCTGCGGCGGAATAACGCCGACGGAGGAACTCGAGCTGCTGGAGCTGCTCGATGATGAGCTGATGCTCTGCCTGCTGGAAGAAGAACTGCGCACCTCAACAGTGCCGCCGTCTGTCAGCTCGTCGCGGAAACGCTGGAGCATGACAGCCAGCTGACCGCGGGTCACTGCATCGTCCGGACCGAATTTTCCGTTGTCGTATCCCTTGATGATGCCGAGGCTATACATTTGTCCGATGGCGGCGTCATAGAAGGAACCTGCCGGAACATCCGGGAAAATTGCTGAACCGCGCACAGTGGCCGCGATTCCTGTACCAGCGACACCAACAAGAACGCCGACTGTAAACACAGCGCCCATCAGTGACCGCATCTTTCGTGACGTGAAAGACATAGCAAAGAGTGGAAAGTAAATGAAAGAGGCTCCAGTGTGCGAATCGGAGCGCAACAATGCAATGGAATGTGATGGACAGAACCGTTTTTCGGGACGAGACTATAGAGCATGGATCGCCTCTTCTCTGTTCTGCCGAAAGTTCTGCGTAAACGCGGACTCCAGGAGCATGCAGAAGGTGCGCTTGTCGTGTTGCGGGCCAACCGCTGGTTTGAGGAACATTTTCCGCATCTTAAAGGAGTGGTTTCCGTGAAAACATATAAAGAAACCACGCTGCATATTCAGTGCAGGCACTCGATTGCGGTTCAGGAATGCCAGGGTGCCATTGCCGATTTAAAGGCTTTTTTGGCAAAAGAATGCGCATTTGCCGGGGTTATTGATGTCCGGATCGGACGGGATTGATGCTTTTTGAAAGAAGACTTGCATCCGAAACTCTCTCTCCCTAGACTGCTGGCCTACTATGTTAGTTCTTCGTCTCCAGCGCACCGGCCGTAAAAACCTGGCAACCTACCGTATTGTTGCCGCCGAGAAGGCTCGCCCTGTAAAGGGAAAGTCCATCGAAATCCTCGGGCACTATCTGCCTGCGGAAAAGAAGCCTGTGCTGAGCGTGAACACCGAACGTGCCACCTTCTGGATCTCCAAGGGTGCTATCCCGAGCGACACTGTTGCCCGCATTTTGAGCAAGCAGGGTATGAAGGGAATGGAAAAGTACATGGATCGCTACACAAAGAAGCGTTCGAAGAGCGCACCTGCTGAAGAGCCGGCTGCTCCTGCTGCCGCTGCACCGACTCCGGCTGCAGAACCGGTTGCGGAGGCTGCTCCTGCAGAGGCTCCTGTCGCTGAAGCTCCTGCTGCACCTGCAGCTGAGGCCGCAACGACTGATGACAACGCAGAAAAGAAAGAGTAATCTCATCTCCGTATGAATAATTCCACCCCGTCGACGGACGTTCCGGGCCTGGCCTTTCTGCGCTATGTTCTGGAGTCCATTATCGAAGACAAAGATGAGCTGGTCATTGAATCCCGGCTCGATGAACTTGGCATTCTTTTAACCGTGCAGGTGAGTGACCGCGATATGGGAAAGCTCATCGGCAAAAGCGGACAGACTGTCAAAGCTCTCCGCACGTTGCTCCGGATCCTTGGCGGCAATCTCCAGCAGCGTATCAATCTGAAAATTTTAGAGCCGCCGACTTCATCCACCCCTTCCTAACATTTTATGCTACGTGAACTTCTTGAAAACGGAAGCATCATCGACATTATTGCGACCTTTATCGCACTGTCCCTGATCGTTGCTTCCATCCTCTGTTTGGTGTTCATCATCATTGGAGGTATCAGCTTTATCCTCTCTGCGGGTAACGAAGACAAAATCCGCAAGGCCGTTCATACGATCCGCTATGCAATCATCGGTCTGATTGTCACCTTCGTCGCGTTCTTCGCCGTTGCGTGGATCAGCAGACTGCTGAATATTCCGTTCGAGCTCAACTTCACGACCATCGTGAATCTCATGCAGGAAATCTTCCAGTCACTCGGAAACACCGGAGGAACCGGAGCGTAAGTCTTTCAAAAGAATGAGAAAGGGCCCTATATGGGCCTTTTTTTATGAATTCCATATTTTAAATAATATTGTATAATATACAATAGTTTCTACACCTCATTCCACGATTGTTCGTTGGAATCACCGTACCCCTTAGATGGAGAAGTTGAGATGCTGAATTATGCCCACGATGTCGTTGTTGATTTCATGAGCAACCGTGTGACGTGGTTTTTGACCGCGTCCATCTTGATGTTGTTCTTAATTCAACCAATTTGTTACCTTTGGAAACAAGCACGCCTGACAGCTCTCTACCTCGCTCGTTGCGTCTGGTTGAGTTGGGAGGGTCGTTGCTGCTGGCTGGGGATCTTTGCCGTCGGAGAGATGATGTTTTCTTGCTCTCTGATGAGTCGTCAATCCGGTCAAATGGTTGACGACCCGATGTTTGTTTTCATTATTGGGAGCATTATCTACGCATGGATCACGAACTTCATTGTTCAATGCTTTGATGACGAAACAATAACCGCCTTGTACAACATCGAAGCAGATGACAGGCAGCGTTGGGAAGAGACACATCCCCCGAAGCCCTATACTCCAAGTAAGCCATTCAGTTGGCTGGAGTTTAACTTCGGTTGGCGAACTCTTACGAAGATAACCAAATTCGTGCCTCGCCTCGCTGTGAGGCGTACGCGGAAGAAGCCATTGGAATAATAAATCGGAAACAATGGCAAAAAGGGGTTCGGATAGAAACTATCCGGGGCTGTAGCAATGCAGCCCCCCTTTGATATGCATATTTTCTATAAATCTTCTGATTTTTGTGTATACTCCAGCAACATTCCGGGCGCCTAGCTCAGTTGGTTAGAGCGACTCGCTTACACCGAGTAGGTCAGGGGTTCGATTCCTCTGGCGCCCACCAACCTCCGCAGGAGGTTGTCCGCCGTAGTCACACGAAGGCGGGCTGCGCATTACCATCAAAACCATCTCCTCCTGGCTACGGCTGGCAGGCCATTTTTAATCTATAGTGAAAGACCCCAGTATGGATAACTGGGGTCTCTCTTTGACAGTTCATTGCATGTTTGCTCGTCATGAGCCGAGGATCAACTTGCAGACAATGCTCGCCATGGTCATGGTCTGTCTCTCGTCCTCACTTTGAGACAGGATTGTGGCCTGGTCATAGAAGTGAGCTGCTTTGCGCAGATGTTCAACCAACTTCTCATTCTCGCTTTGCGCTGCCATGCGCCGATGCGCTGTTGCCAGTGCATTGGCGGCGACGAAGTTTGTCTCACTCATCTTCTCAATCTTCTCGTACGTGATGACGGCAATCTCCTCGATGTTTCCATCAATGAGGATCGCTGTCGTGTACGAATCGAAGCTCTTCCAGAACTCTGCCTTTTGCATAACGCGCGAAACCAACTTGATCTCGTCATTCTGTGCTTCGGTGGCGAAGGCGGAAGTCATGCTTGCAATAACGACGACCAAAGCTGCGATCAGAAACTTAAACATGCTATGTCTCCTTACTGTAAGTCCCCTCAAGACAAAGAAATGTATGGTGGCAACAGTTGCCAGCATCTCTTCATTCCTTTTCTTTGGGGCGCCGAAAACCGGCATCATAGCACTCTATACACCCGCGGATGGACACAGTGCTATGATCTGCTGAGGAGAACTCTGTCAAAGATCAGCTTCTACTTGCGTAGAAGTAACTATTATTATGATATAAATAATTAATTTAGTCAAATATGGCTCTCATACGTCGTTATAACTCACTCATTAGCTTGATCAGCGGCTAAAAATCCCTACACTGCTTTCATGGGTTTCATTGTTTTCATACAGGCAATTATCGCGGTTCTTCTGTCGTTTGCGATTCTTCTGCAGCACAAGGCGTCCGGCATGTCGATTGGCATGGGTGGCGCAGGTGTGACCTTCGTGCAGCGTCGTGGCGCAGAGAAAGTCTTGCATCAGGGTACGATCGTCCTCAGCATCGCATTCTTCATCCTGACACTCGTCGACTGGTTCGTCTGATACTCCCCTGATCGATGGTTCAATCTTCACGCTCCATTTTCCAGAGTCTGATTCGCGCGTATGTGCGATGGGAACGCTGGATTATTGCCGTGCTCGCGACGCTGTTTGTCGGAAGTCTCCTCATTCTGCTCTGGCGTTTTTACCGTCAGAGTACCGTGCTCGTTCCTGCAACAGGAGGCACGTATATTGAAGGATCGGTCGGGACTCTGCAGCCACTCAATCCGTGGTTCACCGTTACAAACGATGTGAACCGCGACATTGTGTCTCTTATTTTTGCAGGTCTCCTGAAATACAACCCGCAGACGCGTGCGATTGAAGAAGATCTTGCGACATATACTGTCTCCAAAGATGCAAAGACCTACACCCTCACCCTGAAACCGAATGTCTTTTGGCAGGATTCCACTGAGGAAGCGCCGCATCCGGTTACAGCAGATGACATTGTCTTTACCTATAAAACAATCCAGGATCCGGATTTCCCAAACAGCCTTCTCCGTCAGAATTTCCGCGGTGTGACCATCAATCGCATTGATGACAGAACCGTGAGCTTTGTCCTTGATCAGCCGTACGGATTTTTCACGAGCAATCTGACACTCGGTATTTTGCCGCAGTCGTCATTCAAAGATGTGCCGGTCAAACTGCTCGACCAGACGCTTGATTTCGGATTCAACCCCATCGGGGCGGGCCCGTACAAACTCAAAAGTATTGTCGAAACCGAATTGAGTACGGAAGTCACACTGGAACGTTTCGAGCGCGAACTTGCGCCGGAGTACCACCTCGAGCGCATTGTGCTCCGTGTCTTCCCGGATTATCAGACGCTCCTCTCGGATCTGCACAATCTTGATGGCATCCGCCTGGTGCCGCATACAGAGAACGGCAGGCCGGCTGTGCCCAACCGTTTCAAGGCAGGAAATTACACGCTACCGCAATACACAGCGCTCTTTTTCAACATGGACCGCAAGATCGTGCAGGATCAGGAACTGCGTCTCGGGCTTCAGCTTGGAACAAACAAGCAGGAGCTTGCCGAGTCTGTCGGAGAATCTGTGATTGTAGATACCCCCCTTCTCGAACTTGATGACACAGACTGGCGCTATCATTTCGATCCTGAAGCGGCAGCAGGCGCGCTCTTTCAGTCGGAGTGGTACTTCCCCGAAAAAATTCATCTCCAGCGCCTCCTTGAGCAGCGCGAAGCAAATCAGCAGGGACTTCTGAAAATGGAATCGGTTGTCTTTTTGGATACAGGGGCTGTCTTGAATGTGAGTGGCTCCGGCGGAGGACTGAGCGGCAAGAACAGGGTGAATGGTGCCCCGCTCCAGAGTAATCCGACATCATCCGGAGGATGGATTGTGGCATTGCCGACTGTGTCGCGCGGGACGGGCAGTATCCGCATCGGACTGAATCTTCTGAAGCTGACGGATGAGAAAGGAAAAATCATCGATTCATTTTACGTCCGCAGAGCAGTGGATGCCGTGCAGTATCAACTTGCTTTGAATGAACAGCAGCTTGTCGATATTTTCCTGAAGTCACGCGCGGGTAGCATTCCGGAAGATCAGCGCATCACCGTGAAGGACCTGACAGTTGAAAAAGGATTTTTGCGCCTGCGTCGTCCGACCGATGTTATTGGGACGCGTACGAATGATGCGGGTCAGTCGCTCACGCTTACCCTGCTCACGAGTCCGTCTCCGGCTTCCTATAAAGGGGTCGCTGAAAATGTGAAGAAGCAGTGGGGCAGACTCGGTGTAGATGTGAACGTGGTGATTCCTGAAAGCCGCGCGGATTTTGAGGACCGCCTTCTCAAGAGAGATTATGATGTTCTGCTCTTCGGGCAGTCGCTGCTCGACAATCTGGATAGCTATCCCTACTGGCACTCGAGCGGGGTCCAGAAAGTCACCGGTAACAGAAATGACCTCCGTCTGGATGCCTACAACCTGTCCCAGTACCAATCCTTCGCCAGCGATTCCCTACTGGAAACCATCCGTGGGACTGCCAATGAGACCGAACGCACGAATGCCCTCGTAAAGCTCAAAGAAGTACTGAAAAAGGATGTTCCGGCGATTTTCCTGTATTCCCCGCTCTACACCTTCTCCCACCGTGACGACATCCTCGGCATTGAATTGGGGCACCTATCCCTCCATTCCGACCGTTTTCTGACCCTGGGGCGCTGGTATGTGAAGCAGGAGCGTGTTTTTGCTGATGGAACAGGATGGCTCAGTTTTTTCCCATGGCTGTCAAGTCTGTTTGCGCAAGAGTAGGCCGAAATGCGGGTCTTATAGGCGTTACGCTCAGTGTTCTCTTACCATTGACGTATCCCCCTCACTCCCGTAGGATCTCTTCACCCTTTATGAACCACAGTATGGAAGTATTGCTCCTCGAAGACATCGCCGGCATTGGAAAGAAAAATGACCTCCTGGTCGTTGGAGACGGTTTTGCCCTCAATAACCTGCTCCCTCGTCGTGCAGCATTGGTTGCAACCCCTCTCGTCCGCAAGCGTTACGCTGACCTTATCCGTCGCCGCGCTGAAGAACGTGAGACAGAAAGAGCCGCTCAGGCTGGTTCTGCCAAGGCACTTTCCGGCAAGTCTATCTCCTTCACAAAGAAGGTCACGAAGGCCGGTAAGCTCTATGCAGCTATCAACCAGAAGGCAATCGTTGAGGCTATCAAGGAACAGCTCACGATGGATCTGACAGAAGACGCCATCATGATGGACGAACCGATCAAGTCGACCGGCACACATTCCGTCCGTATCAAGATGAACGATCAGATGATCCCCCTCTCTGTTGTCGTCGATGCAGAAAAGGAAGCAAAGTAATCACCGCATCATCGCATTTCAAACGGACCCGGAAGGGTCCGTTTTTGTATATAAAGCAGTCAATTGCTCTATATATTGACAAAATTAAAAAATAATATATTATAATAATACATATGGGCGCACTGTGCGTTCAATCGGAAAACCATATGTTGCCGAGATTTTCGGCTCCGATCATTTTAACCACCGAAGACAAAAGAGAACGAAGGTCATGAGTTTATTAACAGCAGAATACAAGGGAACGAATCGTGACGAGTCAGTCTATACGGGGAAGCTGGCATATTTGGTTGTCGGGAACCAGGTGTACTTTGCGTGTATAAAACGTGATGCACCCGACATCTATAATGCTGCTTCTGTGATTGTTCCTTTGCTGGAGAAATTGACGGGGAACCCTTGGCAGAACCTAATCTTCTTCAGCGTTGAGACGCACAATGGATCTATGGTCATGAAGAAGGGTGAATATGAAATCCATCGCATGTTTTTCAATGAAACTCAGGATGGGCTCAAGCCACTTTCATGGGATCTGATCGATATTTCAGCAAATAACAGGGCAGATCTGGAACAGTTCACCCCCGTACCAAAACTGCCAGGAATTGATCCTGCAATCTTGAACTTGTTCAAGATGTTCATTCATGAAAACGCAGAAGCTTAATACTTTCTGTATGTCTTCGGTGTGGACCAGGGAGCGACTTTGTCGCTCCCTGGTTTAACTTGCAATGGAATGTCGGTATCCCATAGGATGGTTCTTTACCACATGTATGGCGTATCTCTATTTCCTGTATAGCGACAAAGACCAGCGTTGGCACACGAACTGCACAGAGCTTGATCTCAAAGACCAGTTCAATGCGCATCGTACCGGGAAAGTCTCTGCTACCCGCAACAGACGGCCACTGCGGCTCGCGTACTTTGAAGAAATAGATACGTACAAACATGCCCGCAAACGTGAAGGATTCATCAACCACGCAGGCGCGGCGCAGGAAAAGAAACAGTTACTGCAGATGCTTCTGGAGCAACAAGAATTGTGGCCTATAGAAGGCCCTGTGATATGATCATTTCGTGTGGGCCAGTAGCTCAGTTGGTTAGAGCTCAGGACTTATAAACCTGCGGTCGGCGGTTCAACTCCACCCTGGCCCACCAAACAAATTATCTGTGTGGAATCCTAGCGAACCAAGCTTCTATTGGAATTAAGTCGACAGAATGTTTGCTATCCCATAGATACTCTCGTACTGTCAAATCAGTCTATTTTCTTTCCCCGTTATTGTATGACGACATTTTTTGACGAAGCAGAAGGTGCAGAAGCACCAGCAACGCCAGTGGAACCCGAAAGTGCGACTCCCGATACAGAGACCGCTGCGCAATAAGTCAGCCTCTCGATGAAGCCCGCTCCGGCGGGCTTTCGGATACAGACAAACATGCACACTCTCACTTTTCACTGCTATTTCGTTGACGCTTTGTTTTTCTTCCGGGATCATACTTTCTATGCGTACAACTTTCCTTTCAACATCGGCTCTTCTCTCTCTTGCACTTCTCACAGCCTGCACCACCTCACCTGATGGTCAGCAGAATAGTTCTTCTGCCAGTAGCGCCCAGACGTCCGTCTCGGACTCCCAGGTGATGATTCAGATTTCTGCCCCCCATGCGAATGCGACTGTAACCAGTCCGCTGACGGTCACGGGACAGGCGCGCGGAAACTGGTATTTTGAGGCATCATTCCCCGTCCGTCTCCTTGATGGCAATGGGAACGAAATTGCGATTACTCCTGCACAGGCACAGAGTGATTGGATGACGGAAGACTTTGTACCGTTTGTTGCCACATTGAATTTTACGACGCCTGCAACGCCTACCGGAACATTGGTTCTGGAAAAGGATAATCCGTCCGGCTTGTCAGAGAATGCGGCGGAGGTTCGTATCCCTGTGGCGTTTTAATATTCCTCTTTTTCACTATGAGCAGTCTTGAAACAGGAACCGTCGAAACTGAATCAGACGTGACTCAATTGTTAAAAGACATTCCGGGAGTGACTCTTCAGCAAGGAATCGCGGTTACTGCTGATCAGGTTAAAACATTACTCAGCGATATTTTCCTTATCGAAGACCGATCAGGTTTTGCGCTCACCACGTTGATTACAGGCCCCCATTCCTTTGTGGTGACAACCGATCACTTTGAAGAAGTCACTGCAGATGTCGACGCACTGGGACTTGCGAGCAATGTGACAGTCAGGAAATTTGATCTATCACAGTAAGGTCTTCAGATAGTCTTTCGCTTCACTTTTTGATGTAATCATTCCTTTCTGCTGCGCTTCATGAATTTTCTGCAGCAGCGCTCCGACTTCTGCTCCCGGTTTGACACCCAGAAGGTCCATCACGTCATCGCCGGTAAGGAGCGGCTTTTGCGGACGCGGTTGCCTGTCGAGGAATGCATTTTCATCCGCGATGATGCGGTAGTAGAGATCGAAATTGCCAGGAGTTGTTCCTGCTGCATCGAGGTAGAAGAGTTGTATGAGTTCTGCAAACCACGGATGGTAATACCAGTGCCCTTTGCGGTCGTCTTCCATCTCGAAAAACGCATTCATCATCATGTGGTGTTTGATCATCCAGGCAATTTTCTCGATGCGCTTTTTCGGCATCTGCAGGCGTGTGAATACGTCGATAGCAATCTCCGATGAGACGGTTGCATGTTCATTGAATCGGATCCGTTCCTCTTGGGAAAATGTTTTCGTTTTCCCGACATCATGAAACAGTGTTGCGATTCTGACATCGGCACCATCTTCCTCTCTGAATTTTTTCAGACAATTCATCGTGTGATTCCAGACATCTCCCTCCTGATGATATTCCACCGGCTGAGCCATGCCTTTACAGGCATACAGTTCCGGAAGGAAATGCTCGAGAATACCGAGCTCCCACAAATCTTCAAATGCAATCTGCGGATGCGGGCTCATCAGTATTTTTTCGACTTCTTCCAACTGACGCGACCCAGACAGGGTTTTGACCAGTGCAGCCTGTTCACGCAGTGCCCGATACGTATCCGGATGATACTGGCCGTTCAGTAATGCCTTGAAGCGGACGCAGCGCAATATTCGCAATGCGTCATGCTTGATGCGCGTAGCGGGGTCACCGATAAACTGGATCATCTTTTCTTTCAGATCCGCTTCGCCGTCGAATGGATCGTAGAGTTCCCGGCTGATCGGGTGAAAATAGAGGGCGTTGATAGTGAAATCGCGTCTCTTTGCGTCACTGTCTCGATCACTGAATGTGACCGATTCCGGATGCCGTCCGTCCGATGCCTCGTCGTCTTCGCGGAAGGTCGTGATTTCAAACTCATCGTTTCCGATTGGAATGCGTACGCTGCCGAGCGCCTTTGGGGTGAGCGTCGCTTTCGGGAAGAGCGCGATGATCTGTTCGGGCGTTGCGGCTGTTGCAATGTCGATGTCTGCGGGAACTTTTGCCATCAGCATATCGCGGACACATCCTCCTACCCACCAGGTATCAAACCCTGCATCACTCAGTGTTTCTACAATTTTATAGGCCGCTTCTCCGTATGCAGTTCTCAGTGTTGCGTCGATGATCTCTTTCGTAAGACTCATGAAGTCAGTATACACTCTCTTTATGCTCCGCATCGCAACTCCCGGCGTTCCCCTCTCTGCCCCGAAAGGCAGCGGCACCATTGAAGGTATCGAATACGCCGCGACACTGGGCATTAATGCCATGGAAATGGAATGGGTACAGTCGACGCCGAAGAATCCGGATCACGTGGCAAAGGTTGCGGAGACAGCAAAGCAATGCGGCTTTGCGCTCACGGTGCATGGTTCGTATTTCATCAACCTCTGTGCGGATGACCCGGAAAAGCTGGAAGCGAGTAAACGCAGAATTATTGATGCATGCGCTATGGCACAGATTGCAGGTGCCGTCTCTGTGTGTATTCATCCGGCCTTTTACCAGGGCAAAACATCAGCCCAAGCGCTGGAATCAGTCCGGCGTGCGACCGATGACATTCTGAAATCCAAAAATACGCTCTTTCCGGATGTGAATCTCGCGTACGAAACCATGGGAAAGCAGACGCAGTTTGGCACGCTGGAAGAAGTGCTGACCGTCAGCAAAGAGTTTGGTTTGTATCCGTGCGTCGATATTTCGCATATGCATGCGCGCGCGAATGGCGGCATGAATGCGGAGAAAGAATGGAAACAGATGCTCGATACCTACGCTGAGTATCTGGGTGAAGATGCACTCCAGCATGTGCACTTTCATCTCTCCGGGATTTTGTATTCCGAGAAGGGCGAAAAGAAACACCTGCCGATGGATGAAGCAGAATTCAAGTGGCGGGAGTATGTGAGCGTCCTGAAGAAGCGAAAAGTAGGCGGAATACTCGTGTGTGAGTCCCCGCTGATGGAAAAGGATACCTTGCTCATTCAAGAGTATTATCGTGGATTGTAATTTATTGAGGCACTATCTTTGCTAGGATGTCGATGATTTAGCATTCCCCTCTTTCACATGAACCTCGCCATCAATGGATTCGGACGCATCGGCCGCCAGGCTCTCCGTATCATTCTCGACAAGCATCAGGACGTGAACGTTGTGCTCATTAATGACCTGACCGATACGAAGACGCTCGCACATCTTTTTGAGTTCGACAGTAGCTACGGCATTTTCAAGGGAGATGTATCTGCGACAGAAGACAGCATTGTCATCAATGGAAAGGCCATCAAAATTACCGCCATCAAAGATCCTGCTACGCTTCCGCACAAAGAGCTGAACGTGGATGTGGTACTCGAGTGTACGGGGCGTTTCACCAAGCGCGACGATGCGGCGCTGCATCTCACCGCAGGTGCCAAGAAAGTCATTATCTCCGCTCCCTGCAAGGACCAGGCCGATGCCACGATTTGCATGGGTGTGAATGAGACGGTGTATGACCCTGCAACCATGCATGTCATCAGCAATGCATCCTGCACGACCAACTGTCTGGCTCCGATGGTGAAAGTCCTGAACGATTCATTTGGCATCGTAAACGGATTCATGACGACTATCCACAGCTACACAAACGACCAGAATCTCCTCGACCTCCCCCACTCCGATCTCCGCCGCGCCCGCGCCGCAGCCATCAACATGGTGCCGACGAGCACAGGCGCTGCCAAAGCAATCGGACTGGTGGTTCCGGAACTCCAGGGCAAGATGAACGGTATTGCTGTCCGCGTGCCGACACCGACCGGAAGTTTGAATGATGTCACTATTATGACGGAGAAAGAAGTCAGTGTGGATGCCATCAATGCAGCCTTCGATGCAGCGGCAGCCAGCGGATCACTCAAAGGAATTCTCCGCGTCGAGAAGCGCCCGATTGTGTCCCACGACATCGTTGGTGACCCCAGCAGCTGTATTATCGACTCTGCTCTGACGCAGGTCATGGGTAAGAACCTCGCCAAAGTATTCGGTTGGTACGACAACGAGTGGGGCTACAGCAATAGAATCGTGGAACTTGCCAAATATGTTGGCGGTACGCTCTGATATCTCTGTTGCAATTGACACGATAGTTTGAAGGGAGCTCCGTTCTCCTGCATGTTCCGGAGCTTCCTGTGGCAATAGTCCGATTGCCATCAGTTTTGCTCTGCGCAAACGTGCATCCCGGTTGTGATTCTGATATTTCTGTCTGCAGTTGTCATTTGAAAATGATGATGTCCCAAAATGGACGTTCATGAGACCTGCAATGGTGATGTAATCCACTTCTTTCTTTGCCGTGAGATACTTTCTGCTTTCTACTTTCTCACGCAGGAATGCCCATTCCTCCGGAGAGAATACCACTCGGTGATCCTCTGTGAGTTTTTTTGTACGTTTCTCCGCAAGTTTTCCTGCATGGTTTTCATATTTCCTGTGTCGTTGCCTTGCTTCTATCAGTTCTCTCTTTTCTGTAGGAACGGCATTGATAATCACTTTTCTCACAATCTGTTCATTTGTTTTTGGTGCGGCACGTTCGTTCAGATGTAGTTCATCGTGGAGGCGGTTTACAATATCGTGCGCGTAGATTTCTTCTTCCATGAACAAGCTCGCAATGCGGTTGCGCAGAGCATCATCCTGGAGAATGCGCATGTATTCCTTCTGTTTGTATCCGGCAGGAAGAGCGTTTGTTGGCAAATCCGTTGCTTCCGGGTTATGCAGCCTCATACTTTCTTCCTATTTTCCTATCTTTTTTTACATAGTCAATAACAGACAGCAATCGTCTGTTATTGACTAATGAGAGTACCTATTACTTTTCTTCCGTTGGCTTTTCATCGACCACTTCCGCATCCACCACATCGTCTTTCGGCTTCTCACCGCCGGATGCTTTTGCAGCTTCTTCTTTCTGTGCTTCTTCGTAGATAATCTTGCCTATTTCCTGCGCTGAGAGTGCGAGATCTTCCGTTGCCTTCTTGATGTCTTCGCTCGGTGTGTCTTCCTTCTTCAGGAGGTCGCGGAGCGTGTTCATCTTTTCGTTCACGGTTTTCTTCGTGTCATCCTTTATCTTCGCATCGTGTTCGCGCAGCTGCTTCTCGAGGTTGAAGATCATTGCATCGGCAGAGTTGCGGATATCAATTTCTTCGCGCTTCTTCTTGTCTTCCTCTGCGTGCAGTTCTGCATCTTTCTTCATCTGCTCAACTTCCTCTTTGCTGAGACCTGTGGAGCCCTGAATGGTGATGTGCTGCTCTTTGCCGGTTCCCTTGTCTTTCGCTTTCACGTTGAGGATACCGTTTGAGTCGAGGTCGAGAGAGACTTCAATCTGCGGCATACCGCGCGGAGCCGGGGGGATGCCATCGAGGATAAAGCGGCCGAGAGACTTGTTGTCCTTCGAGAGTTCGCGTTCACCTTGTGTGATGTGAATTTCGACGGACGGCTGATTGTCTGCGGCGGTGGAGAAGATCTGGCTCTTAGAGGTCGGGATCTTTGTGTTGCGCTCAATCAGCTTGGTAGCAATGCCTCCCATGGTTTCGATGCCGAAGCTGAGCGGCGTCACGTCGACGAGGACGATGTCTTTATTAATGTCTCCGCCAAGCACACCGGCCTGCACGGCAGCACCGATTGCGACCACTTCGTCCGGGTTCACACCCTTGTGCGGCTCTTTGCCGAAAATCTCTTTCACCTTCTCAATCACCTTCGGCATGCGCGTCATTCCTCCCACCAGCACCACTTCATGAATATCGCTCTTCGAGACCTTTGCATCTTTCATCGCCTTCATACACGGCTCGATGGTTTTCTCGATCAAATCCGCAACGAGTGATTCGAGCTTCGCGCGGGAGAGCTTCATCAGCAAATGCTTCGGGCCTGTCGCATCAGCGGTAATGAACGGCAGGTTGATTTCTGTCTCCATGGACGACGACAGTTCGATCTTCGCTTTTTCTGCGGATTCCTTCAGGCGCTGGATAGCGATCTTATCGGCACTGAGATCGACACCGCTCTCCTTTTTAAATTCTGCGAGAATCCATTCAATAATCACCTGGTCGAAGTCATCTCCTCCGAGGTGTGTGTCACCGTTTGTCGCGAGTACTTCGAACACGCCGTCGCCCATTTCGAGCACGGAGACGTCGAAGGTTCCTCCTCCGAGGTCGTACACCACAATCTTCTCTTCCTTTCCTTTATCAAGTCCGTACGCAAGCGCAGCGGCCGTCGGTTCGTTGATGATGCGCACCACTTCGAGTCCGGCAATCTGGCCCGCTTCTTTCGTAGCCTGACGCTGGGAGTCGTCGAAGTACGCAGGAACGGTGATGACTGCTTTATCGACTTTCGTTCCGAGGAACGCTTCCGCATCTGCTTTGAGTTTCTGCAGCACTTTTGCGCTGACTTCCTGTGGCAGCATTTCTTTGCCGTTCACGACAATCGATGCGCGGCCTTCTTTGCCGCTCTTCACTTCAAACGGCATATTGGCCGCTTCGCTCTTTACTTCATCGTGTCTGTGACCAATGAAACGCTTCGCAGAGAAAATCGTGTTTTTCGGGTTCGTGACAGCCTGGCGCTTGGCGGATACTCCGACAAGGACTTCGTTGTCCTTGAAGGCAACGACAGACGGGGTCGTGCGGTTTCCTTCGGCATTCGGGATCACGACCGGCTCACCGCCTTCAATAACCGCGACGCAGGAGTTGGTGGTACCAAGGTCAATTCCAATGATCTTGCTCATAATCTAGGGGGTAAATGAGGAAATTTATCACTCGGGATTTTAGAGTGATAAATTTGCAGGGTCAATATCTTTCTCTTTAATTCTCCGACCAGTCCCGTCCAGGAAAGAGTCTTTCACCATTAATACTAATATTGATTCCTCTGTAATTGCTGTCCCGTTCCTGCAGGAGACATTCAATCAGTTTATCCACAGCAGGCTCCCTGATTTGTTGCTCCATTTCTTCAGGAGACTCCCCCCGATAGTTGTTTGGTTCGTTCATAGTTGAATGGTAGACATTTTTAAGAATCTGTCAAAAGACAGAGCGGAAAGAGAAAAATACGCTATACTGCCCCTATGTTTTTAGACGAAGCAAAAATCGAAGTCTCCGGCGGTGATGGTGGTGACGGCTGTGTCAGCTGGCGCCGTGAAAAGTACGTGCCCAAAGGCGGACCGGACGGTGGAAACGGCGGGCGCGGCGGCAATGTGGTGTTTGTGGCGGATTCGAACACAGATACACTCAGCGATTTCGCATCCCGTAAACGGTTTGAAGCGGAAAAAGGCGGCTTCGGACGCGGGGCACATAAAGCAGGAAAGGCGGCAGAGGATTTGATTCTCGCTGTTCCACCGGGAACAACCGTCTCAGAAGTCGATCCTACGGACCCAACCAAGCGCATCCTCATTGGAGATTTGCGTGTGGTGGGCGATCAACTCGTCGCTGCAGCCGGTGGGCGCGGCGGATTTGGAAACGGCCACTTCCTGAGCTCCACACGTCAGCGTCCGGATTTTGCAGAACTCGGTGAGCCCGGTGAGCATCGTTTTATGATTCTGGAACTGAAACTGGTGGCAGATGTGGGAATCATCGGATACCCGAGCGTTGGAAAGTCGACTCTCATCTCCGTTATTAGTGCTGCACGTCCGAAAATTGCTGCGTATCCGTTTACCACGCTTGTGCCAAACCTCGGTGTGGTCACTATCGGCTCATCTTCGAGTTCCCAGGGCGGACGCTCGTTTGTGGTCTGCGATATTCCGGGACTGATTGAAGGCGCCAGCGAGGGCAAAGGCCTTGGTGATAAATTCCTCAAGCACGTCGAACGCTGCGGAGTGCTTCTGCATCTGCTGGATATCGAACGTGCGCTTGAAGAAGGAAACAAGGTGAATGTGCAGAAACTGATTGATGACTATCATGCCATCCGCAAAGAACTGCATGCTTATTCCGAGACGCTCGATACGAAGCGTGAGCTCGTTCTGCTCAATAAAACCGACCTTATTGGTGGCGATACCGCTGCCATTGAGAAAGAACTGAAGAAGAACGGCATCGATATTTACATGAGCATTTCCTCTGCCACGAAAGGAAACACAGATGAGCTCGTGACGAAGCTTCTGCCGCTTGTCCTGGAAGAACGTGAGAAGCGCGCCCAGCTTGCAGACGACATTGCCGAAGAAAAGGCATCTGCCCTGCCTATTCTCAAGCCTCAGGAGGCATCGATCAAAATGGGTGCGTACCGTATTGAAAAGAAAGAAGACGGACACATTTATGTGACCGGTAAGCGCCTGGAGCAGTTTACTGCCATGACCAACTTTGATTCAGCCGGCGCCGTTGAGCGCTTCCGCGATGTGCTGGACCGCATCGGATTCCTGCGCGCACTCAAGCAGCACCTCAAGAAAGAGAATGAGGAGGATGCGGACCGTCATGTCTATATAGGAAAGGTCCGCGTGGACGAACATCTCTAAATACCAAAAAGGGCGGGCTTCAGCCCGCCCAGAAACCCCCTCTTTCACCGATTACCGCTCCGTGTGGTATCAATATCGCGATCCGTATCGGTGGATCCTTGTCGTGCCGTGTCATTCTGCATATCGTCTCTATTACTACTTGTCTGAGCATCCTGCTGCTGCCTGTCGTTCTGATTCTTTTTCATAGAACGTGGGGGAAAAGAAGTAAGTAAGGAACAATCGTGCACGATTGCAGTAGTGATGACGGGGGCTTCCGGCGTGACTTACAAAAATGATCACTATTCTACGAATTCGTGAAAAAGTGATCTATTCTAACGCATTGATAGGAAATGGTGGCCAGGGCCAGGATCGAACTGGCGACACCTCGCTCTTCAGGCGAGTGCTCTACCACTGAGCTACCTGGCCAAAGGTCGCAAAATCGTGGTGCGGGGACTATAGCAAATGCTCTCTCAACAAAGAAGAGGTCTGAACCTCTTGTCTGAATTTGGCTTCGGATAGATCCGACCATTATACCATAAATAGCCTCTCTTTGCTGCGCTTTTGTGACGGGGATGCCGGTATAAAATAGATATAGGGCATTTATACGCCTATTTGACAGATTATAAGAAAATGCTTTACATCTATTATAAACCATGGTTTAATACTCCTCCTTTCTTATTAATCCCCCCAACCACCCGTGGAAAAGTTCTCCTTCCTCCGCCGGACGCTGTCCGCATTTGCTCTTCTGAGCATGATCGCCGGTACAACGGTCGCGTTGGCCGATTCTAGTTCTTCTTCCGGTTATACAACCATCTCCATCACTGATGGAAAGGTGACTGTAGCCCCGGGTGCAACAATCCTCTACGTGGTCACTCTGACCCGCCATGCAGGACCTGTTGGCTATTCTGACCTGGTTGTCACGCTTCCGAGCGAGGCTGACACTGTGTATCCGGACCGTGATGGCCGTGTCGCAGGAAACCGCGTCATTTGGGACAAAGTGGCTGTGAGCCAGGGGGAAAAGCAGATCTTCACCATTTCTGTGAAGCTGAAGACCAATATCTCTGTAAACACAGAGCTCCACGCTGTTGCTCAGTCCTCCAACCTCCAGGCTTCTGATGTCACCACCGTGACCGGACGCCTCCCAGACAGCACATTCCGCGTACATGTGACGGATAACCTTGAATTGGTCTATCCGGGTGAAACACAGCACTACGTTGTGACTGTGCGCAACACCTCTGCATCTGCAGCCCGCACAGATGTGACCGCAAACGTCACATCCCTCAACTCTGTCGACTCTATCTCCCCTGCTGCAAACATCTCCTACCCGGTTATTACCTGGAGAGACGTCTACTTTGAGCCGAACGAACAGAAGACCTTCACCTTCAATGCAGACATGCGCAAGCGCCAGGCTCCGTACACCGCAGCCCGTGTGATTGCCCG
The DNA here is from genome assembly GCA_023038255.1 of Candidatus Peribacteria bacterium. Lineage (NCBI taxonomy): Bacteria > Candidatus Peregrinibacteriota > Candidatus Peribacteria > Candidatus Peribacteria bacterium. The sequence goes on along the minus strand of CP082927.1, from coordinate 660,966 downwards.
CGCAGGTACCTATACCGCTACAGATACGACCCTTTCCCGCGATTTGCACGGTGATCCGACCTTCATGGTCGCAACGGAACGCAATGGCATTACAACCATCAGCTCCCGCGACAATCACTCGTCCCGCACGTCTTCTGCGAACGCCAAGAGTGTTCTCTTCCGCAAGACCGCAGACTCCGGTGACGTCGTCCCGGGTGGCACTATCCGCTACACCTTCCTTGTCCAGAACGTTCTTTTGAACACGGTCCGCGATGCAGTCATTACCGAGCGTTTTGACCCGGCTCTCGTCACGATCGTCGACGCTGGAGAAGGCAAGATCATTGGAAACGGTATCATCCAGTGGACTCTCCCGGTCCTTCAGTCCGGTGAGACATGGAGAACGTCGTACACAGTCCGCGTCTCAAACAACCTGAAGAACGGTACCGCTATCAACAGCGTTGCAACGCTCAGCGGAAAGGACGTTGGTAACGCCACTCTCAACGAGAAAGTGACTGTTTCCACCACCACATCCGTTGTCGGAAACCTTCCGGCTACTGGTGCCGCTATGGATCTTCTCTTCATGGTTGCGACCGCTCCCCTTGCATTCGCCGGTATGAAGCTCCAGCGCCGCAAGCTGCGTTAAGCACTCCCCTATCGACTGTAAAAAGAGGGCCTTCGGGTCCTCTTTTTTGTAGAAAAACGAAGTGTTATTTCGTCATGTATCTTTATATTTGCAATATTTAGAAAAATGTAGTATAATACAATCAAATGATACACAAATACACCAAATTCCTTAACGGAGCTTCTCTAGGCACATTATCAGGAATCGCCTTATTGTTAGTTCTGTCAAATATCTACCTCCTTCAGTCCGTCGTCCGCGACAGCGTTCACGAGGCTGCGCCCAGTGCCCCTACAGGGTCGGTTGCAGACTGCGGTGACTGCGAGGCCTACACCGGATCCAGCGCCCTTCTGAACGAAGCGCAGAACCTCCAGAAGAGACTCTCTGCGAGTGGCGGTATGGTCCCGGGTGTTGCAACGCTCGTCCGTGCGCTTGAACAGCGCGAGGTATTGCAGACACGGTCTGTCACGGTGAAAGTATCTGACTCAGCATCGAGTGCAGAAAAAACGGAATGGACAGTCTCTCTCAAGAATCATCCGGAACTGATCACACTTGATGTGCAGTGGTCTTCCGCATCCTTCACGGTCGATAAAGCTCTTCTCTCTTCGTATATTGCAAAAGGAATATTTGAAAACCAGCGCCAGCATGTCTCGACCAAAGTGACAGCTGTCACGCAGGACAAGCAGAAAGTCTCCCGCGCGGTGGATGCTCCTGTCGCACATAATGGATTTGCATACGACAGCAATTCCATGAGCCGCGTTGTGGCGAATGCTCTGGAGAATGGATACGACAACGTCGAAGTAAACGTCGCCTTCAAAAAGGCTGACGTGATTGTCGCCCTCGATGGAAAAGAGCAGTCCCTCACACTGCTTGCATCCGGCCGCTCCGACTTTTCGAACTCTCCGGAAGAGCGCGTCTGGAACGTGCACAAGGCTATTGATGAACGCATAAATAACATTGTGGTGAAGCCGGGAGAAGTCTTCTCGTTTGTGGATACTCTCGGTGGCCCTGTCACGCTGGATAAAGGCTGGAGAGAAGGTCTTGGCCTCTTCGGTGGTGGCGCTGCCCTCACTCCTGGTGCCGGTATCTGTCAGGCTGCTACCACGGTCTTCCGTGCAGCACTCCTCGCAGGATTTCCGATTGTTGAAAAGCGCAACCACAGTATGTGGGTCGACCACTACGAACCGTATGGTGCCGGACTCGATGCCACTATCTTCCCTGGTGTCCACGACATGCGCTTCAGAAACGACACCGAAGGGTACCTGCTCATTCAGGCCTACATTCATGACATTGACGACGTAACTGTGCAGGTCTACGGCATCAGCGATAACCGCACCGTCTCTCTCGATGGCCCGTACTTCTACAACACGAAGCCTCGCGCCAGTGAACTCAAGCCCCTCGGACACGATCAGGTGGGATGGGTGCGCACCGTCACACACACCGACGGTCGTCAGGAAGTAAAACCTCTCGTTGCAACCTACCACAAGGGTATCCCCCGCTTCGTCTTCAAGAAGTACGAAAACACCCCGGGTACCACCCTCCTGCACGCTCTTGTCTCCACTGGAGGCACGCTCGTGGTTGCAAACGATCTCTGATTGTTGTGCCTGTAGATGCATGTTGCTAGACTGGCTGCATGCGTTCCACACTCACCCTCAGCCTCGTCCTTAGCCTTTTTCTCGCAGCCTGTTCAGGTTCTGTGACCGACCCACAAACGGGTAGCGGCACAAACACCGGCACGGGTGCGACGATCGATACTGCAACCGGCACCGGTCAGGTGATGACGAAAGAAATGCTGATGGCACTCGCAGACGCAGGCAATGCTGATGCGCAGTTTGAAGTGGGAAGCATGTACATGGAAGGAATTGAAGTACCGAAAGATATGGCCAAAGGTGTGCAGTGGCTGGAGAAAGCAGCCGCACAAGGCGACCTGCGCTCCCAGTTCAACCTTGGTATTTCCTACTACGACGGACTCGATCTCCCCCAGGACTACGCAAAAGCCCGCCAGTGGTTCGACAAAGCCGCAAAAAACGGTAGCGACCGTGCGGAATATAACCTCGGCGTCATGTTTTACCGCGGCGAAGGCGTCACCATCGACATGAAGCGCGCAATGAACTACTTCAAGTCCTCTGCAGAGAAAGGCTTTGCCGATGCTGCGTTCAACCTTGGCGTCATGTATGCGAAAGGAGAAGGTGCAGCCCTGAACAACATGGAAGCGTATTCGTGGTTCACGGTTGCGGGAATCCTTGGCGATACAAAGGCGCAGGAAGTGATTGGTCCGGTGACGGCAAAGTTGAGTGCGGAAGAGAAAGAAGCTGCGACGAAGCGGGTGCAGGAGATTATTAAGGGGATTCAGGAGGAGGTGGAGGGGTGATCCGTATGTCAATTTGTATATGGTCCTAAAAACCTATCACCATTAAAGTGAATTAAATGTGTAGGTTCTTCTGCAATCCATACTTCAGATTCCCAAGAAATATTACTCAAATATTTAACCATGGCTTTACGGGTTAAAAATGAAGTTACAAAAACTAAACCAGCTTTTGAGGAGCTAAATAATCGCTTCAATTCATCTCTTCTTTTTCCATCTACAGGTCCATGTGATGTAACAGCTTCAATAAGAATAAGCCAATTTTTTTCAACGTGATACAAAATAACATCTGGCATTTTACCGTGCGATTCAACTGTAATGTTTAAGTTTGCAATCAACTTTTCATCATAATAAGCAAATTTTTCTTCAGTATCACCAACATAAACTAGTTTGCCATTTGGTGTATAAATAGATGCAAATTCTTCAATTATTTGCTTAACTAAAATATTTTGCCCACCTGGAGATAGAGTTATTGTTTTTCCGGCTGCAAGTTTTACTGGGATGCGATTCATCTTTCTCTCTCGTGCGTAACGTTTTTTCAATGTTTCAATGATGCTTAGATATACAGTTAGATTATTTCCCCACTCTTTTGTTCCATAAGTTTTAAGAAGCTCAAGAACTGTTGGATCAATCTGATACACTGCTTTAGGACTATTTACTGGCCGATCAGGCTTGTCTGGATTTGCAGTGATTAAGCCAGCTTCAATAAATTGATGAACACTCTGTCTTCTCACAGTTTCTCTAGTGTTTGGCTTATATTTTTTTTTGTAATATTTAGCAAAGAATTCCATCATTGGAGTAATGCCGCACAATGGATTATTCGCTTCATCCCATGAATTTTTTGGCTTTATATCAAGCAATGCTAATAAAGTTAAAGCAGAACGTTCATTCTGCTGCTCTCTAGGTAATTCTAGCTGTTCGAGTATAGCCAGTGCTTCTTGAATATGTTTCATTTGAGCTATAGGGCTCGTTTATAGTAGCGCAATTTTCTTGTTAAGTAACTCTTTTTGCACGAGAGCATCAATTGTTTCTTGGGATATAGGGAATGGAGTTTTTTTACCTAGAGTTCTAAGTTCTTCTAATGATGGGTATTTAATGCTGTTTAGATCAGTGGCATTAACTTGTGTATGACCGTTAAAAAGTCGGAAATAAGTATCAACTAGAGTTGAATTAAGAAATACAAATATTCCTTTAGCTAAATTCTCGTCCAAACCTACTCCATTCATATGGAAATAATTTAAATGGTTTTCAAAACCAATTAGGTCAGCTTTCGTAAAAGATGGTTCATAAATGACCGCAACGATTCGGCGCTTTTCTTCTTTTGAAGAAAAACGTTTTACGATCACATATCTCTCATTGCTAATCAATGAAGGTTCAGTATTGATATTTCGAATAATTGCATTCGGCTTTTTAGAATTCATTTTTGGCCAATGTATTTTTCCTTCACTAAAATGAGTTGGAAAAATTAGAGGAACTGTATCTGATTCAGGCATACCTCTTAAAAATTCTTTTGCACGGAAATCCACAACTTTTCCTGTTGATACTTTAAGTCCTAAATTTGATAAAGAGGAATTAAAGTAGTTCATATTTTTTGAAGCCCAATCACCAATTTCGTTCGGTATTATATGTATAAACATTTCAGGATCATTTGGATTAATTACCTTTGAGTAAGGTATTTCTCTTGATGAGTTGATTGCGTCAACTGATTTATTACTCGAACTAATTTGAACAAAGGGAATCTCTCTGTTTTTAAATGCGCTAAATATAATATTTTCTTGTAGTACTGCATCTTCTTTAAATGCATCTTTACGAGATTCGAAAATGTGAATTTTCGATAATGCCATCTTTTTCAAAAATAATTCTCTGAAAGGACGGAAATATGGACCATTGCAAAAACTTCTTGGTGTAATCGCAACCATTTGACCATCAGCCTTTAATAATTTCATAGCAACTGCTAAGAATCCTGCGTATAAATTCCCTGTTTCGATTCCTACTTCTCTCAGTAAAAATCGTATATCTGACTGACTATGTATTTTCTTATACGGAGGATTCATTACTACACAGTCAAATAATTGCTGCTCGGATGACTGTTGTAATTTCTGAACACTATCTTTTATAAAATCTGAGTTAATTATTTCATATTCAAATTTAATTCCTTGATTTTTACATAGAAGGGCGCAAATTTTATATGTTTCTTCTAAATAAGCTAAAAGTTCTGTATCAACTTCAAAGGCAGTTAGTTTTATACTCTTGGTTTTGGAAGATCTTTTACATATTTCTTGAATACAAGCTATAGAAAGATTTCCAACACCTGCACCTGCATCTAGTAAGGAAAGATGGGATTTGTTAAATTCGAACATTGAAGCTAATAAATGAGCAATTGGTGCTGGTGTAAAAAATTGACCTAGACTAGATTTTTTTTCAGAAGTTGTTTCAAGTGCAGCTCTAATTCTAAGAGCTTCTACCTGGTATAAAATCGATTTTGGAAGCTTAATAGCCTTTGATTTTCCTATTTGCGCTGTAACTATCATTGTTCACAATTGTACATTGTGTGCTGTTATTTGAGAAATTGCTAAATCACCATTATTTAACTATTTGAAAAAAATAAAAGTTAGGTAAACTGTACGCATGGAACGCAGACCTACATTACACGATATTTCTTGGTTTTTAGACCAGTCTAATTTTAATAAACTTAATCTCGACCCCCCTTATCAGAGACGTAGTGTATGGACTGCAAAAGATAGGAAATTTCTTTTGGATACTATTTTTAGAAATTATCCATTTCCTCCCATCTTTCTTCATCAAGATAAAGATGATAATGGTTCTGCAACATATAATGTTGTTGACGGTAAGCAACGTATTCAAACAATAATAATGTTTACTAAAGATGAAATAGCAATTGATAGAGACTTTGGAGACACAAATTTAAATGGTAAAAAGTTCAGTGAGTTAGATTCAAAATATAAGAAAATATTTTGGGATTACGTTGTATTAGTTGATTATATAGATATTCCATCAGGCGAAGAAGTAAATGAGGTTTTTGATCGTGTTAATAGAAATGCTCGTAAGCTTGTTGAGCAGGAATTAAGGCATGCAAGATATGAAGGGTGGTTTATAAAAGAAGCTGAAACTGAAGCATTAGCTCCTTTTTGGGAAAAAATTAAACTAAGTACCAAAGCAAATATTAGAAGAATGCGAGATGTTCAATTGGTGTCTGAATTATTATTAATTACTATTGATAATAAAATTGAAGGCTTTAATCAAGATTATTTAGATAAACGTTATTCCGAACTTGATTCAATTGAAGGAATTGAATTTGATGAAGAAGCATATCAAGAAAAAAAATCTTCAATTAAATCTATTATTGAAGATATGGTTGACTCAAATGATCGTTGTATTGATTTTATAAAGACTGGTTACAATCTTTATACGCTCTGGGCTGTATTAACTCTCAATAATATTACAGAAGATCATACTGTTATTGCGGAGAATTATTTAAAATTCCTAGATAAAGTAAGTGAATTTAAAAATGAAGAAGATGCTGATTCTTTTTTGGCAACACATGACGCGTCATATAAGAATGCTTATGAATATTTTGTAAATACAAGTGGTGCAAGCACTGATTTCAAGCAACGAAAAGCAAGATATGATGCCTTAAAAAGTGCCTTATTAGATTAATATGAAAATTACTGCATCTTTAAGAAATGCATATCAACAGCAGGTCGAAGGCAATATCCAGCTTGAAAAAAAAGTTAGAGCTCTTTTGCAGGGATTGAGTAAAAAAGAGTGGCATTATGAAGGTAGGCAAAAAAAGATTGAAAGTTTTGCACTTAAAGTTGAATCCATTTGGGGTGGAGATCCTAGAAGCTTGGAAGATTTTTTTGCTTGTACACTTGTTGTAAGAAATTCATCTGAAATAGATGAGGCTATTGAAAAAGTTTGTGAAAAGTTTGAAATTCAACATCAACGCCCAGAAAAGAGAGATTTTACAAAGAAAGCCCCAAGCTCTTTTATTTTTGATGATTTGAGGTTATATCTTAAAATAAAAAAAAATCCTTCTTTACGTCCTGATCCTATAGATGACATTATTTTTGAATTGCAGATAAAAACTTATCTTCAACATGCATGGACAATTGCTACTCATGATTTGACTTATAAAACTGATGATATTAGCTGGCCGAAGGCAAGAGTTGCTTATCAAATTAAAGCCATGCTTGAACATGCAGAAGTGTCAATTAAGGAAATCGATAAAATTGCCGCTTCTCCTGAATTGCACAAGAAAAATGATGAAATTCAAGATTTACTCTCTTTAAAAGAAATTCTTGAAGAATTATGGCTAAAAGAAGATTTAACAGAGAATATAATAGGTTTAACAAAAAATATTCAGACATTACTAAAAGCATTAAATCTTTCACCTGATCAAATGAAATTAATGATCGTGGAAGCAACTAGTAATGGAAAGGGTGTAAGAATAAAAGACCTTCCTCCGTATCTAATAATTTTGCAAACAGTTATTGAGTATAGGCCAGATTTGATTAGGAAATTTTTTGCACAAAAAAGAGCTAGAGCAATGATTTTTGTTCCTAGTGAAATTAATATTACATCTATCAAAAATGTAGATGAAACAAAAATAGTAAGACTATAATAAAATTTTTCTGGTGGACCGGGCGGGACTTGAACCCGCGACCAATTGCTTAAGAGGCAACTGCTCTACCGACTGAGCTACCGATCCACGCGCCCCGCGAAGCTCCAGAGAGCGAAGTAGGGTATGTAAACTTGAAAACGAATGCCGATCCAATGATCGGACCGCGATAGGATAGCAAAAGACCTGTTCTGCGCAAAGCTTCTTTAGAGAACCTTCCGCGCATGCGCCGTTTCCGGATTATCACTAGAAGGAACCAGAATGGCTATGGGGAGGCCTTCGGACCAGGCGACGGTGTTTGGCTGGATGATGAGGGGGATTTTCTTTCCGAGGGAGATGGCCGCAGCCTGCTCTGTGTCCAATTCAACTGACACAAAATCTTTCAGAATGTCTTTCAGCGGGATGACATCGGACCAGACGGCTGCGTCGGGTTTGACGGCCTGCTTCACGTCCCAGTTCCCTACTTTCGTCCGGCGCAACGCTTCCAGGTACCCACCGACCCGGAGTAACTGTCCCAGGTCATGTGCGAGGGAGCGGATGTACGTACCGGAGCCACAGGCAACGCGCAGGACGAGTGATGGGTAGGTGTAGGAGACAATATCGCACGCGGAGATTTCCACCTCGCGCTTGGGCATCTGCACCTCGATCCCCTGCCGTGCGAGATCGTATGCGCGCTGACCGTCTACATGGACCGCGGAGTGTGCGGGAGGAGTTTGCGATATACGCCCAACGAAACGCTCTTCAATCATGCGGCGGACGGCAATGTGGTCCGGTTCCGGGACGCCGGGTTTGATGGGATATTTTTCGATGCTGCCTTCGCGGTCGTAGGTGCTGCTGACGGCGCCGAAGGTGACCGTTGCTTCGTATTCTTTGGTGAGGTGATTGAAAAATTCAATCACCTTGAGTGCCTTTGCACCGACTGCCACGACCATCAGACCAGAGGCTGCCGGGTCGAGGGTGCCCAGGTGTCCTGCTTTGGATTCATGCAAAACATTGCGCACGGTTTGCACAATATCGTGGCTGGTGGGGCCGACTGGTTTATCGATCAAAATGAAGCCGTGACGCATGGGAGGAGACTATAGATTTTGGCCTCATTTTGCCAGAGATTAGAGCACTTCATCGTCGTCCCCATAACCCATTACCCATAACTCATAACCCATCATTTAGGCGAATGCCGGCAAAATAGCACTTAACACAATGGCGAGTAGGCCAAGGACGGCAACAACACGGACAATTTGCTTCTGTTTCATGGGAGAACGGTGAGAGAGGTAGAAGTCGAGTTTTCGTGACCGGCTCCGTCATCAATAATCAATTTTACGGTGTAGTCACCGGGTTCGGCGTAGAGGTGAACGGGGTTGGCATCGGATGACTGTGCGCCGTCTCCAAAGTCCCAGAGGTAGTTTTTCGGGGAGCCCGTGGTACAGGCTGAGTAGAACTGGACGGAGCTGCCTGCTTGAATGTTCTCTTTGCTGCGTGTCATACATGCAAGCAAGACAGGAGCACGGACAACGAGTGACGACGTTGCGCGGTGGGATTTACCGGCGGCGGTCTGGACTGTGAGGCCGATCGTATAAGTCTTTGGAATGGTGTAGGTGTGCGTGACTCTGGCGCCTTGCGTGACTTCCGGCGTGCCATCTCCAAAGTTCCAGATGAATCCCGTTACGTCGTCTCCGGGGATGCTTGTTTCCGATGCATCGAAACTTACTTTGAGCGGAGCAAGGCCAGTCTCCGGATTCATGGCGATCGAGACGAGTGCAGAGGGCTGCTTGGCAATCACTTTGAATGTTTTACGCAGGACGTGATTATTCAGATCCTGTGCGACGAGTGTGAGCGTGTACGTGCCATCACGGCGGTAAATGGCCTGGAGATTCGTCTTTGTAGAACCGACTTCGGTCGCATCCGGTGCTTCCCAGTTGAATTCCACAAACGCGGTTTTCGTACTGGGGGTGAGATTCAATGTGAGCGGCACTTCGCCCTGAATGGTATCGCCCTGTGGTTTTGGTGATCCTTCAAACGAGAGATCCGGAAGACTGAGCTGATCCACGACCTGCACAGCTGTGTTGAGAGTGGCAACAGCGCCGCTTTCGGAGCGGACTTTTGCTTCAATGGCGTAGTTTCCATTTTCAGAGAACGTGTGTGCGACGCGCATGCCGCTTCCCTGCTGGCCATCCCCAAAATCCCACTGTACATCTGCGACGGGGGTGGTGGTCTGAATACTGAAGAGGGCTGCAAAAGGCGGAGAACCAATCAAAAGAGACGGTTCGTGTTCCAGTGTGACCGGGAACGGCAATGGCTGCGGTTCCTGCACAGTAATGGTGCGCTTGTAGGTGGCCTGCGTTTTATTCACAAGCTCAATGAGAACGGTGACGGTGTAGGTGCCTGTTTTGAAATACGTGTAGGTTGCCTGGAGTGTTTTTCCTTCGGAGTCGACTTTGCCATCACTCTCAAAATCCCACTGCACGTTTGCAAGTCCGGTCGGATCTTTCACGAGGGAGGCAATACTGAAGACCACCGGTTTTTCGACAATGGGAATAGACGGGGAGACCCCAAAGACTGCCGTGAGGATGGTGAAGCGCCTTCCTGCTGTGCGCGTGCTGCCGTCTGCGGCGGTCATGGTTACAGATAGTGTGTAGGCACCTTCGCGGTCATAGGTCGCGGTGAGAGTCGGGACAACAGTTTCCTGATCCGCTTTGCGGTCGCCGTTTAAGTCCCATTTGTATGTCACAGGTCTGAATCCACGGGTGGCAAGGACAGCGACAGCTTTTTCGACACTGAAGTTCATGGAGACCGGTGCGACCATTTCCTGGCTGGTGGTGGGCTTGGTGATATCAATACTGATGCCCGGTTCGCGGGAAATCATGAAGGCGGTGAACGCACTCAGGATTAATCCTGGAATGACAAAAATCACCAGACGGATGAGGGCGTTCTGGCGGGTGTTTCCCACAACGTGAGACTGCGCAATGCGCATGAGGAGCGCGGCTCCTGCAATCACGAAGACGAAACCACCGATCGCCATACTCAGCAGTCCAACGAGCACCAAAGAACGCATGGCCTGGTCAGACGACGGCAGGATGGCCATGAGCGCGAACGACCACAGAATGTAGAGGGCATAGGCAATACCGGCACCCATCAGCAGCATTTTCTCGATCTTCTTTGCTGCATCAGACATTTGCTGTGGCGCAGGAGTGGGGGCGGACGGAGGTGTCGGAGGCAACGGCTCAACGGGCTGTGGAGTGAGGCCATCGACGGACACGGGTGTCTCTGCCATAGAATCAGCGGGAAGAAGGTGAAACGGAACCGGACATAGTCGTCAGACCCGCTCCCGGGAACGGTGCGGCGTCTGTGGGAAGTGTGAACGTGACAGGAATGTTATGCTTGCTGATATCAACCGTGAGCTCAACATCCTGCGGCTGTGCGGCATTGGTCGAAGAAATAGTCCACGAGATGCGGTGGATCTGGAAGGTGTCTGCATCAATCCAGATGGTTCCGTTTGCCTGCAGATCGGAGAGCGCATCCATGTCGGCGGTCGCTTCCTGTCCGGAGACGCGGGATACTTCAGTCAGGTAGTCTCTCATTTTCTGCGGATCAATGGTGATGTCGTATTCATACGCCGTGTGATCACCGATGGTGGTGAGTCCATGATCGTTTGTCACGGTGACCACACTTGCCTGCATTCTCAGAAGAGACGGGTCTGGTGCAAGATCAGCAGGGCTGTCTGCATTGTCCGAGGGAATCACCCACCACTGATTCATCATCTGTGCGAGCAGTTCCGGTGGCAGAAGCTGACTGGCAGGGTCGATGGTGAAGGTGTTTAAGCGCAAATAGACTTCGTTTTCTGCAGCGACAATCACGTCACTGGAGAGAGACACGGTACTTTTTTGCTTCTGTTCATTGAGCTTTGTTGCATCAACCTGCAGTGCAAATTGCAGCTGCTTGCCGCCATCGGTGAGGCTGCCGGTTGCGTGTGCGTCGCCATCCCAACTGCCATCAATCAGTTCTGTCTTTCCAGAAAAACTAGCACGCACGTCGAAAGCGGCAGATTCCAGTGACTGGCTCGCCTCCGCGGCTTTATGTAAAACTTGCGAGGGCGGCAGGTCGCCTGCGCGGGTGCAGGAGACGAAAAAGACGACGGAGCAAAGCGCTGGGAAGAATCTGTTCATGAATGGGTGAAAGGCCGGAAGACAGTGTGGCAGAAAACGAGCGGCATTTCCAGTTTACCGAGCCCGTTTCATGGGTACTGCTTCTATATCACTCGGCTCTTTCACGCTGAGGTCTATCGTCCGTCTTTTGGATGCAGTCACATCACCGCGGAGCGTGAGGAGGTGTGTCGCATTTTTCTCAATGGTGAACGCGGGATCAAACACAATGCGGACCGTGTCATCGTCCAGAGAGATCGCGCTTTCTGATATCTGCTGGCCATTGGATGTGTAGAGTGCGAGGTTCTGGAGATCGGTATTGCGGGCAGAGCCGTCGTTGGTGAAGGTGATCGCGTTCACGCTTTGTGCAACAGTGTTTGCTTTCAGAGAAAAGCGAAGCAGGCTGCGGTTTTTTCCAAACAGGACATTGCGGGTGGCAAGCGGCACTTCTGTATAGGTCACGCTGCCTGCGTTTTTGGGAGCCGCCGAGACGGATGCAGATGTTGCTGTTTTCACGCTGACGTCCCCGTTGCTTTGAATATCGTCTTCGCCGTTGAGCACAATGCTATGTTCCGCGCCGGCGTGTGCGTCTGCGGAGAGATCCATGGCAACCTGGAGCGTGCGTGTTGTGCAGGCATCAATCGTGAGTTTGGAAGGACGAAGAATCGCTTCCCCTGTGGTGCGCTGCAAGACAGCGGCTCTGCTGATGCGGGTTGTCCCTTCAAGTAAATACACTCGTTCAATATCGTCTGTCGCCCCCATTCCCTTGTGATGCACGGTGAGAGTCCGGATGCTGACCGGTGCTGCGCAGGAAGCCTGCAACGTCAGTGTGAGCATGGGGATGCGGCTGCCGCCGACAGGAACGGAGCCTATCGTCGTTGGTGTCTGTGTGACGGAGAGTGCACTGCTTAAAACTGCAGCTGCAATGAGTGAGGTTGAAAGAGTGATCATACAACCATGATAAGGAACTCTGTACCGGATGCCAGCATTATCACCACTTTCCTCCCGCGCCACCTCCTCCGGATGAGCCGCCGCCAAATCCCCCAAATCCCCCACCCCCGCTGCTACCACCGAATCCTCCTCCACCCCACATGCCACCGCGACCGCCGCGGCCGCCTTTGAAGAGATGACTGTGCTTGGAGACGATGTAGTCAAAGAAGAGTCCGAGTGCGACGAGGACCGGAATACTCAGCCACCATGCATAGAGCACAGTGAGAACAATACCAAGGACACCACCAGCGACGCCTCCTGCCCACCACGACTTCGACTTCGCAAAACTTGCGGCCAGCCAGTTAAAGCCTATAAACACTAAAAACAGAATCCACGGGAACATGCCGGAGGATTCTTCTGCAGCGTACCGGTCAGCGGTGTATTCGCCGCCGATGTGTTTCTTCATAGATTCCACTGCAGACTCAATGCCATCAGCGTATTCGCCGTCACGGAATGCAGGAATGATATCGGTTTCCACAATCCCTTTTACGACCAGATCCGGCAGTGCCCCTTCAAGTCCGTACCCGGTTGCAATCCAGATGCTTCTATCCTGATACGCAATGAGCATCAACGCTCCGTTATTCTTGTCTTTCTGTCCAACTCCCCAGGTACGCATTGCTTCAAGCGCGACTTCGGCAATATCTGCGCCGCTCAATGACTGTACGGTCAGCACAGCGAGCTGATTGCTTGTGCTCTGGTCATACTCTTTCAGATTCTGTTCCAGACTGTCCTTTTGTTCCGGTGTAAAAATACCGGCTGCATCGGTGACGTATCCGTCGTTTTCCGGCAGTTCAAATGCATGTGCCGGTGCGCTCACCAGAAAAAGAGCACACAGACCGAGACCAAAAAGAGACAGGCGGGTGGTAGTCATGTGTTAATCAAATTGGACGGAAGGAGCAGTCTCTGCGCCAGGTGTGCTCTGGAAACCTGCTTCGGGTACGTATCCGAAGAATGATGCGACAATATTTCCCGGGAAGGTGCGGACGCGGATGTTATAGTCGCGCACAACATCGTTGTAATCCTTCCGGGCGGTTGCGATGCGGTTTTCGGTTCCCTCAAGCTGTGTCATGAGATCGCGGTATGCCTGTGTGGCCTGCAACTGCGGATAGGCTTCCACAGAGACAAGAAGACGGGACAATGCGCTATCAAGGTTTTGTGCAGCAAGAACACCGGCCTCGCGGTTTCCACCGGCATTGAGCCACTGTGTGCGGGCTTCTGTGACAGCGGTGAGTGTGCTCTGTTCAAAATTCGCGGCACCTTTGACGGTACTGACAAGGTTTGGCACGAGATCGAAACGACGCTGGTACTGTGTTTCTACCTGTCTCCAGGAGTTATCGACATTTTCCTTCTGCGTAACGAGTCCGTTGTAACTGCTAAAAACCCAGGCTGCGAGAAGAAGCAGAATGGCAGGGATAATGAGTTTCCAGGAAAATTTCATGGGAGTGAGGAAGGAAATGTACGATGATCATAGCAAACGATGCATGACATATCATACGTTTTTCCAAAAAAATCCACCTCCAATTCTTCTTTAGGGGCGTGTCACTTTTCCGGTGAGTGTCGCCTTCGCAAGCACCTGCCACTTCATGACTTTTTTGAGTTGGTCGATATCTGCGATGTTCTTGAACGTGTACGTGTTGCTGAGTGCGTAGGCGGTGAAGAGATAGCGGTGCGTACCGGTCGGAGGACAGAAGGGCTGGAAGCCTGCTTTCTGTGTGGAGTTCAAGCCTTCGACGCTATCGACGGGAACTTTACCCTGCGGCATGTCTGTGACCTGCGGCGGAATGTTATAGACGACCCAGTGTGTGAATCCTTCTTTTGGTGCGTCCTGGTCAAAAATGTAGAGAGCAAGACTGCGCGTGTTTTCCGGAACGTTCTCAAAAGAGATAGACGGACTGATTCCCTCTCCATCGCACGTGTAGGCAGCCGGAATGTTCCCGTTATCCTCAAACGAACTGCTGATGCTGAATGCAGGAGTCAGCGCATCGCTGATAGCGAAGATGGCTACGATCACAACAATGGCGCCGATCACGCCGGAGGCAATCCAGAGATTCTGCTTTGAAAACTGCATAGAAGAGCGAAAAAGTAGAGAATCATACTATCGAATACGGGGCCAAACCGCAAGACGCATTCAGCGTCATGCCGCGTCTCTGTCTGCGAGAATCTGCGATGCGTGGCCGTCCGGCTGTACGTTCTCGTAGACGTTGATGATGGTTCCGGTGGGATCAATCAGGAATGTTGTCCGCAGGATGCCCATATATTCTTTGCCGTACATTTTCTTTGGTCCCCACACACCGTATGCCTCGACGACGGTTTTCTCTGTATCTGCAAGTAACAAAAACGGCAGTTCGTATTTGTCGGCAAATTTCTTATGACTTGCAACTGAATCGGTACTGACACCAATCACGCTCACTTTCCTTTTTGTGAGTTCGTGGACAGAATCGCGAAAGGCGCAGGCTTCGGTTGTACAGCCCGGCGTGTCATCTTTCGGATAGAAATAGAGAACGATCCATTGTCCGTGAAAATCACTCAGACGATGCATCTCGCCATTCTGATCCGGCAGCGAAAAATCGGGAGCTTTGGTACCTGCTGCGGGAATCATTTCCAATAGAAGAAGACGAGTCCCATCACCAGAAGTCCGGCGAGGTCATGCAGGGAGACTATCCAGAACAGGCGGAAGGATTTCTGTTCATAGGCAAAGTGTGACAGTCTGACTGCAGCAATGAAGCCGACCCATATGACGATGACGCTCGCAAGCATGTCCTGCAGACTTCCCGAGAACGCGCGCGGCATCTGAAGCAACACGTAGCCGGTTACCAGGTAACACAGAAACGATGTGATCATGGCGCTGATCATGTGATCCTTTGTGATTTTCCCTTTTTTCAGCCCCACTTCTTTCATCCAGATATTGCCGAAAACTTTGGGGGCATACCAGATGGAACCGACGACCATATTTAAAAGGGCCGCTATCAGTACAGATAAAAACATCGAAGCATCCATGAAGAAGGGGGAAAGTTTATCTGACATTCTACTCGTCTTTCATGGTTATAAAAGCTCAGAGGACCTGTTTTAAAGCACGACGCAATGAAAAACAAAAAAGCGGACAGGCAATTCTGTAAGGATGAGACCGGCACTGCGTCTTATCTGTATACGTACTTCCTTCCCCTTTTCCCTATGGCAGAAAACGAATCGTCATCATCGACCATGATCGTGGCTCTTGTAGCCATCCTGGTCATCGTTGCTCTCGGTTTCCTTCTTTATAAGCAGTTGCCGAATGCAGGTGCGCCGGCAAGTAATTCAGGAATCGACGTTGATGTCGACCTTCCTGGAGGCAATACACCGAACCCGTAAGGACTCACTATGTTTCAGATTCTGATCTGATTCTATTTTCTCCCCCTCATGTCTATGGCAGATGAAAAGACTGAAGAGCAGAAGCTCGCTGAAAAAGAAGCAGAAAAGAAACGCTGGGAAGATTCCGGCAAAAAAGGTGTCCCCTTCTTCGGAAGTATTTCCGACCTGGGCGACAAGGACCAGAAAGGAGTCGGCACCGGCAAATAATTAACGGCGGTTTCCCCCACGACGCGGGCCGCGTCTGCCTCCCCCTTCACGGGGTGGGCGGGCCGGTCCGCGCGATGGTGGACGGGCTGCTGATGATCGCGGTGTGCGTGGAGAGCGCGGAGAATCGTACCGTGGGCGTTCTTCGTCACGTTCGACGGCAATAGGAGCGCGGGGCGGGGGCAGATCTTTCGGCATTGCGGCCTTCGG
Organism: Candidatus Peribacteria bacterium; assembly: GCA_023038255.1. Taxonomy (NCBI): domain Bacteria; phylum Candidatus Peregrinibacteriota; class Candidatus Peribacteria; species Candidatus Peribacteria bacterium. The sequence continues at coordinate 644,473 of CP082927.1, read as the reverse complement.
AATCTGTCCACGGATGAGACGTTCAACGGTGCGCAGTGAATTGAGCTGATCCGGCTGCACGAAGCTGATAGCTTTGCCTTCGCGTCCTGCACGGGCCGTACGACCGATGCGGTGGACGTAGTCTTCTGCGTCATCCGGCATGTCGTAGTTGATGACGAGTTCGATACCGGTCACATCAATGCCACGAGCGGCAATATCTGTTGCAATGAGCACGCGGTACTTTCCGGATTTGAATCCGTCGAGTGCTTCGCGGCGCTGTGCCAGGCTTCTGTTGCTGTGAATTTCTGCAGCCGGGTGTCCGATGACGTTTACAGAGCGGGCGATTTTCTTTGCGCCGAACTTTGTGCGGGAGAACACGAGGACTGATCCTTTGTATTCCGCAAGCAAATGTTCGAGCAGGCGCATCTTGTCACCACGGGCGACAACAAATACTTCCTGTTGCACGCGTTCTGCAGCGGTTCCTGCAGGTGCGACCTCAATGCGCAGCGGCAATTTCATGTGTGCTGTCGCAATTTTTACAATTTCGTGCGGCATGGTTGCCGAGAAGAGCATGGTCTGACGTTCCTTGGATACGGCACCGAGGATCTGATTGATCTGCGGGGCGAATCCCATATCAAGCATGCGGTCCGCTTCATCGAGGACGAGCATGTTTACGGTTGCAAGAGTAATCGTGCGGTGTTCCATGTGATCGATCAAACGACCGGGTGTGGCGATCACCACATGCGGCTTGTTGCGGATCATCTGGCGCTGCAGGTTCATTGATGCTCCTCCAATCAGGACCGCTGTGCGGAGTCCCAGGGAGCGTGCGACGCGCTGGAATGTTTCATCTACCTGGAGCGCGAGTTCGCGGGTCGGGAGAATCACAAGTCCGTGTCCTTTGCTTGCAAGGAGGTGCTGGATCATCGGGATGCCAAACGCCAATGTCTTTCCGGTTCCGGTCTGTGCAATACCGATAATATCTTTTCCTTCAATGCCCGGCCGAATACAGGAAGCCTGAATAGGCGTCGGGGTCACGAATTTTTCGCGATCGAGAGCTGCCAGGAGCTTGGGCTCAATCGGGAGTGCGTGAAAACTGCCGGTCTCTGAAGGGGTGTCCTTTTCCATGAAGTGCCAGTGTAGCATTTCTTTTACACTTTGGCGATGTACTATTTAGGCGTTCTGAGCGTTTTCAAGCACAAAAAGCAGAATCGAGTCCAGAATCGGCGCATTATCCTCATCGGCATACTCTAGTCGCAGAGAGGGGTGCCTGTTTGCATGAATGCGTAAAAACTGGCCGGTATTGTCGACATCAAGAACCTGGCCGAGGTTGATACTGATGGATTTCTTCCCGCCCTTAAATACCAGTCGTTTATTGGTGATAATGAGATTGCCGCTATCTTTCCAGTCGTCCGCCTGCAGATTCATGGCCTCTGACCAGTAGACCCGTTCCTGCGGGCGCAGAAGCATGCGCGGGATATCAATAATCGGCATGTTGCCTTTGCGCATTTCACTGAGGACCCGCATTCGGTAGAGCTGCTTTTTCGTTTTTGCGATATCGGCGTCCTTCAATCCCAGATAATCCTGAATCTGCTCGAGCTCATCCCATTCATCATCGGTCACGTCGGTATCTGTTGTTGCAGTCTCGAATGCAGTCACATATGCCTGTACGCGGATGGCATCGAGCACCTCAAGAGGCAGACCCAATTCTTCCCGTGTCTTTTCGAGTGTATCGATTTCCTCTTTTGTGAGCTTGCCGTCCTTCACTGCTTCCAGCACCGCCTGCCGGAATTCCCGTGCTGTGACGCCGGTTCCTTTTTTTGCAAGTGCCGTGAGCGTGGAGAGAGACAGAATTTCTAACATCAGAGAGACAGAAAGAAGTGATGGAGAGCAGTATCGCCGCGGACTTCCGGATGAAATGTTCCTGCGAGTACGCGCTTTGATTGTACGAGCACCGGTTCCTTCTGATAAGACGCAAGAACCGTCACATCCTGACCGACCTGTGTAATGCGCGGTGCGCGGATGAATGCTGCATGAACAGCATCAGGAATGCCGGTGACCGCAATATCTGCTTCAAAACTATCACGCTGTGTTCCGTAGGCATTGCGCTCAATCGTGATGTCGATCAGCCCAAGGGGTGTCGGTGCATTCTTTCCGGTTGCGGCTGTTGCCAGAAGAATTGCACCGGCGCAGGTTCCAAAAACGGCAAGTGTTCCATCAGACACTTTGTGTGTGATCACCTCCCCCACCCCCGTCTCCCGCAAAAACCGCGCGATGACGGTGCTTTCTCCACCTGGAATCACGAGATGCGTGATCGACGTCAGATCTGTGCGTGTGCGGATTTCTGTTGCGGTGTGCCCGAGCTTTAAAAAAATCGCAGCATGTTCTGCGACGTCACCCTGGAATGCGAGAATGCCGATGACCGGAATCTCCTGACTCATACAGTGTGCACAGAAACAATTACCATCCGCGTTGCTGCATGGATGTTTCCAATGTGGAAATTTCCAGTCCCGGCATCGGGTTGCCGAGGCCCTCGGAAAGGGTCGCGAGCATTGCGCTATCGGTGTAGTTGATGGTGGCACGGACAATAGCTGCAGCAGTCTGTGCAGGATTTTCTGATTTGAAAATACCCGATCCCACAAATACGCCTTCTGCACCGAGTCCCATCAGGAGCGCTGCATCTGCCGGAGTTGCAATGCCGCCGGCCACGAATGTCACCACAGGCAGGCGCTGTTCATCGCGGATGCGCTCGACGAGTGCAAGCGGGATTCTTTCGGTCTCTGCAAATTGTTTGCGGCCGTCGGTATTCATGGTTTGCAGGCTCTTCATTTCCCGCTGGATCATTTTCAGATGACGGACTGCCTCAATCACGTTCCCTGTCCCCGCCTCCCCTTTTGTACGGATCATGGCTGCTCCTTCGTTCACACGCCGCAGCGCCTCGCCGAGGTTTGTGGCGCCGCAGACAAACGGAATCGAAAAACTTTTTTTCTCGACATGGTCAAACGGATCGGCCGGCGTAAGGACTTCACTCTCATCAATAAAATCCACTCCGAGTGATTCAAGAATGCGCGCCTCAGCGGTGTGACCGATGCGGATTTTTGCCATAACAGGAATAGAGACTGCTGCCTGAATGTCTTTGATCAGACGCGGATCACTCATGCGTGCCACTCCCCCGTCGCGGCGGATATCGGATGGAACACGTTCGAGTGCCATCACTGCACACGCTCCTGCTTCTTCCGCAATCTTTGCCTGCTCCGCATTCACCACATCCATAATGACGCCGCCTTTGAGCATGCGCGCGAGATCGTCGCCGAGGGTATGAGATGAGGACGTCATGAAAAGAGAGATGTTATTACTTCATGGTCGGGACGAAAGGACTTGAACCTTCGGCCTTACGGTCCCGAACCGTACGCTCTAGCCAACTGAGCTACGTCCCGACTGCGCGCGATACTACAAGACTTATTTCGCTCAGGCTAGGGTGCTGCGTCTTTGTTGCTTCTATGAACAAAATATGATTAATAAACAATAAATTTAAAATATAGCAATACTAGTCCCCCACTCTCAAAACACGATGATGTACAAAAATTGTGAACATGTGATCTAATGCTATTCCTCGAATATGCCGGTGATAAACGTGAGATCAAGCAAAATGTTACACAAATTGTTGTTATAATTAGAACACATTCCTGCGTCAATCATCACTGGACAATAAAATCCGTCTCCGTACACTCCCCGAGTCCCTTCCGGGGACCTACTATGAAACACGTGAAGTACACAACGCATCGCGCTGCTTCACTTCCGCTCGTGCTTATGCACGTAGCGTTCATTACCTTCCTCACATTGAGCATGGTAATGAGCCTCCCGACTCTTCGGTAAGAGCAGGTGAAGTGAAAGGCCCACCGACATTCGCACCGGCGAATGACCATCATCCCCTCTCCCTACGGTATCGACCCTGAGACGGCCGTCTCTATGAACCCGATAATGGGGTTCTTTTTGTGTTATAAGGCTATCGGCAATGCTTTGTGGATTCGCGGCTTCTCAGGTGTCATTTTTAACGTGCACTATCCTTCAGTATACCCGTCGCAATCACCTGTCCCTGATCCGGCGCATCGTTCTTTTGACGCAGGAGAATCACCACATTTCTATAGGTTTTGATCTCTGCTTTTGTCGTCAGTCGTGCGTAATGACGCACATCGCCTGCAGTATTCTCCAGTGTTCCAATGGGCAAACGCTTGCCCGCAGCATCTTCGAGCCAGGCATCGTACACCGTGCCTTCTTTGGCGGTCGCAATGTTTAACTGTACGCCAATATTGGTGGACCCATCTTCAAACTCATACGCAGTCGCGACGCCGTTTGCCAATGTCCCGTTTGCACCGGTAAGCGCCCCGATTGCCAGGTTCATCATCTCGCCATGTTCGGTGTCTTTTGCCTGATTGTTGGGCGTTACCGTTAGTGTGGGAGTGGAGGCAGTGCTTTCTGTGTCACCGGTAACGGGAGTGTTTGCAAAACAGGCGGACAACACTGTTAGCAGAAGAACCGCGAGAACTATGGGGCGTAGATGCATGTGCAAATCTTACCACAACATGCCTGTTGCCTGAGCGGTGTATTTCTCGCGTTCTTCGCGTGCGTGGTCCGCAGCTCTGCGGGCTATCTGCTTGTATCGTCTTTCATCCATAGGAAAGAGCTGTGAGAGTTCACGTGCGACGGAGAGGAGTTCTTCGACATTCTGCGAGAGCGCGATGAAGTGTGTGTTCTGTTCAATGGCATCAGCATAGGCAGAGAAGATGGCATCGAACTCCAGTTTCCTGGTGAGGAGTGTTGCTTTCTGTTCCGGATCGCGTGCGGTCTGCAGGAGGAGATCCAGCATGCCGAGATCTGTGTATTTCCCGATTGCGTAGGCTTTCTCAATAGCAGCAGTTGCACCCGAAATATCCTGATCGCGCAGGAGCGCCATGGCCCGCAGCTTCCATGCACGGGCATCGAGAGCATTCTGTGTCATGTACACAGTGAGGGCGTTCAGAGCGGATGCAGGATCGTTTTTCTGGAGGTACAGCTGTGCCTCGCTCAGATGCATATCACGGCTGAACCATTCATGCTTTGCACGGTCGTACCACTGCAGAGCGGTGTCGGTTTCCCCATTGGCTTCTGCATGACGACCGAAAGACGAAAGGACCAGTCCTATACCTTCCGCGAACACGGCAGTCAGAAGGAGAACAGCCAGAAAAATTTTGACGCGGATGAGGTAGCGGGAAAATTTCCAGTACATGAACGATGTTGCGACGGATTCTTTCCGTGCACGCGGCACCATCAAAAATCCCAGACACAGCCAGAACGGAAGCGCGATGCCCACAAACTGGAAGTTGTAGTCGATCATGTTGTGCGCAGCAACGCCAAGGACCGCAACCAAAAGAAAGACTGCATTCATGTCTTTTTCCTGTGACCATTCACGCCTGTCCACAAAAAGCATCCGTGCAGATGACAGCACCGGCGTGAGTACAATAAGGACAAGCAACACCGCGACAATCCATCCAAAATCCAGTGCGGTATTCAGAATAACGTTATGCGCGTGGTCCGATGTTGCCAGGACGTGCTGCATGGAAGATGGCTGCACGAAGCGGAAACTGTATGGACCGTATCCAAGGAACGGATGATCAAACGAACGCTCGAAGGACTGCTGCCAGAACTGACTGCGCTCGTCGATGGATGATGTCCCCTCGGACGCGGTAAAGGTGATTTTTTCTGCAACAGACTGAACCGGGTAGAGCTGTGATCGCAGTTGGTTCACACCGAGGAAGAGGAGAACGGCGATCGTTGTGACAACCACCGCCTGTACGATAATGCCCGATACGGCACTCTTGAGAATGCGCTTATACCGGATATCACTGATGCCAAGAGCGCCGATAGAGAGGACTGTCAGAATGCACTGTCCCACAAATGCCAGAAGAGCGCCGCGCGAATAGCTCAGGAGTAATGCACCGATCAGCATTCCCAATCCCAACAGGATGACGGCACGCAGCTTCAGTGCTTCCGTGCGAATGAGCTGCAGAACAACAAGCGGCCATGCAAGCAGCGCAAAATCAGCCCATGCATTCGGCCAATAGTCTGTTGTGAACCGGATATCAAAGAATGTGCCAACCAGACGGTTTACGGGCTGGAAGACATAGACGGCGATTCCTATAAGAGCGGCAATGATTGCCGTTGCGGTAATCACCTGTAAAAAACGAGTGAAAAATCTCTCCTGTGTTCCATCAATTTTCTGGCGGATCACCCAGAGGAAAATCAATGATAAGGAAACATTCCGAAAGACTGTGTCCAGTCCGTAATTCTGCACGGATGAGTGCAGGTAGCTAGCAATGCTGAGAAACATCAGACCAAGCACCATAGCCCAAAGAAAGACCGGTGTATCAATCTTCTTGGCGCCTGTTGCCGCATCGCCGCTCGTAATCCCAAAGAACCGTTTTGCTGCATACAGAAGCGTCATAATGCCAGCGACACCTGCCAGTAACCACGTTGATTCCAGGCCCTTTCCCCCTCTCCAGAGGATGGAAAAGCACAAAAGCAGGAGAAGAGACCACTCACTGATGCGGGAGACAGACAAACGATTCATGGCGTAAAGTATAGGCCAATTTACCTGGCGAATGAACATGAATGTACAATGGCCCAAGTTTTGGTATCATCCCCCGGCTCGCGGATAGACGCGCGCAGGCACTTCACAGAATCGGCCGATGTGGCGGAATGGTAGACGCGTACGCTTCAGGAGCGTATAAGAGCAATCTTGTGGGAGTTCGAGTCTCCCCATCGGCACCACGTAAAAACGCGCAAAGCGAAGTGACAGTTGTTTTTACGTGCCGCGTGGCGCTGCCAAGCTGGCTCACTGTACATTTTTCTTGCATTTGTCATTTTTTTGGCTTTAATGCCTCAAATTTATGATGCTCAACGTGTACAGCGCCGATGTGACTGATGAGGCAACTGTCCTTGGTTTTCCGGATTTAATGCTCGATGAAGATGTTTTGGCTGCAGGCAAAGTACATATAGTTGTATCTGTTTGTTTAAACAGCAGAAAAAAATTAGTACAGATCATCCTTCGGGCACAAGTCATTTCTATTGATGACGAACAGACGACAGTATTTGAAATCAAGAAAGGATCACTCAGTATGGCCGAATCCCCTATTACGCATGAAATTATTTCCTTCAATCAGCAACAACTGCGTTTTATCGGAAATACCATTCTCCCTCTTCTTAAAAAAGAAGGTGATTATTAAATAGATGGTTATAAAGTCGGAATAAACCGCATCGACAGTGAATTCACACAGTGCCGCGTGTCTTTCGGGGTAATTTTTTCTCCGTGGAACACATGGCCCAAATGTCCTCCGCAGTTGGCACACTGAATTTCCGTGCGCATGCCGTCACTGTCGGGAATGCTTTTGACAGCTCCGGGAATGGCATCATCAAACGCGGGCCAGCCACAGCCGGCATCAAATTTATCCGTTGAGCGGTACAGTTCTGCATTACAGCGTTTGCAGATATACGTTCCTGCTTCATAAAAGTTATCGTATTCCCCGCTGAACGGACGTTCCGTTCCTTTGTCCTCTATGACATGTGCCTCTTCTGCAGTGAGCTGATTGAGTTCCATGCTGTTATTGTCCTCTTTTCACGTCTCTGTGCAAACAAGCGGAATCGGATTCTGGTCGGGCTCCATTAAGTCGGTCATTTTCTGTGCCTGGTGCGGAAAAGAGGTATAATCAGGGGATGAAAACTATTGCTGTCTACTTTACGGATCCGCACTTCAATGGATATCCATTCAATAAAGAAGAATACAGGAGCGCCTATCATGACCTGGCGGCAATGATTGCAGAAAAAGGCGGCCGTTTTGTGATTGTGCGCGGATTGGATACGTACAGAGAAGGGATGACATTTTCACGCTACTGGGCATTTGAGAATGATGATTTCCGGCTGCATGATGAGCCAATCAGCGTGGATATGATGTATGACAAGGGTGAAGATTTTGTCGGCGATGCCAATACGCGTTTTGCCAATGATCCTGCATTTGATGCTGTTTGTTCCGACAAAGAGCTTACAGCAGAGATGTTTCCGGATCTCGTTCCTGTCACTTTTGTTGCCCATGCAGCATCAGAACTTGATGGTGTTCTGCAGAAAATTCCTACAGACACCGTCGTTGCCAAACCTATTGATGGTGCCGAAGGACGCGGTATTTTTATTGAGTCCAAAAAGGATATTGCAAAGCATGTGACAGATTTTCCGTATCTCATTCAGGAATTTGTGGATACCTCCGATGGCATTCCGGGTTTGGTCGACGGCATGCACGATTTCCGGATGGTCTGCATTAATGGCGAAGTAGTTGTGAGTTACATCCGGACGCCTGCGGAAGGATTGCGTATTTCCAATGTATCTCTCGGCGGAAAGGAGACGGAGGTATTGATTGGAGACATTCCTGATGAAGCTTTGAACATGATGAAGATAGTCGACGCAAAACTGTCCCGGTATCCGCGCCGCATTTATTCTGCGGATTTTGCACGCGGCAAAGGCGGGAACTGGAGATTGATTGAACTTAATGCGAAGGTAGGACTGTCCCCGCTTTCTATGGGAAAAAACTACAGGCATTTTTATGAAAAGCTGACAGATCTTCTGCTGGGTGAAGCATATGGTCCTGCTTGATCAGCTCTGCTAGAGTAAGCCCTTTTATGAATGCGCCCTCTTCCATACACCGCTTTGTCGGACCGACCGATGTCCGCCGTTTTGCATCCGCTGATACCATTGAACATATCCAGATAGTGGTTGATGATCTGCGGGAATTTATCGTACACAGAGTCCGTTCGTCCGGGGACGCTGGCTGTAGTGTGGATGAGATTATTGATGCCATAGGGATTCCCCGCCGCTTCTTTGCGGTTGTGCGGGATAAAATGAATGTGCTGCTGCGAGAGAAATCTCTTTCAAAAGACAGAGAAAGGGGGCTGTATTTCTATGAGGAGACCTCGCTTACTTGACGATCCAAATTATCACTCTAAAATAGGGACTGCTAACCAAGTCATTTTTCTTTCATTTCCCATACATTTTCTATGGCAACTCTTCCAAAATTAGCCGTCTCGATTGAACCTCTTGGAGATCGTGTCGTTGTCATGCCTATTGAGGCTGAACAGGTTACAGCAAGTGGCATTGTGATTCCCGATACGGCCAAAGGCGAAAAGCCCCAGGAAGGTATTGTGCTCGCACTCGGAAAGGGCGGCATGGGCAAAGACAATGTAAATCCGCACGATTACCTGAAAGTCGGCGACAAGGTCCTCTTCGGAAAATATGCCGGTGACGACGTCAAACTCAAGGATAAAGACAATAAAGATGTCGAAGTCAAAATCCTCCACGTTGATTCCATTCTTGGTCTCGTAAAATAACGCATCCCTATTCTCCTATTTCCTATTACCTATAACCTATTATATGGCTAAACAACTTCTCTTCGGTGACCAGGCACGTCAGAAAGTGCTGAGCGGTGTCACCAAACTCGCAGCTGCTGTCCGCGCAACCATGGGTCCCAAGGGCCGCAACGTTGTGATTGATAAGAAATACGGCGGACCGACTGTCACGAAAGATGGTGTCACAGTCGCCAAAGAAATCGAACTGGATGATCCGTTTGAAAATATGGGCGCGCAGCTTGTGAAGGAAGCGGCAACGAAAACAAACGATGCTGCCGGTGACGGAACCACAACCGCAACCGTTCTTGCACACGCAATGATGGACGAAGGCATGAAGCACTTAAGCTCCGGTTCCAATCCGATTCTCATCAAGCGTGGTATGGAAATGGCGACGGGCGCAGTGACAGATTTCCTCGGCAAATTGAAAAAAGATGTGACGAAGAAAGATGAGTTCGAAGCCGTTGCGACAATTTCTGCACAGGACAGCGAAATCGGAAAGGCTATTGCAGAAGTCATCGACGAAGTGGGAAAGGACGGAGTCGTGACTGTGGAAGCGGGTCAGACACTGGGTCTTGAGAAAGAATTCGTGGAAGGTATGCAGTTCGATAATGGCTACATCTCGCCATATTTCGTGACTGATACCGCTCGCATGGATGCTGTATTTGAGAATGCATCCATTCTCATTACCGACAAAAAAATCAGCTCCATTCAGGAAATCCTGCCGCTTCTTGAGGGCCTTGCCCAGAAGGGTAAGAAGGAAATCGTGATCATTGCAGAAAACATTGAAGGCGAAGCACTCACGACCCTCATTCTGAACAAACTCCGTGGCACATTCGTGGCTCTTGCTGTGAAGGCTCCCGCATTCGGTGATCGCCGCAAAGAAATCCTGAAAGACATTGCCGCTCTCACAGGCGGTCGCGTCATCAGCGAGGAAGTCGGTCTGAAGCTTGAGAATGCAACGGTTGCCGATCTTGGAACAGCACGTCGTGTTGTTGCGAGCAAAGATGCAACACTCATTGTGGGTGGCCGCGGAAAGAAAGCGGATATTGAAATGCGCATCAATGAAATCAAGGCACAGCTCGACTACACAAAGTCAGACTTCGACCGCGAGAAACTCCAGGAGCGCCTCGCAAAGCTCACTGGTGGTGTTGCTGTCATCAAAGTCGGTGCCGCGACAGAAGTGGAACAGAAAGAGAAGCAGCACCGCGTGGAAGACGCTCTCTCCGCAACACGTGCAGCTGCTGAGGAAGGAATCGTCCCGGGAGGCGGAACGGCGTACATCCGCGCATTGCCGACACTTGAAGCATTGCTTAAAAAGACCAGCAACAAAGACGAGCAGATCGGTATTCAGATCGTGATGAACTCTCTCACGGCTCCTGCCAAGAATATCGCAGAAAATGCAGGTGTAGCCGGTGATGTTGTGGTGAGCAAAGTGAAGGAAGGAAAAGACGGCTTCGGATACAACGCTCTCACGGGTGAATACACAGACCTCGTGAAAGGCATGGTGATTGATCCGAAGAAAGTCTCACGCGCAGCACTTGAAAACGCAGTCTCCGTTGCTGCCATGTTCCTCACGCTGGAAGTTGCTGTCACCGATATTCCGAAGAAGGAAGAGCCTGCTATGCCGGCAGGTGGTGGAATGGGTGGAATGGATTTCTAAAGATTATAGAGATAAAACCCCCAGCACATTCGTGAGCTGGGGGTTTTAAAATCTGAAAGGATCAGATTTTATTAATCCGCATCTTTCTTTCTTGCAAGGTACATAACCACGAAACCACCAATGGTTCCGCAGTAGATAATAGAGATGAAACCCTCTCTTTCCGGATGTTTCAAGATGCACTGTATTGTATGAGTAAAGCTCAACAGTATAAAAAAAACGGACATTCTGTATATAAACTGTTGTTTATCCGCAATTTCTTTACTTCGTGAAACAAGCAGAATGATTCCTTCCGCTGTACCGCTTCCTACAAGGAAGCTTAGTAGCACTAACATAAGTACAAGCATCTGTTTTCCTTGCGTGTGAAAGACCGTGAAGCAGAAACCGAACATACGATCGGCAAAATATTATAAACTTTTCGCATTATTTGGCAAATTGTGATGAGCCTTGAGTGTGCTTACTCAAAACCTCCAACAATTGTGGGAATATCAAACCTATCCAGGTATTCCTTCATACGTCCGTACATTTCCGTGCGCTCTTCAATGGTCATCGCCTTGTGTGCTTCATAGTGTGTCAGTCTTTTTTCCATGACAGCCAAAGAGGATCGCATGCTTTCGTAGGCAGGAACGTAACTCTCGACAATCGTCTCTCCGAAAATCTGGAATGCAAAGAATTCCCGGTTCAGATCCGTGATAAATGTTCGAATGACATCCACAGACACAAAGCGCGGATCGATGATGCTTTCTTTAATCTTTTCGAATACCTTCTGCACATCTGAAAACTTTTTGATGACATGCATCTGAATCAGAATCTGCGCAGCTGCTTCCCTGTCTTGCATAGATGCTGCCGCCCCGAGTGCATCGTATTTTTCTTTTAGTTTCGACGCATAGGTCACAAACGGCGCCATGATGACTTCATCGAGAAGTTCAGGACGTACCTGCATCAGGAATTCCTGCACTTTGACCGGAATTTCATCAGCAGATAAATAATCCGGCTCAAAAATATCCGGATTGTCTGCAAAGCTTTTGGCAACAGACATAATTCCTGCACCGTACTCCGCAATGATATCCTCATGTTTTTTCAGCTGAGTCTGGAGTCCGGCGCGATCATTCTGATTGAAGCCGCTTTTTTCGACAATGTCCGTCTCGTTACGCTTCTGCAGATCTTCTCTGGCAGATGTCATACAGGTCATGACTGCAGAGATATTCGGCTTTTTTGTGACGTCTTCACTGATATGACTCTTAATAGTGGCAACACGGGTGCGCGCTTTTACTTTGTACAAATTAGAGCAGAATTGCAGTGTCTCCGCGCATTCCCCGAATAATTCATTCGCTCTACTGCGCATATCCTGTTTTACAGAATCCGCAGCCTCGGCTTTCCATTGTGCATCAATTTCACCATTGATGTTTTTGATTCTGACAATGAGCTTTGAAAGCTTTGATACTTCATTGCTATACGCAAGTTCTTCGTGATGTGTTTTGCGCTTGGCGTCATATCCATTTTCGAAGAACTGTGCAGACCGTCTTTCAAACTGTTTCTTTTTTGTCGGTGATTTTTTTCTGTCATCTGTTTTCAGGTAGATTATTGCCCCTTCCACCGCATTCGGTGCACCACGAACATCTGCTTCAATGCTCTCGGTCTGGTTGTGCTGTGATGCCACAATCAAAATACGCTTGTTGCGCGGAGAGAGTTGCGTCGCTCTTTCCAGAATTTCTTTGAATCGTGGAAGTGCCGCAGCTTTCATTTTCAGGTGCTCCACTGGGTCTTCCTCCGGGAACTCTGCTATCTGGAGCTTTTCCAGAAGGGAATCGGCAACAAGATTGATATCCATCAGGATGGGGTCCAGAGACAAATCATCAAAGCGCGTGCTTGCCTGGAAGACAATTCTCTTGTCGACGACGGTGAATCTTGGAACGCAAAAATCCTCCGGCTGACAGTAGAGTTCCTGAATACGCTTGAAACGGCAGTCAGGCATTCTGGACCAGATCAGCATGCGCAATTGTTCCCCTTCGGGAAACAGACCATCGATGTCATTGATGTCTCCCAGGCGTACAAAACGCTCATTCCAGATTTCTGCACTGAAGTCCTCTTTTTGCTTTAAAGGATTGCTGATTTCTTTGATCTCATTGGTGTGAATAAGCAGCTCGGACATTCTTGTTCTCGATGCAGCAATTTCTTTTGCAATACTTTCAAGTTTTCCGGGATTCCGGATATTTTCGATTCTTGCCTCTAAAAGCTCTGCGTTGCTTCGGTTTTCACTAAATTCTGCATCAAGAGAGCTGAGAACATCAGCGGTGGAAAGTGTGGGTGACATAGTGGGGAACAATAATTGATTGCTTTCAGGGATTCAATGAAAAAGGGCGCTGAGATCATACAATCTCAGCAACCCGATCCTTCTACCCTAACTGAGTGTCCACTAACAGGTGGGATTTTCTCGTAGCAGAGTTCATGGCAGCAAAGACGTGAGGCAGAAGGATGTGTATTTAACTCTTCTTCTCCGTTTCGCTCAATAATTTCCTGCCGTAATTGCTCAAAACGTCGGTTATCTGGGCTCTGGACAGAGTGACGGTCTGCGTGCCTTCAGCGTAGGGGCCGACCTGATACGGGTCGAATGTCAGGACAATACTGCCGTTTTCGATGGAAAATGTCCTGAAGTTCTCTGCCTTGGGCCCTGCCCCCTGGCGGATTGTCTGCTCTTTCTGTGCATAGAACGTTCCTTTTTTCTTGGATTCTGCAATCAGTTGTTCAATGGTGAGTGTCGAAAGGCGCTCAAGATATTTCGCATTCGTATTGAAGAGATCTGTGAATGCGATTTCCTTCTTCGTTGCAACGTCGTACACAAAAGACACGCTGACGTGATTCGGATGAGCGGCACCAGCCATGTACGGTGATGCTTCCAGGACGATGCTGAGAATATCCTGCGAGAACGTACCGGCCTTGTAGTCGACGGTCAGGCCGCTTTTTGTATCATCACCGGGTTCGATCACGATGTCTTTAATCTCGTTTAAGAATCCGGTTTTTGCATCATCGACTATTTTCTTCAGGCGGTCATTCACGTCGGTCTGCGTTGCGCTGTCGTTTAATCCTTTTATTTGTGGAACACGCAGTGTGAGTGTGTAGGCTTGTTCTGTGACGTTCACGGTATCGGTCACGATCCTCACACCATCAGCGCTTTTTTCTGCGCCACATGCCGAAAGAATGAGTGCTGTACACAGAACATACATAAGGGAAGTCTTCATGTGCCGATGCTAGCAGATGCAACGGAAGAGATCCTGCCAAAGAGACATTATTCTATGGCTGCAGCCGGGATGACAATTTCATCGCCGCGCTTGACGTCGTGACGGAGCAGATAATCCGCGAGATAGTCTTCAATCATATCGGTGATGGTGCGGCGCATTTCACGTGCACCGAATTCCACACTGTAACCGCGCTTCACGAGAGCGGCAATCACACCATCTTCCAGGCGGACTGTAATGCCGCGACGTTTCTGCAGGTCACCGATAATGGAATCGATCATCAGTGTTGCAACGCGTCCGGCGTTTTCAAGTGACAGCGGATAAAACAGAACGAGTTCATCAAAACGGTTGACGAATTCCGGCGTGAAAAGTTTCTGCTGAAGAATGGAATCAATCAGTGCAGTTTTGAATGCCTGCTTGTCGTATTCCGCATGTTCTTTGACAAAATCGCGGATGAAGAGTGCGCCGGCGTTGGATGTGGCGATGATGATTGTGTTGCGGAAATCTGTGCGGATACCGCGGCTGTCTGTTAAAAATCCTTCATCCAGAATCTGCAGGAAGAGATTGAGCACGGTCGGATGTGCTTTCTCGATTTCATCGAGGAGAATGAGGGAGAACGGTTTGTCCTGAACGCGCTGTGCGAGGAATCCTTCTGTAGATCCGGAATCACCGATGACACCAAAGACGCTGTCTGCGTGACTGTACTCATTCATATCCAGACGGATCATTGCATCGCTTGCGCCGAAATATTCTTCCGCAAGTACTTTTGCAGTTTCCGTTTTTCCGACACCGGTCGGACCCAAAAACAGGAATGTCCCGACAGGCTTTTTTCTCTCACGCAAATCCATGCGAGCGCGCTTGAGTGAGCTGACGACTGCATGAATCGCATTGTCCTGACCGATTACACGTGACTGCATTGCTTCATCGAGTACGAGCAGTCTTTCCTTCTCCCCTTCCGATACCTGTTGGACGTTCACACGGCTCTTGAGGGAAATGACTTCGCGTACATGGGTCTCACGCACAAACGTGTCCCCGTTTTCCGCAGCACGATGGACCGCTTCGTCCATCACATCGAGCGCAGTGCCCGGAAGACCTCCGCGCATGGAAAGGAAGCGCTTGGTGAGGTCGAGAATGGATTTGAGCGCCTTGTATGTGATGCGGATATTATGGCTCTGTAATGCGAAATAATGGGCCATCAAGGTTTCCATCGCCTCTTCGTCGTTTGCATCTTCGACAGTCACTTTCTGGAACAGGCTATCAAGCATCGGATCCGTTTTGATCAGTGAATGATAATCCTGCGTGTCTGCAATACCGACCACAGAAATGCTGGATGATTCCAAAAACTTTTTCAGGACTCCCATCAGGTTCTGATCTGCGGAGCGCAGGAGCAGGGAGAGATCGCGGATGACGAGAATAAAACGCCCGCTCTGCTGCGCGCGGTTCAGTGCATTCAGCAGGAAGGCATCGGGGTTTGCCACTCCTGAGAGCAACTTTTCTGTCTGCAACTGAAGAACGCGAGTAAACGGCAGATGCTTTGTACGTTCGTGACTGCGCAGTTCTTTCACGACATTTCGGATGAGCGTGCGTTTGCCGGTTCCTGTTTTTCCGAGAACAAGCACATTGCGTTCTTTCGAGCGGAGAAGCATACGCAGGACTGCATCAACCACTTCTTTGTGAATGACAATGCTGCGTTCACCACTCGTTTCCTGTGATGCATCGATTTCCGTTGTCAGCATGTCGAGTGCATCGGTGTACCCCATAATCCACGAACGGCCGAGGGAACTATTGTGCGCAATAGCCTGCGGACTCCACGGCTTATCCTTCAGACGGAAATGATGATGAAAATGTTCCCAGTGCAGGAGTCCCACAAGGTCCTCTTCAGACAAGTCCGCCTGATTCAGAAGATCGCGGCAGCAATGCACGAATGTGAAGAAAAGGTACAACACAATGTTTGCATCAATGCGCGTTTCATTGAACGTCGTGAGTGATTGCTTGGCGTACTTCAAAAACATCTCCAGCTCGACGTTCTGATCTATATCAGCGCGGCATTTCACCAGCATGTCTTTTGCATCAATACTTAATTCTTCCAGCAAAAACCGTCCGCGTGTTGTATGGACAGCAGCTTCCAGAAGATCGCCAGCGGATGTTTTCTTTTTCGGGACAAGGTGAGAAAGAAGGCTGTGCGAAAGCCAGGATTCGACCGGAGCATTTTCCGACAGAGGAAGCAGATCGTTTTCGAGCTCTTCTTCCAAAAACAGTTTCATCACATGTGTGAAAAACAGGATAAGGAAGGCAGCCAGGAGGAATGGCCACGGATCATTGGTCTGATACGACACAATGCCAAAACCAATCAGGATGACGGCATAGATCAGCATTGAGACTCGTCCCAGTGCCAGCTTACGCAGACGTGCTGTCTTGAATTCCTTGGTGCCGGCAAAGTTGAGCGTCAGTAATGGCATTTAGAGCGAGACGTAGACAAGGAATGGAATGGCAAGGAAGGCGACCAACGGAAACACCAGCCACAGAAGAATGTAGAGCGAGAAGCCCGCGAAGAGCGCAGCCTGCAGAAGAGCACCGAACACCAATGCACCGAGGCGGATGATGCATCCGATGGCACGGGCTGTGATATTCAGCGTCAGGGTTTGTAGAATAGCCGTGAGATCAAATCCTTTTGTCGGGTAGCTGTCGCGGATACTCTTCCACGGTGCAAAGAGTGTCTTCAATAAGAAGATGATCGAAAACATTGATCCGAACGCTGCCGCATACGCCACGTACTCACGGACAATTTCCCCCGGTCTCTGCACGAGATACCAGCGGAGAAAGAGTGCGCCGATGGAGGTGTTGGTGGGAGTCGGCATGTTCCAAATAATCCTATCATTATAGCGGAAAATCACTACAATTCCGAGTGTATGCGTGGCAGATTTATAGTTCTTGAGGGCCCCGACGGAAGCGGTACGACAACACATGCTGCCCTGTTGGCGGAGCGTTTGAAGGAAAAAGGTGACGATGTTCTCCTGACCCAGGAACCCACCGATGGCCCCATTGGTGCTTTTATCCGTGCGCAATTGGCAGTGGGAGCTATCCCGGCTGACGCTCTGCAGATGCTTTTTTCTGCAGACAGAGCGTGGCATGTGGCCGAAGGCATTCTTCCGGCACTGGAAAGCGGCAAAACTGTTATTTCTGACCGCTATGCACTATCCACGCTGATATACGGCGAAGCACTCGGATTGGATGTGAAATGGCTGGACAATATGAACAAAAATTTTATACAACCAGATCTGCAGATTCTAGCGCTCCCCTCTTTTGAAACCTGTATGGAGCGTGTAAACGGCCGGGGGAGCAAAGATATGCTGGAGAGTCAGGATTCCCTGCAGCGACGTGTCTACGATGGGTATGTGCGCAGTATGCAGACGTTGGCACTGCCGATGGTCGATACAACCGGCGCACAGGAGCTTGTGGCGGATGACATCCTGAGACTCGTCACACTGTCGTAAGCGCGCTACACTTTCCGTATGTCCGCCCGCATTCTTTCCGGCACCGATCTTGCAAACAAGATTCTCACCTCGCTGAAACCGATGGTAAAGAAGCTGGACCCGAAGCTGGTGATTATCCAGATCGGCAACGATCCGGCGAGCGACAGTTACATCCGTAAAAAACTCCAGAGCTGTGATGACATCGGTATGCGCCGCGAGCATCTTCATTTCGATGCAAGTGTCACGTTTGATGAGCTGATGAAAACAATCCGTACTTTGAATGAGGATGATGATGTGACCGGTTACATTCTGCAATTGCCGCTTCCGCAGATGCTCCAGGAGAATGAGCCCCTTCTGTTCCGGGAGATTGATCCGTACAAAGACATTGACGGCTTTACTGCGTACAATCTCGGGAAAATGTTTCTCTCCAGTGACTTCGAACATCTTCCGCCTGCGACTCCTGCAGGAATTATTTCTCTTCTTGAACAGAACGGCATTGAGATCGAAGGAAAATGTGCAGTGGTTGTCGGCGCCAGTAATATTGTTGGCAAGCCCCTTGGGACCATGCTCGTAAATCGCAATGCAACACTGATCCAGTGTCACAAATTCACACATGACCTGCGCTCATACACGCTCCAGGGCGATATCGTCATTTCCGCAGCAGGAAAAGCAAATCTTATTACTGCAGATATGATCAAACCCGGCGCTGTCGTGATTGATGTGGGTATGAACAGAGTCGGCGATACACTTGTCGGCGATGTTGATTTTGAAAATGTGAAAGACGTAGCAAGCGCAATCACTCCTGTGCCGGGCGGAGTCGGCCCGATGACTGTTGCCTCACTTCTGCAAAATTGCATCCGCGCGAAAGAGAGACAGCTGGAAAGAAAGTCCTGAATTATTCCTGTGCTCCTTTCATCAGCATCTCTGTTTCGTATGCACGCAGAGCATTGATAATTTCACCAATATCCCCTTCCATAATTCCCGGGAGATTATGGAAACTCTGATTGATGCGGTGATCCGTCAGGCGATCCTGCGGAAAATTGTACGTACGGATTTTTTCCCCGCGATCTCCGGTTCCGATTTGTGACGAACGGAGATTCCCGAGTTCAGACGCGCGCTTTTCTTCCTGTGCCGCAAAAAGTCTGGTGCGCAGAACATTCATACAATACGCACGGTTTTTAATCTGGCTACGTTCGTTCTGACTGCTCACCACAACACCGGTCGGGATGTGCGTAATACGAACAGCAGAATCTGTTTTATTCACGTGCTGACCCCCTGCCCCACCGGAACGGTAGGTATCAATACGCAGGTCTTCCGCTCGGATGACAATATCCGTTTCTTCCGCTTCGGGCAGCACCGCAACAGATGCTGCGGACGTGTGTACGCGTCCTTTGTTTTCTGTCGCAGGAATACGCTGCACACGGTGAACACCCGCTTCAAATTTCAGGTGTCCATACACATCGGCTCCTCCTATTTTCATAATCACTTCTTTCACGCCGCCGCCGTCCGTATCGGATTTATCAATCAGTTCCGTTGTCCAGCCCTGCGTTTCTGCAAAACGGAGATACATGCGCATCAATTCCGCCGCAAACAGTGATGCCTCTTCCCCTCCTGTTCCTGCACGGATTTCCAGAATGGCGTTGCGCTCATCGATTTCATTTTTCGGAACGAGTGCCACCTGTATTTCCGCTTCCAGCTCTTTCAGCTTCTTCGTGATCTGCGTCTCTTCTTCGACTGCGAGACTGTGCATCTCCGGATCTTGTTTCATCTCCGTTGTGTCTTTCAGAGACTGTTCGCACTTCCTATACTCTTCATAGAGGCGGTGTGCGGTTTCAAGGGAGGCAAGTTTTTTGCTGATAGAAGCAACTTTTGCAGGATCGTTATACACGGCTTCCTGTTGCAGGGAGGCTTGCAACGAATCGTATTCCTGTGCCAGTGTTTTTAGCTGCTCGATCATGAAGAGATGATACTGAAAAACAGAAAGACTGTCATATCGAGCCCCTGATTTAAAAGGAGCTCAAATATGACTTTTAAGACTACCGAGTGGTTTCTGCTGCATCCAGGTCGAAACAGTGTTCGCCTGCGGGATGGTTCCAGAAGATGTCGTAACTGAGATCGCGCTCAAAGGAGAACGTGGCACAGAGCTGATACTTAGTGGCACTCTGAACGTTATAAATGTAAGAAGCGCCTGTTTCCGGATCAGTCAGGTTCAATTTCTGATAGACTGCCTGGTCGCTGATTTCCTGAAGTGTCTTTGGAATAGCAACAACGGGAGCGTCCGGGCGTATTGGCTTATTGCCATAGGCAATATTCGTGATTTCATTCTGAATAGCACGCAGATCCTCGACACGGCGGTCATCAAACTTGCGCTCGCGCTCAGCGCCTGGCGATCCTGCGAGGACAATGCCCCAGACGACAGCAACACCAACAATCGCGGTTGCAATCGTGAGGAAAAGCTTATTCAGGCCTGATGCCTGCGTAGTCTTTGGCTGTGTGCGCAGTGACAGGAAGTAATAGAGGAAGACAGTGCCTGCAACGGCAAGAACAACAAAGACCTTGAGGAGGAATCGAATGGAGAGCTCTCCTTCGAGGAGATAGAAAATGAGGGTGATTACATCACCCATCAGCGCAGAGGCGGTCACAAACAATGTGAAATAGGTGAGCCAGCGGCGCACACCACTGACTGCTTTTTCCGTGTGTGTACTCATTTCTTTCACCAGAATCCGTGAGATCCAGATGAACAGCGGGTAGGACACGATAATAGCGGCAATAGACCAGCGGATGGTTGAGCCCATCCATGTGGTATCCGTCGGATACTGCTCAAGTGCTGCGTCCGGGAATAGGTGGTTGATGTACGTGAAAAACAGGATGATGGTGCTGATGACAGTCGTATACAGCGATACGAAGGTCAGCAGATGGAAAAAAGCGTCACGGGCACCTCCTCCGTCAGTCGGGAGCGGAATCGGCATATCGAGGCTTTCTTCGGTGACAGCCTCCGCAATGTCCTTTTCCTTCCATCCGGCGGACAAAAGAAGCATGCGAATGGTCGAATGATCCATTCCTTTCTTGCGCGCGTGGGCGATAAAGTCTTTTAATTGAGTCATATGCCGGATTCTAATGATTTATCGGTTTTCTGTCGAGAAATATGCCGTGCTTTCTTGTAGAATAGTCGCTCCATGAAAATTCTCGTTGCCCTCTCTGGCGGAATAGACAGCAGTGTCGTCGCACACATGCTCAAAGAACAGGGGCACGAACTGGTCGGTGTTCGCTTCACGCTGTGGACTGATCCGCTCGCGCCAAGCATTGCACAGATTCTCCCCAGCAAGTGCTGTAACGCTCAGACAGCATCAAGGGCACGCGCGACGGCGATGACGCTCGGCATTCCGTATCACATCATCGATCTTGAAAAAGAATTTAAGGAAGAGGTCGTTGATCCGTTTCTGGATGGCTTCCGGAAAGGTCTGACCCCGAATCCCTGTATCCGCTGCAACCGCACCATCAAGTTCGGGAAGTTGCTTGAAATTATGAAAGAATACGGCTGCGAGAAACTTGCGACCGGACATTACGCCCGCGTTGCGACGGAGGAGTGTAACGATGGAACAGTCAGGCGTTTGCTACTGGAAGCGACCGACAGTACGAAAGACCAGAGTTATTATCTGTACGGACTCACACAGGAACAGCTGTCCGTGGTGATGTTCCCGCTCGGCGGCATGCAGAAAAGTGATGTGTACGGACTCGCTGCACATTTTGGCGTTCCGTTTGATGAAGAGTATCGCGAGAGTCAGGACCTGTGTTTCTTCCCGGAAAAATCTCCCGCAGAATTCCTGAAGCGCTATCTCCCGGATGCCATTGAACCAGGACGTATTGTCCGGAAGGACGGGACAGTTGTGGGAACACATGCAGGATTGCCGCTCTATACGATTGGACAGCGTCGTGGACTTGGCATTGGTGGACTGACCATTCCGCTGGAAGTTGTATCCAAAAATGTGGAGACGAATGAACTGATTGTTGATGAGCAGGGCGCACAGAGAATTAACGGCGTAGAGCTCGAACATATTCACTGGGTGTCGTGGCAGCCGCCTGAGCATGAACCGACAACCTTCGAGTGCCGTGTGCGTTCGCTGTCTGCCCGCAAAAATGGAACATTGACGTATACTGGAAATAAGGGTGTATTTTCTTTTTCCGGCCACGAAAACCTCATTGCCCCCGGTCAGTCATTGGTCCTTTACAGAGGCCAGGAAGTCGTCGGAGGTGGCGTTATGACGCAGGGTGTCTAACATACTGTACATCGCCTGTTTTCCATCTGTGTTACACTGTCTCTTCCCCGTGCAAAAAGTCACGATTTCCGCTATACTGTCTTGATACCTTCACATGACGCCAACCACCGGGCCACAGTCGACAGCGACGGGAATATTATTCTCCCGGGCGCCCGCCCGCACGACCCGAAAGAAGAGATGTTCCGTGCTGTGCGTACAGAGCAATCCTTCAATGATATGGAAGAAGGTCTCTGGTATTCCGCAGAGCTGGAAAAAAGCCTGACGCTCCCGTGGACTGCAGTTGAAGATACGGAGCACGATACGGCGCAGATGCTTACAGTCTCCGAGGAGATCGTTGAAGCGACTCCCGAGAAAGAATACGAAGAGGAACCGGTCCGCAGTGTCATTCATGATCCGATTGCGGCAATGCTTGCAGGGACGGATGAAAATTTCAGTGAGGAAGAAGTCGCGGATGCAGCACATGTCTGGAACGATGTACGCGGCCAGATGTTTGCAGTGACCAATGATTTGCTGTCGGAGGGCTCACGTCAGTACCAGGCAAGTATTGTGGATAGTATTCAGGCGAGCCGCACGATCCTCGCGTCCTGCAAGAACGGAACAATCCGTCTGTGGTCTTTCCTGACACAGCCTGTGTGGGTTCCGGGCAGAAAGAACGAACCGAAGCAGTACGGCCGCGGCACACTTTTTCTGCTCGATACTGTCCGTTTCGGCGGCACATTTGCCTCACTCTTTGTGGTCCTGTTCGTATCACTCAACTTCCAGAGCTTCTGGTCGATTGCACAGTCGTATGTGACTCCTCTTACAGACGTTACGTCCGGCAAACAGCTGGCAGATGCAACAGATTCACTCTCAGAAAAGCTCAAGCATGTCCCCTCTCTTGCAGTCGCAGGAGGTGATGGCGGTGACCTGACGGCATTTTTGCCGGAAGTCGGCCCGCCGGAAAACCGATTGATTATCCCGAAACTCAATCTGAATGTCCCGATTGAAGTGCCGTCAAATGCTGATCTCCTCAAAGAAGATTGGGCTGCGCTGGAAGAGGATATTCAAAGCGCGCTGCAGGACGGTGTTGTGCACTATCCGGGCACCGCACGTCCGGGGCAGGCGGGAAACTTCTTTGTAACCGGTCATAGCTCTTACTTCCCATGGGCACCTGGTAAATTTAAATCGATCTTCGCACGCCTTGGCGAATTGAATGTCGGTGACGAATACTGGGTCTACTACGGCGGTGATAAATTCCGCTACGTGATTGAGGGTAAAAAGGAAATCAGACCAAGTGATGTTTCGGTACTGGATCAGCCGGTCAGCAAGCGCACAGCGACTCTGATGACCTGTACGCCCGTTGGAACAACCTTACGCCGTCTGATTATCACCGCGCAGGAAGTGGATCCGACGACGGGCAAACCGATGGAAGTCGGCGAGCATCGCAAAGAAAACGATGCACCGAAGACGAAGATGGGAACACTGCCGATTTAAGGGCAGGAGTTACAGTGAAGAGAAGAGGAATAGACTATGATAGAGGCTTATTCCTGTTTATACTTCTTTCAGGTTTCATTTCCTTATCCAAGCCGCTGTGGTGAAACGGTAAACACGGGAGACTTAAAATCTCCTGACCGTAAAAGGTCTTCCCGGTTCAAGTCCGGGCGGCGGCACCATCCGATTCGCAATCCTATTTCGTTTTAATCCAACGCAGCCTTACTGGCTGAGAGTTCCGAGAGTTCTGCCGTAATGTTGGTCTGACGTGTCTGGTTATACATCAGTGTCAGATCATCGATGATATCCGATGCGTTATCGGTGGCGCTTCTCATGGCGATCATGCGGGCGGAGTGTTCGGAGGCAACGGATTCAAGCACGGCCTGGAAAATCTGAATTTCGGTAAGCTGCGGAAGAATAGTGTTGAGCACTTCTTCTTTGGACGGCTCGAATTTGTATTCCAAAACATCTTCCACCGGCTCTTCATTCATTTCCTTCTGCTCCTTGGAAATGCGGCGGTTCAGGAGCATGTTTGTGACCATATCGCGCATTTCGCTGCGGGAGAATGGAAGGAGGACCTTCACTGCGGTTTCCTGCACCAAGGGCGAGATGAAATCGGTATAGAGCAGCACGACGTGATCATATTCACCGGAAAGAAAGCTCTGCTCGGCCAGACGTGCAATGGGCAGAACGTCTTTGAATGTCGGGTGGTTGGAGAGCGCCGGGAAGGTCGCAATCACGTTTTTATTCTGACGGAGCAAAAAGAGATTCCCTTTGCGACCGACGGTAATGTAATCGATCTTTTCAAAACTGGAGAGCTTTTCCAGGCCCTGCAGATACTGATTGGATGTACGGAACACTTGAGCATTCAGGCTTCCACACAAACCACGATCCGAGGTAAACATGATAGCCAGTACTTTCTTAACTGGATGGCGGGCCAAAAACGGATGATCCTGCACGTGAATCTTTCCAACAGATTGTAGAATGCGCCACGCATGGAGAGCGTAACGGCGCAACTGCTGGGCATTCTGGACGGCACGGCGCATTTTGGCTCCAGACACCATTTCCAGTGCCTTCGTGACCTGCTTGGTCGACTTGGTCGCCTTAATTTTCTGCCGGATATCGCGGAGATTTCGTCCCATGGAAAGATGTCAGGAGTGAAATACTGGTATTAGACTGCGGGCTTTTTTGCAGTCTTTGGATCGACGACTTCAACCGGCGTCGGGTACTTTTCTTCCACGAATGCACCAATCAGTCTCTTCAACTGCTCTTCTGCTTCCGGCGTCATTTCTTTATCGAGGATTTCCAGCAAAGAGAAGTGCTTCTTATTCAGGAATTCCAGGAAGGTATCGGAGAATGCTTTTACCTCCGCTACAGGAACGCGATCCAGCAGGCCGTTGACTGCTACGTAGAGCATGGAGACCTGTTCACCGACAGAGTACGGCATGTACTGCCCCTGCTTCAGCAATTCTGTCAGACGGGCACCACGATCCAGCTGTTTACGGGTTGCAACATCCAGATCGGAACCGAACTGCGAGAATGCAGCAAGTTCACGGAACTGCGCCAAATCGAGACGCAGACGTCCTGCCACTTTCTTCATCGACTTTCTCTGGGCAGCAGATCCCACACGGGACACCGATGTTCCGACGTTTACAGCCGGACGAACTCCTTTATAGAAGAGATCGGATTCCAGGAAAATCTGACCATCGGTGATGGAAATCACGTTGGTCGGGATGTAGTCGGAAATGTTTCCGGCCTGTGTTTCGATAATCGGAAGAGCTGTCAGCGATCCCCCGCCGTGCTTTTCATCCAGACACACCGCACGCTCGAGGAGGCGGGAGTGGAGGTAGAACACGTCTCCGGGATACGCTTCGCGTCCTGGTGGACGGCGCAGCAGCAGAGAAATCTGGCGGTAAGCCCAAGCCTGGCGGGACAAATCATCGTACACAATCAGTACATCTTTGCCCTGATCCACGAAGTACTCGGCCATCGCAGTGCCCGCGAACGGAGCGATGTACGCAAGAGCTGCGGATTCAGAAGCGGAGGATGACACAACGATCGTGTAGTCCATGGCGCCGTTCTTGCGGAGATCCGCAACAATCTTTGCCACCTTGGATTCTTTTTGACCGATGGCGACGTACACACAGATGACGGGGCGATCGGTGTTCTGGGTTTTTTTCTGGTTGATGATGGTATCGATGGCGACGGCAGTTTTCCCTGTCTGACGGTCACCAATGATGAGCTCGCGCTGTCCGCGTCCGACCGGGATCATGGCGTCGATAGCCGTGATTCCTGTCTGCATCGGTACACCGACAGACTGACGTTCGATAACACCCGGAGCGATTTTCTCGACCGGATACATTTTCGTCGTCTTGATTTCCGGGCCGCCGTCCTTCACTTCTCCGAGCGGAGAAACCACACGTCCGATCAATGCCTCCCCTACCGGCACAGACAGAATCTGGCCTGTGGCCTTCACTGTGTCTCCTTCCTTCACCTGGCTGAAGTCTCCGAAGATAACAGCACCAATGGTGTCTTCTTCGAGGTTCAGTGCGCTTCCGAAGATGCCATTGCCGAAATCGATCATTTCAGATGATCCGATTTTGGAGAGGCCGCGGATTTTCGCGATACCGTCACCCACCTGCACGACTGTGCCCACGTGTTCGTGTTTAATGTCGGGCTTGTATTGAGCGATGCGCTCATCGAGCGTCTTGAGAAGAGCATTACTGAGACTCATGTGAGGGTGTGGAATGATGTGAATGTGAGACGAGATAGGAACGCAGGAGTTCGAGTGCGCCTGCAGCACTGAGGTCAAAGAGTTCATCCTGAACGCGCAGCACGGCACCTCCAATCAGTGAAGGATCGGCAACAACGTCGAGTTCGACTTCATGCTTGAAATGGTTTTCCAGGATTTTCTGGATAGCTGTCGCATGTTCTCCCGGCTCCCCGGTCGGCGTAGAGAGAACGGCCGAAAACATTCGACCTTTGCGGCGAAGAACGCGCTCAAGAACGTAGGGAAACTGGCGGATGGATTTACCGGGACTGTTCTGACGCATATACATGAGGGCGCTATCCACTTCATCAGAGAATTGCTCCTGAGGAATGGTCAGACTCAGATCGGCAAGGGCCTGTGCAATGTGCTCGGGCTTGATCTTCATAGTTTCATGAGAGCGGGAAGTTCTTTTTCAATGTGCTTCATCAGGCGTGCCTGGTCTTCCTTCGTGAATTCGCGGCGGATGATTTCTTCAGACAGCTTAATGATGGAAGCAGTCATCGCTTCCTGTACTTCTCCAAAGACGCGTGCACGCTCCTGTTCGAGCTGCTTTTCGCCCTTGGCAATAATCTGCTCAGCTTCTTTGTTTGCATTGATAACCGTATCGGCGCGTAGAGCATCCGCTTCTTGCTTAGCGCGTTCCAGAATTGCTCCAGCCTCTTTGTCGGCCAGTTGAAGTTTTTCTTTGCGGGTCTCTTCCATCTTCTTGTTCTGACGGTCGATTTCCGCTGCTTCTTCCATGGAACGACGGATGGCATCACGCCGGGCGTCGATGACACGGAGGAGCGGCTTGTACACGA
Source organism: Candidatus Peribacteria bacterium (assembly GCA_023038255.1). Taxonomy (NCBI): domain Bacteria; phylum Candidatus Peregrinibacteriota; class Candidatus Peribacteria; species Candidatus Peribacteria bacterium. The sequence continues at coordinate 617,389 of CP082927.1, read as the reverse complement.
ACTTCATAAGAAGGACGAGCACGATGCCGAAGTTGATGATCTGGGCCAGCAGAAGCTGCCAGTCAATGCCGAGGGTCTCAATAATTTCCATGGAATATGAAGGAGGAGCTGATTTAGACGAATTTCATGATGAGGGCTACAACGAGTCCGTAGATGGCGACAGCTTCAGCGAACGCGATTGCGAGAATGGCGAAAGTCTGAATACGTGCACCTGCTTCGGGGTTGCGTCCAATGGCCTCAACGGCTTTTGCACCGATGAAACCGATGGCGATGGCAGGACCGAGTGAGCCAAAACCGATGGTAATGGCGACCGGAAAGTTTTTGTCCGCAAGCAGGTTAGCTGCGTCTGCGGCGGTTGTTACGGGATCCATACTGTAAGGGGGGAAATAAAGGGATAAAAAAGTAAATAAGACGCTATCTTATGCATGTGCTTCCTCGTGGCTTTCGTGGGCTGTGGCGCCGATCTTCAGGAACACTGCGGTCAAAAGTGAGAACACCAATCCCTGTACAAGGCCCACGAAAATTTCCATTGCAAGGAACGGAACCGGGGCAATGTAGGGAACAAGGTAGGCAATCACCACCAGGAGCACTTCTCCTGCAAACACGTTTCCAAACAGACGGAAGCTGAAGGAGATCACTTTGGAGAACTCACCAATAAGTTCAAGAAGTCCCACGAATGTTCCCACGGGATCTTTCCAGGGCGGCACAAAGAATTTTCCAGCGTAGTGCTTGAATCCAAGCGCCCCAATACCGAACACCTGCACGCTGATCATGGAAATGAGAGCGATTGCGAGAGTCATGTTCACGTCTGCGTTCATGGAACGGAACAGAGGAATCATCATTTCGTGTCCTTCGTGCATTCCTTTGATAGTGACGCTTCCCACTCCGGGGAAAATTCCCATCCAGTTTCCTGTCACCACGAAAATCAGAATGGTGGCGAGGAGCGGGAAGAAGAGTCTGGTCTGTTTGGCATCCTGGATGACTGATCCAAAAAAGTTATAGAGCCCTTCCACGCCGATTTCCATGAGGGTCTGGAAGCGCCCGGGCAGCTTTTTGTAACCGGTCATTCTGGTGGCAAGTGCAATGACCAACAGGAACAGCATGGCGAGCCATGCCATCAGCAGAGTATTGCGAACATCGAACGTTCCAATGTGGAAGATCGTTTCGGATGCCAGTGTAGGAGTTGCAAACGCTGCCATGAATTAGGATTTGGGGCGGAAAAATTCGTGGAATTCATCGCTTTCGTTGATTTCTTTCTTCACGGGATCTGGTTTTTTCGGAAGGACTTTTGGCATTTGATTAAGGATTTGGCGGATCTTTTTCGTGATGGAGATAGTGGAGATCAGGAAGGCGAACACAAACCCCGAGAGCATGCAGAGTGGCGACGTATTCATATACTTGTCCAGATACGCGCCTCCGATACCAAAGATGACTGCCGGAATGGCAATGGTGTAGCCGAGTTCCCAGGCAAAGTTGAGCCCGAGCCACGTGCTATCCATTGGCGACACATCGGGAGGAGTGGCTGCCTGTGATTCTGTAGGTGTGGTGTCCATAGGGTATTAAATGGAACGGCGACGGGAACGAAGGCGGCGCAGCGATGCGAGCTTGGCAATTTCACGCTCGAGCAACGCAGTGGCATCAGCAAAGGCTTCTTCATCATTACGGCGCTCATTTCTGAGTTCTTCAGCGCGCTTCTTTGCAATTTCAATTGCAGATTCTTCCAATGCGTCGGTACGGTCCGCACCATCAGCAAGGATCATCAATCCGTGCTTTTCAACCTGTACCACGCCGCGTGCCACTGCAAAGTACAGCTCTTCGCCATCTTTGCGGACAATCACGGTGCCGGGCATCACATTGCTCATGAGAGGGATGTGATTTTCCAGAATCGTGATTTCTCCCATGCCACTGGGGACAGTGACGGACACAGCGTCGCCGCTGTAGGAAGTGCCTTCGGGGGTGATCAATTCAACACGCATGGTGGGTGATCGGAGATTGGGGATCAGGAATGGAAATCAACTCTTTTTCTGGCGAACTTCCTCGATACCTCCCTTCATATAGAAGTCCTGTTCAGGGACATCGTCATATTCACCATCGAGAATGGCCTTGAAGCTGCGGACCGTTTCCTTGAGCGGCACGAACTTACCGGGTGCACCAGTAAAGACTTCGGCCACGAAGAACGGCTGGCTAAGGAAGCGCTGGATCTTGCGGGCACGCTGCACGGCACGCTTGTCTTCTTCGGACAGTTCTTCCATACCGAGAATCGCAATAATGTCCTGAAGTTCTTTGTAGCGCTGCAACACTTTCTGTACACCGCGGGCGGTGTCGTAGTGCTCCTGTCCGACAACGGAAGCGGTCATCACTGTAGAGGTAGATTCGAGCGGGTCGACAGCCGGGTAAATACCAAGTTCGGCAAGGCTGCGTGCAAGCACGATGGTGGAGTCCAAGTGACCGAAGGTTGTAGCCGGAGCCGGATCGGTAAAGTCATCCGCAGGAACGTAAATAGCCTGTACGGACGTAATGGAACCGTTTTTGGTGGAGGTAATGCGCTCCTGAACCTGTCCCATTTCGTTGGCGAGTGTCGGCTGGTAACCCACAGCGGACGGAATGCGTCCGAGGAGAGCGGAAAGCTCGGCACCCGCCTGGGTGAAGCGGAAGATGTTATCAATGAAGAGCAGCACGTCGCGGTGTTCTTCATCGCGGAAGTATTCAGCAATAGAGAGACCGGAGAGCGCCACACGCAAACGGGGTCCAGGTGGCTCGTTCATTTGCCCGAAGACCAGGGATGTTTTGTCCAAAACGCCGGATTCTTTCATTTCGTAGTACAGATCGTTTCCTTCGCGGGAGCGCTCTCCCACACCGGCAAAGACAGAATACCCTCCGTGCTCGGATGCAACGGAGTGGATGAGCTCTTTCACGATCACGGTCTTTCCCACTCCCGCACCTCCAAAGAGTCCCACTTTTCCTCCTTTTAGAATCGGACAGATGAGGTCGATCACTTTAATACCGGTCTGGAGAATCTCGGTTTCGGTGGACTGGTCGTCAAAGCTGGGAGCAGGGCGGTGAATCGGATAGCGCTTTTTGGCTTTGACTGGCGGAAGTCCATCAATCGGGTTACCAAGCACATCGAACATGCGTCCGAGTGTTTCCTGTCCAACCGGCACGGTAATGGGGCTGCCTGTGTTTTCGACAACGGCACCGCGGGTCAGACCATCAGTCGATCCCATCGCGACAGTACGAACAACGCCACCATCAATGTGCTGTTGCACTTCGAGGGTAAGCGTCTCTTTTCCAACCGGGACAGTGAGTGCGGAATAGATGGGAGGCAGACTTGTCCCCTGTGGGAACGCGCAGTCCACAACCGCTCCAACCACCTGTACAACTGATCCTGACATAAACAAAGAAGGGAAAATATACATTGGCTTTTGAAGACGCTAGCAGAGGTCCCCATTTTTTCCAAGGGTCTTTGAGGAGACTTTTAAACGAGGGACTTCCACGCCGAGCGCGACCTCTAAAATCAGTCTGCTTCTCCCAAAAGACCTGTTATAGTATTGAGCATGCGCTGGCGCATCATCCTTCCTGTCTGCTGCATCGGTTTCGTCTTGCAGACGACGCCCGCTTTTTCTGCTGATACACATATTCGTCCGGTCCGCGCACTGTCTTCTGATCAGTACACCATTCTCTCCAGCTACCAGGAATCCGCAGACGGAATAGTCGAAGGCGCGGGAGCGTTTTTGAAAATAGGGTACACATCAGGGGTGGATCTGAACGGCTACGTTGTCATTATGAATCCGGACCAGACGTATAACCCGGCAGATATGAACAGTTTTATTTTGCCGGAGGACAGGAACGGTACTGCCACTCTTGATCTGCGGACCCTTCCAAACTGGACACCGTCGTCACATCTCTATTACCTGTCCTTCCTGAGTCCGTCGGTTCAGACAGACACACAGTTCTCTGAGATGACGATTCTCCCGGCCAGTGTTCTGGATACCGTTTCGGCAGCCTTTCTGCAGTTTTCTTCTATAGAACCGTATTGGGTATCCTCTATGCATTTGCTGCATGGCTACAGAGTTCTCAATACCTCATTTGCATTGATTCTCGGCATTCTTCTTCTGATGAGTACGTTGTTTTTCATCATCAGAAAGAAATCTGCTGCAGCTCCGGCCATTTTTCTGACACTGATTGCCGGACTTCTTTTCTATAGTGCACGCTTTACGACAGATCTCACCGTTCATTCGCTCACGCATGTGAAGGAATGGATAACAACTCATGGCTTCGGGCAAGCCGGGGATACGTACAACGTTGCAGATGCTCTGAAGAAGCATGCCGCGCTCACACGATCTCCCGCAGCTGCCAGTGTCTGTTTCAGCAGTACAGACTATTACGCAAAGCTTCTCCGGTATCTGGTGTATCCGCTGCCGGTCACCATGAGCGGCCAGCTTCTCCCTGCAACAACACACGTCGTTGTGACACATGATCTCAACTGGAGTGATGACAACGGCAACCTCCGCTGCGGAAGTATCAATCATCCTGCCACACTCATTGAATCGTTCCCGGACGGCACCGCTCTCTATTCCCTCACCCGATGATCCCCTTTTTTGTCTTCCTCTTCTGGCTCCTTGTTCTTGTCCTGGAAGGAACACTGATTGCATCGCTCATACTGCAATCGAAAAAAAGAAGTCTTTTGTCTGCATCTCTCGGCCTGCCGCTGGGTGCTCTTGCAAATGCGATCATCATCTTCCTTTGCACATTCTTTGGAATCCCACTTTTCTTCTGGTCGGTTTTCATCGGCCATACGCTCATTCTTTTTCTGTCAGCCATTCTTTTCCGCAGGCAGTCTGTAGTCGGATTTATCCAATACGCCGGAGAGACGGTTCCTGCAGCAGGAAATCGTTTGCGTCTGATAGCCCGCGCTGTTTGTATCACCCTCCTGAGTCTGCAGCTCCTGTTTTCCTTCGTGCACGGCGTCCTGCTGCCGACGTACCACATCGACAGCCTGACAAACTGGACCATGCGTTCGAAAGTGTCTTTTTATGATCATGCGGTTGCGTTTGATGCAACCGAAGTGCGGGGCGTTGCGAAGCCGCAGTATCCTATTCTGTTTCATGCATTGCAGATCACCGTCAACGAGGGAAATAGGGACTGGAATGACCGCAGTGCGAATGCGATTCATTTCTTCCTGACATGTTCGCTCTTCATCGCAATATTTTTGCTGCTTCAGAAAAAGAAAGGAACAGACAGTGCACTGCTCGCGGTGACACTACTCACCAGTATTCCGCTTTTCGCATTTCACCTCTCACAGGGGTACGGAGACCTCCCCCTTGTCCTTTTCCTGTGTCTTTCTTTCCTGACGCTCTGGATCGGCAGCGTAGACAATGATCGACGCTGGCTGATGCTGTCTGCAGTGTTTGTTGCAGCCAGTGTCTGGACGAAATCAGAAGGGCTCTTTGTCGGATGGGCACCATGGCTCCTGCTGGTCCTCCTTGCCATGCGCACAAAAGAGAATCGCCTGACGCACCGCACACCATTGATAGTCGGCTTTCTTTTGTCTTTGCCCTTTCCGCTATTTTTGCTCAGTCAGGGTATGGGCCTCACACCACATGCATCAGACTCGCGGATTGAATGGCATCCGGAAGTCATCGACGATATATTCTCTGGTCTTTTTGCCAGCGGGTCGATGGGAGCTGTCTGGTACGGCATTGCTGTAGCATCTACCCTCGTTCTCTGGCTAACATGGAAAAAGGATGAGCGGGCGGACCGGTCGGTTTTGCTTCTTGGGCTATGGGGATTCTTGAGTCTTTTGATCATCCTCGGTACGTATATTTTCACGCCGAATGCCGCCTTTCTGGCAAATGGCGAATCGTATTACAGGCAGTTGATGATTCCGGCGGCATTAATGATCTTGTGGATTTGTACCGTGTATAAGCCAAAAAACATCCAGTAACCACAGAGTGCCTGTCTGGTCTGTATTTGCATATTTAATGTATTTGTGTTATAATATTTTGAAATACACATGTTAACAATCCCCTTTCCCCCACGGCCGTTCTTCCATAAAAGAGAGGGAGTAAAAGATGCGGAAAAGGCCGCAGGCTGGATTGCGCTCAGCATCAGCACTATCTCCGGATCGACGTTTACCGGCTTTGCAAAAGTTCTGACGTCTGCATTGTCATCGTTGTCCCTGATGTTTGTGAGCGAGGTACTGACTGCATTTTTCGTGCTCTTTTCCTATGGATTCCTGCCGGTTGTCAAGCGCGTGTTGCACATGCACCGTACGGATCTTGTCTGGCTGGCGGTTGTCTCCTTCTTAAACGGTGTCGCCGGACCGATGCTGCTGTTTGCAGGTCTCTACTACACCACAGCTGTGAACGCCGTGTTCTACTCGAACATGCAGATGGTATTCATTGTCATCCTTGCCGCATTCGTCTTGAAAGAAAAAATCACCTCCGCGCATCATGCGGCTATTTTCACGATTCTTGCGGGAACAGTTGTTATTTCTCTCCGCGGATTCACAGAAGGACTGTCTTTGCAGATTGGAGATGTCCTCGTTATTGCATCATCCCTCGGGTACGCAGCGGGAAGTATTTATTACCGCAAGCATCTCTCGCACATTGAACCACACGTCGCCCTCCTCATGCGCAGCACGACTGCTATTGCGACCTTCTTCGTGGTCTCCCCATTCCTCACACATCCGTTCATCAGCGAAGTGACAGATTTCCCGCCGACTCTCATTCCTGCCCTGCTCGGCTTTGCGTTCATCGGACGTTTTCTGAACAGTGTCACCTACTACCAGGCAATCGACAGACTGGAACTTACAACAGTGTCACTGGTTGGTAGCCTTGGTATTATCGGCAGCATTCTCTTTGCGTTCGTGTACCTCGGTGAACCGATTGCGTGGTATCATTACCTTGGTGGCGCCTTCATTATTCTGGGAACAATTCTCCTCGAGGTGATCGGCGCACATCCGGATGAAGAACACCTGGAAATGCATCTGAAGCAGAGAGTGCCGTGATGCGATGCTGCTTGTTGGATTGTTTTTTGTTGCTCGCTTTTTAGTGGCATAGAACATTCAAGCAAACCAGAAACGAGCAACAAAACAACGAACAACAATCATTCTCCGTAGACCTGCATAGCCAGCGTCACAATTTTTGCAAACTCTGCGCGTGTGACGGGATCTGTGGGGCCGAAGAGTCCGGTCGCTTCGCCATTGATGTCTGTGTATCCGGAAATAATGCCATCCAGTTTTGCCTGTGTGATATATGAACCATACTGCATGGTTGGTGACACATCGGTGAACACCACTCCCGTTCCCGTATCGGGTGCTGTGCTATAAGCCTGCAATAACGTTGTGACGACTTCCGCACGCGTTGCATAACGATGTGCATCAACAGATCCATCGCCGTAGACCGGCCACTGACGTTCCTCTGCACAGGAAAAATATGGAGCGGACCAGCTTCCGGATGCGGTTGCATTCACCGTCGGCTTGAGACAATCAGAGGGAGAGACGCCAATGGCAGACACAACAACTTTTGCCATCTGTTCAATGGTCACATTGTCTGCAGGACCAAAACGTCCGGTCGGCGTACCGGCTGCATCGCGGTAACCGGAGACGAGACCTTTTTCGGCAATCGCGCGGATGTAAGGAGCGAACCATTCTTTTATAGGCACATCAGCAAGCGTGACAGTGATGCCGTAGACATCGATCGTCAACAGTCCTGCCGTGCGTTCGTCGCGCTTTTCATCAAGCACGCTCGATGGTTCATCCTGCAGATGAGAGAGATCCGGAAACAGTTCTTTGCTGTTTTGAAAAATAGCATCTGCGTCTTGTGCATTCTGTTCCACGATATCTTCGCGAATAACACCTTCCCAGACATCTGCTTCATCCATCAGTAGTTCCCACGACGTTGCCGCCTGGACGGGCAATGCCATGGCGATGCTTGTCAGGAGAAGGAGTGATCGCATCTTTCGCATGGAACCGATAGTAACAGAGGATGCGTGAAATCGCGAAATCCTCCCGCTGTTTTTCAAAAAGACGGTGTTGCCATCACTCTTTTTCTTCGGTACTCTCCCGCGGACATGACAGGATCGGATACACCGATGGCCCCCGTTACCGCCTCCACAGGCGGACGGGACGATTTTTCGGAAATAAAAACGATTCTTCTTCTTGGTTCCGGTGCTCTGAAGATCGGTGAAGCCGGTGAGTTTGACTATTCAGGCAGTCAGGCTATTAAAGCATTTAAGGAAGAGGGCAAGCGTGTGGTGCTGATCAACCCGAACATCGCCACCAACCAGACAAGCTGGGGACTGGCAGACACTGTGTACTTCGTGCCGGTCACACCGCAGTTTGTGGAAGAGGTGATCAAGAAGGAAAAGCCGGATGCTATTTCTGTCAGCTTCGGCGGACAGACTGCACTCAACTGCGGCATGAAGCTGGATGAGTCCGGCATTCTGCGTCAGTACAATGTGAGAATTCTTGGTACGCCTATTGAAAGCGTTCGCAAAACGGAAGACCGCGCGGCGTTCAACGCAGAATTGCGCACCATTGATGTGAGTGTTCCCCGCTCGTTTGCCTGTGCAACGGTGGATGAAGGGATCAAAGCTGCTGAACAGATCAACTTCCCGGTCATTGTCCGCGGATCATTCGCACTCGGTGGAAAGGGAAGCGGCCGTGCGTCGAACATGGAAGAACTGAAAGAACTGCTCGGCACCTCGTACGTGGAATCGAGCACGGTGCTGGTCGAGGAAGACCTGACCGGATGGAAAGAACTTGAATATGAAATTGTCCGCGACAGCGCCGATAACTGCATCACCGTGTGTAATATGGAAAACGTCGACCCGCTCGGCGTTCATACGGGTGAGTCGATTGTCGTTGCCCCCAGCCAGACACTTGATAACACAGATCATCAGATGCTGCGCTCGCTCGCGCACAAAGTGATCCGTCACTTCGGCATTGTCGGAGAATGCAACATCCAGTTTGCTCTCGATCCGAAGTCCCGCAGATACCGTGTGATTGAAGTGAACGCTCGTCTCAGCCGCAGCTCCGCACTCGCATCCAAAGCAACCGGATACCCGCTCGCGTTTGTCGCTGCAAAATTGGCACTCGGGTACACACTGCCAAGCATCCGCAATGCGATCACAAAAGTCACCTGTGCAGACTTTGAGCCTGCGCTCGACTACGTTGCGGTGAAAATCCCCCGCTGGGATCTGCAGAAATTCCGTCACGTATCGGATCAGGTCACGAGCGAAATGAAATCGGTGGGAGAAGTGATGGCACTCGGCCGTACATTTGAAGAAGCACTGCAGAAGGCTCTGCGTATGCTGAATATCGGTGCAGACGGTTTGTACCCGATCCCCTTCCCGTTCGATAACCTGACGCAGGAAGTAAAACGCCCGACGCCGCGCAGAATGTTTGCGGTGGCAAAAGCGCTTGCAGGTGAATGGAGTGTGGAAGAAGTGAATATCGCAACCGGCATTGACCGCTGGTTTTTGGATCGGATCAAAGCCTGTGCCGATCTTCTGAAAGTCCTCGTGAAGCAGAGTGCCGGCGGGTCAATAGACGAAACTCTTCTCCGCAATCTGAAAAAAGCAGGATTCTCCGACGTCTCGATTGGAAAAACAGTGAATGTCCCGGCCGAAAAAATCCGTGAACTCCGCAAGGAGCTCGGCATCGTACCGGTCGTGAAACAGATCGATACACTTGCAGGAGAATTCCCGGCACAAACCAACTACCTGTACCTCACGTATCACGGCACGGAACATGACGTTACCTTCAAGGCAGGGGGAAAGCCGCGTGCGATTGTGCTCGGTGGCGGCCCGTATTCTATTGGTTCGTCTGTGGAGTTCGACTGGTGCTGCGTGCAGACCGTGCATGAATTCCAGAAACAGGGATACGAAGTGGCGATGATCAACAGTAATCCGGAAACAGTAAGTACGGATTACGATGAATGCGATCTTCTCTTCTTCGAACAGCTGACAGAAGAACGTGTCCGCGACATTGCAGATCTTCTGCAGCCGGAAGGAGTGGTTGTTTCGATGGGCGGACAGATTCCGAACTCCCTGGCTCCGAAACTAGCCAAGGCAGGACTCAAAATTATCGGAACAGATCCTGCGGACATTGACCGCGCGGAAGACCGTAATAAATTCGGTGAACTCCTTGATTCACTGGAGGTGGATCAGCCGGAATGGAAGGAATTTACCGACTTTGATTCTGCGCTGACTTTTGCGCGCAGTGTGAATTTCCCGGTGATTGTGCGCCCGAGCTACGTGCTCTCCGGAGCGGCGATGGCAGTGGTGCATTCGGAAGATGACCTGCAGTCTTTCCTGGATCAGGCGGCTCTTGTGAGCAAGGACGCACCGGTCGTGATTTCCAAATTTGAATTAAATGCCAAAGAAATTGAGTTTGATGGCGTCGCACAGAACGGAGAACTACTCCTCTATGCTATTTCTGAGCACGTGGAGAATGCCGGGGTGCACTCCGGGGATGCAACGCTCGTGCTTCCGCCGCAGCGTGTACACATCGAAACCATCCGTAAACTGAAAGTAATCGCCAAAAAAATTGCAAAGGGCCTGAACATTTCCGGACCGTTCAACATTCAGTTCCTTGCACGCGACAATAAACTGAAAGTAATTGAGTGTAACCTCCGCGCCTCGCGCAGCTTCCCGTTTGCAAGCAAGGTGACCGGCGAAAACTTCGCGGTCCTTGCAGCAAAAGCACTGCTTGGGAAGGCGCCGACAGGCATTTCGTACCAGACACTGGATCTGGACCATGTCGGCGTGAAAGCTGCGCAATTCAGTTTCTCACGTCTCAAAGGAGCCGACCCGCGTCTGGGAGTGGAAATGGTCAGCACCGGTGAAGTCGCGTGTTTCGGGGAGAGTGCAGAACAGGCTCTGCTCATTGCACTCCTTGCAGTCGGTTTCAAAATCCCCCAGAAGAACATCATCCTCACGATCGGCCGCCTGGAGGACAAGGTCTCCCTGCTTCCGACCATGCAGACACTGCACGATATGGGATTCGTTCTCTATGCCACCCTCAACACCCACGAATTCCTGAAGGCCCGCAATATTCCGTCGGTGATGCTGCACAAAGTCTCCGAGCCGCGCAGCCCGAATATCAAAGAATATCTCGAAAACCGCCGCGTGGACCTGGTTGTGAATATCCCGATGCATGAAAGCACACAGGAACAGACGGACGGCTACTTCATGCGCCGCCTTTCGACCGATCGCGGCATTCCCCTCATCACAAACGTCCAGCTCCTGAAGCGCATTGTAGAAGCATTGCAGACAGAAAAGCCGGATCAGCTGCCAACCATGGCCTGGCCGCAGTTACTGCAAAAATAGGGAAAAGCCCTTCCATAGCGGAATAAACACAGAAACTGGCCTTGTATCCCCCATCCAGCCTCTTTATACTACGCGGCACTATGCCTACATCAGACGATTTCCTCGACGATTCAGCTGTTACTTCCAGCGACAGCGCCTCAACCGGCACATCCCCTTTTGATGATGACGATGAGACATTTGTCACCAAAGAAGGTTTGAAGAAGTTGAAAGATGAACTTGAACATTTGAAGGAGACGCGCCGCAGAGAAGTTGCACAGCGCCTGAAAGAGGCTATTTCCTACGGAGATCTATCGGAAAACTCTGAGTACGAAGAAGCAAAAAACGAGCAGGCATTTATTGAAGGACGCATTCTGGAGCTTGAGCACAAGATCAAGAGCGCAAAAATCATCACCGACAAATCCGACAGACTCGGCAAAGAAGTGAACATCGGTTCGACGGTGACTGTCCGCGACCTGTCCGGAAACGAAGAGCAGGCATACACCATCGTGGGCGCAACAGAAGCTGATCCGTTCGACTTCAAAATCAGCAACGAATCCCCTATCGGAAAGGCTTTGCTCAGTCACGTTCGCGGCGATGAAGTAAAAGTCCACACACCGTCCGGCATCGTGCAGTTTGAAATTGTGAAAGTTGCCTGATTCCTGCTGACGACTCTCTATAACTTTACGATGTGCAACACTTGCACTACTCTTTCTGTATGAGTGATGACACAACAACTGCAACGGACGCTTCAGGCGTCGTCACCGTTCCGCCCGAGGTGCGTGAGCAATATCCGGATCTTGTGGATCTGGTCCTTGCATCGGAGAGCATGACAAACACAGAGAGACAGTACTGGATTGATATCCTGCCGGTGATGACCCCCGATCAGGTGACGCAACTACGGACGATTCTTACCAATGAAAAAGATCAGTTGGCTGCTATTGATGCAAAGTACGCTCCGGAGATCGAGAAACAGGCAGCGGTAGATCTGGAAGGAGTCGAGGAAGAACGGCACCGGAAGCGCCAAGAACTCAGCAGTAAGGAAGTCGCCGACCAGACAGCAGCAGAAAAAGCAGCTGAAGATATTTTGAGTCAGATGGATTAACTGGTGGAAAGGTTTACGGCGAGTGCAGGATAAACTCGTCAATCAATGCCTGCAGCTCCTGTGGCGCCTCATCTGTCGAGCGGATAACGCCGGTTTTCAAATCCCGATCGGCATGCACTGCCCACTCCAGAAAACGCTTGGTATCTTCGTCTTTGATGCGCTTGGCATAGGGCAATAATGACCGCAGTGCAAAAATATGGACTGCAGTCGCATCGGCTATGTCTTTGGAGGACGTCATGCCACTTTGCACGGCAGCACGGACAAGTACCAGATTTTTCAGCATGGACAGCAAAATCGCCCAGAGTCCATATGCATCACCGCCACGGTCCAGCATGCGTTTTGCATACGTGAGTGCCTCGATACGAGATCCTTCACACAGTAAATCCGTCATGCGCCAGACAATGCCCTCATCAGACGGAATGGTCATCATTTCTACATCCATCCGTGTCACAGAGCGGCCCGTTGCGTAGAGAGCGAGCTTCCGTATTTCCTGTGAGAGCAGATCCATATCTTCTCCCAAAAATTCAATCAGCGCATCGCGTGCAGCAGGCTCAAGCGTTGCTCCTTCATCACGCGCAAAAGTATCTGCCCATTGCCTGAGTGCCGAACCTTTCAAAGGGGCAAATTCTTTCACGTCTGCCGTTGCGAGAATTTCTTTCACGCCACTGCTCCGCTTGTCTGGTTTCGGATCACAAAAAGCAACGATGACCTGAGGATGTATTCCTGCTGCCAGGGCCTGAACTTCCTCACGTGAACATTTGGGCACTGTGTCGACAATCACCAAACGCTTATCCGCAAGAAACGGTAAAACTGCTACATCGTCAAGTAATGTTCTGATTGTCAATTTCTGTCCGTCAATAATGGTACAGTTATCCTCACCATGCTTTTTGCGGAATTCCTGCATCCAGCGGTGACGCTCTGTACGGAGCAAAAACGTGTTTTCGCCGGTAAAGAGGAAGAAGGGTGCCACGAGTCTGATTCTAGCACAGCTCAGCGCAGAATTTCTTTTTTAGTATTTTGAAATGTATACAGTTTGCGTCAATGAGAGCAGCGTTGAGGAAAGACCGTTCTTACGGTACAATAGAAGGAAATGTCGAAGAAACACTCCACAACACGTTGGCACTCTCTCCCGGTCACGATCCTCGGACTCGGCACACTCGCTGTCGTTTCATCCTTCGCACTGGGACTTAAAACTGCCGGCAATATCCAGACTGTTGCACCGATGGAGGCCTCGGGCACACGTCTCACGGGTGATATTTCAGAAGATGGAATCATTGATGTGCGCGATGCGATTACCATTCTGGAAATTGCAAACGGCTACAGAGACGCAACCCCTGATGAGCTCCTTGCCGACCCGAATGGTGACGGCGCGCTCACCATTGACGATGCAATCCGCATCCTGAACGACATTGCTGTCCGTTGAGAGTCTCTCTCGCCCATATACACATACATATATGAACACACACACAACCTGTCGCCGGCGCGCCCGCACTCTGCTTGTTGCAGCCAGCGTTGTGCTGTCTATGCAGACACAGGCATTTGCGCAGTCTTTCGAAATGCTCCCGCCGCTTGGCGATGGACGTGAGTACGCTGCTGGCCCGTCTACAAACAATACTGCGAACAATGGTGCAATGAACGGTGCTGCAACAGATGCTGCAGCTCAGGGCACTATGTTTGAACTTCGTCCGCACTGTGACAGTGCGGAGTACCGCACAGCGTTTGCCGTTGCACCAAAAGAAGGGGTTGCACCCGTACCGGATTCTTCCTGTGCGTCGTACGAGGTGAAAGACCCGCTCACGCGACAGACGTCTGAACTGCGTGAGGGGGATGCACTCGACATGGATCTCATCATCAAGAATCCGACGTCCAAACCTATTCAGCGCTTCCGCGCATGGATTGCGTATGACCCGACCGTCATGGAAGGAGAATTGATTGAAGTTGCAAATGCCTTCCCGACACCGACTCCGGGTGAAAACGATTTCTCTACGACTGACGGTATGATCAAAGTCAGCGGCGCTGCAACAACTCCTCAGAACGGACAGAGCATTATTGTTGCACGCATCCGCCTGCACATGCTGCCCGGGACACAGACCGCTGTTCCCATGACGTTTTATGACGCAACAGGAACAGTCGGCAGTCACACGGCTATCATCACGATGGATGGTTCCACGGAGACAAATAGCGCAACAGCAACCCCGGGCTCTCTTCTGGTGAAGGTCTTGCCGTCTGCTACCGGCGGAACAGCAAGTTCTACTCCGGTCGCTGGTTCTGTCTCTTCATCCACTGAATCATTGGCGTCCTCATCTGTGTCATCTGCTGGCGACAATGCATCCTCTGCACCGTCTGGATCGACTTCTGGTGTCTTTGAAATGCTCCAGGTACAGCAGCTGAAAGTTACAACGGAAGGAAGTTCTGTCTTCCTTGCATGGAACAAGCTGCCGTCCGCAGATCTCGTCGGTTACAACGTGTATTACGGCACTATCAGCGGACAGTATCTGCAGAAGCGCAGCGTGGACAAGAACAGTACGAACATTACTATCCGCGCTTTGCCGGAAGGGGTGACGTACTACTTTGCCGTCCGCGGCGTCTCGAAAGATAACCGTGAAACAGACTTCAGCCAGGAAGTTGGTATCAGTGTCGGTAATCCTGCAACGTCAACGTCTCCATTGAGTGCAAGCGCCATTAATCGCGCACCAAACACTCCGCGCACTGGAGGCAATGTGTCCGGAGAAACCGGCCCCGCATCGACTGTTATGCTCTTTGTCCTCTTGTCTGCCGTCATCGGCACAGGACTCGCATTCCGCAGACAGCTCAGCGCCAAAGTATGACCACCCTTCATCCGCACTGGCAGTCTACTGACGACAGCGATGAGCAGGCTGTTCCTGTTCGCATAAAGCAGTCTCAGACAGATTCTGAACGCATGCCAGTCCGTGCACACCGCCGTCCTGCCGCTTTTGCCGGTATTTTCCTGTTCTTCCTTGCGGGTGTTGCCGCACTTCAGGGATACGGTCTTTTCTCCCTCGGCGGCCAGGTCAATCCGTCTTCGATCACCGTCCATATTACAGAAAACGGCGCTGATCCTGTCACAATCACAGTTCAGCCTGGATCCACTATTACCTGGACAAATGATGACTCCATTCCGCATGTGCTCTCCTCCGACACTCTTCCGACCGACGACGGAAAACCTTTTGTCACCTCTGCCATTTTTCCGGGCAGCAGCACGCACATTCTGATTCCTCTGACAGCAACGTCCGGAGCGTATCCGTATATTTCCAAAACATCGGATATTGTCAGCGGCCAGATTCTTATCCAGGGTGGCGTACAGATGGATCCCTATGTTCCGTCTGATATTGTGGAATCATCTTCATCATCCAGCAGTACCTCTCCTGTCGTAGTGACGCCTGTTGCGTCCTCTGCTGCATCTCTGTCTCCTGCAGCTCCGGTTGCCACTGTCACACAGGTACCGGTCAATCCGTACACTGTCGGAAGCGGCAATATGCCGTTGCCTGACCGCCAGCCGTCCGGGCAGTCTCCTGCCGTTTCGAATCACACGCCGTTCAGCACGCCGGAAACCGGCCCTGCGGTGTGGATTGCAGTCGTACTGACAACTGTCGTACTGCTCATCGTCACACGCAAGGCCTTCCGGTCATTGTAAGAGAACATCAACGGGAAGATTGCGATTCGCCTCCGTGGGTCATGCAGGGTGGAGCAAAGTAGTTAATGACATGCCCGTCGTCGGTACATGCAGGAATTGTTGTACCGTCATTGCACATGTACGGCCGACACCCAAACGCACTGCTCACGGAAGACGAGCTTGATGCCCTGCAATCACGCATGCAGCTTCCGGCTATGCAATACTGGGCGCAGACTTTTCCGGGTTCGCACGGAGGACAGTAGAGATCCTCTCCCGCTTCGCAGATAGCATTGCCACACACTGCCCCCGAACTCTTGGATGAAGCGCGTGATGATGATTTGGATGAGCTGCTTTTAGAGGTTGGTGCACATGCCCTGAGTGTGCAGATTTCACCCTGAAGGGTACACGTGCATGTATTACAGCCATCGGGAGATTTGTATGCGTCTCCAACCACATGGCCGTTACACATCTGATTCAAACCCAACTCTTTATTGATGGCATTCAGCTGATCACGCAGCGGCTGTATCACCGTCTGATCGTATCGGTTCAGCATAATGGCAACTTGCGCACGTGTGACTGAATTATTCGGTCCAAACCAGCCGTTTTCGTAGCCACGGATAATGCCGAGTTCGGCCATGCGTTCAATATCTGCGGCTGATGACGAATCAGCCGGAACATCCGGAAAGGTGGAGCGATAGGTTTGTGCCATTGTCGGAATGGCGATAGCAAGCGTTACGCCGGCTATAAAAGTGAGGAAGGATCGTGACATAGAGGAAGGGGTAAGGTTCAGAGTTAAGACATGGACGAGATGCAAAAATGACAAAAAAGTGCTTGCTTTTAAAAATTCTAAATACTAAATACTACATTCGAGTCTGCTATGAATACTATAAAATTATTTCCAGTTAGATTAGAGTTGCAAATGTAGAATTTCGATTTTACCCCTTACAGACACACTGGATCTGGATTTGATGTAATCGATGTTCCGTAATGCGTCGTGATGAAATATTTTCCCGTTGAAGGATCAGCAGAAATTCCTGTACCGATCAGACGGAACTGTGGCTCCACGATACTGTTGTAATGCGGGCTGTATGCTTTTCCTTTTTCGCTCATAAAGAAATCGAATGTTGTGCGGATGGAATCAATGAGGTCCTGCGTGCAATCTTGTTTTTTGCATTTGAAAATCCCCCAGCCGATATTTTCTGTAAAGGTGGAACTTTTCACATTGGCAAAATCGATGTCCTGCTTGGAAAACCACCCTTCGATACCTTTGTAATCGTAGTATGCGGTTTGCCCCGGACGTTTGTGTGTAATGCTTCCGATATCTCTCGAGCGCTGTGACCAGAGTACTGCTGTTTTATTGAGCTGCTTATCCTGCGTGTAGGGCGCAAGATTCATACTGGTTCGTACGTCATTTATCCACTTGGTCCAGACTCTGCGCACTTCCTGCATATCAACCCGGGGAATGCTCTCTTCGGCAAACCAATCGCACTGTGCTGCAATAAGCGCGTGTTCATTGGCTGCAGGCTGATCTGTTTTTGATTCTTTCAGGCGCCAGAGCATGTCTGCCATGACACCGCGTGTCAGTGATTCACCGGTCGCTCGGACATCTGCGGGAATTGCGTTTACTCCGGTAAGCGCTGTGACATAAGGCTTGTACCACAGAGCTGGATCTTTCTCGCCAAGATGAAGATCAAATGCAACGGCAAGAATTTTTGATGCTTCTGCAATATTCATTGTCTCAGCCGGATGGAACGTATTGTCTTCATATCCATTGATGAATCCTTTTGCTTTTGCGGCGCACACAAAAGATGCAAACCAGCTGCTCATGGGGACATCAGTAAATCTGTCACGGTTGGTCCGTGTGCATTCATCTATCTCATTCGGGCTGACCATCAGCTTTGTGAGGACCTTCACAAATTCCGCACGGTTGACTGTGCGCTCAGGGCGGAATGTATTGTCCTTGTATCCGGAAATAATTTCTTTGGATCTCAGATATTCAATTGCCTCCGCATGAGCGGCGGTTGACGGAACATCGTCGAATTTCCCCTCCGCCCCATAGGACAAAGGCACCAGTAAAGCGATGATTCCGGCTACAGTGGAAAACACCGGACCATGCTACAGAAGAAACTGTTGTTTTACAGTGAAATTTTTGCAGTCACTCTGCACCCGAGTGACTGAAGACGGCTCTGCAGTTTGCGGTTGGTGGCACTCACAATACCGCTACGCAGGTAGACATGAATGGAACGGCGTTCCGGATGTGATTGAATGAACTCAATCAGGTTCCGGATTTCAGATTCAATAAGAAGAGGATGTTTGTCTGTGTGTTGCGTATCGGAGAAATCAATAACGAGGGAAGTGTTGAAGAGCGAGGTGATCATGGGTGGGTGGGGAAGAACGTGATAAGTGTACACTCGTACACCCATAGTTCAATACCTTTATGATCAATTTTGTATCATAAGTCAGTGACTATACTTTTCGTTTCCATGAAGCCAATAGTGAAGATCTGATTTTTTCCTGCAATTATATAAAGACCACAAAGGTGTACGAAAGGTATACGGCAAATTACCGCGCATTTCATTCGCTTCCCATGCATTGTATCTTTAGACTGAGTCTTATGAAGAAGCCAATCTGGTTCAGGGCCAAAGACTACGGATGGGGCTGGTCCCCTGCTACATGGCAGGCATGGCTTATTTTGCTTATCTTCGTCGTTCTTATTGTGCTCGATTTTTACTGGATTGACGCATCCTCAGCATCCGATGCCCAATCTTTTGCCCGCTGGATGCCCGATACAATGGCATTAGTCCTTATTCTGGTGGCAATCAGCTGGATGACAGGCGAAAAGCCAGGCTGGCGCTGGGGAAAGAAGGATGAGCCGCCTTCTTTGTAAAACATTGAATAGTCCGGTTTTTCTCCGTACACTGCCATGGCTGCAAGCTGGAATGCGTTCGTAGCACGTTTTCATCATCGTGGGTCGGTACCGAAGTAGACAAACGGGGCAGACTGTAAATCTGCTGGCTTATGCCTTCGGGGGTGCAAATCCCTCCCGGCCCACCACCTAAAATTGTGCACAGTCATGTGATGCCACTTTTTTACAACACCTTAAATACCGCAAGCACATCAGTCTCAAGAATCTTTTCAAATGACGGTGCTTTTTCAAGCGCATCAATCGCAGAGGAGAATCGTGCCTGCGACAGAATCATACATTCTGACGGGTATTGCTCCAGAAGAGCGTGAATCAGAATAGTCGGATCAACACTGTTCTGTGGCGATTGATTGGTTAGCTTGCCTATGAGCGGAAGGACCTCCGGGTCGGTCAGATGCGTAAAGCTCGGATCAATGCCCATGGCATACTGCAGATCCGGACGGACGGAGACATACTGGAAGAATTTTTCCCAATCGAGATTAAGCACGCGTGATCCGGGGGGAATCACTGCAAGACTTTCATAGGGCTGCAGCGAATGCGATGCGTCATCGCGTGCAAAAATGTAGGGAAGAATCAGAACCTGTGTCATACACACAACGGTAAAACAAGCAGTCAGCATGAGCATCGCTGATTTTTTTCTGAGGCGAAAAAGTACGATGAGTTTGTGTAGTGCAGACGGATCCGCCGCATAGAGTGCAGCGGCACAGATGAGGAGTAAGGGCCAGAGAATATCAATGGCACGGAGCCATATGAGGAAAGCTCCTCCGAAAAACAGAATAGCAATGCAAAGCGTGAGAATATCTGCATTTTTTGTCATCTTTACCTGTGAATGACGATGTAACTGCATGCCAAAAAGAAGGATCACCGCTGCAACGGCAAGGACACTTAAGGCTGAGGAATTTGTTAGACCTGCCTGCATCTCGCGCGACAGACCGATCGATTTCAAAAACGGGATTTTCAGAAAGACGGTCAGGAGATACTGGGCGTAGAGCAGCGGTTCAGGATGGAGTATCAGCCCTGCAAAAACACCACAGACACTTGCAATCATCAACCTGCAGGCATCTCGGAGTTCTTTGGTTACAAGAAAAGCTGCCACCCCGCATGCACAGAGAAAAAGTGGAAAGACAAATAACTGTGAAAGCAAAACACTGATGGCGATTGCAACACTCACGAACATCCAGTGTCGCTCTTTCATTGCGTAGATCACAAAAAGCGTCATCGCGGTGAGCAGTGCATACGGCCGGCCAAACAGAAAGCGTCCCATAAACTGCGTTTCCCCGAACACAAGCAGCAGAAGAAAGACAGATGATGCGACAGGCGGAACTCTGAACGAGCGGAGAACCAGAAGAAATGCGCTCAGCAGACACACTATTTCAAAGACAACAAACAGCTGTAGCCCCTTCGCAAGCGGAAGAAAGGTAAAGGGAATGAGCAGTACATCGGAGAGAAACCAGGGGTCGACCGGATACCGGTGCAGCCAGCCTTCGTAGAAGAAATTGCTCCAGCCCGGTACTGCCATCACTCCCTGATCGCGCAAAACTCTCGCCATCGCAAAATGCCGGAGACCGTCATCGAGTGATGTGGGATTCTTGAGTGCAAAAAGAATCAGGGCAAAAAACAACGCAAGCAACGCTGCGACGAGCGTATCCGGCGAGGAGAACATGCGGCGCACTGACATCGGCATGCAGAAAGCATACCAGACATCAGATGCTTATTTTACTGCAGGGTTGATGAGTCTGAACGTGGAGATGGCTACGTTGAACGCATCTGCGGTATTGGCGTATTCTGCAGCTGTATCGCTTCCCGTAACAATGAACATTTTATCACCGGAGCGCATTGCCATCATGCGGGACACAAGTGTTTCCCCGCCGGATGTATAGGTAATGAGCACATCGGACATGTCACCGTGTGAAGACGGCACCACGCGTTTTTTGATGAGCGTATAGCCTTTTGCATTTTTCTGCAGGACGCCTTCCAGCCAAGCTGCAGGAGACAGGGTGCTTCCTGAAACGTTCACCACACTCACGGCAATCTCGCCGTTGATGGGAGCAAGCGGGTCGCTCATCCACGGACCTGCCTGGCGGAATACTGCAACATCGGCAGGCTGATCTTTCTCCGGTTCTTCTGTGAGAGCGGTGTCGAGCGTCTTCCAGCCATTGGGAACCTGCATGCGGAAATGGTACGCAGGCAGCGGTGAGAGGTCATGCTCCAGCATCTGGTAACTGCTTTGCAGCGTTTCATCAGATACCTGCTCTGTCGGGAATGGAAAAGCGGATTCGTCCACTGTTCCGCTGCCGCAGGCGGTCATCAGAAGTGTGGCGGCTACAAGAAATGCAGAACGGGTGAAAGACATCATAGAATCAAAAGGGATACCCGATTGTACCCTTTTACGGCAAAAACGACAACGGTACCCCCTTCCTGCCAAAAGTACCTTATTCGAAGCGCAATGCCTCCATCGGACTCAATCCGGCAGCTCGTTTGGCTGGATAGATGCCAAAGACCAATCCCGTGAAAATCGCCATAAAAATAGCGAGGAAAATGGCAACAAACGACAGAATAAAGTCGAAATCGCCGAGGAACTTCGCAGCCAGCGCAGAGAGCAGCCAGCCGAAGAATGCACCTAGTATAATACCGATTGTACCTCCGGTAAGAGTCAGAAAGACGGCTTCCAGCAAAAACTGCAGAAGAATATCCTGACGTCTTGCACCGAGAGCTTTGCGGAGACCGATCTCACGCGTGCGTTCCGTGACGGAGACCAGCATGATATTCATGATTCCGATGCCGCCGACGAGCAGGGAAATTCCTGCAACGAGTGCAAGGAAGATTGTGAGACCGAGTGTGACAGAGCCGATAATGCCGCTGACCTGTTCCGCGCTCTGTACCTGGAAATCATCTTTATCCGGATCGTTCTCCGGGTTATCAATACGGTGACGCTGACGGAGTATTGCCGTGATTTCCTGCTTGATCACTTCCGCATTTCCCGTTGTTTGCATGGTGATATAGGTCAGGTGCGACTGGTTTGTAAGAGCCTGTGCAGTGCTGAACGGGATAAAAATCGGCGTGTCGAGCTGTGCCAGAAGGGCGGATTTCACCGCTTCCATTTTCCCGACGATGGTAAAAGGCACGTCACCGATTGTGATTCTGCTGCCGACAGGATCGCTGTCCCCGAAGAGGTCTTCCGCTGTTTTATTGCCGATGACAGCGACGGTTTTTGCACCGTCTTCGTCTGCATCATCAAGCAGTCTCCCCTTCTCGAGCTTCAGTCCGTAGTTATCTACCATGTTTCTATAGGCGCCGAACACGAGAGGGCTTAACTCTTCTTTTCCATAGCGTACGGGCTTTGCGACAATAATCACCGGCGTCGCGCTTACGACTCCCGGAATTCTTTCGATCATGCGGTAATCCTCCATTTTCAGACTTTCCAGATTGCCGCCGAATTTCTGCAGGCCAGTCGGCATGACTTCCATCGTACTGGCACCGACACTCTCAATCTGCGTGAGAATATAGTTCTGGAAGCTGTTTCCGACGGATACCATCAGCACAACGGCGCCGACACCAATGATGATGCCGAGCATGGTGAGCAGGGACCGTGTCGCATTGACCGTAATCCCGCGCATAGCCGTCAAAAGGAGATCGCGTCTTTTCATATTATTCGTAGCGCAGCGCTTCCATGGGGTGAAGATTGGAGGCTCTGCGCGCGGGGGAAATACCAAATACCAGGCCCGTAATGGCAGCCATCAGAAGAGCGGCAATGGTGGAGGGAATGGAGACGGCAAAAGCGTATGTCGACAGAAACTGCTGGACGATGAGCGACAGAAGATAGGCGCAGACGATGCCAAGCAGCATCCCGATAATGCCGCCGATAAAGGTCAGCAGCACGGACTCGATCAGAAACTGCATGAGAATATTCCGCTTGAGGGCACCCAATGCTTTGCGGAGACCGATCTCACGCGTGCGTTCCGTGACGGAGACCAGCATGATATTCATGATACCGATGCCGCCGACGAGCAGAGACACCGCTGCGATCGTGGTAATAAAGAGCGTGAGACCGAGCGACACCGAGCCGAGAATCTGATTTGCCTCTTCGGATGAATGCACAATGAAATCATCCTTCTTTGGATCGTCTTCGGGATTTTCTATGCCATGACGGGTGCGCAGCAGGAATTTCACATCATCGAATGCCCGGGTGAAGCTCTCGGCCGCATTCATGGTCATGTAGCTCAGATATTTCTGCCCCGTGATGTTGCGGGCAAGAGAAAACGGAATATAGATGCGGTTGTCGACGCTCTGGAAAAACTGCGCACCGATCGCTTTGGTTACACCGATCACGGTAAAATGGTGGTTCCCGACTTTGATACGCTGGCCAATAGGATTCTGGTCACCAAACAGCTTCTCCACCACTTCAGGTCCGATGACCGCAACAGCCGACGCGCCATTCTGGTCGTTTTCATCAATCAGGCGTCCGGATGTCGTGACAATGGTTTGATTGCGGAAAAATTCCGGCGTGACGCCCATTGTCTGTGCAGACATTTCTTCGTTGCCGTACAGGGCATTTCCGGGCACAAGAATGATCGGCGCAATACTTTCAATACTCGGTAGTCGTTCAAGTGCGTTCAGATCTTCGAATGTCAGGCTGTCAAATCCAGTCTGCACGCCTGCAGCACCCCCTTCCTCCTTGCCAGGGAAAATCACCATGCTTTTGGAACCGAGGCTGCTGACCTGACTGAGAATCACATCCTGCATACTCGCGCCCACAGAGCTCATTAGCACCACCGCTCCGACACCGATGATGATGCCGAGCATGGTAAGCAGTGACCTCGTGGCGTTGACCGTCACGCCCTTGAGAGCCGTCTGGAACGTATCGCGCAGTGTCATTTCAGATGATCATGAGTGCCGGCAAGCACACGCTTGAAGTCCGTCGAATCGGATTCAATATATCCATCGCGGATAGTGACGATGCGGTTTGCATGCATCGCCGTGGTGCGTTCGTGCGTGACGAGAATAATAGTATGTCCGTTATTATTGAGAACCTGAATCGCCTCCATAATGGCCACCCCCGACGCGGAATCGAGGTTTCCTGTCGGTTCATCTGCAAAGATCACATCGGGGTCCGTGACAAGTGCGCGGGCAATCGCAACGCGCTGCTTCTGTCCGCCGGATAATTGGCTGCTGAGGAAATCTTTACGTTCCATCAGTCCGACTGTTTCAATTGCCTTGAGTGCGCGCTCCATACGTTCGGATTCTTTGATTGTCGGATGATACAGCAGAGGCAGCATCACGTTCTGCAGCACCGTTGTACGTGGCAGAAGGTTGAACGCCTGAAACACGAAACTCACACGCGTTGCGCGGATACGCGCCAGTGCATCGTCTGTCATGCTGACTGTCTGATGCCCCTGGAAGAGGTAATCCCCTTTGGTATGACTATCAAGGAATCCCAGAATATGCATGAGCGTCGACTTTCCGGAACCAGACGGGCCCATGATGGAGACGAATTCTCCTTTTTCAATGGTCAGGTTGATTCCGTGCAGAACAGGGGTCTCGATGCCGTCATTGAAGTACGACTTCGTAAGATCGCGGGTTTCGATGAGGGGGGCTGTTGTATTCGTCATTTTTCTTATTGGATAAGAACAATAACAGTGTCCCCTTCTTTAATACCGCTGACAATCTCGACATTGCCGTCCGTGCCTTCCATGCCGGTTGCTACCGCTTTTTCTTCCACTGTCTGGGCATCGGTGAGCACGCGTACGATTGTCTGGCCGGATGCACTCTTGATGACAGAGCGAAGCGGTACACTGACCACATCTTTGCGAATGCCGGTTTCAATCTCAGCATCTCCGGTCATACCAATTTTCAGCTCATCGTGCGGATAGACAAAGTCGAGGCGGACGCGGTATTTGTTCACACCGGACTGGTCCGTCGGAGCAGTGTCGATTTCAGACACGCGGAGCTTGAAGTCGGTGCCGCGGAATGCATCAAGTTCCACACTGCCGCTTTGGGAGAGCTGCACTTTTGGTACATCGATTTCAGAGACGTACATTTCAATGCGGTACGGGCTGGACCCGAGCATCGTCACTGCTGCGCCAACCGGAGTGATTTCACCGACTTTCAGATTGACCTTGGTCACAGTTCCATTGATAGGAGAGGTGAGCACGGTATTCTGGAAGTTCGCACTTGCGGCAGCCAGCGAGGCACGTGCCTGTTGCAATGACGCAACGGCAGAGTTGATGTCCGTCTGTCGAGCTGGGGCTTTCTTCAGCTGAAGCTGGGCCTGCGCAATCTGGAGTGCTGCCTGGTAGGTTGCAATGTCCGCAAGCGCTCTGTCTTTCGCCCCCTGTGCAGCTGTCAGACTCGAACGCTCCTGTGCCATACGGGTTGTGAAATTCGCCGCAGCGTCGCGGAGGGATTTCGATGTTGCATCAATGGAAGAGAGAGCGGCCTGTGTGCTCGTGCGCTCTGCGGAAATCAGATCTTTGTAGGTGCTGCGTGCAGACTCCGTGAAATAGGTTGTGACCGGCAGTCTGCTGATAAGCGCATAGACCTGGTCTACCTGTGTGGATGCCGTCTGGATGGCGGTACGTGTTCTGTCGAGAAGCGAGATCGCTGCATCGTAATCGGCAGGACTGGCGGAAGCTTGCAGTGTTCGGAGAGTCTGCGTGGTGGATTGCATTGCATTTCTCAGGAGATCCGCATCAGTCGATCCGTATTTGATGAGTGCATCTGCGACGTCATTCTTTGTGAAAATATCCTGCATGGAGGAAAGTGCGATATCGGCCTTCGTTGCCTGCTGCACTGTTGCGCTGCCGATGTTGCTGATCGTGCCTGCCAAACTGACACTGATTTCCTGCTCCAGAGCATCAAGGTTCAGCTTGGAACTCTTCAGGGTTTCCTCTGCATTCTGCAAACTGGCTTTCGCTGCGGCGAGAGACGACTGCTTGTTCTGCACGTCCGCTTCGGAAATTGCGATATCTTCCGGGCGACTGCCCTGCTGCAATGCATCGAGCGTTGCCTGTGCAGCCATCACGCGGCCCTGTGCTGACGCAATATCTGCCGCGACGTTTCCGGAACGGAGTGTCGCAAGACGCTGTCCTGCTTTCACCTTGTCTCCCTCCTTAATGAAAACACCCGATACGATACCCGATTGCGGGAACTGAAGCTTGAGATCGTTGTCGGAAATGACTGTACCGACTGCTTCGACTGCCTGCTTCAGATCACCTTTGCGCGCCTCTTCTGTTACATACACCGGCTGCGTCGGCGAAACGGCATAGCTGACAATGAGACCGAGAGGAATCAGAATAATGGCTGCGATAAGCAGTTTCCACTTGTGGCGGCGGATAAAGGCGACGATGGACGAGATGTATGACATGGGATGTAAGGTGAAGAGTAGGGTTGGAGTTGAGAAATAAGGAGGTATTTTATGATTTTTTTGCCTGTTTTGCGAGGGTGCCATGCAAATTTCCGAGGATTCTTGCAAAATCTTTCTGATCGCTCACTGTGAGGAGAGAAAAAAGATCGCGCATCATATGTGTGTGTTGCTTCATTGTTGTTGTGACACATTGTAAGCCATCTTCTGTCAGCTTCAGGCGAACGAGCTTTCTGTTTGTGCGGTCTGCAACACGCTTCACCCACTTCATCTTCACGAAGCGGTTGACCATGGATGTTGCTGACGGGGAAGTGATATGCAGGAAATCAGCAAATTCTTTCATGGTGAGTGCATCGTGCTCTTTGATAATAATCAGAGCATGGATCTGCACGGGATTCACCGTAAAATCCTTTTTCATGCCGCGCATCTGCTGACGCATGAGACGGGTAATATCCATCCAGGAGTTGATGATCCGGTCGACAGGTTTCTGCACAGGATTCATAGATTGATAAATTGTTAGATATACTAATTATATTGTCTACTAATGATGCAGTCAACTAATTATAAGACTATTAAAATAACCAGGATTGCTGATTCTGAATACTATACTGATGTTTAGCGTCTTGCCTTCATTTCCTCCAATGCCTCGCGGGTCACAACCTCAATCGGGCGGAGATGAATGCCTTCTGCTTCGATTTTTGCCGTACTGAGGAAACAGTTGCTTCGTCCTGCTTTCACAACATCAGACAGATGATCAAGCGTGAGAGGTTCGAATGTATGAGCGGGGTCCACAATCTCCTTATACATCTGCATGATGGCGTACGGGGAAATGAGACCCGGGTTCACGACATTGTAGATACCAGTTTTGCGTCGCTCTATAAGGATGCGGACGGTCTCCAGGAAGTCCGGGATATAGGTGAGGGAGTTCGGCACATCGAGCACAGTCGGGTATTTACGGATTTTGCTGATGAGTGTGCGCGGATGGTCCGATCCGTCAAACGGCATACGGAGACGCGGGATCAGCACCGGAAATTCCTTCAGAATCTGGTCTGACCATGTTTTTGTGCGGGAATAGAAGCTGCCGCTGAAGTTCGGGAGATCATCCTCTGTAAACCCCTTACCGCCATTATCGCCCTGGTAAATACAACCGGAACTGATGTGTACCCAGTAGATGCCACGCTTCTGACATTCATCATTCAGAACCAACGGGCCAAGCACATTTGCTCGGATGGTTTCTTCCTTATGATCCTCACACCAGTCGACATTCGGCCGGCCGGTTTTGCCGGCACAGTTGATGACGACATCGGGCTTTTCAGTATCGAGCACAGCTGCAACCGCATGCTGATCGGCAATATCAATCTTCGGCGTCAGAGCCTCAGGATAGATTGTCAGGAACTCCTGCGCCAGGTAGCCGTTGCCTCCAAAAATGAGAACCGTCATATTGGTCCAGATCATAGCGTGGTTTTTCTGTCTGCACATACAAATTTCTTGAAAGAATCTGACGTTGAATGCTGTATCTGTACTCTTCTGTGGTAGTAAAAAGAGACATCCCTAGTATAATAATGACATGGAACATGAAGAACATGATCCCAATAACGATGCATTGAGCAATGCCGAAAGCTTGCATCAGAGAGTCTGTCATTGTATTGACGAATGTCTGGCTAATATCAGAGAAATACCTGTCCGTGATCGGAATGGTGCATTCAATACTCATTTTGAGTATGCGGTAAAACAGGCTATCTATCGGTATGAGTTCACCGACGCAGACAAAGATGCCATCGCAAGCGAATTATTCAAAAGACAACGATCTTTCTGGATCAGCCATACCATGGATCGGGTAAAGCTGGGGGTGAGTAAACTATTCAAACTGGACACTGCTGATGCACTCGCACATTCCACTTGGGACAAGCGGTGGACCCGCGAGGAGCTTTCCGCAATAGAGGGTATTTTCCGGGATTTGGATTTGGCCTGAGAGACGTAAGAAATGCCATTCAATCAGAAGGCGTGATTTGCTATACTACATCCCGTGCCACGCAAGAAACGCAGAAAATCGACCCGCAAGAAGCGTGAGTCGGTATCGGCAGAACCTTTACTCGAACTGGACCCCGCCACCAAGCGGACCATCAGTGGTATTGTGCAGATTTGCGGCGCTGTACTGCTTTTTCTGGCTATCAACAATAATGCAGGCACGCTTGGCGACACAGTTGATAAGGTCCTGACCTTCTTCTTTGGTGCATGGGGATTTTTGTTCCCCTACTTCCTGTTAGGGTCCGGTATGCTTCATCTGTTTGGAGCAGGAAAACTTGAACTGAAGCGCTCCGTCGGGCTCGTCATTTGTATGCTGTCCTTCCTGGGACTCATGCACATGGGCGCGCCGCTGAATGAAATCGGTCCACGCAGAGACGAGCTTGCAGGATCGATCGGCTTTATGGTGAGCCTCCCCTTCCTTCTCTTTATGAGCAGTGCGGTCGGGTACACCGTCCTTTCCACCACCATGCTGATTGGACTATTCCTCGCGTTTGAGCCGGATATTGAAGCCATCATTCAGATGCTGAAGCCTGCAACAAAAGTACCACTCCGTCAGACGCGCCGTGCCGCCGCTGTCGCGGATGAAGACGAGGAAGAGGAAGAAGAGGACGAGGAGGAAGATATCGTGGATTTGATTGAAGAGCCGGATGCAGATGAAGAACTCAACATTGTCCGTCCGAGTTTTGCGCAGACGCTTGCGAAGAATAAAGCAGAGAAAATGCTGAAAGAAAAACTGAAGCGCAAAGGAGACTTCCTGGAAATGAAAGACACGCGCTTTGAGGAATGGACATTCCCGGGCATGGATCTCTTGGAAGACCAGCAGAGCGTCGTCACAGTGAATGATGCGGAACTCAAAAAGAATGCAAAGAGAATCGAAGAGAAGCTCGGGGAGTTCGGTATTGAAGTGAAAGTCCGCGATGCCCGTCCGGGTCCGACGGTGACTCAATTCACTCTGCAGCCTGCCGAGGGTGTGAAACTGAGTTCCATTGCAAACCTGAAAGATGATCTCGCTCTTGCACTCGCTGCACAGAGTCTGCGTATTGAAGCGCCGATTCCTGGAAAATCTTTGGTTGGTATCGAAATGCCAAACCTGGATCGTACGATGGTGCACTTGCGTGAGATCCTGGAAAGTCCGGTGTTCCATGAAAGCGCATCCTCTCTCACATTCCCGCTCGGGCGCGATGTCTCGGGCGAAGCCATTGTTGCCAGCCTGGAAGACATGCCCCACCTGCTGATTGCCGGTGCAACCGGTGCCGGTAAGTCCGTGGCGATGAACGTGTTCCTCACAGCGCTTCTGTATCAGAATGCGCCGCATGAACTGAAGTTTATCCTCATTGACCCGAAGCGCGTGGAGCTCATGCCCTATAACGGTATCCCGCATCTGCTGACTCCGGTGATTACCGAGTCGGACAAGGCTCTGCAGGCTCTGCGCTGGGCTGTGGCGGAAATGGGACGTCGCCTGCACAGATTCTCCGAGCAGGGTGCACGCAATATCAACGAATACAACGAGAAGCAAACAGATGAAGCAAACCTGCTCCCGCGCATTGTGATTGTCATTGATGAACTTGCCGACCTTATGATGCGTCAGTTCCGCCGCGACACGGAAACGATGATTGTCCGCATTGCGCAGATGGCCCGTGCCGTCGGTATGCATCTTATTATTGCCACCCAGCGTCCGAGCGTGGATGTGATTACCGGTCTTATTAAAGCAAACATCCCGACACGCATGGCCTTCCGCGTGGTGAGCTCTGTGGACAGCCGCACGATACTTGATGGCATCGGTGCGGAAGATCTGCTTGGAAAAGGAGACATGTTGTACATGACCGCCACAACTGCAAAG
Organism: Candidatus Peribacteria bacterium; assembly: GCA_023038255.1. NCBI lineage: Bacteria > Candidatus Peregrinibacteriota > Candidatus Peribacteria > Candidatus Peribacteria bacterium. The sequence goes on along the minus strand of CP082927.1, from coordinate 587,189 downwards.
CCTGTCCGTATTCAGGGTATTTATCTGTCCTCCAAAGAAATCGAGCGTGTGATCAATGCCGTAAAGATTGCGGGAGGCGGAAAGATTACCGAGCAGATCGGTCTTGCAGATGATGAAGACGGCGACGGTGTGATGGATGATGCAAGCGGCAACGGCAGGCCATCCGGCATGATTGATCTGGATGCAGACGACAATGGCGGTGATGATCTGTTCTTCGATGCAGTACGCGTGGTACAGCAGCATGGCAAAGCATCCGCCAGCCTGCTCCAGCGCCAGTTGAAGGTCGGCTACGCACGCGCAGCCCGTCTTCTCGACATCATGGAAGAGAAGGGCATTGTCGGCCCTGCAGACGGCGCAAAGCCACGCAAGGTATTCATTGAACAGATGGCAGGCAGTCCGTCACAGCTGCAGGACTGATCGCAAAATTTTCAGCGATCCGTTCCTTTCATGAATGCCTTCTTTCTCGTGTCACTTAATTTCTCAATCGCATACCGCAGCATGGTCCGTGGCATAACACGGTGATGCGTCAGCAGGAATGCCTCCAGCGCTTTCTGATCCTTCTTCCCGGCCTCGCGCAGCATCCATCCGACTGCTTTGTGCAGCAGGTCGTGCGGGTGATGCAGGAGCGTTTCTGCAATGCGGAATGTATGGGTAAGTTCTCCTTTCCGGATGAAATGCAACGTCGCTACCATCGCAATGCGTTGCTCCCACATATTGTTGGATGCAGCGAGTTCATCAAGGAGAGATGCATTCTTCATGACATCCACCCATGGTCCGATGATGAGATGCGCGGATGAGTCGACCAGATCCCAGTTATTGATTCTGTCTGTGCGGCGCAGATACAGATCGACGATTTTCTTTTTATGTTTGTCATCAGCGCGTTTGTACTGATCTACAAGAATCAATAATCCCGCTAACCGGCATTCGTGGAGCTTCTGCTCAAGCAGTTCTTCCACGTCAGCAAGAGGCAGATCGCGATATATTTTTACGACTGATCGGATATGAGGAACAGTAATACCAATAAAGACATCGCCCTCGCCGTACTCCCCTTTGCCTGTTTTAAAGAAACGCGGGAAGAAGGCCGCTTTTTCGGGATCGGCTTGTTTTTTGAGAGCGCGAACAACATCAGTGGAGGTCATGGAAGCAGTATACACTTGGGACACTCCTGTCTAACATCATGAAAGGGTTAGACGTATCTAGGGAGTTGAAATCAGTTCCTTCCCTTTTCTTCCAAAAAAATCCAGGCCATATTTTCTCATATTCCACGACTGAAAAATAATTTGCAGGACATGAGATTGATAATCCAACAGTCCTGTATCAATGAGGCATAATTCACCATTGTCTCCATCGCGCCACACGTTATTCGTATAAGGCGCACCCTGCAGTACTCTTTTTCCATCCCATCCTGCAATATCAAGTGCGTACCCACGCTTATGATACGTTTCTCCATTTCTTTGCAGAAGCAGCTTCATCTGCTCCCGATGTTCACCACCATGACGAAGTTCAAAGGGTTCAATGCGTTCCAGGTTTTTGTATTTTTGAATCGCAACAAAACGATCGAGTGTTTTTCCTGGAACAAAATCCGATGGCTCTACATTGAGGACATCCCCAAAATCTTTTTTGCAGATCAGATAGTGATACCGTGAACCATTGCAATCCTGCCCCATAATCATGGACATTATTTTTGAATGCCAGTCATTGGATATTGCACTCAGCGGCAATTTGATCACGTCAGTATCCTGAAATCTGCGGACAATACTCTGGGCCCCCTTGGAAATAATCTCCCCTGCGTGTTTTGGATTGAATCCCACTTCTTCTATAAGTTCCGCCTCTGCATCTGTCAGTGATGTAGCCGCCGGAAAAAGTGTATCAATGCTCTGCCTGGTGTTCTCAAACATAGCAGCGGGAAAATCCGTGAAACATTGAATGTCCGGAGCGGAACATTCATCGACAAGAAGAGGAGGAGCGGCAATGGACATACACAGAAAGAAATCCACCCTAAGGGGCGGAGAGCAAAGCACGCTGCGATTGTTGCATAGAGGTTATCTGTCCCCGCGAGGGGCATGAAGGGAGCACTTACATTGCGGGTGGGAAAGCAATGAGTTGCTGGACGGGTCAATGAGTCATGTCTCTAGCCGTCACTCTGGATAAGCAATGATGCAATGAACAAATGCAGGGGCATCCTAAACGAGCGTATGGACGGATGCAAATTTTTTCTTCTATACTCACATCATGAAGCTCCTCATCGGAACATCGAACAAAGGCAAAATCAAAGAAATGAGCGATGCCCTCGCAAATCTGCAGATGCAGATTATCACCCCTGAGATGATCGATATTCTGGAGAAGCCGCAGGAAACCGGAACGACGTACGAGGAAAATGCAGTACAGAAAGCACGTTTCTATTTTGATCTCGGAAAGATACCAACACTGGCTGATGATTCCGGCATTGTCGTTGATGCACTGCAGAATGAACTCGGCATTCACACGCGCAGATGGGGCCTGGGTGCCACTGTGAGTGATCAGGACTGGATTGAGTTTTTCCTCGAAAGGATGCGCCAGGAAGACAACCGGAAGGCGCGGTTTTTGTGCACACTTGCGTACATTGATGCCAATGGCGATCTTCATACATTCGAAGGAAGTTGTGATGGCGTGATCACCGACGAACTGGAAGCGGCGTATTTACCGGGCCTGCCGATTTCTGCGTGTTTCAAACCGGATGGATACGACAAAGTATTTTCAGCGCTGAGCGTTGAAGAGAAAAATCAGATCAGTCACCGAGGTCGGGCTCTGCAAAACTATACGCACTATGTGCAATCATCACTGTAGATCCGGATGGTGCTGTAAGATCTTTTCACAATCAATTTCCAGTAGTCCGTAGTCATTCTTTTTGACGAAAATGAGATGAGCCAGGAATATACACATTGCATCGACATCCTCATTGAGCATGACATTCATGCGTTGCACGTGCGTATCCAGCCTCTCCTGGGCAGACTGCGTACTTTGCCCGCACATGACTTCTGTAATACGTCCTGCCACTGCCTGTGACACCAGTGGAGCGGCGCATGACGTCAGCACAGCAAGCATCGCGGCTGCCTGATTAATGACCATATTACCGATGTGCAGAAGGACATTCCCCGCCATATTCACTCTATGATTGATTTTTAACTGACTCGCGCTTGCATTGCGGTATTGCTTGAGCAGCACAATGAAGTCTTCCACAACACTATGAAGAAACGCCTCTTTTTCCTCGTTCATAATAAAATCCGTTTGAGGATTGCCGGTATCATTTTCTTCATCTTCCGAAGGAAGATTCAGCCTGAAGGGTTCGGAAAAGTCGCGCATTGCCAGAGATCCTATTCCATTGTCTGGCGCTGTCAAAGGATTCTATAAAAATCCCCGATTAGCTTATGCTAAAGGCGTAAAATCAAGGTTCTGTATTTTTGCCCAGACCTCAGCAATCACTTTTTTCAGATCCTCTTTCTCCGCATCCGTAATCCTGAAATCGCGCATGATCGGCTCTTCGCCCCGTTCCCCGATAAAGGCCAGCCGGAATGCCTGCGGAACCAGGAGCGGCTCTGCCTGCTCAATGAGCAGCGCATAAAATGCCAACTGACGGAAATACGCACCCTCTGCCGTGCGCGAGACAATTCCTTCCTCCAGCCCGCCGCGGATTTCGCCGGGAGCTTTCGGGCGGCCTGTTTTGAAATCGATGATGATGGCATCCGACGATGTTGGTGACAGACGATCAATGCGGTCGATTTTTCCTTTTAGGGGGATATCGCGAAGTTGCGCACGATAATCGCGCTCAACTGCATAGATAATAGGACGCTGATCGTTGAGATGTTCTGCAAAGTATGCGGGCAACACAGCATTCGCGAGTTTCGAGAGATCATCGCGCTGCTTCTCCGTAAGAATATTTTTCTCCGCCAGGTGCCACTCAAACTCACGCATGAAATCATCAAACCCGAAATGGTCTGTCGACGCGGAAACCGCCTCCGCCCATTTACGCAATGCCCAGTGTACGGCACTTCCGTATCCCATGGCACGCAGCGATGCCTCTGTGAATTCCTGCGGCTGATTGAGCAGATGGACGCGCAGGAAAAGCTGCGGATCTTCCAGGAATGTTGTGAGGGAGCTGGGGGACAATGCAAACGTTTCCAGTTTTTCTTTGATGTATGCCTGCAATTCACTGTCGAGATCACGCAGCGGTTGCAAAAGCAGGAGTGATGATTTTTCCGCATTCTTCAGGGCTGCATCGCGCTCCGGCAAGGGGCCGGCTTCTGCAAAAAAGGCAGACGGCGCCACAGACCTGCTGCGCTCACCGACGGCGAATTCTTTCGGGCAGAGCATGAAGAGCTCACGCTTTGCACGTGTGATGGCAACATAGGCCACACGACGCTCGTCCTGATGTTTTTCGAATGTCTTTGCATCTTTCTCCCATCCGAAGAGCAACTCTTCCGGGAGAGCCAATTTTGCGGGACTGCGGCGCTCATCCCAGTGTCCTTCGCGGAATGCGCTCAAAATCACCGTATGGAATTCAAGCCCCTTGCTCTGATGCGCAGTGAGGAGTTGTACTCCGGACGTCACAAGATGCGGAATCTGATAGGTCAGACGGATTTGACCGAACTCTTCATCGGCGTAGTAGCGCAGATCGTTCAGGAAATCTTTGATGTCGAGCAATGGATTATCCAGACAACGCTGTTTCACGTACTGGAAAAATGTCTCGATGACGGCAAGATCGAGCGGGTCCATTGTTGTCGCTGCTTCTGTTATCCCTGATTGCCGCATCACATGTTCGAGCGAATCAAGCAGTGTGCGGGATTCTCTGTGCGCAATAAGATCCTCCATACAATCACGCGCAGCAATAATCGCATCACGGTTCACAAACGGAAGAGGTAAAAGCTCCGCAGCCAGACAGACTTCATGAAACGACCGTTTTTCTCCGCGGGCATGCAGAACCAGACGTGCAATATCGGTCGGATGACATCCGAATGTTTCACAGCTCATCGCATGCTGAAATGCATCATCTGAATGATCCATCATACTGCGCAGAATCAGGATGCACTGCCTGACGACAGGATGAGAGAGCAGATCGGACTTTCCCTGGAGAATAACCGGAATGTTGCGTGCGCGCAGCACATCATAAATCGGGCGCAGCTCGCCGTTTGTCTGCACAAGAATCGCGATCTCCTGCGCCGGAATTCCCTGCTCCAGTCGTTCGTCGATAATGTCCGCAATCAGCCAGGGTTCTGCCGCATCCGATGCAGGGCGCAAGAGCGTTGGTTCCGTTCCTTTTTCTTCTGTAAACGCTTTCAGATCTTTTTTCAGTCCCGGGATCCGTCCAATCAACCGTTCTTCATTATGAGCAATCAACCGCCCTGCTGCATCGAGAATCGGCTGTGTGGAGCGATAGTTTGTGGTGAGCACAATAACGGGCGCATGCGGGAACCGGTCCCGGAACGCCATCATGTGCTCCATGTTTGCGCCCTGGAAACGGTAGATCGCCTGGTCGTCATCACCGACCAGAAAGAAGTTCGGGTCCTGCGGCACGTTGTCGTACGTCGTCAGCCGTTCAATTACTTTCCACTGTGCACCGTTTAAGTCCTGCGCTTCGTCGACCAGAATGTACTGGTACCGTTCCTGCAGGCTTGCAAGAAGCCAATCCTCTTCATTCAGAGCAGTGATGACCGTCAGGATCATGTCGTCATAGTCGTAGAGCGCACGTTGCTCTAGCACAGAGTGATAGCGATCGAAGAGATCGATAAAATCGCGGAATTTTTTGGCAGCGAGAAGATTCTTCTGGTGCTGCTTTGTTCCTTCTTTGCTTTTCGTCGCCATCTGCATGTCGTACTCATCAGCCACCCGGCGTAACTCCGTCGCAGTCTTTCCTTCACGCTTGCATTCGCTGATGCGTGTGAAAATATCCGGAATACGGTCATACGGATTTTTCGGATTGATAAGCGCCGATGTGCCACTCACTGTATCAATGATCGATTGCATTAGTTTGTACCGCTCCAGATCTGATACTGATTTCTTGTCGGACCATTCGGAGAATGCTGTCGGATTGCGGCGGATCAGTCCATCACAAAAGCCATGCACCGTATTCACGGTCACCGCATACGCATCACCACCGATCAGCTGGCGCAGACGATCGCGCATGGCAGTGGCTCCTGCAGACGAAAATGTGAGACAGAGAATATTGCTTGGCCGCGCCTGTGTTTTCTTCAAAATATGTGCAACACGCAAACTCAGCACTTGTGTCTTTCCTGTTCCCGGTCCGGCAACAACCATCACCGGCCCTTCGACGGTGTCGACAGCCTGTTTCTGGGCCTCGTTTAGCCGGGTGTAGGATTCATCAAATGACTGCATAGAGCCATCCTAGCAGAGAGAAACTTTGCTGCTTCGGGTTTCCTTGCTCTTTTATAAAAGAGTTGTAAATTATCCTCAATTCAGACGGTGAAAACTGCTTGAAGGGAAGTCCCCTTGCTGGACGTGACCACGCATGTCCAAGAGCAATGAGGGCAAATGCCCCCCCATCACAGAGACGTCTCTAGTGACGTTCGCTTAGACAGAAAGCCTCGTGATGGGGGCTTTTTTATTGTCAGTCTGATTGTATTGGGACGTTGCTCACTCAAACAATAACTGCCGCTGGAGAATGGTTACGACCATTACCTCGCGGCAGTTTTTTTATCAATTCTGTATTACAGTTCGTCGTCTTCTTTCTCGAATGCACAATGGTCACATTTGAGAATGGCCATGCCATTTTTGCTGAGAGGACTCAGGATTCCCTGGTGACACTTCGGACACATGAGAGCCTGTGCGAATGACGGCACAGGTGCGAAGCCGACGCGCTTCGGAGGCAGACCATGTTCGCGGATGGTCAGGGACCTCGGGTGGTCGCGCATTTTCTGGAGCACTTTTGCTTCAATCTGACGGATACGTTCGCGGGTGACACCGAATTCCTGTCCCACTTCTTCGAGTGTGTGGCCAATGCCATCCTGCAGACCGAAACGCATTTCGATGATCTTGCGTTCGCGCGGGGTGAGGAAGTCGAGCATCGCGTGGACATTTTCTTTCTTGAGCTGGCGGTTCGTGGCTTCGAACGGGTTAATGGCTTCTTCGTCTTCAATAAAGTCTCCCAGTTTACTGTCTTCTTCTGAACCGACTGGTGCTTCGAGGGACACAATATCCTGGCTGATTTTCTGGATGTGCTGCACTTTCTTGATATCCATCTCCATTTCGACTGCGAGTTCTTCCAGCGTCGGTTCGCGGCCGAGTTCCTGCACAAGTCTGCGCTGTGTGTGCGTGAGCTTGTTGATGGTTTCAACCATGTGCACCGGAATACGGATGGTGCGGGCCTGGTCGGCAATCGCGCGGGTGATAGCCTGGCGGATCCACCAGGTTGCGTACGTCGAGAATTTGAATCCTCTTTCCGGATCGAACTTTTCGACCGCGCGGAAGAGACCGATGTTTCCTTCCTGGATGAGGTCGAGCAGAGACAGACCGCGTCCGATATATTTCTTTGCGATAGACACCACAAGACGAAGGTTCGCTTCTGCCAGCTGCTGCTTTGCAGATGCATCACCCTTGCGGATGCGGCGTGCGAGTTCGACTTCTTTCTTACCGTCGATAAGCGGTACACGTCCGATTTCGGACAGGTACATGCGGACGGAGTCGTTCGAAATTTCAAGCAGGTCCACTTCGCGTTCGCGGCGGCGCTTCTTCTTTTCTTCTTCGCTCGCGGCACTGTCATCAATTGCGATACCAGCTGTTGCCACCATCTGCATCACTCCGCCGTCTTCGTCGTCTTCCAGTTTTTCTGCGACGCTGTCGACATCATCTGCTTCGTCGCTGTCTGCGTCGTCATCAGACACAATATCGTCTGAGACAATTTCCGCCAGATCCTCAGTCGGTTCCGGGACGCTGCCGCCCTTTCCTTTTTTCTCCCAGATCAGCGCATCTTTCACGTCGATGACTTCAATACCAAGGTCGACAAACAGCATGTAAATCTCATCAAGGAGATCCACATCTTCTTCCGCGTTCGGGAGTGCTGCGATAATTTCCTGGTGCGTGACATACCGCTGTTCGCGGCCTTTCTTCACCAAATGCCGAATGTCTTCCGGAAACTTCTTGAGGTCATCTTCTGTCGGCTGGGCAATGAATTTTCGTGGGTGTGACGCCATACGGAGAAATCAGAGAAAAGAAAAGCGGGCGCAATGTCCGCGTACGGGCGGATTATACCAGAGTGGGGTCAATATCCACTAATTTTTATAGGTATTAGACTGCTGTTTTTGAAAGCTTGAGGAGTTCCATATAGGTTGCCGTCAGCTCTTTTTCCTCCGCCGCATTGGCCGCCTTTCTTGCTTCAAGCAGTTTTTTGGTGATCTCCTGCTGTTTCTCGCGGATATACTCGCGGTTCGCATGTTTGCAGTTACGGCGGATTTCGCGGATGGCGACCGCCTCATTCCATTCATGAAAATCGTTTTCCTCACAATAGAGCATGAGGATGCCTGCCTGATGCCGCGTTTCGTCGTCCATGTCGAGCGTATCCAGCGTGATGGGCGCCTTCGCATCAGCGTTTTTTTTGAGTGCGGTAAAGAGGGCAAGAGCAAAACCGTCTCCCGGGGCGATCAATTCTTCCATCAGCGTGATGTGTGCGGGGTACATGAGGAAAAGCCCCAGTGCGAGTTCGAGCGACGTAAACAGTGTGACCGTCGACGGGTGTTCGGTGTTTGCTGGTTTCGGAGCAGCATTCTTTGAGGAGAATGTCCGCAGATCATCCAGCAACGATGTTTCCGTGGTCCCGAGTGCAAGTGCGCTGGTTTTGATCATAAATGCGCGTTCTGTGGATGACATCACGGCATTGAAGAGCGGCATCAGTTTTTCAAGCGCAGCATGGCGGACAGCTGGCGAGGTAAGATCCGCCTTGCTGATTGCCGAAAGGACGACATCAAGAAACGGTTTCGCACCACTCGTCAGCAATTCTTTCAGTCCATCGGGAGAGGTAAGGACTGCGTCTGCAGGATCTTTGTCAGGCAGAACAATCCCTTCAATCTGCAGGCCCTCTTTGGCAGCAATAATAAATGCACGCTCCGCGGCATCGCGCCCCGCTTTGTCCTGATCCAGACAGAGCACCACGCGATCAACAGATCGCTTGAGCAGCCGCGCATGATCTTCGGTCATCGCGGTCCCACAGGTTGCAACGACTTCATGAATGCCGACGCGGTGACAGGCAAGGACATCGAAATATCCTTCGACCAGAATAACGCGCTTGTTTTCGCGCATCGCTTTTGCAGCATGGTGGAATCCATAGAGCACGGATGATTTATGATAGAGCGGCGAATCCGATGAGTTCAGGTATTTCGCATCATCATTCCCGAGGGTGCGTCCGCCAAATCCTGCAATGCGCCCCTGGTTATCGTGAATGGGGAACATCAGACGATTCCGGAAACGATCGTAGATTTTTTCGTCATTCATGTCTTTCTGAATCGCGAGGCCCGCAGTCTGGATTTCTTTGCGGCTGAATCCTGCTTTCAACAGATACTGATACGTTGCATCAAAAGAATCGGGCGCAAAACCGAGGCCGAATGTACTAATTTCCTCCTGCGTGACGCCGCGCTTTGCGAGATATTCTTTTGTCGATGCAGATGACGCGAGTTGCTTTGCATAGAAATCGACCGCAGCAGTCAGACAATCACGCAGCCGCTCCTTTTCATCTTTATTCACTATATTTTCCTCCGGACGGTCCGGAAGGGTCACTCCTGTTTTTTCCGCGAGGTCTTTGAGAGCCTGGCGAAAATCCACTCCTTCTATCTGCTGATAGAAACTGAAAATATCGCCGCCTTTCTGGCACGGGAAGCAGTAACAGATGCCTTTGTCCGGAGAAATGAGGAAGCTCGGGCGCGTGTCGTGGTGAAACGGGCAGAGTGCGACAAAGTTGCGGCCTTTTTTGGTGAGCGTGCAATATTGCCGCACCAATTCGTCTATCGGCAGCCGGGCTTTGATCTCTGAAACGGAGTCCATAAGGAGATTCAGTATACTCTCATGTCCGGAGTTTGTAGGGCAATTTTAAAGACGTGGGAAATTCTAAACTCTCAGTGATTTTAAAAACAAAAAATCTCCAGTTTATTCGGATGTAGAATTTCGTACTTCGAGTTTTTTCAAGAGTACTTCACCATCGCCCGCGGCAGGTTATTCTTCAAATGCCCTTCTTTCGCGAGTCCGATGCCAATCGCCTTTCCGTTATGCCGAATAATGACATGTCCATGCAGTTCCTCCGGACACGAGATGTCCTGAGCTTCCAGAAGCTTTTCCAGTTCGTCATCCGTTACATCGAATACATGCTTTGTTGCGAGATGTCCGCGCAGGGTCGCGACTTCGTGATCGAGTAAGACACGTCCATCTTTGAGGCGCTTGCCAAAAGGAATGCCCAGTGAGTAATCCTGGAGCGGCAAAGGGAAGTGCGCGACGTCTTCATTCGAGAGAAGCAGCATTTCGCCACGCTCAAAAATACGCTCATCGTCTCCGACAAATCCTGTTCCATAGTGTTCGTTCATCATGTTGATGATTTCGTTTTTGCGGGATCTTGGCAATTCCACTTCCTGAAATTTCACACGATCCATCGGTTCCACGTTTTTGGTCGGCGCTGTTTTACGGAGGACTGCAGAAAAGAATCCCTCGGTGTCATAGGTATGAGGCCAGAGACGAATGAGCGGAACTGGCAGACGATCATCTGCGATCAGTGTTTTCTGAACAACAATCGAATCGTTGATTGCCTGGTCCCAGTATCCGTCTGGTGCAATATTCAATGTGCGAGGATCGACAACGTCCAGCTGATCCGGAAAGCGCTCCAGCATCTGCAAAATGACGCCTTCGTTTTCTTCCGGTGTGAGCGTGCAGGTGGAGTAGACTATCCGTCCGCCGACTTTGGTTGCATGAATGGCGGATTCCAGAAGCTGATACTGCAGTCTCGACATTTTCTCGATACTTTCGATCGAACAATAGCGCAGCGCATCGGAATCTTTGCGGACTGTTCCCTGCGCAGTACATGGTGCGTCACAAAGCACGCGATCGAATCGTTCCGTCATGTGTTTTGCAAACCACTGACCGACTTTTTTGGTGACAATCACATTAATGACGCCCGAACGGTGAATCGCATTTTTCAGAGTCCAGAGTCTCTTTTCCTGAATATCATTTGCAAGGATCACTCCCCTTCCCTGCATCTTTGCACCGATCTCCGTTGTCTTGCTGCCGGGCGCCGCACTCATATCGAGGACTGATTCACCAGGCTCAGCCTGCAAAAGTTCCGCAGGCAACATTGATGCGGATTCCTGCATGTAAAATCCACCAAGCAAATGGAGCTCATCGCGACCAAGAGCTTCTTCACGATTTTCACGATCAATAAAAAAGGCTTCGTTGCACCACGGCACCGGCGTCAGTTGCCATCCTTTCTTTTTTCCATACGCAAGAAACTCTTCCACACTGATCTTCAGCGTATTTACACGCACGGATTTACGCAGCGGCCGGGCACTGAAATCATTCAGAGCCTGGAGATCTGTAAAAGGGCCATAGCGGTTGAAAACAGGAAAGCCAGTGGATTCTTTCTTCTGATCCATGCGTAAATACTACAGCATTGACAGGTAAATGTTTAGTTTTATGCTCGGCACCATGGAAAGGCAGCCAATCAATCCCGATGATGACGTTATCCGCGACATTGCGATGTCCGGATTGGCGGATTGTTTACCTATACATATCAATCTGGTTGCTGAAGCACACTTCAATCTGGACTGGGAAAAAACAACGTATATGTCTCTGGTTTTTGAGCGAAGACTGAAAAAAACTGTTCCTCTCTTTAATGCAGACGATGTGTGGTGGGGGTTAGACGGGACAAAAAATCTGGAGGAAGTCGTGCAAAATGTCAGAACGTATATTAAGAGGCTATTCCCACAATAAGTTATACACAGCGTTTCATTGACAATTTTGCTTTAGAGTGTATATTATTATTAATAATACATTTTCAGACTATGTCCACAGTAGAAAGAATAGCACCGGATGAAGTAGAGGTTATTGATCAGACATTTAATGTGATCGCTGACTATAACAGCATTGCGCCGGATAAACAGAAAGGGAAGACATTGCGGGATCTTGGTATTGTCGAGGCAGCAGAAGTTGCGGGATATTCTGTTTTAATTGCCGAACATTTTGGTGTCCGGATACCCATGTATGACCAAATGAAAGGAATCGGAAGAAGTGATGCCTTTTTGCAATGGACCGTTGAAGAATTGGGAAGGTTCACTCATAAAAAAGTACAGGCTTTGTTGATGCAGTAAAAATTACAACACAAAGCTGACCAGCTTTCCTGCCACATAAATCTCTTTCTTGATTGCTCCGTCCAGATATTTCTTTACATTCTCAATTTCTTTCGCAGCCGCAAGAATCTCTTCTTTGGACGCACTTGATGAGACGGATACATCACCACGCAGTTTTCCATTTACCTGGACTGCTATCGTCATCGTGTCTGATTGCAGGAATGCAGGGTTGAAGATGGGCCACTTCTGATTGATAACGAAGGATTGTTTTTCGTTTCTGGTTTCTGGTTTCTGGTTTAACACAGACCAAAGCTCTTCTGCGAGATGTGGCGCAAGCGGCGACAGTAATTTTGCAATAGTTTGAGCTGTATCGAGATGTATCGCATCGCGCTTATCGATGAGATTCATGCACTCCATAAGCGCTGCAATTGCTGTGTTGAACTGCATTTTTTCCAATCCGTCTGTGACTGCCTTGATCGTTTTATGCAGCATGGTCGTCATTTCAGAATCGTCAGTCGCATCTGCATTTGATTTCTCTGTGAGCAGTTTCCACGCGCGCTGCACGAAACGTGCGATTCCTTTTATACCGGTATCGCTCCAGTCACCGCCGTCTGTAAACGGCCCCATAAACATCAGATACATGCGGAAGACATCGCTGCCGTGGTATTCCACAAACGAATCCGGGCTGACGACGTTGCCTTTGCTCTTACTCATTTTGGCACCCTGATTGGTAATAAGCCCCTGATGCACCAGGCGCTGGAACGGTTCATCGTGGGAAACGAAACCGAAATCCTTCAGTGCCATCATGACGAAGCGTGCATAAATGAGGTGCATGGTCGCGTGCTCCGGACCGCCGATATACATGTCGACCGGCATCCATTTCTTTTCGAGTGTAGGATCAACAAACGCATCCGGATTTCCTTCCATCAGGTAACGCAGATAGTAAAAACTGCTGCAGACGAAAGTGTCCATGGTATCGAACTCGGGCGTCCAGCCTGCACCAAAAATTGTTTCTGTGCGCTCGCGGAATTCTTTGGAATCGTAGAGAGGAGATTTTCCCGTCGGTAGGAATTCAACATCGGTCGGCAGAAGCCACGGCAGATGCTTCTCAGGAATTTCGTGTGCATTGCCTTCCGGATCGTACACAATCGGAATCGGGGCACCCCAGTAACGCTGACGGGACACGAGCCAGTCTCTCAATCTGTAGTTAATAAGTCCGCGGCCTTTATCATTATCCTCCAGCCACGCAATCATCTTCTTTTTTACTTCCGCCGTTTTGAGACCGTTGAGGAAATCGGAATTGATAGCAATACCATCACCGGTCAGGGCAGTTGCATCGGGCATAGTCCCATCGACAACTTGTATCATCGGGAGTTTGTAGACAGTGGCGAATGCAAAGTCTCGTTCATCGTGCGCAGGCACCGCCATCACCGCTCCTGTTCCATAATTCATCAGTGCATAATCCGCAATCCAGATCGGCAGTTTTTCACCAGTCACCGGGTGCAATGCAAACGCACCGGTCGGCACGCCTGTTTTCGTTTTCTCCAGCTCCACTTGCATCGCGGTTTTCTTCTTCGCTTGTTCACGGTACACCGCAACCACTCCCCACTGATCCTTCGGTGTGATTTTTTCGACGAGTGGATGCTCCGGCGCAAGGACGACGTATGTCACTCCAAACAACGTATCAGGGCGTGTGGTAAATACTTTGATGATGTCGTCGAATCCTTCAATCGCAAACTGCACCTCCGCCCCTTCACTGCGTCCGATCCAGTGTTGCTGCATCAGTTTGGTTTTTTCCGGCCAATCGAGTGTCTCGAGTCCATCGAGCAATTTCTGTGAATACTTGGAAATGTTCCAGAACCACTGCTTTAATGACTTTTGAATCACTTCTGTGCCACACCGTTCGCAACATCCATCCTTCACCTGTTCATTGGCAAGTACGGTCTGGTCTTTCGGGCACCAGTTCACATTCCCCTCTTTCTGATACGCGAGCTTGTGCTTATGCATCTGCAAAAACAGCCACTGTGTCCATTTGTAATACGACGGGTCTGTCGTGTTCACCATTTTCTTCCAGTCGTACATGCAACCGATTTTCGAGAGCTGCTCCACCATTGTCTCCACATTTTTCTTGATGGACTCTGCAGGCTTCACGCCGGTTTTGATCGCATAGTTCTCTGCAGGCAATCCGAATGCATCAAATCCCATTGGACTGAAGACATCTTTTCCGAGCATGCGCTGGTAACGCGCAAAGCTATCGGCAGGAGCATAGTTGTACCAGTGACCCACGTGGAGCTTGTCTCCACTCGGATACGGGAACATCACCAGAGAGTAAAACGGATCTTTCGCATTTTTCAGATCTGTTTCATACACCCCGGCATCCGCCCAGGCTTTGCGCCACTTCGCTTCAACCTCCGATGGAATATAGTCTCTGTACATCGCGCGGAGTATACAGAGAGCTTTCCGAAGCGACAAATGAGGAATCTTGCGACTTCGCATACCCCAAACATTTGACCACATGAGGATTAGTGGAATACTGCGGCGCTTTATTTCATCCATTCACACTATGAACACTGCTCCCGACAATACCAATGATACGCAGGAAGATTCACCGGAATCTGATGTTTTCCAGCAACTTATAAAGCATAAGCCGGCAGATCCACATGCAAGTCTTTTGAAAATCCTTAATGATGAACATGACCAGATACTTGCCTATTCCAAACTTGAAGTAAGCTACGCCCATATTGGATAATCCTGAGTAAAGAGCCAAAAAACGCATCAAAACACCGTAAAAGGCATGAACCGATGGAGTAGCATCTGCTATACTGTCGGTTCATATGGCCCGCCTCCCTACTGTCGCAATCATCGGCCGCCCGAATACCGGAAAATCCACCCTGTTTAACCGCATGGTCGGACGCCGCCGTGCCATTGAAAGCGACGTTGCCGGAACCACGCGCGATCACGTCGTGTATAAGGTTGAAGGCGAGGAGATGGATTATCTGCTGCTCGACACAGGTGGAATTGGTGGTGGGTCGACTGATGTGGACCTGGAAGATGACGTGGCGACACAGTCACTCATCGCTCTGTCATCAGCAGACCTCATTCTCTTTACCATCAACAGCAAAGAAGACCTGACCGCGAGTGATGCTGCTGTGGTCGAAATGCTCCGCAAGAACAAGAAGTCGCACGTGCCGGTTATTCTCGTTGCCACAAAATGCGATACCCCGGATGTGATTGAAGAACTCCTGCCGCAGTACTACGCGCTGGGCATCAGTGAAGAAGTCATTGGCGTAAGCGCTGTACACCGGACAGGCGTGACGGAATTGGAAGATGCGATTGTGAAATATCTGAAAGGAATGCATTTCATGAAGCAGCCAAAAGAAGAAATAGAAAATACAAATCCTCCGCGTATTGCGCTCATCGGAAAGCCGAACGTCGGAAAGAGCTCTCTTATCAATGCTCTGATGTCCGATCCACAGCGCGCGCTGTCTTCCCGCATTGTGTCCGATATTCCGGGAACCACGCGCGATTCATCCGATACGATCGTCCGCCACGAGGACAAGGATTACATTTTTGTGGATACGGCAGGACTCCGCCGCAAAGCGCGTGTGGAAGAGGATCTTGAGTATCTGAGCAATGTCAAAAGTATCCAGGCCATGTCCGATAGTGATGTAACAGTCCTGATTCTGGATGCGATGGAAGTCGTGAGCAAGCAGGACAAGCGCATTGCAAATCTGGCGATTACTGAAGGAAAGGGTGTGATTATTGTGATCAACAAGTGTGACCAGATGGACAAAGCGACGCGTGCGGAAAAAGAACTGGAAGTCCGCGCCGCCTTCCCCTTCTGCCGCTATGCCCCGCTGCTCTTTACGTCGGCAGTCACACGCGAAAACCTGCCAAAACTCTTTTTGCTGATAGACGCTGTATCCAGAAACCGTGTCCGCCGTATTCCGACCAAAGAACTGCTGCGCTGGTACGAAACGGCAGTGCACCACATTCCGGCTCGCCAGCTTGGAAAGAGCAAGTTCGTGACGCAGGCAGAAGAAGTGCCACCGACGTTCGTGATTTTCGTGAAAGACCCGCGCCAGGTCGGCGTGTCGCAGTTGCGCTTCCTGGATAATAACATCCGTGAAACATTTTCTTTTGAAGGAACGCCCATCCGGTGGGTCACGAAGGAGGGGTGAGGAGACTACCAGTTACTGGTTACTAGTTTATATTTAGAGGTAGCTTTTCTCGGGAAACCAGGAACAAGAACCCAGTAACCAGAAACTTCTATATACTTCTCTCATGTCCCGCTCACAGATTATCGGCACCATTCTTGGATTCTTCTTTGTGACGTTCGCCATTTACGGACTGTCGCTCGGGAACAATTTTGTCGCATGGGATGACAATTATCTGATTATTTCCAATGCGATCATCAAGGGATTTTCGTGGGAACACACGGTTAGCGCGTTTACATCGTTTGATCCGGAACTCTACGATCCGTTGATTTTTCTGGTGTATCAGTTCAACTACATGATCGGTGGAATTGATCCGTTTATGTATCACTTCACAAATCTGGTCCTGCACACACTCAATGCACTTGGAGTGTGCGTGGTCCTCTCAATGCTGACAAAAAAGCGATGGATAGGCATCCTTGGCGGACTTGTATTTGCGGTGCATCCGCTCAATACAGAAGCAGTCTCGTGGGCGTCTGCACTCAAAGATGTTCTTTCCACGTTCTTCTTCCTGGCTTCTCTCATCGTGTATCTTCAGTACCGCAAAAATGGTGACAGGAAATGGATGCTCTATGCAGTGAGCATTATTCTCTTTCTTCTTGGTCTGCTTTCTAAAGTGATGGTGCTGACACTGCCGGCTGTACTGATTCTGATGGATCTGTATGAGAACCGACAATGGTCGAAGAGAATGATCCATGAGAAAATTCCATATGCAGTGCTCTCTATTATTTTCGGTATTGTCGCGCTTTTGGGGAAACAGGATATTGTCACGCAATCGACAATCGTGGAAAAAATGCTGATGGCTGCCAAAAGTACCATCTTCTATGTATGGAGCTATCTGTGGCCGGACCGGCTATCTGTTCTCTACCCGTATTCAAAGCCGATCATTCTTGCATCCCCGGATTTTTTTGTGCCGGTTCTTCTGGTGACAGCAATGATTGGAATCATGATTCTGACATTCAAAAAAGCCCGGCCAATCAGCGTCGGTATCGCCTTCTACCTCATCACCCTCTTCCCGACGTTCTTCAATTTTGCGAAGGGCAATTACTTTTATGTCGCGTCAGACCGCTATGCCTATATTCCACAGATCGGGCTGCTGCTGGCCCTCTTCTTTGTTGTTGATCGTCTTCTGGAGCGGCAGACAGCCAGATACAGACAAGAGTACATCTATACCGGCGTGGGCATCATTCTTCTTATTCTCAGCGTTCTTGCCATGCGCCAGTCGCTCGTCTGGAAGAATACGGAAACTCTCTTTCTGCAAACCCTGAAATACCATCCCGATGCACAGGCCGCTCGGCTGAACCTCGGATATGTGTACCGGGAATCAAAGATGTACGACAAAGCACTTGAGCAGTTCGACATTGTGCTGCGGCGCGAACCGGACAGCGCGCTTGCGTTTGCGAATATGGGACTGGTGTATGAAAAGCAGGGAAGAATCGACGATGCCATCAGCGTGTATCAGCAGGGAATCTCGGCCAAGCCACGTGAACGTGATTCCTACATGAGCCTCGGAATGCTCTACGAGCGTCTGGAAAAACTGGATGAGGCGCTGGCGCTTTATATAAAAGTGACAGAGATCAACCCCGTCTATGCTCCGGTCTACGCCAATATGGGTTCTGTCTATGTGCAGAAGAATGATCTGACGGCTGCACAGGCTGCATATGAAAAAGCGGTGAGCATCAATCCGCATTACGCTGACGCACATTTCAATCTTGCCTATATTCACACAAAAAACGGCAGACTGGCGGAGGCTGCTGCTGAGTATGAAACCACTCTCGCGATTGAAGGCGATACGATTGAGACACTTCAAACCCTGACAGGAATCTACGCTGAGCAGAATAAAGTGGATGACACTGTTCGCACGCTGCAGCGGATACTTGCGATTGATCCCGCAAATACGTTCGCCACGCAATTATTGCAGGCAATAGAATCACAGAACCGGTAAGACGCTTATCCACGTCCCTCCTTCTTTTCCACCACACGGTCATCTTCACGGATCGGGAGCGGGAATGCGCGGATCGCGGTTTCCAGCTTATCGAGAAGCAAAGATGGATCGTCATCGAAGACCATGTTCGGTGGAATCGAACGTTTGCACAGTTCTTCGATAATATGCGGAATAGCGTTGCTGATACCGCCGGAGTTCGTGAGAATGCCGATCGGGCGTCCTTCGTCGTACGCAATTGTCAGTTCATTGAGTGTGCCGACACCGCCACCGATAATCACCACACCGTCTGCTGAACGGATATTGATAATATCGCGTTCCATGAAACCCATGCCGGTATAGATAATCATATCGTGGTCGTGCGGCGACATGTATTCGTGCACATGCTGATGCTCGGAAAATGCAGGAGAGATTCCAACAGAAAAACCACCGGCTTCCTTGCATCCGATCAGCGCATCATTCGGAAGACCCGGACAGGCACCATTGATGAAAATATGTCCGCGCTTTCCGAGTTCCTCACCGACTTTGCGGGCCTTTGCACGGGCAGATGCATCCAGAGTCTGCGGACCGCTGGCAGAACCCATCACACCGATTTTCAAACGGTGATAGTGTTCGTTTCCACTGCTATTGCTATGAGGAAGTGCGTGCATAGGAGGGTTTTTGTTACCTGTATACAGTATAGCGGAAAACGGGGATTTAGGCCAGATAAAGCCATTGGCGCTTCTGTGCAGTTTACGTGCTTATTGCAGATACTTTGCCCGGTTCACGTTGTGCTCATCGTTCGTGACAGCATACCGGATGACGCCATCGCTTCCGTGCAGGTAGTAATAATACGGACTGGCTTGTGGATGAAGAGCGGCTTTGATACTTGAAAGACTCGGGTTTGCAATCGGCCCCGGAGGCAGTCCTGCAAATTTGCGGAGGTTGTACGGAGAATCTGTCTGCAGATCTGTCTGTGTGATTGCGCTGGTCGGCTTATCGACAACGTACCGGACTGCAGCATCAATCCCGAGTACCATGCGTTCATCAAGACGCTTCCAGATAATACCCGACACGACAGGACGCTCAGCAGCGGTTCTTGTTTCTTCCTCTACCAGTGATGCGACAGTCACAATCTGCTCAAGCGACCGGCCGGATGCCTTGATGTCTGCAGCAAGATCTTTGATCACACGGTCACGGAATGTATGGAGCAGACGCTCGATGAATAATTTTGGATCGAATTCTGCAGCCGTGATGTAATACGTATCCGGATACAGATATCCCTCTATTTTTCCGCCGCGTGGAGCCAGCTTTGTACTTGTTGGTAGGAAATCGAATGCGGAAAAATCACAGGTGCGGGCGCAGTTCTGCAAGTCCCCTGCTTTGATAATCTCCTTTTCTGCGAGCATGGCATCGATATCCTCGACCGTAAATCCTTCCGGAATTGTGATGATTTCCTCGGTTGATTTTCCGCCTGCAAGTGTCTGCACCACTTCTTCTGCAGACATAGATGATGTCAGGACAAAACTTCCCGCCTTCAACTCCCCCGCCTGTCCGCTCAGTTTTACGTGCATTTTAAATGCAAAAGCGGAGCGAATGAGATTCTGTTCCTCGAGATTGTTGGCAATGGTTGCGGTGGATGCGCCTTTCTCCACTGTAAAGACAGTGCGCACATCGCTTGCATCCACAGGACTGAGTGCGTGTGTATACCAGCCACGGGCTGCGACAAAGGCGACAAAAAGAAGGACGACGGGAACAATCAGTTTCTTCATGCTTTTTACGTGAAGAGAAACAAAAATCAGGCTTCCGGCAGTTCACCTGTCGGCATACCCATCTGCTTCATGATTGTCTGCATGCGTTCTGCAGCGACAATCTGCGCCTTTCCAAGAGCGCGGTTGAGTGCGTCGATCGTAAGGCGCGGGATATCCTCGCGGGCAACATCCGGTGCAATATCGATGGAAATAATCACCTGCTCGGCGTTCACCACCACAGACACGCCACTTGCCTCAGCTTCCACATGTACATTCTTGAGTTCTTTCTTGATACGTTTTGCGTCCCGCTGGATGCGGTACATGTCTTTCATTTGGGAGAAGCTGGACATAGAGACGGGGTTGAAAGGTTTAAAAGTTGAAACGTTGGGTTGGGAGGAAATACTAGCATACTACCAACCGAGCACAACAAAACGGATACATACTAAAACCGAGCTTCTCCATGGGAGAAACCCGGTTTCCGAACAGAAAGTGTTCGGCCTTGTCCGTTATCTTTTATCCTTTACGTACAGATTTGAGGGAAGTGAGTCTTCAGCCATTCGACATCTTCCTGATCCACCGCCAGAGGCGCGGTTCGGACTGTATGCGGGTGCATCGCATGCTGCTTGATCAGTGACCAATAGGTGATGACGACACTGATGAAGCGGGCGTCATCGCTGTTCATGCCACAGTCACTGCAGAACAGTCGATAGCTTTTCAGGCAGCAATTATAAGACTGGTATGATCCAATTGCATTGCGCTCATACCACCGACCAGACTCAAAATGATTGATCAGGCAGGACTGCAATTCGCCACGCCACCCAGACTCGCAAATCTTCGCCACACTTGTGGAGATTAAAATGTTCAGGTTGGCGTCTGTCGCTCCCGTCTCAATGAGACACTGCAACAGATAGTAGTTTCGCAGAAAATCTTCAAGGGCGCTTGGTCGCGCAATGTGCGCGGCGTCTCGAGATTCAAAAAGAGCATTGAATGCGGACAAGATGGAAGCCCAGTCTGCATCCGCATCCTCCTTCCCGGCATAAAAACCGCGGATGGCTCCGAAGAAAGCAGTCAAACGATTTGTCGGCAATTCCTCCGGCAAAATTTCAAGGACACATTGCTGCACTCCTGGCTGCAAATGAGGCAGCCAGAATAGCACCTGATTCAGCGCTACGGCGACGTCGAGGGGGCTCTCTTCAAAGCACGCCTCCACCACTCCCATCGCGCCATGGAACGAAGAAATACGACCATTGCGGCTCTCATCAATTGCTCCCAATAGTAATGTCTGATAGTTCTTCTTGGTAACATCCAAAACGGTGTTTACAACTTCCAACATGATCGCCTTCCCTTTACTGTAATGTAAAAGATCAAATAACGGACGACACAGTCCGGCTTTTGATCTTTTCGTTCTAGAACTGTGTAGTGTCAATTTACACTAAATTACTATTTTGTCAAATATAGTTTACAGTATGACATGTGTCTTTACGGCATTTTAAACCCTTCCCCGACTTATCGGATAATCCCAATTCTGTCCTCAATCTCTTGGTCTACAAAGATTTTCTTCCGACCGTATTTCATGCGGCTGTATTCCTTGATGAGACCCGCACGCTTGTCATTGCGCAGGGATTCGTCGTAGATGGTTGCCATGCTGAACGGGCGGCTGGTGGTGTTATTGATGTTGAGCTTCACGTAGCAGTTGAAGTTCGGAATACCGATCACATCCTGCTCACCGAGAGTGGGCGCAAATTCCTTCGCCATATACTCTGCATCTTCCGCACCGATCTTAAAGCTCATGATGGAACCCACGTTACCGAAGACGGCGTCGCGGACCTTTGTATTCGCCGCATCGTACGCAGACGTCTTGTCTGCCAGCTGCCCGATGTACTGATGCGCCATGATCAGCGCGAGTTCGTACTTGCGGGCTTCAGAGAGAATCGATGCAAATGCATCAGTGATGAAGTTCTGGAATTCGTCGACGTACAGGTAGAAACGCTTGCGCTGGTCCAGCGGGATGGATGCACGGGACATCGCGGCCATGTTGATTTTATTCACGAAGATAAGACCGAGCAGCTGCGCGTTGATATCACCGATTTTTCCTTTGCTGAGGTTCACCAGCAGGATCTTTCCCTCGTCCATGATCTGGCGGATGTTGAACGCACTCTTCGGCTGACCGATAATGTTACGCATGGTGGAGTTGGTCACGAACGGTCCGAACTTTGCGGAGAAGTACGGAATCATTTCCTCTTTCTCGCGCGCACCGGTCTTCGCAATTTCATTCTCCCAGAAGCTGCGCACCACCACGTTTTTGCACTTTGCAACTTTGTAGCGCTGGAATTCATCGTCCACGAACAGACGCGGCACATCGATAAGCGTGGCACCCTCCTCTTCGTCGTCCATCAATGTAAGACAACCGTTGCGGAAGTAGTGCTGAATACGCGGTCCGAAGATTTCGTTACCGAAGAGCTTGATGAAGATTTCCATCGCATCCAGAGACGCGCGGTCTTTCTCTTCATCCGTTGTTGCCTCAAGCATGTTGAGTCCGAGCGGACGTTCGGTATCGGATGGATCGAACACGATCACATCTTTCGCGCGCTCTTTCGGCACGTGTGCGAGTGCGTCTTCAATCAGGTCTCCGTGCGGGTCCACAATACACACACCTTCACCATTCGCGATGTCCTGACGGGACTGCCAGCTGAGCAACGCAGATTTACCTGAACCGGATTTACCGATGATGTACTGGTGACGGGAGCGGTCCTTGGAATGGAAACGGATGGGGGTTTCCAATGCCCGGTATTTGTTGATGCCAATCACAATTCCTTCTTTCGGGACATCCGGCGGAGGTGGCAGTACTTTGTAGGCGATCCACTGCAGAATCGGCATTTTGTTGTAGCGACTATCGGGGAAGTGGAACAATCCCGCGAGTTCTTTTTCGACAAGCAGACAGTCCTTGGTCAGATGTCCATTAATACGGTTCTTCCACATCCAGTACATGAACGGTGCGTTCCATGCGAGCGGGAAAATTTCCACAAACATGCGGCGGTTCACAAACGCGTTTCCGTACAGGTGCTTGAAGACGTTGAAGGCAACCTGCATGCCGTTTGTCACATCCACCGCCTGCTTCATGGTCTTTGAGCTTGCGAGAATACGCACGGAACAGTGGAACCAGCTCATACCGGCTTTCTCACCCATCTGCTTATACAGCTCTTCCTCCGGGGCAATCATACGCACGAACGAATCTCCGTGTGATGCGCCCGGCGCACTGGATTCACCATTGGCATCCGATCCCATCAGGAATAATACAATCGGGGAAATAACCGGGATGCGAGTGACCCAACTTGCCTTCTTTCCCTTGAACGCCGTGCTCGCAAACGCACGCGCTTTCTTGGACCACTTGTTGCTGAATGACGGCTTAAAGACGAGCTGAATACAAGCCTTATCTTCCGGAGCAAGTTTGCTGAGCACGTTGGCCAGATCATTCAGCGGATCATCCTGCATGTGCTCGTACGTGCGGATGGGGTACATGAATTTTTTCTGCAGCTGCATGTTGAATCCAACAAGCTTCGACCCCTTCGGCCAGATATCGGGCGTCTGTTTCATGGTTACCTCCGCATCCGGGTAATACGCCGTGATCTGCTTTTCAATGATGGACACAAACTTCGGCTGCGTGACGACATAGAACGCAAGCTCACCGTGCTCCGCATACATTTCAAAGCTCATCGTGATGTTTCTAAAAATCCAGTAATGCAGTGACTGCCAGAAAGACAGACTCCGCACTTCCCAGAGCGCGCGATACAGCTGCTCCATGATGGCGACTTTTTCCTTGAAATCTTTTTCTGTGCGCTTCTCCTGATCGATCTTACTATCCGTACGCGGGAGCAGCACCTTCATGCTCACCAACCTCTTCGCATCCAGATACTCACCGGCAAAACGGGTGGCACTCTTAAAGATTCTCCAGCCGACATACACGGTTGAAAGAAAAATCAGTCTGTTGATGGGGTCTTCGCTAAACCAGTTCCAGATCCAGCTCCACAAATCCGGGCGAAACACATACCCACCGACCGTAATCACGATCCACACCACCGGCCAGAAGAAGAATCTGAGGAATGTAACCATTTGTTGAGAGATTTCTCTGGTGAGAGACAATACAGAAAAATCATTTAATTATAGCAGAAAATGGGGGTTTTGGGGAGTCAAAATATGTCTCTTAGAACAGGGTTTCTGATGCTTTATTGAGCACCTTCAGACGATTCAGCAGCATCCGCACAATCCACCACCTTCATCGTCATCTCACGATTACGCCCGTTTGCAGAGCTCAAATGGAACGTGTAATCCCCAAGCATGGAAGGCTTGAGCGTGAATGTTTCGTCCGGAAGAATCCAGTTTTGCATGGAGGACACAAATCCGTCGGGATAGACAACACTGCGGACAACGAATGATTTGTTGGCGCTGAGTGTGAGCTCGGTTCCCATGTGCACAATGCGCGGAAGACCGGGAGCCAGAATGACATCACGTGTAATACGCTTCTGAAGCACTGGCGGCTGCACGCACGGTCCGACAATATTCACATCACCGAGTCTCTGCATGGTTGCGTGGATGACGCCTTTCGACCGGTCAGCAATAGTGGTGAATGCACCGAGACTCAGATCCATGTACCGGTCTTCCACATACGGTCCGCGGTCATTGATGCGCACGGTCACACTTTTTCCGTTATCGACATTGGTCACAAGTACGAGCGTGTTGTGCGGCAGATATTTATTGGCAGCCGTCATGGCGTACATGTCGAATGACTCACCGAACGCCGTCCCCTTCCCATGGAATTTTTCGCTGTACAGACTCATTTCCCGCGGTGTCGTCGCGAGCTGTTCATCCAGAGACTGCATCATGAAAAGGAATTGAGATTCCGTCAGTTCCGGCACGGGTTCGCCTTCTTCCGGCAGACGCGCGATCTGATATTCCGTCAGAAATTCCGGCAGCGTCTCTTCGGTGATCTCTTCCGGGTCCGCAATATTTCTGGAACGGAAGAGCCAGATGAGGGCGGTTATGACATCGAGTGAATCATCGGGACGGAATGTTTCAAAGTCGCCGAGAATATTTCTGGATTTTGCGAAGCGGATTGTTTTATACATCGGGTCACTCGACGGCACATCGGTATACGGTGTTTCTGATGTGTTTCCGACAGCACGGTGCAGACTGTTCCAGACATATTCAAACGCATCGTACCGGCTGATGGGCACGGCCGAACTTTGTGCGAATGTCACAGCCGGAAGCAGCAGGGCAACTATGAAGAGGGAGATGCGATGCATGAGAGAACAGAGTGCAGAAAGGGGCTCCGGAAATCAATGCTAGATCAGTATTCTTCGGAGTTTTTTTATACATTCATGGATGCCCGTAAAAACGGAGGCAGAGGGTTTTTGTGTGGTGATAAGAGAAACCTGATTCGGGTTCTCTTCTTTTTCAGATAACACCCGAAGTGCCATTTCTGCATCCCCTTCCAGGCAATCCAATTCAGATGGAGTCGTATAGTGCCTGATGGTCGGTTCCATCTGCATGAATTGATAAAACACTATGAGATGATATTCAATAGTCGCAGCATCTGGACCGGTGGACCTAATGATATCAATGCATGTACTTAAATATTCAGATGCCTTCTTTAATTCGCGTCTGTAATGGAGCGTCTCCAGTTCAGTGAGCGATTGTCTGACTGACTCAACAGCATGGATAAGATTCTCCAGAAAGATCTTTTTCTGCGCATCAGACCACGAATGGCCAATCACTTCTAGAAGTGTGAAGAGCCCTGCTTCTGCATGCGTCTCATGTTCCATCCATCACATTCTTCTCCGTTTTTTATCAGTGTCAAATACTCTCCCACCCCGCAGCACGCACCACACGATAGAGCTGCAGCACCTGATCTTCTTTCATGCGACGGAGTGTGACAGGGCCGACGGTCCCTGCGCCTTTGTCTTTGTCTGTTTTTATGAGGCCACGCGCAATCTGGTAGTCAGTGACTGCTTTTTTGGTGAGCTCACCAAAATTGCCGTTCACTTTATCTGCAGGAAAGAAACCAAGCGATGCAAGCAGAGTCTGTGCCATGCGCACGTTCTTGTTGTTCTGACCCTGGTTCAGGAATGCATTCACGAGTGCACCGCGTTCGACGAGCACGTCATTCACGCGCTTGAGTGCGATAATCTTTTCCGCACGCTGCACCACCATGCGACGGCGCCAGTCGTTCACAAGCTGCAGACGGGTCTTTGGACCAATGCGTCCTGCTCCGGGAGATGCAGCATCGCCAACCAGCTTCTGGTCCTGCTGATACTTCAGGATTGCCGCGAAAATGGCGTCTGTATATTGACCGTCTGTGCGGCCGCGGTAGTACCCGAGGTAACGGAGCAGACGCTGGGCGCGCTGGATATCTGCGGTCGTGCTTTCCTTTCCAATGAATGACACGGGGTCCTGCTTGTCGGTATCCATGCTGGTTGCAGCAACGAGATACGCAGCGGTAATAGATGTCAGCTTCGTTCCGTCCCCTTCCAGCTGATAGTCTGCCTGGAACTTTGCCAGCGCTTTCTTTGTTTCCTCACCGAAGTTGCCGTTTGCCTTCACGGTAAAGAGGCCAAGCATCTTGAGCTGTTCCTGCATCTGGGACACAGTCATGCCATTGTCACCCATGGCCGGCTCCGATGCTGGCAATGTATTTTCTGCAACAATATAAGGCTGGAGCTGATCGATCGGTGCCGGGAGATTTGCAAGATCGATATCCTCAGCGGGTTGTACCGTTTTCGGCGGATACACACGACCGCGGATTTTCTTCACACCGAATTCCAGTGCACGGGCGAGGCCCTCTTCTCCATGACCAGCCCACACATCCAGGCGATGTGCCTTTTCCAGTTCCTGAATAGCACCACCGCGATCATGCACAGTCATGGTACCAAGACCAGGAAGGACAATGCGTGTGCCGAACGCATACGTCGGAGGCGCTGCGAGCATACCCGGATAGACAGCGGTACCGTCTGCACCGTGTGTACCGTTTCCGTTCAGGATCTTATCCGCTTCTTCACTCCCCTTAATGTAGCAACACTGATCCGGCAGCGGCGAGTAATACGCCGTCAGAATGAATTCCTGTTCATAGGATCCATCGCTTCCTGCTTCTGCGGCGACCGCGACGGCCGGCATCACGAGGGAAACGAGCACAATGCTACTGATGAACTGCTGCAACATGGGATGTGTGTGGGTGTGAATAGATTTCCAGATATAGTACCATAAAATGCTTTTGCTTTCCTGCACTGGGGCATGACAAAAAGAGTGATTAAGGTTCAATTATTTTTTGCTAAGTGTATTTGTCATTCAAGAAAACGACGATACGTAGATCATGGCAAGGAGAATCCGGAAATGGATGCTCTTCAGGCTACAACAACCATATCTTCCAGCCGGATACCGAATTTTCCCGGGAAATACACTCCCGGCTCAATGGTAATGACTTCATTCTTCAAAAGGCGCTCCTTGCTGCGCGGTGACAGACTGACGCCTTCATGAATGTCGAGACCCACCCCGTGTCCGAGGGAGTGAGTGAAATATTCTTCTATGCTGTACGAACGCAACACTTTTCGCGCCGCTTCATCGATTGCTTTTGCGGTCACTCCCGCTTTGCATATTTTTTTCGCTGCTTCTTTTGCTTCGAGTACCGCTTTGTACGCACGCTCCTGATCCTTCGGAATGGGACCCGTGAAAAAGACAGCACTTCTGTCGCTGCAGTATCCATGAACAACCACACCGATATCGATCTGCACGATCATATTTTTTGTCAGTTTTTTTGTAGTGGGATGATGATGCGGACGGCTTGTGTGAGCCCCAAATCCAACGATCGATTCAAAAGACATCCGCTCGGCCCCAAGCTCCCGTGCCCACTGTTCAATCGTCCATGCCAAACCGATTTCTGTGATGCCCGTTTTCAGTGCAGACGGAATGCGGCGCAATAACTCCCGGGTGATTTTTTCCGCGCGGCGGATGTGCTTCAATTCTGCGTCATCTTTGCTGCGGCGATATTCCTCAACCACTTCATCGCTGCGTACAAGCTTTGTCTCGGGCCACGCCTTTTTCCACCGTCGCAGACGCGCAACGGTCACCTGCTCCTCTTCGTATCCGCAGAGCGGGATTTTTTTCATCATCATGCGAAGATCATCAGTGCTGCGCACATCCACATCCTCACACACACCCTCGGCTGCTGCTTCGGTATACCGGCTATCGGTAAAAAGAACATATGCCCGTGGCAACACCAGAACCAGCCCGCTCGACAGATTCATGCCGGTCAGATACCGGATATTTGTCAGGTTACTGACCAGAAGAGCAGGAAGGCGCGCTTTGGCGAGTAAAGCACGGGAACGGGGGCGCATACGGCTTGGAAAAGAATGAAAAGAGAGTAGCGTAATGAGCCGATTTATGCTACTATAAGGAGAAATGTCCTTCACACCTTTCCTTACCCCGGCACGCATGAAATCCATTCTTTTTGCGTCTGTTCTGGCTCCCCTGCATGTTGCAGCTGCACAGGTGTATACAGGTGGCGGACCACTTGAGGGCGTCAGTGCCACAAGCGGGCTCTCGGGCATTCCCCAGGATACCGATCCACGCGTGGTGATCACAAATCTCCTCGCATCCATTTTGTCATTCATGGCGCTCATTTCAGTTGCTGCGATTGTGATCGCAGGTATGTATCTGATTGTGGGTTTTGGCTCTGATGACTCGAAGGACAAAGCAAAAAAAATCATCCAGTACACACTCGTCGGACTCGTCATTATTTTGTTCTCCAGAGTCATTGTTGGTCTGGTTACTGTCTATCTCGCTTCCCAAGTCGGATCATGATGCACACATTCAAGCGCACAGTATCGGGAATCTTGATGACATCATTACTCTGTTTGCAGATCGGTATTGCCGGTGCACAGGACACACTGATGATGGACGCGCAGGCCGGGACTGTCTCTGCGGATACCGGCTCAGAACAGATCAGCCTCGTTGTCGGGGATATTCTGGAAGTGCTTCCTTCGCATTCTTTTTCTGATCCTGTGTATTCCTGGATCCTCACACAAGACCGCACGTTCCTGCAGGCAGCACGCACGAGCATGTTCCGCTACCGTTTCATCCAGCCGGGAACATATTCGCTTATTGCAGAAATCAAATCGGGTGACGGCCAGAGAAGTGTATTGCGCACATTTGTCATCAGCGCAAAAGCACGCACGGCAGGAAATATTGTGACAGGACAGCCGTCGGTACAGAGCGGCAGCAACGCAAACCTGACAGGCCTCGTCCGTCTCGATCCGCCGATGGACACGAACGAGCGCGTGATTTTGCGGACCGGTCAGCAGCTTCTGAAACTCTCGCCTATCAATCCGGAACTCAAACCTCTCTCGCTGGATCTGAATGTAAACGTTGATGCAGATGGAGACGGCAATGCATCGAATGACGTGGAGAATCAGGGGACATTTTTCCAGCTTTACGCTGAACCACTCTACGTCTGGTTTGCAGAACCGATCACCAGCCGCATGCTGTCTGTCATTGCTGTCGGAACGGATGGCGCAGCACGCGTGCAGAATATTGAGACGTTCACAACGGAGTACGCACAGCAGCAGAATATTGTTGTCAGCCCTATCCGCATCAAGAGCACACCGACCGGAAACGGTGCTGTCACGTTTGAAGCAGTGTCCGGCAATGCTGCAACAACGTCGACATCACTCCTTTACACCTGGACATTCGGTGACGGTCAGGAAAGTCTCATCATGAACCCGGCGCATACGTATGCAGCAGATGGCGTGTACACCGTCACACTGAAAGTAAAAAACCTGATTGATGGTCAGGATGTCGCAGTTGACCAACAGCAGATTACGATTCAGGGTGCTGGCGGCATGCCCGCAAGTGCTGCATCCAGTGAAACGAGTACCCCGTCCGGAGAATCATTCCTGTCCGGCCTGCCTGTCATGTCCATCCTGATCGGTCTTGGAATTTTTGCACTCTTTGTTGTGCTTGGTCTGGGTGCCGTATTCCTGCTTGGCAAACTGCGCGGCGGAAAATCTCTGGATCAGACATTTGCAGACATGGAGAAAACAATCGTTGCAAAAGAGGAAGATGCAAAGAATCCTCCCGCTCTCGTGATTCCGGCAACTGCCACGCAGGTTGTGAAAACTCCTGCTCCTGCAGTGCCGACGAAAGAAGACATTTCCATCCGTGAAGAAAACGCTGCCAGTGCACCGACACCTGCCGCCACTCCGCGCATTGATGAAAAAGCTGCACCAGAGTGGCTGAAGAAAGGACTGGATTCTGCACCGAAGCCTGCAACACCGGCTCCAGCTGCCGTTTCAACACCAGCTGCTGCGAAACCTGCTCCTGTTGCCGCACCAACTCCAGCACCGACACCCGCCTCTACACCCGCACCAGCAACGACTCCGACAGCTCCCACACCGTCATGGCTGCAGACGCCTCCTGCAACTCCTGCTGCAACACCGTCAAAGCCTGATGTTCCTGCTGCTCCAAAACCTGCACCGGTTGCTACCCCTGTACCGACACCCGCTCCGGTTGTGCCCAAGCCTCCTGTCGTTGCACAGCCTGCAGTTGCTGCTGCTGTTCCAACACCAGCAGCACCAGCTCCGCAGCAAACGCCGACCCCAGCGCCGGTCAAAGCTCCTGTGACGCCTCCGACTCCTGTTGTTGCGCCGGCCCCTAAGCCAGCTCCAGTTGCTCCGTCGATGCCGACAACTGCACCTGTGAAGCCTCCTGTTCTTCCGACAACTCCTGTCACTCAACCTGTTGCAAAGCCAACACCTGCTGTCGTTCCGACTCCCACCACAACTGTTGCAACGACACCATCTCCGATTGTTCCCCCTGTTCCAAAACCAGCTCCGGTACCCACACCTGCTCCACAGCAAACACCTGCCCCGGTTGTGACACCAAAGCCACCGGTTCCTGTGACTACTCCGACACCAGCTCCGAAACCTGTCGTGATGCCTCCTGTCTTGCCGACAGCTCCAGCAAGCACGCCTTCTGCTCCAGTACAAAATCCTGTGGCACCGGTAGCCCCTGCTGTTCCAAAGCCAACAGCACCTGTTGCAGTTCCACAGCCAATCCAAACTCCGAAGCCAGCACCAGTCGCTCCTCCCACTCCAGTTGTGACACCTCCGGTCCTGCCAAAACCTGTCACGCCGCCAGTTGTTCAGACTCCTCCGGTTCCCGCTCCTATAGCGGCACCCGCAGCTCAGTCAGTTCCGGTAGCACCTATCCAGCCTATCGCCCCTGTGCAGGCTCCAATCCAGCAACAGGCCGTTCCGGAGATCAAACCTCCTGTTCTGCCTGCAACCCCACCGCAAAAACCCGCCGATACGCCGATTGCGATTATTAGAGCGGAAAGCCTGGATAAGCCTCAGGGAGGCCAATCGTAAGCTAATTTTGGTTGAGGACGCGCGTAAAGCTGCTACACTGCCCGCGCGTTCTTTTATGGCGATCGTAGCTCAGTTGGTTAGAGCATCAGGTTGTGGTCCTGAGGGTCGAGGGTTCGAGTCCCTTCGGTCGCCCCATCCTACGCAACGCGTAGGGTGCCCACCGTAGCGCATGAACATCGTGTTATTTTTCTATGCACATCGCCGCGTCGCTACGGATGGCAGGCCATCATGTGCGAAGGCGGGCCGCTTTGTTATATGAAAAAAATAATTATTGGCGATGGGTAGATAAACAGTTAGTATTTTAAGCTATGCGTTATTTTGTATACATACTTAAAAATGAACGGCAAAGAAACTATGTAGGCTATACAGAAGATCTTAATGCCAGATTAGAAGAACATAACATCGGAAATGTTTCTTCAACTAAAATAGGAAGGCCGTGGAAGGTGGAATGGTTTTGTTGTTTTAGAGAAAAAGCTCAGGCAATAGCTTTCGAAAAATATCTTAAGTCCGGATCAGGCGTCACTTTCCGAAAAAATCATTTGCTCCAGAAGTCTGATCCTCAAATAATACATCCAGATCATTGATACTGTCATTTTAAGCAAGTACCATTCCACCCGTGAACTACCGCAGCCTGTGCATCGGTCTTCTTCTTATTGCAACGGGCTGTGTTTTATTGAATGACAAATCAGAAGAGGGACACCCAGCCGTTCCGGAAGCAACACTCAAAAGCGGCATTCCTCCGCTCGTGATCGTCGGCGAGGGCGGGACATCGGGGTATTTATTTCAGTATGCTGCAGACACATATGTGAAAGAACACGGCGGTGAGAAATTTACCGTGCATGACGGTGATGAGTTTATAAGGGCGATGCGGGAGTTTGGAAAAAAGCATGGAACGATTGAGTCGTTCGTGTATTTCGGCCATGGCAATGCCGTCGGATTATACGTGAATCAGGCGCCGCATATTAATGGCGGATTGTATGCGAATGATCCCATCATCAATGCACGTTTCCGCGCAGCATCCATTTATGATCTTCCACGCACACTGTTTGCAACCGGTAGCACGGCACTTTTTTACGGCTGCAACGTTGCACAAACTGATCCCGGACTCGATTCCTTTGCGGAGCAATTTGCAAATCATTTCCGTACAAAAGTCAGAGCATCAACCGGACCCACGGAATTTTCGTTTCAGAAAGACGAACGCACGCTGGAAAAATTGCCGGCTAAACTCATTGATGAATCGCTGTATATGATTCCAACATTCTCCGACAAAGGATTTATCACACTGGACGCATCTCCTGCAAACGGCGCGTATTATGATGATGTGCATCAGTCGATGGAATCATATACTGCCGTTGCAGCGCTTACGAAGCGCGGACTCTATATGGGAACGGGGTCATCGTTCTTTCCCTACCAATCCATCACTCCGGCAGATGCCCGGGCATTTTGCAAAGTGATCAATCCAAAAGCTGCATGTGAGACCGAGACGCTTGCCGATCCGGAGACCGGACTGGTACGCAATACATCAGCACTCAAACTTTTACTGGAGACGGTAAACGCTCCGGTCAAAAAGTCTGCAACAGCGTATGATGGGGAAATTTATTTTGCCGCCCAGAACAATCTCCTCACACATGACTTCACGCACAAGAGGTGGTATTCACGCGGTGACATGGCGATTCTGACGTGGAATATTCTGCAGATGCAGCAATAACTATCATGACCGCGCTTCTCTCGCTGACCGCAGGCATTCTCTATGTCGTTGGATACATTCCATACATCCACTCGATTCTGAAAGGAACAACAAAGCCCGTTCTCTCGTCGTGGCTGATTTTTGCGACGCTCGACATCATCACGATTGCAGGCATGCTTTCAAAAGATGTTTTGAGCGGACAGATGATCGGTGCAACTGCAGGATCCGGCATCATTGCAACCCTCGCCTTTGTGCGCGGCACATCCGGATGGAAAGCACTGGATATTGTCTGCGTGGCAGGCGCAGTGATCGGGCTTCTGCTCTGGACATTTTCCGGCGACGCAACGCTCAGTATTTTTCTGAATATCAGCGTGATGTTCATCGGGTGCATTCCGACCTTTGTCTCTGCCTGGAAGAACCCCCTGCATGAAAATAAGGTGACGTGGCTGATTCAGCTTGTCTCCTGCGTTCTGCAGGTCATTGCCATTCCGTCCTGGACTCTTGCGGGCGCAAGCCAACCGATCGGGTTTTTGCTCATGGAATCGATCATGGTGTACCTGGTCTGGGTACGTCCACTCCTTCAGAAATCACCTGTTATCCCCTGATCTGACCCATACGGCAGACCCTTGGCAAGTAATCCTTACTCTGCTACCCTCATGAAGTACTTTTCTTGAGCCCTTAGGGCTATTCTCGTATGTCGCAGCCACTTTTCCGCACTCCCAAAGGCGTTCACGATGTTCTGCCGGATGACCAGCAGTACATGACGTATATTAAGAAAGCGGTTCGTCACCGTGCACGTCAGGCTGGATATAAGCGTATTGATCCGCCAATCTACGAAAACCGTGCGATTTTTGAGCGTGGACTTGGCTCACAGACAGACGTTGTGCAGAAAGAGCTCTTCCTGGTGTCTGCCAAACAGAAGAGTGATGATGCAACGGAGTTTGCCCTGCGCCCTGAATTCACTGCCGGCATCTGCCGTGCGTACATTGAACACGGCATGCAGGTATTGCCGCAGCCTGTGGAGTTCTACGCAATCGGCCCCTGTTTCCGCCACGACCGTCCGCAGAAAGGACGCTATCGCCAGTTCCACCAGCTGGACCTGGAACTTATTGGACTCAAAGATCCAAGCCTGGACGCCCAGCTTATTCAGACCGTCAATCTCATTTTATCTGATCTGCAGATCCTGCCGCGCCTGCGCCTCCAGATTAATAACATCGGTAACAGCGAGAACCGCAAAGCATTTGAACAGGCTCTGAAAGATTTCTTCATCGGAAAAGAGCGTCACCTGCCGGAACTCGACCGTTCCCGTCTGGAAGGAAACGCACTGCGCCTGCTTGATTCCAAGGAAGAGGATACGCAGGTCCTTCTGAAGAACGCACCGAGGCTCGACCAGTTTATTGATGATGAATCCCGTCAGTATCACGAAACGGTGCTCGAATATTTGGATGCACTGAATATTGAATATACATCCAATCCGACGCTTGTTCGCGGACTCGATTACTACAACCAGACAGTCTTTGAATACTGGGACAGTTCCACCGGCGCCCAGAACTCTGTGGGTGGTGGCGGACGGTACGACACCCTTATTGAGCTCCTCGGTGGCAAGCCGACTCCGGGACTCGGGGTTGCGTGCGGCATTGAACGCATTATCTGGCACATGAAGGAAGCTGGTGTGAAAGCACCGAACAAAGATCAGGTCGATGTGTTTGTGGCACAGCTCGGTCCTGAGGCAAAAAAGACCTGCCTGCAGCTTATTACACAGCTCCGTGAAGAAGGCGTGCACACGATCGGTGCACTCGGTGAAGCGAGCCTCAAGAGCCAGATGCGTCTGGCCGACAAGTTTGAGTCAAAGTACACGCTGCTGCTCGGAAAAATGGAAGTGCGCAACAGCACCATTATTCTCCGCGATATGCGCGCCGGTAAGCAGAAGGAGATCAAATTCAAAGACGCAATCCCCACCGTAAAAAAGTTACTGGGAGAAGATCAGCTCGACCACTATACGATCAAAGACCACCTGGGGAACTTTGTGGATCCGGGGGAGTAATTCTGTGTTCCATGGTAATTGTATTGGATTGGAAGCGCGCTTTTCCGGTCATAAATGCAATACGTAATTCTTGTGCCGCTTTTTCTGCGTCGGGCATAGGTATTCTTTCAAGACCCTTTGTTGATTCCAGTGCATCGGTAAAGAGCGCATGCAATACAGTGACTGTTCCCTGTGCGAATTTTGTACGCGACTCAAGTATCTGATTGAGATGAGTACGAAAAGAACAGAGATTTTGATAGACGCGCATCAATGATGCATGGCTTTTTGCAAGTTCTAGCTCCTGACGTAACATTGCCACCTCACGGAATAATAAAGTATCGGCAAAGTCAGGGTCATCATCTCTACCAACTACGAAGAGTGTTGAGGAATCCCCTGTTGCCATAATTCTAAAAGAAAATTACACGTCCAGGTTCTTCACACCCTTTGCGTGCGTCTGGATAAACTTGCGACGTGGAGCGACTTCGGAACCCATCAGTGTCGTGAAGATGGCATTTGCCTTCTCGGCATCGTCATGCGTCACGCGGAGCATCAGGCGGTTTTCAGGATCCATGGTTGTCTCCCACAGCTGCTGCGGGTTCATTTCTCCCAGACCCTTGTAGCGCTGGATATTCACACGGGCGGACGTTGTTGTCTTCTTGGCGGCAGCCTTCTTGTCTTCTTCCTCTGCCACTTCCGGCTCTTCTGCCACGGCCTCCTCGCCTTCTTCCGTTTCCTGCACGGACCCGGACTCAATACCCCATTCGCGGAGCACTTCTTCCTTCTGTTCGTCAGTGAAGGCGTAGCGCGTGTCTTTGCCCTTTGTCATTTTGTACAAAGGCGGCTGCGCGATGTACAGGTGACCGCCATCAAACAGTTCCGGGAAATAGCGGTAAAAGAGTGTCAGGAGCAGTGTACGGATGTGCGCACCATCGACGTCGGCATCGGTCATGATGACAATGCGGTGGTAGCGGAGCTTCGACATGTCTTTCACTTCACCGATTCCGATACCGAGTGCAATGACGAGGGATTTGATTTCCGTGTTTGCAAGCATGCGGTCCAAACGTGCCTGTTCGACGTTCAGGATTTTTCCGCGGAGCGGCAGGATTGCCTGGAATTCGCGGTTTCGGCCCTGCTTGGCAGAACCTCCAGCGGAATCTCCCTCTACGATGTAAATTTCACTCTGAGCAGGATCGCGGCTGGAACAGTCTGCGAGCTTACCAGGCAGCGTCATTCCTTCGAGTGCCCCTTTGCGGATGACGGAATCGCGGGCTGCGCGGGCAGCCATACGGGCACGGGCAGCGAGCAGACACTTGGAGACGATTTCTTTTCCTTCACCCGGATGCTCTTCCAGATACTGTGACAATTTCTCGTTCACGACTGTTTCCACAGCTGTCTTCATTTCCGCATTTCCGAGCTTTGCCTTTGTCTGACCTTCAAACTGTGGTTCGCGCAGGCGAACGGAAATGACCGCAGTGAGCCCTTCGCGAACATCATCAGCGGAGAGGTTTTCGTCTTTCTCTTTGAGGAGTTCAAACTTGCGTGCGTACGCGTTGATGGTACGTGTGAGCGCAGCTTTGAAACCGGTGAGGTGATGACCACCTTCTGCCGTGTGAATGTTGTTGGCAAAGCTGAGCACATGCTCATTGAAGGACTGTGTGTACTGCAGGGCGACTTCGACCTGACCATCCGGCGTATCTTTCTCAAAAGAAATGGCGCTCCCGATTTTTTCCTGGGATTCGTTCAAGTGCTTTACGTACGCCGCTGTTCCTCCTTCGAAAGAGAAACGATACAGACGCGGGTAGACGAGATCCTCGGGTGGACGCGTTGTGCGGGCATCCATCACCGCAAGCGTGATTCCCTTGGTGAGGTAGCACTGCTGGCGGAAACGTGTGAGGAGCGTATCCAGACTGAATTCAAGGGTATCAAAAATTTCACCATCGGGCTGGAACGTGATGACTGTTCCGTGCATTTTCTCTGTCTTGCCCACAACTTTCACATCGGCAACCGGCTTTCCACGGCGGTATTCCTGCATATGAATTTTTCCATCGCGGAAGATTTCCGCTTTCATTTCCACGCTCAATGCGTTCACCACCGACGAACCCACACCGTGCAGACCTCCGGACACTTTGTATCCGGAATCATCGCCTCCGAATTTTCCTCCGGCATGGAGCGTTGTGAGTACCACTTCGAGTGCGGACTTCTTGGCTGTCGGGTGCATGTCGACCGGAATACCGCGTCCGTTATCTTCCACGCTGACCGACCCGTTTGGATTCAGTGTTACAAGAATGGTATCGGCATGTCCGGCCATCGCTTCGTCGATAGAGTTATCGACGATTTCCCACACAAGGTGATGCAGTCCGCGGACATCCGTGGAACCGATATACATACCAGGGCGCTTGCGCACAGGCTCCAGTCCTTCGAGGACCTGGATTTGGGCGGCGCCGTAGTTCTTGGAGGAATCTGCCATACTGTCTGAGAGGAAAAGTGAAGGTGTGATCAATAAGGGAGGGAAAGTGCAGTTTTCCTGCCATTTCCACACACGGATGATAGCTGATTTTTTTGCCGTAAAATAGCGATTTCATTAGTTTTCAGATAATGGTCAAGGTGTGGTTTGGCACAAAAAAACCACCGGTTCGCGGTGGTCTTAGGATCGAAGTGGGAGGAAGATTACATGTTGCTGTAAAACTTCTTCTTGCGGTTTGCTGCGCGGTACGATTCGCGCTTCAGAGCGCGCTTGCGCATCAGGCGGGTGTTTGGCTTGCGGAGAAGGTGCGCACGCTCGCGGAGCATACGAATGAGGCCGGATTTCTGGACCTGCTGCTTGAAGCGCTGCTGCAAGCGGTCGTTTGATTCTTCGCCGTGTTTGACTGCGTAAATAGCCATAGGGTGCGGGGATTGTAGGGAGGGAAAAGGCGGGATGCAAGGGAATTATTAGCTTTCAGCTTTCGGCTTCTAGCTTCCAGGTGCCCTAAAACATCCTGAAAGCTGAAAGCTAGAAGCTAAAACCTTAATATAGCCGCAATCTGCTTTCCTTCCGGCATTGTGTCCAAAGGCAGACCCACAACGTGCCCTCTGTGCTTCAGGGTGTGATTGGCGGCAAGTCCGAGGAGTTCTTCATTGTCTCCTTCCGGGCCTTCATGCAGTTCCTTTTTGCCGCTTTCAGTATTAAAAGTTCCCCACTGCTCGGCGCCTTCTGCCACAAACAGTGTTTCTACTTTTCCGGCTGCTGCAGCGTCGAGGATATCGTTCAGTTCCGTCGAGGTGCGTCCGGTTCCGGCAACGTTTCCATACGCTTCGAGCATTGCGACATTCTTTTTCTCGGCAGCGGCTTTTACAATCGGCTCTGCATGTGTGACAAGATCTTCACCCTGCATGTGATCAGGATTGCCGTGGATATACTCTTCGAGCAGACGTCCGGAGGTATCGACCTGTTTGTAGATACCGTAGAGTTCCTCGACACCTGCAAAAACGAGCGGTGCATGCTGTTCGTGTAAAAATGCATGAAGACTCTTCGCGATTTTCTGCACGTACGCTTTTGTCTCGACTTCATTTTCATCTTTCGCACCACCCTGTCCGTGGAAAGCGGACATGCCGTTTCCGGAGCTGTGCGATTGCTGGTTTTCTTCCATACGTTCCATGCCTGCCCACGCTTCTGCAACGCTGTGCGGCATACCGCTTATCTCGCGGGATTCGATGGTGGTACCGGTGACTTCCATGAAATGCGCAGTGTTTCTGCTGAGGGCCAAAATAAAGTAATGCATAGAACTGAAGAGGAAGGAGAGAAGTGGTGTGATATAAAAACGCCGTCCGATCATCAGCCGCTCTGTGGTTTTGACGGAGAGCAGGACAGCATGGAACGACGATGGTGAGAGAAAGAGCGCGAGCGATCCGTCATCCACACCGGATGCAAGTTCCGTATCGGCATACGCCCGTGCAGAAGCAAGAAACTGGGATTTTGCTTTCCCTTCCAGTCCATACGACTGCAATTTTCCTTCCATGTCATCGAGCATCCGGTTCAGGCGCTCGATGTTTTCGACGGCATGCGTGAGGCCGGGAAGCACAGGAAGGTAGACGGAAATGCAAGGACCTTCGGTATCGTGGATAAGTTCTAAGACGAGTGAGTGCATACAAAATGAAAAAATTAACGGAGAAGTTCGAGAGCTTTTGCCATCTGATCGTCACGTACATCGTTTGCAGGGATAATATAGTCCGGCTTCACACCAATGCCATTGATCTTGCGGCGCAACGGGGTTTCCCACTCAGCGATCGTCATTTTCAATTCTGATCCGTCGCGGAACTGCAGAATCTGCTGCACCGTTCCTTTACCGAATGTCTGCTCCCCCACCACTGTCGCACGCTTTGCATCCTGCAGTGCGCCTGCGGTGATTTCTGCAGCGCTTGCAGACCCCTTGTTTACCAGCACGACAACAGGAACATCTGCATCGATAGTCGGTTCGTCTCTGGTTGTTTCCGGAGTGTCACCGCTGCGGGACACGATGTGTGCAACAGTGCTTCCTTTCGGCAGGAAATTGCTGACCACAATATCGGCAGCATGCAGGAGTCCACCCGGATTATTGCGGAGGTCCAGAATCAGACCTGTTGGCTTGCGCTCAGAGACATCCTCAAGCATGCCACGCAGTTCGCGATCAGTCGTCTCTCCAAACTGAGAGAGGCGTACGACAGCAACACTTCCCTGGAAGGACACATCAATTTCCGGAAGCTTGATGGTATCGCGCATGACGGTGATATCCATCTCGACCCCTCCGCGATCAATGTGCAGTTTCACGGACGTTCCTTTCGGGCCGCGTACTTTGCTCACGGATTCCAAAAATCCGATGTTCGTAATGTTGAGTCCGTCAGCCTCAAGAATTTTGTCACCGGGCTTGAGCCCCGCCTTTTCTGCGGGTGAACCCGAAATAGGCGCGACGATCGTAAGGACGTTATCCTTATATTCTACCTGCGCACCAATACCCGTCACCTGTCCTCCGATCTGATCTTTGAATTCCTGTGCCGGAGCCGGACGCAGGAACATGGTGTACGGATCTTTCAGACTTTCGACCATTGCTTCGGCTGCTTTGTACGCAGCTTCTTTGGAATCAATTTTTGCGTTGTACAGATACTGGTTATTCAAAAGCTGCCACACCGCCTGAAGCATGTCCTGATCCGGCAGAATATTCTGCGGCTTTGTGATAGTGACGCTGATGGTGGGAACGGAGGAAGAAGACTGACTGCGTGTCACTCCTCTTCGGCTGGAAATGCCGGACTGTCTGAGTGCACGGCGGCTGGCAGCATTCGGGGAGAGCGTTCGTACTGAGGACGACTGCGCAGCGGCTGTGAGCGTCGGAGTTTGTGCATTCACTGCATCAGCGGTAAAGAGGCCTGCCGGCACGAGCAATGAGAGAACAAAAAGAGAAGAGGCAACACGGAGGCGACTGAAGAACATGCAGGATGGGGAATGAATGAATAGATTGTACAGGAGAAAGACAGGCACGCGAAAAAATCAGCGGGATATATTCTCATCAATCTGTCATTACTGATGCTTACGCGTTGCCCTCTTCGTTCCGCACAAGGACTTCACGCGTCACCACATACCCGCGTTCGATCATGTTCTCTTTTTTCAGGAAGAGATGTGTGAGCAACCAGAATCCTCCGACGACATACAAGAGAGACGGAAGAAGAAGCAGTGGAATGTTCTGCAGGAAGAGTGGAGACGATGGTCCGAAGAGATCGTGGAAGGACTGCGGATTGCCCGGCAGAATATCCGGCACTGTGACAAGGAAATTGAAGAGTCCGTGAATAGCGATGGCGGATACAAGACCGGTCGTCATCATCTGTACGCGGAAGATGGAGACCTCGCGCAGACGCAGGACACGGTGAATCGCGGCAATGAGACGGTATGCTTTTCCATGTGCATGACGCTCTTCCAGATACGGCGCTGCGAAAATCGAGAGACCCAGGAAGTAGCCCATCACACCGGTGGACACAACATGCACCATCGTTGTGAGCACAGAGCGGCCCAGCACATTGCTGAGGAACGCCATAATGTCCGGGGAGCGGCCACTCAGGAGATGCTGTTCCACAAACGCGGTGAAGTACGCAGGATTGATAATGTTCTCCGCAAACGCAAATCCGATCGCAACGACAATGGAAAGCTGCAACACATCATCAATACTGGAAAAGAGCTGACGTGCACTGTGCACGACCACCCATGCCTTGCTGAGCTCCTCTATAAGACCGACAATCACAAAGGAAATAAGTGTCGAGACAATCATGTTCTGGACACTGCCGGGATTGGACAGCTGTCCGGATACAAAAGTCACGGATGCCTGACTGAAGCTTTCAGGCTGCAGACGGAACAAAAAGAACTGCAGTTCAATGCCACGACGCACGAGGGCGTCATAGAAAAGAATAGGCGCAGTCGCAAGCATGCCGGAGAAAAACATCAGAAGCACCGCACTGATCCGTTCCGAGTGATACCGCAGGAACAGCCTGCACCAGATCACCGCAGGAACAAGCGCCGTAAGCGCCGCAATGAGACGCGCCAGATGATTGCCTCCATCGTCAGTGACATACAGATGCAGCGTGATCCAGAACAAAAACGTTCCGAGAATCGTCGCCTTCGTCTGCACTTCCCACGGACCAAACAGTGCCCGCCACGCCATAATGACAACCAGAACCGCAAACGCCATCGCGTACGGATTCTCCTGTAAACCAGGCTGCAAAAAGACACGCACGGTCACAATCAAACCCAAAGACAAGACCGTTCCGAGAATGGTCGCAAAGAGCAGATGTGTCTGCTTATGCTTCCACCTGCGCACCATATCCGCAGAGGCCAATGCAACGACGGCCAAAATGACTAAAAGTGACTTGGTACTGAGGAAATCTATGGTGGTGGGGAGAAAAGACATATTCTTGTTATTATAGCATTTTTGGGCTGTTTTTTCAATGATGAATAGAGGGGGAAAATGGCTTGTATAACCCTCTCCCCGCCCCTCTCCCGGAACGGGCGAGGGAGTTCTGTTTGCTCTAATAAAAAAGAAGTTCCACCAGGTCCATTTTCCCGCAGGGAAAATGAGGTTTCGTCGGGGTGGAGTCCGGCCACCCGGGGGGTGAAGGGGCAAGCGGAGGGGCGGCTGGCCCGGACCGCACTTTTTGATTCTTTTTGCTGCACGGGCAAAAAGAATGCCCCCGCGGCAGCGGCCCCCGGAGGGAATCTACATAGAAAGAGAAGAGATTATAGTACAGACATGCTTCGAGTGTCCTCAGCATGACACACACCCCCAATAGACATTGAGCTCTCTTCAATCTTCGCTAGACTCTATACCATGCAAACAAGCCTCCGCACTCTTTTGAATGAAAACCGCACCTGGCTCGCACTGATGTTCGTCATCGTCGCCGGGTTCTTCAGCTACGTTTTTAATTATCAGAATCCCGCCGCCCTCTACTGGGACGAGAACTACCACATCGCCAGCGCGCAGAAATATCTGAACGGGGTGTACTTCATGGAGCCGCATCCACCTCTCGGAAAGCTCTTCATCGCCCTTGGAGAAATTGTGCTGAACCCGAATCCTGTCGATAACCAATTCATTGGAACGGACTACGCACAAAACCCGCCTGACGGATTTTCCTTTGCGGGCTACCGCCTCTTCCCAGCACTCTTTGCATGGTGGACCGCCATTCCCCTCTTCTTCATATTCCTGATCCTGACACGACGTGCGACGTGGGCGTTACTCTTTGA
Organism: Candidatus Peribacteria bacterium; assembly: GCA_023038255.1. Classification (NCBI taxonomy): domain Bacteria; phylum Candidatus Peregrinibacteriota; class Candidatus Peribacteria; species Candidatus Peribacteria bacterium. The sequence goes on along the minus strand of CP082927.1, from coordinate 544,133 downwards.
TTTCCTGTATCTGTTCGATAATGCGCTGATTGTCCACAACCGCTCCGCGATGCTGGAATCGACCATGCTCTTTTTTGCATCGCTGCTGATTCTGTCCTTCCTTCTGCTTCTGGAATGGAAAGACAGCAAGCGCGGCTTTTTCTGGATGTCCGTTCTGTTTGGCTTTGCATTCGCCTGTCTGATGACCACGAAGGCTTTCGGCCTGATCATGGTGATGCTGCTTCCTTTTATAGCCTGGAAACTCTGGCCGCAGTTTGGAAAGATGGTCCGTTTCGTCCTGGCTGCAGGTATCAGCTTTACCGTGTTCTTCTGTGGTATCTGGTACATCCACTTTGCGGTTGGTACAACAGTGAATCCATCGCTGCCGGATAATGGTTATTACCAGGCTTCACCGGAATATAAGACCATTCTTGATGAGAAAGGCACACGCAATCTCCTGAATTTCCCGACAATGCTGGATGACTCTTTGGCATTTGTGACGCACTACGAGCGCGGTGTTCCGCGTCTCAACATGTGCAAGACAGACGAAAACGGCAGCCCGTGGTTCCTCTGGCCCATTGGCGCGCGATCCATCAGTTACCGCTGGGAAACCCCCGATGGCTCTGCTTACAAATATCTGTATCTGCAGAGCAACCCTGTCATCTGGCTCACCGCATTTGCCGGCATCCTTCTGGGTCTCATGATTGTCTTTTCCTCGGTCCTGCTCCCGACCCCGCAGCGCCCGAAGAACATGTTCCTGCTTCTGGCATTCGGCACACTCTACGTCTGTTACATGATTGCCGTCTCCAGCATCGACCGCGTCATGTATCTGTACCACTACTTCCTGCCGCTCACCTTCAGCTTCTTTATCCTCGCTCTGGTGTTCGACGAAATCACACAGATCTGGAACTGGCGTCTGACGGATTCTCGGAAGACGGCACTGCTTCTTGCATTCTCCTGCTGCGCATTCCTGAGCTTCCAGTTCTACCGCCCGCTCTCCTTCTACACACCGATTTCTGATGATGCGTTCAAGATGCGTTCGATTATTGATCTCTGGGATCTGAAGTGTGTGCGCTGTCAGTCAAATAATCCACTCGTGATACCCGCGACGAATTAATACCGATGATCAATCAGCTCCTCAGGCCGTAAACCGCAAATCCCACAATTCCTTGAACATGCGGAAGATCACGCGGATCGAACCCCCTGTCGGTGTGCCGCGCAGGCGCGGATAGTGCGGGACGTTCACGGTCTTCCAGGGAATCTTGTTGCGCTTCAGACGCAGGAACATTTCGGTGTTGAAGAGTTTCTCCACGCCCCGTGTCGGGCGGATAGTCGGCCAGATGTCTTTCCGGAACATTTTCATGCCGCAGTTCACATCGCGGACCCAGAGACCGAGAACGAGCACGTTCATGCCCCCGAGCACTTTTCCGAACATGTTGCGGATGAAGGAATCAGCGCGGCGCGCGCGGCGGCCGGTAACGAATGCGTAGTCTTTTGCAAACGGCAGGAGCTTTTCAAAGTCCTTCGCAAGGAACTGTCCGTCACTGTCCATAAACGCAATCCACTCTGTTGTGGCAGCATCACATCCCGAACGGACAGCGATTCCGTATCCACCGTTTTTCTTGTGTTCAACAATGCGCAGGCGGGGCGTCTTCTTTTTCAAATCTGCGAGAATCGCGAGCGAGCGGTCTTTCGATCCGTCATCGACAACAATAATCTCTCCTTCAATAGATGCACTGTCCATCCATGAACGGACATCTTCGACGGCGGCGGCAATATTTTCTTCTTCGTTATAACACGGGAGGACAATGGAGAGTTGCATGGGAAGAGTCGGGAGGAAAAATGCACTGCAGATTCTCAGACGTTTTCACCGGCATTCCGTGACACACGAATCATGCGGCTTCACGCGCTGTACCAAAGCATCATAGCTAACATTGTAAAAACCTGCGATACTTCTGTCACTCAGTTTTTCTGCAGTATGCAGGTACCCTTTCAGGAATCTATGAAGAAAGCACGCATCCTTCACGCTCTCAGAACGCACCTCACGTGGTCACACTTCGTCCGGACTCTGCGCGGGAACTGGGATATCTGTCTCATCCTTCTGATCGGCATTCTCGTGCGCACCTGGGCTTTTGGTGATATCCCTGCGGGACTCAATCAGGATGAAGCCGCAACGGGCTATGACGCATGGGCTGTACTGACGAACGGGATTGATCGCAATGCGTTTCCGTTTCCCGTGATGTTTGTGTCGTGGGGATCGGGTATGTATGCGCTCAACGGGTACCTCGCATGGCCGTTCATGCTCTTTCTGGGACTCTCGGAAGTATCGATCCGCATGCCGCATCTCGTGCTCGGTATCGCCTCTTTGATCCTCTTCTATGCGCTTGCACGCCGCTGTACCGACAGACCGACCGCGGTAATGGCGCTCTTCCTGCTCAGCATCAACCCCTGGCACATCATGATTTCCCGCTGGGGACTTGATTCGAATGTGTTGCCGGGCATGTTTCTCATTGCAGTGTTTCTGCTCGTCCTCGGGCTGCAGAAGCGCATCTATCTTCCCTGGGCCGCGTTCGTTCTCGGACTATGCCTCTATTTGTATGGAACCGCGTACGTTGTTGTCCCGGTCTTTCTTCTGCTGACCCTCATCGCGCTGCGCCTCTTCTGGAAAACAACATGGTCCACGCTTGGGCTCTCTGCGATTGTCGGATTCATCACAGGATTACCGATCGCCCTCTACGTGCTCATCAACCAGTTCCAGTGGAGTTCGATTGTGCTGCCGTTTATGAGTATTCCGCGCTTGAGCGGTGTGCCGCGTTTTCAGACTGTCTCAAGTGTGTTTGGCGGAAATGGCAGTGAAATATTGCATAACCTCACAGATTTCTGGCGTCTGCTTCTCTGGCAGGATGACGGGCTCATTTGGAATAGCTTGCCGGGATACGGACTTCTGTATCTCATCGGTCTGCCGTTTGCGATTGTGGGATTACTGATTGCCATCCATCGGGTCTGGATGAATCGCGGAAAAGATCCGCTGATCTTTTTGCTTGCATGGCTCTTCTCATCAATCGTTCTTGCAGCGTTGCAATCGGTCAATGTGAACCGCATTAACATTATCTTCCTGCCGCTCATTTTCTTCTGTGCACTCGGCGTGCAGGCTGCAGCATCCACAGGCAAATTTGTACGGAATGGTATTGTCGCCGTGTTCCTCATCTTCTTCCTCTTTTTCACACACACCTATTTCACCTGGTACAAAACAGAAGCTGCTGATGATTTCTTTACAGGCCTCGGTCCTGCCATTGAAACAGCTGTGGATGCGACGGATGGTCCGATCTGTGTGACGGATCGTGTAAATATGCCGTATATCTTCGCGCTCTTTTACAGCAAAACCGGTCCGCGCGAATTTGCTGAGACCGTGCAGTACGACAATCCCGGAGCAGAATTCCAATGGGCACGCTCCTTCGGGCGTTTCACGTTCGGACTCGGACGTTGTACCGATAGAGACTATGACGCGTATGTCATCCACAAAGATGAAATAGAAAGCTACGATAACGAGTCTTATGATCTGCATATCTTTGATTTTTACGCGACCGCCCTTCCCCGCCGCTAAATGTTCTCCCGCTTCTCTCTTCCACAATCCCGCTGGACCGCAGCGTTCATTGCAGAAATCTGTGTCTGCACACTCCTGATGGCCGGCAGTCTTGCCGCCGCGCTCTCGCTCGGCGCTTACAATGCGACCGCTGTGTATCAGTATGACAATCGCGCATCGCATGAGGTCGGCATTCCTTTTACCATGGACGGAGAGGGTGAATACTTCACCGTGAACGTGAACTTTTCCCTCAACAGATTGCATGCCAGCACATTCGTCATTGGACCCGATGATTGTCTGGAGGAAATGATCGTGAATGGTGAGACGGTCCACAACGTCGCGGGTCTGTGCAATATGGGTCCCGGTCACGCCATTCGTCTGCCTGCACTGAAGGCTGGAGACAATATGCTCTCTGCCCGCGTGCATGACACCGGTGGTAAGGGAGGATTCCTGATGCGCACATCCTGGCTTGATCCTTTGCTGCTGACTCTTGTCCTTTTCATGGCCGCACTCTTCTCCTGGATTGGCGCCCGTCTGATCCTGCTTTCAAAAAAAGCAAAAGAGGCTGCGTTCCTGCCCGCTCTTATTGCGATCGGTCTTCTCATCCGCCTCTCGCTTTCGTGGCACGGCGGATTCGGCGGCGACATTCATCTCAATCAGGAATGGTCGAGAAGTGCTGTCGAACTTGGCATGGTGCAGTCCTATAACGAACAGGTGAATCCGGAAGTCATGCTCCCAAACTATCCGCCGCTCAATATTCTGATGTTTGCGACGGCCGGGTATTTCTTCAAGTACACCGTCTCCCCGGACTTCGATCCGGAACTGCCGGCATTTGATATCATCATCAAATTGCCTGCCATGATTGCGGATCTTGTAACGGTTGTCGTGCTCTTCCTTGTCCTTGTGCCGATGGCCGGCCGCAGGAAGGCGCTCTTTGCAGCGCTCCTGTATGCCGTGCATCCCGCCGTCTTCCACGACTCCAGCATCTGGGGTCAGACCGACAGCGTGTTTACCCTCTTCATGTGTCTGTCCCTTCTTGCTGCACAGCGTCACCGATGGCTGTTTGCGGGCATGGCTGTCACGGCGGCACTCCTCTTCAAAATGCAGGCGATTATTATCCTGCCGGTTCTTGCGATTATCGCAGGACTCTACTGGCACCGCTGGCTGATGATGATTGCCGGTGGCGCCATTGTGACTGTTCCTGTGATGATTCCGTTTATTGCAAAAAACATGTCCGGCAAATTTGTTGATATTTTCGTGAACTCCGTCGGATATTACTCAAGCCTCAGTTCGAACGCGTACAACATGTGGGTCATGCTCTACTCCAGAGACACCGGAAAATCCGCAACGGATCTTTTCCTGAATGTCATGGAGCACCGCACAGTCGGACTGATTCTGTGGGGCATTGTGATTCTCTCTGTCACGTTCGGATGGATGCGATCCATCAGGAATGATATTGAGATGAAAGGAAAAACAGGTGTCGTCTTTTTGTCTGCTGCGCTGATTGCCTATTCATTCTTCCTCTTCAACGCGGAAATGCACGAGCGGTATTTGTTTGCCTACATGGCTCTCGGACTTCCGCTGGTGATGACGGGGCGCAAAGGAATCTTCCTGTATCTGAGCGCCTCCTTCCTCTTCCTCCTGAACCTTGTTTCATTGGTTGCCTTCTCGGATTTCGACAGAGTGCTGGTGCAGGAAACCTTCGGAAAATCCCACGCTGTAGCCATTGCAACTGCCAATATGATCGTCTTCTTTGTGACCTGGCGACATCTGCATGTGTATCAGAAGGGAACGGTCAGCGGACTATCCTGGAAGTTTTTCTCGCTGATCAGGTCCATACATCCCTTTGCGCCTGCCAAAAAGGGGCAGAAGAGCCTTTTGCAGCGGTTGAATCTTCGCTAGTATCGTGACCTATGCCCGCATCCACCCTCGACACTCTCGTTTCCCTCTGCAAGCGCAGAGGATTTATCTTCCCGGGCTCCGATATTTACGGCGGCCTTGCCAACACATGGGACTACGGACCGCTGGGACTGGAGATTAAAAACCGCGTTCAGCGTGAGTGGTGGAACCGCTTCGTCCGTCAGCGCCGCGATATGGTGGGACTTGAGACAGGCATCCTGATGAACCCGAAAGTGTGGGAGGCGAGCGGACATGTGAGCAACTTCGGCGACCCATTGGTCGACTGCAAGAAATGCAAACAGCGTTTCCGCGGCGACAAACTGATTGAAGAAAAAATGGGCGTAGAGGCAGCCGCCGTTCTCACCCTCGACCAAGTGCAGCCAATGCTCACCGCTGAAAAAATCGGCTGTCCGAGCTGCGGCAGTGTGGACTGGGCTGTTGCCAAAAAATTCAACCTGATGTTCCGCACACAGCAGGGCGTGATTGAAGGAGAGGGAACAGATATTTATCTGCGCCCGGAAACAGCACAGGGAATGTTCGTGAACTTCAAAAACATTGCGATGACTTCCCGCAAGCGTCTGCCGTTTGGCGTGGCACAGGTCGGAACCGTTTTCCGCAACGAAATCACGCCGGGAAATTTCACGTTCCGCACACGGGAATTCCAGCAGATGGAAATCGAGTACTTTGTGGAACCGGGAACCGAAGGCCCGATCTTCGAAAAGTGGAAAGACGAAATGTGGCAGTGGTGTCTGGATATCGGACTCTCTCCCGAGCGTCTGCGCATCCGTGAACACACCAAAGAAGAACTCTCGCACTATTCCTCCCGGACACTCGATATTGAATATCTGTATCCGTGGGGATGGGGCGAACTCTACGGACTCGCTAACCGATCTGATTTCGATCTCACACAGCATCAAAAATTCAGCGGCCAGGACATGTCGTATCAGGACCCGGACGAGCCGACGAAGAAATTCGTGCCGTACGTGGTCGAGCCGACATTCGGTCTGACCCGCACGGTGCTTGCGATTCTTCTCGAAGCATACGCAGACGAAGAAATCGCAGACGGTGATGTCCGTACGGTCCTGCACCTCAAGCCACTCGTCGCTCCGTTCGATCTTGCGATCCTGCCCCTCAGCAAGAAAGATGCGCTGATTGCAAAAGCAGACGAGCTCTATACGACGATTGTGAAAGAGACCAACCTGAAGGTAGATGTCGACCTCACCGGAAGCATCGGCAAGCGCTACCGCCGTCAGGATGAAATCGGTACACCGAAGTGCATCACGATCGATTTTGGAACTGTGGGCGAAGATGCAGAGCAGGGCGCACCCGACACCGTGACCATCCGCGACCGCGACACGCTCACACAGGAGCGCCTCACCATTGGTGAACTTGTGGCAAAGCTCAAAACATGCTGAGAACCGAATAGTCGCGGAAATAATTGCAAAACTGCCTGAAAAGCAGATGCTATTTCCTATGCAACGCTCACTTTTTGGAAAACTGCAGGCATACCTCATGTTCTACAGAGCACTCGCGCGCGACCCCCGCACACCGGGTGTTTCAAAAACCCTGCCCTGGCTCGCGCTCCTCTATTTTTTCATGCCGCTGGATTTTATTCCGGACTTCCTGCCGCTTCTTGGGCAACTGGATGATCTGACGATTGTCCCGTTTCTGCTGATGCTTGCGTTCTGGCTTATTCCAAAAGGCGTCAAACAGCAAAATAGACGAGAATACATTGATGCAAACCTTGTAGAAAAATGAGCGGAAGACTCTCTGCTATTATAACTGTCTATGACCTACGAAGACCGTAAGCAGCAGCTTATTGCAACCATCCGCTTCTCTGAGGGGGTGATCGGTCTGCAGAAGGAAACGAGCAATCTGTTTCGCGACCGCGCAGAAGAAAAAAAGGTGAAGCTTGATGTCCGCAATTTTTCTCATGTGCTTGAAGTGAATGCACAGGAAGGTTGGGTGGACGTGGAAGGCATGACAACATTCGCAGCACTCGTTGACGAGACACTGAAACACGGATGCGTCCCGGCCGTTGTTCCGCAACTGCGATCCATCACAATCGGCGGCGCGATTTCCGGTGTGGGAATCGAAGCATCATCCTTTAAGGAAGGACTTGTGCACGACACTGTTCTGGAGATGGAGGTCCTTCTTGCTGACGGAACCGTCGTGAAAGCAACGCCGACAAATGAGCACAAAGATCTGTTCTTCGGCCTGCCGAATTCCTACGGCACGCTCGGTTACATTCTCAAAGTCCGCGCCAAAGTGATTCCTGCGAAAAAGTTCGTGCATCTGCAGTATACAAAGTACAGCGATCCATCGTTGTACTTTGCCGATCTCAATCGCACCTGCAAAGACACAACCGCCACGTATGTGGATGGTGTCGTGTTTTCCAAAAATGAGATGGTGCTCGTCACCGGGACATTTGTGGATGAAGCACCATACGTCAGTGATTACACATGGATGAAGATGTTCTATACGTCCATCAAACAGCGTGATGATGATTATCTGACGACACATGATTTCATTTGGCGTTGGGACACGGACTGGTTCTGGTGTTCGAAGAATCTCGGCATGCACAATCCCCTGTTGCGGCTCCTGATGGGGCGCAGACGGTTGAATTCAGTGACGTATCAGAAAATCATGCGCTGGAATAACCGCACGAAGTTCAGCGAACAATACATCAAACCGTTTACCTCGACGCATAGCGAATCCGTGATTCAGGACATTTGTATTCCCGTGAGTCAGTCGCCGGCATTTCTGGATTTTCTGGATAAAGAGATCGGCATCTTCCCGATCTGGACCTGTCCGACAGCGTCTCCGGATTCATCGAAGATCTTCCCTCTCTTCCCGGTACATCACACGGAATTGCAGATTGATTTCGGATTCTGGGATTTTGTGACAACAAAGGAAAAGCATCCGCGTGGATTTTTTAACAGGAAAGTTGAAGAGAAAACGCTGGAGCTGAATGGGTTGAAATCGCTCTATTCTGAAGCATTTTATGACAAGGAAACGTTCTGGCGCATCTACAACGGACCGGTCTATACTGCTCTCAAGCACCGGTACGACCCCGGACAACGTCTGAAGGATCTGTACGAAAAATGTGTGCTCCGTGCCTGATTGCCCCTCCCCTCTTTCCATGTCTGCCGCCCGATCCGCATCATTCATTCACGATATCCTTGCTCATATCAAAATCGGTCATATTACAATGATTGATGAAACAGGTGTGGCCCATGCGTTCGGAAAAAAAGGGACCGGGCCGGAAGGAACAATGATCATCAACAATCCCGAGTTCTACGATCGCGTCATCAGTCAGGGGTCACTGGGTCTTGGCGAAAGTTATATGGAAGGATGGTGGGATGCAAAAGACAATGATATTGCAAGCTGCATCGGCCCGATGCTGTGCAATGAACTCTACAACACCATTCGCGTCTCCCCCTCCCTGCTTCTCTCTGCTGTTGCCACACGTATTCTTGCTAACGGATCACGCAGCCGCAGTAAGGCAAACATTCAACAGCACTATGATGTCGGCAATGACTTCTATGAACTTTTTCTGGATACCAACATGGCCTATACGTGCGGCTATCAGAAAGATAAAAACGATACGATCGAACAGATGCAGGACCAGAAGCATGAGCGCGTCGCACGCAAACTCGGCCTCAAGCCCGGCGAACATATTGTCGATCTGGGGTGCGGATTCGGGGGCATGCTCCGGTACGGTGCGAAGCATTTTGGCATAAGCGGAGTGGGCGTCACTCTCAGCGAAGGACAGCACGAATGGGGAAATAACAAAATAAAAGAGGAGGGGCTGCAGGACAACATCCATATTGATCTGAAAGATTACCGGGATATGACCGGTTCATTCGACCACGTCGTCTCCATCGGTCTGGCAGAACATACGTGGCAGCGTGGCTATGAGACGTTCATCGGGAAAGTGTCAGATCTCCTCAAAGACGGTGGTGTCGGACTCGTGCACACGATCGGTTCCACCGCAGCACCGCACGAAACAACAGACGCATGGATCAACCGGTATATTTTCCCGGATGGCCGTCTTCCCCGTCTCGAAGAGCTCATTGAAGAAATGCGCCGCGCAGGACTCACAGTGGGACATGTCGAAAACCTGAAACTGCATTACGCAGAAACGCTCCGTCATTGGAAGGAAAAGTTCAACAGGAACCGCACTGCCATCAAAGCAATAGGTCCCGAATATAATGAGGAATTCCTCCGTATGTGGGACTACTATCTGCAGGTCTGTGAGGCAGCATTCCGCTACGGCGAATTGCAGCTGTATCAGATCCTCTTCTGCAAAGGGCCACAGTGGACTATGCCGATGCGGTTTGAGTTTGATTAATACTCTGATTATTACCGCTTCTTTTTCTGTCGCTCCTTGCGGAAAAGATTCTGTAACATATCACGGGCTGCAACGAGGTTTTGACGAACAAGCAATTTTTCCTGATCCAGTCTCCCACTCAGCATTTTGGCACGTTTCGTTGTTGCAAAGAGCGCGACGTATCTCTGATGTACTTTTGCTGCCTGATCCGGAATCGTTGCAAAATTCAGAATTAACAACGCATCCTGGACACTTTGTACGGTTTGTTTTTGCCATTTTGGATCGATTCCCTGTGATTCATCCGGCTGTGACACAGCGATCATAAGAGGATGAGAAAGTAACAAATAGTATACCAAATGCTACTATATTGCCAATATAAAGCATTTTGAGTTCATAAAACTTGCAAAGACACTTTGTACTCTGTATAAAGTCTCTACTTCACCTGTAGCCGATCGCAGCGGTCCTGGCCTCGCAAGAGGAATCCTCCGCAACCCGACGAAATGACGCTACCGGTTAGACCCAAGGACGTTATCATTGTTTGAGTGCCAATCTTCAGTTAGAGGGCCCATGAGGAATATAAAAAGATTCCACAACCCCATAACCGATAACTGGTAACCCATAACCCGTCCTGCATTCTTATCCCCTATTCTTTTCTACCCGTTCGTATGCCTATCCCATCCGAGAAAGAACTGCTCGACGCAGCGTGCCACTTCGGTCACCCGAAGCAGAAGTGGAATCCGAGAATTGCTGAATATCTCTTCGGTTCCCGCAAGGGCATCCACATTTTTGATCTCACCAAGACCCGCGAAGGCCTTGAGAGAACATGTGAGCACCTCAAGAAGCTTCAGGCTGAGGGCAAAGTTATCCTCTTTGTCTCCACCAAGCAGCAGGCTATCCCCCAGATTGAACAGATGGGACAGGAGCTGAACCAGCCGGTTGTCACCAAGAAATGGATTCCGGGACTCCTGACAAACTGGCCTACGATTAAAAAGCGTCTCCAGTACTATCTTGATCTCCGCACATCCTTCCAGACCGGTACGGTTGAGAAGTACACGAAGAAAGAGCAGACAGCACTCCGCAAGGAACTCACCAAGCTCGATGCCGCCCTCTCCGGTGTGGCGCACATGGCCGGTCTGCCTGACGCACTCTTTGTGGTCGACGGCGTCCGTGACCACGTTGCAGTTGCAGAAGCACGCAAGCTCGGTATCCCTGTCTTCGGTATCTGTGATTCCAACGCCGATCCTGAGGAATACACATCCTGCGTTCCTGCAAACGATGATGCAGTGAAGTCCATCGACATTATCCTGCACACCGTTCTCGTTGAACTCTCCGGTGCAAAGCCGGCAGCAAAAGTTGAGCCGAAAGCAGCCCCTGTGGTTGAATCATCCGGCCAGGTGATCGCAAGTTCGTACTAGTCCGTTTATACTAGTACCCGACCAGGGATCTCTGATCTCCGGTCTCATCATTTCCCACCATTACCACCAAATACTATGTCTAACATTTCAGCCGCCGCCATCCAGTCCCTCCGTGCCCGCACAGGTGTTTCCATCTCCGCAGTGAAGGAAGCGCTCGAAGAGGCAATGGGTGACGAGGAAAAGGCCATCGAACTGCTCCGCAAGCGCGGTATTGCGCAGGCTGCAAAGAAAGCAGCACGCGAACAGGGCGAAGGTCTCGTCTTTATGAAAGAAGAAGGATCGAAAGCAGCTCTCATCATCCTCCGCTGCGAAACCGACTTCGTTGCCCGCGACAGCGGATTCACCGAGGCCGGACAGGCTATTCTCGCCACTCTCTTTGCAGAGGGCATGGACGCCGCAAAGACAGTCGCCGAACAGAAGCTTCCGGAACTTGTGCAGAAGCTCGGTGAAAACATCACGGTTGATGACATGCACTCCATCGAAGCCCCTGTGGTCGGTGCCTACCTACACTCCAACGCAAAGATCGGTGTGATCATCGGTCTGGACGGTGGTACACGCGATATGGCCCGCGACATCGCGATGCACGCAGCAGCATTGAGCCCCGCCTACATTCACCCGGAACAGGTCGGCATGGATGCCATCGAAAAGGAGCGCGAAATCTGGCGCGAACAGATGAAGAAAGACAACAAGCCGGAAGCAATGTGGGACAAGATCATGGAAGGAAAGGAAAAGAAATTCCGTGAGGAAAGCTCCATCACCAAGCAGAACTTCGTGAAGGATCCGAGCAAGACCGTCGAACAGCACCTCGGTGATGCGAAGATCACGGCGTATATCCGCGCATCGGTCGCGTAATAAAAAGAGTGCAAAGATGACGAAGAAGACGATGAGTACGAGGAACAATCAAAACTTCCTCGTCTTCTTCGTATTCCTTCTAATCCTCGTCATCTTTCATCATCACCACTTATGCCACGGCATCTCGATCTGATCCAAAGGAATATCGTCGATCGATTCTGCGACTTTCTCTCCTGCCAGAGAACTCACAAGTGTGTGCACTCTGCGGCGGAAGAGGTACGCAAGGACTCCGGCTGTACCAAGACCTGCAAGCGCAATTGCGTACGGAGCCATTGGGGAGAATCCACCGGATGTTATAGACGAAAGGGATGCTGCCGACTTCAATGTTTCACACTGCATGGAGCAGGAATCGCCATCGGTTCCGTTTTTGTCGCCGTTGTCGCACTGTTCGTCTGCATCGACTATCTTGTCGCCACAGCGCGGAGCGCGGCAATCCGTGCGGCAGGCATTCGGGCGTGTGTCTGAATTTTTGGTTCCGTCATCACAGTCCTCATTGGCCTGTACGACGCCATCACCGCATTTCGGCATAGAACAGTTCATACGGCAGGTAGCACCCGCAAGATCCGAGTTATTCGGACCTGCGTCACAGACTTCACCGCGGGACGGATCGACAATACTGTCGCCGCACTTCGGCAGGGAACAGTTCATACGGCAGAAGGCGTTCGGTTCATTGGAGTTATTCGTCCCTGCATCACACTGCTCTCCCGGTTGCACGACGCCATCACCACACTTTGGCAGTGTACAACTCTTGGAACAACGGGCGTTCGGAAGGTCGGAGTTCGCGCTTCCTGCATCACATTCTTCGCCCTGGTCTGCCACACCGTCACCGCAGCGCTGCATGACACAATCCAGACGGCAGTGTGCGTTCGGCACATTGGCATTATTCGGACCGTCGTCACACTGTTCACCGCGGGAGGTATCAATATATCCGTCTCCGCACTTCGGAATGGAACAATCCATGCGGCAGTGTGCGTTCGGGAGATTCGAGTTATTCGGACCGTCGTCACACTGTTCACCGCGTGCGGTGTCTGTAATAGAGTCACCACATTTTGGCAGTGTACAGTCGACGCGGCAGCGTGCACCCGGCAGGTTTGCATTCTGGATGCCGTCATCACACTGTTCACCCGGTTCCACAACAGTGTTACCACAGCGTGGGATCAGGGAGCTGACCGGAGCGGCAACTGCCTGGGACGATGAAGACGACGGACTCACAACTGTCGCAGCAGCTGATGAGGCAGATGTTGCCTGTGAAGACGATGACGATGTAGCTGCAAGTGTTACCGTCTGGTCTGCAGGACAGGCAGCAAGGAACTTTCTCTTACAGCCACCGACACACGAATTATTCATGTCACACGTCGGCACTGTACAAACGGTGCCACAGGAATGCTGCAGATACCGTACTTCGGTCGTCAGCTGTCCGGTTGCAGGATCCAGAACGTAGACTTCCTCCGTATCCGGCTCACACTCTTCCCCGAGCTGCGGAGAAATTACTTCATCACCACAATAAAGAAGTACACAACTCGTCGTACAATTACTCAGACCGTTCCGCAATTTTCCGTAATCACATTCCTCACCACTGTCTACTGCACCGTTTCCACAGAGCGGGTTTGCCGAACTGCTGCTTGCTGCCTTTACCGGACATCCTGCTGTGCCGTACGGCTTATCCAGACAGTCTGTAATGACACTTGCCTGCATACGCTCCTGTGTCTGAAGCAGACCGAGCGTCACGAGAGACAGTGCGCCGAGAACAACGAAGAGTGTCTTGTGTTTGTGCATATATTTCTCCCCAGTATAGCAGAATTCTGATTTTTTGCCCAGCATTTATATTGTCAAAGATATATAACATGTTGCTATGGCGATTTGCGCCAAAATACAAAAACCGTTTTCTCCTTTTCGGGACGTGCATTTCCGGCATTTTCCACATCAGCGTGGAAGAGGCCTCTGGTCAAAGGAGCATTTTTCCTCTATACTAAGAGTTATGTCCAAAGCAGATATCCTGATTGCAGAAGATGATCCGGTTCTTCGGAACCTGTACATCAAAAAGTTTTCCGTCGCCGGGTACATGATCCGCGCCGTGGAAGATGGTGAACAGGCTGTTGCAGAAATCGCCAAGCAGGCACCGCAGGTTCTTGTGCTTGATATTCATATGCCGAAGATGGATGGTTTCCAGGTTCTGGAACAGTATCCAGCCCAGTCCCGCCCGTTCCCGGTCATCATGCTGACAAACTTTGCAGATGAAAACTCCCGCGCACGCGGCAAGGAACTTGGTGCAGATGACTATTTCATCAAGAAAGATATGACCATCAAGTCGCTTCTCGAAATGGTGGAGCGCGTGTATGAGCAGTGGAAGCGGATGCATCCGTAACGGGTGATTGGTTATGGGTTATGGGTGATTGGTGATTGGTTATGGGTTATGGGGTTCTGGAACTCTTTTTTGAATGTTTGTTTTGTGGTATAATAACCATTGATGGAAACAGGCAAACCAAAAGAATCACTGGTGGTACAGCTCTGGGATAGGTTCTCCTCTTTGGTGCAGAGAGGTATTGGACGAAGAGAAAAAGAAACACGAACACGTGTCGCTGATGTGTTACAGAATACATCTGAGCCTGCTATTGAACGACCAACCATGCTTTCTTTGGTGACGTCTTTTGAAAAGGGAAAGTTGGACGAAGTGCTCGATGTTGCTGCAGCGCTGGAGCGATTACAGCAGGGGGAACCAAAAGTGGAAGATATATTCACGTTGGGTGATATTCCGTTTAACGTTTCGTTTTCATTTCCAAAGCGGAATAACGCTCTCGTGTACATACGCATTACATCACCTGCAGATACGGATGTAGAGATTGAATGTAATTTTATGATCGACGAAAAGCTGATGGATTTGATGAGTGTGTTTATGGGCGGTCTTAAAGAAAATAAACTAGGCGCCACTATTATGCGCTCTCTTCTGCGGGGCACAGAGCGAGTGGAAATCAGCAGTATTGTGAATCGGGATACGCAGAAAGTGGGATGGAGTGCGTCCTCCGGAGATTTGCCTGATTACACACTGAAAAACACCTCACCGCTTGCCGGGATGCTCGGCAAAGAATTTATCTGCAAATTTCAGAATCACGGCAATGAGATTATCGGCATCCGCGTGGATAAGACGCTCCAAGCATTGCTGCGCGCAGCTAAAAACTACGATGGAGACAAAAATGAGTTACGGAATATTTACGGAGCGTATGTGCAATACATGAAAAGCCCCGCTTACCTGGAATTGGATGAGGAAGCACAAAGCATGTGCATCGTGCAGAGAGACGCACTCGCAGAAATGCTGAGCAAGTAACTCTTATAAGCCCAGCCACGCCAGCCACCGCGACATCCAGAGGAACGACGGTGATGAACTGAGTGCGCGGCTTTTGAGAGCGTCCTGACGCAATGCTTCGCGGAGTTTCCAGATGGCACGCTGTTTGCCCTGAATGAGGACATTCACTTCGCCCATATCATCAAGCGAGCGGCGCATGAGATTTGCTGATCCTACAAAGGCTTTCTTGTGGTCGACCAGAATGATTTTTGCATGGAAAATGCGCGGATACAGAAGCACGCGCAGATGCGCACTGTCCCCTTCCGCAATCAGTCTGCCGATCGTATTCATATTCGCATGATAATGCAGATCGACGTAGGACGGCACGATGATAGTCACACGGACATGCCGCTTGCTGAGCCTGATGAGGTGATCGTTGATATCCGGATCAGATATGTAACAGTGTTCTACGACAACGGATTCCACTGCAGAATCGAGCAATGAGTGTAGTGCGGCACGGATGTCTTTGCGCTCGTCTGTATTCATGACGAGTTCCACACTTCCTGCATGGGTCGGATACGAACCGCGTGTCAGAAATTGCGTGACGTATTCCGTCCCGCGCAATTCGACCATGTAATCGTGCCACTGATGACGGTATTCATCTGCAATATTCATACCGGTCAGAAGCAGGATCTGACCGTCAATCACATATACTTTCGCATGATCGTTGTTTGTTGAGTACGTAATGCGGATGCGCGGGTGGCTCCAGAATTCCTTCCAGATGCCGCTCTTTGCATCTTTGGTACTCAGGAAATCACCATCGAATTCAAAAAAGTCGCCAACGGCCTCTTTGGTGATATCAATCTGCACACCGCGCTTCGCCGCTTCCAGGAGGACGCTCGCCATATGCCGGCCCGTCGTATCGTCCTTCCAGATGAACATTTGGATAACAATGCTGTATTTGGCACGCCGGAGCAGTCTTTCGAGACGCCTAAACGATTCTTCGCCATCGACCCATACACGGACTTCGTTCCCTCTCGCCAGCCTCGCAATCGGCTCTCCTGTGCGCAGCAAAAACTGGATACGGAGCTCGTAAAAGAGCTGCAAACCGGCAATCAGACGCTGTCCGCGCTTGCCGAAGAGATAGCGGAGAGTCCCGCGAAGCATGCTCGCAAAACCGCGGCTTTGCAGGCGTCGAAGGGAAAAGGGGGTCCATCGCATGCAAGGAGTATAGCAAAACAGCAAAAAATCGCCGTGTATAGCCGTCCAAAACATGGTATACTGGTACGATACCTTCATGCAGAATATTCTGATCGTCATTGGCACGCTTCTTGGCCTCAGTGCTGCGTCCTTTTTGTGGCTCGCACTGATGCGCTATCTGGCTGAGCGCAAGCGCGAAGAGGACGTTATTTTTCTGCAGTTGCTTGTTCCCAAAAAAGAAAGCCGGGAAGAAAAAGATTCTGAATCCGACCAGTTCGGCCGCGACTACAAAGAAGTGATCGGCGTCATGGATCACCTGTTCCAGTCTCTGCATTCCATCTACAACTCGAACATCAACCGCTATTGGAAAGGACAACCGTTCGTGTCGCTTGAATATGCCGCGCTTGCCGGAGAGATTCTCTTCTTTGTCGTCTGTCCGCGCAGACTCGCACCTCTTGTCGAAAAGCAGATCACGTCATTTTACCCGGACACGATTATTGATGAAGTCGAGGACTACAATATTTTTACAGAGAAATCGATTGTGAGCGCACGCACCGTTGTCGCGCATCATCCGTATACACACGTTTTCAAAACCTATCAGCAGCTCAAGAGCGATCCATTGAATGCAATCACAAACGCGTTTTCCAAACTGGAGAGTGATGAAGGTGCCGCTGTGCAGTTTGTCCTGCAGCCGGCCACATCCGGATGGCAGAAGAAACTGCAGAAAGAAGCGATGGAGCTTCTGAATCCGAAAGAACAGAGTGGCTCAATGCTCAATCCCCTCACCTGGATTTCCGGTTTACTGTCTATCTTCAGCGCATCTGAACCGGGCGAGAGTCATGCAAAAAATGAACGCGTGTCGCAGATGGTCGAGGAATACAGCAAAGCTGTCGATGAGAAAGCCGGCAATCCGGGCTTCACCTGCGTGGCACGCATTGTGACATCCGGTAACTCCGCGCACCGCGCACATCTTATTCTCGATACCGTCGCTGCCGGATTCAGTCAGTTCAATGATGTCCGCGGAAACAGTTTCCACGAACTCAAGGTGGAAAGTAAGCGCAAAGTTGTGCAGCGCTTCATCCGCCGCACCCCGCGCCGCACGATCGGTGAATGGCTGCAGGCTCCGAAAATGCTGCTCGGTTCTGCGGAACTTGCGAGCATGTTCCATCTGCCGAACGTGAAGTACAACAAAGTGGAAACCATCAAGTGGCAGAATTTTAAAGTTGGTCCTGCACCGAAAAATATTCCCGAAGACGGTCTGTACCTGGGAACCAACACCTACCGTGGTGAGAAGAAGAAAATTTTCATGAATAACGAAGACCGCTTCCGTCACTTCTACATCATCGGACAGACGGGCACGGGTAAGTCATCGATCATTGAATTGATGGCACGCCAGGATCTGCATAATGGCAAAGGTATCTGTGTGGTCGACCCGCACGGATCACTGATTGAAAATATTCTGCCGTATATTCCCCGCGAACGCGCGGATGACGTCATCTACTTCAATCCTGCCGACACCGAACGCCCGATGGGACTCAATCTCCTTGAAGGAAAAACTCCCGAAGAACGTGACCTCATCGCGCTCGATGCGATGAACATGATGGTGAAAATGTACGGTGAAGAAATCTTCGGTCCGCGTATTCAGGACTACTTCCGGAACGGTTGTCTGACCCTGATGGAAGATGAAGAAGAAGGAGGTGCGATTACCGACCTTGTGCGCCTCTTTACCGATGATGAATGGGGCAAGTATAAAGTGAGCAAAGTGAAGAATCCGGTCGTGCGCAGTTTCTGGGAAAACCAGATGGCGAAAACCGGTCAGCGCGAAAAGCAGGAAATGATCCCCTACTTCGCCGCGAAGTTCGGACAGTTCGTGACCAATACCCTGATGCGTAACATTGTGGGACAGACAAAGAGTTCGTTCGATGTCGGTGAGTGTATGAACAGCGGCAAGATTATTCTGATGAACCTCTCGAAAGGTCTCATCGGAGACATCAACTCGACGCTGCTTGGTATGATTGTCGTGAATAAAATCCAGGTCGCCGCTATGCGCCGCCAGCGCGAGACTGCAGACAAGCGCAAAGACTTCTTCCTGTACATCGATGAATTCCAGAACTTCGTGACGCCGTCGATTGAATCGATTCTGTCTGAGGCCCGTAAATACCGTCTCGGGTTGATCCTCGCGCACCAGTATATCGACCAGTTGGAGAAGGACAGTAAATTGAGCGGCGCCGTGAGCTTGAAAGGTGCCATCTTCGGTAACGTCGGTACCATGATGATGTATAAAATCGGTCCGCAGGATGCAGAGGTTGCCGCCAAAGAAATGGCTCCGACATTCTCTGAGCAGGACCTTGTGAACATGGATGCGTTCAAGGGTTCCATGAAACTCTGTATCAACGGTCAGCCCAGTCGTCCATTCACACTCGAAGTGCCGCGTCCGTGGCTGGATAAGACGTACCTGAAAGATGAACAGGCAGGCGAAGCATACAAGCAGCTCAGTCGTTTGAAGTATGGTCGCTCGAGGGATTTCGTGAGTCGTGAGATTCTGCGGCGTATTGGCATTTAATATTCCATAAAGAGTCTTAGACTTTTTATGGTATTTCTTTATTAGTCTCGGAATGTAATCTTAGTATTTAGATAACATCATTGTCATACAAGTACTCACAGTTTTTCCAGTTGTCAGCCATTTTCCTGAACTCCTGTTCAACATCAGCTGCAATCTGCTGAATGGTCTCTGCAGGACCCTGCAGAACGTAACACAATCTCTTTCGAACGGAGCAGCTAAATGCAGGAAGAGTGGATGACAGCAGGCGCAACATGGATGTCGTTGATTCAGCATAATCATCAGGAGATATATCCTTTTGTTCCTGATCATCGGGCACAAAAAGAAAGGTGCGGATGTCCGGGTATTGCCACTCCAGTTCACCTGAAAAACGTGAAACGTCGTAGCATGGCCTCATATGAAATCCGACCGGAGCCTGTGGTCCACCGACGAAAATGAAATGTGATGCCTCTTCCATATACTTACTTCTGCGCCACAACCTCCACCAGCTTCGCATGCACGAGGTACCGCTGCTTCACGCTGTCAGGCGGCCAGCATGTATAGAGGATCAGTTCTTCTTTTCCTTCCTGAGCGTAGGCGCTCGTGTCGTTTGCGGGAACGGTCTGCTTGTTGGTCACTTCGTAAATGTACACGGTGCCGTGGTAGTTCACGTACACTCTCTCACCAACCTGCAGTTTATTGATCTGGCGGAAGATCTTGGTGAATTCGGATGTATCCCACGGATAACTGCTACTGTGTCCGTAGACGAGGATTTTTCCGTTCTGACCCGGATAGCTGAACAAGTGTCCGACACCGGTCTGGAGCGGAACGAGAAGGCCGTTATGGGTAAGGTCTGTCGGATGGCTGATGAGGAGGTCTTCGACGCCGAGTGTCGGCATGCTGATGGCGAAATAGGTGTTCTCGTCTGCGCTATCCGGTGTCTCTCCGGCAGTGAGGTCTGCAGTCAGAGGATTCGGGTTCTGAGTGGATGTTGTAGGCTGCAGAATAGGCTGGACGGAGGCGACGGTGATGAATTCTGTCGTGACCGGGATACGGGCAATTGTGATGCCCTGAGGGTTCTGGACGCCAGCAGAGGCCATCATGTCGTAGAGGGCAATGCGGGAAATGGGCTGCCCCGGACGGATCGGGAAAGGCATTTTGATGCCGTTTGCCTGGGCCTCGGAGACGGTTTTATTCAGGATATTGCCCTGATCCGTCGGAATGACGAGATATGCCTCTGCGGACGGGTTTGTCATTTCCTTGTAACGGATAGCCAAACTGATGGCTTCTTCCTCCTTTAAGGGCTCATCTGGGTGAAACTGCGGATCAACTGCGTTTCCTTCAATCAAACCGCTTTCAAATGCAGCTTCCAGATACGGTGCATACCATTCCGTTTGCGTTGTATCCGCAAAAAGCGGCATAGGCGGCATATGGGCGGCAAACCAACGAACACGCTCCAAACCGTTCGGATGGGCATTTATAAGGAGCGCAACGGCTTCTGCGCGAGTCAGAGGCTGGGTTTGGTCAGCAACCTGCATATCCTGTGCAAAGGCAAAAGCGCGCGTGAAGAACCCGACAGTTAAGACAAGCACGGCGATCAGAAAGAGGCGCTTTGACATAGAGGAAGGTTACTATAGTAATATAATTACATTTTGTCAACATACTGATAAAAAACAATTATAAAGGCTATAGCGTCATTTTCAGAGGAAAATCAGCCCATTCTTTGTGGCCAATGCCCGATTCCATCACACCTTATCAATCCCCTCAAATCCTGTAGGATATCCCGGCTATCCCGCTTCAATCCTGTCTCTATGGCTCTCCAGATCGGTATCGTCGGCCTCCCGAACGTCGGCAAATCCACGCTTTTCAACGCCCTCACCCGCACGAAAGGCGCACAGGCTGCCAATTACCCTTTCTGCACCATTGAGCCGAATATCGGCATTGTGGAGGTCCCGGACGTGCGCTTGAAGCAATTGGCTGACCTGATCCATCCGGAGAAGATCGTGCCCGCTGCGATCGAATTTGTGGATATTGCAGGACTTGTGAAAGGAGCCAGCAAAGGCGAAGGACTGGGAAATGCCTTCCTCAGCCACATCCGCGAAGTCGATGCCATCTGCCACGTTGTCCGCGTCTTTACCGGCGGCGACATTATTCACGTGGAAGGAACGGTTGATCCGAAGCGCGACCGTGAGATTATTGAAACCGAACTTGTGCTCGCCGATTTACAGAGCATCACCAAGCGTATTGAAAAAACAAAAAAAGTTGCTGAGCATGGTGATAAAGACAAAAAAGCCGAGCTGATTGTTGCAGAGAAATTATTTGTGACGCTGAACGAAGGACACCTCGCACGCATGACGGAACTGGAAAAAGATGAGACCGCTATCGCAAAATCTTTTCAGCTGCTGACATTCAAACCGATGCTCTACGCTGCAAACGTGGCTGAAGATCAGATGGCAGGACTTGATGTGACTGTACTCAAAGGGCAGCTGGGACTTTCCCCTTCCGATGAACTCGTGCTCATTTCCGCAAAAATCGAAGAAGATCTGCAGGATCTTTCTGCAGAAGACGCGCAGGAATTTTTGGAATCACTCGGCGTAACTTCTTCCGGACTCGACCGCCTGATTACCGCTGCGTACAAAGCTCTCGGCTACATGACCTACTTCACGGCAGGCGTGCAGGAAGTCCGCGCATGGAACATTCCGATCGGGTCCACCGGCCCGCAGGCAGCAGGTGCCATTCATACGGATTTTGAAAAAGGATACATCCGCGCAGAAACCATCGCCTTCAATGACTACATTGCTGCAGGATCGGAACTCAAAGCGAAAGAGGCAGGCAAGATGCGTGCGGAAGGAAAAGAGTACATCGTGAAAGATGGCGACATTATGCATTTCCGTTTCAATGTATGAAGATCATGAGGAGTACAAGGAGTACGAAGAAGACGAGGATGACGAAGAAGAATGACTTTTGTATGATCTTCTCTTATGGAACTTAAAACGTATGAAAAACTGGTGGCTTGGCAGGAATCTTTTTCTTTATGTTTGTGGATTTATAAAATCACTAAGAATTTTCCGGCTGAAGAAAAATTCGCCCTAATCGATCAAATGAGGCGCTCAGCTCAAAGTATTCCTATGAACATAGCCGAAGGGAATGCGAAGAGATCACAAAAAGATAAGGCACGTTACTTTGAAATAGGAATAGGATCTCTCGATGAGTTGCATTGCCAATGCAGAATCGCTCTTGGTTTGGAATATATCGATCAAGTGATATTTGAAAAAGCAAATGATCACATTCACCGTGTGAGTTATCTGCTTAATAAATTACGATCTTCTATTCTATAAAATTCCTCGTACTCTTCGTCTTCTTCGTCATCCTCGTCTTCCTTATGACAATATTTATAGCCCGAGAAGAGCCATTCATCTGTGAACACTGCAATGCAGCAGTCGAACCACTCGGTAAAGGTACATACCGCAATCATTGCCCGATCTGCCTCTGGAGCAAACACGTCGATAACACAGGTCCCGGTGACCGCGAATCTCTGTGCCAGGGGTTGATGCAACCTGTCGGCATCGACTACGATGCAAAGAAAGGTGGGTGGATGATTGTGCATGAGTGTGTGCGATGTCAAAAAAAGATTACAAACCGCATGGCACCGGATGATGATATGAACAAAATTCCCAAAGAGAGCAACTGACGTTTTCGTGGTGATCAGATGTACACAAAACTATGCGGTGTACAACCATTCACTCTCCGCCACTTTCTCGGCATCCTGCAAGAGTGAACACCAAAAATACTCAGAAAAATAATCGCCAGAAAATTGATCACTGATATACTAATTTGTTCATCTTTTATCTGAGACGCAAGGGGTGTTTTACTCTCCCCTCTTGTGAACACATTAGGTGATCATCTACTCTTCGGTCCTCATGAAGCTCTTCTTATTCGTCTGTGCTTTCGGGGTGTTGTTTATGACCATGTAAAAACGGTTACACATTCTCTGAACTCACAAACAACCACTTTATCGGCTGAGAACCTGTCCCGCATACTGTTCACTGAAGCTTGTCTTCACGGGAATTTTTTCTTGGATATTTCCCTCGGGCAGAAGCATCAATGTATCCTCATGAGTTGAGGGATGGGCAGAGACGACGAGTGTGAATTTCCCTTGTTCGAGTTGTGTTTTTACTTCCGGTGAGAGCGCATCCGCATCGACGATATGTTCGATGCCTTGTTCACGGATATCTTTGTCGATAGACGCTTTGATTTTTTCACCAACGCTGCGATCACTCTCCAATGCAAAATGCAACTCAGCCAGCTGCTCGCTTTTCTTCATTTCATTTTCCAGGTCTTCGGGACCTTTCACTTTTTCACGCAGACGCTCATACGCTTCGGGGCTCCGCATTTTTTGACGGATGCGTGCGCGTTCGTGGGACGGGAGGTGATCGACGTAATCGGACATGAGGAGAGTATAGAGGATGCAATCAGGAAGCGCAGCTAGGTGCATTGACAGGTAAAGTAAAATTGGCAATACTTTTTTCAGGAGTTCCGCGGGAACTTCGATCTTTGTACCTCTGTGGGGACAGAGCGATGCTATACATATGGGAATGTATCTGTGCGGATTGGGGAGGAATGCCCGGCTGGTTATGGATCTGGATAATCGGAGGCATTCTGACTGGCACTATTATGGCATTCACACGACCTAATGGAGTGAGACAGAGTCCCAAAGACGCATCCTAAGGGGATGCAAACCGACCGCAGATGGATCTGCGGTTTTCTTTATGACAATGATTATTGACACTCTGCGTGCGTAGGTCGATGATGTTTGCAGATGGATCAGCCGTGATCCTTTCACAAGTTCTCTTTGGGGACAGAGAGATGGCGTGCATTGTGTTCGGAATGGTTGGGAAGTTTGGCGGTTCGGTCATTGTAGTAGGAGCCGTAGGTGCAGTAGCACTTGTCTGTGCATTTACACCCAAAGACCGCTAACCAAAGAGGAGCCGGCAGTCGCGTGATTGCCAAAAAAGCCGCCGACAGGATGTCAGCGGCTTTCGTTTTTCTTAACATAGATCCTCAGATCGAGCGTAGTCGAGATCAGCTGCAACCGGACGTTGCCCCGCAATCCAGACACACTTCACAGCTACCATTGCGCTTCATTTTCGTGGAGGCACAGCTGCCGCAGATGCTTCCGGTGAATCCCTGCTGCTTGGCGATTTCGAGAGTGGTGGGTCCAGCCTCCGCTTCTTCGGAAGCTACGGCCGGCAAGGCTACTGTGTCCTCAAACAGGCTTGGAGCCGTCGACCCTTCGTCGACGACGGGGAGACGCATTGCAAAGGCATCCTTGCTCTTCGTACCGTCCTTGTAGGACTTCTCCACCAGGTCGTGGTTGTGGAACATCATTGCCTTCTCTTTGGTCATGAACTTGAGGGCAAGCCAGCGTCCGAGATAATCCATAACGGATTTGACCATCGGGATTTCTTTGTTGGCGGTCATACCCATCGGTTCGAAGCGTGTGTGGACCAGCTTCTCGCACAGTACATCGAGCGGCACACCGTACTGGAGGTTCATACTGAGGCTCAGTGCGAGCGTATCCATGACACCGGAGAGCGTGGAACCCTCTTTGCTCATTTTGATGAAGATCTCACCCGGCGCGCCGTCTTCGTACATACCGACGTGCACGTAGCCTTCGTGTCCTGCAATAGAGAACTTGTGAGCAATCGCCATGCGTTCGGCCGGCAATTTTCTGCGGCGGGGCACTTCTTTGTAGACGATTTTCTCGACGACTCTGTCGACAATTTCCTTGCTCTCTTCGTCCTTTTTATCTGATTTGTTACTGAGAGCCTGGCTGAGCTTGGATCCGTCGCGATAGAGAGCGTTTGCCTTCAGACAGAGTTTCCAGCTCAGGAAGTAGGCATTCTTGATGTCTTCGACCGTTGCCTCGTTCGGGAGGTTGATGGTTTTACTGATAGCTCCGGAAATGAACGGCTGAGCGGCCGCCATCATGCGGATGTGTCCTTCGGCGCTGATGAAGCGCTGTCCGATCTTGCCGCACTTGTTGGCGCAATCAAACGCTGCAAGCTGCTCTGTCGTGAGGTGTGGTGCGCCTTCGACGGTCATATGACCGCAGATGACAACGTTCGCCTCTTCGATCTGTTCTTTTGTGAATCCGAGCGCTCTGAGCAGATTGAAGGACGGATCGTTCAGCTGCTCATCCGTGAATCCGAGTTTCTTCATCAGTTCATCTCCAAGCACAAAGCGGTTGAAGGCGAAGCTGAGTTCGAACACAGCCGGAAGCTGCTTCTCGATTTTTGCGATATCTTCATCGGTGAATCCTTTCTCACGCAGGCTCGCACGGTTGATGTGCGGAGCGCCTTCCAGGCTGAGCGTGCCCATCACGTAGCGCATGATGTCTTTCACCTGTGTCTGATCGTAGCCAAGCGCCACGAGAGCGGGCTCGACAGACTGGTTTGCAATCTTCATGTATCCGCCTCCGGCAAGCTTCTTGAATTTCACAAGCGCAAAGTCCGGCTCGACACCAGTGGTGTCACAGTCCATCAGGAGTCCGATGGTGCCTGTCGGCGCAATAACGGTGGTCTGTGCATTGCGGTAACCATGTTCCTCACCCATTGCGAGTGCGCGGTCCCATACTTCCTTGGCAGGACGCAGGAGATACTCCGGCACTTCATTCTGATCGAGTCCGACCGGTGTCACATGCAGACCTTCGTATTCTTTCTGCGGAGCGTCATACGCGGCACGACGGTGGTTGCGCATGACTTTCAGCATGCTGTCGCGGTTCTTCATGTAGCCCGGGAAAGCACCGAGGCTGCGGGACATTTCTGCAGAGGTGGCGTAGGACTCACCCGTGAGGATAGCGGTGATAGCACCACAGATGGCGCGGCCCTTTACGGAGTCGTACGGAATACCCATGCGCATCAGCATTGCGCCGAGGTTGGCGTAGCCGAGTCCGAGCGTACGGTACTTGTAGCTGAGTTCTGCAATTTCCTTGCTCGGGAACTGCGCCATAAGCACAGAGATTTCGAGGACAATGGTCCAGAGACGGACAGCGTGCTGGAAGTTTTCAACTTCGAATGTCCCATGCTCGTTGTCGTAGAATTTGAGCAGGTTGAGGGATGCGAGATTACAGGCCGTGTTATCGAGGAACATGTATTCGCTGCACGGGTTTGATGCATTGATGCGTCCGTCTGCAGGACAGGTGTGCCAGTCATTGATGGTCGTGTCGTACTGGAGTCCCGGATCCGCACAGGCCCACGCTGCGTAGCCGATCTGATCCCAGAGTGCCGCCGCCTTGAGCGTCTTGCAGGGCTTCGGTTCGCGGTTTTCTGCCTTTGCCTTGCGGAGTTCGGTGCGCCAGTAGAGGTTCCAGTCGCCATCGCGCTCAACGTTTTCGAAGAAGTCATGAGCGACGCGGACGGAGTTATTGGAATTCTGACCCGACACGGTTGTGTATGCCTCGCCGTTGAAGTCGTTGTCGTAGCCGGCCTTTACGAGAGCGGCGACCTTCTTCTCTTCGTTCACCTTCCAGTTGATGAAGTCTTCAATATCCGGATGATCCAGATCAAGACACACCATTTTGGCTGCACGACGTGTCGTGCCTCCGGACTTGATGGCGCCCGCTGCGCGGTCACCGATTTTGAGGAAGCTCATCAATCCTCCGCTTGTTCCACCTCCACTGAGAGGCTCGCCTGCTCCGCGGAGATTACTGAAGTTTGTTCCCGTTCCGGAACCGAATTTGAAGAGACGCGCCTCACGGACCCAGAGGTCCATGATTCCTCCTTCATTCACCATGTCGTCATCCACAGACTGGATGAAACACGCATGCGGCTGCGGGTGGGTGTAGGCATCGGTGCTGCGCTTCACTTCTCCGGTGACCGGATCGCAGTAGTAGTGACCCTGTGCCGGTCCGGTGATGCCGTACGCATAGTGCAGACCCGTGTTGAACCACTGCGGGCTGTTGGGCGCAGACATCTGGCGAACGAGCATGTAGCTGAGTTCATCTTCAAACGCCTGTGCATCCTGTGTCGTTGCAAAGTAGCCATGTGTCTCTCCCCAGAACCTCCAGCAACCAGCGAGACGGCGGACAACCTGCTTCACAGACCGCTCCGGACCTGTCACCACATTCCCCTTTTCATCGCGGATCAGATTGCCATCAGCGTCGCGCTGCGGGACACCGGCCTTACGGAAGTACTTGCTGACCACAATGTCTGTTGCAACCTGGCTCCACGTTGCCGGAATTTCCGCGTTCTCCATTTCAAACACCACGCTGCCATCCGTATTCTTGATACGGCTGGTGCGCTTTTCATACGCAATCTCTTCCAGAGGATCACTGCCCGGCGTCGTGAAGACGCGCTCAATGGAGAGACCCACCTTCGTTCCTTTGGCAGGAGCGGCAGCAGGAACAGATGCCTGCGTCAGGTCATCGGTCTGGGTAGATGCAGACGTTGCAGTGGGGTTCATAAAGCAAGGGAGGAATGACAAGTAAAATACACGATGTAGTGCCTGTAGACGACTGAAACCCCAAGATATTGTAGGTCCCCACATCCGGCAAGAATTAATGAGCAGCGTTGTGGACACCTGTCAAAGCTCGCTCTGTACAGACCCAAACCCGACGAAATCGTCTCCGCAAAATGCATGTTGCAGCATGTCTCGGAATTCCTGAAAAGGGGAAGTTCCGGACCTAGGGGTTGTGTGTCCCGGGCACAAAACATACGAAAGATAGATTTGATGCAAAGGCAACAATGATCCATACTTCACTGTATGACAAAACCCTGTATGATCGCCGTCGTCGTTGCCGGCATGAACGATCCTAGCAACGCCAACGTCCTTGCCGACTCTTTTATCGAGGGAACAAAACAGGTTCCCGGCGTGACGTTTGAAAAAATCAGACTGAAAGATCTGTCGCTCCATCACTTCACGCTCGCAGACTACGAGCCGGACAATGCAACAGAGCCCGATTATCAGCGCATCAAAACCATTCTGAGTGATGCGAGCGGCATTGTGTTTGCCAGTCCCATCTGGAATTTCTCCGTCCCCGCGCATCTCAAAAATCTCATCGACCGCATGGGCGCGTTTGGACTGGATCACGAGACGCATTCCAAAGGACAGTTTAAGGGCAAACCAATCGGACTCATCTTCACTGGTGGCGCTCCGATGATCGCGTGGAAAGCACTCATGTACCTCACCACACTGCACGTCGCGGAAGCAATGAAGTACTACGGCGGCACGGTGATCATGCGACACTTCGAAGCACGCTGTACTCCTGCAAAAGGAAAGTTCGGCCTGGTTGTCGACCAGCGTCCGGCCAGCCTGGCACTGATGAAAAAGTACGGCGGAAAATTTGCGGCGTCCGCACAGTATCATGCGGAAAACGGCAGACTGCCTGTTACCCAGGAGCTCCTGCATAAGTGGTTTGAATTCCTCTACAGAGTGGGAAACCGCATTATGTATCCGATTAGTAAAGTGCAGTAAAAGAGCGCAATTGAGGGATAGGAATGAGGAAATTTTGCTATACTGTATTGCCATGTTTACCGGAATTATTGAAGCAACGGCAGGAGTGCTGAAAAGCACTGACGGAAGCCTCATTCTTGAACGCCCGGCAATGTTTGACGATATCAAACTCGGTGCGAGCATCTGCGTCTCCGGCGTGTGTCTGAGCATTGTGGCATTTGATGATCAGTCGATGCGGTTTGATGTGATTGATGAAACGTTGAGCAAAACAACACTTGGTGATCTCAAAAGTGGTGATGTTGTGAATCTGGAAAGAGCACTCAAAGTCAGCGATCGTTTTGAAGGACATATTGTGCAGGGGCATGTGGAGGGGACGACGGACATTGGACATTGGACATTGGACATTGGGGTCTTGGAAATTGTTCTTCCTGATGCGCTGGTTCCGTTTGTGATTGAGAAGGGTTCGATTGCGATTGATGGTGTGTCGCTGACAGTTGCATCTATGGTCGATGCAGTGTGTACGGTCGCTCTTATTCCGCATACACTTTCCAACACGACACTCGGATCACTCAAGACCGGTGATCGTGTGAATATTGAAACAGATATTCTCGGTCGTTACATTCTTTCCTCCCGTCTATGAAAAAAGATCACACCATTTCCTTTCCGGCTGCCGTCGATTCCAATTGGAAAATCGGCATCGTCGCGTCGTCGTATTATGAGGAAGAAATCAATGGATTGATTGAGGGTGCGAAGAAAACATTTGTTGCTGCAGGACTCAGTGATGCGAACATTATTGTGTATCCGGCTCCCGGTTCTTTTGAAATCCCATTGATCGGCGCAGCGCTTGCAGAAGAGGAAAAGGTCGATGCGCTGATTGGCTTCGGCATTATTGTTGAAGGCGAAACACATCACGCAAGACTCCTCGCAGAAGCAGCAACAAACGGCATAATGGAAACGCAGCTCACGTACCATATTCCGTTTGCGTTCGAAGTGCTCTACGTCAACACTATCGAAGACGCACGCAGGCGCTGTTTCGGCAATGAAAGCAAAGGAATTGAAGCCGCCCTTGCAGTGCTTCACAGTCTTTCTAGTTTGAGCTCAATCAAAGAATCCCGATAACCCATAACCTATCACCTGTAACCAAAAAGATAATGTCCGACTTTGCAACCATCAACACTGCGCTGGACGATCTCCGCAACGGAAAAATGATCATTGTGGTTGATGATGAAGACCGCGAGAATGAAGGTGATCTTGTCATGCCGGCAGAGATGATCAGCGAAGATGCCATGACGTTTATCATCCGCCACACGAGCGGCATTGTCTTTCTCGCAGTGAGCGAGGGGATCGCCCATCATCTCGAGCTGCCGCCGATGGTCGAAGACAACACATCCAAGTTCGGCACACCATTTACGGTCTCGATTGAAGCGGCTGAAGGAGTGACAACAGGCGTATCCGCCAAAGACCGCACTGCGACGATTCTGGCTGCCATTAAAGAAAATGCCCAGCCAGGCGATCTCCGCAGGCCGGGTCATATTTTCCCCCTCCGTGCCAAAAACGGCGGTGTGCTTGTGCGCTCCGGCCACACGGAAGCATCGGTCGATCTCGCCAGGCTCGCCGGATTCAAACCGGCCGCGGTTGGTTGTGAACTGATGAATGACGATGGCACCATGATGCGTCGCGATGCGATTGAGGCGTTTGCAAAAGCACACAATCTTCTCGTCATTACGATTGCAGATTTAATCGCGTATCGCCGTCAGCATGAGGAACTGGTGTTTTTAGAATCCGAAGCAAAGCTGGATACAAAAACCGGACCGTGGCAGCTGAAAGTGTTTAAAGATACAGTGCACGGTGCGGAGCATGTTGCACTTGTGAAAGGCATCATCAACGAACATAAATCCACACTCGTTCGCGTGCATTCAGAATGTCTGACTGGTGATGTGTTCGGATCTGTCCACTGCGATTGCGGCGAGCAGCTCGACGCTGCGATGAAACGCATTCATGACGAAGGCAATGGCGTGATTATTTACATGCGCCAGGAAGGACGTGGTATTGGCCTCGCAAACAAAATCCGCGCGTACGATCTGCAGGAGAAAGAAGGACTGGATACGGTCGACGCCAACATCAAACTCGGTTTCCCGATGGATCTGCGGGAATACGGTATTGGTGCGCAGATTCTCTCAATGCTCGGCGTGCGGTCCATGCGGCTTCTTACGAATAACCCGAAAAAGATTTCCGGACTGGAGGGCTTTGGACTGGAAGTCACAGAGCAACTGCCGATTCAGATTGAGCCATCGTCGGACAGGCAGAAGAAATATCTGCACACGAAAAAAACGCGGATGGGGCATTTGCTGGATATGTAAGTGTCATGCTGAGGACACTCGAAGTATGCACACGTCTATGATCACCCTTCGAGCGACCTCAGGGTGACACTATCCGATCAGACTGATATCCATATCCACCATCGATGCATCTTTGAAGATGGCCGATGTTTTACTTCCTCCCTCTACCAGTATCGACGTGACACCACGAAAATCCCCTTCTGATCCCAATAACTTCTCCCACAATTCTTGCCACACAAACATGCCATTCTGTGATGGTACTTCAAAAATATGCACCCCGTTTTTCCGCAGTGCTTCAACGTTTTTCTGATGCAATGGATCGACAACAATGATTGTTGATGATGCGTGATCATCACTCACTACTTTCGCATCATGAGGAATTCTTCCGTGTGGATCAAGCACAATGCGCCACGGATGATAATCAGAATGATCAGTGAGTCTTGCATCCAGAACAGGACCGTCGTTAATAACTGTCTGCACCCCAACAAGAATCACATCATGTCGTGCTCGCAAAAATTCGTGCGACCATTTGTTCTGCTGCGGTGATGTAATTGCAAGCGGTGATCCATCGTCATTCGCGATTTTTCCATCACCCGTCTTCGCCATTTTCACAGTAATCCACGGACGCTGCTTTGTGCGTACAGAGATAAATCCCCTGTTGAACCACTCGCACTCTGCGTGCAGCACAGGACCTTCGACGGTGATGCCGTTTTTCCGAAGAATCGCAATCCCCTCCCCGCTCACACGTGTATCCGGATCAGACATTCCGTAGACAACATGCTTGATACCGCGTTCGATGATGATGTCCGTGCATGGCGGCGTCTTTCCGTGATGGCAGCACGGCTCCAGATTCACATACAGACTATCATCAGACCTGATGTCATCCGTGAATAATTCCAAAAGAGCTCGTTCCGCATGCGCCTCACCGAACGCACGATGATATCCTTCGGCAATAATTTTTCCGTCACGCACCAAGACACTCCCGACGAGCGCGCCATTGCCAATATCCTTGCGGCCAAGCGCGGCAAGTTCCAGACACCGGTGCATAAACAGGTGATGCATGGCTTCAGTATACAGAAAAAACCCCGATCTTCTGTCGAAAATCGGGGGCGTTGCATCTGGGCTTTTTGGGCACAGACACGGGTTGATCAACGCATCAGCAGATTAAGAGATGTAACCCTGCACCGGGCTCACGACGATACTCTTTCCTCCTGCGTTTGAAATCTTGGCAAGAATCGTCCCCTGCAAGGCAATGGGAACGCAGATGGTGCATGCATTCCACTCGTTATTAGTTGTTTTTGCCATGGTTGGAGCAACGGCTGCCGGAAGTTCCAATTCCATCACATCCTTCGCCGCCGGGAAGTCAAAGGTGATCATGATGTGGCTTTTGGCGCCGACAACTGATCTCAGAGCGATGGACAACGCCGCGAGTGCTTCATTTTCAGCATCTCCGATATCGGGACGCGCCACAATCACTGGCATGCTCTCAAACAAATTCTCACACCCCGGGACAATCTCCAGCCCATTCGCCTTGATGGACGATCCGCTCTCCGTCACCACCAGCACCATGTCGATGATGCCAGCACTCACACATTGTTCTTCGCTGCCGGAGATGGGAACAATGGTGTACCGGCGAATCCGCTCACCGACAATCCGTCTCGCAAACTCAGGCAATTCACATCCGATTTTCACAATCCGGTCTGTGGAAAAGGTGGCACCGGCTTTTTGAGCCAACACCCATTTCGTCGGCCGCTCGCTAGCGCGGGAGAAGTTAAACCTGGCAATTGGCCGCAAGTGTGTAACACCGCTCGCCAAAACCAGATCCTCTCCCGTGAGGCCGGCATCATACTCACCGCTGTGCAAAAAGAGGGGAATCATTCGCCGGTCAAGCTGGTAAAACTCGACCTCATTTACAACCCCGCACAAACCAGTGCGTTCTGGCTGAGGAACAAGGTAGCCAGCCGTCGCGAGATACTTCCTGACTGCATCTGCCAACGATCCAGTGGGTAAAACAAAACGCAGCATTTCCTACATCCTTATTCATGCTTTCAATGATCGATCACATTTTCCCATGAATCCAACGCGGTTCATGGTTTTTACGTCTGCAACAAGCAAACAACCTTCTTAAAAAGGAGGCGCATTCTAAGTCCCGCCTCTTAGTGTGTCAACGAGATGTCACAGTTTATCTAGCCTTATGACCCCAAATACTTCTGCAACGCAGTCTTTTTGATGGGTAAAACGTCTTTCTTTTGCTCTGAAGGCGTTGGATCGGAATCCGGCTTTTCTGCAGTGTCGATCCTTTTCATCCCCACTTTCATTCTATGGTGCCGATGCGTGTTTAAGACCTTTCTATAGCC
Source organism: Candidatus Peribacteria bacterium (assembly GCA_023038255.1). Taxonomy (NCBI): domain Bacteria; phylum Candidatus Peregrinibacteriota; class Candidatus Peribacteria; species Candidatus Peribacteria bacterium. The sequence continues at coordinate 510,904 of CP082927.1, read as the reverse complement.
CCCTTCGCCGTTTTCCAGGAAATTGGCTACGCGGGTGACGGTTGTGGTGCTGGCACCGGTTTTTGCCGCTACCTGGCGGTAACTGAGGCCCTGGCTGAGAAGTTTTGCCACTTCCAGACGTTCCCCCATTGCCTGCAATTCGCTCAATGTCGCAATATCCCGGAAGAGATTCGCGATTTCTTCCTCATTTTTGCAGGAATTCATGGCTGCACAGAGGCTGAGAAACCAGGGTTCTTTGCGCCAGCTGTCTTCAGTGAAACGACGCTTCATACCCCTACTCTAGGCACAGATGCCCTACACAGCAACTGGCTACAGAATATTGGTCTTTTGATGCTCTTTTCACCATTTTAGTACTATTCCACTTATTGCTAAATATGTCTAAATAATGTATAATAACAAGAAATGGTCACAAACATACACACACTCACAGACAAGACCAGATTCTATGCCCGCATCTTCCTGTGGGGAGTGGGTATCGGTATATTTTTGCAGGTTTCACTCCAGTCCACACAGTTCCATGCGCGATTACTGCAGCAACCGATTTTTGTTGCCAGCAGGAACGCCGTGTCCGTGACACCAAAGCCGTCTCTCCGTCAGCAGAGACTCGCACAGAGAATTTTGCGGAGAACATTACGCGCAGCCAAGAGACAAACCGTCCGTTCGACTGTTGTTGCAGATACCTCCCTGCGTCCTGCCGCCCCTCTGGAAGAAGCCTCAAGCAGTTCACAGGCATCTCAAGACATCACGCTGATTATTGAACCTACATCGTCGTCATTGTCTTCTTCGTACTCCTCGTCCTCTTCGTCTTCCTCATCTTCCCCCCGTTCATCCTCATTATCTTCAAAGGCAAGCACATCGTCCGTCTCAACCGACTTCCCGCCTTTCATCCGCGCCGTCTTCCCGGTCTCGCAAACACCGGACTGGGGGAAAATGCGCACACCGAAGGAATGGGATCGGACATACAGCGAAATGAATGCGTCTGATTTTGTCGCAATCCCCGCGTACAATCTGCACACATTGACCATCCCGATGCGGACACTCAGCTCGGATCTGACACCGGACAATATGGCGAAAATTACAGCGAAGTTGTTCTACTCCACCCGCTACTTTGGTTCCTACGATGTCGATAGTCCGGAATTCAGAGCCGTTCACCCGGGACTGGATCTCAAAGTTGCAGAAGGGACGCCTGTTGGTGCCATTGGCGGGGGAAAGGTGGCTGCCATCCGGAACGATGATTCGTCGTTTGGCGTCCATGTCCTCATAGAACACATCATGCCGGACGGGGAGCGCTGGCTGTCGCTATACGGTCACTTGCAGACTGCCACTGTGCACGTCGGCGATACGGTCCTGCCGGGGCAATTGATCGGGCGTTCGGGCTCAACCGGCAATTCGACTGCACCACACCTGCACCTGCAGATTGAGCATCTGAACGATGACGCGGCAACACATCAAATATACTGGCCGTCATCACTGCCGACTGCTGCGGAAGCCGCACGATACGTCATCAGCCCCATGGTCTTCCTGGAAAAGTACAAACGGACCACTGAATAATACTCCTACAAAAAGCCCCGCATCGTGCGGGGCTTTTTTTGAAGATATGTGAAGCGGGTTAGAGCGTGACTTCCTGCTTCTCAATAGCGAATCCTTCCGGAAGCGTGATTTTCTTCGTCTTGCTGTTCCAAGTGAAGAAGATCTTCAGATCCGGGTGTGTCCACATGTTTCCCGTGTGGTACGTGGCACAACTGAGGCCGCGTCCGTGCTTGTCTTTGTCGGGGTTATTGCGGATGTCCTGGAGTGTCACCTTACCCGTGACACACGCGTTCCATGTCGGGTTGTCGGAAAGCGGGAATCCTGCAGCGCTCACGAGGAATGGCAGCGGCTTTGCAGCGGCTGCAACCTTCGTCTTGGCGGTTGCCTGGTAGTCACAGAAGGTGGAATCCTTCAGGCTTTCCAGAATATCGTCTGCAGAATGATTGATCTGCTCGGAGAGAGTGGACGCGACCCATTCCCAGATAGCGAGTTTCGCATCTGTCGGGATAGCACGCTTCATGGTACAGATCAGGTTTTTCTCTTCGATTGTATACGGAAGATCCGATGCACCTCCGAATCCACCCGGTGCGACACCACCAAAGCTACCCGGAGCAGTGATATTGATCTTACCCTTGATGAAGTTGATCACACCCGCGAGGATGTTTGTTCTGCTACCGCGGAAAGCACCGTTACCCGGTTCAACCTCCGGTGTGGAGAGACCGAATGACTGGAATGACTCAACAGACTCACTGCTGCTTTCCCCTTCTGATGCAGAGCTTGAAGAGCTGGAGCTGGAGGATGCGATGACAGGATTGCTGCATCCGCCGGCAATAGCCGCGACCTCACCGGCGCTCAACGCGCGGCCGTAAATACGGACGTCATCCAGTCCGCCATCCAATGACGGCTGTGGCAGATACTGTCCGAAGTAGAGAGTGCTGTTTGCAGAGATATCTCCGACAGCAGCGGTGTTGGAACCAACCAGGACACCATCGACGTAGGTATCAATGGTCAGATCGTTTCCGGAACGGCGGTACACACCTGTCAGGTTGTGCCAGTTACCGTCGAGAACAATGGCCGGCTTTGCGGCATCGTTGTTACCCATGGAACCGTATCCGAAGAAGTTCACCTGGTTCGTGTTGTAGACGTAGAGTCCCCAACCCTTGAATCCGGCGCTGAAGTTTCCGAGGATGGAACGGTTACCCGTTGTGGTGCGGACAAAGGTGCTGACGGTGAATTCCTGTGTTCCGTAGTTGAAGTCGTTGCTGCTCGTAATGTTCACAATGTCATCAGAGCCATCGAAGTCGAGACCGAACGGATTTGGCGTGATAGCGTTTGCACCGGATGCCCAGGCGGTTCCGCCCTGGAGCGTTCCGTCGTGGCCGAGACCGGTCATATCAAATGCTGTTGTGCCTTCGCCTTCGTTCATCGGCCAGTACCCTGCCAAAGCGGTTGTGGTACAAGCGACGATTTCAGGAGTGCTGGACTGTGCACTGCTGCCCTGCCCTTCAGATGATGCAGCTTCAGAGGAAGCTGCCACGGAGGAAGATGACGAGGAAGAAGCTGGTGTCGGTGTTCCGCCCTGGCACTGTCCGGCAGCAAGAGCTGCGATTTCACTCTCGCTCAGGACATCACCGTAGACGCGGACGTCGTCGATCATACCGTCAAAGTAGTGTGCAGAACCGATCTGTCCGGTCTGTCCGATAAACGTATGTGCGGATGTGGTGATGGTTGAGACTGTCCCGTTTGCAATGGAGGTCATGGATGCATCCACTCCATCAACGTACACTTTCACGTTCGCACCGTCCCAGACACCGGTCACATGGTGCCATCCCGGAGTGAGCACACCGGAATCCATGCCTTCGTAGACGCTGCCGTTCTCCGCAAGAATAAATCGGATCTTATTCTGATCCGTCACGCGCAGCAGGTATCCCGGGCTGCTCCAGGTATTTCCGTAAATGGCATGATTCTGGAAGTCGAGAGCGGGGTTAATCCAGGCGGAAATGGAGAAGGAGTCAGCCACGGTGAAGTTGCCGACGTTGCTTCCCATATCGATACTGTCGTTCACACCATCGAAGTCGTAGGACCCTGTATTGATAAACACCGGTGTTGTTGCAGGAGTTGCAGCGGACGTCGCACTCATCACTGCACCATCATTGTTATTGGCAGTTGCATCTTCTGCGACGGTTGCACTGGCAGCTTCGTCGAGCTTCCAGTGTGCAATCAGATCAATATCAGACACATTACAGGCAACAGGGGCCACATAGTCTGCATCATAGGTCATGGTGCAGGTAACAGGTGTTCCGACATTCGATGCTGCATCGGTCGGGGTGATCTGGATGGTATACGTTCCTTCTGCAGGAATACCGCCGTTGTGGTGTGTGCCAGAGTGTACCTGTGTGTATCCAACACCGGCTGGACCGCTGAGAATCTTGTATTCGTAGCTCAACGGCTGAGACACATCGGTGCCAACCTCCTGCCACTCAAAGGCGATGAAGGAAGAGGCGGTAGTGGTGCCACAGGCCTGGATAGCAGGACCGCTATCATAGGTTCCACTTGTCTGATTGCGGTACCCGAGAATCTCGACGACCGGCGGCGTGGTATCCACTGCGGCGTTGCTGACTGTCACCGTCCAAGGTGCCGACCATGCACTGCTGTTTCCTGCAGCGTCAACGGCGCGGACATGCCAGTGGTAGGTTCCATCTCCTGTACCTGCTGTCACAATTTCGGAGTCGGACAGTGCTGCAGATTCATACACCGGGTTCACGAAGGACCCATCAGGATTGGTGCTCGTATCTGTCGTTGCCACTTCGTAGAAATACGTCATCGGCAATGCAGGCGTTGCCACATCGCTCCAGTCGATCTTGTCGAGCTGTGCGGTTGTCAGCGTGCTGCCGTCTGCCGGTGTCAGATGCGTCGGGACCGGAGGACAGGTTTCATTCCAGACAATCACAAACTTATCAGATGTCAGCCCCGTGAAAGCGGGCACTGTCATGCTGACAGGCGCTGCCTCGGCAGCTGCCAAAGAATCTCCTGTGGAATATCCAACCAATTCAAACGGTGTTGCATCGGTACATGGCGCACTGATGGTTTCGTAAGTGCTGTAGTCCGCACCGGATGCGAGTGCAATCGTCTGTGCTTCGTATGCCTCAGGCGTACCGTTTCCGGTTGCACTGATGACATAAGGATCGGAACCCGATCCGATGTTGGATGCGTTGTACACAGCGGTCATATTGAACGATGCATTGTCTGTGTTACCAGCGGTTGCATGAACGCCGTTCATATATTTAGCGATTGTCACTCTGACTGTCGTAACAGGAGCAGGAGTGTTCACGAATGTACAAGTGATATGATCTCCTTTATTCAAAAGAACTGTTGCTGTCTGAGAACCGACATTTCCTGATGTTCCGGCATCCGGAGTACAGGTAATGCTCTGGAGTTGCCAACCTGTAGCCACAGATTCCGTGATTGAGCGGACCGTGCCGCCCACTGTGGCAGCCATCGTGACAGTTGTGCTGTTCGGGAGTGTTCCGTCGGCGTCGTCATCGAGTGCAAATGCACCGATATCGCCTGTAAAGAGGAAGTCATCCGCAGTATCCGGCTGTGCATCTTTGACAATAGTGACGAGTGCCTGATCGCCCACGGCTTCACAGTTGATTGTTGTATTATTTCCCCCTGTTCCGACAGGATCACAATAGTCCATACCATCTCCGCCATCGAAGTGATCATTACCGGACCCACCTGTGATCGAGTCATTTCCTGCACCTGATTGAATACGATCACCAGCTGTGCCGTTCGTCCCATTCCCAAGAACGATAGTATCGTTTCCGTTTCCAGTGGTGACATCGTCGTTTCCGTTTCCAGTGGTCACGGTATTTTCACCCGATCCCGCGTCAATCACATTACTTCCATCTCCTGCAATGATAGTGTCGTCATTGTTTCCAGTCGTAATATCGTCATTGCCATTACCGGTTGTAACAGAGTTCACACCGGCACCTGCGACGATTGTATTACTACCGGCACCTGCGACGATTGTGTCATCGTTGTTTCCAGTCGTAATGCTGTCATTACCGTTGCCGGTTGTGACAGAGTTTGTGCCAGAGCCCGCATTAATCACATTGCTTCCGTCTCCGGCAACAATGGTGTCGTTATCATTTCCAGTAGTGATGGTATCGTTACCGTTTCCTGAGTCGATCATATTCACACCCGCACCTGCCACAATTACATTGCTTCCATCTCCCGCATCAATAGTGTCATTACCGTTTCCAGTTGTAATGTTATCGTTACCGCTTCCGCCAAATACTGTGTTATTCCCTCCGTTGGCAACAACAGTGTTTGTGCCGTCACCTGTATCAATCCAGTCATTACCGTTTCCTGTTGTGACAGAATCGTTCCCCCCCAGCGCACAGATCGTGTCATTTCCCCCGTTTCCTGTGATGGTATCCACACCGCTGGAACCAACAATCACATCATCACCGGCAGTACCGTTGATAATTCCCGAACCCGAAATGGTAGCACTCAGTGCATTACAGGTTGGAACTGTGTAATTCACGACCAGTTCCATGTAGGTCACATTGGCAACATCCGCATTGGCCGAACTTTTTTCGACACCAAAGTTCACTGTCCATGTATTCACCTCCGCTGCAGTCCAGTCATTGTTCGTAAAGGGATTTTCATTCCAGGTTTTCGTGTAGTTTACATAGCTGCTTGTCAGATTGTTCGTACTTCCGACATCGCGATCTCCGGCTGTAAGCCCGTCTTCTGCAAATAATTTCATAGACGCACTGCTTCCTCCTGTTTCCTTTGCAAGAACATTCAAGACGACGGAGCTAACAAGGGCGCCAGTGGGAATGCCTGCAGATGCAAATGTGAAGCTCTGCCTCTCTGTATTTGTCGCCTCACTGATAAAAACAGCATCATTCGTGCCCACAGCAGCAACCTTGCTTCCCGCACTCGCACTCCATTGATCGTAATTTCCGACTGCAGTGGCCAGCAGGGTTGTGCCTACGGCATTTGCCTGTGGCGAAAAAACCGGCAAAGCTGCTACCGCAGATCCGAGTAAAATATTTAGCGAAAGAGCCGCCAGCGAGAATGTTGAGATGCTCCGCTTGGCGTGCTTGATAAATCTTTCCATAAGGAGAAAGGTGGGAAGGATAGCAATACAATTCGGCATGCTACGCAAATAAAACCCTAAAAGCAAATAAAACCGCACTATTTATTGTTTTGAAGCAGTGTCTGTATAGTTTTCTATGCAAAATATGAAGGGAGGGTACAATGATATTTGCCGGAGAAAAATGAGTAAAAGGGCTTTCCTGTACAGAAAAAACATCTCTCTATTTGAGCATTTACGTACAACTTCCCCAGACAGAAGAGGGAAAATGAGAAACATTTTTTATATCTGTCAATAAAAAGCGCCCTGTTACGGGCGCTCTTCTTCGTTCACATTCGACCGTATTAACCGTTTGAGCGTGATACTGCCACTCCGGAGCGGGAAGCAGCAATTTCGTCTGCTTTGTTCTTCGGCACCTTGAAGTAGTGGCTCGGTTCCATCGCGTAGCTCGCGCGGCCCTGGGTCATGGAGCGGAGTTCTGTGGCATATCCGAACATTTCGGAGAGCGGCACTTCGGCAGCAATCACCTTGGCCATTCCGCGATCGGACTGGCTGAGGATCATACCGCGGCGGGAGTTCAGGTCGCCCATCACGTCTCCGAGGTAGTTTTCGCTGCAGGTGACTTCCACCTTCATGATCGGTTCGAGAATGACCGGATCTGCTTTCTTGGCCTGTTCCTGGAATCCGATGGAGGCTGCAAATTTGTACGCCATTTCGGAGGAGTCCACGTCGTGGTAGGAACCGTCGAGTAGTTCAACCTTCACGTCCACAACCGGGTAACCAGCCTGGATACCGCGGGTCATACCTTCCTGGAATCCCTTGTCACACGGAGCAATGAATTCGCGCGGGATGCGGCCTCCGACCACAGAGTTTACGAACTCGTAGCCCTTGCCCGGTTCCTGCGGAATCAGTTTGAAGACAACGTGTCCGTACTGACCGCGACCACCGGTCTGCTTGATGTACTTGCTCTCGCCCTCCACTTCCTTCGTGATGGTTTCGCGGTACGCAACCTGCGGTGTACCGACGTTGGTTTCCACCTTGAATTCGCGACGCATACGGTCGACAAGGATATCGAGGTGGAGTTCTCCCATTCCCGCGATGATTGTCTGGTTCGTTTCGTCGTCGGTGCGGACGCGGAATGTCGGATCCTCTTCTGCAAGCTTCTGCAGCGCGATACCCATTTTTTCCTGATCCTGCTTGGTCTTCGGTTCAATAGCGATGGAGATAACCGGCTCGGCGAAGGTGATGGATTCCAGCTGGATTGGCTTTGCTTCGTCACAGAGTGTGTCTCCTGTGCGTGTCTCCTTCAGTCCGATCACGGCACCGATATCACCGGCGCGGATTTCCTGGATTTCTTCGCGGGAGTTTGCGTGCAGGCGGACGAGGCGGCCGATACGTTCCTTGGCGTTTGAGCGCGGGTTATACACGGCTGTTCCTGTCTTCATGACACCGGAGTAGACGCGGACGAACGTCAGACGACCGACGAACGGGTCTGTGGCGATTTTGAATGCGAGTGCGGAGAACGGTTCATCATCAGAGGGCTTGCGCTCCATCGGCTCTTCCGTATCCGGGTTTGTTCCACGGATGGACGGCACATCGAGCGGAGACGGGAGGTATGCAACCACACCGTTGAGCACGAACTGCACACCGACGTTCTGGAGGCTGCTGCCGCAGAAGACCGGGTAAATCTTTCCGACGACAGTTGCCTGGCGGATACCGCGGAAGAGCTGTTCGTCCGTGAGAGCTCCGTTCTCCAGGAAGTGGTCGATCATATCGTCATTGTTCTCTGCCACCTTTTCCATCAGAAGGGTGCGGTACTCAATCACCTGCTCGTGCATGTCTTCCGGAATAGGAATCTCGATAATGTTCTGTCCGTGCTCTCCTTCGAATTTGAATGCTTTCTTCTGCACGAGGTCGACGATACCGGAGAAATCGCTCTCCGCTCCAATCGGGAGCTGGACTGCAACGGCAGTCTTGCTCAGACGATCGTGGATGGACGCGAGGGACATGTAGAAGTCTCCTCCTGTCTTATCCATTTTGTTCACGAATGCAATACGCGGGACATGATACTTATCCGCCTGGCGCCACACGGTCTCGGACTGCGGTTCCACACCCTGGGAACCATCAAACACCACCACTCCTCCGTCGAGCACGCGCAGGGAACGTTCCACCTCAGCGGTGAAGTCCACGTGACCCGGGGTATCAATCAGGTTGATGGTAATGTCGACTTCCCCCTCTCCCGGAGCCTGCGCCTTCCAGTGACACTGCGTTGCCGCAGCGGTAATGGTAATTCCACGCTCACGCTCCTGTTCCATCCAGTCCATGGTTGCCTCACCTTCGTGCACTTCGCCGATTTTATAGTTGCGGCCCGTGTAGAAGAGAATGCGCTCGGACGTCGTTGTCTTTCCTGCGTCGATGTGCGCGATAATACCGATGTTACGAACGTGCTTGAGGTCCATGGGATTGGGAGTGAGGAATTAGGAGTTAGGAATTAGGAATGAGAGTAATTCCTAAAAGCTAACATCTATAAGCTAAAAGCTCATAAAAGCTGGGGTACTCTACAGAAGTGCCTGCGCTGATGCAATCGTTTTACCGCCTCGTTTGCCCTAGGAAGGCAGCTTTTTCCGGAAGAAGCGGAGGACAGACATCTGGAAACGCCTCCAGCTAGTCACCTGTTCACGGCATACCGGCTTTTTTTTGATGAGATCCACGTCCGTATCTATCAGCACCTGCAGCAGATTCCTCAATGCTTTTTCAATGTCCTCTGGCAGCATGCAGTGATTTCCGTGCTCCTCAAGCATCATATGTGTGAGCATATCTCTGAGCGAATGCTGCCAATTGCGGGCGATGCTGTTATCAATAAAGCGTCCGGCCGTCTGCAGCTGTCTGATGGCATTGTCGACTTCCACTTCTATGATCTGACTGAGCAGATCCGTATCAAAATGAGGAATGTGGCCAGAAACGGCAGTGAGAGGGGTGGTAGGCATTATTTGTGTATTTATGTGTAAAATAAGTGTGGAACCATTATACTTATTTTACATTTCCTGTCAATGGTCAAGAGACACTTTTTTGGCTAGGAGGAGCCGAATTGTGAAGTATTTTTTACAAAATGCAGATAAAATTAGCTTCTCTTGAGATTCAGAGGGAAGTTTCTATACTTCTACATCAGCCGACCTTTCACATAGTCGCCACTCGCCTCCTGCTTCTTCTATGGGTGAAGAAGCAATATTTTCGATGAACTGCGGAAGCAGGAATTCGAGTGGTTTTGGAAATGAAGGGGTCAAATCTTGGTCGGCGACATCAATGAAAAATGTGCTGATGCTTTGAGGCGGTATTTTGCCGCTGCAAAGACTGTCCGAGGTCACCTTGTGAAAGGAGCAGTGAAAGAGGGGCAGCCGTTTACGCTTGGAATCCCAGAGGATGACGCACGCCTCTTTGGATTCACAACGGGAATCACTTTGGAGGATGCAATAAAGCAAATTGCCCCACTGACGAGAGAATTCAAGAAAGTGCTGCTCACAAATATTGAAGGAACTATCGAGGCCCTTGCCCTGTTCGCACCAGCCGCCGCGTAGGAGTATTCAAAGCACAATCGTATTGATTTGATCCATTTTCCAACAACCCTCACTCCCCCATCTTATTATTGATAAGACTGGGGGACATTTTGTAGTAGCAAAATTCGAAATACTAAATCCTAATGAAAAGAGAGCCTCGTGGCCCTCTTTTGGAATTCGTTGTGGATGGCGATTATTTCGCGAGGTGTGCGAAGGCCTTGTTCGCCTGGGCCATTTTCATGACGTCCAGCTTCTTCTTGATGGCGCCTCCCTGCTCTGCAGATGCATCGAGGAGTTCCATAGCGAGCTTCTGTGCCATCGGCATTCCTTTGCGCTCGCGGGCAGCTGTGAGCAACCAGCGGGTGGAGAGGGCGACCTGACGCTTCGGGGTGACTTCCACAGGAACCTGGTACACAGAACCGGCTACGCGCTTCGGACGGACTTCAATGAGCGGTGTTGCGTTCAGAATGGCCTTCGAAAATACCTCCATCGGATCTTCCTTTGTGCGGGTTTTGATGACAGCCAGCGCGTCTGCAAAGATGTGACGAGCGGTCGACTTTTTTCCACGCTTCATGATGCAGTTGATAAACTTCTCAATGGAAGGGTTGGAACCTTGGACGATGTAGGGCTTAACGGGCTTGGCCATGATGGGTTACGGGTGATGAGTTATGGGTTATGGGGATTACTTGGCGGCTGGTGCTCCTGGCTTCGGACGGCGTGCACCGTAGCGGGAACGTCCCTGCTTGCGGTTTCTGACTCCTTCGGTGTCGAGCACACCACGGATGATGTGGTAACGGACTCCCGGAAGATCTTTCACGCGGCCACCGCGGACGAGCACAACGGAGTGTTCCTGGAGGTTGTGGCCTTCTCCCATGATATAGGCCTTCACTTCGTGACCGTTTGTCAGGCGAACGCGGGCGATCTTACGCAAAGCGGAGTTCGGCTTCTTCGGGGTCATGGTTGTGACTTTCAGACAGACACCACGCTTGAAGGGAGCGCCTTTAGGCAGCGGCGAGGGACGCATTTTGAGGGCGTTCCAGGTGTACTGCAGGGCGGGAGCCTTGCTTTTCACGCGCTTATTCTTGCGCGGGTTGCGGATGAGCTGATTGATAGTTGGCATTGAATAGTGAGAAAGGGGGTGGTTTACCCACCGTAGCTCGGGTGAGCGAAGGTGGGGGGATAGTAATGACTTGAATAGACGAAGTAAAGGCTTTTATATCTCATCTGCAGGCTCTTCCAGACCCTGCTCGAGAGCAAAACGCTTGCGGTAGACCTCACCCGTCGGGATCAAACGACCGATAATGACGTTTTCCTTGAGTCCTGCGAGCATATCGATCTTACGGGTGGTGGCAGCGTCCACAAGCACGCGGATGGTTTCCTGGAAGGAAGCACCGGAGAGCCAGGAATCAGTTGCGAGAGCCACGCGGGTGATACCGAGGAGCAGCTGCTCGTAGGTAGCGGCTTTTGCCTTTCCCTTCGTATCGGCAGCCAAACGCTCGTTTTCGTAGTCCACTTCACCCTTGTCGGCCACTTCGCCCGGCAGGAAGTTCGTGTCACCGGCATCGGAACAGCGGATTTTGGAGAACATCTTGCGGACAATGATTTCCAGGTGTTTGTCGTTGATAGTCTGACCCTGGGATGCGTAGATGTGCTGCACTTCCTGCACGACGTAGTTCTGCACAGCGTAGACACCCTTCTTTTCGAGGAGATCCTGGAGGTTAAAGTGTCCAACGTTGAGCGGATCACCCACAGAAACCTTGGAACCGGTCTTCACAATGAGCGATTCACGGCCACCGAACTGGTAGGCCTTTTCCTGGAGTTCGTAGTGCTTCACCTTGATCTCACCGTCGCCGATAGCAGTCACTTCTCCGGCTGCAACAGCGCGGATGACGGACTTGTCGTAGCGGGATTTTGCGAGAATGGTGCGTTCTGCAACCTTTTCACCCTTCTCCACGACCACTTCGAATCCTGCCTGGAGGTGGTAGTTATCCTCACCCGGCACTTCTTCGTGGATGGTGACCGTGGTCTTTCCGCCCTGGTGGCTGACTTTCACGTTTCCGGAAATATCAGCGAGCTGGGCTGCGGAGCGCGGGTTGCGTGCTTCAAACAGTTCTTCCACGCGGGTGAGACCCTGCGTGATGTCGGCTCCTTCGGCGACTCCTCCCATGTGGAAGGTTCTCATGGTGAGCTGCGTTCCCGGTTCTCCGATGGACTGGGCAGCGATGATACCGACCGGTGTTCCGATTTTGACAGTCTTGTTGTTACCGAGATCGCGGCCGTAGCAGCGGACACAGATTCCCTGCTTGGTCTTACACGTCATCACGGAGCGCACGAGTACATCTTCAATCTTATGTTCGTGCAAAAGATCGATGAGATCGGCGTCGATTTCCTGGTTGCGGGTCGCAATCGTCTTGCCGCCGCTAACGATGTCTTCTCCGAGGGTGCGTCCGAAGATGCGGCTCTCGAATTTTTCACCGATGCGCTCGGAATCTGCTGTCGTGATCTTATGGCTGGTGAGACATCCACAATCTTCTTCGCGGATAATGATGTCCTGCACTGCATCGACCAAACGGCGTGTGAGGTAACCGGCTTCCGCAGTCTTGAGAGCGGTGTCGGACTTTCCTTTGCGTCCTCCGTGTGTCGCGATGAAGTATTCAAGAACGGAGAATCCGTGCTTGAGGTTGCTCTGGATCGGGAGTTCGATGGTGCGTCCGGACGGGTTGGCAACGAGTCCTTTCATACCTCCGAGCTGGGTGACCTGTCCCCAGTTACCACGAGCGCCGGAGTCGATCACGTAGGTGATGTCGTTTTCCGGTTCCTTGAGGAAGTCGCGGATCATCGCGCTGGACACTTCGTTCTTTGTCTGGGACCAGATGCGGATAGCGTGGTTGTATTTTTCATCAGCGGTGATGAATCCCTTCGAGTAGAAGTTCGTCATATCGTTGATCTTCACGTTTGCTTCCGCCACAAGCGTTTCTGCTTCAACCGGCACCAAAATGTCGGATGCCGCAATGGACACACCGGACATGGTTGCGAACTTGAAGCCAACGTCCTTAATACGGTCTGCAAACTGTGTCGTCTGCTCTTCGCCGACGAGTTCGAGTGCTTTTGCGATGAGGTTACTCAGATATTTCTTCGTCATCGGCTTGGTCGTGCGGCCCATTCCTTCCGGCATGATTTCATCAAATTTGAGGCGTCCGACGGATGTGTCGATAATCTGGGTCTTTCCATCTTCAGCAGGAACACGGACCTTGATCTTTGCCTGCAGATCGACCACGCCGGAGTCAAATGCGAGGAATGCTTCGTCCTGGGTGGAGAAAATCATCCCTTCGCCCTTCTTGCCATCGTGCACCTGTGTGAGGAAGTAACAACCGAGCACCATGTCCTGCACCGGGTTGATGATCGGCTCACCAGCGGACGGCTTCAGCACGTTTGTGGATGCGGACATCAGTCTGCGTGCTTCCTGCTGCGCATTGTCGGACAGCGGCACGTGAACAGCCATCTGGTCTCCGTCGAAGTCGGCGTTGAAGGCCGTACAGGCGAGCGGATGCAGCTGGATCGCGAGACCTTCGATCAGAGTCGGCTTGAAGGCCTGGATACCAAGGCGGTGCAGTGTCGGCGCGCGGTTGAGGAGGACGTACTTGTCCTTAATGACTTCTTCGAGGATATCCCACACCTCTTTGCCACCGTCCTGAATGAGACGCTCGGCAGCCTTCACGTTGTGTGCGAGTTCGCGGCGGATGATGGTTCCGATCACAAACGGCTTGAAGAGTTTCATCGCCATTTCTTTCGGCAGACCACACTGGTTGAGCTTGAGGTGCGGACCGGCGACGATCACAGAACGTCCGGAGTAGTCCACGCGCTTTCCAAGGAGGTTCTGGCGGAAGCGTCCCTGCTTTCCCTTCAACATATCGGAGAGAGAGCGGAGTTTGCGGCGATCTCCTGCGGTAAACAGTGTCTTGCCTCCGCGAGCGGAGTTGTTCAGCAATGTATCGACCGCTTCCTGCAACATACGCTTTTCGTTGCGGCAGATGACTTCCGGCGCACCAATGCTCATCAGCTTTTTGAGACGGGAGTTACGGTTGATGACGCGGCGGTACAAATCGTTGAGGTCAGATGCAGCGAAGCGTCCTCCGTCGAGCTGCACCATCGGGCGCAGATCAGGAGGGAGCACAGGGAGGCGTGTCGGGATCATCCAGGACGGGTCGATGCCTGCCTGGAGAATGCTGTTCACGAACTTCATGCGCTTCATGACTTTCTTGAGTTTCTGACCCGACGACTTCTCACGCTCGGCCTGAAGATCGGTTGCGAGCTGCTGGAGTTCAATATTAAGGATGACTTCGCGGAGCGATTCGGCACCGGTACCGGCGCGGAACACGTGACCGAACTTCATGTTCATTTCACGGAATTTGAGCTCGGAGAGCACACCTCCGGTGTGGAGGTTTTTCAGATCATCGAGCGCTTCTTTGTGGTTCAGCTTCAGAGATTCGAGACGTTCTGCATACTCTTTATCAAGCGCATCAAGCTGGGCGCGGGTGGCATTGCTTTCTGTGAGCTGCTTCTTTGCCTCTTCATACTCGCGTACGACCTGCTTGCGGCGGTTTTCCATGCTGGCGCTGAGTTCCTTCTCCGCTTCTGTCTTCATATCTTCGTTCACGCTGATCACGACGTATGCTGCGAAATAGACGATCTGTTCGAGGGTCTTGATCGGGAGATCGAGCAGAAGTCCGATGCGGGACGGGCTGGAGCGCAAAAACCAGATGTGCGCGATGGGAACAGCCAGGTTGATGTGGCCCATACGTTCACGGCGAACGATAGAGCGCGTGACTTCGACACCACACTTTTCACAGATAACACCCTTATAACGGATTCCTTTGTACTTTCCACAGAAACACTGGAAGTTCTTGGTCGGACCGAAAATACGCTCACAGAAGAGGCCATCCGGCTCGGCACGCTGTGTGCGGTAGTTCACGGTTTCGGCTTTGGTCACCTCACCGCGGGACCAGGTCAGGATATCATCCGGACTGGCAACGCTGAGGGCGACGGCGTCGAAGGAATCGGTTGCGGACGTAGCAGTTGTCGGCATGTGAGAAAGTGGGAAAAATGGCTTATTTCTGCGGAAAAATTCACGCACGAAACTCCGTTGCCCCCGTTTCTTATTCGTCTCAAATAAGCGGGAAACACCGGAAATGTGGACGCATTATACGAATGCGGGCATTTCAATGCAAGGCTTTTCTCTTTATTTGATTACATCCCCATATTCGTCTTCAAGTCTGCATCAAGTGTATTTCCTGTAAACAAAGGATGCTTCTCTATTGCATCCTTCAAACCCGGAACATCAGTTACCTTTACCATGGGTGTGGACACACTGACATTTTGCTTCAGGAGAGGAATATCTTTTATCAGTTGCTTATATTGCCGTATGGCAACAGTGTTTGGATTGATACTATTTTCATATTCCAGAGCCTTATCCAAAAAAGACACGCTCAAAGGAGAAAGAGGGTCGCTCTGTATTTTCTGGTCCATGTAGTTTTTTAAGACCGCTGTAACATTGTCCTCGCCGGATTTTAAATAGGCATCGTACGCATTTGCGCCCGGGTCAGTGGCAAATGACCACTGTGCGTTTTTATACTCAAACTGGATACCGGGTACATTCATTTCAATTTTTGCCACATCTGCTGCTTCGTCATTTGATGCACCGACAGCGGTCAATGCTCCGATGCGGCTATCTATTTTCTTTTCATGATCCGCCAATCTCTGTTTGATGACTTTGAGTGCAGCAAGACATTTTTCCGGATCTTTCATGATATCCGGCTGCGTGAGATCCATGTCAGTTTTTACAATGCCGAATTTCTGCGCAGCAAGATCCTGCATCGCCTGCCATGCTGACAGATTTACATTCAGGCAGCGAATGCTGAGATCATTGCCCGGACCATCTATCTGTATGCCCGACAATGCATCGCCTACAATTTTTGAGTCTGCATTTTTGTACGTGCGTTTCGTATTGAGCGTCGTGATGTATGTCTGCACTTCTGTCATGGCAGTCACAGAATCTGTCGCGGCTTTCTGCAAGTCATCAATGTATTTCATTTTTACGTCCTCTTTTTTCACAATCTCTTCCTGCACTTTTATCTCCGCTTCCTTCGCGGTGATTTCAGACATCTTTACATTCAGCTTTCCAGTTTCTGTGGTAATTGCATTCTGATCGGGAGGGTTTGCAGCCTTGAGAGCGGCGATATCTGTTTCGAGCTTTGTCTTCTCTGCGGTCAGAGCAGTGAGCTGTCCTTTCAAGCTGCCCGGCGCCGGCACGGGAGGAGGCGTATTGGGAGCGAGAGCCATACCGTAGAGTGCCTTTTCAGCAGTCGCTTTTGCGGTCTTTGCTTTTCCCTTTTCAGTGGCCATGCCGAAGGCTGGATCTTTGATGTTCTTTTTAATGGCATCCTGTTCTGCCTGATTCAGCGTCGTCTGCGGACCGTTGGATGGAGTGGATGGATTCGTCTCTGCACCCTTCACCGGCGTCTTCACAAATCCAAGCAGTCTGAAAATACCGTTGATCTGATTCAGAAATTTTGCAAACGGGCTCAGCGGGGCAACTGCAATGTACTGGCCACTGGCATCTTTCTCGATTGTCACGCCATGGTCACACATCACTTTACCGATCAGTTTGCTGCGCTCGTCTTCGGACAGGGATGAATCATTAATGCTGGTCATGGTAGGGCTTGCATTCGCCGCATCAGTGATTTTTGCAGCTTCTTCCGGTTGCATTGTTCCAAAAAGGGACCCGATACCTTTCGGCGCACCGGTTTTTACATCGGGCGTGAGGAGATCGGCCAGAATAAGTTTTGCATTATTTTCCAGCAGTATTGCCATGTCCGTAATCTGCTTCTGTTTCACCGCATCAGGCTCGTTCGTAAGAGCAGCCTGCAACTGTGTCATGGCGTCTTGAATTTTATCGCACACTTCCCCTGCTTCCGGACCGAGTGTGCGTGCGCTCTGCATCATGTCGGTCAGCGCATCTGCAGGAAGGGTATTGATATTGGATGCGGTTTTGATGGCATCGACGGATGTTACTGCTGCGGTCAGTGCGTCCGGGGCGCCTGCAACTGGGGCTGCAGGAGGCTTTCCGATATTCGCGATCTGTGCCAGCGCAGCATCCATGCTCTGCTTCATGGACCGGATTTTGTTACCCGTCGCTTCCGCTTTCACAATTTTATCTTTCGCGATATTTTTTGCAGCGTTCGGATTATTCGGCGGAACATTCGGCGCAGCCTGCGGCGTGGCAGCCGGCGCATTTTGCGGTGCATTCTGGGGAACATTGGGCAACTGAAAAATTTCGCGGCGCTCGCGCTGTGTCACCTGCCAATGGGAACGACAGACATGCATCATGCTGAGAGAGAAGATTCGATAGAATCGAGCGCGGCCTTGTCTTCCGTTTCACGGTTTTCTTTTTCGAGTGAGGAGACCGCCGTGCGTTTGTACGAGCGCAGACTGTCTATCCACTGATCGCTGTATGCCTGGAACTGTTTGTCGTATTCCAGAAATGCAGTGTCATACCGTGTGGCGCGGGCTGCCTTGTCTTGCTCTAATTCATTCGCATACACCTGCTCCAGCGTCTCCAGTCCTGCAGTAGTCAGCTCTGGTTCAATACCTGCCATAATGGCGTCATAGATCTCCTGGCCGCTGGGGATTTGTGTGTCATCCATAGTTTTTTGTTTTCTCTCTATTATACCAAATTTTGTATTTTTACGCAATTATAAGACATTTTCTAAAAGGTAATTGAGGTGCTTTTGCAGGCGTTTTAGGCCTCACCACGCAGGTCGATCAGCGGAGCGAAGACGAATTTGTCTTCTTTCTCCCACAGCTTTGTGAGAGCCTGCATATCGGCAAATGTCCAGTCGCGGATTTCATCCATGTGATAATGGAAGAGTTCGCGGAACTGATCGGCACGTTTTTCGTCGATCTTGTCATCATCGGTAATAATTCCGAGCACACGAAGCGGGTGCGCTGCACGGATTGTGTCTGCGGCACCACGGAACAGGAGATGCATTCCGTCGCTGATGTACTGGATCTGCTTATCGTGCACGACGGATGTCGCGGTATCGATTTCAAAAATGCGGCTCAGAATGTCGTTCTGTTTTTTGTCGTACGGATCTTCGATCTGCTGTTTTTCCAGATTATAAAACACCGTCGTCTGATTGCCGCGATCAATCACGACAGTATTGAGTCCGCTTACATCCGGTGTCGGTAGTTCGAGCATTTCATTTTTCATCTGCAGGAACGCGCGGGTGGAAAAGTCGGATTCCGCGATCACCACATCGTATCCATCAACCGTTCCACGGGAATACTGAATGCCGTCATTCACGACAGTTATTGTATTTTCCAGCAGCGGCTTTAAGGCGGGTGATATTTTTTCCACTTCTTTCTCAGAAGATTCTTTGGGGGCAACGCTCGCCTCTTCAAGCGGTTTGGCTGATCCGGTTATTTTTGCCGCAACGACGGTGGCCGCAACGGGAGCAGCTGCAGCAGCTACCGGAAGAACCGATCCACCGGCATATATCCCCTGATGCGCGGTATTCTGTGCGAAGAGCAGTTTGGATTTCAGTGCAAAGTTTTTTCCGAACACATTGGCAAATTGTTTTTCCCCTTGTCCTTTCTCAAAATTCTGCAGCAGGTGATCGACCAGTTTTTCCTCAAGAAGCTTATTTCCATTGGCAATTTCTGACACCATTCTTGCCTGCATCACCGTGTGCACTGCAGCCTGATTCTTCTTGTCCGAGACAATCAGGTCGACCCATTTTTCACACATTGTATCGTCGATTCCCAGTTTTTTCATGCGTCCGTTTTCAAATATTTTTTTCAAACGCGGTGCCAGTTGCTCCCGCAGAAGATTTTCTTCATATACTCCCGGCGCGTTCATCACAATCGGTTCAAACATCGTGTCATCCCATGCAATGCTCTTGAAGGCATCCTGAATGGCGTTTTCTGCATCGGTGACAACATCGTTTGGAATGGGCAGCAGATTCGGTGCATCGGGCTTCTGCAATCTGTGAATCAGCTCTGCAGCATCTTTTGCAATATCATTTGCCACCTGATCCACTTCCACATCAGCCTGGTTTTTCAGGATGAGCAATTGCTGGTTTCCGGGAAGCGGCGCCTGCGCCTTCATCATCTGCATTCGCTGATCAGCAGGTATGTTTTTCAATGCAGCAATGCGCGCATCAAGCTCTTCATTGGCCTGAAGAAGCATTTGCATTCTTAGTATCATCTCGTGATTATCGCCGATACCAGCGACTTCAAGTGCAGCTCCAGGCTTATTCAGAACGGTAAACATTTTGAGAAAAAGCGGATGCAAAACAGTATCCGATCCCATCAAATCATCACAGAGTTTTATGATTTTCTGCTTCTCTGCATCCGGCAATGTCAGAACATAGCGCGTGGCGTCCAGCATCACTCTCGTGAAATGCACAAGATCCGCTTCAAAATGCGTGCCGCTCTTCATGATTTTTTCCAGAAGTTCGACCGTACGCGGATCTTTGCGCTTGATGAAAACAGGAAGGACAGCGGTGCATACGGATTCATTCACCATGGCTGCATTCCAGAGGTCATCAGACGAAACCGTCTGTTCAAATACAAGATCACTCTCGCAGAGCATCAGCAGAAGCTGCGCACGCATGAACGGATTCTTTGCCGATTCAAAGCGCCTTTTCAGATCCATCAGCATGTCTTTGTCAGTCGGATTATTCGCCGCAAGCAGCGCATCCCCCATCAGTGATGTGCCGAGTTCTTTTGCTGTAAGCGGATCTGTCTGCACCTTCTTTTCATAGACATCGAGCGCCCAACCGAACGGAATGTTTCCCAGCAGCGACAAACGCTTGATGGTATCGATGTTTCTCCGCACGTCCGCAGGATCATCGAGACGCTCCTTCCAGACGCGCATGATTTCTCCGCTGATGGCTGCGTTCTTCTCGAGAATGACCGACAACAGTTCTTTCTGGAAATCGAGCGCATTTCCGCCATCCATCGGCATTTCCTGCGTTGCCCACTCCTGCAATTCCTGTGCATTCTTCGGGTCTTTCACTAACGCTAGCATTCCCTGCCGCCATTCTTCACGCGGCTTGTTCAGAATATCCAAGACTCCAAGCGCCTTTTCCTGCTCCACAGCAATCGGCCTGCCATCTGCGGTCTGTGTTTCGGCCTCGCGCACCTGACCCGGTGCATAGACTCTGAAATACGCATCTGATCCGTCTTCTGCCAGACATGTATAAATATACTCCCCTTCTTTGCCGTCCACTTTTTCGCGGAGAATGGTTCCGGCTCCGGGTACTGGCGATGAGGATTCTACTGCCTTCCCTCTGCTCATGGTCGGATGCCAGATGATATGCTTGAGATCCGATGCACTGATATCGGTTCTGCCTTTCGGCATTTTTTCATAGATGAATGAAATATGCCCTTTTATAATCCCCTGCTGATTTTTCAGTGTGTCGAGTTTGGTACGGACACCTGCGAGCTCTTGTTCGAGTGTCTGCACAATGGCATCTTTCTTTGCATAAATCACTGCATCCTGCGTCCACCCCTGTCGCTGTGTGATCGCTTTTTGTAGTGCATCATTTTTTACGCGAATTTCCTCTTCCATCGTGACAATCTGCGTCGTGACGTTCTGCAGAATATCCATGGAAAGCATGTCCCGCTTTTCATCCAGTTCACGCTGCACCTTTTCTTCTTCACGCTGCTTGGCCTGAGCAATGTCCTCAGGTGACTGCGGTGAGGCGGAGGGGATATTCGGGCACATACGTTGTATGTTGGTATCTCCCTATAATACCAAATTTACGCCATTTTTTCAATGTAAAACGCCAAAACGACCTGATGGAATGAGGGGGATGTGTCTTAGATTTCCTTCTGTTCGACGTCCTTGGATTCTACAAACAGCTGCTCAAACGAGCCGGATGCCTTTTCAAGTGCGTTTCTCAGCATATCAACCTCTCCTTCACGCATGCAAAGTGAGGAAGACGCGTTCAAAATGCGGTCTTTATCCTCTTTCTCGAGTTTCACGCCCTTGATTCCTGCCAAAGAGGCATGCAGGACGATATACGCATCACAAATGTCACAACGAAGCTGCATCAACACAAAATCATCACCGGTCAAGCGAACGCAGGTGAAATCCACAGGCACCTTCTCGCCGCACTGCGGGCAACGCATCTGCTGCTGGATGCGCTGGATGATCTGATGAAGTGTGTGCGGGTCGAACTCCATATATGTGTGTATTTTAGCATCGAAAGACGGGTTTATCCAATGAATTCAAGCAAAAAGAGTATGAAAATGTGAAATGTAAAGATTAGCAGACATCCCCTTCCGGGCACCTCCAAACTATGCCCGTTCATACTCGTCTTCCCCCATTTCTTCCGTCATACTGTCCCCCTGTATGTCCCCCCTCAGCAAGACACTCATCGGCGCGTTTATCCCGTTTGTGCTGATCGTCTTTTTTGTCATGAGCACGCAGAAGGGCATACCGGACGTTATCCCCTCGCTGGATATTGGCGTGGAACATACGCAGCCCATGACCCTTGAGATGACGGTCACAAAAAATGATCTGCTGCGGATGATCGATATGAAAAACGATACGCTGGAATCGATTGCCATCAGTGTCCCTGCAGGATGGAAACGCGGTGAGGTGCGGAACGTGCCGCTCAAAGCGGTGGTCGCAGACGAGCCAAGCTTCGGCTATGTCCGCTGGACTCTGCCTCCACATGCAGACGTGAGTTTTACAAGCAGGCAACCATTCACGCAGCTCAACATGCATAACCCGTCCGGCGTCCCGCTCAAAATCCGCCTGACACTTGTCGACCTCCTGAAAAACACCGGTGAGCACCAGGTGTATCTTGTGCAGGAAGGCTCGGTAAAAATTCCCTGATTGCAGTATGCACATTCTTCCCATCCACACACCCCTCATCAAAGCCGGTGATGACGTGGCATCGATTCTGAAGCAATCGATGATGATGCAGGATGGCGACATTGTCATCGTGTCTTCCAAGGCGGTTGCCACTGCGGAAGGTGCCGCCATTGATTTATCGACAGTGACACCCACGAGTGATGCGGAGATATGGGCGCAGAAAACCGGCAAGAGTGCCGCGTTTTGTCAGGCAGTGCTACAGGAAACGGTACGCATGCACGGCAAGGTGATTGGTGGGGTGACAGGAGCGATGCTCACAGAAGTGCAGACGGATGCGGTGAGTACAGTACTTGTCCCCAACGCAGGACTTGATGAATCAAATGTCAGTGATGGCTATGCGATCGGGTGGCCGGTTGATCCGGTGCGGTCTGTAAAAAGAATAAGCGATGCACTCGGCATGCCGGTGATCATCAGTGATTCATTTATAATTCCGCGACGATCCGGTGTGTCCGCATTTGCGCTCGTGGCCTGCGGGATAGATCCGGTGCGCAGTGAGATCGGGACCAAAGATCTGTTTGGTCATTCGCTCACCATGACAAAAGAAGCAGTTGCGGATCAACTGTCCGTGATGGGAAATGCGGTGATGGGGAATGCCGCTCAAAGCAATCCTGCCGCGATCATCCGTGATCATCAGATCCCCTCTTCCGATTTCTGCGGATGGGTACCGGGGATGCGGCCGGAAAGAGATTTATTCGGGGAATATTAGACGATTCCCTGAAAAGAAGACGAAGAGTACGAGGAAGACGAGGATGACGAAGAAATCTGCTACACTGGTGTTCCTCGTATTCTTTGCCCTCTTCGTCATCCTCGTCTTCCTCAAAGAAAATGCCCGTTCCCAGTTATCAACTATTATGCACCGGCAACAAGAAAATCGCGCATGACGTCTACGCATTCACGTTCAAACGTCCCGGTGAACTCACATTCCGCGCCGGACAGTTCGTCCTGTTTGATGTCGCCCTGCCGGATGATCCGACAAACATCCAGACGCGCGCATTCTCGATTGCATCGACACCGATGGAAGATGCATTGCTCTTTGTCGCCAAGCTGAAAGAAGGCGGCCGTGCGAGTATGTGGATTGAGTCCAGACTGAAAGAAGGTGACACCGTACGCACACAGGGGCCGTTCGGAAACTTTGTCATCAATAAAGAAAACCCGAAAGACCTGCTCTTCATTGCAACGTCCACCGGCGTCGCCCCCTTCCGCTCACAGATTATGGATGCACTGGAATCCGGATTCACGAAGCAGATTGATCTCGTCTTCGGCGTGCGCCATACGGAAGACTTGTTCTGGAAAGCAGAATTTGAAAAACTGGCACAGCAGTACGAAAACTTTTACCTGCACATTGCCCTGAGTGGAGACAACGACGACTGGGCCGGACACAAAGGACGGGTGCAGTCGTTAGTACAGTTGATCTGCAAAGATTTCTCCCAAAAAAATATCTATGTCTGTGGCAGTCCGGAGATGACAAAGGAAATGAAGCAGCTCGCTCTGGAAGAATGGAAAGTGGAGAAAGCGGATTTGCATGTGGAGGGGTATATTTAAGGATGACGAGGAAGACGAAGAGTACGAAGAAACAAAGTACTAATGAAACTTCTTCGTCTTCTTTGTCATCCTTGTCTTCCTCGTCATCCTTTTTTCTCCGTCATCACCCGCACAAACTCATCAAACAAATAATTCGCATCCTCCGGACCCGGCGTTGCTTCGGGGTGGAATTGGACTGAGAAGAATTTCCCCGAATCGTGGCGGATGCCTTCGACCGTGTCATCATTTGCGTTCTTCCACCAGACACGCCATCCGGACGGAAGCTCATCACTCACAGCAAATCCGTGGTTCTGCGATGTCATAATACAATGACGCGGCTCACTGCCGTCTGACGGAATTTCCACACACGGCTGGTTTGCACCGCGGTGACCGTACGGAAGTTTGTAGGTATCACCGCCGATCGCGAGTGCGAGGAGCTGGTTTCCCAGACAGATACCGAAGGTCGGAATATTTGCGGCAATGGATTTCTTGATGGCGTCGATGGTGGGGATACATGTCTTAGGATCGCCCGGGCCATTGCTGATGAAGAGTCCGTCGATCTGTCCGTCGTAGTTGATCATGTCAAAGTTCCACGGCACGCGGACCACTTTCACACCGCGGTTCAGGAAACTCCGGATAATGTTTCGTTTCATGCCGCAGTCATACGCAAGAATCGTGAGTCCAGTCTTCGGTGCATCGGCCGGCGGATCGTAGGTGATCATTTCCGTGCAGCTGACATCCGCCACGAGGTTTCGGAGATTCGGATCATCAAAGCCTGCGATGTCTGTCTGCGTTGTCGCTTCGTCGTCGGCAACAATCCGTCCGAGCATCACCCCTTTTTCGCGCAGATGTTTTGTAAGAGCGCGTGTATCGATGCCGGTGATTCCCGGAATATTGTGGTGCTCCATCCAGTTCTGCAGTGAACTCACGGCATCGAAGTGGCTGTATGTCTCGCTCACCTGGGTAACAATCAATCCCTTCACATGAATAGCTTCGCTTTCAAAGTTTTTGGAAAATCCCCACTCATTCAGTTCCTCACTCGGCACACCGTAGTTTCCGACGAGCGGGAAGGTGGTCACCAGAATCTGTCCGCGATAACTGGGGTCCGTCATACTTTCCGGATAGCCCATCATGGCTGTATTGAACACCACTTCTCCGTCAGAGTCCGTTTTTGCACCAAAAGAAACGCCTTTCCAGACAGTTCCATCGGAGAGGAGAAGAGAAGCCATAGCTGATGAGGATGAGAAGATGAAAATCTTTTAAATTGACGTTTGCGGCAATATACCATAGTTTTAGGACTTTCCTAGTCTACTTGACAAAATTATGATATTTGTGTAGGATTTAAGTTGCTTTTCGTGGTCCTTTTACAACATTACGGTGTGTAAAGAGGCTTAAAACAGCCATTTTCATACCCTCCACTATCGTCTTCAGCAATCCCCCGTATGGATTGTTGAAAACCGGTAATGGGTTAGTGATAAAAAATTAAGGACACAGGATTGGTTCCTGTAGGCCTTTTAGAATATAGCGTGACAGGAGAGGAAGACATGTTGTCCGCCTCTGAGAAAAACTTTGTTCAAGAAGGATGTTAGTCATGAAGAACTTGTTCCCCACGTTCGTCGCAGTTTTGTTCGCATTCGCTTCGTTGTCGTTGGTTCAGGCACAGGACCCCAAAGGTGGGGTAGTACCGGCGCCACAGCCGACGGTAGAACAGACAGAACTGGTAGCAGCAGAGGCCGCTCTTGCGGAAGCACGAGCTACGCTCACTGCGGTGCAAACTACCAACCAGGAAGCCATCGCGGCCTACAAGTCGCAGGAGAAAACTGTCTTGTCCGCCACAGCGGACCGCGTGAAAGCGCACAAGCCTCACAGCTTATTTGCAGACACGCAAATTCCGAGGACATATACCACTCCAGCGGCAGATGTTCCGGCAAGACTCGCAGATGCCAAGAGGAAGCTCGACGAGGCAACCGCGGCAATGGCTGCTGCTGTTCCGCCGGTAACGCCGACAGACTTGAATCCGACCCCAGCAGCAGCAGCACTGATCGCCGCCTATAACAAGGCGGATGCCAGATGGACCAATGTCCGAGTGGAAGCACAAAAACTCCGAATGCTCGTTGCAAAAGGTCCTACTGACAAGACAGAGAAAGACGAGTATGCGGGATGGCGCTTTAAGATGGAGGCACCGGAAAATTGGACGGTCGAAATGATCGTCGAAGCCATCTACACCCGCGACCTTGAATACGAAGAAAGGATGATCGCGAAGCTCAATGAGCTGAAGCCGGCTTACGATATCGCCGTCCAAGCGATTTCGGAAGCAGAAGCTAACGTGAAGGCTAAGCAGGAAACCCGGGATCGAATCTCTGGGAACGTGAAGATCGAGAAAATCGGTGAAGGCCTCGAGGAACTGAAAGGAGTCAAGAAAGAACTTGGCGGTATCAAAACCGCAATCGACAATCTTGCTCTGAAGTTCGACAGCCTCACGGAGGCGATTGCCGCACGGCAAATCGCTTCTCAGGCCGAGGCTACGGCCATTGCGAATCTCTTGAATAGAGTCGAAGAATTGAGAGTTGCAAACAACCTCAACGCCAAGATCATCCTCGACTTGCAACGCGCGCAGACCTTTGTCACCTACGCCCAACCGGGCCAAGGAGGATACAACGTCGTCTGCAATCGAAACGGTCGGCGCTGCTGGAGCGTCGCCAATTAAGTAAGAGAAAATCACTAACCCACACCAAGAACCCCTGCTAGTAATGGCAGGGGCTCTTTTTTATATTGTTTTCCTTTTATTTTTTCTACTCAGTTTTCACTGCATTCTTTTTCTCTTCTTCATCTGCGAGACGCTTTTCTATTCTGTCCTTTTTTTCTTCCATCGGTTTTTTGTACCTCTCAAGTGATGTTCTGATACTAACGAGAGTCTGTTTGTCTGCGTCATTTGCGTCGCCTGACTCCAGAGCATCGTCGACATTTTTCTGAATTGATTCTAAATTTTTCAGGAATTTGACACATCGATCCCGCACTTCAACAGTCAGTTCCGGATTCGGAAGCAGCTCTGCGTTATCTGCTACCAGAAGATTCTTTTGCAGATCCAGATTTACAACTTTTTCGTGCAATCTGACCTGAGACGGCGTCTCGCCCTTTATTGCTGCTTCCAGTATCTTCTGCAGATCATTTTGCCAGTTCGGATTCTTTCCGGGTGTAATACTTCCATAGATCTCCTGCACCCCTTCTTTTCTGACATGCAGCTCTCCAATTCCTGGCTCCAGATAAATACCCTTCTCTTTTGCTGCGGCAGCAGTTTTCCAGTTTTTTCTTGAAATACGCTGGTCCAGGAAAGCCTGAGGCGCATTGCCACGCACATCGAATGAAACACCCAGCAGTGTTATGTTTTTTGCCGGGTTGTTGCTTCCAGCTTCTGCAGGCATTCCCTTTTGTTTTCCAGGTGCAGAAGCACGCATCGGTGGGATGGCAGGATTCATAACCACCTCATCATTGCTCCTTACACCATTCACTGCGACCGGTGTCTGCTTGTTTGTGTTTGCTGCAGCCGGCGCTTTCTTTGGGGCTGTGACAATTTTCGGAATAAGTGGCTCAGGATTTTTTGTCGGTTGTACTTTCTGCTTTTTGGGAGCGGATTTTTGTGCCTCCGGCTCGGGCGCAAATGTCGGATTGATTGGCTCATGATCCTCCTTCAGTTTTTTGTAGTACGCATATCCCGTTCTGTCCGCAACATCCAGATAGAACTGATGCGCCTGCTCGGGATTGCACTTGAATTCGTGCGTCGCATAGAACTCCACATCCGCCTGCGTGAGTGTGCCGCTTTGGAGCAATGTCCGGATGAATCCGTTTGTATGGGTTGCGCGCTCATTATCTTTCGTAAAGTTCCACTGCATTTTTGTGCGATCCCATGCCATCGGCCTCTCGTTTTTTGACCATTCATTCAGTGCCACAAATTTGCGGAGCCTGTCTTCCAGCTTCGCAATTCTTGCAGTAAAGGGCGCAGTTGACCGTACCGTGCCCGTCTTTTTATCCATTTCAGTAAGACCATTCACGTAATTATTTGCAGCTTCATGCATGCTCCAGGATTCTTCCTTTGTGAAATACGGCGTATCGCTATGCAGGTTCCAGATATAGCTGGGAACATGACTGGTGAGCGTATTAAAAATATGCTGCTGCATGGAATCACTCGGCGCCTTTGGTTCTGATTTCTTTGCTTCGAGCGCAGTGGCACGGCGCTTGGCTTTAAAGGCTTCGAATTCTTTCGTCATTTTCGCGAGCACAGGCAGACGGGCTTTTTCACTGTTGTTGTATTCCGGGCTTTCCTTCATGCGGACCGCTTCATTTTTCTCGATAATTTCTTTTTCATCCTTCAGGCTTTCTGCATAATCCGCTTCCACTGTCCCGTCCGCTTTTCCGGCAAGAACCTGCGGACCATATTCATCCATCCACTTTCTCAGATTTGTAACAGCAAACTTGTATTTTTCGAGCGCTGTCTTTGGCTTTTCAGGGGTGACTTCTTTTTGCGGTGCAGGCTTGGACTTTTCCAGAGTGGAATAGACTGTCTGAAGCTCTGCCAAACGGCTGGCTTCTGACTTAGCAAGCTCTGGATCACTTTCCCAGATTGTCTGATGCTCTTGAATGACCAGCAATTCTTCGAGTACAGCATCTCTGTAATCCCCTGTCGTCCGATCGTATGTGTCTTTAGAGGTTTTGTATTGTTCGTGTACAGCTTCAGTGTGTGCGCGAATTTTTTTCATGCCTTCGGCATACTGTTTCAACCGCGGAAAACTCACACCGGATTTATCGATAATCGCATCAAGACGTGTGTTCCACTCTTTCATTTTTTCAGGAAGAGTCTTTTCGGTCTCCGCATTCTTGCTTTCTGTGGATGTATCTTTTTCTGTTTCCGTCTCTTTTTTCTTTCCAATGTTCTTCAGGCGGTCTTTGTATTTTTGTGTATTACTCTCAAAATCCCCCTGTGAGTCACTCCCCTTTTCACCATACTCGCTCAGCAGCGATTCAATCTCTGCTTTGCGTTCTGTTTCTGTTGCTTTTTCTTTGTTCAGAATAGCGGTAAAGCTGCTTTGCAATGTCTCTATTTTCTTTTTGAGTTCCGTCTTTTCTTCATCCGGTGTGGATGATTTTTCGCTCATTTCTCTGAGTTTCTGCGTCAGGGTATTCACACGCTCTTTCATCTTTTCCATGTCGACACTTTCCGTCTTTTTGGCCTCCGTCTTTTCGCTGCTCTCCGTGTTCTGAGGAACATCGTTTTGCATCTGCTTTGCAAGTAAGCGTTTTTCAGTAGTGCTGTAACCGGCAGAAAAATGTGCGTGCTTCATTTTTATAAATCGAAAGAAAGAGATTCAGCTGCATTAATTTCCTGCTGACGGATTTTTTCTTCCTCTTCTTTTTTCTCATTCCGATTCAGTGTGCGCAACGTCTGCTCAGCATCTGTCATCAGGGTTTCCATCTTCTGAATTGATTCATCGCGAACACTGTCTTCTTCGGCCCATTTCTCACTCAGGGTCTGTACATCATTTTCAAATGCACTGCGCTCTTCTGGAGGCAGAGAATTTGCTGTTTTTTCAATCCGATCATGGTAATCAGACGGGATATTTGCCGGCATGTGGCTGGGAGTGAGATTCATACAGAAATCTCATTATTATACAGCAAAAACACTGAAAAAGCCATGTAATAGGGCAATTGGCTCCTTTTAAGGGTTATTTTGCGTCACCTTTTTCTTTTTTCATGTCATTCAGAGCATCGTTAAGCACGCCGATGATGCCTGTCATATCATCAACGGTGGCCGCATTGTTTTTGGCATCTTTCAGAGTCTGCATTAATGCTTCAACCTCTTTAATATTTGCATATTTTATTGTCGTCAGACGCTCTACTTCTGTTGTCGCCTTTACAAGAAGATCATCGAATTCGTTCTTCAGTTTTTCCATCGCCTTTGCATCGTTCGCTTCTGTTGCTTCTGGCTTTGCTTCCAAAGGTTTCGGAAGATTATTGGTAATCTCATCGATGGCCCCTGCACCATTGGGGGCAGTAGACGGAGCAGCTTCTGGAGCCTGAGGCACTTTTGGGAGATCGTCTGCAATTCTATTGATGGCATCTGCATTAGATTTAGGTGCCGGAGTGGCTGACGGTGTCTGGGTAACTGCCGGAAGACTGTCTGTAATTTCATTGATTTTTTCCACATTTGTCTTAGGTCGTGTACCTGCAGCAGGACTTGCTGCCGGTGCCGGACGCTCAACAGCTGTCTCGGGGAAATCAGGCGGCAGACTCTTCGCTGCATTCTGTTCATCCCATTCATTCATCCGTGCTTCTGCAGACGGTGCATACACATCAAACGTTTTTTTCAGTTGCTCCAGATTCCATTCATTCGTGCGTCTGCCATTATTCAGCAGGCGGTTCTGCGGATCATAATTAAATATACGCAGCTGGATATTGTTCCGGAATCTGTTGGTATACTCCATCCATTCTTTCCCTTTATACGTGTTCATGCGACGCACAAGGACATTTGTTTTTGCAATAATCTCATCTCTCTGTGCAGTAAATTCCTGCTGCGTGGGACCATTTTGTACTGTTTCCGGTGCGCGCTGAACGGGTGGAGGGCTCAATGGTGCCTCGGGCGTTGTAGCAGGTGGACCCTCAAATGGAGCTTGCTGCTGGGGCAACGGATCAAGCTGCGGGAGCGGGGCGGGGCGGGTTGCCGGCGTCGTTCTTGGCTGGATAGTTGGCACCTGATTCGTCGGCGCAGGCGTTGGTGATGTTTGCGTCTGTGTAGCTGCAGGATCGGGAATACCATTGTTCAAGCCAGGAATATAACGCGAGATATCATCCCTGTTTGTGCCATTTGGACTATTGACTCTGATAATTTCAAAATGGTTCCCTTTCTTAAGCGACACGCGATATTGGCCATTCACTTTCTGAATCGTCACACCAATATCCGGATTGGTTAAAATGGCACCGGTATCCAAAGTCTTCAGTTCATCATTAAAAAATGTTGTAGCTTTTTTTGTCGTGTTGTTGCTGATATTCAGTCCAAACGGAAGGCCACTTGTGAAAGTTACATTAAACGAACGCATGGTAGGATCTACAATTTCCTGCTGCTCCATGGACGGCATTGCTGCTGAGCGTGCCGGAGCCGGCCTTGGCATGCTGCGCTGCAACGGAGCGCCCGGGTTCAGGCCCGGAATGGTATTCGAAATATCTTTGTAATCTGTGCCTACTCCTGCTCCCAATTCCCTCACAGAATACTGCGATGCATTGTCCAGAGACATTGTATATGCATCTCCTTCTTTCCGGATTGTCACACCTGCCACTCCTCCTCTGAGTGATGCACCGTCTGCCAAGCCTTCCAGCTGACTTCCGGTGAAAGAATCTGCATTCCCGTCTTTGCTTTGCTTTGTTTTATTGATGATGGAAATGCTTCTCGGAATTCCTTTGGAAAAATCCAATGTGACTTTGCGGGTGTTTCCGACAGGCTCATTTTCCGGTGCACCAGTATCGTACGGAGCGGGCTTCAATGCAGGATTACCGAGTTCGAGTGCATTATTATTGTTACGCGAGTTGGTGGTGACAGTAAAATATTTACTATCCGGATTGGTAAGATCAATCGCCATACTGCTTACTTTTTTCTGATTGGATTCCGTTATTCTGTCACCCATGCGATCAAAACGGATGGCGACACCTTCTGATGCGTACAGTGACTGCACAGTTGCAGCATCATTTGATGCCTCATTCGTACTCAGGACCAATTGGGGCTTGAATGAATACGTCTTCCCGGTCAGCATGTTTTTGACGTTCACCGTAAAGTACGGTGAGTCTTCCACATCAAGTGATTGCGCCTGCATATTGACCTTATCCCCAATAGTAGTGAGCGAGTTCATCTGCTTCAGCTCACGTCTGAGAATACCGATCTGATCGATAGCCTTCTGATATTCACCACGACGGATGAAATCCTGCAACACGGTAAACGATTGTGATTCATCTGCATTCGGATATTCTTTGTCCAAGTTAATAATATCCTTACGAAGTTGCTGATATGCACGGCTGCCCGCCTCCGCACGCAGCTTATTCTGCACATCCGTATCCAGATGAGACGTCGACTGGCGAACCAGATCATCATGCCCCTGACTGCTCACTGTTCCCGGACCGAACATAGCCGGGCGGGATGTTACTTTTGCCGGACGCTTTCTGGAACCCAGTGGCTCACCGTTGGGATTCTGTGAATAATCCATTTCCTTTCCCTTCATAAACTCATTGCGTTCTGCGGTCCGGTCTCTGTAGGTCCCTGTTTTCGAATCGAAACTTTTCACACGCAGCTTCGGATTGAATTTTACTTCGTAGGTTGGAATCTGCCCGTTATCGACGAAGTCATTCTCGCGCAATTTTGCAGCCGCTCTTCCGTATTTGGAATGAGGATTGTCATTGCGACGCTGTGAATTTCTGAGGCCGCGCTGGATTTCTGCATCCCATGGCTCAACCGTATTCTGACCACCGCGCTTGATCCCGCGCGCTTCATCTTCCTGTCTGCCAATCTCTTCTTTCTTCAGAATCTGCGCACGTCTGTCGAGCGTCTTTCTGGATTTATATTCCGCGATTCTGACAGACCAGTCCGCTCCCAGTTTTTCTGCTAGTTCAGCCTGCATCGCCTGCTGCGCTGCTGTAGCCACTGCTCTTGCCTCCAAAACATCCGGAGGTGTGTTCTTGTTAGTGTTATAACCACGGAATGTTTTTGCGAGATCCATCTTCACTTTCTCCCATCTCTGCACCAATTCTTCAAACGTGCTCATCTCCATTCCATCCGGAAGATATGTTACTTTTGTAACGGTATCTGCATATGTATGCACATGAGACGGACGCTGTTCCCACAATTCTTTCAGCTCGAGTGATGCTTCGGCTGCCAGGAAATTATTATCGACAGCAAATTCCATGAAGTCGATTTTTCTCTTTGGGAAAGCTTCGAGAATTTTTCTTTTTTCGCGTTCATCAAGAGTTTTCCAGTATGGATCATTTTTAATCAGGTTCAGAACTTCTGTTCTGCACGCCTTCACAATCTTCGCATCCTCATCCGCACTCTTGAGAAGATTCAAGATCTTCTGCTCGAATTCCGGGGTCTTCAAATCTTTAATTGTTTCCGGTACCTCCCCCATTGCTGCAGAATTGAAGGGCGGTACATCTTGTGCAAGCGCAAGAAGTCTCCGCTCGCCTGTGCGGAATGTTGCAGCCTGTGTGCGGAAACGTGTGTGCATAAGAGTTACGAATTCTGAATGGATTCTTCAATGGACGTTGTACTGACTTTTTCTGCATCTTCCTTTACTGCACGAACCATCGAGAGTGCTTTCTTGCGGATGTTTGTGTAGTAATTTTTCATACCATTCGCGAAGCGTGCGTATTCGATTTCAAACTGTGCAAACACTTTTGTGTACCACTCCTCACGCGCTGCACGCTGCTCCGGTGTTTCGTAACTATACAAAGCATCGAGTTGCGGGAGCATTTTTGTTGTGAGATCGGGTTCAATGCGTTCCATAATCATGTCGTACATCTCTTCCCCTGTGAGTGCCGGCGGGTTTTTTGTTGTGGATGTCATATGTCAGGTTTTCTCATTATTATAGCAAATTTCCCGAAATTGAGCAATATTGCAGGTTCAAATGCCCTATTTTGGGGTTATAAAGCTTATTGACTATTTATAGAGTATATTTTATAATATTAGTTAGATTGATTTTTCACATCAACGTTGGACGCGTGTTTCAATGTGATGTGGATAGCCGAATTAGAATGAAGGACGAGAAGTATGAGCGCACCACAAAACAATGGCGGAGTGCAATGGGGTTGGTTGGATTGGTTCCTGCTGGCAGTAGCAATGATCCTTTTTGGATTTCTAGTGTTGCCCGTCTGGCGAGCGAAATCGGAGTCGGTGGACTTTGGAAAGTTCATCATGACCATGCTGGCTTGCTATGGATTGGTCATCGCTGGCTGGGTTCTCATCCGTAAGGGTGAGTCTCATGCGGGAAATGTGTCAATCGAGGAATTGATCGGCGCGGTCATGATTGCAGCAGGAACATTGTTTTTTGCCTGTGCAATCTGCCCAGGTGCCGTTCACTCAATCCTGAAGGTGACAAGCATTGTGCAGCAACCGGACATTGACCCGCCGGAACTCCTGGTAACACCTGTTATGACTGGCACACCACCAGCGGTCACTGGAAAAGAACTGAATTTTGCACTTCCGGCTCCAGAACCGGACAAAATCATCATTCAGATCGAAGTTCCCGGCGACACTGACAAATTGGTGATACCGGCGAGAAGAGGCAAGGCCTGGTATCACTACAACGCCGATGCAACCAAAGGCCTGAAAGCCCGAGACAGTCTCTATACGGCCTTTTAGGCTGAAGCAGGGGCGAAATGCGTTCAATTTTGATCGATCAACAATCTAACGGACGGAATGCTTATGAAGCATTCCGTCCAATTTTACATATTCATTATTTAGCAGGAGGTGCTTTTGCAGGACCAGGATTTCCGGGTGCCTGGTTTTTTGCTGGATCAGGATTTCCCTGAGGCTGGTTGCCTGGACCCGGGCCAACAGAGGCCTGGTTCCCCGGGTTCGGATTTCCCTGAGGCTGGTTGCCTGGATTTGGATTTCCGGGTGCCTGGTTCTTTGCTGGATTTGGATTTCCCTGAGGCTGGTTGCCTGGATTTGGATTTCCCGGGACCTGGTTCTTTGCTGGATTTGGATTTCCCGGGGCCTGATTACCGGCACCAGGAGTATTGGATGGAGCATTGTTTCCTGCCTGAGGAATTCCCGGTGCCTGGTTTCCAGCGTTTGGAGTTGTTGGTGCAGCACCTCCCGCACGATTCGTCTGATACGGCGTCTTGTAGCGATTTCTCATTTCCTGATCTTTCTGATGTGTCAGCATGTTGTGATACACGTAGTGACCCAGCGTTTCGTTGCCCATCGTTCCTGCAATTCCGCGACCCTGTGCAACAAGGCGCATGTAAATCTGCTGAGCGGTCAGCATTTCCAGATGCAGATCCGGATCCTCATTCATCATGTTGTACGGCTTGTAGTTCACAGTCGTAAACGGACTCGGGAGATACGGAAGTCCTGCACCGGCGGGCATTTTGTTCCAGACATTTTCGACGGCGGCGACGTCTTTGTCTGTTCCGTCGTGACTATCCTTCGCAATTTTGTAGAACACGAGACCCATTGCCTGCGTCAGGTACTTCACATTTTTCGGATCTTTGAAATACGTGCGATAGTCCTTGCTCCAGCCGCGCTTCGCCATTACTTCTGCAAGCTGAAGATCGAGCGGACTGCCGGGCTTGATGTTCATCTCCCACTTATGACCCTCCTGTCCGTTCATCACAAAGGCCTCAGCAAGAAGTGGTAATTCAATTTCATGCATGAGAGCCAACGCGACAGATTCCTTGTCCATATGATCACGATCGTGCGGACTCAATAAGTTCACGTAGATCTCCGCACGATGACGGAGTTCTGATGTTCCTTTCAACGATGCGGGGTCGCCGATTGCAGACTTTCCAAGCTCTGAACCTGCATCGACAGAAGAATTCAAAAAACTGCTCCAGACTGCAATGGGATCATCCTGGCGGAAGCCAAATTTCTGCACAAAGTATGCTCCTGCCAGGCCCAAACCGACTGTTTTTGCCGTATCACTCTTGTACAAAAGATACGCAAGACCTGCACACAGAAGCACAGTCTCGACACCATTCAGATTATTCCACGTATCCATTAGTGTGTTCGCTTCTTTTTTGAGCGACTGCTTGGTGGCCTTGGTCAGAACGCTGAGATTCTGCTCAGTCTTTCCAATGGCAAGACGTTCGAGATACTCAATTTCCTGGATTCCACCGGCAAGTTTTCTGAAGTTTTCTTTACTCAGAACATTCTGCGTCAGCATTCCCTTCAGGCGGCTGGGGGCCATATAGCGCGCAATCTCTTTGGGATTGTCGAGATCGAATGTATGTCCGCCAAACTTTGCAAATTGCTTCGCATCGTTGAGGTCGTTCACCAGTCCGTTATTGGACATGCGTGCAAAGTCAGACTTATTTGTACGGTAATGCTGCGTCAGACTTTTTTCTGCGAGAGTTTTTGATTCATTCGCATTCACGTTTCCTTTTAAATTCTGCCATTTATCAATACCGAGAATCGCACCGAGCGCACCGTTAAATGTATCTTTTTGCTCATTCTTCAGTCTGATAAAACGACGGGATGCATCTTCGTCTTTTACAATCGGCTTCGCATCTCCCTGTAAATTGGTCGGAATGAATGTATCAACATATTCAAAGTACACTTTCTTACGCTCTTCAGGATCAAGACTTAAAAGAAAGTCTGCAGGTTTTACACCGGTGTTAGCCGGATCAACAGGAGTCTGGGGTTCATCGAAAATATTCTCAGTTGCAAATGCGTCGACCCAGAGTTCATGGCTCACCATATTGAACATCTGCTGCTTATCGAGTGCTTTCAATTCAATAAAGCGTCCGAGATCATCACCCAGAGTGGGCACATCGCGGAAAAAGGCCGCAGTCTGCCCAATGAGCGAGAGCATTTCTTCATTATTTGTTTCCTGTTCCCACACAGCTTTAATGCCGCGCAGAAGACCTGCAGGAATTTGGATGATTTCTTTTGCGAGCCATGCAGCAACACTGCCGGTCATCCATGTCACACCTTCCACCATTCTGCCAGGCCTGTCCTGTACCCATGTCAGGAAATCCTGGTGATCAGGATAATCCAGAAGCCGAGCCGCAACAGTGCTATAGGTAGGGCCTTCATTCGGGGTGCCGCCAATAGCATTATACATCAACCGCTTCTCGCGAAGAGGATTGTTGAAGCCTGTCTGGAAGAGTGTGTAGATCATATGTATTAATGGCCGTGGCCGTGATCGTCACCATGATCATCATGACCGCCATGAGCATCGTGTCCGCGTGCTGCACCGTGTCCGCCATTTCCTAATCCCTTAAAGAAACCATAGGCAGCACCAAGAGCGGTACCGACAAACGGAATCGGAACAGCGGCAGTGCCAATAAGAGCGGCAACGGCGATACCCTTCTTGTTTTTCCATGCACTATCCGCTCCGATTCCTGCCGCATTCAGAAGAGGCCGACCGGTCCAGTTCCACATACCTCTGATGTATCTCATAGGATTGCGGCGGTTGTGTCTGTCGATAATTTCCTGAATCGGATGATAAGCATCCTGGACCATGCGATCAAAGTTCTTTTTATTATTTGGAACGTTCATGTATGCATTCGTGTCGTTCATAAACTCACGAATATAACCCATGCGTTCCTGAATGGTCATTGCGGGAAGTTGTGCGACATCGATATTCATTCCCTTGGCACGGAACGCATTGAGTTCTTCGTTCGTCATACCCGTTGCACGATTGAAGCTGCGCTGTGCACGGTCCACAATATGCATGTAGAGCTGGCGCTGGAAACGAACGACTGTTTCTGAAGACGGCAGATAGTGCGGATCATGCGGATCCAGCTCCGTCATTGCCTTTGTTCTGAAGTACACATCAATAAGATGCGGCAAGAGATGATTGCCAAAGTTATGCACTGCATTCGGCGTTGCAATATCAAAGCCAAATCTGTGTACATCATGTTGAAGATTGTGCGCGTAGTCGTGGAAAAAATGTCTCTCACGTAAACCAAGTGATGAGAATGTTCTGAAGGATTTTCCATGATCCCAACGATGCCCCGCATCAGCATCACGTTCGCCATCAGCAAACTGACGTTCTGCATACATCTGCAAATCCGCTTCAGATTCGCGTGTTCTCTGAATACTGTTGAACATGTACTGCGCCGTATCTTTCAATTCCTCGCCACGCAGACCTTCATGTGAAAGTCCGCGCTCAACAACTGCACGACAGGCTTCAGAGCCAGTTAGCGAAGAGCTCGATGTATTCGCTTCTGCAGCAGCTAATTCTGCAGTAATGGTTTCCTGCAATTTTTCATAGTGCGAGAGATCACGCAACACAATGCGATTTGTAGGATTTGCTGCCTCACGTAATGCTGTAGTAAATTGTCGAACCAGTTCAGAAGTATTCATATCCGGTCCTACCTCTGCCATCTGTATAGCAAGTACCGGGGGGACAGCTGTTGAATCAACCAAGTAACGACGCAACGTAGCGTATGTTGGATCCGGAATCTGCGCTTCTCCAATACCACTTGCATTTAATTGAGCAAGCATTTCATTGAGCAATCGCGTTACAGCATTAATTTGCTGCTGTGCCTCTTTATACTCGGCAATTTTCTTTTGTGCTTGTTCAGCGATTTTCTCAAAACGTTCACCGTTATTCTTTTCATCTGTCATTGCACCTCCACCGCCGGGAATAAGGCGAGGAGCTTGCACTCTATACCATAAGGTCGGTGGAATCCCTGATCTATTTGCTTCATCAATTTCATCCGGAGTTAATGGAGGCGTGCGATCTCGCAGGTTTACATTTATGTCGGTAGAACCGGATACTCCGCTAGCATTTGTAATAATCGTATTCATCGCATTTGTTCCTGCAGTAATGGATGCAGAATTGAAACGCGGAATTGTCAAACTACGTAAATCCTTTAAAGATTGAGCTAATCTCATTATATTTTCATTCTGGGATAATCTATTCCGTATTCCAGCGGTGTTAACTGTTTGATTTTCCAGAACCGCTACTGCAGAAGGATCACGCTGGATCATGGAGAGAGCCAAAAGCAATTCACGATTACTCGCAGATCCTGAAACTAAACGATCGATAGGCTCTCTGTTCTGAATAGCTGTTGTAAGACTTACCTCGCGCGTTCCAAATGCATGATTCGGATCGCGGGAATTTTGCTCAAATAATGCATCAACAATATTTTCAAAATCGGCATGTGCAGTAATGCGAGGCAGCCGAGCGCCTGTCCACATATTTACACGACGTGAAAATCTATTGAATCTGTTTGGAAAAATGTTTTCAAATCCGTTGACCATTTCGTCTCTATCCCATCCTGCAATAACAGGGTTGAGGCGAATCATGGGCGCTAAATCAATAATCATTCTCTGTCCTCTTGCAGGCTGATTGTCCAACTGCATTTGGCCCAGTGAAAGTTGCGGATCCACAACTTCACACGTCGAACCAAGAAAAAGTTCTACATCAGCTGGTGTTAACACATAACCCGGAACCGGGATTCCACTGATCACAGTAATACCTGCTTGTGGAAGAGTTCTTCCTTCAAGAGCGCGTGCAATTGTATCGCGATTACCTGTTTTCCAAATAGGGTGTGTGAGATCGATAGAATAATCTACTCCGTTCACATGTGTGAGCCAGCGTCTGTCGCGGTTAGCAGGCAAGATGGATG
Source organism: Candidatus Peribacteria bacterium (assembly GCA_023038255.1). Taxonomy (NCBI): domain Bacteria; phylum Candidatus Peregrinibacteriota; class Candidatus Peribacteria; species Candidatus Peribacteria bacterium. The sequence goes on along the minus strand of CP082927.1, from coordinate 471,909 downwards.
CAGGGAGATTGCGAACAATATTTCTCAATTCCTCTTCACTGAAGTGTGCATAGATAGTCTGCAGCCATGCTTCTGCATTGGAAACATTCAGACTCGTTGTCGCTGCACGAACAGGTTCATTCGCAGCATCCACTGTTCCAATATTTTGAAGACGCTCTTGATATGCCTCATGCAATTGATCACGAAGATTTGCCCTGTCTGCAATGCCCCCACGAATGTCTGCCATGAAATCTGCAATGCGTTCGGCGACCATTTGCTGATTTTCATTCGCCAATGTATCGACCGGCGGCAGATGCAACAGATGTCCAATCAAAGACCACTGACGGCGTGTGCTTTGTTCCAGTGTGGCCGGATCTTCTCTGTCGAGATTGGGAGAATCTGATGTTTGTGTGTTAGACATAAATCTTAATAGTATACCAAAAAACGCCTTCTTGCGGAAGAGCTTCTTTGGACATCTGTTTTAGTGCCCTTTTCCTTTTTCCCCGGCAGCAGGCGCTTTTGCGTCTTTTGCGTCGGGTTTTGCGTCTTTTCCATTGGCCGCTGCCTTGGTTTCAGCAGGTTTTGCGGGCTCTGGCGCCTTTGCAGGGGCAGCAGGATTTTCCTTGGCGGCCGGCGCCTGGGCTGGTTTTGTCAGATCTTTTACACCACCTGCCATCTTCGACAGCGCAAATCCCCACATGCTACTACTTCCATGGATTCTTTCATGAATCTGCATTTTCGCAGTGGCAGTGTGCGGATCGGACTTCGGCGCTTTATACGGATTGGCAAATGTTGTTGGCTTTGTGGCAGTTTTTTTATCTTCTTTTGGCTTCTGATCTTTTTGAGTCTTTCCTGTACCAGCACCTTCAGAACCTCCTTTTCCATCTTTCTCCACATCGACTTTCTGCTTCTCATCTGCAGACTTTTCTTCCAGCTTATTCTGATCAGTTTTGTCTTCTGTTTTTTCTGACTTATCCGCTCCAGCCTTCTCTTCACTCAGTCTCTGGCTCACAATTCTGCTGGATGCCAGCGATTTTCTCATGTCACTCGTTTTTTTCACAAAACCTGCAACAGCGCCCTTCGCTGTTGCATCAAAACCATCAATATGTTCATACCGTCCCTGTACATACTGTTCGAGGTCCTCACGATCGTCCAGGGAAATGTTGTATGCAAGAAGATTGGATGCTCCCCACGCATCGTCCACTTGTTTTTCCAGTGACTGCTTTTCAATAGATGCAATCCATTCCGGGCCCGTATATTTTTCAATCAATGCATCCCAGTCGTCAGGTTTTTCGGTGGTGCCGAAATCCTCAACTGCTTCTGTCTCTTCGGTATTTTCTTCAATTCCAAAAGATTTTCTATTTTCTTGAATAAGTTCCTCAATAGAACGCATCACCTCTTCCTCCTCTTCAGACACTGCATCACCAACGACTGGGATTCTCTCTTTCAACCTGGTTAAAAACCCCTTGATAAATTCTGCTTTCTTAGATGCGATTTCAGTATTAATCCTCTTCCTGATGGCTGCGGCTTTTTCCGGCGTCATCTTTCCCGAATACAATCCGTCTGCCAACTCATCTCCAGCCTCTCTTCCCAATTTCTCCAAAACACCTAGAGATTTTTCATTTGTCATGATTGAAATTATAACACTTTTTAAGTTATTTTTCAACACAATAATTAAAAAATGACAAGTTTTGCGCTAGGACTTGGCTTACTGATTTCCTTTGGCACTGAAGACAATGTCATGACTCAAATACTTCATGGGAGCTTTCAAGAACTCTTTTTTAAGAAGAGTATTGATTTCATCTTCAGATTCATTTGTCACGACAATGGCAGTGCGGAGTTTTTGAAGCAGACTTTCAGGCGCCTTGAGAATATCAAAATCAGGACTATCAGTCCGACCTTCAATTTCCACACATTCCCCATCATCACATGTCTTTCCAGTCAGGAATTCATCTTTGCTCATATCCGCAAAGAGCGTGACCATGTCGGAATCGGTTCTGTAATGGACATGGACAATACGTGCATTAGGATCTTCATTGAGCATTTCCAACACTTCTTTCGGAAGCGGCACTCCTTGTTCATGATAAAAATCTACGCTTGTATCAGGCAGAACAATGCGAATATTTCCTGCGGGAATTTTAGCAATTGCCTTATAGTTCTTTTCAAAAATCTGAGCCATTTCCTCTTCAGAAAGAACACGTCCGAACATGGCATGCAATGACGCGATCGACAGATGTGAGTTACCCTTCATATTTTCAAAAAGCTCCAGAGTATCAATCAGGCTTTCAATACTATGATCGGCCATTTTTCTATCTGCTGGATTAATATCATCATCACTATGAAAATGCTCAAGTACCTTTTGCTTGAAGGCTTCCTGCATTGTTGCATTAAATGGCTCATTAAGAAGCGTATGCACATCGTCTTTAAAGTGCTTCATGAGATACGGACCGAATTTAGAAGCAGTAATATAATCAATAATAATTTTTCTTGTTTCAAAGTCAGTTCGTTCATGTGTTTCTAATGCTGTCTGCTTTAGACGTTCAGGAGTTGTACGAGCAAAAGAACGTACGGAGCTAAAATCTTCAAATAGCCTCTTATAACCACGCAGTCGAAGTTCATTGCGCCTTTCATTCGTCTGTTTCGCCCCCATATTTTTCAGAACATCCCATGCGGCATCTAACTGAAGACGCATATCAATCATTGTCTCGCTAATAGCCATTCTCATGTCCTCCAAAGTATCCACTTCACGCATAGCCTGGTGATACTGGCTATTAAAAGAACCAGTCAGTGCTTCAATACGCTGTATTGCGAATTCCGTCGCCTCTTTTAAAGAATGTGGGATCTTTGGCTGGTCGGCACCCTTTGCAGGTCCGGTAGGAAGCTCCGTTTCCGATTCAACTGTCTGCATTTCGTTTTCAGGTGCCATAAGAGAAAAGGGAAAGAAAGTATGCGATACTAGTACCATTTTTCAGGGAGTCAATTTTTCTCCCTCTTTTCTATGTATCATTTCTCTTCCAGAAAAATACGGCAAATAAGCCAATCATCAGGACAAAGATAAAGGTAAGACCGTCTTGTAGACTAAAGATAGGCGAATACGTACCCACTGCATTTGTAGCACCTATCTGCGCAAGCAGTGTCTTATAGAGGCTATTCTCTTTTTTCTGCACACTCTTTTCTACCTCTGAATTTATTTGTATTTGTTTCTTATTGATGGCTTTCTTCTTTGATTTTTTCTGAGTACTTTTTTTGTTCTTTATAAAACAAATATTTGCATCCAACGGTGTCGGTGTATCGGTCTGACAAATGCGACTAGTGATGGTATCCCAGGCCACAGCCCTCCCCTTTTTCACAGATTGAAAGACAACAGTATCTGCGGGTGTTCCTGCGGGATACAGCAATCTGACTTCGTCACCGCTATTGCTTAGACTGATTTTCGTGACAGCAAAGGGGAAAAGGAGTCGTCTATGACCGGGTATCACTACATCTGCAGGAATCATCCACTGCTTGCTTCCTTTTCCTTCCGCATCATCCAACTGCCACCCTCCAAGTGAGACAGGTTCAGACGTTCTGTTCTCCAATTCTATCCACTCCACTTCTCCAGCCAGTGGGGATGGATAGACTTCACTAATACGGATGGCGCGCTTTGGAGCTTTGGTATCGGCAATAAAGGTTTTCTGAATAACAGGACTGCGGACAGGGCTACGATCGGAGAACTGCGCTTCTGCATATGCACGAATGGTTTGATTGGATGCCAAAAGAATACTTCCGGAGAGCATGCGGAAAGGAGCATTGTTGATAGATACATAGAGATTGGATGGCTGATTGGCCAGAAGCTGCAGCACAGTTCCCGATGCGATCAATCCTTCTGGCTGATCTGCTTTGAGGGTGAGCCCGCGCGTCTGAAGGGCATTCCAGTGCTCTGCTTCGACTTTCTGGGTATCTGCATAGGCAGTAAGAACCTCGCTCTGCCACAATCCTTCTTGAAGGGTTTTTGCCATAGCTTCGTAGATCTCATACTCCTGGAGCCTTCCGCTTTGAGCATACGGATCCACTGATACGAGTCCGCGTACCAGAAGTTCCTGCTGCAGATTTTTTCCGTCTTTCCAGACATATGCCTGCGTGATGCCATCGGCATCTTTTTGTATTGAATCAAATTCTAGATCAATTTTTTTGTTTATGATCAGGCTTCTTATGAAATATTCATTTTTTATTTTTAAAGAGGATAGATCTGCATTTTCTTTGGAGTTTTGAGGGAATGCCACTCCAAGAAGTCTCACTTTCAAAAGACTCTCCGGGTCATCGGTTGTTTGCACCAACAATGTTTCTTCATCCAGTATCTGCCGCACGAGGACACTTTGTTTCTTCTTTGGACTCATAAACTGCTTTTGTATCGCTTCTTCTTTTGCATTTTTCCAGGTGAGAATCGAGCGGACAACGCTGTCTGTATCGACGAGCTCCAGTGTTTCCTGTTCATTGCCGAGTGTGTATTTGAGTCTGGATAGGTAGATCTTCTTTGTAGAAAGCTTGGAAAGAACGGTTCCAGTCAGATCCAGTTCTTTGCCCTGTGTATTGCGGATAGTCCATCCATTCAGCCATATCGGCCAACCTGCGGTATTCGTGATCTCAATCCATTCATCCCATGTATCGGGGCCATGGGGGTTTGGGAATGCAGCACTGATCTGAAGAGGTGACGATTGAAAAACGCTGGATGCCTGCTGAAAACGATTCTCTGTTCCTGGTGTTGGATAGGGTGTCCAGATCCAGCTGCCACTCCCATCGACTGCATAGGATTCGTCATCCGGTGCATGGTCGAAGAGAACAGTGTGCAGAACCCCTGTTCCGCCCGCAGGGAGAGGCGCTATCAGACGGACCATATCATGATCATTATTCAGCGCGATCTTCGACTGCTTCCGGGGAAGGGCGATGATGGACCTTGGCGGGAGTTCGTATGCAGCCAGGGAGAAGGGTCGGCTGCCTCCGGCGCCATCGTCCAGAAACCAGCCACACAGAGGACGATACTCATCGGTGTCATTCCGGAGCTCCATCCACTCACTTCCCTCCTCGTCTCCACTCGGGTTTGGCAGAAGCTCCGTGATGCTCACTCCGGAGAAGGAAGAGGGGGTACAGAGTGCAGGCACACTCCCCTTGGCCTGCTTTCCGGAAGTGCGGATACTGAATGGCTTCGAGGTCACCGTCCCGGAAACAGATCGTGTTACTGTATTACCACAGTAATCATTAAATACCATATTGATAGTATAATCGCCAATTATCTTCATTGTGTGTGACGAAGGATTACAACTGTCACTCGTAAAGCCGTCTCCAAAATCGAACCTGCAACTGCCGCCGACAAGGGCTCCACTCCCTGCGGTCACCGACAGATTCAGGGTGACTGGTGCCTGGCTGACAGGCTTTCCGGACTGAATCTCAATCTGCGGATCGGGAGGGATGATCAGGTTGTCGGCGCCCGGCGTGGGGACACAAAAGGGAATAATTCCGGACGATGCCTCTCCAGACTCAGGTCCCGCATCCCCCGTCACACGTCCTGCACTCACGCCATCGGGATACGACGGATAGGTGAAGGTATCAATAATAGTGGAACCGGATTCCAGCCGGACTGTCGCACCATTATTCGTCAGACTGAAACCGACGAGGCTTTTGGGGATCAGGATGATCCCACTGCCGGATACAATCATCCCTGATCCAGAGACGCGAATTTTCTGTCCGACTGTTCCGACTCTGATCGTCATACCCGACAAATTCACCGGATCTGATCCTGTGTTTTTGAGCTCCAACCACTCAGAGTCATCCGATCCTATTGGATTAGAAAGTAGTTCATTTATTTTTAGCTTTAAATAGGGCTGAACATGAATAGGTAGACTTAAAAAATTTGATGATATTTCTGCTGAAAATACGCTTGAAAACGATGCTGAAGAAGATGCGATAGATGAGGAGATGACCAACGAGGATGAAGATGACTGACTTGATGAAGAACTGATTATGGGGGTGGTGATGACAGACGCCTGTCCTGGCGTGCCGAATATTGGGACCCCCTCATCAAATCCCCTGCTCTCTGTTGCGCTGCGCCAGTTGGGAGCGACTGATCCTGGTTGATGCAGATGTATCCGTTCCATGCTTGCCTTGGGACCATTTGATGCGGGATTGGCACCTGCAAAAGGATTGCCGACTCCATCATCTGCTTCATCAATCAGCACTCCCTGTGCATCTCTCAGGCGCAGGAGGAGCTTTGTATTGGGCAGACTCATTGTTGTGGATGTCATCGTAGGATCGATCGCGAGACGTGATGCCTCTTTTCCATAGTTAGACAGGACCAGATAGCTGCCTGATGCAATAGTGATCGATGCCGGGAAGCGGGCGATGACAGATTCAATGCCTCCATCTTTGACTGTCGTGAGTGTCCATCCACTGAGTGACCGTGGCGATGAGGCGACACTGCCCACTGGTGTCACGCCCGCAATTTCCACCCATTCATCAGCAGTGCTTCTATCGGAACCCATCCACATGATTTCACTAATCACGACAGAAGCAGGCGCCAAGAGAGACGAGGATGAGGCTGATACAACCGGGGCCTCCCCCATCAGTGCAGAGCCGGTGCCTGTGTATACATCATCTGCAAAGGCCGTATGTGGCCACAAAATTTGAACACAAAATGAGATCAAAATGCTAACGGCAGAACAAACTCTGTGCGGGTACTGCTTGGAGGAGTGCATGTTGCTATCACACCAGTCCGGCGGATAGGAAAGGATGGCATCGATCGATCAGCGCGATAGTGAGTATGAGTATTGCGCCTCCCTTTGCTCAAATCGGCTGTTCTAGGCTTCTCAAGAACAAAACGCATCAGAGCGACATACTGTAGAAATGTTTGCAAGACTTTTTGGCTCTCCATACTGAAAAATTGAATTGCAGAGCTCCTTCCTGAAACATTCGCTATCCGCATGCGGCATCGCTATACTTTTTTCGACTCCGCGATTGATACCGGAACGCTCGCATCCTTCTTATGCATCTAAGCGCCTTCTCCCTCTGGATTCTCTCGATCGTCGCCGTTGCGATGATGTTCATCGTACGACTGATCCTCGTTTCCTCACAGAACCTTCGCCGGAGTGCCCTATTTGTCACTCCTTCCCCCTCTTATGGATTACACAATCGTCTTTCTCGGCCTGCTCGCGGGCCTGTTTCTCGGACTTCTCGCCGGATGGTTCTGGTTCAGTAAAGGAAAAGCCATCTCCCGCGGCCTGCAGGCGGAAATCCAGCAGTATGAAAAGGAACTCACACAGGTGAAGATCCAGTTGAGCGATGCACGCTCCCAGATTAAAGCCGCTGAAGCAGAGGCCAAGGCAACAGCCAAAGAAATTATTTCTGAAGCGCGTTTGAGCGCGAATGAATTCCAGACCAAGCTGGAAAAAGACCAGGCACGTCTGGAGGAAAAAGAAAAAGGACTCGACGGCAAAGTGAAAGAGGTCGAGCGCCAGCGTGAAATGCTTACCAAAGAAGAGGAAGAAATCACCGAACTGAAAGCGGAACTGAAAGATGCCCAGAAGCAGCACCGCGAAGCTCTGGAAAAAGTGGCCAAGCTCAATGAAGCTGAAGCCAAGGAGGAACTGAAGAAAGAGCTCGAAGAGGAATTCTCCGGTTTCTTTGCCCAGCAGATCAAGCTGAAGCGGGAACAGATGGAAGAGGAATCCGAAGAAAAAGCAAAAGATCTCATGGCCCAGGCCATGCAGCGCTATGCCTCGGAAGTCGCAACGGAATCGACTGCAACGGTCGTCCAGCTCCCGAGCGATGACGTGAAGGGAAAGATTATCGGAAAGGAAGGCCGCAACATTAACGCGTTTGAAATGGCGACCGGTGTGGATGTCATTATTGACGATACGCCAGGCGTGATCGTGATTTCCGGCTATGACCTTGCACGCCGCTACGTCGCGAAGCTCTCGATGGAAAAACTGGTGAAGGACGGCCGCATTCAGCCGGCACGCATTGAGGAAATTGTCCTCAAGCAGAAAGAGGAAGTGGGAAAGATGATGCTCGAATTCGGAAAGCGCGCAGTGGAAGAACTCGGTATTGTCGGCTATCCGCAGGACCTCCTGAAAATTATCGGTCGCCTCCGCTTCCGTACATCCTACGGCCAGAATGTGCTCAAGCACTCTGTGGAAATGGCGGGGATCGGACGCATGATGGCGGAGGAAATCGGGGCTGATCCGCAGATTGTGGTCGAAGGCTGTCTGCTCCACGACATCGGAAAGGCGCTCGACCATGAAGTGACGGGCACGCACGTGGAGATTGGTGTGGAAATCTGTAAGCGGTACAAAATCCGTCCGGAGGTCATTCACTGTGTAGCTGCTCATCACGAAGATATCCCGATGGAAAGCCCGGAAGCGTTTGTGGTTGCTGCCGCTGATGCCATCTCCGGCGCACGTCCGGGTGCACGCCGCGAATCCATTGAGGACTACTTCAAGCGTCTCCGCGAGCTCGAGGAAGTGGCCAAGACCTTCGAGGGTGTCTCCCGCGCCTTTGCTCTCTCTGCGGGCCGCGAAATCCGCGTGTTTGTGGATACAACCCGTGTGGATGATCTGAACCAGGAACGTCTGGCGAAGGATATTGCCAAGAAGATCGAAAATGAGCTCACATACCCGGGCGTCATCAAGGTGAATGTCATTCGTGAGCGCAGAATCGAGGAAACGGCGAAATAAGCCAGAATAGATGTCTTTTAAAAAAGAGCGTCCCAGCCGACGCTCTTTTTTGTGTGCATACCTGCATATTGTGTAAAAACGCCTTTTCTGCTACAATTAGAAGATTTATTCCTCTGTTTCGTATGACACACACATCCATCCGCAGGACCGCCACCCTCGTGGCTCTTGTCGCCAGCATTGGTCTTATCGCATTTGCGACAAGGGACATGCTGCGCGCGGAGACGGTTTTCTCCACGACGGCTCAGGCTGAACAGGGTCTGACGCTGAAAGCGGGGAAAGATACGATCTTCTTCTGCATCAATAAAGAAACAATTGCAGAAACATTCCCGCTCATGGACGCAGCTCTTGCTGCAGACAGGGTCATCCGTTTTTCTGTCGAGGAATACACCGGCAAAAACAGTACAGAAAAAGCGAAGACGTATGTATCAGGTGCAACGGATAATGAGCTGAAGGCATTTACCCGCGGAAAGCTGTATCTCGTCCGCACGGATCGTGATCTCTTCTTCCGCTGTAACGAAGGAATCCGCATGATGGTACAGGCAGGAACAATCCCGTCTGTCACAGGATTGCGCCCGGCAGCTCCTGTCAGTAGTGCAGCAGCACGATCTGCAGCCTCCACCGTCACAAACACCAATACAACCGTCGTCCCCACATTCCTCCCGACGAGCAATACACCTACGCGCGATGATGTGCTGCTTGCGATGCCGCTTCAGGTTGTCCTTGCAAGTCCGCTCGGGGATTATAGGAAAGGGTCCATTGTGAACATTGATTTTGATGTCAAAAATACCGGAGACATGACTCTTGATTCCGTGAAATTTTCCCTTGCGATGCCTACGGGATATTCAGTGCCGGTCGAAGGAACATCCGGCAACTGTAGCGGGCAAGGAAACACGGTCAGTTGTCAGAATCTCACGCTTGATGGACGTCAGACACGGCACTTCACTTTCCCGTTTGTCGTACAGTCTTCTGCAAAATGTGATGCTCTGGAAATGATTCGTCTGGTTGCAGGCGGACGTGTGAGGGATGGAGTGGATCTGCAGCAGGTCTATTCCAACTTTGCCGCATGGAGCGTCAGTTGTGACCCGGCGTCTTCTGCGCAGACAAGCTCTGCAGGAAACAGCACAACATCGTCTGCTGCCGCATCTGTGGCACAGACAACATCCTCAGCTCCCGCGTCCTCTTCATCACGCGCATCAACCACTCCCGGCGCACCGATGACTGCAACGCTGACAGGCCCGAATGGGCTTCAGAAAAATATGTCTGCGACCTACACGCTCGTCATAAAAAATACGACGGCGTCGACCACGCTTCAGAATGTGTCTTTCACCTTCAATCTGCCGACAGGCATCATTACAGAAGGTCAGAGCACCCTTCCGAACTGCAGCATTACCGCAAACTCCATGTCGTGTGTCGGCATGAATTTCCAGGCGCAGCATGCCATGACATTGTCACTGCCGGTCAGAACACTGAATACACTTCCCTGTGCGGAGATTCCTCTGACGGCGCGGGTGAACGCATCCGGCTATGTGATCATGTCGAACACGATCAAGGTGCAGGGGTGCAGCGGCGGATCGTCTTCCTCTTCTGTCACAGTGCTCACCAGCATTAATGCGCCGCTTGGCTATCTCCCGAAAAACACACCGCACTCCATGCTCGCAACGATTGCAGCATTCAGTACGCCGTTTACAGATGGCACATTGCGCATCGAATTTCCGACAGGTATTGAGGCCGACACGCCAGGCAATACCATGAATATCGGAACCTGTACGGCAAACAGTAATATTATTGAATGCACCGGTATAAGCCGCGATGCAAACAAGGGCGTTGGTTACACATTCCCCTTCACCGTTACCGATTACACGGCCTGTGGCAGAGGAGATTATGTGATGACGTTCACGTATAAAGACCAGGGAGTCGACAAGCAGATCACGAAAACCCAGGGCATGCAGCTGTGCGTTGCTGCTCCGGTGGACACCTCCCCTCTCGACCGCTTCTCTATCAGTGCAGGGACTGCCGCCTGTTTGTCGAGCGATTGCCGCACCATCTCCATTCCGGTCACTCTCAAAAACACTGCACCGACCGCCGCTACCAATACCATGATTGCGGTCAACCTCGATACATCATGGACGGCGGGATCACTGAATGGTGTCCCGTGTATGATTGTCGACCTTCCGACTGCCCGCATGTTCGACTGTCCCGGCAGCCCGCTTCTGACTATTCCTGCTGAGACTACACAAACATATTCACTCGTGCTCACGACGGACGTACAGTGTCCGGTCAGCTCTCCGCGCACCGCAGTCCTGCTGCAGTCAGCACCGGCGAGCATTTACGAAGTGGACCGCAGCAATAACTCCGTCTTTGCCACCATCCCTGCAGCCTGTACACAGGGACCGGTTGCATCTTCTATCCGTTCGTCATCGTCCTCATCGTCCTCATCAATCCGGTCTTCCTCCTCTTCATCCGCCCAGCCGGTATCGTCCGCATCGTCTTCTCTCACCGTGCAGAATTCCACCGTGCTGCAGTCGGTAAAAATCATCAAAGTAACGCCGACCATTCCGTATGGCGATACCGTCGTTGTCACATTCCAGAAGAACAATGACATCTGTACGCATTTGAATGACATCAATTTCCAGTCTGCTGTGAACCAGAATGCATTCTGCGGCAGGGAAAGTCCGGTCACTCTGTTCCTCTCAAGCATGAACCCGTCCTTTGCTGCAGGAAAGGGCTACGCTCTCTGTCACGGCAATAATGCCAATGATTGCAGCAATATGGTCACGGTGACCGAAGAACAGTCCACAGCCCAGAATGCAGGAGATCTTATTGCCATCAAGCAGAACGTGATGGGCACATCCGGCAATCAATGTATGGATGCAACCTGCAGCAGACTGCTGATGCCGGTTGCCGTCATCAACAAGAGTCCTGCTGATGTGCAGGATGTCCGCATTTCCGCAACCGTTGATGCATCCTGGAGCGCAGCCACACTGATGGGACTGCCGTGCACGCTCAGAAATGTACAGGCACTCGGCGGACGCCGCACGTTTGATTGTCCCCAGGGTCAGTCTGCGGGCCTGACGGTCCGCGGTAATTCCCCGAACGGTCTTGGTGTCGGCCTTGTCCTGACACGCACCACCCCGTGTCCGGTCGCAAACTACCAGGCCAGTGCAACCCTCGAATTCCAGCCGGGAACATCCTTTGCGATTGCCTATCCGAATAATGCCATCTCTGTGCAGAATCCGCCGCCGTGTCAGGCGAGCTCTGCATCATCAAGTTCTTCCTCAAGCGCACCGGCACAGCCTGTTGCGTGGACCACCTGTAATGAATTTGAGAAAATGAAGACCAGCATCCCGGGTCCCTCTGCACTCGCAGGAGATCGTGCCGGCTGGCCGTGGAACTTCTCCGCCTGGGGCGAAAACGGCACCACTCTGTCCTTCATCCCGACAGCAGCACGTGTCGCAACGTACACTCCGGAATTTGACCGTGTTTCCAATAAAAGCGCCTTCGACTGGAAAGAATGGTTCTACCGTTCCTACTACGCAACGCCGGTTGGGCAGATTGCGCATGTGACAAAAAACGGTCAGCCGCATGCGTTCTATATCGCACACAACAATCTGATCGACTACAACTGGAGCCTGTTTGATCTGAATCTTGCCACTATGAAAGTCTGGCCGGTCGCATTCACCTTTGATGGTGCACCCCAGAATCCGCTCCAGACATCCGGAGAATCCGAATGGTCGTCTGATATGGTGACGACAACATGGGATGCACTAAACAAGCGCCTCTACTACTTTGCCGCAAAGAGTAACAGCGCTGTAGGCGTCGGATCGCAGGTCGGATATTTTGATCTGAGTGGTAACACCGTTGTCTATACGCACATTGCAAACGGCCCGGCAGAAACACCGAGCGCATCTGTTATCAGTGCAGATGGATCGACCGCCTATATTCTCTACCGCAAGATCACCATCACACAGCAGCCGTATACATACACCTACGTTCATTCACTCTACAAACTGGATACGGCAACAAAAATGCTGTCGAAAATCGCAACATTCCCGGCAACAGTACCGGGGTATGCAAGCAGCCTGACCTCCGGATCACAGCGTCCGCGCGAGATGCTCTTTGATGAAAGTCACAAGACGCTCTCCTTCTTTACGGGCAACGGTCAGAATGCGATTCTGGAGTATAACCTCGAGACGAACACCCTGAGTGCCGGTGCAAGCATTCCCGCAAGCCTGGGGCTCTTCCAGCCGGCATGGTACACACCGCAGAAGGGAATCTATCTCTTCAATCTGGATAAGGGCGAGATCTGGCGCTACCGCAAATGTTAAGGATTTAATCCCCCAGCACATAGCGATCCTTGCGGACGGCAATCAGGCCGTCCGCTTTGAGTTTCAGGAGAAGTTGCTCAAGCCACAGATGATGTTCATCAGTCCAGTCCGTGCAGATTTCCTGACCGATCAGATCGAAATCAAGACCCTGATGATGCTCGCGCAACGCATCGACAATGCGACCGCGGAAGATGCGGTTCGGAATATAGGTGGCACCCATCATGCGGCCGGGCTCTTTGGATGAGCTTTTGGCTTTCAGCTTTCGGCTTTCAGGAAAGTTCTTTGGCGTTGCTTTCATCAGGTTTTTTTCTGTGAGCGGACAGATGTCCCACTTGGGATTCGATTTTGTCTGCACAAGCGAGCCAAAGTCCATGAGGGCAGCATGCCAATCGGCAGCACCCTTGAGTCCGGCGGGCACTGTCTGCACAGCGTGATCCAGTACCTCTGCGGCAATTTTCAGCAACGCGCGATCATTCATGTCCCATGTTCCTTCATCACTTTCTGGTCCGACAAACGTACGGTGCAGAATGCGGCGGATATTTGTGTCGATGCACGGCGTCGGGATGTTGAATGCGAAGTTGCGGATGGCGGCGGCTGTGTAGGGACCGATTCCTTTGATCGATAACAGCTGATCCATCTCTTTGGGAAATATCCCCTGATGTTCGTCGATGATAATGTTTGCCGCATCGCGAAGACGCAGGGCGCGCGAGTTGTAGCCCATCCCCTTCCACGCCAGGATCACCTCTTTGTTTGAGGCCTGAGCGAGAGCAGCAACAGTGGGGAATTCATCGAGAAAGCGCTTGAAGATAATCATAACGCGCGGCACCTGTGTTTGCTGCAGCATGATTTCGGAGACAAGAACCATGTACGCACGCTGCGTGTCGTCGGCGATTGCGAGATCGCGCCATGGGAGAATGCGCTTATGCCGCATGTACCACGCCCAGATCTCCTCCACAAATCCGGCGATGCGCTCCTCTTTATTCATGCATGCATCCTAGCAAGAGAGCAAAAAATGATCACTGTGCAAAGTCTCTTTTTTGCCGCATATAGTTTCTCTGCACCATTGTGATTAAGATATGAACTGAAAAGCCTCTTCCCCCTTGTTCATGGTAAAGAAGAAGAAAAAGCACGTGCACGTCCGCCCCTCGTTCCTGTGGCTGGCGGCACTCGTCGGCCTGTCTGGAAACGTTGCGATTGATACGGCACTGAAAGCACAGGTTGCACTTCCCTATCCATACCAGCTGAATTTTACGGTGATGGATGATGGCGACAGCGGGTTTTCCACAAACGGCGGCACACCGGTCGCTCACGCCAAATCATACAAGCGGGATTTTACTCATCTTCTGAGTGCGGACACCGACACCAGCGCAACCTGGACATTCACGAACCTGAATGCGGATACCTATAATATCTACGCAACATGGACTCCATTCGGGACAAACAATGCGGCAGCGCTTTATAACGTTTCCACCGAAAGCGACGGTCTGATTGTCTCGCAGCCTGCCCTCACAGCGGATCAGCGGAATGTTCCGAATGATGCAGCGTATGACTCCATGGGCTGGGAAAAAATCGGCACCATCACGATGAATGCGGGGACGCTGCGCATTACCCTTATAGGAGGGAATACTCTTACCATTGCAGACGGACTGGCGCTACAGCCGGTCAGCCAGACAGTAGAATCCAGTGCTTCCAGTGCGGCATCGTCCGGGGGAGCTGTTATTGAGTACTACTGTAACGGCGTCTGGCAAAGCACTCCCTGTGACGGTTCGACAGGAGGAGGTGTGGAAGGACCATGGGATGGACCCATGGACGGACCGGCATCCAGTCTGCCGAGTGGCGGCATTGGAGGAACCGGGGGATTTCCGGTGTATTGCGGAGACAGCCTGCTCCAGACTGGTGAAGCCTGTGATGACGGAAACAAGAAAGCAGGTGACGGATGTTCAGCCTCCTGCACCAGCGAACGATGCGGTGACGGCGTTGTCACTCCGTCTCTGGGAGAAGAGTGTGACGCAACAGCCAGCAACTGTCTGAATTGTAAGTGGCTCTACTGTGGGGACACTATTCTGACAGCGGCACTCGGCGAAGACTGTGATGACGGAAATGTGCGCCGCGGTGACGGGTGCTCCGAAAATTGCCGCCGGGAAGTAGCAACTTCATCCACTGCCTCCTTCTCCCCTCCTGCATCTAGCAGCCGGTCGTCCTCCTCGTCTGCCACTCCGATTCTCCCATCCTCCGCGAGCACCCTTTCGTCCTCCCGCAGCTCTGTTACAGTTCTTCCAAGCTCCTCTGCACGAAGCAGCAGTTCCGCACAGCAGCCAACATCACAGCCATCAAATGGATCCGCTATGCTGACGATTCGCGAGCTTGATATCGGCGCCAATGAAATCGTGCTGCCGGGTCAGAAGGGTATTCTTCTGAAACGTTTTGAAGTCGAAACCCGCAGTGACACCAATGTCCAGCTGGTCCTGATGATTTTCGGGGGCGATATGCTCTGGAACAGTCAGAACAGCAGCGGCGCCCTGAAAATGCAGCACTACTCGCTCTATATGGATACGAATGGAGACGGCACAGCTGAAACGCTCTTCAACGCAAAACAGAAGGCAGACGGTCCGGCCGCTGTCAGCTTCACCAACAATCGTACATTTGTAGGAGGCACGAAAACACTGTTTGAAATGCGCGCGGACATGCTCTCACCTGTCAGCAACATCCAGCTCGGTTATTCCTTCATGAATATCGCGCAGCCGGTCACTGCTCTGAATACTGCAAACGGCCTGGCACTCTCGGGCATGAGTAAAAACGGCGTCTGTCCCGTGTCATCCTGCAGCATGCAGCTGATCACACTCCCCCCGAAAAAGATCAATGTGGCACAGCAGGGAGCGCTGTACATCACCAAATCCGCCACTCCTGTTCCGAGTCATCAGATACTGGGAGGTGCGTTGTCCGACATTCTGTTCCGGGCACAACTGCGCGCCGAGCGTGAAACAATCTCTGTGTCCAAGATGGCATTCTTTATTCCGGGTAATGGTTTCAGTGGCATAGATCACCTGCAGGTCTTTGCATCCGGCTATACAGGGGTTGTCGGCTATGCACAGAAGACAAAATGCCCGTCTGTCAGTAACAGTGCCTTCTGTGTCACCTTCAATCCCGCACTGTCTGTTCTCCCGGGTACTCCCATGGAACTCAGCGTGAAAGCACAGCTGAAGTCTGACGAACAGGGTGCAGTGAGCGGCCAGGAGATTGGTATTTCGCTGGATCCCGGATTTCCCGGCGTTGTGGAAGCCCGCGGCGTCACCTCTCAAAATCTGCTGACCATTTCCAACGGAGACTCGGTAGACCAGGGTGAGTTCTTTATAGGAACACCGACACCAGGCATACATCAGGCTGTGACGAGTACCATCCACACAATCCTTTTGCAGAGATTCAGCAAAGTGGAAAATGCCAGCTGGGAAGTTGATGGCACCGCTATCCCGAGCGGCGTTGCGCCTATCGGGCACTTCCGCTTCTTCGCACCATACAACGGCAATACAAAGAACGGCCTCAACAAAGCAACCATCACGGATCTGATCTTCACCGTCAATCTGGCAAACATCCAGATGAATCCCAACAGCTTCAAGTTGTATAACCGGGCCGATACAACGACCAAAACACCCTGTTCCGTGCTGGATTACACGGAGGGCGCATCCACATTCCACGTCGCCTGCTGGAATATGGCGGATGGAGCGGTGAACACGATTCTTCCGCCATCATCTTCCTCTGTCCTTGTTCTCGAAGGAGAAGTAACCGATACGGATACAGCCTTCTTCGGCAGATCCACGCTGCAGGTCTCGCTTGATTCCTTCACAGATGCCACATTGAAAGGTGTCAGCAGTGAGTCCAGCCACATCCGCTGGTTAGATGGTGATTCCGGTACCTCTCAGGAATTCTTCTGGATCGAGCAGCAGGAATCGGTCATCCGGAGTACTGCCTACAGCAATTAATTTCTTCCCTGCTATGCGTTTTCCCTCTTCTGAATCCCTGTTGACCCGCAACTGCCAATTCCCTACACTACCCCAGCTTTCAAGGACCATTTGAACAATTTGGTACCGGAAAACTGGATCTCTATTTCTCTTTTTCTTCCCCTTACCGTATGGCTGAAGCTAAGAAATTCCTGCGCAACAAAACGCACGTAAACGTGGGAACCATCGGTCACGTTGACCATGGAAAGACCACGCTGACTGCAGCGCTCTCTATGAACTTCTCTCCCGAAGGGGAAAAGAAGGATTACTCGATGATCGACAACGCTCCAGAAGAGCGTGAACGCGGTATCACGATCAACACCGCACACGTCGAATACGAGTCCGCAACGCGCCACTACGCGCACGTTGACTGTCCGGGACACGCCGACTACGTCAAGAACATGATCACCGGTGCCGCTCAGATGGACGGTGCCATCCTCGTGGTCTCCGCAGCAGACGGCCCAATGCCCCAGACTCGTGAACACGTTCTTTTGGCTCGCCAGGTGAACGTTCCGTACATCGTCATCTTCCTCAACAAGTGTGACATGGTGAAGGATCCTGAGCTCATCGAGCTTGTGGAAGAGGAAATCCGCGAATTGCTCACAAAGAACGGCTTCCCGGGAGACAAGACCCCGATCATCCGCGGTTCTGCCCTCAAGGCAGTCGAAGGTGACGCAGAAGCTATCGGAAAGCTCAAGGAACTCCTCGATACGCTCGATTCCTACATCCCGGATCCTCAGCGCGCGCTTGATAAGCCGTTCCTGATGTCCGTGGAAGACGTGTTCTCCATCAAGGGACGCGGAACAGTGGCTACAGGCCGTATCGAACAGGGTGTTGTGAACATCAACGATCCGCTCGAAATCGTGGGCATCCGCGAGACAAAGCAGACCGTCTGTACAGGTGTTGAAATGTTCCACAAGCTCCTGGATTCCGGAATGGCTGGAGATAACGTTGGTCTTCTCCTCCGTGGTATTGAGCGCGAGGACATCGAGCGCGGCCAGGTTCTGGCTAAGCCGGGTTCCATCAAGCCGCACACAGACTTCGAGTCTGAAGTGTATATCCTCACCAAAGAGGAAGGCGGACGCCACACACCGTTCTTCAAGGGTTATAAGCCTCAGTTCTACATCCGCACAACGGACGTGACTGGATCTGTGACACTCGCTGAGAACGTGGAAATGGTCATGCCGGGTGATAACGTCAAATTCACGGTCTCCCTGGGCGCTCCAGTCGCTCTGGAAGAAGGTTCCCGCTTCGCTATCCGCGAAGGAGGACGCACCGTCGGAGCCGGCGTTGTAACCAAGATCGTTAAATAAGCTTGCAAATGGGTTTGAGGGGCGCTATCTTGCGCCCCTCAAAAAACCCTTTTTACCCCCATCCCTGTTCTTTCTCCTCTAGGCTATGACTGCAAAAACCCCCAAGGACCTCGAAAAAAAGGCTTCTCCCAAGAAAGCCTCCAAAGCAGCAGAGCCGGCGGAAAAGCCCTCCAAAAAGAAGGCTGACGGTATTTCTGGTATCCGCATCCGTCTGAGCGCCTTCGACCACCGTGTCCTGGATGAAGCAGCAGCCAAGATTATCGATACTGCAGTGCGCAGCGGTGCCATTGTGCATGGCCCGATTCCACTGCCGACCAACATCCGCAAATTCACCCTCAACAAGTCGACATTCGTCCACAAGAACGCCCGCGACCAGTACGAAATGCGTACACACCGCCGTTTGATCGATTTGACCGAAACAACCTTCAAGACAGTTGAAGCCCTCCAGTCTCTGTCCCTGCCGAGCGGTGTGGATATTGAGATTAAGATGAAGGGGTAAATGAGCTTTTAGCTTCTAGGTTTCGACTTTTAGGATATGGACAAATTTCCTCATGTGAATACTGATGTCCTGATTATTAAAGATGAACAAGTCCTTCTGGGGATGCCCTCAGAAAAATGGCTTCAGGGAAAGGAGAAATTATATGGCCTCCCTGGTGATGATATCCGATTTCAAGAAACGATTGAGGCTGCAGTCATGCGCAATCTTCAAGATCTTTTTGATGCAAAACTAACATCGATGACCATTCTCGGTGTGCATGAAAATTTTGCCTTCGGAAATCATTATATAGGCATTGGGTGCCTCGCAGCTGTGAATGGTGCACTGAATCTGGACAAGCCTTCTGAGGATTGGGAGAAATGGATGTGGGTTTCTTTGGACAGTTTGCCAAAGAATTTGTTTGAGCCGGTGAAGGCGACGATTGAGAAATACCATAAATATAAGCAAAAGGTTTATTAAGTGTACGACCGTCCCCTCTCCCCTTGCGGGAGAGGGTTAGGGAGAAGGAGAATACCCGCTTATGGTAAGAAACACCGAATTCGCAAAACGCCTTCGGCGAAAGCAAACATCTGCAGAGGCTCGGCTCTGGACTCAATTGCGCCGCAAGAAAATAATGGGTTATAAATTTAGACGACAAGTCTCTATAGACCACTTCATCGTTGATTTTATCTGCTTTGAAGCACGGCTTATTATTGAAGTTGATGGAGAAATCCATAAATATCAGCAGAAGTATGACCGATTACGAGAAGAATATTTAGTAGCACAGAAGTTCACTGTTTTGAGATTTACTAATCAGGAAGTTTTTGATGATTTAGAAAGAGTGTTGGATTGTATTCAGCAAGCAACCCTCTCCTCGCTCCTCTCCCGCTCTGGGGGAGAGGAAGTTTTGGTTTAGCTAAAAATAAGATCTTACTTCCACCCCTTCGCCTTCAGCCCCGCCTTCGCCGCCGCCTGCTCCGCCCGTTGCTTGCTATTTCCTTTTCCTTCCGCCACTTTCTCTTCCCCAATGAATACCGCGCAGGTGAAATCTTTGTTGTGGTCCGGGCCAACCGCATCGATGGTTTCGTAGTGCGGGGTGATGCCGAATTTTTCCTGAGCACGTTCCTGGAACACGCTCTTTTCGTCACGGTCTTTGCCGGCTGCCAGAAGTCCTTCGAGTCTGCGGAGAATAAATGTGAAGCAGAATTGCTTCGCAGCCTCAAAGCCCTTATCGAGATAAATGGCTCCAATAAGCGCTTCCAGAGCGTTCGCAAGTGTCGACGTTCTGTCGCGGCCGCCGCTTGCTTCCTCCCCACGACTGAGCATGAGCTGTACGCCGAGCTGGATGTCGCGGGCCACGGCTGCGAGGTGTTCACGCTGCACGAGTGCGGAGCGCCAGTTGGTCAATTCACCTTCGGGCTTCTCGGAGAGGTGGTACAGATACTCAGTTGCAGCAAGTTCCAACACCGCATCTCCCAAAAATTCCAGGCGTTCGTTGTGGCCGCTCCGTTTGCTTTCGCGGACAGAGCTGCGGTGTGTGAGAGCCTGTACCAGAAGTTCACGATTCCGGAAATGGAAATCGATCGTCTTTTCGAGTGCGAGAAAATTGGAGGTGGCGTTGGTGTTTGAGGACGGTTGCATGTGCCGAGTATAGAACTGAAAACGAAAACCTTGAAGTCTAACTATTTCTGGATCATGGCGTTCAGGACTCCGTTCACGAATTTTCCTGATTCGTCCGTTCCGAACTCTTTGGCAATCTCAATCGCTTCGTTA
Organism: Candidatus Peribacteria bacterium; assembly: GCA_023038255.1. Classification (NCBI taxonomy): domain Bacteria; phylum Candidatus Peregrinibacteriota; class Candidatus Peribacteria; species Candidatus Peribacteria bacterium. Next base: position 451,344 of record CP082927.1, on the reverse strand, counting down.
ATGATGACGGCAGGTGGTGCATCTTTTGCATACTGCATTTCGTACGCACCCATACAAAGGACGCAACGGGAAACAGGGTCCATGCGTTCCAGTGTCCATCCCGGTGCATGTTCCTGGATCAAGGTACACAGTTCGTCGTAGTGATCGACCACACCTTTCAGAAGTTCTTCTGCAAAAGGCGTATCCATATCCCCCAGCTCCGCTTCATTTAAAAGAAGAGACTGATGCACATCCACCTCCGGGCGGTTTTCACGCTCAAACAGTGCCTGCATGACGGCTATTCGGGAGAGATGACGTCTGCGAGCCATGGTGGGGTGAAGAAAAAAACGGCTGATTCAAGAAGAAATAAGGCTTAGGCCTTGATTCTTGTAATGCTCTTGAGAGCCTTGTCTCCTGCGTTCTTCGGTTCTGCAGGGGTGTTATACGGCGAATTCTGACGCTCACGCAAACGTGCCACCTCCAGAGAGATGTAATGAGAGTGCTGCATGCGGGTTGCGCGCTTGGCTCTCTTTTTCTTGGGTGTAGGACGCTTTGACATGGGGCGGAATCAGTAAGGTTCGCCTAGAGTAGAGATTTGGAAGAGCCCTGTAAAGGGCAATTCTGCTGAATATACGGGCAGATTCCCTTTATCGCCTGTCTCCGGAAATGGCCAGCATAAACCGGACGATATAAAGAAACAGGTTGAAAATGTCGAGATAGAGATTTATGGCCAGCAAAAAGGGGTTTTGGCCATGCCGGGACATCGTCTGGATGCGTTGCAGGTCATAGGCCGTAAAGCCCGCAAACACGAGAATTCCCGCACCTGAGAGAAGCATTTCCAGCTGCGGAGTCCGCAGGCCCGGGAAGAAGATCTGCAGGATGCCGAAAGACAGCAATCCGAGCACTGCAAAGAAGAGAAAACGCCCGAATCCGGACAAATTCACCGCTGTCGTTTTTGCAAAGACGGCAGATGCCATCGCCATGAGGGCAGTGCTGATGCATGCATTCAGAAGGATAGATCCTCCATTCACGTAATTCGCCAGAATACTCATGATATACGGCGTAAACGTGAAACCGGACAGGAACGGAAAAACAGCAAACAGGATATATTTCAAGGGCTGCATGTAGGTCCACATGGATGCTGTCAAAATAATCAGCAATTCCACAATGACACAGGTAATCAGCAGTGGGGATGAGAGGTACTGGAACGTCTGTATGCCGATCAATGTACCCAGAGCGGTCAATCCCATGGCTATAGCAAAGAGAAAATAGACCTGCGCTTCTGCGCCGCTTGAAAAGACGATGGGACGTGAGGAGGATGTGGAGAATTGTTGCATGAGGATAGCTTATAGCTTTTTGCTTTCAGCTTCTAGGAAATGGTGGATTATTTGTGGCTGAAACCTGATTTTAACGGCATATAGAGCATCGTATGATCTAAAAGTACAAATTGCGCCAAAACGCTGTTTCTGCTATAATTAATGGATTTATGCGCATTCTCCGTCCACTCGCTCTCCTCACCGGCTTGGTTGGAATACTGCTTCCGGAAACCGGGTTTCTGGCAGTGGAACCGGTCGCAACATCGGTGAATCTCAGTACTGTGTGTTTCATCACGTCGCTTTACTGTCCGGGTGGCGGTTCACTGGGCGCGGCAATGTATGTAGAAACCACGCTCTTCAACGGTGCGCGTCTGGTTTTTTCTGCAGCAGCCATTCTCCTCTTCACCCAGTACGGCATCCGTCTGATGATGGAAAGTTCGGATGAAAGTACGATTTCAGAAGTGAAGAGTGCCTACACCTATGGTATTGCAGGTGCTGCCATTGTGACGCTTGCGACTCTCATTGTGCAGGCTGTCGGTCAGCCGTTTGGAACATACGGAACAGATAACTCCGGCGTGCTTGTGAGCCCTGCCGTGGTGGGCGACACGCTGCATGTTATTGTCTTCTTTATGCGCGTGATGGTCGGAACAGCATTGACTGCGGTCGTGGTGTATCAGGGTATCCGCCTGATTATTCTGCAGGGTCAGGATTCGGAAATTGAAAAACAGAAGCAGCGTTTCTTCCACACGCTTATTGGCGTCGCCATCATCACGCTTGCGACAACGGTGGTCTCGGACTTCCTGCCTGGTTCAGGCGGATCGTCTGATCTTGCGGTACAGATGATCGGTATTGCCAACTTCCTGATTGTCCTTATTGGCGGACTCTCCGTGCTGACATTCATCGTCGCGGGACTCTTCCTGGTGGTATCGACTGATGAAGGACTGAAAGACAAAGCGAAGAAAACTATTTTCGGAACGGTCATCGGACTGATTATCATGCTCACCAGTTACACCATTGTGAATTTCATTATCCAGCTGAACCCGGGTGGGTTCTCCTTCCTGTCATGATCGCACTCTCTTTCCTCAACCGGCTCCTCTCTCTGATTTTTGTCGAACAGGCGCATGCCCAAGGGCTCGGCGGTGTCGTGACACGCGTCGGCGCGGGCCTGTTGCCGTCTTTCACGGGTGCAGGATGGGGAGGTGGCATTGAAGGTATTGCAGGCGGTGTTGTTGCCGCCATCTGGGGCATTATTCTCCCGACCGGCATTTTCCTTGTTGTCCGCGCCGGCTTCAGTCTTGTCGTGAGCGAAGACGAGGGAAAACTGGCGACTGCAAAGCGCACAATTTCCGCAACGCTGATTGGTATCATGCTTATTTATATCAGCCAGGAACTTGTGAAAGCATTCTACACCGAAGGCATTCTCAACGCTGCAGGTGCGGGACGTCTGAATGCAACTGTGTACGGACTCGTGAACTGGTTCCTTGTCGCCATGGCGGCTCTGGGTGTGCTGATGATTATTGTCAGTGTCATCCGCGCTATCGGCAGCTTTGGAAAAGAAGAGGAGGTGACGAACATGCGTCAGACGATTTTCGGTATCGCGTCCGGCGTCCTGATGATTTCCCTGCTCCCGGCCATCAAACTGACACTCGGTGTTGTCGATCTGCAGCCGCTCGGAGAAATGGGCGGTGGAGGTGATGCAACAGCGATTATCACCAGCGTGACGGTGATTATTTCAAACCTTCTGTCCTTCCTTGCACTCATCGCGGTGGCCATCGTCATTTACGCAGGTGTCCGCATGATTGTGAACTTCGGGAATGATGACGAGTACAAGAGTTCCAAGGATCTCATCATCCGTGCCCTCATCGGTCTGCTCATCATTATTCTGAGCTATACCATCATCAACTTTATCCTGAGCGTGATGGGCGGAGGCAACACCGTTTCCTGAGAGAATTTTGTTGGATACGCGCACGGTCTGCATTACTCTGGGTTCATGTCTATCGACCCCCGCATTTTCCGCGCGTACGACATCCGTGGTCGCGCTCATGAACAGATGACCAAAGAAGGCTGCCGGCTGATCGGCCAGGCTTTCGGCAGCGAAGTCCGCGAGCGCACAGGCAAAGAACACCCCGTCCTCTGTGTCGGCCGCGATGCACGCACGCATGGGCCGGATTTTGAGAGAGCGGTGGTGGAAGGATTGATCGAAAGCGGCTGTCATGTCCTGCTGATTGGCCAGACGCCGAGTCCGGTGAACTATTTCACCATCTGCACACAGGAACTCGACGGCGGCATTCAGGTCACCGCGAGTCACAATCCCGCCCACGACAACGGACTCAAGCTCTGCACCGCTGATGCGGATGCATTCGCCGGAGACGATCTGCAGCGTCTGCACACACGCATTCAGGAAGGACGATTCCTGAAGGGATCAGGAACGTCTCTGGAGATAGATGCCATCACGCCGTACGTCACACACTTGGCTACGCTCTTCAAAGGAGTCGGCGACGGCATGTCGATTGCGGTGGATAGCGGTAACGGTGTTGCCGGGCCTGTCTACTGCGATGTGTTGCGGGCGGTTGGCGCAACCGTCACAGAACTCTACACAGAACCGGACGGCACATTCCCGAATCATCCTGCAGATCCCAGCAAGTGGGAAACACTGCGTGAGTTGCAGGGCACAGTGCAGGATACCGGCGCCCGGCTCGGTTTCGGATTTGATGGTGATGGCGACCGTATGGGGCTGGTGGATGAGCGCGGCATGATCCGCTCGGCGGATGACATTCTGCTTCTCCTCGCACAGGATCACCTCTCGCGTTTCCCGGGTGCACCGGTTGTCTTTACTGTGAGCAACTCCGGCGTGTTGAAAACAGAAATCAGCGCCTGGGGCGGCAAGCCGGTTCTCTGCAAAGTCGGTCACTCGTTTGTGGAAAACGCCATGCGCGAACACAAAGCGAAGCTTGGCGGCGAACAGTCCGGACATTTCTTCTGTGGCGAAGACTACTTTGGATTTGATGATGCTCTCGTGGCATCTCTGCGCGTTCTCAAAATCCTGCAGTCAGGGCACGGCCCCCTATCCTCACTCTTTGCGGCTTTCCCGAAAGTCTACCAGTCCCCCGAACGCAGACCGACGGTTGCAGACGAGCACAAGAGCCATGTTGTGGAGAGAATCACGAAACATTTCCAGGAACGGCACGACGTGGAAACCATGGACGGCGCCCGCATTGAATTCGGCGACGGGGCGTGGGTGGGCATCCGTCAGAGCAATACCTCTCCGCGCATTTCTATTTGTATTGAAGCAAGAACGCCGGAAAAACTTGAAGAGCTCGAAACCATCATTTTGCACTATCTTAAAGACTATCCAGAGATTGAGTGGGACGAGTGACGGGGGGTGACTGGTTATTGATTATTGGGTTTGGGACTTCATTTTCTTTCGGATTTCGTGCTTCGGATTTCGAATGTCTGCTACAATGCAGTACATGTGGCCATTCAAGAAGAAAAAGAAGGCAAAGGACAATCACATCGCAAAGCGCGTTATTGCGGGTTTGATTATCGGTGGTGCGATTGGTTCGATTGTCGGCAAGAAGCTCATGGAGGAACATGAACGAGACGATGAAGAGGGAGAAGGGAAATAGGGGGAAAATTCGAAATACTAAATTCTGGTGAAATGGAATTTTGTTTTGAACTATTTTTTATTTTTGAATTTTATTCGGATTGAGAATGTAGAGTGTACAAACGAGCTCAGAATTTCGAACTCAGTTCCCCAACCAAATCTTTCTCCAGGATACTCTTCACTTTCTCGATTTTCCTCGTTTGTGCCAGCGCCCACATCAGCTTCACCACGGCACATTCGTATGTCATGTCATTCCCGGAAATCACACCGATTTCTTCGAGGAACAATTGCTTGTCGTAGAGATGCATATCTATGCGGCCACGCAGCATCTGTGACGCGATGACGACCGGAATCCCCTGCTTTGTGACTTCCCGGAGCCACGGGAACAATTCTTCGGAAAGCATGCCCTGTCCGTACGAACGGATGATGATGCCGTGTGGTTTGGCAGAGAGCAGCGCATCAAACTGTGCAGCCGGAATACCCGGATGCAGCGTAAGTGAGAGCACGTTTGTATCGAAACCGATCTTGGCATCAAGCGTCCGCTTGCGACGCACCGTACGCCATGGTTCCAGATGCACACTCGTGCCAAAATTGCCGAGCGCCGGGAAATGCGGACTTTCAAATGTCTGGAGAATCGACTGCTCGACTTTTACCGATCGGCAGCCGCGCAGAATCGTGGGACCGAGGACAATACAGACTTCTGCAATATCGAGCTGTGCGGCGCGGATCGCGAAAATCAAATTCAGTCGTCCGTCACTCGCAAGGTCGTCAATCGGCATCAGGGCACCGGTCAGGATGATCGGCTTGCTGAGATTCTGGAATGCAAACGAGAGTGCGGCAGCCGTGTAGCTCATGGTGTTTGTGCCATGGATGACCACGAATCCTTCGAATTCGTCGTAGTGTTTCTTGATCAGATCAGCGATCTCCACCCACTCCGTGCTCGTCACTTCGGATGAGCCGATGTTCGACACCGAGAAAAACTGGAGCGCCACTTCGCGCTGGAGTTCCGGCAGAAACCGGTGGATTTCCGCGAGTGACTCGAGCGTTTCCATACGACCGGTCTTCTGGTTGCGGATCATGCCGATGGAGCCTCCCACGTAGAGGACAGCGATTTTGGCGCGGGGCATGATGCAAGTATAGGGATATTTCAGAGCTGTCGGAAGTTTTTGGTGGACTGGTTTGGTTATGGGTTATTGGTTATGGGTTATGGGAACTGGGATGATGATATACTTGGTTGTATGGAATTGATTGAACCATCAATGGACTATGCAGAAAGCTTTGAGGAAGCAGTTCTGGAATTTAAAGGAGAGCCTATTCACGGCTTTAACATGGGTACTCCGTTTACAACAGTTGCAGATGCCATTGATCGGATGGAGCAGTCTGCCCGGGGCGAGAATCTTCCGGAGGGATGGGTTCCCTCACACTCCTATTGGCTCATCGACGATCAGCGTGTTATCGGCATTGTGAATATCCGGCACTACCTGACGCCGGCACTGGAGAAACGCAATGGACATATTGGCTATTCCATCCGACCATCCGAACAAAAAAAGGGCTACGGAACGGAGCTTCTGCGTCTTGCATTACAGAAAGCAAAAGAGCTGGGTATCCACCGGGCACTTCTCACATGTGATGAAAACAATCTCGGCTCGCGGAGGATTATCGAAAAGAACGGTGGCGAATTGCAGGACATCATTGAGGTTGATGGAGACGCTGTGATGCGGTTCTGGATTGAGAACCCATAAAAAATCCCCACTCCACTCTATGCTCTCAGATGGAAAGCGCGGAGTGGAGTGGGGATAGAGCTCTTAAGCACGCGTGTGCCTAAGGTGCGAGCAGTGACCAAACTGCAGACCCCCTACCACGGTGATGCGTAATGGGCGCACCGTCCCGTGTATGTTTGTGTTGGGTTTGCCCCTTTGAAGCCGGGGAAAGCGTGTGTGTTGGTGTTTGTGGATGATCCCTCACGAAGAGGAATCGACGCGGTGGTCAGCCGCGAGGCAGGGAGGAGGGGCGGGTTATTGGTTATGGGGATGTTTTAACCAGTCTCTTCTCCCTGCGGAGGGTCTTTGTTTTAAAAGGAACGGAACCCTTTATTGTAGCAAAAATTACGCTTTTGGACAAGGGGATATGATCGGGTAGAATCCCCCTATGGACAGCCAGAATACGACCAAAACAGGCAACCCGTTCGGCTCCGCTCAGGGTAAGTTAGTTTTACTGATAGGCCCCAGCGGCGTTGGCAAAAGTGTCATTCTCAAGCGTTTACGGGCAACACACCCAGAACTGCATTTCCCGCGCTCCGCTACAACCCGCCAAAGGCGCGATGGCGAAGGAACGGAGCTCTATCATTTTGTGACAGAAGAGGAGTTTTCGGACATGGAGAAAAACGGCAAATTCCTGGAAACCGCCGTCGTCCACGGCGTCGGTCACTACGGCACAATGGTCGAGGAGATTGTCCCGATGATCCAACAGGGAAAGACAGTCGTTCGCGAAGTGGATGTACAGGGCTTCCAGAGCATCAGCGGCAATCCCCTGTTTGCAGGTGGCAGCGCTCCGTATCATCTCCAGTCAATTTTCATTCTGCCGGAAAACACCGAGCAGCTGGTACGCCGCATTCAGAAACGCGCACCGATTTCTGATGACGAACTCAAACGGCGGATTGCGAGCATGGAGAAAGAACTGGCGTTTGCAGATGGATGCACTCACAAGGTGATTAATATTGACGGGCAGCTGGAAAAGACGATTCAGGAAGTGGAGCGGTTGATTCTCGGTCACAATCATTCCTCATAAAAATCTTTCTTGGGGACGTTCTTCAGCAAGCCCTTCCGCCAAAGACGCTGGTAGAGAGATGGCTGTTCCTTGCGCAGCTGTGTTTGATCTAGGTGGGCAAAATTATCCAAATAGTCATCTAAAGGGTTCTGGTATTTGTTCGGGACAATATCTGATTTTCCCATTTTTTTCAGTTGTTCATACAGAAAAGGATCTTTTTTAGACAATGCAGCCTTCGTCACATTTGCATAGAGCATGTGATAGTACATCACTGGATCGTTGATAATGCGGCGACTTTTTATGGGAGCTTTGGCTTTCACTGGAGAGCGGGGCCTTACAGGAACGCAATCCAGTAATATTCTTCTATACATCGCTAAATACAGCTTCTGATTCTGAGTTGCCAATTGGCCACGCATCACTCCCGGATAATCTCTGTGATAGGTGTCGATTAACTCCTGATCTTCATCACTTAATCTAGGTTCTGCGTCTGTTTCTTCAGTTGAAAGTGTTCTTTCCAATTGCATACGCATATATTAACATTTAAGTCATTTTTGACAATAAACCAGTCCATTTCCCCGTTTTGGGCTTTTTTCTTCCCATTGAATGCTGCAACGACGCCTGCTAGGCTGCTTGAGCTTTTTTGTGCACCCGTAGCTCAGCCTGGATAGAGCATCAGCTTGCGGAGCTGAGGGTCGTAGGTTCAAATCCTGCCGGGTGCACCATTTCGCATTTCGTGGGGCTTTAGCTCAGCTGGCTAGAGCGCTTCCATGGCATGGAAGAGGTCACGAGTTCGAATCTCGTAAGCTCCACCATCACGCAACAAGATAAGTGTGATCCGCGATTTGTCATGCTACTATCTCACCCATGCCGCACACGCTCGACGACGTCCGCACCGCACTCAACGCCTGGAAAGGAATCGAACTCACAAAAACCGCCAATCCGGTGATGGGTCATGGAAATCCGAAAGCCGAGATTATGTTTATTGGAGAGGCGCCGGGACAGAAAGAAGATGAACAGGGCATTCCGTTTGTCGGACAGGCGGGAAAACTGCTGGATGAATTGCTCGGAACCATCGGGCTCAAGCGGGAGGATGTGTATATCACCAACGTCGTGAAATTCCGCCCACCCGAAAACCGCGACCCGACACCGGAAGAAAAAACGGCCTGTCTGCCATTTCTGCAGATGGAAATTGCAATCATCAAGCCAAAACTGATTGTGCCGCTCGGCCGTCATGCGCTCACGCAGTTTTTTACGAAAATGAGCATCAGCGAAGCCCACGGCAAAGCCCACACTATCCGCGAAGCCGAAGGAAAATCTGATGCCATCACCGTATTCCCGATTTACCACCCGGCTGCCGCACTGCATAATCCTGGCCTGCGCCAGGCACTCTTCGATGACTTCAAAGGACTCGGCGAGCATCTTGCTTCTATGAAACAAAATTCTGATTGAATAATCTGCCTCACCCGGCCCATTGGGCCACCCTCTCCCTACCCCAACGACTTGCCCCGGGAGAGGGAATACGGAAAATTTTCTTCTCATGACAACCCTCTTATACAGCATCATCGTCGCGGCACTGCTCTCGGTCACCTCACTGATAGCTATTCTCCTGCGCATCAGTCCTCTGCTCTCCCCCATTCAGGCGTTGCCCGCTTTTTTTCTGAGCATCTTCCTGAGCATTGCGACTATCAGCACGCTCATTCTCTATGTGCTCTGGAAATGGTTCCCGGTACACGCGTGGGATGAAGGAAAAATCCTCGGCATCTCGCTCCGGCAGGGAGTCTTCCTGGCACTCGCAACGGTAATTCTCATTCTCTTTCACCTGCTTGGAATTTTAAACTGGTGGATCGGGGTACTGATTTATGTGGCATTTTTGTTGATCGAGTTAGCACTGCAGCATTGAGGTGAGCTTTCAGCTTCTAGCTTTCGGCTTTCAGGAATAAAAAGAACGCACAGATGAATCACTTCTTCCAACAAGAGAATTTCCCTATACTCAGCCCATGTCCAAAACCGCCATCAACTGGCAAACCTACATTGAGCAGATCACCGCCTGCAAAAACGCAGCCGATCTCGATACCCTCGAACTTGATCTCCTGGGTCGAAAACGCGGCGTCCTGACGGATGCCATGAAAGCCCTTGGTGCATTGAGCATCGAGGAAAAGAAAACGAAGGGACAGGAACTGAATGAGTGGAAAAAGAAAGTCGAAGGGGCAATTGCTGACAAGCGCGCCACCTTCACGAACGAAAAAATGTCCGGACTGGCAGACACCGACAAGATTGATGTCACCCTGCGCCTCCCGAAAAAGCAGCAGGGCCATCTGCACCTCATTCCGGAATTCATCCGCAAAGTGGAAGACGTGTTCGGACGCATGGGATTTGATGTCGCGCGGAATAATGAGCTCGAGTCCGAGAAAGAAAACTTTCATCTCCTGAACTTCGAAAAAGATCACGCCGCTATGGATATGCAGGCGACGTTCTGGATAAAGGGCGAACCCGGCAAACTGATGCGCACGCACACCTCTCCGGTGCAGATTCACTACATGAAGGAACATAAGCCTCCCTTCCGTGCCATCTGCCCGGGACGCGTCTACCGCAAAGACAGCGACGCCACACACTCACCCATGTTCCACCAGTTCGAAGGACTGATGGTCGGGAAAGATATTTCGGTTGCGAACCTGAAAGCAGTCATGACAGAAGCAGTGAAGGAATTGCTCTCTCCGGACATTGAACTCCGCTTCCGCACGAGCTACTTCCCCTTCACAGAGCCTTCGCTGGAACTCGATATCCGCTGGCTTGGGAAAGAAGGCGAGAAAGGGTCCGGCCGTTGGCTGGAAGTAGGAGGCTGCGGCCTCATTCACCCGAACGTCCTGAAAAACGTCGGCATTGATCCAAACGTCTGGAGCGGCTTTGCCTTTGGCTTCGGCATCGAGCGATTGATTATGATTAAGTACGGCGTTGCCGACCTGCGCGGGTTCTACGAAGGAGACGTGCGCTTTTTGGAGCAGTTCTAAGGCATAAAAAAATCCCCCAGACCTATACAACGAGTACAGGCCGGGGGATTGAAATGTTTCGAGAACTCTCCTATCTAGGTTTGAAATTGGAATTTTACGTGATGATCAATGCGGGTCCCTGGAGTGTAACCTCCGGGGAATTGACTGTGACTTCGTGCAGCGTACCGCTGGCATCGAGGTAGTGAACCGAGATGCCGTTTGCGTTCCGGAAACCCTGATCTGCAGGGTCCCAGAATCGGACCTGAACACTGGTACCACCCGTGAGTTGGTAAGCATTCGGCACTGGCGTACCGATGAAACCACCGTTCGTGTCACCCATGAAAATTGGGCTGATGATCTCCGTAGCGTTACCGTCGTGATTCAAGTCGGCCAAGATCTGCATTTCTTCTCCCGCGAAGACGGAATTGAATCCGCTGATCGAAATCAGCTTCACGGGGTTGACGAAGTACAGTTGCACCGCGTCCCATGACACCTCATTCGGCGTCACGTCGATGACCGTCACACCCACCGTACTGTTACCGACCGACGAGGTCGCCTGTACGGTGAAGGTTTCATTCATCTGGTCTGCGTCAGGGACGCCTGTCACGATGACTCTCTGCTCAGTCATCCAATTGGATGGCGTGAACGTGAGTGTCTGAGGACCGACGGTTCCCGCTGTTGTGTCCGAGGACATAACATTCACAGTGACGTTGCCCGAGGGCTGGGCAGACAAACGATAGAAGATCTCGTCCGTATTATTCGGACCTGTCTCATCTACTCGAGTATCACCCGTTTCCCTCGTAATCAACTGCGGCGTGGGGCCGATGACAGTGTCGTTGTCATGCACCATGGCCGTAAAGACCTGGTCCAAAACAACGTCGTACTCATTGGACGAGTTGGCATCGACGATGGAGAAACGAATGTCTCCCGTGTCATCAATGCTGTCCGAATCTTCGAGTCCGTTCACTGTCACTTGTTGCGGAACATTCCAGTTATCAGGCGTAAATGTCCACGATGCCTGCGTAATGGTAATATCCGAGTTTGTCGACGTCGCCATAATGGTTACGTTTCCAAGCGGCTTCTTGGTGAGGACGATTGTCCCGGTATCGGAATTGCCTTCCGTTGGATCAAATGATCCGCCTGAAGGCGTCACCGTAAAGCCAGGAGTGCCACCGCCACCAGAATTTGTGCCATTCCCGCCAACCTTGACGGTAATAGCCGTCTGTCCACCGATCAAGCCCGTCAACTGAATCAAACGACGACCGCGTCGCAGACTCAATTCAGGGAACTTCAACGTGACATCGAGCGACTCTGCGGTGTCCGACTTGGCGGTCAGGTTGATGTCGAAGCTATACTGCCCCGACTTCTTGCTGATAGCGCCAAACGAATACCCTGTGTACGCTGAGGAACCATTTCCATTGGGGTTGATGGCGTCGAGGATATTGCTGCCATGCAAAATACCCATCCCCGCGATCTGAAGCCCGCCGCCCTGCAATTCTTGCTGTAAGCCAGAAAAGAAATACTTGGAGCGAGACGCTGAGAGCGTCAGTCGGGCGACTGTATCAGTTTCGCCTGCCAGCACGATACCGTCTCCGACTGCCATGATGCGGGCGTTGACTCCGTCGAGATTCCCAGTGACCGTTGGCCCCTTACGCATGGTTGCGGAAAGGAGCGCACGATCTTCGAGGAATTCCGCTGCAATCGCAACATGCTTTTGCTTGCGGGCCTTGGGGGCTACGGTGACGAACGATGCGAACAAACCAACGACCAAATTGCGAATAAACATCTGACTTCTCCTGAAAAAAAACGGTTTTACGAACATGTTCTGCCACTCGCTTCTTTCACCGGCTATTCAACAACTGAACACCGAGAAACGAGTTTTTGTTTATCATGAAAGATCATCAACATCAGTCTGAAATTCCTAATTTCAGAACCTATGATTTGAATGATCTGTAGTTCTCGAACGTCCCATAGACTCAACCAACGTGGTTGTATGGAACTAGATAGTTTTATACCTTTTATGCATAAATGTCAAGTTTATTGCATTTTAAGAGCTTATAATGGTGTATAGGCTCTTTCTAAGATGACTGTCCATCCACTCAAAAATGACAGTATTCTGTGAGGATATTTATTGAACAAATTTTATACTCAATATTTACAAAAATGCTAATTCTACATACGCATTTTGGCATTCGGATCAACTCTAGCAAAGGACCCGACCGGACCTGTCTTGACTCTGCGATTCGGCAAGCGTAATCCATGTCCAATGTCACTCGAGTCGGCGTCTTATGCCCGGCAGAACACGCAGGAATCCGCACCAAGGCTCACCACCCTGTATGCACTCCTGTCTGGATTTGCTATGGCATATAGCGGTTTTACTCCAGATCCTTCCCATGCCCAGGAACCAAAAAATACCGTCAATACCGTCAGTCAGTCAGCAAGAGGACGGCATACGTGCCTGGATGCACTCAAACAGGTCATTGATACGCACAAACACCAGCTGGATGATGCAGAGCATGCTGTGCGTGAACAGGCACAGGCTCATATAGAGAAGGCTATCCGCAATGCACTGGATTACCGCAATCCCCTGCCCCCGGAAGTAAAACAATGGATGTCTGTTCCCCGTGAATCCGGAGGGGGCATTGAAGTATTCAAGCGCATGCAGGTGGCGGCGGAAGTCCTCACGGAACTCGAACATGAACTGCCCGGACGGATTGCATCCCCGGACGCACAGACCTCTATGAAGACTCTTCTGGAGCGGCAACTGCATTGCAACATTACCGCGACAACACCCGAACTTGGTCAGAAGCTGCAGGAATACAGAACGGGCACCGATGGCGAATGCAGTGACGGGGCATTTTTGCGTCTCTGCACAGACCTCGATGCCATGCCCATACCATCTGCGGATGGCTTTATCCTGCAGCCACGAAAACCTGGAGAAGACCTGAAGATTCAAGACTCGATCGCAAGTATCCTGCTTCATAACGGCAATGCATTTCATCGCGAGGTCTTTATCATGCCGGACAAGGGTGCGATCCTGACCATGCTGGAAGAACTGAAAGATAAAAACGGTGACCCGCTCATTTTCCTGGAAAACCTGCAGCATTTTGACACCACTCCTACCTTCCGCTCACAGGGAGGCTTTCTTCCTTGGACCATGTCCGAAGGACAGCAAACACCTCCGAGTAAAAATGATGCTCCGTTCTCCACCAGAAAATTCCGCACACTGGTCGGCATACAACCTGCCATTGCCATACTCACACCGGATACAAAAAGGATTTCCCTGGGGTGGCAGTCGTTTTTCATGAATCAGACGCCGCAGAAAGAACTGTACGGAACGTGGAATACCTGCCTGGAAGGAACGATATGGGAAGGTATGGAATGGCCGGATACCACAGATCAAGAAGATACATACGGCTACCAGCTAGTTGCAGCCAGTAAGATTGTGGGTATTGATGCGAACGGTCAGGACATGAAAACCGAGGTGAGTGGATTGAATGTCTGCAAACGGGATTTCTCTCTCACGGTCAGAACTCCGTCTTTGCCCGCATCATTCCGGATCCGGGCATTTACACACATGAAAGAACACCTGTTGACCCTTCCGTAACATCTCCAGACCAGCTCTTAGACTGCGTGCCAGTGCTGGGGATCTTTGATGAAGCGCTCAATTTCCTCTGCTTCTTCGTCAATAATTCTGTCCTGATCCAGTGCGACCTGGAGGAGCGTGGTGACGGTGGAAAGCGGGTGGAAAATAAGACCTGCTTCCAGGGCTTTCTCGTGTGATGCACCAAGTTCGTAGCTGAAGATAGAGACCACATCCGTCACAATCCCCTTTCCTTCCATGCGCAGAGCATCAGCAGTGGATACGGAGCTTCCGCCGGTGGAAATAAGGTCTTCAATCACCACAATATGCTGGTTTTCCTTCAGATCTCCTTCGATTCTCTTCTGTGCGCCATGTTCTTTTGCTTTCGAGCGGACATAGACAAACGGCAGCTCCATTCTGTCTGCGACCAGGGCAGCCCAGCCAATAGCGGCGGTTGCGGTGCCGGCAATGACATCAGCGGGGATATGGAGATTTTTAACACGGGAAACGAGGGCATCCACCACCGCTTTGCGCGCCTCGGGATGACTGTAAATCATGCGGTTGTCGCAATAGATGGGCGATTTGATCCCGCTGGTCCATGTGAACGGCTGATGGACGGACAGGCGGACAGCGCCGATGTTCAGGAGAAATTCTGCAATGCGGATGGAGTGGGTCATGAGTGTATTGTAATGAAGAATGGAGAATTGAGAATGGAGAATTATGGCAGTGTATACATATTGTGTGAGATCGATTTATTGATGGTTATTGCCTATAGTTGCTCCATGCACATCCCCTCCGAACACGACGAACAACTCCGAACCCTCATGCGCGTCTTCCTGGCCGAAAACGCCAACATCAATCTCTCGGCGCTCCGCACCGAAGAAGCCTGCTGGTACGGCAACATTCTGGACTCGGTTGCCTTTCAGGAACTCAACTGCGCGGAGGTGATGAACGAACCAGGCGCGACGTTACTTGATATCGGGACAGGCGGAGGCTTCCCGCTATTGCCTCTCGCCATTCTCTATCCGCAGGCACAATGCACAGGACTCGATTCCATCGGCAAAAAAATTGCGGCCATCACGCGCATTGCAAAAGAAGCCGGCATCAAGAACTTCCTAGGAATTGCAGACCGCGCCGAAGTACTGGGTCAGAAGAAGAAATACCGTGAACAGTATTCGATGGTGACATCACGCGCGGTTGCCCCCTTGAATATTCTTCTGGAGTACTGCAGCCCGTTTGTGAAAACCGGTGGATACGTGGTGGTCTGGAAAAGTCTGCATATTGATGATGAACTGAAAGCGAGCGACGAAGCACAGCGCGCACTGCGTTGTCAGCTGGTCACATCACACACGTATACTTTGCCTGGTGACTTCGGCTCGCGACAGTTACTGGTGTTCCGGAAAACCGGACCGCTTGATAAAAAATATCCGCGGGAAGTGGGCATGGCAAAACGGGAACCGATTGGTGGTCCCGCGAAAGTGTAAGAAAAGATTCCGGAACCCAGAATGAGGAGGTTCGTCATTCGTAATTCAAAAGCGAACTGGTATGATGCACGCCATGATCGCGCTGAAAAATGTGTCGAAGGCGTATGGGAAGAAGGCGGTGCTCACCAATCTCTCGCTGCGGATTGATCCGGGTGCGAGTCTGTGTGTGCTTGGTGACAGTGCCAGTGGCAAAACAACACTGATGCGTTTACTGATCCGCGCAGACGATCCGGATGAAGGAAGTGTGGATGTCGATGGCGTGAACATACGCACTCTTCCGGCCCCCATTCTGCAACTCTACCGCCGCCGCGTCGGTGTGATTTATCAGGAATCTGTACTGCTCAATCATGCGACAGTGGAAGAAAATGTCGGACTGCCGCTGGAACTGCTTGGCGCACCGGAGGCACTGATCAGACGGAATACGAATGACCTTCTGAAGCGGATGAATCTGCTGTCCAAAGCGACACTCTTTCCGCAGGATTTGAGCGTGAGTGAACGCTCTCTTGTCTGCATTGCACGCGCTATCATCACCGCACCGATGGTGATTCTGGCTGACGAACCGCTGCAGAATCTCGACAGTGCACAGAGTAACATTGTGATTGAACTGCTGACCAACATGCGGAAGAAGGGCACCACACTCGCCATTTTTTCACGCGAGGCCGCAGTGGCCCGTGCGTTTGATGCGACCGTCGTGCATCTGAAAAACGGCAATACCACGAAGCAGGCAGAACCGGAAAAAGCCGCTCACAAGAAACCGGCGGATGCTCACCGGCTGCTGGAAGAATCTGATGAAGTGAGTGCCGAGTTTTCGATGGATATTCCGGATGGCGACAGTATCGTGCCGGTGTCTCACAAAAAAACAGGGGGAGGCGGAAAGCGCATCAGAATCACATCCATCGGGTCTAACTCCTGAGAAAAATTCCGTATTGTGCCGGAAAACGTTCAGCGTAGACTCGGCATCAATGACAGAGGAATTCCGCGAAGACGGGGCCTCGGAAGAATCGATCGGACAACCCGACGCAGAATCATCGTCACCAAAAAGGCGCACGATCGGCACTGTCTCCCTTTTCATTGTGGCAGGCATGTCGCTTCTTTTGACACTGCGCAAGTCTCCGCGTACAGAGGAGGCGCAGAGAGTGCCGGGAGGCCGCACCACCCTTGTTGCAGGGGAACAGATAGCGAACAAGAGTGCGTTTACAACAGCGTCCATAGAAATAGAAAATGGTGAAAAAGTACCATTTCGTTTTATAGATGACGGATTTATTCTTCAGGTCGACCGGCGTTTTTTCTATCTGCGATCCATCAGTCTGGGATTTTTTCAAGTTCATAGAGACAATATCCGATTCAATATAGGCGAAGAAGGTATTACGAAAATGGAATACGATACGGATGACACACTGGTGATTGAGGCGGGGGAAAATGTTCTGCGGATTCCTCCCGAAAAAGTCAGTGCCATTATTGGTGCGCTGCACACGTCGGATAGTGCAGATACCTCCTACAGGGTTGATAATGTGACTTTTGATCTGTCACTGGACCCCAAAAATACATTCAAGAATGTGATACCGGCAAAAGGAAGCATGTCCGTGTCTTTCTGGAATATGGACACTCCTCCAAAACAGAAGGATGGAAATTTGACAGCGCAGTCAAAATAATCATAATGAAAACGAATGGCACAGGTACTCAGCTTCAACGGCTTCTGGTTTACCCTCTTTAGAGTGGGGAAGAAGTCGCTGTGTCTGAACTAAGAAAAATAACAGACTCGCACTTCTCTCCCCCGCCGCTCAGCGGAATTTTTTGTATTTCTTTTTCTTTCTTCACTTATGGAACAGCTCACAATACCTGCATCAATCCTCACATCATCTGCGATAACAGAAAATACTGCTGCAATTACTGCCGTGCAGGAATCCGTAAAAGGACCTGTCAGAAAACAGGCATGGGAACTTGTTTGTTCCACTACCTGGAAAGGGCGTGACAGATATCCTCAGCCCGATCGGTCTGCATCAGCACTCCCGGATATTTTTGGCCCTGATACAGATGAGTTAACGGGTCCCGAACCACACGCGGACTACGCAGATGCTTCAGACGATTCTGCCCAGAGCGGCGGCGATTATTGAATAATCTTGACGTGACTGCAAAGGGCGGTACGATGGCCTTACATGCGCAGTAAGGCCATCGTCCTCGGCTCCATTCGTTCCACCATTATTATGGCGGAAGGTGAGCTGCGTGCGTGATGAATCCAATCACACATTGACTCAGCTCCCCTTCCCAGCCGGCGCTTCTTTTTTGTAACAGGATCTTTTACATCATCACTCTGACAATGGCGTTATGCAGAGAGCAGTCTGTATGCCGCCCTTGTTGGCTTACCATTCGTGTCACGGAAGGAGAAATTATGCTGACTGCACAAGACCTTGAGATCAACAACCCATTCCCAACATTCGATCAGACAAAGGATCGATATACCGGTGATGGGTCGGATCAGCGCAACCAGACTGAAGACGAGATAGAAGAAGACATTGGATCGCGACTGGAAGATGCGAATTAGTAACAACAAGTGCAGCCGTCAACGACGGTTGCACACGGCAAGGGGAGTCTCACGACGAGACTCCCCTATTTGTCGTTACGCAGCTCCCTGCGCCGGCATGTATTCAATCGCTTTTTCGCGGCGGATGCCGGGAGTTTCCTGCGCGGGCTTTTCTACCGTCTCCCGTGTCTGTGGTGCTGGCTGATCTTTTGTTTGAGATGCCGCATTTTTCTGCGTCAGCAATGTGATGAAGATTGTTTTGCGGATCATGAATGTCGGCTGCTGCATGCACACACAATGTCCGTGTGCCGGCACATTCGGGAGCATAACAGTCTGCTGCAACATCACTGTCCTCATGAGAGCCTGCGGCTCATCGCTCAGTTCATTGTCGTTGAGAGTGTCAAGGGAGTTCATAGAAATGGGGGTAGATGAAAAAGCCGTCACGGAGACGGAACAGAAAAAAATCCACCATTTCTTATGATGTGTCCCAGAGAAGCGGGAAGCTGCGTCCGCGGAAGCGGAGCTGAATGGGTGTGCGACGTGGCAGAGGCGGAGTTCTCGCCAAAGCACTGCCTATTTTCCCCTCTTTTTTCCTGAGTGCAAGCGAAATCTCGTGTAGATTCACCTACAGTAAATATCTCTTCTTTCCCTCTTTACTCATGAAAATCCCTTCTTCCGCATCGTTGACGGTTCTGCTGGCACTTCTGCTGACGACTGTCACTGTCGCCACCGTGTCCGCTGACGGCGAAAATTCCTCTGCGACATGCGAACAGATTACCGAGATCCTGTCGAAGGGTCGTCCGGGAACACTGTCGTACCAGCGCATGAAAGATCAGTACAACAGACGGTGTCTGGAAATAAAAGCAGGATGCCCGAGCAAGCTGACTCTGGAACATCAGAGCAAGGAATGTGTCCGGGCCGGTATGTATGCAAATCCATATCTCGACCCGAGCAGCTGCAAGCAGATCCGCTGCAGCATGACACCCCCGTCTTCCGCCAGCTCCTCGTCCTCATCCGTTTCTTCATCATCGTCTTTTGCATCGCTGAACGGTCCGTGTCCGGATGGTGACAGGCTGACTGCAGTGGCTGTTGCCTGCAGAAGCAAGAATCAGAAATTCGAGTACTACAATTTCAACGGCTGCAGGCAGGTGCGTTGTATTGAGAATGTGTCGTCCCAGGGAGAGTGCCCATCCATTGTGTCTCTGCGCAACAAGGCCAGTGCCTGCAAAGCAAAAGGGGTGAAATATGAAAGCTACACCGTTGGCGTCTGCCGCATGGTGCGTTGTATGGATGAAGCGCTGGGAGATGATGTGAAAGCATGTCCGGATGACACCGTGATCAATGCACTCGGTACAAAGTGCAAGGCGCGCAATATGACAGCAAGCATTAGCCTGGACGACGATGGTTGCCGCAAAGTGACCTGCAAAGCTCCTGCGTCTTCCGCTTCATCATCCTGCCCGTCCGATGACCAGCTGGATGCAGGCATCCGCATCTGCAAGCGCTCCGGTTTGACCGGCACGACCATGCAGGATGACAACGGATGCAGGCAGGTCGTGTGTCAGAAATAAGAAATGTGATTCAAAAAAGCCGCCCGTTCTTTCTGACGGAGCGGCTTTTTTGATGTGACACAGATCTTATTTTTTCTTCATATAGCATCCGTCGCAGGACAGCTTGCCTGCACCGTGCGTTGCAAGAACGAGCAGCGCACCGAGATTCGCGAGATCGAATTCCCAGCCGCCCTGTCCGGCAAAGCCGGCACCGAACACAAACATTTTCATGTAGATAGCACCGAGCATGATGATAAGAAGTCCGATAGATGCAAGGCGCGTCCATGCACCGACAATGAGCGCCAGTCCACCGAGAGGTTCTGCAATCGCAAGAATACGCATGATGATGAGCATGGAACCCGTTGCCTGCGTGTCAGCAGCCCACATGCCCCACTTCTGGTAGCCGTGGTAGATAAAAATAGCACCGATAATCAGGCGCAGCGCAAAGAATGCCCAGTCCTGTTTGGCGTGAAGTGCAGAAAGCTGCATAAGAAAAAGGGGGGAAGAAATGGAAAAAGACGGAATTATGGTAGCGGCACAAAGACGGAACTCGACTTGCATGGTAGAATGCTTCTATGCAGGACACGCAATCAACACCGGCAAAAGCAACGTTTGGGGCAGGATGCTTCTGGGGAGTGGAAGACACCTTCCGCCAGATTCCGGGCGTCTTGGATGTGATAGTCGGCTACACCGGCGGCAGCGTGCCGAATCCTACCTATGAAGTGGTATGCAATGGCACCACCGGTCATGCGGAAGCGGTGGAAATCACGTACGACCCCGAGGTTGTCACTTATGAAGCACTTCTGAAAGTGTTCTGGGAGAATCACAATCCGACAACGCGCAACCAGCAGGGCCCGGATTTCGGATCGCAGTACCGCTCGGTGATTTTCTATCACACACCCGAACAGAAAGTGGCAGCAGAGCAGGCACTTCTGCAGTTGGAGAAATCCGGCAAATGGAAAAATCCGGTTGTGACAGACATTGTCCCCGCAAAAGAATTTTACAAAGCGGAGGACTATCATCAGCAGTATCTGAAGAAAAATGGACTGAGCTCGTGTCATTACTGAAGCCGCGGTTGCCGATTGATCCGGCGTTGCGTACCATACAACAACTATGATCGCCTCTGTTATTGCATGGCTGGAAACCACAGCCCAGACCGTTCCTCTGTCCCTCTTCGTGCTGCTCGGCGGTCTTGTTGAGGAAATTCTCGCACCTATCCCTTCTCCTCTTGTTGCCACACTGGCGGGATCGATTGCCAATACACAGAATATCGGTGTTCCGGGACTGCTCTGGATCTGCGCACTGGCAACGCTGTCCAAGACTCTCGGTGCATCTATCTTCTACTTCCTCGGCGACAAGATTGAAGATCTGATTATCCCGCGCTTCGGCACATACATCGGCGTCACACATGAGGATCTCGAAAGTTTCGGTGAACGTTTCAAAGGCACCTGGAAAGATATCGGTGTCCTGCTCCTGCTGCGCTCTATTCCGATGATGCCAAGCACCCCGATCTCCGCAGTGTGCGGCGTGCTGAAAATCAGCAAGCGCACGTTTTTTATCGGAACCTACATCGGGTTCTATATCCGTGAGATGACATTCATTGTGCTCGGCTACACAGGACTTGCCGCACTCGATTCCCTGATGTCCGGAATCGATACCGCAGAAACCATCATGAAGATTATTGTTGTCGGTGGCGCCTTCCTCTTCCTTGCATGGCTCTGGTGGAAGCGGCGGACCGGGAACCCTGCGCAGTGGTTAAAGCGGAAATAATCCGGCATCGGAAGCCAGTACCGCATATCGCAGGAGGGAGGGCATAATCAACAAAAAAGATCATCGGTTTTCTGGTAAGAGGAGGCCATGGGAAACGTCTTGAAAAGAGCCGGGTCACTTTTATTTCTTTTCCCACACCTGATATGGAAAAGCAGAACGGAACGCAGCAGAAGAGTGAGATTGATCGCACCGGGAAAGGCCGCGCTGAAGGAGGCCGTGTCTCTTCATCCAGCCAGAAACGGAATGCGCAGGGGCATTTTGCAGGCAACAGGAATAAGCGCGATCGGTAGAACGACGGTGTCATGAAAAAGGGGCGACGAACGCCCCTTTTTGCTGGATACACTGAATGGATGTTCAGGCTTATTTCTTAAAGACGAGCTTGATGCTGACCGGAACCATCGGCTCGAGGAGTTTCTGTCCATAGGCTTCGTTTCCAATGCCGAAATCGAGACGGGGAAGATCGTACGTTGCAGTCAGGTAATCATCCGTGATCTCTGCATCGATCGTGACGCTCTTCGTGGTGCCTTTGATGGTCAGATCACCAGTGACGGCGTACATGTTGTCACCCTTGCTCACAATGTCTGTGGAAACAAAGGTTGCCTTCGGGTACGTCTCCACCGCAAAGAAGTCATCCTTCATAAAGTGACCCTGCAGACCTGCGGCATCCACTTCGACAGTGGCAACATCGATCTCAGCACTGATCTGTGCCTTCTCCAGATTGGACGGCTCATCTGCATCGAGTGTGACCTGCGCCGTATAGTTCGGGAACTTTCCTTCGTGGTTGATGATATTGCTCTTTCCGGTAAACGAAATGACGCTCTGTGCCGCATCAATCTCGCGCAATTCGCCGCTGAATGCAGTTTCTGTTTCTACAACTGTCGCCTTTTCGTCTTCTGTGAGGGAGGACGTCTGACAGGCAGCAAGTGTCACGAGTGACAAAGCAAGAACGGGAATGGACAACTGTCTCATGAGAAATGTGGGGAAACAAAAAAGAGCGTCGATAATACAGAGAAAGTACGTACATTTCCAAACATTGATGCTGTTTTTTTACAGAGGGACTGGCTTGCCATGAGTGAGCCTCTTGCGTAGCAAGGGCGAATCGAATGGTGCTCGCGGCAGGAATCGAACCTACGACCCCCTGGTTCGAAGCCAGGTACTCTATCCATCTGAGCTACGCGAGCAAGCGATTGAATTATAGAGGTTTTACAGAACTTGAATATCCGGTTTTCTCATCCCTGTCGCTTCGGGCAATTCTTGAGTTTCTGGCCACATCCACACCCGCACGGCGTATTGCCACTGCGGCGGACATAATTGTTTCTGATAGGAGGATGCGCGCTGGTATCAGGTACGGATTTGAAGATCGACCCATAGGTCCGTCTGGCACCTTCTGTTCGTTTTGCGAAAACACTCTGAACATCCTGGGGCAGAAAAGCGGGCTGCGGGATCTCGGCTGCTTTTTTGAAAAACACCATGCCATTACTCATCACTGCAACCATTCCTGGTTGAATGCCTACCTGCTCCAAAATCTGCAGTGCGAATTCTGCCTGCAAAACCCGTACACCTGTCGGCATAGGCTTATTCTCCAGAGTGTAACCATCCTCTTCTGATACGTTCTCTGCTGTCATATCAGTCTTTCCGATTCGGACAATTCTTAAACTTTTTGCCGCATCCGCAGGGACAGGGATCGTTCCCCCTTATTTTTTCCTGCGCATTGCGGATGGTCTTTACTGTTTTGAGTGGATTAGCAGGAACAGGAAGTCCCTGAATCTGTGCAAGCAGCGCAAGTGCACGCGCATCTCGCTCATCCGTGGGAAGATCCTCGTTTCCCATGTCTCCAATCTGCTCCAACGCCCCAACGAGACGCTCAGTGGAAGAGAGTGCTTCAGGCGTTAAAGTCGACTCATCAATACTCTCAATTCCGGCAGTAACCTGATCAGCATCTTTTTCTGATATGTCTGATTTATGTGGCAGTAACGGGCTTTTTATCACATGGCCCATAGCTCCACGAAGCAGAGTGCTTACACGTGACAAAAGTGATGACGAAGCAGCAGCAGGAACGTCTTGCCCTTCTGAAGCACCGGAAACAGAATCGAGTGGTCTCATATGACGTAATATTGAACCTATTCATGCTTTTGTCAATTACACTGGCGATAACGTTTAATGGTTGCTAGGATACGCGGGCTCTGATGTTTCCAGGCATCAGATGTACTGACGTCCATATCGTTGGGGAGTTCCACCTTCGCTCTCTGGAGCTACGGCGGACAGGCGCCAAGCCGCCCCTATACACTATTATCTTTAAAACCTTGGGGAGTCGCCAAGTGGTAAGGCACTTGCCTCTGGAGCAAGCATTCGGGGGTTCGAATCCCTCCTCCCCAGCCAACCCCTATTTTTTCTCCTTGGGAGATGCACTTGCTTCCGTTATTTTTTGCAGTACAAAAAAAGTCCATCTGTGCACGCACAGATGGACTCAATCACAGAAACCCTGGAACAAGATCACGCTCATCAGCCTTCCACGTAGCTCAGCCGTTCATAAAATAAATCGAAGAGGCTGTGTTCATGCGGCTGATTACGATCCAGTACAGACGTCGACTTGTTGACACTCACAAGGCTGACATGACTCATGCGAGCCCGACGCTTTAACTCTTCGTTATTGGTATAGACGCCGAGCGCCAGTGTGGGCCCCATCTCCCCAAACGCCTGATCATTCGACACTTCGGTGACCGCTGTGAAAGGAAAGAGGAATTCCTGATTCGCCAGCGGATGGTCATTCTTCTCGCAGTAGATGACGGTCGGCAGCATGTACGTTCGACCTTCAAATTCTACTAACCGGCTCCCGGTACGATGCGGTGCACTCATATCGATGGCACCTTTGGTTTTCAGTTCCTCATCAATGACCTGATTCACCGCCGTCGCCCGCTCCGGCATTGCCATGGCGGACAGAAACGCATCCGGGTGATGCAATGGTCGCGGAATGATCTTTGCCAGCTCTTCTGCAAGAGCCGCCGCGATTTCCTTTCCATGACCCGGAACCATGATCCTGGACACCGCATAGCAGCTGCGTCCGCTATTCGCGGACACATTCTGTGCAAGTGCCGGAATCAATGTTTTCCATTCGCTCAAACGGTCTTCTCCCAGAATGAGTTTAGAGAATCCCGACCCGTGCACATGCACGAGAGGATTTTCCTTCCACTGCTTCACTGTCTCATCCGACCCGAAAACGATCGCCCCTTTGGTGAGCGTGGGAATGAGATTTGCGCCACTGTGTTCGCACGGGTAATACCCAAACACCTCCTTCGGAAATCCTGCTTTGATGAAAGCCTGAATCAACCGATATGGGGTAAAGGGCTCAGCGGACCCAGGTCGAATGAGCACCGGGATACCAAACGCAAGAGCGGGCAGCCAGATGACATGCACTCCCGGAGAGTTTCCAGGCATACAACAGCCGAGCGCGTGAACACGCGGCA
This sequence comes from Candidatus Peribacteria bacterium, assembly GCA_023038255.1. Lineage (NCBI taxonomy): Bacteria > Candidatus Peregrinibacteriota > Candidatus Peribacteria > Candidatus Peribacteria bacterium. The sequence continues at coordinate 426,323 of CP082927.1, read as the reverse complement.
CCAGGCGAATCGTTGAACCCCATTGCCAGCCAATGCCGGCATCAATGATGCTATGCGGCATGCCGCGCGACAATCCCATCACAATGTCCTCCATGTTGCGCAGCGTGCTGCCAATGCGATCCGTCACCTGCCCCGCAAGAAACTCCGACAACCCGCTCGTGCGGGTGAGCACATCGATGTACTCGTCGAATGTTTGCAGGACGCCGCCGCAATCGAGTGCATCGTTCAGGAAGTGAGTGCAGGCACTCTGACACATGGCCACCCGAGCCTTCATGGGAATGGCTTGCAGCTTTTTGAAGGCTGCCTCAAGCAACTTTCCACTGCGACAATCCTTCTGGATGATGCCATCCACGACCAGTCCCAATTTCCCCAGGACTTCCTTTGATCCCAAATCAACCACGTCTGACTTGTTTGCACTATGGTAGTCAGTACCAAAGCGCAAAGCGGGAATGTTCCACATCGTTCACATCCTTCTCTCATTGGGTAATGCCTCCGTCTTTCAGAAACGGAAGACAAAAAACCTCCTGCCACGCAGCAGGAAGGGTGACTCCTGTTTTGTTCCATACGTTCATGTGAAAGAACGCCAAGAATCCAAATGAATGAACTCTCGTTAAGTATTTTTTACATACAATATGCATAAAAGTCAATGATTCCCGCATGTGACTCGCTTTAAAATACCCCGTTCTCATTCGGCGAATCTGCCGGCAGCTGCATGCCACAATCCCACATCTCGATCACTTTGTTATCCTGAAAGCGCAGCAGATGCATGACCGACATATCCGGCACGCCTTTGCCCATTTTCAAACTCGCATACGTCATCACCGTATCGCCCTCTTCCAGCACTTTCTTCACCACGAATTCTTTCTCCGGAAAGTTTTCATCGTTCTCGAGCATTCCCTGCAAAAGGGACGCAGCATCTCCTTTGTGGTACTGATTGTGATGCCGGAAATCCGGGTGGATGTACCTGTCGTATGCGTCGCGGGTTTTGCCTGTGGTGATGAGCGTGAGGAAATCGAGAGCGGCTTCTTTGTGAGACATATGAACATTCTACGGCCACTCGCGGTATTTGCCACGCAAAAAAAGCAATCAATGTCACACTAAAAAATGGCTAGCCCATCCATTTTGACAGGAAGACTAGCCACAGAGAACCAATGCACATTGCGGAATTTAGTCACCAACGTTCACCGGTGCCAATCCCTCCTGCGGAACCGGAGTACATGTTTCTGACGTATTGCTCTTCACATCACTAACAGTAACGGACTCTCCACGGAAGAAATATTCCCAGCTGCCGTTTGAGTACTTGCGACCATTGTCGGAAACAACGCGTCCAAATACGCCCGGCTGCGTTCCTTCTGCCCAGACGCTCACAGAATCCTCTGTTGTAAGATTTGCGGAAAATTCCATGCCACTCGGACACTTATATTTCTGAATAATATCCTCCTGACCGTCGGCCATAATATGATCCTGGGCATTGATTTCGTCGTGCTCCATGGCCTCCGGCCCTTCACGCATTCCATGCTGATCACCCAAATAAAATGCGACACCCGCGACAAGAATAAATCCAAGAACGACGAGCAATTTCTTCATACACAAAAAAGAGGAAGGATAAATAGAGCCCAAGAATATCAAAACTCTACACCCTCAACAATTCTCTCCATCACACGTTTTCTAGCACTCCGACCCACTTCGCCATCTCTCTGTTTTTGGCTAATGTAAGGGCTATTCATGATCAGTAGCCATGTGCCCGTCTCTTGACAGTGACTAGGAATGAATATCGGGTATTATTTTTGCATGAACACAGAACGATCTATCAACGGCGATGAGATTGACCCGGACGTCCTCAAAGAAGGCATGGTTGAAAAAAATCTGAAGGGCATGCTTGTCGTTATTCAATTGGCCCAGGAATTGTATGGCATCCGTACATACGAAGAACTGATTCCTTTTCTTCGACAAAAAAACGAGTACGGCCATTTTGAGCTGCAGACAAGCAACACTTCGACCTATAACCGGATCATGGGAAAAAGTGCGCCCGAGGATCATTCTGGGAACGCTACGTTGGTAGTCGATAAAGACGTGATTGCAGACACTATCAAGGCACTGCTTGAGATACAGCGCAGCATTGCAGAAGACGCGAGAGAAAAAATGATGGAGGTACTCGAGGGAAAGACGATGCATGGCGATCCGCACACCGCTCCAGAAGATCCTTCAAAAAATCCTCGCATTCTCTCTGCGTAGAGCGCATCATTTGCGTATGCGTTGGAAAAATATTCTCATTGGGTGCAGTGCCGCATGTCTGGGCATAGTCCCCGCTCTGGCTGCAGTATCGCAAGAACCTTCGGCGAACACGAAAACTGCCACAGTGATGATTGCCATCTTCGATAAAAACGGTGATTTTACCGGCTGGGGCACGGGGTTTTATGTGGATGAACGTATTCTTGTAACCAACAAGCACATCATCAATGGCGGCCAGTACTATCGTATTTACGCCACAGGAGACGACGACATCGTGAATCTGGAATGCTTCCGCAATCTCACACGGTCCGATGTAAAACTCAATCTTGATGACGACGTTGCCTACATGCGCGCCTCGCTCACATGCGAGCACGGCAAAATGTACTTTGCCAACGAAGATCCGAAAGCCGGCGACAGCGTGGGCGTGCTGGGATTCCCGAACAAAGGATCACTCAAAGAATCCATGCATCAGTCACAAACAAAAGGAACAGTCACCGGACCCGATGACGTCACGCCGTGGATCCGCACAAGTGCCTTCGTGGACTTCGGTAATTCCGGCGGCCCGGTCGTGAAGGATGACAAGGTCGTCGGGGTTGTGGTCGCAAAAGGCGTCGATGACAATGGTAACTTCGTTTCCGGCCTCTTCATTCCCGTCTCCCAAATTGTCCGCGGTCTGGAATACGCGAATAACTCCACCTTCGGCTACACGCCGCAATCGGAACAAAGCAATCCCGCGTATCAGCAACCGGAACGCTCCGGCCCGATGACCGACGCCGATTGTTCCCTGCTTCTGGGTGAAGGCGGCCGCGCTGCGGATAATGGCGATTGCAAATGCCTTCCGGGATTCCAGAGATCTGCAAACGGATTGATGTGTGTACGGACAGCATCTGCATCGTCTGCATCGAGTTCGCTTGCCCCGCGCAGCTCGGAGAGCGAAGTGGGGTCTTCCTTGTCTTCCTCGTACTCCTCTCGCTCATCAGCATCACGTTCCTTGCGAAGTTCCATTAAGCCTTTAACAGGAATACAGATGCGGACGTGCGAAAGAGTGAGGAGGCAGTTTTTTGGCGAGTCTCTCAAAAGAGTGAATGAACGACTGCAGAAGCGGTTGGGGTTTGGGTGCTGATGTGAACAAATATACTGCATTTGACAGTTCTAGTCCTTTTATTGGTATGATAGACTTATGAGCAAATCTTCTTTAGAAAGAAAAAAGGCTTTAGAGCAATTTATTTTAGATGCAAATGAACTCCATCAAGAAATTAATTCCGATTTCGAAAATCACCGTCCTCCTTCTGCTGGGTTAATCCAATCAACAGTTGATAAGTGGGAGGACTACAAGAAAAAGATTTTACCAGTATTAAATGCCATGTATGACTCAGATTTTCAGCAGTCTGAATTTTTGGCAGCAAAAAACAATTCAGCAGTATATCGCCAAGGTAATGTTCATTTACAAAATATCCTGAAAGATATCGAAGCGAAGCTTCAGTATCTCAGAAAAATTCATGGAGATGAAAAAGGAGGACTGACATTACCCTTATCTGATCCTAAAAACGAAAACGCAAAAGAAGGTAAGTCAACATCATGGTATATTGCTATTTTTGGTGTATTTGCAACAATATTAATTGGATTAGGATTTTGGTATTTTAATCTCAATGGAAACAGGCAAGATTTGGAAGAAAATCCAAATGCAAATATTGAAAATTCTCCTAATTCATTCACTATCGTTGGTAATAACAATACTATAAATAAATTAGATCTTCCCAAACCAAAAATCGAAATACAGCCATTTGAAATTAGGCCCAATCCAGAGCTTGGCTTTGAATCCGTATATATCATTAAAATTATTTCAGATTATACAATTCCTAATTTCTCTTTGAAAATTAAATTACCTCCTACAGTTAATGAAATGTGGCTGAGTAAGGGGTGGATGTACACAATGACAGAAGATTATTCTGCGCAATATATTGATGGATATGCTTCGTTCAACATTCCTAACGCAGGAGGTGATTATTATCTCGTATTTTCAAACAAAAATGAGGTTAATTTATCTAAAGATGACATTGTTTATTAATTAATAAAGTACTCACTTCAAATACCTCTCCACATTCCCCAAATGCTCCTCATACGTCACCGCGCAATGAATCTGCCGGTCGTTATCGTGGATGTAATACAAACACTCCGTATCCGCTGAGTTCAGCACCGCATCAATCGCATCCAATCCGGGGTTCGCAATCGGTGACGGCGGCAGGCCGGCGTTCAGGTAGGTATTGAACGGGGAATCGATTTTCTTGTCTGCGACTTTGACCGGAGCCCAGTAGCCATCACCCACATCACCCCGCGCATACTGCAATGTGGCATCTATCTGCAGCGGCATTTTGATGAGCAAGCGATTCCACAGCACGCCGGCAATAATCGGCATATCGGACTTCCCTCCCGCTTCGCGCTGAATCAGCGATGCGATTTTGATGGCGGTGTCGTACTTGATGTTCGCTTCTTTGAATTTCTCTACATACGGCGCGAAGCTATCATTAAAACGATTGATGAAGCGCTTCGCCACCTGCTCGGGATCTTCATCTGTGGGAATAAGATACGTATCCGGGAAATAGAAACCATCGGTCAGATCGTACGGTTTCTGTATGTTCGTATTCAGAAATGCCTCGCGTGTCGCATCAGACCAGCCAAGTGTTTCCTGGAGCCTGTCCGCAACCTGCTCTTTGCGCAGGCCCTCCGGAATCGTGATCCACTTGAGCGCGGGTTCAGATGTAAGCGCAGACGCAATCGCCCACGAGCCCATGCCATCGGCAATTCTGTACCCACCCGGTGCAATCCCGTCGTACCCGCCATGCAGCGTCATCGCGAGACCAAGAAACGGATGTCCTTTTATATACTCCTGCGCGAGGATCTTTTCTTTGATCTCTTCTGTTGTTGCCACTTTGCTCACTGTGAGGATATTCACTGCTTCTGTGTCGCCACTGCTGCAGCTGCGGAGCATCAACAGGATAATGATGGCTGCAATCCCGAGAATGATTGTACGGCTGGTCTTCATAGAAAGATGGTACTACGAAATGTCTGTTCCTCTAAAAAAGAGGCCCCGAAAACGTGCCGCCGGAACCGTTGTTTCCCTGCTTCCGTCAATCCATAAAGAGCGGGCACGGTCAGATACACCTCTAGAATCTGTCTTATAGTTATCCGCCCGGCATTTGCCATCGGATTTTGTTTCCTCCACCTTCTATCCATGAGAAAAATTCATTCCTTGGGGATGGCCGTTTTGAGTATGGCTGTCATCATCCCGTCTGCATTTGCAGCAACGACCGTTCCGGTCACACAGCCAAGTAACGGCTTCATCCAGGCTCCAAACCCTGAGTGGACTGCGGCACATCAGACGGCAACGTCGAATGTATCCGGTCACAGAGAGTATCACCGCACTGCAGAAGCCACCCTTCTCCAGTGGTACACAGCGCACCTCGCAGAACGTGCGACCGCTGCGTATAACAATGCGCGCCGCATGATGCTCCAGGCCAGAAACATGCTGCACCGCCAGTTTCATTTGAGTATGGTGGATATGAACAATAACTCCTCACAGAGTTCCGTTCGTTCGCTCTCATCCCGCTCCAGCGTGCGTTCGTCCTCTTCGAGCATGCCATCTTCCGTCTGGTCATCCTCATTAAGCTCTTCTGTTGTCTCTTCTTCATCCTCCTCTTTCTCAAAGGGAAGCAGCGTCTCTTCTGCATCGGTCGCAGCGCAAGGCTCTGTCACACTGGGAGCTGCATCAACCTTTGCTGTATTGGCAGGATCGACTGTCACGAACACTGGTCTGACGACCGTTACTGGCGATCTGGGTGTGAGCCCGGGAACAGCAGTCACAGGATTCGGTCCTGGTGTTGTAACCGGAGGAGCAATCCACGAAACCGATATCGCGGCAGCGAATGCAAAAAGTGCGCTCACTGTTGCCTACAATGATCTTGCGGGACGCACACTTGCACCGGTGGACGTATCCGGAAATCTCGGAGGCATGACACTGAGTCCGGGTCTCTACAAATCCGGCTCTTCTGTGGAAATCAGTTCCGGCGACCTGACACTGGATGCGAAAGGCAACAGCAATGCCATCTTTATCTTCCAGGTTGCAACCACACTGGAGGTCTCAACAGGGCGTCAGGTTCTGCTTATTGGCGGAGCAAAGGCATCCAATGTCTACTGGCAGATTGGTACATCGGCCACGATCAATGCGAACGCTGTCTTCAAAGGAAGCATTCTTGCCGATCAATCGATTGCTGCAAAAACGGGTGCAAACATTGAAGGTCGTCTCCTGGCACGCATTGGTGGAGTCACACTTCAGGCAAATACGGTAACAATTCCCGCGAATTAACAGCCTATCGCCGCCATGCACCGCACTCTGGTGCATGGCGGCGCTGACACTGAAGAAGGATCTCTGGCTGCAAGAGTAAGACATACAAAAAAAACAACGATGAAAATACAGAATATATTCTGTACTATGGGAAACATTCCTTCCCCTCTTTTATGATTCATCTGATTGCCATCGGCGGGTACATGCAGACGCATGTGCTCAGTATTGTCCTCGCACTTGTCGCTACCTATTTCATCGGGTCCATGTGGCACGGCCCCATTTTTGGAAAGCAGTGGATGAAACTCAATAACATTCCGGAGCCCAAGAAAGAAGACATCAAATTTTCGATGATGATCCCGGGTCTCTCCGCAAACTTTGTAATGGTCATTCTGCAGTCCGCCGTCCTCGGCCGCACGTTCCAGATAGTGCAGCTCGATAACATCTGGCAGGCTCTGCTGATTGCGACCATCATCTGGCTGCCGTTCTCCGCTCTGCTTCTTGCAAACATTTACGCCTGGAGCGGCAGGTCCTGGAAAGTCTGGCTGCTGGATGCCGGCCATGCGTGGGTCTCCATCCTGGCTGTTGCTGCCATTCTGTACGCAACACTCTGACGCATCTCTCTCTCAAAAAAAGGACGGTCTGCACGATCGTCCTTTTTGTATTCTGATGATTTTGTCGTATCCATTGAGGGAAATACTCAAAGATGACAAAAGAAAACTGTGGCGTGTTATACTCTTTGCATGGTACTCAGAATCTATAGAGAGGAAGAGGATGCCCTTCCCTTGGAGCCCACTCCCACTCCTCCCGTTCCCTCGCAGGCAAGCATCATTAATCTTGCCCGACAAAGAAGTGCGACGCTCCTCCTGACGCAAAAAAATAATCCCCTGCCCGATTTGCTGCGCAGACTTGATGCATTCAAAGTAGATATGGATACGAATGACATCCACACAATGGACCCCGATACACTGGGCAAGTTTCTCTCGGGCTTCCAGGTAGGCCTCAGAGAAGTGACGCTCGAGATACTGCATTGCCCCCTTGCAGAAAACCGTGTCTATGAAAGAGCAAAAGCAACAATGAACGCCGCCCTGAACAAGCTGTCCCTGCTCCCAAAAACAGACACCCCAGATGGCCGACTGCGGCAATTCCATGTCACCAGAACCAAAACACTTCTCCAGGAAGATCTGTCATACATTGTAATCAACCATCCCAATCAACACGCTCTGCATACAGCACGCAGTGCCATCATAAAAGTGCAGGCAAAGACGTCATCCGGCTCACCAGATACGAGCACGGGTTCCGATGCGGAGGACTGGATTTGAGAGGGGTTGACTGGCACCAGTATGTGCTGGAATACTGCGCACAGATGCAATCCATGATTTCCACACAGGTCAAGCACTACCGCGTCCTCCCGGATAGCGGAGCTTTCTGTGTGCGAGACTAGGATCTCACTTGGTACCCAAGCAATACAGACGCTCCCACTCACGCCGGGGGCGTTTTTTGATTCTTCACACCATCGTGAGTGCACAAAGCGGATTGCCGGTCATGGCCGTCAGTCCGCCCTGTTACACGCATTGCCCATTTACAAAGGAGGAAGAGAAGATGGTCGAAATTTACCTGGATCGCAGCGGAACAATTGATGAAGAGGCTCAGGCAGAAGACACGACGACGAAAACTGCACGTATGGCGCTCTTGTCGCAGTGGATGGAAGAAGATCGTCAGAACGGGAATTACTCCCTGCCACGCACCATGCAACGCTGGCGCGATGATGTGGTCAGACGCATGAAGGCACAGAACATCCTTCTGCCAGCACGCATCAAACTGCCACGCTGCCTCATGGCAGCAAACGGACTCACGTCGCAGTCAGTGTGGATCGAAGACAACCAGTCGGTAAAGATCGCTCTACAGGTTCGAGGAAAGGGATGGCAGCGCGGAATTGAATTGGTTCCTGCACCTGCACAATAATTTTTTAGGAGGCAATGCACTGACAGGTCAAAAAAGAAGCTGGAGTCACTCGTCGTGATTCCAGCTCTTTTGCCGGAAGCCCCTCTTGACCTCTGCTATTATCACTCTATAATGACGAGTGCTAATTTATGCAGAGGAACACCCTACTCCTCTTCCCCTCTATGAATTTTCAGAACTACACAACAAAGGCGGCGGAAGCCATGCAAAGCGCATTGCAGATTGCAACGACGCTCGGACAACAGGCACTTTCCCCTCTCCACCTGCTCCTCGCACTCGTCGAGCAGCCGGAAGGCGTCGTGCCGTCGTTGCTGCAAAAGCTGAAACACGATCCTGCGGATACTGCGGAAAAAATCCGCCAGGCAATCGGCGTACTGCCAAAAGTGAGCGGCAGCGGATCGCCATATCTGACGCCGGAACTCAAGCAGGTGCTGGATGAGGCAGAAGCGGAAGAAAAGAAATTGCAGGACGAGTATGTCTCCACGGAACACCTGTTCCTGGCGCTCCTCGGGGATAAAGACGTGAAGCGTATAGTCGATATCAAACCCGCTGATGTTCTGAAAGAAGTGAAAGCACTCCGCGGGAACCAGCGCGTGACCGATCAGAATCCGGAGGGGAAATACCAGGTCCTCGAAAAGTACACGCAGGACTTCACCGCACTCGCCCGTGAAGGAAAGATCGATCCGGTCATCGGACGTGACGAGGAAATCCGGCGGATCATGCAGATCCTCAGCCGCAGGACAAAAAACAATCCGGTACTGGTCGGTGAACCAGGAACCGGAAAGACGGCGATTGTGGAAGGACTCGCGAAAAAAATCATAGACGGCGACGTTCCCGATACCCTCAAGGGCAAGCGTCTGCTGGCTCTCGATCTGGGCGCGATGATTGCAGGCACAAAGTACCGCGGTGAATTTGAAGACCGCCTGAAGGCATTGCTGAAGGAGATCGAAGGATCGGACGGACAGATCATTCTCTTCATTGATGAACTGCATACCATTGTCGGTGCCGGTGCAGCAGAAGGGTCGATGGATGCGGGCAATCTTCTGAAGCCCGCTCTCGCACGCGGCCAGCTCCGGACCATCGGTGCGACGACGCTGCGGGAATACCGCTTGCATGTGGAGAAAGACGCAGCCCTGGAACGCAGGTTCCAGCCGGTGCAGGTCGGTGAGCCGGATGTGAAAGATGCCGTCTCGATCCTGCGCGGGATCAAAGAAAAATACGAAGTGCATCACGGTGTCCGCATCCGCGATGCGGCGGTCGTGGCCGCAGTCACCCTCAGCAGCCGGTACATCAGCGACAGATTTCTGCCGGATAAAGCCATCGACCTGATGGATGAAGCCGCCTCTCAGCTGCGCATTGAGCTCGACAGCAAGCCTGTGGAACTCGACAGACTCGAACGCCAGATGCGTCAGCTGACCGTCGAACGCGAAGCGCTGAAGAAAGAAACCGACGACGCGTCGAAGAAGCGCCTGACAGAACTGGAGAGGGAGGTTGCGGAAATCGGCGAACGTATGACGAAAATGGAACTTCAGTGGAAGAATGAGAAAGCGGTGATTGATGTCATCAAAACATCGCACAAGGAAATCGACCGGCTGAAGGAAGAATCCATCCAGGCAGAACGCAACGGCGATCTGCAGCGCGTGGCGGAAATCCGGTACGGTCTTGTGCCGGATCTGGAAAGCAACGTGCAGACAGCCGAAAAAGAGCTGCAGAAGCTGCAGAAAGAAAGTTCATTTCTGAAGGAAGAAGTAACGGAAGAGGACATTGCAAAAGTCGTTTCCCGCTGGACCGGCATTCCCGTACAGAAAATGCTGAGCGAAGAAACGGTGAAACTTGCGCATCTGGAAGAGGAACTCGGCAAACGTGTGATCGGTCAGGAGGAAGCAATCCGTGCGGTCTCGAACGCAGTCCGCCGTGCGCGTGCGGGCATTCAGGAAGAGACACGTCCGATCGGGTCTTTCATTTTTCTGGGACCGACCGGTGTCGGAAAGACGGAGCTCGCAAAGGCGCTCGCGGAGTTTTTGTTCAACGACGAAAAACTGATGACACGCATAGACATGTCGGAGTACATGGAGAAGCACGCAGTCGCACGACTCATCGGCGCACCTCCGGGCTATGTCGGATACGAAGAAGGAGGTCAGCTGACCGAGGCCGTCCGCCGCCATCCCTACACCGTCATCCTGCTTGATGAAATAGAGAAGGCGCATCCGGATGTCTTCAATGTCCTGCTCCAGATTCTCGATGAAGGCAGACTGACCGACAGCAAGGGGCGGACCGTGGACTTTAAAAATGCGGTGATCATCATGACCAGCAACCTGGGATCGGCGGCAATAGCCGAGCATCAGCATGAGCGCGTTCTGCAGACAAAGGCGATTGATGATCTGATGAAAAAAACATTCCGCCCGGAATTTTTGAACCGTGTGGATGACATCATCATCTTCCAGCCGCTGACCGAAGTGCAGATTGCAGCGATTGTGAACATCCAGATTGGGAAGCTCCAGAATCGGCTCCAGGAGCGGGGAATTGAGGTGTCGCTCACAAAAGAAGCCACCGAATTTCTGGCCGCCCGCGGGTTCGATCCGCTCTACGGCGCACGCCCTCTCAAGCGTGTGTTACAGGAACTGATCCTCGATGAACTGTCCCTGCAGATCATTGAAGGAACAATCAAAGAGGGCGACCGCGTCACCATCGGCATGAAAGACGGCAGCATACATATGACGAAGAAAAAATAATCCTTCAGCTCCGCTCACCATGGCACTTTGACACCAGTTTTTGTGTCAGTTCGAGCGGAGCCGAGAACATAACAAAAACCCCTCTTACGAGGGGCTCTTGGAAGGAGTGGAGAAAGACTTATTTCTTTTTCGTTGTCTTCTTTGCTGTCTTCTTCTTCGTGGCCTTCTTAGCCGTTGTCTTCTTGACAGTCTTCTTAGCAGTCTTCTTCTTCGGAGCTGCCTTCTTCACTGTCTTCTTGGCTGTTGTCTTCTTCTTTTTTGCTACTGCCATGGGAAGTGGTGGGAAAGGAAATAATGTATGGCCCTCATTGTATGGGCAGAAAAAAAATTTGTGAAGCATGTCATAAGGCGCGCAGAAAAAAATGTGATGTGATTGTGTATTGATCAAATATTTTCTGCGGGAAATTTTTCATCATCAAAAAAAATACGGAGCGTGTGCCCCGTATTTTTCAAAGTGCGGCGGAAAAATTATTTCTTGTACCTGATGCTGTAATTCTGCTTCGACGCTCTGCCATCTTTCTGCACCACTCCGATGTAATACGTTCCTGCCGGGAACGTGTACTGCGTGTTGCACTCCGGCGATGCGAAGCCGTAAATATCGACATCTTCCATCGGGTAAATAATGCAGCGGACCTTTTCTTCGTTTGTGAGTTCAATCATCAGACTTGTTTCCTCTTTCAGTCTGAATGTGAAGTAGTCCCCCATGTCTGTTGTATCAAGCTGTGTGGAAGACGGCGCATCAAGGATAAGAGATTTTGCCTCTACGAAGCCATCATTTCCATCACCCGTTACAGACTTTGATGTGACGGCGAAGGCAAGGTTCGGCATGAGCGGCGCAATGTCGAGCTGGTAGGAGCCCGTTGCGAGTGTGGCGCGGACGGTGCATGTTCCTTTGTCCTGGTAACCGAGATAGTACTCAAGTGAGAAGCTGTCTGCAGCAGTGCCGAGCTTGTAGAGACGGCAGGTGATGCTGTCGTCGGTCACATTTCCAGGAACAGTTGCCTGCAGGGAGACGGTCGCCCTCTGGGTGAGTGAGAAGACATACGAGCGGGACAATTTTTCTGTAAAGCGTCCTTCTGACGTGAAAGGATATTCCACTTTCGTGATGCTCGGAGCGGCGGCGCTCGCTGCACTTCTGGTTGAGCGCGTCTGTGCACTGCTGCGCTGTGTTGTGCTCGTGGTCTGCTGTGTCGTCACAGATGATGCTGAACCATTGAGCGGCAATGGTGACGGGGAGATGGCATTGTAAATATATGCCGCGGCTTCGGCACGGGAGAGAGGGAGGTCCGGACCGAATGATGTGGACGAGACTCCTGGCACCGGAACAATCTTCAGACGGAACGCGGCAGCAACATACTGCATGTACCATGCACTGGCGGAAATGTCTGGATAGACAAGAGCGGCAGCTGTCGACTCCGGTGTCGCCTGCTGGCTGAGACCGTGAACTGTGAAGAGCATCTTGAGAGCCTCCACTCTGTTCACCGCCTGCTCGGGTTTGAATTTTCCGTCGCTGTATCCGGAGACATATGTCTTGCTCGCAGCGTCACAGATGACCGGTGCGAACCAGGCTGTCACCGGAACGTCCAGGAAGCACGGTGCGGTGGGAGTGCTGGTTGTCTTTGCTTTGGCTCGGTAGAGCATCGTCAGAAATTCTGCGCGGTTGACAGTGCGGCCCGGCGCAAAAGTGCCATCCGGATTTCCGTTGATCACTTTCATGTCCGCAAGCGCACTGATGGCGACTGCATACGGGTTGCTGGCGGGCACGTCGGGAAAAGACGCTGCCTGCGCAATGAGAGGGAACAATCCCTGGGAAAGAAGAATGGCGGAAGCGCCAAGGGTCCAAGCTGTACGCATAAGGAAAGAGGGGTGGGAAATTGCTTGGATCCCACTGTAAGGTGAACACTTTCGTTATACAACGTTCCTTCCTTTAGATAGGCTGGAAGGTAGGCGCCTTTTGTGATGAAACGCAAACTATCTATCTGAAACTCGACATTCTAAATTCTAGATCCGAAACTCGAGTGATTCGGATCTAGAATTCACATCGCAGGACTCGTCCTCGACATCCTGTAGATCACTCCTGCTTTATCATCCGTGATGTACAGCGTTCCACCCGGCTCAATCATCAGATCCACCGGACGACCCTGGACGACTGATCCTTTCCTGAACCCGGTCAGAAAATCCACTGCGTCGCCCGTGGGATTGCCGTTGGCATCCATCGGAATGCGGACAATTTTGTAGCCGACCGACTCGGTACTGTTCCACGATCCATGTTCAGAGACGAGGAGGTCGTACCACAAATCTTCCGGCCAGCCTTCCTCCGGAACAAACGCAAGGCCGAGCGGTGCGGTGTGTGCGGGCAGTGTCGCTTTGGGTGGAACAGATGTTGTACAGTCGAAGTTTCCGGAAATGGAGGTATCGCGCACACGGTCTCCGTAGCAGTACGGCCAGCCGTAGTGTGACCCTTCGGTGATGACGTTCACTTCTTCCGGCGGCAGCGTGTCGCCGAGGTTGTCACGTCCCATGTCTGTAGCGAACAGATCACCGGTTACATAACTCCAGTCAAAGAACACCGAATTACGCAGTCCCCTGGCTACAATCTTCTGGTCTGTCCCGTCCGGCTTCATCGACAGAATGGTTCCGTGTTTCTCATTCACCTCCACACACGCATCACAAGTGGAGCCAATGGAGACATAGAGCCGGCCATCCGGACCGAACTCGATCGTCCGGGACGTATGCCTGCCCCCTGCCGGCAGGGTGGCGATGGTTTCCACCGGAGCGTCTGAGTAGAGGACCGCTTTTTTAATGGAAGTCTCCTCCGCTATATAAAGGATAGATCCGCTGCCGACTGAACTCGGACCGATGGCCAGACCGTGGGGATTTTTGAGGCCCCGGAAAATATCGTACTGATTGGTCACTGTTCCGCCGCTGCCAATCTCCAGCAGTGTCACCACCCCCGCACTCGGACGACTGACCCAGATTCCTCCAAAGTTATCGCGCACCATGACGCGGGCGCCTGCAAGATTCTTGGCAAAGACTTCTATCTTCATGTCATTTGGCACAGTGAAGCCAAGACCTGTCGCGTCAATTCCTGGAACCGATGGCGTTCCTGTTGCTGCGGATGACGGCAAAACCGTTCCCGTCCCTGAGCCGGGTGTCACCGGACCGGCGGATGTACAGGCTGCCAGGAGAAAGAGAGCAAGGAGGGTGGAAGGAGTGCGCATATGTGTATAAGACTAGCAGATATCAGGAAACTTACAGAAATCCCCCCATCTTCTCTTTCTCCCCTAAACCCTAGACAAGAGCTCTAAAAATCGTTAAGCTTGGTTGTCGCAACGCGCCTCGCCGCGGGGCGTTTTTTGTATATTCCACATTCTGTCGTATGGATTCCATAGTCGTGAAAGGTGCCAAGATGCACAACCTTAAAAATATCGATGTCACCATCCCGCGCAACAAGCTGACGGTGATTACCGGTGTGTCCGGATCCGGCAAGTCGACACTTGCGTTCGATACGATTTTCGCAGAAGGTCAGCGCCGCTACGTGGAGTCCCTCTCCGCGTACGCCCGCCAGTTCATTTCCCAGATGGAAAAGCCGGAGGTTGATTCTATTGAAGGCCTATCCCCTGCCATTTCTATTGATCAAAAAACTGCGCCAAGAAATCCACGCTCTACGGTGGGAACGGTGACAGAAGTCTACGACTACATGCGTCTCCTCTGGGCAAAAATCGGAAAGGTGCACTGTCCGGAATGTAACCGTCTCCTTGAGCGCCAGTCCTCCAGTCAGATTGTAGAAACGATCGCCAATATGACCGAAGGCAAAAAAATCTACCTGCTGGCACCGCTTATAGAAGGAAGAAAGGGGGAGCACCTGAAAATTCTTGATGCCATCCGCCGGGAAGGATTTGTCCGCGTGCGCATCGACGGTCAGGTGATGACGACGGATGAGGAAGTGACACTTGATCCGAAAAAAGCCCACAGTATTGATATCGTGGTCGACCGTTTGGTCGTACGCGATCTTGCCGTGAAAGAGAATGAGGCAAACCCGCACCGCTCCCGTCTGGCAGATTCTGTGGAGCTCTGTTTAAAGAAGAGCGAAGGATCGATCATTGTGCTGGATGCTGATACGAATAACGAAGTCCGTTTCTCCGAGTCTTTTGTCTGTCCGGAGCATCCGGAGAAACAGGTGCCGGACCTCGAGCCGCGCAGCTTCTCGTTCAACTCTCCGCACGGAGCCTGTGACGAGTGTCACGGACTCGGGTCCATTCTGCAGGTCGACGAAGGATCAATTGTGCCGAATGAAAACCTGACACTCGCGGAAGGCGCCATCCATCCGTGGACCACATCCGCCAGCCGCATGGGATTCATGATCCACATACTTGAATCTCTCGCTGCAGCAACCGGGTTCAGCATGTCGACTCCATGGAAATCCCTCAAAGATGAGCACAAGAAAATTATTCTGCACGGATACGAACATCCGCTGATGGTGAAAATGGACGGCCGTTTCGATGCCACCTATAAAACAACGTACGAAGGAGTGATTGGTAACCTGCAGCGCCGCCACAATGAAACAGATTCGAGTTACGTCCGCAGCCAGATTGAGGAATATATGCTGGAGCTGCCCTGTCCGGTCTGTAAAGGCCAGCGCTTGAAGAAAGAGATTCTCGGCGTCACGGTGGGTGACAAGAATATCGTCGCTGCAACGGATATGAGTATTGATGAAGCAGAAACATTCTTCTCCGCTCTCATCCCGGGTGATGCAAAAAATCCGAAGAAGGCAACCGACATGCATCTCAGCCCGTACGAGTTCACGATTGTGAAAAAGGTCCTACAGGAAATTGTGGCACGTCTGACATTTCTCCAGAACGTCGGACTCACCTACCTCACCCTGTCGCGCTCCGCTTCCACACTCTCCGGAGGAGAGGCGCAGCGCATCCGCCTGGCAACGCAGATCGGATCGGCGCTTGAAGGAGTGCTATACGTGCTGGATGAGCCGTCCATCGGACTGCATCAGCGTGATAATGCCCGTCTGATTGATACGATTGTGAAACTGCGCGATCTCGGCAACACGGTGATTGTGGTGGAACATGATGAAGAAACCATGGAAGCCGCAGACTATCTGCTGGAAATCGGACCGGGTGCGGGTAAGTACGGAGGAAGCGTCGTCGCACAGGGCCTGCCGTCTGAGCTCATCAACAATAAAGATTCTATTACGGGTCAGTACCTGAGTGGCAAGCGCTCGATCGAGATTCCGAAAAAGCGCCGCACCGGCAACGGAAAATTCATTGAGGTGAAAGATGCCCATCATCACAACCTCCGCCATGTGGATGTCTCTCTCCCGCTCGGCACATTCATCGGTATTGCAGGAGTCTCCGGCTCCGGAAAATCGAGTCTCATTCACGGCATTCTCGCGCCGGAACTTTTGCACAGACTCAACAAAGCACACACCCGTGCCCAGAACGTCGGCAGTTTCAATGGCATCCAGCATCTCGACAAGGCAATCGTGATCGACCAGTCCGCTATCGGACGCACGCCGCGCAGTAACCCCGCCACCTATACAGGTATCTTTACCGATATCCGCGATCTCTTTGCCGCCACACCGGAAGCAAAACTCCGCGGCTACCAGCCGGGCCGCTTCAGCTTCAACGTGAAGGGCGGACGCTGCGAGGAATGTGAGGGTGACGGTCTGAAGAGAATTGAAATGCACTTCCTGCCGGACGTGTTTGTGACCTGCGAAGTCTGTCACGGCCGCCGCTACAACCGTGAAACACTGGAAGTGACGTACAAAGGAAAGAACATCAGCGAAGCGCTGAACATGAACGTGAAGGAAGCGATCGAATTCTTCTCCTCGATTTCCACGCTGAAGAAAAAACTCCAGACACTCGAAGACGTGGGACTCAGCTACCTGCACCTCGGCCAGAGTGCGACCACCCTCTCCGGAGGTGAAGCGCAGCGCGTGAAGCTCGCAACCGAACTGCTCCGCAGATCCACAGGACAGACATTCTATATTCTCGATGAGCCGACCACGGGTCTGCACTTCGAAGATATCCGCAAACTCCTTGAGGTCCTGCAGAGACTTGTCGATAAGGGTAACACCGTGCTTGTGATTGAGCATAACCTCGATGTGCTGAAGACCGTCGACTACGTGGTGGATCTCGGACCGGACGGCGGATCGGGTGGTGGATTCATTGTTGCAACCGGTACACCGGAAGAAGTCGCAAAAGTCGAGAAGAGCTACACGGGGCAGTATCTGAAGAAAATGCTCGATAAGCAGAAGGCGAAGAAATAATATCGTTCTGTTCCCGCTCCTCTCTTCATGTCCTCCTGTTCGCGCCGTACCACCTTCCACACTGCAGTCTGGGACTCCGCCATACTGCTGCTGATCGGCAGCGTGCTTGTGACTCTGTCCTGGACCATTCCGCAGCTCCAAAAGAGCGACCAACTCTCCGATGTGTATCGATGGTTTCTGATCATAGTCACCACAGTGATGGGGCTTGGCGGAGTGCTGACGGTGTGGGGATCATTCTTTGAACCGGAACTGCTGATTGTCCGGCGCCGGAAGATCCGTCTTCCTTTCCGGAAAAAACTGCGTATTGCCGTGATTGGCGATCTGCACGTCGGCGTCTATAAAGATGCATCATTCGTGGAACGCATTGTCCGCACAGTGAACAGACTGGAGCCCGACATTGTTCTGATTGCAGGAGACTGCATTGATGACGAAGCCGCTGATCTCTCAGATCTCGATCCGCTCAAAAAACTGGAAACGCGCTACGGTGTTTTCGCCATTCCCGGAAACCACGACGCCGGCGCCTACATTTCGATGTTCACCCGTCTGCATTACTACACGATTGATAAAACGGATGACCTTGAAAAGCGTCTGTCCTCCTACGGCATTCATTTTTTACGGAACAAATCCAAAACCATCACAATCGACAACGAGCCACTGGTGATTGCCGGTACAGACGATGTCTGGATGGAGTCATTTGATCTGAAGAAAACATGTGCGGATATCCCGGACTCCGCAGCAACTATCCTGCTCTCCCATAACCCCGACGTGATTCTGAACAAAGACTCACACCGCGCACACCTGATCGTCTCCGGCCACACACACGGCGGCCAGATCCGCCTGCCATTCATCGGCGCACTGACATCCATTCCGGACACTCTCGGCCGTGCGTATGATCGCGGACTGTTTCACATTACAAAAACCTGCACTCTTGCCATAACAGAGGGAACCGGCGTGTCAGGAGTGAGAGCAAGACTCTTCTGTCCGCCGGAGATTTTGTTGCTGGAAACGGAGGGTGGAGAGTGAGCCCTCTCCCCGCCCCTCTCCCGGAACGAGAGAGGGAGTTCTCCTGGTTCCAATAAAACAAAGAGTTCCACCAGGAACATTTTCACGAAGTGAAAATGAAGGTTTCGTTGGGAGGTGTCCGGCCACGGGGGGTGAGGGGGTCAGCGGTCAGTGGCTCTGGCCGGACCGCACTTTTTGATTCTTTTTGCTGCAGGGGCAAAAAGAATGCCCCCGCGGCAGCGGCCCCCGGAGGGGAAGCAAGATACTAAGAAACCCATTCTCACAAAAGATAACCTTCGATAAGCTCCTCTCTATGATCCGCCACTTCACCGCCTCCGCCTTCGTCGTCGACTCACAGAAGCGCATCCTCCTCCTCTGGCACAAGAAAGCCCAAAAGTGGATGCCCCCTGGTGGCCATATTGATGAGAATGAACTGCCGGAAGATGCCGCAAAACGCGAGTGCAAAGAAGAGACCGGACTCGATGTGGAGATTACCGGCGATGCGCAGGACAATCTGTTTGCAACCAACCCCGCAGAAGGACGCATTCTGAAAAAACCCTTCGCCTTTCTGCTCGAAACCATTGAAGCCCGCCCCGCCCATAATGAACCGGCTCATGAACATATGGACTTCGTGTATCTTGCAAGACCGGTTGATGAAGACCAGGTGCTGACACTGGAAGAGAACGAAGGGGAAGAGCTGCGGTGGTTTACAGCTGATGAAGTACAGGCGATCCCTGATGAAAAAATCTACAGCAACGTGCGGGGGTTTATTTTGAACCTTCAGAAAGAGTCGGATTGATCTTGTTTTCTTCATAGGTATCGGGCGACAGATCAGCATGACGAATCTGCTCATCCCTCCACAGCTTCATACTTGCCGGAATCACGTCTCTCATGTCACCCCGGGACACGATCCAGCTGGGATTTAACGTACGCTCCTTTCCATCAATGACCCCGACGCTCACCGCCCGGGGATTGTCCTTGTTCGAATCCATTGCGATATCCCGGAATCTCCGGGGAATAAAAAAGAGCTGATTATTGGCATTATTTTGGGGGGTATTCCAGTGCACCCCCAGGGATTTCGATAGAACAAAATCCGGCTTAATAACAAATGAACCCATGCGATCGAGAATGAGATGAGACAGATGATGATCTCTATACCTCATCTCCTCTGCACTCAGCGCAAATAATTTATTGGCCGCAAACGGATATAGACCATGGATGGTGCCAAAGAGCTGAATATTTTTCCACCGCTCCATCAGATACTGCTGCATTGCACCGGCTCCCATGTCGACAATATGAAAATAACGCATCCTGCCGCCTGTCTCTCCGTGTCTCAGATAGTCATGTATATATTCACGTACAGAATCATTGGGGTTCAACGGCGTCTGCAGCCACGTATTCCATGCGAGAACTTTACCATCAGACTCCAGAATACGACCCGTGAGCTGAAGGGAGCCTTCCTCTTTTTTCTGGAGATCCTCGGCCAATTTCTCATGACTGATTGGACGGTCAAACAGGCCTTTGCGCAATTTTTCCCTGAAGGCATCAATGTTTTTTGCCACACTCTCCGGCGTCTGCTTGTCCCGAATCAGTTCCATAACCTTACGGTCCAGCAGCCGGGAATTATGAATCTCTGCAATAGTAAAAGCATCATCGGGTTGCATTTCCCTGTATGTAGCCTGCCTGACTTTGGAAAAAAATTCCCGCGTTCCGGATGGGTAGCGAATGCGCCATTGTGCATCCAGCAATTGTATTTTTTTCTCCCACTCACTGCGTGCTGTTTCTTCAGAGGATTTGCCGTCGCCCTGAAAGACAGCTGTATCCAGTATGTGATGATACCCGGCCCTGTTTTTCTTGCGCCATTGATTCACCTCTTCCTCAACACTCTCTTCAATCCAGTCCTCCATTTCCACCATATCCCCCTTACCCTGATAGATCCTCAGTACTTTATCAAAAGCCTCAACGCCCAGCCGATTGATAGTGCGCTTGGCCAGTAATGCGGAAAGTTCAATCTGTGCCGCCGCGTTCCCATTCAGTTGTTCATAACACTGAGATTGCTGCAGACTCAGATTATCTGCAAATTGACCGACTAATGCATTCACGGTTGCTGCCGCACCATTCTGCCAGATTTGAGATATTTCCATTTGTTGGAACATCCCCTGTTCCATGGAAATGAGCGGTCTTTGCATAATCAGAAGGAAAGATGCAAGACTGAATTATAGACGCGAGGCATACACACCTAAAAGTCTGTATACCCCTATCATTGTCCTGTATGCAACTATCTCAAAGATTTATGCAGAGATAGTACAAAATAGGACGCAAATGCTTTTGTCAGACATTGTAAACATGCCGTTTTGCTCATAAGGCAGATAAAAAAGCTTTGAATAAGGCCAAAAAGGCGTATAATTCCATATTATGCAGTGGAGCGAATTTTCGTTTTATATTCGGCATTTCACACTAAGTCAGCAAAAGTCCATTCAAAAAGCATTCGATCTTGCACAAAAAGCACATGAAGGCCAGAAAAGAGAGTCCGGGGAGGAATATTTCACGCACCCCGTCGCCGTTGCGCGCCTGCTTATTGATATGGGTGCAGATGCAGACACCATCATTGCCGCCCTCTTGCACGACACCGTCGAGGACACATCCGTCACGATGGCGGATATTGAAGGAAAATTCCCTGCAGCAGTTGCACGCCTGATTGATGGACTGACGAAATTGAATTATGAGGATGTCGCACATCAGGCGTCTCTGAATGAAAAAATCGAAACAATCCGCAAGATCTTTACAGTGATGCAGACGGATATCCGCATTATGACCATCAAGCTGGCGGACCGTCTTCACAACATGCAGACAATCGGTTTCCGCCCCATCGAGAAACAGCGCCGTGTTGCACAGGAAACAATGGATATTTACGTCAAAATCGCCGACCGTCTGTGTATGCGCCGTGTGCGCGATGAGCTGGAATCCATGTCACTGCAGATTTTGAAACCGGACCTCATGCCGCATCTTCTGGAAATCCGGCGCAAAAATGAGGAAACCAGCAAATCCGTTCTGACATCCATCCTCCAGTCTGCTGAACGGAATGTCCGGAAATTGCCGTTCACGATTCTTATTGAGGAAAAATCCTGGGACAACCTCCAGCTGCAGTACAGCCTTGAACAAAAGGGGCGCATCATATCCCCGCTCATTAATCTCGCCTTCGTCTGTAAAGACGTGGAAGACTGTTATACGACACTCGGCATTCTGCACCAGACGTGGCAGCGCGATGAGCTCTCCTTCCAGGATTATATCAACACTCCCATCATCAACGGATACGAAGCAATACACACCACTATCATCATGGAGAACGGAATGCGTATTCAGTGCAAAATCCGTACGACGGACATGCAGGAATACGCCTGGAAAGGCATTACAACGCGCTGTTTTGATGCCAAAGAACGGGGACTGCTCGACTACCTTCCCTGGACCAAACACATTTCTCCGGTCTCCCAGGACACCGCTAACCGCAGCGATATTTTCTGGTTGAGCCTGCAGAACGATATTCTGGGTGAATCGATTCTCGTACACGGTGAAGGAAACAACATTCAGCTTCTGCCCGCACAATCAACCGCGCTGGATGCTGTTTTTTATCTGTATGGTGAAAAAGGAATTTACACAAAAGAAATCTACATCAATGACCAACCGGCTGCATTCCACACAGAGCTTGAGAATTCCTGCACCATTCAGGCAAGTTTTGATGGAGCGATGCAGGTAAAACTTGAGTGGCTCCGCTCAGTCCATACCGGCGTTGCTGCAGCCATGATCCGTGAATCTCTCTCCAAGCAGGACAAGAAAATCAAGCAGGATCTGGGCCAGGCGTTGCTGGAAGAATATCTCAGACACAAGAGGCGCGGGTACATCAGTGAATTTGACCGCAATGTGATCGAGAAAAATTTGAGTGCACAGCGTCAGTTCGGTCTGGACATTCTGTATGAACAGATTGCCGAGGGACGGATGACGGTCGAGGAGGTGGAATCCATCCTCTTTCAGCAAACGGTGGCACAGAAGAAAAGCAGTCTTACAAAAAAGAGGCTGTACACATTTATCTGTGATATTGCGACAACAAGTCTGATGCCGTTCGGCGCCATGATGCAGATGTATGACATCAGGAAAATGAAAGTGCTGAAGGCCACAAAAGAGCGGCGGAAGCTTGAATTTGAAATACGTTTATCGGAAGGGGAAAAAACGAATATGAGTATCGCCATGAATCAACTTGCTCCGGGTAAGTATGAGATCGCACCGACTATTTCGTATTACCGTCGCATCGCATTCACCTGCCTGCTCTTCCTTCTCTGGGGACTCGACCCGGCGGCCACCAAACTGCTCCTCCAGTACACCGGCATTTCGATTGCAGAAATCAGCATTATCTTCTTCGGAACACTGACTATTCTGAGTGGCTGCTTCCTTGCCTGGGTGCGTGCACATCAGATTCTGCCGGAGGCAAAACTGTCACTGCGCAACCCCTCGCTGCTCCTGACAGCCATCCTCTTCTTCCTGACAGCGCTCACCACGTATGCGGCTGTACGGGAAACTATGCCCTCTCACTACACCATTCCGATGACGATCGCCGGTATTATTCTGACAACCATTGTGAACCGGAAGCGCGTCATGCTGCTGGCAATCACATGGGCAATTGTTGTTGCGGGTCTGGCATTGCTCGTTGGAAAAAATCCGGACTGGAGTACGGAAGGCATGATCTATACCGCGCTCTCCATCGCTTCCTTCACCGCTTTCTCCATCATCAGCGAACGCTACAAGCGCAAAGAGAAGGTTTCCCTGCGCGCCGCACAGTATTTCTTCGCACTCTCCGTGCTCGGACTCATCTTCAGCCTGCCGCTTCTGGCATTTTCGTCTTTCAACAATCTCACCCCATCCTCCATCGGGCTCGTTGTCATCTGTACGATTCTTATTTCCGGACTGCCGTACTACATTTACTACTACCTTCTCTCACACAGAGAATTCGATTTCGTGCTCCGGTTCTCCTTCCTGATTATTCCCGGAACCATCCTGAGCGAATCTATTCTGATGGGCATCCCGAATATGTACACACTGATCGCTGGAGTTATTGTCTCCTGCGGAGCATTTTTGCCGACTGCGTATATCAATATGTTTGCAAAAAAGAATGATGCCTGATCTATAGTATCCCACCCCTCTTTGCCTACATTTCCCGGCGTCCGAGATAATGAAGAATGGGCGAGGCATCAAGAGCCTTTCTTAGACGATGTTCACCCTGGTAAAGCACTTCCCAGTGTGGAACAAGGGGGGTGAGTTTTCCATTAATCGGAAATACCACAACCTCATGATCCGGATATCTTCCTGCAAGTTTGCAAAAGCCAAATTTCTCTTTAAAGAAATCTTTACTCGCAGGATTGGAGCCAAGATCTGCCGGCTGTCCTTCCGATTTCGCACTAAAGCCATCAAAAACTGAACAGATTACTCTACGGATTCCTTCTGGGCCCACTTTTTCAATCATATGCTGCTCAATATCATTCAGGAGAATTTCTGCGCCCCCTGCTTTTCTGTATCCGCGCTTCACAAGAATAGTCCCAATCTCCCACATTTTTCCCACCTGTCGTACCAGTGCATCTGTTTCCCATCCTCTCTTATATTGTAATTCACCTTTTTCCAACCCGGGCTTTCCATCAAGCTGCAGTAAGTTAGTCATATACATTTGATACAAGCGACGATCCACTTCTTCGTCTTCATGAGGAGGAAACCGGGCATCAATATATCCAACAATATTTTCACCTTCATTTTTTGCAGGATCAATGAGTCCCACAAGTGCAAAATTTCCAGGCCGCTTTATCGAGCCGTTCAAATTAGCAATGAGTAAATTTTTGGGTGACAAATAACCTGGCATGTTCTGCCGGTAGATAGCTAATTCTTCTTGGGGCGGATCAAATCTATCCAGAATGACTCCGTGTTTAATGACATCACTCAATGGTCGAGGATTTCCTTTTACTGCGTGCTCCAAACAAGATGCAGGGAGCAAACAATCATCATGCAAAGCCTGTATCTGTTCCAAAAGACGCGGGGTTTCTAAGCTGAGAATTCTTGTTTCGAGCCGGCGTGCAATTTCAAGATGCTCAGGAGCAATGCCCATTAATTGAGTGCTTTCCTGACGTACACCTTTCTTTCCATCATCTACCCGCCGTATCACATTAGGAAGGGATGGATCTGTCGGATCTTCTTCAAGAATGCCTTCTTTTCCTTTTATAGCTTTTAAAAGCTCCTCTCTGACTAAATCTTCAAGAGGGTCTTTTTCAAAACCATTTGCCGATCCATTACTGGCGATAGACATCGGAAATATAATGAAATAAAAAAACAAATAAGTCTACTGCATCTTCGTAGACTTTGTTTTAAAGCAGATTAAGTGAAAGTGCCTTTTCGCGGCATTTTTCTAATGCTGTTGCGAAAAGTAATGCCCATGTGGTCCTTTTCTCTGTTTCGAGGACTGTACTCATTGCGGCATTTGCTGCAACGACACGGAGCATTTCCTGTTTTGTATCCTCTACACCTTTCGATACCGTATCAGCAACATTCATTGCCACATCAGGACTGACTTGAGTCACAAAATGCGTGAGATCGCCGTCCAAATTCTCAAGCAACTCGCTCGTATCTTCCGGTACTGAAACAAAGTTAATCATTGCGCGCGCATTTTAATGATAAATGGCTTGCAGTCAAGCAAAATTTAGGTCATTACTGCACCTTAAAACCCACAGTATTTCCGCTATACTCCCTCTATGTTTGACCCCGTTGACCCCCGCCAATCCTTTCCGCAGCTTGAACACGGCATTCTCTCGTACTGGAAAGACGAAGATGTCTTCAAGCGCAGCATTAAAAACCGTAGTACGGCCGACACATTCAGCTTTTACGACGGACCGCCGTTTGCGACCGGTTTGCCGCATTATGGACACCTGCTTGCAGGCACCATCAAAGACGTGATCCCCCGCTACCAGACAATGAAAGGAAAGCGCGTGGAACGCCGTTTTGGGTGGGATTGTCATGGCCTCCCGATCGAGTACGAAATCGAGAAGGAGCATAATATCAAGGGAAAGCAGGATATTGAGGCCATGGGCGTAAAAGCCTTCAATGACCTCTGCCGCGGCATTGTGCAGCGTTATACGAAGGAATGGAGAGCAACTGTCGAGCGCGTCGGGCGGTTTGTGGATATGGATCATGACTATAAGACGATGGACCCGCAGTACATGGAATCCATCTGGTGGGTGTTCAAGTCACTGCACGACAAAGGCCTGATTTATGAGGGATATAAGCCGATGCACGTCTGTCCGCGCTGCGGCACGCCTCTCAGCAACTTTGAGGTCACACAGGGATATAAAGATGTGACCGATCAGTCTGCAACCGTCCGCTTTGAGCTAGCCGATGAGCCAGGAACCTACATTTTAGCTTGGACGACGACGCCGTGGACGCTTCCCGGAAACTTGTTCCTGGCCGTGCATCCCGAGACCGACTACGTCAGGGTTCGCTGTGAGGGCGCTGTGTACATTGTCGCTGCAGCTCTTGTTGGAAAGGTTTTTGAGAAGAAAGAGCATGAGGTCACAGGAGATGCATTCAAAGGAGAGACGCTCATTGGGAAAACGTATAAGCCGCTCTTCCCCTACTTTGTGGATGCCTACAAAGATTCCTTCAAAGTGGTCAGTGGCGATTTTGTCACCACCGAGGACGGAACGGGAATCGTGCACATCGCTCCGGGATTCGGTGAGGATGACTTTACGGTCGGGAAGCAGATTTTCGGAAAGGATTATCAGCCGCTGCAGCACGTCACAATGAACGGCCAGTTTGTCCCTGCTGTCACGGATTTTGCAGGTATGGACGTGAAGCCAAAGGATGATCCCTCGAAAGTCGATCAGAAAGTCATCAAGTGGCTGGAGGCGCAGGGCCTTCTCTTCACATCCGCAAGTTACCGCCACAGCTACCCGCACTGCTGGCGCTGTGACTCCCCGCTTCTGAACTACGCAACCAGCTCCTGGTTTGTGAGCGTCGACAAAGTGAAGCAGGACATGCTCCTTGTGAATCAGGAAACCGAATGGGTGCCGGCACACCTGCGTGACGGCCGTTTCGGTAAATGGCTCGAAAATGCACGCGACTGGGCTATTTCCCGCAACCGCTACTGGGGAACCCCGCTCCCGATCTGGCGGACGGATGACAAGAAAGAATTGGAGGTGATTATGAACAGAGAAGATCTGATGGCGCATAAGCTGATCCGATTCACCAAAGTATCGGTTGTCCGCCACGGCCAGAGCGAGGGAAATCTGATCCCGATCTATCAGGGAACAATGCCCGGTACCAATCTCACAGATCTTGGAAAAGGGCAGGCAGCATCTGCGGCAGCATTCCTGAACAAGAGCTCGATTGTCCCGACTGTCATCTACACCTCCCCTATCGCGCGAGCCCTGCAGACAGCGGAAATACTCGCAAAAGAAACAGGAGCGCAGATTATTGTGGATGACCGTCTCCGCGAGATTGATATGGGTGAGCACGAAGGGAAAACAATCCCGGTTGCAGACCTGGAGATCTCCAAACAGCTCCGTCAGGATAAGAAATCTCTCACCTCTCCGCAGAGCACGTATCATCTTCCCGGCATGGAGCCGTGGGACAGTGTGAAGGCGCGCATTTTCTCATTCTTTGAAGAAACGCTCCCAAAACACAGAAGTGACCACATCGCCATCGTCACACATGGCGACCCGATGTATGTGGTCGATCATTTCTTTACCAAAGAAGATCCCTACAAGATTGTCGCACGCGAACTTGCGTCCCATGCCACTCCACAGACGTACTTCTGGGATCACAGCACACAGAGCCAGATGGATCTGCACAAAGATGTGATTGATGATCTGACCTGGTCAGGGTCTCTCAGTGATGCCAGTGTGAAGCTGACACTGGTGCGTCACGGAGAAACTGACCGTAATAAAGACAAGCGCTTTAATGATGACGACACACCTCTCAACGCTACCGGCGACATGCAGGCGGAGACACTGGCAAAGACGATGGGCAAAGGCACCTTTGATGTTGTCCTGTCCTCCGATCTGCCGCGCGCAGCGAAGACGGCTGCCTTTATCAAAAAAGCTATCGACGCACCGCATGAAGAAGAATGGGCCATGCTCCGTGAACGGAATTTTGGCTCCTGGAAGGGGAAAACTATTGCGGAAGTCATCAAAAACAAGCCACTGATGTATCCAGACATGGATGCCGCTCTCAGTCACCACACACCGGAGAATGGTGAAAGTCTGCAGGAATTACTCTCCCGCGCAGAACAGGCGGCAGCAATGATCCGTGAAAAGTTTGCCGGAAAGCGTGTGCTTCTTGTCGGACATGGCGGATTCATACAGGCGCTGCGCCTGGTGATTGAGAACCGCTCCTATGCAGAAGGTATCAACTTACTGCCTCAGAACACAGAAAAAATCGATTTCCCCCTCCATCCTGTCCTCAGGCGCATCCCGGACGTCCTCGACTGCTGGTTCGAAAGCGGATCGATGCCGTACGCACAGAGCCATTTCCCGTTTGAGCAATCAAGCAGTGAACTGCCGAAAGGCTTCCCTGCAGACTTCATTGCGGAAGGAATCGACCAGACACGCGGCTGGTTCTATACACTCACAGTGCTGAGCGCCTCACTCTTCAAAAAGCCGGCATTCAAACACTGTATTGTGAATGGAACCGTGCTTGCCGAAGACGGACGCAAAATGAGCAAGCGCCTGAAAAACTATCCGGACCCCGTCGAAGTCGTGGAAAAGCATGGTGCCGATGCACTGCGTTTTGCGCTGATGAGCTCTCCGGCTGTGCGCGCAGAGGACCTCCGCTTCTCGGAAAAGGTGGTAGAAGAGACAGTGCGTAACGTGATTCTCCCGCTCTGGAACAGCTACAGCTTCTTCGTCACCTACGCGAACGCAGCAGGCTTCGAGCCCTCCAGTAAGCCAATCGCATCGAATCACCCGCTCGATAAATGGATCCGCGCAGAAGTGCAGGATCTGGTGAACCGCATGACGGAACAGCTGGATCAATATGATCTCTCCGCTACCTGTAACGAGCTCGGCTCGACCATTGATGCACTGACCAACTGGTACATCCGCCTCTCCCGCCGCAGATTCGCCGGCAAAACTGCCGGTGAGCAGGATGTGTACGCAGACGGGAATGATGCAGAACGTCAGGCTGCACTCACCACGCTCCATGAAGTCCTTCTAACCATCAGCCAGGTCCTGGCGCCGTTCTGTCCGTTTATCACCGATGCCATCTACCTCAACCTCAGTCCTGCCAAGCATGGCTCCATTCATCTGACAGATTGGCCGACGATGCAGGCACTGACAAAAGAGGACGATGCCCTTATCCGCAAGAACCGCGTGCTACGTTTGATCGTGCGCCTGGGAAACAAGATCCGCTCGGAAAAGAAGATCAAAGTCCGCCAGCCCCTGAGCAAATCCATCATTGCCATTCCTGTATCGATGCTGAAGGCAGATGATCTTACAAACGAGGATTTGCAGCTTCTGCGGCAGGAACTCAACGTGAAAGACGTCACATTCACGGAGGATGCAGGATCGCTGGGCCAGAGCATTGCCATGGTCGATGCCCGCAAGGCAGGTCCGCGCTTTGGCGGCCGTGTCCAGGAACTTATCAAGGCCGGAAAGGCAGGCGAGTTTACAGTAGAAGAAAACGGCGAAGTGCTGATTCTGGATGAACGCCTGAGTCCGGATGAAGTGAAAATTATCTACAACGGTCGTGAAGGTGCCGATATGGCAGCGGAGGGCGGTGTTGTTGTCAGCATGGAAACCACGCTCACAGATGAACTGATCGCCGAAGGCTACGCCCGCGATGTCATCCGCTCCGTCCAGAAACTTCGTAAAGAGTCAGGTCTGCTGCATACGGATACGATCGGGCTTTCGATTGAAGGCATGGATGGCGTCCTAAGAAGCCACGGTCAGTTTATCGCAGACGAAACCAAGTCCGTACTTGGCGCCTCCACCGGAGACCCGATCACTGTCGCTATTGAAGACACCTCTATTGTTATCCGCTTCCATAAAGTCTGATGGCTGAGTCCCGTGGATTTTCCTGGCCGACAAAAATCATCTTTCAGTGGGTACTGACCATTGGTCTTGTGTGGTTATTGAGCACAAAATTGGAACAGTATTTTTATCTGAATGGAGGCATCCCCGCGTATATCATCATTGGATCTTTGCTCACGCTTATGAACATGATCATGCGCCCGGTCCTCCACATTGTCTTTGCACCGTTTCATCTCGTCTTCGGATTGATTGCCACCATCATCATGAACTGGCTCTTCCTGTTTATCATTCAGAAAATTGCTGAACGAATGGACCCAGCCGTTGTGACATTAACCTTCTTTGGAGGATTTACAGGCTGGCTGGTACTGGCTGTAGTGTTTGGACTGACGAACTGGGGAATGAAGATGGTGTTGAAGGCCTAGCCCTCTCCCCGCCCCTCTCCCGGAACGGGCGAGGGAGTTCTGTTTGTTCTAATAAAAAAGAAGTTCCACCAGAAACATTTTCGCAAAGCGAAAATGAAGTCCCGTCGTTCGTCGGGGTGGAGTCCGGCCACCCGGGGGGTGAAGGGGCAAGCGGAGGGGCGGCTGGCCCGGACCGCACTTTTTGGTTCCTTTTTGTTGCACGGACAAAAAGGAACGCCCCCGCGGCAGCGGCCCCTGGAGGGAATCTGCATAGAAAGAGAAGAGATTATAGTACAGACATGCTTCGAGTGTCCTCCAGCCTTCGCTAAAAGCGACGGCCGGCAAGCAGCATGACACGATTACAGAGACTTCGATACAAAGTCATTCAGAGCCCACGTCATCCCCTTCACCGCCGCATTCACCGGCATTTCATGAAAGGAAGACACAACCCCGAACTGTTCATTATCTTTTTGCCATCCAAAGACCACAAATCCCGGAACTCCGAGTTCACGGAGGAACTGTTCGCACTTGGCCTGAATGACATCATTATCCATAGGAGAAGCCATACGTAAAAAGAGGAAAGAATGTAGACCAAGTATAGCAAGTCTCTGTCATTTTATTGTCAGATATTTCGCTATTTTCAAAAAGTCTGATCATATTTGTAGATCAGACTTTTTGTTTTTCATAAGGGATTATTTCTATTTATTTACCATTTGCTGTCCACCGGTAAAGCTGCGCAGCAAGTACGCCACCCACAAACGGCGCGAGCAGATACACGGGTGCGAAGATACCGAGACCGGCCGCGACTGCAGGGTTAAGGACTCCATAGGAACCGATCGATGCAATGATGGCACCAATCGTGAGCGAGGCACCAATAGTCAGACCGCTTGCACTATCCTGGACTTTTCCATAGACCACGGAGCAAATACCCCAGACCAGAATGAATGTACCGATTATTTCACCAACAGCGGTGAGCGCCATGTTGTCCATACTCTGCTCAAGAGTGAAGGGGAAATGATACATCTGAAGCAGGAGTGCAAGACCGCCTCCCAGCAATTGGCTCAGAATGTAGGAAATGGCTGCAGGAGCCTTGATCTTTCCGACACTGAAAAGGGAGACAGTGACAGCTGGGTTGATGTGCGCACCGCTGATGGCGCCGATGCTATACACCATCGTACCCAGAATGAGACCTGCCAGCACCGCAGTGGGCACGCCGCTACCAGGAATGCCGATCGTGACGCCAACACCTGTGGCAAGTAAAAATGTTCCGAGAAATTCCGCGACGCAGGCGCGGGAAGAAATGGCACTCTTTTTCATAGAAAAAAGGAAGGGAAGAGGGAAGGATGATGACAAGTATAGTCCCCCTTTCTTCCAGACAAACTTGCATTGAACGGCGCTTGTAGTACGATCAGCTACTTTCCTTCCCATCATTTCTATGAACCTGTCCCGTCTCGTTCTTGCCGCAGGCACACTCGGCATGCTCTACGCACCCGCTGCCTCCGCAAAATTTCTGTCCGACTTCGTCCCGTCAACAACCTACGTTACCCCTGAAGCTGTTGAAGACATGACTCTTCCGTCAGGAGTCACTGCAGAGACCAAAATGACCCGCGCATCCTTCACGGCGATGGTGATTGAACATCTCTACAGCGACATTGAAATTGAGAACTGCTACTGGGACATTGCCCCGACGCTGCCTCCGACTTTCACCCTCCTCTACACCGATGTCAGCGTGAATGCATCGTATGCAAAGCAGCTTTGCATCGCTCTGCGTGACGGTATTGCACGCGGGTACAAGGACGGTTCCTACCGCCCGAATAATGAGATCACGTTTGCAGAAGCATCCAAGATTATCGCCCGTGCCTATGGTCTGACTCCGTACGCAGAAGCGACAAACCGCGGTGCCTGGTACGGTCCGTACGCTTTTGCCCTTGCAGAACGCAATACCATCCCGGTTTCTGTCTCAACGTTGCAACACATTGTTACAGCTGATGAAGCGATGGAAATGCTGGAGCGCCTCGACAATGACATCACCACACGCCCGGGTACTCCGTACAAGCAGCTCGACGCACGTGTTGTTCCGTTGAATGTTCTCCTTCAGATGAACAGACCGACCAAGGCTCTGGTCCTCCCTCCCACCAAGACCACGCCAAGCTCTGCAGCATCCAGCTCCTCCATGCCTTCCAGTGTTGGATCAACATCCTCTGACACGACATTGCCCTGGTACAAACTCTTTTAATATTTGATGAGAGAAGAAAAATACCGCGGATACCGCGGTATTTTTTTGTGCACATTTTGTGATCAATTATATGCGCTCTATCAAGCTTTGAAATTCGATTCCATCTTTACCTTTCCTCAGGCGGACAGCTTTCCCGGTCGTCGTGGAAATCTCGTCATACTGGTCGAAGATAAAGTTTCCCACCCCACGGAAAATCAGCTTTCCTTTGTAGACCTCCATATCACTGACGACATGCGTATGAGCGGCAACCACGACGTCCGCTCCGGCATCGATGAATGAGCGGAGATACTGATTTTCCCCTTCGGATGTGAGGGCCCGGTATTCAATACCCTCATGCACAAAGACGATTGTCATCTTGTCCGGGTTCTTATTCTTCAGTTCTGCCACGACCTGTTTGTACTGATACGAAAGATTGAGCAATGGCGTATCCAGTACCGGATTCATCAGACCGCTCAGTCCGATGAACCGATACGGGCCTGCATCCACCATATGGTCATCAACAAGTATTTCACCGTTTGCGGGAATAAGCTGACGGGTCTCTGCGAGACCGGCAACGTACTGATCGAGTGTATGGTTATTCATAATCCCCCAATGTGTCGCATAATCGAGCATGCCCTTCCATAGATTCAGCTGATTGCAGAAATTAAACATCGTGCGATCAGGAGGACAGGTTTCCAGAAGCGGTCCCTCGAGATTCACAACGCGCAGGCCACTGCCGGACCAGAACGTCTGCATCGGCGGTTTCATCTTCGGCGTCCGTTTTGTCCGGGTCATCGTCACATCACCGGCAACAGCAAGATCGTCTCCGGTCAGTGCAGCATTCTGATACCAGACCATGGCGAAGTGACTGGTCGTTTCTTGAACACTTTTATTATTCAATAAGATCGCTGAGTTGGTGTGTGCAACAGTGGATGGATTGTAGAAACCGCGCTCTGCAGCAATGGACCCTAGCACCCACAGACACTGTGCGCAGTCTGTCTGATCAGGATTTTTCAACTGCGCGACCCCCTCCAGATTTTTGGAAAAGAGTGTCTCCGCCGTACGTTCATCCGCTTCATTGGATTTTGTGAGGGACAGATAGTGAGAAAAATCGCTGCTGACCATCAATATTGTATCATTTTTTAGTACAGATTTTATGTTTTCCAATAGGGCTCCGCTGTAACTTTTCCAATTTTTCTGAGAGAGAACGACCGCTGTAACAGGCGTATCAGGAAAATAGTGTGCGATATAGGGAAGGACCGCATGCACACCATGCTCTTTCTTGAAGATCTCCGGAGCAATGGTGGTGAGCTGTGACTCCGATAACGTCCTGACTGTCTGGCGGTCGCTGTAGACTTTCCCAAACTGCGTCTCCTGCAGGCTGTTGACCGTACAGAGCGGCGTCGGACACTGATCGAAGTGATCGGGGGAGAGGAGGAGGATGTGCTTGAAGGATTGGTTCTGGAGCATCCGGACTCCTGCCGCCATGGACCGTGTTGCGGTGAGATGATGTGGGAGGATGACTGCCCTAATGGGATACGCAGCAGACGGAGGATCGATCTCTTTGTCTGCAGCATAGATCCCTTCCATAAAAATCTGCGGATTTTCATACGGGTTATCGTATGTATGGAGCCGCAGTGCATCAGAACAGCCAGACAGCAAAAGCGCCCCTGCTACTGTTGCAGAGACGCTCATGCTATGAATACATTTTTTATTCATTATTTGATATCGGTGATGGGAAGGTACCAGCTGTTCATCTGCGGCCAGCCACTCTTATTCGTATAATTGAAGGCTGCATTCGGGTCTTCGCCGATGTAGAAATTCTTCTGCCAGTCTTCATCGGTCATGCGGTTTCCCCCGTGATCTTTGCGGAATTCGTAGTGGGAATACGTGAAGCCGATAGTGTAGCGCGGGCCGTTTACATCTTTCACCGCGACGATGATGACGCGGGGGACGCCGGTTGCCTGGTAGACAATCTGTAAAGGGTTATCGGAATCCTGACCTGTGTGGATATCGGCAACAATGGCCGCGCGACGGTCTTTTGCAGGAAGAACCGGGCCTTCGACCGGCAGAGGAAGTGATGCTTCCAGACCGGAAACGATGCCGATGCGGAGATCTTCCCAGTCACTCTCCCCTTCAATCTCGTGCTGGACACAAACCTTTCCGGTTTCGTCTTTCACATCAGGATAGGTTTTATCGACAATTGTTTCGTTCAGAGCCGTGTTCCCGAGTTGTTTCTTTGTGTAGCTCTGCACCTTTTCCATCAACTGGACGAATGAGTCGAGATTATTCAGGTTACTGAGTTCAAACTTCATACTGCGCAGCCCTTCCGCGGTGCGCTTGCCAAGGAAGTGGAGACGCTCATAGGCAAGGAGCTGCGGTTCAATGTAGGACTTGGGTGCCGGGGGGACGGGGCGCGTATCGCAATCCCCTCCGCCTCCGCCGAGTTCTGCAAAAGACTGCTTGGCGTAGAGGATGGTTGCATGGCGGAGTTCGGCCCAGAATCCGGCACCGGTCATCAGCGTTTTGATGTCCCACATGGGCGACTGCATGAAGAGCGGGAGAGAGGACTTGTGCTCTTTCTGCCAGGAGAAGAGGCCCTTGATCGTCCAGAGCCAGCCGTTATAGATGTTGCTCTGCCAGAACGGCACATCGAGTTTTTCCTGCGCAGCCGTGAGATCGGCAACAGCTTTGTCGATAGCTTTTGCGTTTGTGGGCTTATAGAAATCGAGCTTTGGAATCTGGGATTTTGCGTAGTCGGAGCCGAGAATCGCCATCACTTCCAGAGAGGACACGTACGGCGGGAGCTTCTGGTCATAGCCCGGTTTGATAGCTTCATCCCCCTGGGAGAGCTGACCGGTCCAGAAACTATCGATAATGAATTTGCCACTGAAGAAGCGCATGCCTTTGGTCAGGTTCACGACGTCATCCGTCTTGTTGACACCAACTGCGCTGTACATGGCGCTCAGGCTCTTGATGAGCGGGCTGCGCGCTTTCATGAGATAATCGAGTGATGCCGCTTCCGGATCTGCAGCATTCTTCGATGCATGGAGTGCGGACAGGTAATCGGCGGGCATGAGGTCGTCGCTGCGGCCGACGAGGAAGTTGATGGTTGCTTCGAGCTTATTGTAGTTATTCAGGTGCTCCGGATGTTCTGCCATCAGCTGTGTGATCGCGAACGCATCAGCCGTGAGCTGCGGGCTCTTCACGAAAAACGGCACCTGGATGTACCAGTTCATACCGCGGAAATACGCGCGGCGGAGAGAAGACGATGTGTAGGAGCCGCGCGGCGTAAAGAAGCTGAAATCGATCTTGAAATCAACATCGGTCTGCTTCTTGTACTCTGCAAATTCATTTTCCAGGATGTACGGAACCCCGGGAGCGGCAGCAGCGTAGACCTGTTTCAGATCTTTGATGACCACTGCTTCGCTGGCACTATCGAGCTTGAGGGTTTTTACGATTGCTGTGGCTTTTTCGAACGTATCGACCGTCGCATCATTCTTTTTGAAATCTGCCTGCACGGTTGCAGGATCCAGCATTTCTCCGTCTTTGAAATACGAATCCTGGTTGAGCGGTTCTGCGGATGCTGAGAAAACAGCATACGGAACGGCATAGTAATTTCTGACCTGCGTCCATGTTTTCTTGTCCGCATCCGTCGTGGCTGCTTTCAGCTTCTCGACAGATGCATTGTAGAATCCGATGCTCAGGTCTTTCATGGCAGGGAAGAAGACTTTGTTTTCCATCTCTTTCAGCAATTCCACAAAGAGATTGTTATAGGCATTGAAGAAGACATCGGAGGTATAAAACACCGCATTCTGTGCGCCGCGTGTTTTGTAATCCCACTCACCATTCACTGTGTTATAGAGTCCGACGAACTCGCGGTACATATCGGCATTGCCGCCTTTGGGCAGGAGCGGTGTGATGGATGTGTCGGTAAGTGTCTTTTCGACGAACTTGTTTTTCTCGAGGAATGCCTTTTCGGCGGCACTCAGCTTGATGCCGTAGGCTTTTTCGAGGTCTGCAAGGTTCGTGGCTTCGCTGTTTTGAAACGGGGCAGCGATGTCTGTATTGATAGCCACAGTTGGCTCAGTGTATGTAACAGATGCGCCGAATGCTCCGGCTTCCGCAACAGGAAGAATGCCGGATGCCTTGGACGAAGCGGATGAGACAGTGCTGCCGCTTCCTGCATCCGGACCAGGTGCAGACGTGCATGCAGAGACAAGAAGAGACAGCAGAGCAACCGAAGCGGTGACGCGTTTCATAGGAAGAAGGTGGGAAGAATCCCCCTGATTCTAGGACGATTGGAAAAGTGATGATACCACTTCGCGATCAAAAATATGATGTGATGCCAAGCACTCATCAACAACATCCTTTTCATCAAAGACAGACGCTACGCGGTACAAGCAGTAAAAACATCAGAGAATCATCGTATGGTTGATATTATGTACAATTTTCTGACATAGTAGCTTGCATTGCAAGGTACTATAGATTACTCTCAACACATGACTCCCGCATTCGACACCGAGAATACGAAAGCCCAGATGCGCAAAGGCACGCTGGAGTTCTGCATTCTCCTCATCATCAACCAATCCCCCGGTATCTACGCCCCGGATATCCTCAAAAAACTCGGCGAGATCGACATGATTGTCGTCGAAGGCACCATTTATCCCCTGCTCAGCCGTCTGAAACGTGACGGCATGCTCGAGTATGAATGGGAAGAATCGAAAAGCGGACCGCCGCGCAAACTCTACACACTGACCAAAGACGGTAAAGCAGGACTCAAAAATCTGATCGCCCACTGGAATTCCCTCTCTTCTTCTCTCTCTTCCCTCCTTCACCAATGAAAAAGACAGTCTCTATCCAGATAAGCGGCATGTTGTTCCACGTCGATGACGACGCCTACATCCGTCTTGATGAATACCTGGAATCCATCCGATCACACTTTGCGACACTCGCAGACCGTGATGAGATTGTCAGTGATATCGAAAGCCGTATTGCGGAGACATTTTCCGAGAAGCTGAAGAAGAGCAAACAGACAGTCACCCTGAAAGATGTGGACGCGCTGATTGCAAAAATGGGAACAGTGGAAGACTTTGAAGCATTTGAAGCGGATGCCGACGAGACGCCGAAGAAAAAGACGACTGACTCCGCACAAAAAAATCCGCCCCGCCGTTTTTACAGAAATCCGGACGATAAAGTGATTGCGGGTGTTGCATCCGGCATAGCAGCGTACTTCGGCATTGATCCGGTGATTGTCCGCGTGATTTTTGTGATATGCGGATTCTTTAACGGACTTGGCGTGATAGCCTACATAGTCCTGTGGATCGCAATGCCGCTTGCAAAAACGCATACAGAGCGGATGGAAATGCAGGGCGAACCAATGACTCTCACGGGTCTCGAAAAAAAAATACGCCGCTCCACCCAAACCTACGCCACAGAAAAGTTCACGTCCGTCTACGCACGCGGCGGACTCCGGCTCTTCATCCGTGAAGGAAAAGAATGGACTGTCTCGGCACGCGGTTCAGCGCAGGGCCTGAAGGCGACGGATGTTCATGTCGTGAACGGCCAGCTGCGGATTGATCCGTTTCAGGGATCATGGACATCATGGATATTCCATGGATTCCAGCGCCTGTCGTTTGATATCACATTGCCGGATCTGCAGGCAGTCGATGTGAATGGCGGCTGCAGTGTCGACATTGATGGATTCAAAGGAAAAGAAATCAGCCTGAAGGCAGTCGGCGCATCGGCACTCCGCGCAAGTCTGCAGGCAACAGTTCTCCGCATACAGGTAGGCGGCGCATCGTCAGCGACGATCACGGGATCGGCAGACACCATTCATGCGACGGTCAGCGGTGCGTCCAGCCTGAATGCGCGCGCGTTCAAAACAGCCAACGCCCACACCGATATTTCCGGTGCAAGCTCGGCAGATCTGCAGGCGACGGACACTGTTGATGGTCAGGCCACGGGCGGAAGCAGTGTATGCATCTACGGGTCGCCGGTAGTCACGGCAAAAGCGTCGGGCACAAGCAGTGTCACTAATAAAGACGGGAAAGCAGAGGAGGCTCCTCAATGGCAGAAAGAAGACATAAAAGTTGATCAAAATATGTATACATATCACTCCCCTATCTCCCGGTTCTTCCGCATGATCTGGAAGAGTATCAAAGTAATCATCCAGACAATCCTTCGTGTGATCGGTGGCATCATCACCACAGTGACGGCAATTGCACTGATGTTCCTGATTATGACCGTCATCCGCATTATTCAGACGGGCTACGTTCCGTACCTGAATATCGGTCCGATTCTGGATCATTCGCCGCTCGCGTATCTCTACCTCGCCGTTGCGTGTGTGATTGTGTTTGTCCCGATTATCTTCCTCTTTCAGATCGGCACATCGCTGATTGAACTCAAGAGACGTTTCACGATCGCAGGGGCTATTTCTCTCTTTGTGATTTGGCTTGTGGTAATTGCCAGTGCCGTCTTTGCAGGCGGCATTCTCTTCCCGGATTGGCGGCATGTCGACAATGGACCTGTGGCCACGCAGACATTCGGTGCAACGGATTTCACCGCGATCCACGCAAAAAACAGCGACGTCCTGCACATCAGACAGGGAACCGGCTTCAGCATTACCGCACGGGGCCCGCACGACGATCTGCAGACTATCCACCTTCTCAAGCAGAAAGAGACTCTGGTGATCGAGCATGTAGATAGCAGGGCTTTCTGCCTGTTCTGCGATCCGCAGCGTGTGGAGTTTGATATCACCGTCCCGCGCCTGACAGCTCTCACGGCCGGCGGTCTGACGCGTGCAACGGTGACAGGATTCACGGGATCCACTTTCACCCTTACAACCGCAGACCTGTCGCATGTATCGATCGAAGGAAAAACAGGCCTCCTGACTTTGGAATCCAATGATCTGTCGCACGTTGATGGATTGAAGCTGGAATCACAGCGCGCCAGCGTGATCCTGCACGACCTCAGCCATGCCGAGATTCTGGTTCACCAGGAGATCAAAGGCGAAACCCATGACATGAGCAAACTCTATTACACCGGTCATGCAGCAGCGGATATCCGCTCCCATGATTTGAGCGGTATCTCTTCCGATTCTTATTATGACGAATACGATCAAGGCGTCGAGGACGACACGGACGACTTCCCGGAGGAATGGGAAAACCGATAAGCCGTCTGACATTCTCTATGCCGTCTGGTTGCTGACAGAGCCCGATCTCATTCCAGGTATACTGGAGTAGATCAGGCCATCTGTCTGCTGAAAAAATTGAACACTATTTGTATACAGTTTAGCCAACTTTTCTCTGTCCGACCGTGAGGATAAACATGATGCCGGATGCGACCACAATCGCGGATGCAATCATCAGTGTGGCGGACGGCGCAAACTGCGATGCGATGTAGCCGGATGCCACCGGCGGCAACGCCTGCGCGAGCGCCTGCACAGAGGCATTGATCCCGAGCACTTCGCCCTGAATGGTATCCGGCGCACTGCGGCTGATGAGACCCATGAAGTTCGCCTGGGTGATACCGTTGAATATTGCAAAGACAGGGACAACAGCAAGCATCACCATCCACGGACCGGGCGCCAGGAAGAGAAGTACCGCAACGCCTGTTCCGATCATTCCGACACGTACGACTGCATGCTCCTTCCATCTCTTGGCGACAAGCGGCGTGAGGAATCCCTGTGTGATGACAATCCAGATTCCGATATAGGCAAACACGTTGCCGATTGCCGCTTCATCGAATCCGAAGCGGTCGATGAGGAACACGCCGAACAGGGATGTGAAGAAGGCGAAACCGGACGTGTAGAAAAAGGCGACAATAAACAGCCAGCGCAGATCCTTCATGCGCACGGCATTGATGATGTCCTGAAATGACTTTCCCCAGCGCAACTTTCCGGGCTTGCGCTGATCGTTCGTTTCCGGGAGGAAGAAGGCAATGAAGAGAATATTGATGAGCGAGAGGAAGGCTGCAAACCAGAACGGCGTCGCTGCGTTGAACCAGATACCGTTTGATGTATCTGCAAGCTGCCCACCGATGTACGGACCGATAATGAATCCGAGACCAAAGGCCGCACCCATCAGACCAAAATTTTTGGAACGGCTTTCCGGGGTGCTGATATCCGCAATGGCAGCCTGTGCGACAGAAATATTTCCTCCGGTAATGCCATCCAAAACACGTGATGCAAATAGCAGAGGAAGGTTGCGCGTATAAATAGCGATGGCAAACAGGATGTATCCGATACACGTCCCTGTCAGAGAAATCATCAGCACCGGTCTGCGTCCGAATTTATCGGAGAGCTGTCCGAGAATAGGCGCTGCCAAAAACTGTGCGATGGGATACGACGCGGTGAGAATACCGAGCAGCAGATAACCCTGTTCCAGCGTCATGGCAGACGAGAGCAAATACTGCGGCGAATCCGGGTTCGCAAGCAGTTGCGGCACAACCGGGAAGAGGATGCCGATTCCGACCAGATCGATGAAAATGGTAAGGAGAACGGCAAAAAGCGGTGTTCGTTTCATAGGGAGGGGAGAAAAGCGGAGCGCCCAGTGTAGCAGAAAAGCCTTTCTGTTTCCTACACAAAGATACTGATCATTCTGCGCTCTGGCGGGGCACTTACTCTGAGACCGTTATAGATCCGACAACACCTTCTATGAGGTCTTCGTCTTCCACGTTGGAGAATGCAACAGCAACGACAGGGTCTTCCTGAATGAGAAATCCGACAGGATTCCCATCTCCGTCCATCTTGAATTTCTGCAGATCTTTACCTGCTACATTCACTGGTTCCAGCGGATGATCAGTCTGCAGTGATGCGAGGAGCAGGCGGCTGTCGGAGCGCATCATCATAATGGTACCCAGAGATCCTTCTCCGCGGCGCAGGCGGACTTTCTGCAGACGCAGTGTCCCGGTTCCGTTTGCAACTTCTGTGTCGGATACCGACTCTGCAACAAAACTCGAGGGGTAGGAAAGAGAGACTCCCATTCCTATATCCTGGTTTTTCTTCCACTCGGTATCGGTAGATTGTCCGCATGCTGTGACAAGCACGGCGAGGCTGATGACGCTCAAACTGTATGCTGAACGGAACATGCTTCGTATTGTTCCATCTATACTCTCCCTTTGCAATCGAAGAATGCGCAATAGCGATTGCGTACACACAGGTTTACACTGTGAACCTCCTCTTCAACCGCTTCCCGCTTTCCCATGAAGATCACGTTCCCCCTGTCTCTCGTCCTCGTTTTTTCTGTCGCTGCTCAGACACAGGCAGCCACACTCCCTGTCAAAATCCTGCATCTCGGTTTCGATGAACTCAGTGGCAACACAGTGATTGATGCGCTCGGCAAAGGAAATGATGCTATGCTTATTCATGAAGCAACGCGTTCGAAAGATGTCCCGCCGACCCTGAGCACAAACCGCACCTCGCTGGAACTTACAGGCAGATCGCATGTCACTGCCCCGAGAATTGATTTGAGCAAGAAGTCTTTTTCCCTCACCGCATGGGTCAAAACGAATGATCTTGCAGAAAACCAGACCCTGCTCTCACAGGGAGACGCCGTCCGTCTCGGTAAAGGAATCGTCCTGCGTCTGACTACCATGGGTGCACTGCAGTTCTCTTTCACCGGTGACCACACCGATACCCCGGACGCTGTTCTGTCACCGGACAAAAAGTGGCATCACACAGCGTTCACGTTTGATAAAGACACCCGTCAGCGCCGCATTTACGTTGATGGCGTCATGCAGGCGAGCGGTACTGCATCGGGCGTGTATCTCGGAAACGGCATCACCGATATCGGCCGTCTGAACACTGCCCCGTTCGGCGCTGAATACTGGAACGGCAACCTGGATGATATTGCTGTCTATGATGGCGTACTGACACCCATGGATGTTGCCGCACTCGCTGTGCGTGACGAGAATGCGTCTGCAGCAACATCGTCCCGCAGACGCGCTTCTTCTCAGTCGTCTGAGAGTTCATCATCGTCCAAAGTCTCTCATCTGATCGGACGTCTGGAGCGCCTGACGCTTCGCCGCGCTCTTGGAAAGCGCATTCCTCTGCCAACCTCAGCGGCATCCTCATCCTCTTCGTCTGCATCCTCTGTCCGCCCGACTCCGGTTGCAGTGTCTTCATCGTCATCATCGAAGAAATCTGTGATGCCGAAACCTGTTGCATCTGCCACATCATCAACGTCCTCCGTCTGGACCACGCCGTCGATGGACACCATGTACCGCGTCACAAGCTTCCAGCTCCGCGTCCGTCTCGATTCCCGCGCTACCTCCAAGGAACTCCTGACACTCATCAAAGGTGATGTCATCCACGTTTACAGCTTCCTGAATAACGGCTGGGCCAAGGTCAGAACTCTGGACGGAACGGAAGGATATGTGCATGCTGGGTTCATTGAGCAAGTTCAGTAATCCGTCTGCCGGCACCGGTTCTCCGA
The DNA here is from genome assembly GCA_023038255.1 of Candidatus Peribacteria bacterium. Lineage (NCBI taxonomy): Bacteria > Candidatus Peregrinibacteriota > Candidatus Peribacteria > Candidatus Peribacteria bacterium. Next base: position 383,667 of record CP082927.1, on the reverse strand, counting down.
TCGACTTTCCTGCGGTCTCCATCCGTCATAAGACGTTTGGAATCGATGTTCCCGCCGTGCAACTCCAACAGGGGGACATTCTGGGTATATTCGGAAAGTCTGGGTCCGGGAAGACGACGTACCTGAAAGCGGTCCGTGAACACTTTCCGTCTGAGCGCGTCCTCTACATGTCCCAGTTTGATTCCCTGCTGGAAGAATCCACCATCCGCCAGAATATTGAGCTCGGACTCGCATGTTCTGCAAAGCCCGCTGCGGACTTTGTGCAGTGGGAACAGACATTCGGCGATCTCCTTGCCGAATTTGAAGTCGACCGTCATCTGACGAAATATCCGCGTATGATGAGCGGCGGCCAGCGCAAACGTGCGGAAATTGTCCGCTCGCTGATGATGGATCCGGATATTCTCCTTCTGGATGAGCCGTTTTCCGGTATCGGTCACCTGTTTGAAAGTGTCTCCACCAAACACCTGCTTGCCCGCGCTGACCGGAAAAAAGGTGTGACAGTGATTGTGAGCCATGACTTTGACCTTCTCTGCCGTTTCAGCCGCAGCATTCTTCTCGTGGATGATAAGGGTGTGATTGAGATTGCACCTGTGAGTGATCCCACCTGGAAGCCGAGAAATCTCCGTGCAGCCTGGACACTCGGGGTTGATAATCTGATCCCCGCAGATTTTCTCTCATCAATGACACAGGCGATCAGTGTGGAACGGGGCAAGATGCTCGCGTTCTGGGGCCGTCAGTCGCAGTGGAAGAAAACGGCGGCAGATGACCTGGAACTCACCATCAACGCTGAGCAGATCACATCCCGCAGAACGTTTATGCGTCATGGAGACGTGTATACACAGATTGAAATGGCTCTGAATGACGCAGAAAAACCTCTTCTTCTGATTGGCAAAGGTGACGCACCGGCATCCGGTGATGTGATTCTGTCGGTAAAAGAGCAGTGGATTATTGAGAATAATGAATAGGATGACACTCTATTGTCGCAATCCGAAAATGACGCGCGTTTAGAATGTAGAATTTTCCGTCTTACGAAAAAGAGCCCTCTCTATTGAGAAGACTCTTGATCTCTTTTTATATACAATAATCACTGCTTTACATGTTCCCAGGCCTCGTCGTAGAGCGAAATACTGTCTCCGACATCCTGTATGAACTGGAGCTTGCTCATGACCTCCGGCGCCGGGAACACCGTCGGGTCGTTGCGCACCGCTTCATCAATCAGCGGTAATGCTTCTTTGTTCGGGTTACCATACTGGATTTCTTCGGTAATAGCCGCACTCTGGTCCGGGCGGAGAATGAAGTTTATCCATTCATAGGCACTGTCTGCGTGCGGAGCATCAGCGGGAATGAGCATGTTATCCAGGAATTTGAGTGCACCGTACGACGGGATTCTGTATTCAATATCCTCGTTTTCGGTGTGCATCTGGAGGCTGTCGCCGCTCCATGCATAGGCGATCCACACATCTTCATTCACCATCAGATCCACCGCGCTGTCGGATGTGAATTTTGCGATGTTCGGAGTCATTCTGCGGATGAGTGCAACCGCTTCGTCAATTTCTGCCTGACTGGTGCTGTTCGGGCTGTAGCCAAGTTCCAGCAGCACGGAACCGAGCACATAGCGCATATCGTCTGTCACAGCGATTTTTCCTTTGTACTTGGGATCAGCCAGTTCTTTCCAGGTGATAGTGGAACCGCTGAAGTACTTCGTGTTCACCGCAAACCCGATCGTGCCGTAGGCATACGGGATGTGGTACTCCATGTTTTCATCGAAGTAGCCGCCGCGGAAGTCTTCACCGATATTTGCGCTGTTCGAGATTTTCGCAGGATCCAGCTTGAGAGCACCGCCTTCGCGACGCAACTGGTCCACAATATAGTCGGCCACCACGATCACGTCGTACACACCAGGGTTTGCTTTCACGCGCGCAAGTGCCTCTTCGTTGCTTTTAATCAGTTCATACGTGACATCTATGCCGGTCTCTTCTTCAAAATCACTGATGGTATCCGGGCCGATGTAGTAGTCCCAGGAGAGGACGGTGAGCTGTTTCTGTCCGGGCTTGAGGGTGAAAACGACAATCACCGCCACGACAGCGACAGCGAGGAAAAGGAAAACCTTTTTCATAAAAATGGAAGGAAGTGGAAAAAAGGGATACCGAAAACGATACGCAATCCCCTGTCATGCGACAAGAGGAAAGATGCGTCAATGCCCCCTCCTCTTGTATAGTGCACCTCGTGCGCAAAGTTGCAGCATCACTTCAGGCCCTGAATGTCAGCTTCTGGATTCTGTCGATCCTGCTTCTTTTGGTTATTCTTGTTGTGCCGTTCTTGCAGATAGACCGGAATTTCAACGTCTCACCCAGTCTTTCGCTGGCGGGCGTGACCGGCACCTGGGACAGCGCCCTGCTGTCGGCCCTCTGGAATTCGGTGATTCTTTCGGTCTTTGCATCGGTGTTTGCTGTCCTGTGCGGCGGGCTGTTGGGAGAGATCATTGAGAAAAAACCGCACTGGCTCTTCCTGCTGATGATCGCTGTCTATGCGGTGAACCCTGTCGCGCGTGCGCTTTCCTACTTCGATCTCTTCCAGCTCTATACCCCAATCTACGACTGGTCGAACTCACTCTTCGGACGGAAATTTTCTACAACCATCCTGCTGCCATCCATTATTCTCGGCATTCACTATCTGCCGGTCTACCTCATGCGCACGCTGTTTGTTCTGAAGAAAAAGGTGACTGCGCATGACCTGCCGCCGTTTCTGGAAACCGTCTTCGATGCCATTCCTGTCTGGGCCAGAGGCTTCCCGATTTCCTTCGCTCTCTTCTTCCTGCTTACGTTCTTTGATTACTGGGTGATCAATGTCATCAGCGGAAACACCGTCCTCTATTGGACGCCGCTTTTTGTGCAGAAAGGATTCGAAGCAAGAGCAGTGAGCCAGGCAGCACTGATGATTGTCATCGGACTCCTGGTGACCGTTGGCGCCTACCTTGCGGCACTGCTCGTCAGCATGGCAATCCGCGCTTTCATTCGTCAACTGCGCCCTCTGTGGTTTGCAACTATGAGAGGATCTTCAAAAGCACTGAAGATGACCGGCCGTCTTCTGGCGGCACTGACCATCATCTTTATCAGTTGGCCTGTGATTGGCATGGTTATTGATCTTGTGCTGCTTCTTCTAAAGGGCGGCAATCTGGAGCCGATTCCGGGTACCGGCCGCGCACTACTTGTCATGCTTGCACTCGGTCTCACGATGGCACTGACATCTGCAACATTGGGATTAATCCTCTCCGCCGTCTTCCAGGAATATCCGCGCCGCTACCGCTGGTGGTTACCGGCACTGTATTTACTCGCGCTGATGCCGGAGGCGGCCTATGTCCTCTTCAGTCTGTTTGTTACCGGCGCAGGCATTTTTCGCGGCAATCCACTCTGGCTCTTTGTGCTGATGGCATCTTTCAGCGTCCCGATCGCCTTCTTTTTATGGGAAAGCCTGTGGGGCGACAGCGAGAAGCAGAAACTCTGGATGCTTGGAAGTGCACTGAACAGGCAACCGGAACTCGCATTCAAAACCGCCTTCCGCGAATGGCAGCGACCATGGGGCATCGTGTTTGTCATCGTCTTCTGGCTGACCATCGATAACGTCTTCATTACCGACTTTTCCGCAGGTCCAACGTGGAAGCCATTGTCTGCAGTCATCTTCAACGCAACAAAGCGCGGATTTTCGGATGCGGAATTTGTGACGAGTCTGATCGGCACCGTGTGCGTACTTGCGGTGATTGGAACAACGCTGATGCTCTGTCACAGGAAGAAATCAATTGAGCCGGACCAACAATAGAACATTCCGACATTACTTCTTGATATATTTAAAATAACAAGGAGCACAGTAATACTTATTTGCAGGTATTCGCACATGGCAAATCTTGCAATCATGTCCTCCATACTCAAGGAAATCTTTATGACGTTTTTCCTGTCTTTTGGCATACTCTCGGGAGCGATCAGTGCGCACTGATGTGCCATATCTTCCTCCGGTAAAAAGCAAAGTGCACACCTTACCGATGCCATCAATAATGCTTTTAATAAAACCCATATAAAAATTCTGATGCTGTTTCATGAGAATCACAAGAGAATGTTATAAGAAAAACTCATCACAAAATGCATAGATGTGATCTAGCCAAAGAGTATGATGTACCTCATGACTAAACACCTTCCCATCTTTCTTGGCTTTCTCCTACTGACAGCATGTGCACCATCAGACGAAGCAAAAATCAAACAGGCGATTGCCGAAGCGAATTATTGTGAGACGGCTGCAGATTGTGTCGATGTCGGAGCCAAGTGTCCGTTTGATTGCTACATTTTTGTGCATAAGAACGAAGCGGAGCGCATCAAAGCAATGGTGGATGGATATCAGTCCACCTGTGCATATTCGTGTATGGCAATGACAGGCGTCGAATGTATTGCGAAGAAGTGCCAGGTGACGACGGATATGCCGGCTGCTGCAGAGGAAGCAGCACCTTTAGACAATCGCGACGGAAATGTCGGCGCTGCGTGTACATCCGACAGTGAATGCCAGACGCCGATGGATTATCTTGTGCGTTCCAGCTGTCCGTTTACATCGCAATGTATTGATAATGCATGTGCTGTGGTCTGCCCCATGCTGGAAGATGATCAAACGCCACAACTCAGCGAGCACCGCCCCGCGCGCTGCAGTGTCGATAGCGACTGTGATTGCGGTGCCTATGCTGCGACAGATGCGACAGCGTGCACATGCGTGAGTAACGAATGTGTCGCAGTGGTTGCTCGGTAATAGAAAAAAGACCGCAGCCCTGAGACTGGCGGTCTTTTTTGTACAAAAATTGTATGCAAATATTTTTAGATCTTCTTGCCCTGAAGTCTGTAGAGCAACTCTGGATTGCGGAAGTACGCACCGATAGTCATCACCACCATAGCAACAACGAGCGGAGCGTATTCTGCAAACATAAATCCATGGGTGATGTTCGTTGCGAGCGCACCACCGAAGTATCCAACCATCAGCACAAAGCCAACTGTGGATGTGCGGGGGATGATGTACAGCGTCACAAGAATCAGTTTTGCAATACCAAGCTGGTACGCAATGTCGATGACGCCCAGGCGCGTTGCAAAGTCGATCATCGCAGGGTCCGTGAGGGGGACGAATTCCATAATGGCGCTGAAGATCGTGAGCGCAGCCACGAGAGAGACACAGATCCAACCGACGATTGTTCCAATACGGGTTTTCATAAAAGAGGGGAAGGAAAAAGAATGCGGGCATAGTATCAGAGAACATCAGAAAAAGGAGTCGATGAAAATGACACTTTGCCCTGTCATAACAAAGCAAAAAACATGTCTAAGAAGAGAAGAAGCATCTATTGTTGCGTACAGTTCCTTCAGAATCCCCTCCCTCTCATGAGATTTTTCTCTCTTCTTAAAAAGACCTCCATTGCCTGGAAGCAGGACAAAGTACCGCAGCTGGCCGCATCGACGGCGTACTACACGGCATTTTCCCTCGCGCCGCTTCTGCTGATTATTGTCGGAGTAGCAGGATTGTTCTTTGATTCCGAGACGGTGCAGACCCGGATGATGCTCGAAATTCAGACGATCCTCGGGGAAGAGGCAACCAATAGCATTTCGTCATTACTGGACTCGGCACAACAAAGCGACCAGTCTCTCCTCGGGACCATTATCGGCATTGTCACACTCCTTGCGGGCGCAACAGGACTGATGCTGATATTGCAGGATGCTGTGAACTTTATTTGGAAAGTGGAAACCAAGAAAACATCCAACAGCTTTCTGGTGCTGGTTGTAAAAAGAATCTTTTCACTGGGACTCATTCTGACCATCGGGTTTCTGCTCCTCGTCTCCCTGATTGTCTCGACGCTCTCCACGGCATTCATGGGGTATCTCTCCGCTTCCTTTCCCGTTCTCGGCGTCCTTCTCCCGCCGCTGAACTTTCTTCTCTCTTTCCTCCTCATCTTTTTTCTTTTTGCCATTCTCTTCAAATACCTGCCGGACGTGCAGCTTGCCTGGACAGACGTGCTCCTGAGTGCAGCATTGACGGCATTTCTCTTTGTGATCGGAAAGACTCTTCTGGGATTCTACCTGGGACAAAAAGATGTGGCCTCTGCATACGGCGTAGCGGGGTCGTTCATTGTCCTGCTGCTCTGGATTTATTATTCGGCGCAGATTCTCTTCTTCGGCATTGAATTCACCAGAGTCTATGCAGAGGAACACCACCGCGTTCTGGTCCCAAGAAATTATGCGGAATTTATAGAGACCCCGGATCATCCGACACCGACACTGCTGCCGCGACGCACTAAAAAACACCGCATCCGTTCCGTCATGCAGAAAATAGCAAAACACGTCCGCCGTTCCTGATTCTCATCCTTTTCCCTCTGTTTGTATGACTATCAAGACACTGATTACCGACGCGATCCAGGCACTGCCTGTCGCAAAGAGCGCTGAAAAGGCACTGAAGAATATCCGCATTCTCGTGATTGCCCTGGTTGTGCTGATTGTCGTCCAGGTGATTACATCGATTATCACGAGCACGTATTACATGACAATGCTGATGCGGGGATAAGAAGTGATTTCTGCCCTGTGGATTTTTCGGTAGACTGCCAACTATCTTTCTCCACCTTCCATGAAAATCCTCACGAACATCCTCCGCGTTCTTCTGATTCTCCTGCTCCTGATGCCCATTCTTGGTACGCTCGGTGTCTTTCCAGCTCCCACTGCAGACCTCTACACACCAAACGGCTGGGTCTTCATGAGTGCACTGATGGCAAGTACCTACATGATGCCACTGCTCGGCATTCTCTGCGCAGTCGTGATTGTGCTCCTCGTCATGAACCGCACCGCTCTTGCGGCAGCACTTCTTGCACCGATGTCTCTGAACGTCATTCTGTTCCACGCATTTGTAGACACCGGACTCATCAGCCCGTCTGCATCACTGGGTATTCCGCTCTTCCTGCTGAATGCCTACTTCCTGTGGATCAACCGCAAGACCTACAAGATGGTCTGGGACGCACAATAAACGTTATGACTGAGCACAAACGTCCACAGGTCGTTCATGTGCACGATCTCATGCAGGAAGCAACGTACACGCTCACCGAACCCGACGGGGAAAATTTTGATCCACGCTTCAAGCCCGAACTCACCCCGAAAGAGATGCTCGCTCTCGGGGTGTTTGGCGGCAAGTACATGACAGACTGTCGTGATGAATTTCCCGAAGACTGGTACACACACGCAAAACTCTGTCCGGAAAAACATGATGCGACGCTGAACTTTTTTGGCGTGAATGCGAGTCAGCCGCTCTCTGTCTGGCAAAAAAACGGATGGATTCACCCGATGGACCCGCGCGGATGGTTCCAGTGGTACTGCCGGTATTACAGGGGTCGCCGACTCCCCGAAGAAGATGAACGGCAAATCAAGCGCTGGATCGCCATCAAACGGCACATCACGCAGATCAAAAATAACTGTGCCAAAGGTGATCTTTCGTGTAGAAGACGCCAGAGACAGGCAGTGCTGCATTGGGCGTACGACAGCAGAAAGATATAATTGACAGAAAACAATGGATGGGGCGTAGAATACAGAAGTCGATTGTGCCTGATCCTTTCACACTGGAGGTATGTATGACCGGTATCGTCTTGTTGGTCGCGATAGTGATGTTCATCTTCTTTGGATATCTAATCTGTGCCTGTGTGTCTGTGTTGAGCAAGCTGGACAGGGTACCCAGAGCAACGCGCGGCATTACAAAGAGAATGGAATTACAGCTTGCGATTGCGGTTGCATGTGAAATTGAAGCTCTCTACAGAGCAGGCCTACAATTCACAGTCCGTCTCGGGACAATGATGATATGGCTGATGTACGTCACTTTTTTCGTGCATCTTCGCTAAGCACTCCATCACCCGTAGATGATCGACTCCCGGCAGCACACGTTGTGTCTGCCGGTTTTTCAGTGATGTCGCACCGTGATGAAATAGCGCTGATACTCCAGCACATACGAATAGCCTGATTGTTCGAGAATCGCCCCCGCCCTCTTCCACACATTCGGGTGACTCTGCGGACCATTCGCACGGATGACGCCACTTGGCTTCAATCGTGAGAGTGCTTCTTTCATGATGTGCGCCAGTAACTCGGCCTCCTGCGCATCAGTCGGGAATGATTCTGTGTGATCGGCAACATGTTCCTGCTTGATGGCATCCGTGAGTGCAATGCACAGACTCTCCGGAAAGATGATAAGGTCGAAGAGCCCTAGCTCCGGCCATTCTTGCGTGCAGTCGAACAGTTCTTTTTGGATCGGCGTATCGACAGTGAGAATGTCGGGGTTGGAATCCGCGATGATGATACTTCCAGATGGAATGCCAAGTTCGATCAGCAATCGCTCAAGATGCGCAGGACACGCACCCACACTCAGGAGTCGCTTCCCGTTTTGTAATTCGTTGATGTCTTCTTCGGTGATCAGTCCGGTTTCGATGTGATGACTCGGGCGGTAGAGCCACGAATATTTTTCGCTCTTCATGCGCGTGGCATCCGCGGCATCGAGCTGATCCGCAAAGAGACTCGTTTCGCGCAAACGGATTCGATCAAGAAATGATGGCAATCCTTCGGAGGTCATGCGCCGAGTGTACAGGAAATACTTGAATACAAAATGTATTCATCACAAGAAAATCAGATGCGCCCGACAATGAATGACCCGGGCTTTCCTTACGATTTTACAACGGCAGAATGCGAAAACGCCTATACTCACTCCATGGAAGCAGAACAATGGTACGCGGCACTTATTAAACCATCGTGGGCTCCGCCCGCTTTTTTGTTCGGTCCGGTCTGGACTGTGCTCTATATAGGGATCGCTCTCTCGTTCGGGCGCGTCTTTCTGCTCGCTATCCGCAAGCAGATTCCCCGGACGGTCGCCATTCCGTTCATCCTCAACCTTGCTGCCAATGCTGCCTTCAGCCCGCTGCAGTTTACGCTGCGGAGTAATGTGCTGGCTGCGTTCGATATCACACTTGTTCTCGGAACCTTGATTTGGGCCATGATCGCCATCTATCCGCACTCACGTCTTCTGACATGGGCACAAGTCCCCTATCTCCTGTGGGTGACATTTGCGACCGTGCTCCAGTTTACCATCACCGCCCTCAATCCCCTCTGATCCCATGTTTTTCAAACTGTTCGCCATTGCCCTTCCGGTGTTTCTGGCCATCGATATGCTGTGGCTCGGGGTCATCGCCCGGAATTTTTATAAACAGCAGATAGGCTCCCTCCTGAAAGACGATGTGAACTGGATGGCTGCGCTCATCTTTTATGTCATTTTTCTCTGCGGTCTGATTGTGTTTGTCATCCAACCCGCGATGGATAAAAAATCGTGGATGGATGCACTGAAATTTGGCGCACTGTTTGGACTCGTCACCTATGCCACATACGACCTGACCAATCTGGCCGTTGCCAAAAACTGGCCGCTTCCGGTTACGATTGTTGATCTTATTTGGGGCACAGTGCTCTCTGCATCAGTCGCAACACTCACGTACATCATCGCCCAGAAAATCGGATGATGGATCTGGCTGTCGTCTTCGGCAGCGTGCTCCTTGTGTACATGACCGTCTGGTTTTTGATTGCCTGTGTCCTGAAACGAAACGACGTCGCGGATGTTGCGTGGGGGCCGGGATTCATCCTTGTATCGTGGATTGGGTATGCGCTCTCTGCAGGGTCTGCGCGGTCATTGCTCGTGTCCGTTCTTGTGAGCATCTGGGGCATCCGTCTGGCGTGGCATATTTCCAGACGCGCACTCCGGAAACCCGAAGACAGCCGCTACGCCGCCTGGAGGCAGGCATGGACACATGTGTACATCCGCAGTTACGTGCAGATTTTTCTGCTGCAGGGCGTGTTACTGTTCGTCATCGCCCTTCCTCTTCTTGGGATTCATGCCGGTGCACCGGTGGATCTTGGCGTGCTCGATGCGATTGCGGTAGGAGTATGGGTCATCGGATTTCTGTGTGAATCTGTTGCAGACAGACAGCTGCGGACATTTGTGGCAGATCCCGCGCATAAAGGCCAGATCCTCCAGACAGGACTCTGGGCGTATTCCCGGCACCCGAATTATTTCGGGGAAGTGGTCCAGTGGTGGGGTATTTTTCTGCTTGCTGCAGGGCTCCCGTCTGTTTTTATCAGCCTGATCGGGCCCATCACCATCACGTTCCTGATTCTCTTTGTATCCGGTGTGCCCATGCTCGAACAGAAATATGCAGGACGTCCGGATTTTGAAGATTACAAAAAAAGAGTCAGTATGTTCGTGCCCCTTCCTCCGAAGCGCGCACGGTAATCTGTAACCTTTCTCTGAACACTCCGTAATAGATGGTGTAGGTCCCTACCAGTCCTTTCTTTCCCTTCCCATGGAATCTTCCGAATTGTCCGCTATTGGTGAATGCCAGGCGGGAAATCTATCCGCCTTCGACCAGCTCTATACGCTGCATGTCGATGCCGTCTACCGGTTTTTGCACCGGCGCACTCTCGTGAAAGAGATTGCCGAAGACCTCACCAGCGTGACCTTCATGAAGGCCATGGAATCCATCCGCTCTTTCAAGTCCGACCGTGGCGAACTCCGCGCGTGGCTCTACCGTATTGCACGCAATACCCTCATTGACCACTACCGCAAAAACCGCCCGTCTGTCGACATTGAATCCGTCTGGGATCTCCCGTCTGATGACATCACGGAAATGCGTACCGAAAAAAATATGGACGCGACCGCGCTGCATGAGGCAATGCAGACCCTCTCGAAAGACCAGCGCACCATTGTGCTGCTACGGATGTGGGAAGGACTCTCCTATAAAGAGATTGCCGACCTCACCGGAAAAACGGAGAACAATGCGAAAGTTATTTTCTCCCGCGCTGTCTCCCAGCTTCGCTCCAATTACGGCGGATCTGCAACCATCGCACTCCTTGCTTTATTCCCCCTCTCTCTATGAAGACTTCTATCAAACAATTCCTGGCCGATCTCTACGCGATCGACCCCACGCTCAAAGCGCACGAACCTGAGCTTATTCCCCTGCTCGAAAAACTCATTGCAGAAGATCCGTCCTCCGCACCGGATGATGCCTTCGTGCAGAAACTCCGGATGCAGCTCCGTGAACACGCAGCAGGTCTGGAAGAGGAACCTGCGGGTTCCTTCTTCGAGCGCTTCAAATACGCATTCGGCGGACTCGCGACAGTCGCCGTCATTCTCCCGGTCGCGTTCATCCTCACCAATCAGCAGCCCACAAATCCGGGCTCACCGCTTTTCACGAATAGTGTGGAATCCACCGGCAAGAATGCCTTCGGAAAGCTGAGTGACATGATCACCACGAATTCCATGGTCGGTACAGACATGCGCAGTGCCCGCCCGCAGAGTGGTGGCGGTGGACCTGGCATTGGAGGCGGTGGTGAAGGTGCTGTTACCAATGCTGTCGCACCGTATGGCGATATGGATATGCGGATCATGCCGTGGAACCCTGTGACGTATACCTACGTCTACAGCGGATCACTCACGGATCTGCAGCCGAATGTCTCTGTCTACAAGCGCAACTTCAAGCGTCTCTCTGTCCCGATGTCGACCATTGCTGCCAGTCTGAACCTGGGCGGCGTGAATATGGGATCGTTCAGTAACATGGATGTCGAGAGCGTATCGTTTGCCCAGCAGTCCCAGTACGGCTACCGGATGTACGTGAACATGATGGACTCCAGCGTCAGCATCGACGCGAACTACGAAAAGTGGCCGCAGTCCAACTGTCAGACCGAAGCGTGCTGGAAACAGCAGCAGGTGAAGATCGGTGATGTCCTGAGTGACGAAGAAGCCATCAGCATTGCACAGGACTTCGCGAAGGATCACGGCATCGACCTCTCTGAATACGGCACCCCCGAACTCGATAGCCAGTGGCGCCGCGAGTATGACCGTGCGACCGACAAGTCCCTGGTCTACATCCCGGATTCACAGCGCGTCATCTTCCCGCAGCTGATTGACGGCAAGCCCGTCTACGACCAGTCCGGCATCAAGTCCGGTCTGAGCATCTCTGTGAACGTAAAAGAGAAGCGCGTGATGAACGTCTACGGAATCGCTGACCACAGCTACCTGAAGTCCGAGTACGCAGGTGTCACAGATGAAGCTGCCATCCAGACATTCCTGAGCTCTGTTGATAACTACAACTACTATATCGACCCTGCAGCGAGTGTCCGGGAAGGAAGTGCAGACGCAAACACGAAGAAGGTGACCGTCATCCTCGGACAGCCGACCGTCTCCTACGCTCTCTACTACCGCTACACCCAGAACCGCAACGAGGAAATCCTGATTCCGTCCCTCGTCTTCCCGGTCGAACGTGTGGAAGGTGATACCACGGAGAACATGTATTACCGCCAGCAGGTGGTCGTGCCACTCTCCCAGGAAATGCTTGAGGAAATGAGCAAGCGGCCAGAGGTGATGCCGATGATGAAGGGTGGGGTGATGGAGGATGTGGCGCAGCCGGAGGTTTCGAATCCGTAATTAGTATTCAAAGAAAGACTACGCCGCCTCTGCTCTTGGAAGGGAGTGGGGGCGGGATTAGTCTATTAAATCTCTCTTGGAGAGAGCTGATATTTTTTTCTTCGACTTGAAAATGCAGCTGTACCACCTTCAAGTATTTTACAGACATTTTCAATAATTCCATCTGTAAATGCTTCGCCATCGAGATTCGGATTAGCACAATTTTCAAGAGAACCAGTTTGATAATTTATTCTTGGTTTATTGCCTCCTTCATAATTTGAAATACATATCTGTTCTGCATCTGTATTAACAACTAAATTAGGATTATGTGTAGCAATAATAATCTGCCTATTTAATTTTCTCTCTTTAAAATATTCAATTAAATCTACATATACAGACAAATTATCTAAATTATCTTCTGGCTGATCTACTAAGAGAGGCCGGGTATCAGATTTATCAATATGCAAATAGAGAATTAGTAATACAATTCCCTTTTGTCCTGGTGATAACAAAGTCAATTCTGTTCCATCAAATTTCAATGAAGAAATTACTTTGTAGCGATTAACATCAAGAATCCAGTTCGCGAAATGTTCCAAGCTATGATTCTGTCTTAACTGATCCTCGATACTAAGATCCACCTCTTTACCTCCTTCTGAAACTGTTAAAAACTTTTTAATTAAATCATAAATGCCCTGTTTAACAGATAATTCAACAAAATTAGGAGAAGAAATTTTTAACCAAAATTCATTCAATGCCTCCTTTAAATTTTCCGGACTCCTGAAACGTCCTTTTTTTGTTCTATCAATTAAATCAAGCCCATCTTGCCAATGCTTATCTACTTCATAAATAATTTTAGCTTCAAAATGAAGACTTCTATCAGCATCCGAAGAGCTAATATCTAACGAATGCTGCAATGGTAGATACAATTTTTCAATCTCTTTTTTTTCTTCTATTAATAGTTGGAAAAATGAGGAAAATATTATAACTCTCTTGGCGCTTAATTCGTCGTACTCTTTTTGCTTTGTGGTCTTTGTCAATTCAATTTCAGCTTTTAAAAGTAAAATCTCTTTATCAATTTTCTCAATTTCCTTCATTTGGAATTGATATTTCAACTTAGCAGTTTCATGCGCTTTTGTTTTATTAACAATCTCTTCAATTGTATTTTTCACAATATCTAAGTTTGGAGAAATAATTTCTTCCAGTCCTAAAATCTTTTTTACAGCAGCCTCTTCGCCTGACTTTAGGGTTTGAATTTGTAGTGCTAAATCACCTTTTTTCTTTGCAAGTGCCTGATTCAATTTTTGATCATCGAGAATAAAGCTAATTATATTTTCTTTTTCAATACCAATATAATCAAGGAGGGCATTAATATCAGTGATTTGTTTATCAATATTCTCTTTAAGAATTGAGAGCCTTGTTTCTATTTCAGGAATACGAATTTCAGAGTCTTTAATTTCAATAATTTTAGCTTCAATTATATCTTTCAGAGTATTTAATTTTACTAATGTATCTTGGTCTTTCTTATCTTCTATTGAAAGTTTTGGCAGAGTTTCCTTAAGTTGCCTTAACTCAGCTTCTTTATTTAAAATTGTTTTTTGCTTTTGTGGCACTTCGTTAATTGAAGCTTTTAATTCGTAGACTTTCTTATTAATCGAACGTATTTCTTGAATTCTTTCTTCTTTTTGTATTTCAAATCTTATTAATAATTTAGATAAAAGAGATTCAAAATCAGATGCTCCTTGTTTTTCTGTTTCATCTAGCGCTTGGAAAATTACATCTTCAATTTGCCTCAATAAATCTCCATCTGAATCAGGTGAACAAATCTTCTCAACAAATTGTTGTGGTAGAAATTGTAGTAATTCTTCTTGGGGCATGTCACCTCCTACAATTGCCTTTGTAATATTCCCTCCTTTCCACTGTAATTCAATACTCGTTCCTTCAATCGAATCTATATGCCTTTTTGCCTTATCGAGGAAGGCATTACTACTCGTATCTTTAACTCCACCAGCCAATGCAATCATTTCCAATAAAGCCGACTTACCAGAACCTCTGCCACCTATGATTGCAATTAAATCAGAATTAATATCAATCTTAAAATCTTCCTGAAACCATCCGTTAGAATTTTTTACTATAATGTTATTAATTATTTGATGATCACTTTTAACATTAGGTGATTCTGCTCCGATAAACACTCTATCTGGTTCATTGAGTACTTGTTTTAAACCCGCAAAAGTTGGATCTGCTTTTATCCAAGTGTATCTTTGTTCTGCGGGTTCAAATAGCGTTTCGTTTTTATGAGCATCGGATCCCCAAATACAAGGTTTAATTGTTTTGAATTCTTTTGCAAATTCTTCTTTTGAACTATGTTTAAGACCAAGCCCCCATTGTATTGTCGAAGCATTAGATGACAACAAAAAATGAGATTTTTGGATCATTTTCTTGCGAGTATTATGATCCTGTCCGTTCCATGAAATTTTACTTAAATCTTCGTCACAAGGAATAGTTAATATATATTTTCCAGAAAATACTTTATTGTTTTTTAATTCATCGACTATTTCCCCATCGTTAACTACAGCATTCATCATTCCTATATGTAAATTAGACCTATCTCTAAAAGGCTCATGTTCATCTCTTAATTTTCTTCCTAATTCTTCTAAATTAATTTTTTTTAATTTTCTTTTTTCATCCCCTCCAGACGGATCACTCTCACTAACAAAATTTAGATTGTGTAGAAAGTTTTCTTCAATGTTCTCTACACTCACACTATCTGAGAAAATAACATGGAAATTTAATCGTTGACCGTTAATTGGAAATAATCGAAATTCTATATTGGGAAACAATTTTATTTCCCTAATTTTTTGAATTAATAGTTGATCATCGCCGAAGATTCTTTCCATCTCCGAATCGCTTTGCGTATAACTTTTTATTTTTTTAAAACCTTCAATATAAAAATAATCAGTAACTCCTATTACCGCAATATTTTTTTGAATTGCAGAAAGAAAAAGGTTTTTTACATATCCATCCCAATCTTCTCCAAATCCATTCTCTAAAATGGATGCTGGGGTGTGGACATGTAAATCCCACTTGCGCCATTCAGAACCACGAGGAAAGTTCATAGATGCCATCTTAGGCTCTATATTCTACTTACAACAAGGTCTCTTGAGCTCCAAAACACTCCCGTCGACGATATTGCCCTAATCAAACCTATCCCCTACCCTCACCCCATGCCTCTCCTCCTCGCCTTCATCGGCCTCATCGCCCCGCGCTTCACCATCTTCATCCTGTGGCTCGCTTCCACGTGGTTCACCGGAGTCTTCGACACACGTTTGTGGCCCATCCTCGGATTCCTCTTCCTGCCGTTCACCCTCCTCTGGTACAGCGTCGTGGTGAACTGGTTTGGCGGACAGTGGGAATGGGTGCAGGTACTGGGATTGGTTTTGGCGCTGGTGATGGATTTGTCATCGAGTAAAAAGAGCACTGAAAGAAAGCGTTAATTTCTTCCTACCCGATACAGTATCTGAACAGTGTCTCCACTTTTGAGATGCATTTGATTCACTGCATAGGTTCCATCTCCCATTTCCAGTCCATTGACCAGAATAATAATTCCAAAAGAGAGGGATGCGAATTTTGTATGTAAAAATGATTGAAGGGGTTCTATGGAATCTAAAAATAATTGTGTTCGGGAAACCACAAAATGCAGGTCTAATTGTTTTGCCGAAAAATGATTCATCAAAAAATCTTGTACATCATATGTATTTCTTTCTACTTTTATGGAATCCACAACCAAGAGTGCATACGTATCATCACTAGCTTTTACATAGTGTATGGAGAATTTTTTTTGCTGTATTGCTACGTGCTCCATAGATACAACATGTATTTTTTCTCCCCACAAATACTCGCTTAATTGCAACATAGGGCAATAGTACTCTGTCTTTCTTGTTTGTATGCATTATCATGCCCCCATGCTTCATCCCTCCGTGCAAAACTTTGCCCGCTGGCAAGGCGCCCTGCTTTCCCGCGATCCTCATCAGGTTGCTGATCTGTACGCAGACAATGCAACTCTTATTCCCACGATGTTCAAAAAAATGGCCACGGACCACAGTGCCATTGTGGAGTATTTCACATTTTTCACCTCACTCCATCCGGAAGCAACCATGCTTCAGGAAGAAGTGATTCCGACATCTGACGACTGCTATCTCCACTGCGGCGTGTATCGCTTCAAGCTTACGGTGGATGGGTCGGAACAGGAGGTTGATGCGCGGTTTACGATGATGTGGCAGAAAGTGGATAACGAGTGGAACATTCTGCATCATCACTCGTCCAGAAATCCTGCCAGTTAATCCTGTTGTACCGGTCGTTTCATCTGCATGAGGATAGCCTAAGGAAATAACGGCTTTTTTGCTGATCAGTTTATGGAGGGTGTGGTATATTTACATTCCGATCTCTGGAACCTCCGGCACTCCAAAAAGACCCGACTTCGCTCTTTGAGCTACGCCGGGCAAGCCCATATCCGTACAATTTTTGTACTCAGAAATATTCTCTGATCCTAGATTTAATCTCAACATTAACCTTATCGTGTCCCCCTTCGCTCTTTGGAGCTACGGAGGACAAAGGATCTTCGGCCTCAAACTTCGCTTTGCTCGTTTTCAGCTCGAATTCACCTTTGGGGATGACAGGCTTCGACAGCGTGATTCTGGATATGCGTCGCTCCGATCCGGGATGGCAACGGTTCCCGATACCCACTTGTTGCAAAAACAACTGCAGCCAAATCTGCAACAGCTCGCCTTGAGAAGGGCCTGCGTTTCGCTCAGTCTCTGACTAGCGTTCGCTCCTTCGCATTCGCAGCCTAAGTTTCCCCTTTGTGGAAACGCGCTTTACCTTCCATCCTCACTAAAAGGATAAGGCGTTATCAGTGAGGTGGGATCAGTGTCTGACAGTGCACTGCTCCGACATCCCTCTGTCATCCTCACACTCCATCCTTGTTTCTTCCTAAGGAACTGTGAGTAACGGAAGATTCATGATCGTACGGGCACCATGTTCACACGTTGGACCCGAGTTCAATTCTCGGCATCTCCACCACACTTCGCTCTCTCTGGAGAGCTTCGCGTGGCGAGCCACGAACTCAAGAGAGTGAGTGGATCGCCTAGCCCGCAGAGTTCCGCAAGAGCGGGACGGCGTGGGCTGGTTTATTCAATATGAAACTTTTTTTAATAGATAATCCGAAGTGTGCCCCGCGGAGCTTTAGCGGCGTGGGGCAATTAAAAAATAATTCCATAATTATACACTTCGCTCTCTCTGGAGAGCTTCGCGTGGCGAGCCACGAACTCAAGAGAGTGAGTGGATCGCCTAGCCCGCAGAGTTCCGCAAGAGCGGGACGGCGTGGGCTGGTTTGTTCAATGTGAAACTTTTTTAATAGATAATCCGAAGTGTGCCCCGCGGAGCTCCGAGAGCGGCGTGGGGCAACCTATTTTGTGTTGTTCTTTTTGGTTATAGAACAAAGATTTTCTCTTTTCTATGCCATTTTTTTGCATATCCACTTTTTATTCTTTTATTTTCCATCAATGTGCTCTTAACAAAAGACCATACTATCTACATGTATTTTGTTTACATTCTTCATCTGAAAAATAATCAGCATTACATTGGCTGTACAAATGATCTCGTGAAAAGAACAGAAAAACATAGGCATCATGCAGTTCCAACAACAAGCAGGCTTCGCCCAGATGAATTAATCTTTTTTGCTGCTTTTAAAAATAAGGAGAAAGCATATGCATTTGAAAAATATTTAAAGAGTTCGTCAGGCTTTGCCTTTAGAAACAAAAGATTGATTTAAGTATAATTTAGACTTTGACACTTATACGATCTCTTTCTTCGCTTTCTTCTTCTCCAGAATCCACTTCTGCGTGGAACTCAGTGGCTTATCCGTCCGGTGCATACACCCCATCCAGCAACACGGACGGCGATCCCCTTCTTTGAGCTGCTCAGGAATCCGTTCGATGTGTTCTTTGCGTGTCTCCGCTTTCTTCACATATTCCACCCAGCAAATCCATTCGTTGCGCGCGAGTGGCGTGAGACTTTCCCACTGAGTGAGCGCCTCTTTGTCGGCCAGCAGTGCCTTCTTCAAATCTGCAGGCATGGGATGGGCGGTGCCGCCGGAAATCTCTTGTGCTGGCATGAGCGCATTGTATGCGATAAAACATCCGAAATCATCTTTTCGGCAAACATTTATATTGAACAAAAAATGTACTCAATATTTGACTCCGCTCAGAGTGACAATTCCCTTAGAGCGGCAGTGTGAAGCTCACTTTCGTCCCGCTTCCTTCAATACTCTCAATCCAGATTTTTCCGCCAGCGCGCGTGATGATGCCGCGGGCGATATAGAGACCGAGTCCGTTGCCGTCCGGTTTATGGAGGGGTGCATTCGATGCGCGGCGGTATTTTTCGAACATTCTTTCCATGTCCGCTTTCGGAATACCACAACCATGATCTTCCACAGAGATGACCACCTGCTTGCGGGACGGCGTGACACGGATAGTGATGCCCGATCCATCCGGAGAGTACTCAAGTGCATTCTGCAGAAGCTGACGGAGCACGAGTCCGATGAGAGTATGATCAAGCGGAAGCGTGATGTCATGACTCATCAAAACCTCGATGGTCTGATTCCGTTTATCTGCACTCGACTTCCATTCACCGATGGCATTGTCGAGAAGGGTGCGCAGTGAGGTGGGAGCCGGTACGTAATCCATGGTATTGAGATCCACTTTCTCCGCCTGCTGCAACGTATCAATAATACTGTTGAGACGACCGAGACCTTCATCCATACAGACAACGTGATCCTCCACCAGTTTTTTGAGCTCGGGACTGTTCGTATCATCACGCAGTGTTTCCAGTGACCACTTCATGATGGTGAGCGGTTCCCCGATCTGGTGGAACGTGAGCTTCAGGAGGCCTGAGCGTTCGGCATTCACTTTGTTGAGCACGCTGATCTGTCTGCGTTCCCAGAGCATGATAATGCCGCCGGATATAACGATGGCGATGAGAATCACAAAGAGCAGGGCAATAGGCGTGAAGGCGCTTTGCGAGAGCATGAAATAGCGGTCCGCCTGAATATCGATCCCGAGAATACCGGCGACACTTCCGTCTGCGCGGCGGATAGGAGCATAGCCGGACATCAGTGATCCCCACTGATCATACGTCACCTCCTGGTCACTCGACGGTTTTTCGAAGGCGGGGCCCTGGAGGGCGGGAATATCGGCAATATCATAGAGATCGCCGGGCTGTGATGCCTCTTCATCCGGATCGACAACATTGTTTCCGTTGAGGTCGAGCTCCGCGGGAGTACTGAGTGAATCCGCATCCGCAATAAACTCAAGCATGAGCGGATCATCCGTGCGGCGCATGATGTAGGCGAAGCGCACATCGGAGAGAGTCCGCATGGATTTGAGACGGTTGACGGTGCGGATGAAAAAAGCATTCGTGCGGTCTGCGGGCGTGCGGATCTCATCTAGACTGTCGCCGCTGATAAAGAGTGCAGCGGATGCGGCAATATGTTCCAGACGCTGATGCAGCTGCTCCTGCATGATGTCGCGGGCGCGCGTGTAGAACACGACACCCATGGATGTGATACTGAGCGCAATCAGCAGTGAGAGCGTGATAATCGGCCAGCGTTTCCAGAATATCTGCATACTCAGGCGAGGGGGAGGCTGATGGTAAAGAGCGTGCCCTTCCCCGGCGCACTCTCGACCTGAATACGTCCTTTTGCATTTTCGATAATATTTTTTGCAATAAAGAGTCCGAGTCCGTTTCCAACGGGCTTATAGAGCATCGCTTTTGATCCGCGGGCGAACTGCTCAAAAATATGCGGCAGATCTTTGGGGTCGATTCCGTATCCCTGGTCCTCCACTTCAATCACCACGCGGCGGCGGACAACGGTTGCACGGATTGTGATTTTTTTCTTTTCCGGAGAATAGTACGACGCATTTTCAATGAGCTCCTGGAGCACACCGCTGAACACTTTCGGATCGATACTGATGCTGGCTGCCGGAGAAATGTTCCGGACAATAGTCTGCTTGCGGCGCTTGACCAGAGAGAGGGTGCTCTCCGGAATCATGTTGATGATTTTTTCCACACTCACGCGGACGGCGCGGTAATCGGCCTGTTTGTTCTGCATGTGTGATGCTGTGCGCAGAGACGTGATGATGTGATCCATGCGGGAAATACCTTCTTCCAGCTGACTGATGACATCATCATTTTTCTTTTTGCTCTGGTCACGGAGAATTTCGACCCACCAGCGGAATGTTGCGAGCGGTACGCCGAGCTGGTGTGTTGCGAGATCCATGAGTGCACCGCGATCGGCTTCGAGCTGCTGCAGCGATTCGAGTCTGCGCTGACGCACAACGGCAACCACATAGACAGACATCAGCACTCCTGCAAATGCCACAAGGAGCAGAGCGACCGGAGAGAAGATCCGCTGTGAAATGCTGATGAAATCACTGGCATCCATATCGAGTCCCAGCACGCCGGCAACATGTCCGTTCGCATCGACAATCGGGGCGTATCCCGAAATGAATGTGCCCCACTGATCGGCTGTGAATTCCTCATCCACTCGGGGCTCCGTGAGATTCTGCAGTGCCGGTACATCACGGATGTCGTAGGGATCACCGGGATGACCAGGCTCTTCATCCGGATCGACAATACCGTTTCTGTTCGTATCAAGCTGTTGAGGCGTTTTCAATCCGTCGGCATCCGCCACGAAATCCATGACGAGAGGATCATTCGTCGGACGCATGATGTAGACGAACCGGATGTTCGGGATATTCTTGCGCAGCACATCCAGTTCTGTCACGAGTGTGCGGTACTGGGGCTTCGTGGTATCTGCATGTGTTCGCAGTGCTTTGATGAGTGCGGGATCAATATGAAGGGTTGCCAGGATGGCTGTTGTACGAAGACGCTCCTTCAGCTCCTCTTCCATAATGAAACGGCCGTGCAGAAAGAAGAATATGCCAAGCATTGCCACACAGCCAATGACGACCATCGGGAGGACGGCGTACCGGAGGCTGCCGGAAAGGCTGGAGGGAGTGGTAAAACGCACAGTGAGCAATGTGAATGTTTCCTGTAATTATAGCAAAAAAACCGGAAAAATGCGAGAGATAGAAGACCCTTCTTGTAGATAGGCAAAAGCCTGTACAATTCCGGCACTATGAAGCATCTCACCACCGACGAACTCCGCCAGGCCTACCTCGACTTTTTCGCATCCAAAGGCCATGCAGTGATTCCCGGAGCCCCCCTTGTCCCTGAAAACGACCCGACTGTCCTCTTTACGACAGCCGGTATGCACCCGCTTGTGCCCTATCTGATGGGCGAACAGCACCCGATGGGAACGCGTTTAACCGATGTGCAGCGTTGTATTCGCACAGGAGACATTGATGAAGTCGGTGACAGTTCGCATCTGACACTCTTTGAAATGATGGGAAACTGGTCCCTGGGGGACTATTTCAAGGAAGGAGCGATTACCATGAGCTTCGAATTTCTGATCAATGTGCTCGAAATCCCGATTGAAAAATTCGCAGTCACCTGTTTCAAAGGAGACGCAGATGCTCCGCGCGACGAAGAATCTGCCGGCATCTGGGAGAAGCTCGGTGTCCCGCGTGAGCGCATCGGGTTCCTGCCGAAAGCAAAAAACTGGTGGGGACCTGCCGGTGTCACCGGACCCTGCGGACCGGATACAGAAATGTTTTACTGGGTCGGAAAAAGTGAACTGCCTCCGCCAGGAAGCAATCCTGCAACAGACGATCCGAACTGGATGGAAATCTGGAACGACGTCTTCATGCAGTACAACAAAAAAGAGGATGGAACATTTGAACCGCTGGCACAGCAGAATGTGGATACGGGAATGGGACTTGAACGTGTTGCTGCAGTGTTGCAGGGCGTGAGTAATGTGTATGAGACGGATCGCATGAAGCCGATCGTGAAAAAAGTTATGGGTTATGGGTTATCGGTTATGGGATCGGATGAGACAAAGCATGTGCGCATCATCACCGACCACATTAAAGCTGCGACGTTCATGATCGCTGACGGTGTGAAGCCGGGAAATGTGGATCAATCCTATGTTCTCCGCCGCATCATCCGTCGGGCAATCCGGTCAGCACGCACGCTGGGTATTGAACACGCAGGACAGTTCACGCCGACCATCGCCGAAGAGGTGATCAACCAGTACGGTCACATCTACGGACACCTGAAGGCGAAAGAAAAAGAGATCCGCGATACCCTCAGTCACGAAGAGCAGCAGTTCGGAAAAACGCTGCAGGAAGGGCTGAAACGGTTCTCGCATGTGGTCGCATCTCTGGAAGGAACGGAGATTGACGGCATCACAGCCTTTCATCTGTACGACACCTACGGCTTCCCGTTTGAAGTCACCAAAGAAATGGCAGCGGAGCAGGGACTCACGGTGGATGAAGCAGGATTCACATCATCGTTTGAAGCACATCAGGCACTCTCGCGTGCTGGAGCCGAACAGAAATTCAAAGGCGGACTTGCGGACAATTCTGCAGAGACGACGAAGCTCCACACGGCAACACACCTTCTGAACGCCGCACTGCACCGCGTACTCGGCAATCACATCGGACAGAAAGGAAGTAATATTACCGCCGAGCGCCTGCGTTTCGATTTCAACTACGACGGCAAGATGACGCCGGAGCAGATCAGTGAGGTCGAACAGCTCGTCAATGATGCCATCAAGGCAGACCTTCCGGTTGGCTATCACCTCACGACGGTGGATGGCGCTAAGGCAGAAGGTGCTATCGGGGTGTTTGATGACCGGTACGGATCGGAAGTGAAGGTCTATGTGATGGGCAAGCAGGACAGCAAAACTGCCGGCACCGGAAAAATCGGTGACGGCGATGTCTTCTCCAAAGAAATCTGTGGCGGCCCGCATGTCAGTCACACCGGAGTCATCGGGACCTTCAAGATCCAGAAAGAGGAAAGCTCCTCCGCAGGCGTCCGGCGTATTAAGGCTGTTGTCAGTGGCGGGCCGGCGGATATTGAGGTGGCGGGAGAGGCGTAATTCCGGCTCTCTACAGCCACATATTACAAAGAGAATGCTTGATATCTTTTGATATCGTTTTAGAGTAACCACATGCAGATAGCAGTGTTTTCTCGGGATGATGCAGACAATCACGACAGCGTGGAAAAAATCACGGCCGATTTGCGCGTTATACATCCTGAGATCGGCAATCGGCTTCTCTCAACATCCACTCTTCTGGGAAACAAACTGCGTATTGTCTTCTACATACTGCAAGCGGGAGAAACAGAGGTGACGCACGACTCCGTTGAACTCGCCAATCTGACCCTGCCGCTTGGTGAAGACATTGATGTCGGAATGTATATTATGGAACCTGTGTGGACTGAAATAGCTCTACGGACGCGTTCGAGACTGAGAAGATACCTTTGATAATACTTGACATAATTTTAATATAATTTATAATAATCATATGACAAAAATCATGTTTACAGGCGACAGAAGCGAGAATCAGGCGATTATCGATGATATTACGGAAAACGTGACAGGGCAGCGACCACATGTCCGTGAAAATCTGATCATCTCACATGCTATTGAAGGAAACAGGATACGTATACAAGGAAAGCTCGCAGCTCTCCTAGAAAGAGATGGCAAATATGAAAAGAAAAATGAAGAGAAAGATGACTACCATTTTTTCAGCCTCTCACTGCCGCTCGATAGCGAGGTTGATGTGGATGCGGATATTATCCGTCCACTGGTACAGGGTATTGGTGAATATGATACAGATGGACGCTAGAGGAATCAGGAGCTGTGCGAAGGCCATGTGACGCGGTACACTCTGTCCGTGCGCACTCTTTTTTCATTCATCGCTCTCTTCTTCCTTGCGCTCGCTCCCGTCAGCCATGCGGAGCAGACCGATGTGTGGGATTTCCGGAGAGATCAGCATCTTCCTGCCAGTGCGGTGGGACTGACGA
Source organism: Candidatus Peribacteria bacterium (assembly GCA_023038255.1). Lineage (NCBI taxonomy): Bacteria > Candidatus Peregrinibacteriota > Candidatus Peribacteria > Candidatus Peribacteria bacterium. Next base: position 359,196 of record CP082927.1, on the reverse strand, counting down.
TGGCGGAGAAGCAGCCGGAAGGGATTCATGTGCAAACCAGTCAGAATGGATTCCTCATTTGGAATACGCCGTTTGTCCATCCAGTTGATGTGCTGACACTGCGGCTCCGCTCAAAAAAACCTGTCACTATCGGACTGCTCTGGCATCCGACGGAAAACCTGGATGAACAGGTACAGCGCGATATAGATATTCCTGCATCCGAGACAACACATATCATGAGCCTGTCTCTGCACGACTGGAAAAGCTGGAACTGGAAAACTGCAAAAATCGGCATCGGATTGCCGATGGGCACAGACATTGTGCTGGAGGAAATGATCTGGAGGCAGTATTCGTTCACAGAAAAAATGGCAAACGCCTGGGCAAGCTTCTGGACGTTTGATGAGTTCCGGGCATATTCCATTAACTTTCTGTGGGGCCCGCTGCTCGGATTCGATCCCGTCGCTCTTGAGGAACTCTACGATCACCTTCCGCCAACGGCATGGTCTGTCACCCGCATATTCTATGCACTGCTTGGCATCTGTGCACTGATCGGCGTGGTCTTTTCGCTGTTCGACCGGAAAAACGGAAGATACATTCTGCTCTGGTCGGTGTTTGGCACGCTGGGCATTTGCTGGCTGCTGTTTGATATGCGCATGGGAGCGGAGCTGATGTCCTACGCCGTGACGGACTACAAGACATTCGTGCAGCCGCCGGATGAAGACAAAATGTTCCGCACACACGGGAATTTTTACACACTCGCAGAGCGCATGATGCCCCTCATTGCACGCTACGACCGGTATGTTGTGTACACCCGCGAGCAGATGCCGTTTTATTCAAACCTCCGCTATCTCACCTACCCGAGCATTGCCCTGCGGCCGGATCAGGATACGAGCGGTGTCAAACTGTGGGTGATGATTGACCGCGGGGATATTCGTGTCGAGAACAATCGCCTTGTGGATGGCAACGGCACCATCCTGAGCGGGACGGGAACAGTCATTGCGAACTACGATACCGGCAGCTTCCTCTTTACAACCCAATGACCATCATCGCTTTCCTTGTCGGCATTCTCTTTCCGTCTCTCAACGGTGTCCTCCTTGTACGACTGCTGGAAGGACGGACGATGGTGCTTGCAAAAGTGGAGCGACTGGCACTCGGCTGTGTCACAGGCCTGACGCTCATGATGTTTCTGGTTTTTGTGATCCACGTCTCAACAGGCCTGGCTCTCGCCCTCCCCCTCTTTCTTTCTGTACACATTTTGTGTTCTATTATTTTGTCTTTCTTCTGCTGGAAAAATGGTTTTTTACCTTCACTAAATACCGGCATATCTTTCCCGCACGAGACACTCAAAGATCTGGTCACAGGATGCTTCATTGTCCTCGGCATGTGGATTGCGGCCAAAGTGCTTCTGACCTCAACTGTCTTCCTGCTGCTTGCGCCCACGTATCTGGATGACTCGCTGGATGCATGGAACATGCGTGGAAAATTATTCTACACCGACCGTGCACTGACACTCGTGCTGCCCGGAGAAAATCCGGAGACATCGCCACTCGGTGTCAGTTCCTATCCGCCCACGGTGCCGCTTGTGAAAACCTGGGTGGCAACGCTCAATGGAGAATGGAACAACGGACTGATTAATAGTATTCAGATTGTCTGGTACATCGCTGCATTGATACTGGTCTTCTACGGTATCCGCCGGCATGCGGGACTGTTCTGGGCACTGACGGGAACCTATCTGCTTGGCAGTATACCGCTGTACCTTATGCACGGAACAAATGCCTATGCCGATACATTCCTGTCGGTCCATGTGTTTGCTGCTGTCAGCATGCTGTTCCACGCTCTGAAAGCAGTGTCGATGGATACCCGTCAGTCCTTCCTGCGTCTGGGCGCTGTCCTGACTGCACTGCTTCCTTTTACCAAAAACGAGGGCATGCTCGTGTATCTGCCGCCATTGCTGCTGTTGCTTGCGGGCACGCTTTTCCTGCTTGAGAAGAAAAAAATCTTCTCACGCCGCGACACGGTACAGACGCTTCTGTGGTACGGTATCGCACTTCTGTGTATTGCAGGTCCATGGCTGCTCTTCAAATGGTCCAATGGTCTCACGTTCGGAAACGGAAAACCTTTCACCAGCCTGGGAATCGGGTGGCAGGAAAATGTGCTGCTTTCCATCAGCATCAATACATTCTTTGAAGGAAACTGGATTTTCCTCTTCCCGCTGCTTTTGGGACTACTCATCTGGCAGTGGAAAAAAGCATTCGGCCCCCTCGCCCTTCTGAGCAGTTATTTCCTGATTATTTATATCGGCCAGGGCCTGCTCTACCTCTTTACCAGCCTTTCTACGGAAGCCCTGCGCCAGACCGGATATGCCCGCGGCCTCATCCACCTGACGCCTGTCGTCATTCTGCTGACGATTCTTTTGTTGCAGCAGGCGTTCCCGCGCCTCTCGAATGCCCTTGCCGAAAAACGTGAAATGGCGACTGACTAGCTTGGTGTTCGGAGAGTGCACGCTATCCTGTTTGTGACTTTTCCCTGTCTCTTTGTATGCAGTACGCCGCGTTCCTCGGAAACCACCCCTCGCTCAGCCAGGCTGAACTCAGTGCCAGCATCCCGGGCTTCAAACCACTGCGCACCATCGGGCAGACCATGCTCATTTTTGAGACCCCCGAAGAGCTCGGTATGAAACAGCTAAACCGCTGGGGCGGCATTTTCCTGCTCGCCAAAGAAATCGGCACAGCAGAAACGACACTGAAAGATGTTCCCGCATTGCTCGCGGAACAGACGAAGAACGTGAAAGGAAAAATCACCTTCAGCCTCCGCGCATACGGCGTTCAGAAATCCACCGTTCATGATTTGTATCGCGATTGCAAAAGTCTGCTGAAGAAACAGGATCGTGCTGTGCGCTACATCGGCACGGAGAACAAGCCCGCAGTCTCTGCCCTCCTGAAAGACAGCGGCGTGGTCGATGGAAAACACGGATGTGAAATCGTGCTGCTTGGCGCGGAGAAAACACTCTGGATAGGACGGACCGTTGCCGTGCAGGACCCGGATGAATATACCAAGCGTGACATGGAGAAGCCGGTGCGCGATACGCGCGTCGGACTGCTGCCTCCGAAACTTGCCCAGATGCTCCTGAACTATGGCGAATGGCTGGTCAGAACGACCAATCCCAAAGCCAAAAAAACACTCTCTGTCTTCGATCCGTTCTGTGGCACCGGCGTCCTTGCAATGGAATCACTGCTGCGCGGCTGGCCGGTCTTTGCATCGGATATGTCGCTCAAAGCAGTGAACGGCTGTGAGAAAAATATCGAGTGGATGCGGAAGGAATATAAGATCCTGAAAAAAGATACCGCAGTGACTGTCTGGAAGCAGGATGCAACGAAAGATTTTGCACTCGATGAGACACCGAACATGATTGTCACCGAAACCACACTCGGCCCCGGACTCACAGAGAGACCGACAGCAAAAGATGCGGCAAAAATCCGCACAGAATGTGAGGCGATTGAAATCGGCTTTCTGGAAAACGCCGCGAAGAATCTGCCGGGAGTGCCGGTTGTCGCCACCTTCCCTGTCTGGTTTTTGAAAACCGGACCGCTCTACCTGGAAAAAACATGGAAGAAACTTGCGGATATCGGCTTTGAGCCGGTGCTGCCTCCGGGTATGGCAACGGATAATCCGGAGCGCTTGTCCCTCCTGTACCGCCGTCCGGATCAGGTTGTCGGCCGTGAAGTTGTGTTCCTCAAACCCATCAAGAATTAAGAATGGAGGATTGAGAATGGAGAATTTTTTTCTTTTGTTCCTGTGATCACTTCATCATTCGTTCTGCGGCAAAAGCTATTCCGGGTGATTATTGTCCTCTTCTGCATCTGGCATATGTTTGCCGTCGGCATCACCTCTATTCCGCGCAGCGCCACAGACAAATTTTCAAAAGATGTGAGCCACCTCCTGCAGCCGCTTGTCACGCCGTATCTGCAACTCACCAGCCAGTGGCAGTTATGGGATCTGTTTGCCCCGGACCCACTGCGCCGTGTGACGCTCTACAGAATTGAAGAGCAGAAAGACGGTGAATGGACCGAGCGTATCACCATCAAGCCGGGAACCTATTCGTTTCTCCGCCATGCCGTCTACTTCAAATATTTTATCAACATCCTGAACAATACGAACGAATACGCACAGAAAGCGCAGATCAGATTCCTGGACATACAGTGCAGGCAACAAGGCATTGAAAGCGGCACTCCAGTCCGCCTGGTTCTGTTTGCAACCGTGATTCCGTATCTGCAAAAACCCATCACCATGGACGAATGGGCAACATGGATGCCGGCGTTTGAGCGCACGGTGGAAGCAGGCACTCTCTGTCCTTTCCCCGCAGAGTCATGATGTCTTTTTTCCGCTCTCTGGAGGCATTTTTCTTTGCTCCGCACACCGCGCGTGGTTTCGGGCTGATGCGTATGGGGTGGGCGGGAGTGGTGCTGCTTTTTCTGCTTCTGCAGTGGAGTGATGTCAGCATGTTTTACAGCAACGATGGATTGCTCCCCATGGATCTGGCGCCGACTGTTCTTCGTGCAACGAACCGGTACAGCATCCTCTTCTGGGCGACATCGCCGGAAGCAGTCTTCGGTTTCTATCTCTTCCTTCTCGTATCACTCACACTGATGCTCCTGGGTATTTTCCCGCGACTCACCACTATTCTGAGCGTCCTGCTCCTCTTCTCCTTCCATGAACGCAATCCGATGATTCTCGGTGGTGGCGACACACTGCTCCGCACCATCGGTTTCATCCTGATGATCGCCCCAAACATACAACTCTTCTCTATCCTCCCCCGGTCTCCGATCACCGATCACCGATCACCCGTCATGCCCGCATGGCCCTACCGTCTGCTCCTCTGGCAGATGATTGTCCTGTACGGCACATCGTTCTGGTACAAACTCCTCGGCACTCTCTGGATGAACGGCACTGCTGTGGATACTGCGCTCCATCACCCGGTCTTCGCACGCTGGCCACAGGAATTCATGACTCTTCTGACACCCGTGACACCGCTTATCGACTGGACCAGTCTGCTCTGGGAGGCACTCTGGATTCTGCTGCTCGTCCCCCGTTTTATCGTCGATCTTCTTCCGCCCCAACTCCCCCGCCTCCCGCTTAAGCGCATTCTGATGCTGGGTGGCATCCTGTTTCACGGGAGTATTTTCCTGCTGATGGATGCAGGATCCTTCTCCTTGGCTATTTTTGCTGCGTATTGCGGATTACTGGATGATACAGATATCCAATGGCTCCGCCGTCTGTGGCACACCCTTTTCATCCGCACCTGATGACCCACTCACTGCGTTTCTTTCTGCAGGAAAAATATCTTGTTCCCCTGACGTTTCTTCTCATTGGCATCGCAGGAGCTCTGTCTTTTACCGACTATGGCGTCTCTGCTGATGAGCCCGCCATAAAAGCATACGGAGAACAGGTATTTGATTATCTGTCGGGCGGTGCGGTTCCGGAAGCTTATGACTGGCAGTTTTATGGACCTATCTGGCCGCTTTTCCTCATCAGTGTCACCAGAATGCTGCATGTGCAATTCATACAAACATTCTGGGAAATCCGGCATTTCCTGAGTTTTGCACTCTTTTTCACGGGGCTGATTTTTTTCTACAAGCTTGGAAAAATTTTCTTCAAAGACTGGCGGTACGCATTGCTCGGCATCGTCTTTCTGGTTCTGTCTCCGCGCGTCTTTGCGCATGCATTTTATAATCCCAAAGACAGTCCCGCGATGGTCTTTTTCATTCTCAGCACCTGGTCACTGGTCACATTCCTGAGAACGCGCACTATCCCCATGCTGCTGGTGCACAGCCTCTTCTGCGCCATCCTTGTGTCTATGCGCATGGTGGGATTGCTCATCCCTCTGCTCACACTGATGTTTGTACTCGGTACGAAACGCCACCGTACATCCCTCGCCGTCAGTGCGGGTTTTCTTCTGACATTCTGTCTCTGTCTCTATGCCATCTGGCCGTATTTGTGGACAGACCCTGTCAATCACTTCCTGCACGCTCTGCTCAACAGCGGCACGCGCAGCGGGGGCGGATTTTATTTCGGGCAGATGGTGGGAGGACCGATGCTCAGCGCCGCGCTGTGGCACTATCTGCCGGTCTGGATGGCGATTACCATTCCTCCGCTTTACACTGTTCTCTTCCTGATCGGTTTTTGCGTTCTTGGGATGCAATTGGTGCACAGTCTGCGCACACAACCGAAAGAGTTTTTAGTGCAGCGGCAAACGGACATCATTCTGTTCTTGTGGTTCCTCTTTCCCATAGTCCTGCTGTACGCATCAGGTGCGGGTATTTTTGATGAATGGAGACATATGCTCTTCCTGTATCCCGCCTTCCTGCTGATTGCACTCTTTGGTCTGCACTTCCTTCTTACTGCCGTCAGCCATCCCCTCTTCCGGAAATCTGTCCTGGCCGTTACTGCCTGCAGCGTGCTTTGGACCGGCCTCTGGATGGTCCGGTTTCATCCTCTGGAATTCGGCTACTTCTCGATTCCCGCATCCTGGGTGAAGGGAAATTTTGAAATGGATTACTGGGGACTCAGTTATCGGGAGGGCTGGAAGTGGCTGCTTGCCAATCATCCAAGTCCCGCTCTCTACGTTTTCTCCCGCACCAGTGCCGGCGAGAAGGCAGTCGAAACCCTCTCTGCAGACGAGCTGAAGCGGATCTATTTTGTCCCCGTGCAGGAAGCGGAATATGTCCTCGATAATTTCCGTGAGGATCAGTACAAAATCATTCCTCCGGACAGTCATTTGGCTCATATGATCAACGCAGATGGCGTTCCGCTGCTTGGCATCTATCATGGCCCAAACATGGTAAAAGTGCCTGCAAATCTCTAGCCAAGGACAAAAAGCTGGGTATAATAACCCGGCTCCTCCACGAGGAGCGCGCTCATTTGCCACAGACGTTCCCTGATAGCTCAATGGTAGAGCATCTCGCTGTTAACGAGAGGGTTCTTGGTTCGAATCCAAGTCAGGGAGCCAATTGAATTTGTCACCATCAGAGTCAGTACCAGACTTCGGTCTGCCTTTTTTGGCAATAGAGGCTTTTGCCACAGCATCAAAAGGTTTTTTCCACTCTATCTCCATTTTACTGTCTGTAATTTTCAGGTGCGAGATCATGGATAAAACAAGGTTCCGTTTTGGTGCGAGATCAAGGATTGGCGAATTGAATACAGATTTTGCATCTGCGAGTACTTGGAGAGCTTGCCATGCTCGCTCATATTTTTCTTCTTCAAATTCCTCCAACTTAGATAATTTATCCTTGATGCTCTCCTGTTCACCTCTATTTTCATCCAACATATGCTCCTGATCTTCCTGCTCAACCTCGTTCATGAGCTTGCCCAGACCTTCACGCTTAATCTTTACTCTTTCTTTATCTAATTTGCTAAGGTCTGCCTTCAAAATATCTTTTTGTCTCTCTAAAACCTCGTTATTTCTTTGCCAGAGGGTATATAGCTGTCGCTTTAAAACATTAAATAACTTCTCACTGAGATATAGACGTGAAATCTGCTGATCAAGATAATGCTCAATAGACTCAGCAGGAAGGCTCTTTGTGGCTTTACCATCTTTGAAGATATGAGCACATGAATGTGAGGAATATTTTTTACAACATCGGTAATAGCGATGCATATCAACCTTTGTTTTTTCATTGATAGGTGTGCCACATTTAGGACAAGGTTCTTGCTGGGATGAAGAGAAACGATGTTTGCAGCCAGAGCATGTATAGCGTGTTTTTTGTTCAAACATCATTTTTGTTGGTTTTTTGCTGCCGTTAACTTCTGACATACATTTTCCGCACAAAAGTATTTCATTAAGAATCCCCTCAATGGCAGTCGGTCTAATTAGTTTCTGATGTTTATATCCACGATTTTGAAGCATGAGCTGTACACGATCAAATTCATCCTCAGTAACCATCGGAAGATGTTTACCTTGGTGCCATTTTACCTCGCTTGTTTCTTTGTTAGTTACCTTCACATAACCAGCATAATAACGATTGCAGAGCATGTAACGATAAGCACTCTCAACAGGCACTTCACGTTTGCCGCTACGTAAGATTGTAATGCCCATAGCATCTCCCTCTTCTTTTAGATCGGAAACAGAGTAATTACCCGTAAGCATCTTGTCCCATATCTGACGTACCAATTCCCATGTTATTGGGTCTTGTTCTACCCATTTCCTACCCTTCTCCGTTCCTGCATTCAGGTAACCCATAGAAGCTTTATGGGTCGTTTCACCCTTCATTTTCTGGTTATACATTCCAGATTGTGTATTTAATGCCCTTTGATCATTTTCAAATTTAGAAACAGATAAAAAGAGTGCCAGTGTAAATTTATCTGTGGGCGTTGCATTAAATACTTTGTCTTTGGTCTGTATCCGCTTTAGATGTTTATCTTCTAAGGCTTGTACTAATGCACCCGTATCAATGGCGTTTCTAGAAAGGCGAGATAGTTCCGTACAGAGAAGTACATCGTATTTCCCTTTGCCAATCTTATGCATAAGTTCATTAAATTTTGGCCTACCTACGAGCTTTGCAGAAGCATCTTCGGCAACTATATCTTCTTCATCATAGATGAGACGATCTGGCGGAGCATTAACGCCATTATATTTTTCTATGAACTCCTGAATTTCTCTCTTTTGCCTCGGAATAGAATGAATTTGTTTTTCATCCTTATCTTTTGTGGACTTGCGAATGTAGATGGCTGTACGGAGAGACATGGGTTATTCATTGTATCGTTAGATTCCTAAGAGAGGAATGACCGCAGGTATTGGTTTACATTACGCCCTGCCTCTTCAAGTTGCACTCCCATTAGATGCACGCCGTAATCTTCTTCTAATACATCTGCAAGATCTTTCATAAAATCCTGATCACTCTCATATGCAAAGACACGCACAACATCTTGGACAGTGAGAGTGTCCTTAGGGGGATGTTGGGCTGTTGGGGCGCTATGTCTCTTTGCATAAGAAGACATGAGAAGCCACCTGTTCGGTGAACTTCTATGCTAGTTGGCAATTGTCCTTATAGCAAGTTTTTGGCTTGTACTACACTATTTTCCACTATCTTCTACTTCAAGGGACATACTCGCTTTGAGGCTTTGCAGCTTGCGTACTCCTCGCATCGCTACTTCATAAGAGTTAGTGGGATGCGTCGTATCGTCGGCAGACGAATTGGAGCTATTTGATGAATACTGATGTCGCTCTAGACGCTCTAACACCCACTTGGCATGGTCAACGCCTGTCTTTTTGTCATCCATCGCATCTGCAATGCGCATTTTTGCTTTGAGTACTAGACTTCCTTTCCACATCTCCACTAGTTCCGTAAATCCGATGCTACTCCCTTTATAATCCATCATAGTGTTATCACGCAGATGATTTTTGAGTGCCGTGAGTGAGCATCCTGCATGAAGTGCTGCCTGTGCCTGTGTAGCACCAACACGAAATGCTACTTCAAGATTTGTAAATATTGCCGCATCTTCAAGGATGCTCTTTTTCGCTTGCCGTTTCTGAGCCACTTTCTCCTGTTGGGCTTTTGGAAGATTCAGCGACTTCTTGGCTTCATGCTTTGCTGATGGCTGTGTGGCTGTTGTTTGAGAAAGTGACTTTTTCGGGGGGTTAGACACAAGCTGATTTTATGCCTGTTGAATACAATTGTCATTCCCAAGGCAAAAGAGGATAATACTCATGCACTCAGTATTTCTATCGGCCACGCGAAGTTAAATTTTACTGTCCTAGCGGACAAGCCTCAAAAGGGGCGCTGCCTCTGCGCAGCTTACCGCTAGGGCTTCGCCCGACGGAAATGCTGAGTGCCGCAAGCAGCGTCCCTCATGGGATGTGTGCATATATTTCTTCCCACACATCTCTATGAAAAGGCTGATCGCACTCTCAGCAGTTCTTCCACTTATTATCGCTGCTACTGCAACAGCAGCCAGCACCGATCAAAGCGCTAAGGTTCAGCGCGTAGTAGATGGCGATACCATCCAAGTGAAAATCGGCACCAAGACAGAGAAGATACGCATTATCGGCATTGATACACCAGAGACAGTAGACCCACGCACAACCGTGCAGTGCTTTGGCAAAGAAGCCAGTAACAAAATGAAGCGCCTGCTTGCGCGCAAAGCAGTAACGCTTGTAATGAATCCAGCAGAGGACAGGGATAAGTACCAACGACTGCTGCGTTACGTGGAACTCAAAGGCAAAGATATTGGCGCGCAGCTTATCAGCGAGGGGTATGCGTTTAGCTACAAGCAATATCCTCACCCACGTCTTGAAGAATATAATTTGCTAGAAAAGGGCGCGATGGAGCATCAGCGCGGCCTGTGGGCTTCCTGTGAGGGCAAGAAGGCACCTGTGAAGCAGCAGAGTAGTTCCAGCAGCGCACAGGCATCATCCAAGGCCACCTGCACGATTAAAGGCAATGTCTCTACTAGCAAAGAGAAGATTTACCACCTCTCCACTTGTCGTGACTACAACCGCACGGTGATAGATACCAGCAAAGGTGAACAGTGGTTCTGCACTGAGCAAGAGGCAGTGAAGGCTGGATGGAGAAAGGCTGGGAATTGTTAGACAGTTAAAAGGGGAGATCTTCTACCTTTATATCACTGTCATAATGAAAAGCTGCCACCACTTCGGCAGGCTGCTCTTGTGCGGCAATCTCAGTAGAACCCCCTGCGTCTACTGTAGGAGGCAACAGAAAGTTTTTGATGTCTTCAAACTCAGTAGGTATTTGCTCTACCGATACAGAGGATGCCCATGTATACGCGTCCTCAACTTTATGCTTACTCCTAAAGTTACTTGCTGGGAATTTACTCTTTAAAAATATTTCTAAATTACCTTCAATTTGCAAGCCATGACCAGATGTTAAGGCATATGCTAAGTTTCCATGCGAGTCCACAGCCTGCTCTCCGTCATCATCCTCATCCCACATTGCAAAAAAGTCCTCAATACCCAACAACCTACAGACACCTACAAAGTAGAGAACACCTGTTTTTCCTCCACAGGAAATTACTGAAATGCCTTCTTTATCTAAATCAATCCCCCATCTTTCACATAGAGTGTGCACCAAGATTTTATCCGAATCCCCCTCTACCAGTACTGTTTTGCGTGCAAAGAACAACTCGTTTCTCTCAGTATTGAAATGCGTATAAATTTTAAAACGATCTGCCCTGAGAGAATCGGCAGTAATTGCAGAATTCTTTTCAAGTTTGTAAGTTCCATCCTCTTTTTTACGCAGCAATTCAACTTCATTTGCTCTGCTAGCATCTACAAAATTGGGATTATGAGTTGTATAAAATATCTGAGTTCCTTCTCCTTCTTCTGGATAAGAAAGAGCTAAAAAACACTTGAACAATTGACGTTGAGCCTGTGGATACAAATAAATCTCAGGTTCTTCAATTGCGAACACAACTTTATTTTTCATGATCTTCGCATATGTCCTAAACAATGAGAGAAGAACCAAATTCTGTACACCCGAGCCTAATTCACTAACATTAAAACTACCCATATCCTCCTTACCGATTATTTGGATTGTCTTGTAATAAAAGAGAGGATCATAAATTTCTAAATCCAAAGAGAATCCATGTGCGAGTCCTTTTGCATAATCCTTACATATTTCGGTAAAAACTGCTTTGAACTTTTTGTAATCCAATTTGTCATCAAAATCAGATTCCAAAATGCTTCTCGGATGTTCCATGGCACTTCTAAATTGCTCTTCCAAGGAAATATCCTGACTAGAATTCTTCTTTCTAAAATTTTCATCAATCTTCCTCAAAATTTTCCCCAATAAAGTCCACTGACTGACTGTCATTTGTCTTTCTAGGCTTCGGTCTGAGGGAATGTACACAAAGCAAACTTGATCTCTCGCAGCGCCAGAACCCCAATATTCATTTCCACTTTCATCTAAAACCAAAAACTTAGTAGCCCCAAAGGATATGTTTTCATCCTTCGTGTGAGTGAGTTTAAAAGAAGCAGGGCTACATGATTCTGTAGCATTTGTACTACAGCTTTTTAATTTGCACCTGTTAAGAGGCTCCTTAAACCATACCTGAATCGTAATCGTAGCATTGGAATCTCTACCGTAGAAATCGTCTTTGGTAAACGCACGCTCGGTGGGATATGTCTCACCAAGCAATGTTTCAAGCGCTCTCAATACGTTAGTTTTGCCAGTGCTATTTGCGCCAATCAAGGCACAAAGACCCTGAGGGTCAATTGTTATCTCTTTGATAGAGCGAAAATTCTTTATGTAGATTCTTTCAATCATAAATAACTATGTATGGGGTGCCATTCATAGTATTAGTTCAGATTACTCTTAGAAAGCCCATATTATGCCTGAATTCTAATTTTCAGCTTTTTCTAACTGCCATGCAGATTCGTCCGACAATAGGTGCTGTTCTACATCACGCAGAAAAAGAAGGGCGTCTCCTACAGCAAAAAAATCAAACAGAGGAGTCCCGTCTAATTTTTTATCAATCTCTTTATCTCTCCACTTAGCCAAACGGTTGATGTTCTTTGTTATTAAAAAGCGCCCATTGTGGGCACATGCATTTCTAATGTGCCTGAAAAAATCCATTATCTCTGAGTTGGAATCTTTGGCTCTTGATAAGGCAATTTCATAACAATCACCTAAAAGAATTTGAGCAGATAGCTGATAGAGCTTCTTGCCAATCAGATCCATTTTATCTTTATCAAGAATTGGCAATTCATGTAAATAAGTAGTTATTTGTTCACCCTGTGACGTTTGTAAGGTAATTGCTCCACTTAGTTTATGCTGCACAGACTGCTGGACAGCTGGAATCATATGCAGTGCATATAGAAAATGGATGATATTGGCCGCAAATAAGCCATCTGTTGTATATTTTGATGAATAAGGTACTTCCATAGCATGGTTATTGTACGACTTGGGAAGTCACATCTCCTAATACTGAGTCCTGCATAAGCTGAGCCTCTTCACTCCATGGCCTGAACTTACCCACATAGATGATCTTCAACTCTATGTCTTCACAGGCATTGAGCAGGGTGCGAGCATCCCATTTACGGGGGAGCCAATTCATCCTTTCAACAAAATCTACAAACACGAATCTGGGCAGAGTGAACGTGCTATAGTCACAAACATGAAAGAGATATTGTCTCTCATAGCGACGGTGTTGGCGATTATGGGAAATGTTCCATATTTATACGATGTCATCACGAAGAAAATTCAGCCCCACCCCTATACGTGGCTTGTATGGTCGATCGTCTCTGCTGTCACTTTTTCCGGACAGGTCGTGAAAGGAGGAGGTGTCGGAGCTATCCCGACAGGAGTGGCTGAAATATTCACTATCATTATCTTCCTGTTCTCTCTGCAAAATGGATGTAGGAATATCGCTAGAAGGGATACATACTTTTTGATTGCAGCCTTAGCAGGACTGATTCCATGGGCGCTGACAAACGATCCGACTATTTCGGTAATCGTCGTGGTATCGATCGATGTGATCGCTTTTATTCCGACACTCATCAAAGCATCGCACAATCCTCATACGGAAGCACCGACGTTATTTACGATGAATGTCCTGCGGCATATCCTGACGCTTTTTTCATTGGAAGCATACAACGTAGCGACCATGCTCCACTCACTGGCAATGATTGTTATGAATGCAGCGATGACCATCTTCATTTATACACCTCAGAGGATCAGAAAAAGTCATTACCCGTAAAAAAATAAGCGTATAGTACGATCATGTCCTCTATCATATTTGTAGAAGTCGACCGTGAAGACCGTCCACTCGTTGAGCGGGCATTTCCGACCGCTATTATTCAGGAGGGAATCCTGAACGAGCAGGAGCTGATCAGCGCCTGTACAGATGCTGAAGCAGTGTCCTGTTTTATCAATACGCATTTCACAAAAGAAGTCATTCAGGCTCTCCCCACACTCAGGCTCATAGTGACGCGCTCCGTCGGCTATGACCATATTGATACCGATGCATGCAAAGAGCGTGGCATCATGGTCTGCAATGTTCCCGACTACGGTTCGCATGTCATCGCAGAACACGTCTTTGCACTTCTACTGAGCACACTTCGCCATGTGTCTGAAGGAGACCGGAAGGTGGAAGGGGGCACATTCGATTACCACGGATTGCGCGGCATGGCATTGCGCGGAAAGACCATCGGCATTGCCGGCACGGGAAAAATCGGCAGAAAAGTTGCAGAAATCGCGCACGGGTTTGGCATGGATATCCTTGCTGTGGATCAGTGCAGAACCGTGGAACTAGTGGAGCAGTTGGGAGTTCGCTACGTGTCGTTGCCGGAGCTTCTGTCACAAAGTGATATCATCACCCTGCACGTTCCCGATACGAAAGAAACGCATCATATGATTGATGTTTCCGCATTTTCGCAGATGCAACAGGGCGTTGTCCTCGTGAACACTGCACGCGGATCGTTGATTGATTCCGGCGCGCTCCTCGACGCACTCAGGAACGGAAAAGTGGCACACGCGCTCCTGGACGTACTGGAACATGAGCAGAATTTTTCCGAGAACAAGGAGCTCATCGCCCATCCGAACGTGGTCACCACCCCGCATATAGCGTTCTATGCGGATGATTCCATGCGCAATATGTATATCGATGCCTTCAAAAGTATTGAAGAGTGGCAGGATGGCAAAGATCTTGAGCATCTTATTCACCCGCTCACTGTTGTATGCGATGTGCCGGGAGTGTCCGCACACTGATATGAATCACTTTGGCAATCGCACGCATACTGTATTGTGATAGTATTATCTTCACATGGGCACCACACTTTTTGCATCAACGGGCGTATCCATCCTGTCTACGGTGATTATTGTGCTGGAATGTTTGTCGCTCCTTGTGCTCTGTATCGGACTTCTTTCGTATCGTCATATTATTGTCAGTCACAGAGCATTTTTTTCATCTCTTCAAAACGGCGGGAAGCAGGCGGGACGAGAATCATTTGGCATACTGTTCTGGCTCTACGTTCTCTCCACACTCTTCCTCGTTGTGCTGACGAGCGTGATCTATGTGAGGTTACTCACTCTCTCCTGAACTATGGATCAGCAATCCACCCCCGACGGCCTGTCGTTTCTGTCGAGACTTGATCGCTATTGGATCAGGCGCCCTGTTGCAAAACCCGTCATCACCAGCAATGAAAGTTTGCGTCTCATTTCTGCCGAACACTGGATCAAGTACGTTTTCCCCTGTTTTCTGTACATCGTTCTGATGGGTGGAGGGGCGCTTCTTTTGTATGTTTCAACGGTGAGTGCACCCGCTGCGTTCGGCATGTCAGCCACACTCTTTCTTCTTGGCCTCATCATTCTTTTTGTAACCCAGCATTGGTTTTTCTGGTTTCTGCTGGCTGAATCACAGGCATATATTATCGTGACAAACAAACGGGTCATCTCCATCCGTGAAAGCCTGTTATGGCGTGAGGAGATGCTGGAAATCAGTTTTGAAAAAATGAAGACAGTGGAATCGCACAAACAGAATTTCCTGCAATATGTCCTGAACTACGGCACGCTCCAGTTTGAATCTGCGACTGCGATCACGCGCGTACCGCATCCAGGAACAATGGCCAGGCAAATTGAGCAGGCAATGGGCATGATATGAGGTATACTGTGCATATGGAACGAATGCTGTCAGACGCCGACATGAACACGCTGCTGGAGTCAGAAATCTACGGACATCTTGCCTGCAGTGACAACGGGAAACCGTACATCATTCCTCTTGCATACGTTTTTCATGAGAATGTGCTGTATGGACAGACAACGGAGGGGAAGAAAACCGATATTCTCCGACGGAATCCGCTTGTTTGCTTTCAGGTGCAGCAGCAAAAGGAAAAGGAGTGGAGAAGTGTAATATGCTGGGGACATTTTGAGGAATTCTCCTTTGAAACACTGGATGAAGTGGAAGCATCCATGATTGTCGAACTCCTGACAAACCGATTGGGCGCTATGCAGGAAAACGTCGGCATTGCAGTGCCTCACTATTCCTTCACAGAGAAAGCAACCCCCCTGCCTGTGAACAACAGGCAATCCACGCTATTCCGTATCGTGGTCACCGAGAGGACAGGAAAGCTGTACGAAGCGGACAGGTAGGTCATGCCTTTTCCGCTCTACCCGTCATGTGCACCGGCTTCATGCGGTAGGTAATGCTTTCTTCAATGTTCCTTTGCCCGCTTTGCACCACTGCCGGCATGACAGGCGGTTCTACTCCATTCCAGAGAGCATCTCCATGGAGCTCTGCGAGTCGTAAGCGTATTTGCTTTGCTTCGCCTGGATCGGTTACCTCTTCATATTCTCCAAAACAGAGCACACTCTCCCATTCGCGCTCACTGACAATGCGCTCCACCTGAATACAGATGGAAGGATGCTTCCTCATAATGTCGATTTTGCGTCCTGTGAGCGAGAAGGCATAGAAGGTGCCGCTGTCATAGACATAGGTAATAGGAAGAACATAGGGCTGACCATTGTCGACACAGCCAAGGTGTCCGTAATGGTTCCGCTCCAGAATATCTTCACATTGAGAGGGGGTCAGATCGATTTGCATATGGAGACAGTATACATGTGCTTGTTCGAAGCCAAAATCACTCTTGTATCGCAAGGAACCGCGTCATCACAAAACCCTCTCTGTCATATGCATCTTTGATGCGCGACCAACCATTTGGTTGGCTCCAGAGAATCTCGACAACTGCGCCGTAGTACAACGTTCGCAGCTGATCGGACTCGATGCGGGAATCAAGACGCACATTCAACTGCGGAGAGGCAACCGTTGCACGCACTGCCTGCTGCGGACTAATGGAGGATGCAACAGACGATGAAGAAG
Source organism: Candidatus Peribacteria bacterium (assembly GCA_023038255.1). NCBI lineage: Bacteria > Candidatus Peregrinibacteriota > Candidatus Peribacteria > Candidatus Peribacteria bacterium. Next base: position 342,390 of record CP082927.1, on the reverse strand, counting down.
AGGGATTGGAGGTGCTGGACGATGGTGCCGGCATTCCACCGAAGGCTGGCAGGGAAATAGCTCCGCGTCTCTGGATTTCCTTGGCGAGCGCAATAAGTTTGGCCGCTTCTGCACGATTAATATGCGCATCCGGGCGGAACGTGTTGAGTAGTGCTCCATTCGTATCCCTGTCCCCTTCAATCAATCCGAAAAAGGCGGCAGCTGCAATGGCATGCGAATGAGGATGTGTAGCCGGAACATCCTGGAAAGTGGATGGCGTTTGTCCGATAGTGATCCCCATGGTTTCCATAATGAGCTGCACCACTTCTCCGCGGGTGATGGATGTTTGTACGTTTACATCGACCCCGATCACACTCAACCCTAGTTCCTCGGCAATGCCGACATACGGGGAGGACCAATCTCCCTGAGCCGATTTGTTGCGTGGCGGTGCCGTTTTGATGGCTGATTTCCTGGCTGCTTCCAGAGTCATTTTCAGAATTTCCGCGTAGGTAATTGGCTTCCCGACACCGAATTCTCCGGTAAGCTTTCCGCTTTTGTCCTTGTATCCACGAGCGATATTACTTTCGATGACGCTTGCAACATAGGGCGAGTACCACATGTCGGACAGAACGTCTCTGTAGACAAGCAGCACATCATCCGTATTGAGGACCATACGGTTCTGGCTTGTGGAAATGGCATATGTTCCGATGGGATCGGTCACATCTTCTGTCGGCTGAGTCTGCGGCGTGGTTGATGTTTTCTTCTCCGTTCCATCATTCATCACCAATGCACGACGGTAGCGTTCGTTGATGATTGCGACCGCGCGGGTCGTATTTGTTCCATGGCCACGCATCCCACCTGTTGTGACCGTTTCTGTAGTCGTACTGGAAGATGACGAAGATTGCGTAAACTGCCAGTTCACGTTATGGCCACCATCAACGGATGTGCCGTTATATGCCAGAATAGTCAGACCATCTATCGCACTGGAATAACTCGGGGAGACGTACTGAACACTCTGTGTGGCAGCCTCATCAAGATCAATGTACCACGTAGTACCCGCTGTAAGCGGGGAGAGCGTGAGAAGATTGCCCGCTTGCCCGAGCAGGGTAAGAGAACTGGACACACGCTGAAGGGAGCCGGATGAAAAACTGATCGTTCGGGCGCTTGCCGTGGAAATCTCCATAATACCGAAGGTATTGGAACCGCGAATGGTCTGGGCACTGCTGCCATCAAAATACACAGTGGCATACGTCGCATCAAAAGCATCACTGCCGGCATAGTTATTGAGATTACCCGAGATGCGGGTGGTTTCAGACCCGCCTGAAAACTTGCCGGAGAATATGGTCAGTGCGTCTGTATCCAGATTAGCAATGAGCGTCGTGGTTGCCGTTCCACTGTCGCCATTGGCGTAGAAGCCGTTGTATAGATTTTCAATTTCAGCTGCAGAAAGAGCGCGATTATACAAGCGCACGTCGTCGAGCGATCCGTTGAAATGCCGGGTTGCGAGCTGCGTATCCGTACCAATCAACACAGGACCGTTATTTGCGGAACCAAGACTGATCGAACGGGTCGCGTCGAGTACGCCATCCAGATAGTACAACGCCGTCGAGCCGGACAGCGTGATTGCAAGGTGATGCCACGTACCGCGCGACACGGTCGTCACGCTGGTCGCGGCAGCCGTGCCGTTGTAAAAACCGAACTTTCCGGCATCCGAACCGCTGTTGATGAGATACATGCGGTAACTCGCCGAATCGGCGGACTGTGTTTTATCAATGAGTGAATCATCGTCGGTGCCGATCGCACTGCCCCACTTGACCCACGCGCTCAGTGTCGCCGCTCCCGAGAGATCCAGTGATGTATCATCCGGCACCGTCACATGATCGTTAAATCCATTGAACTGCATGGCATTGGGATTCTGAAAAGCAAGAGATGCCTTGTCGCTGCCACTCCAAATAGCACCCGTACCGCTTCGCACGCCGGTATTGTCATAACCGGATAGATCAAGGATCGCGCCAGAGTTCGTGCCCTCGTCGAATTTCCAGTAACCGACAAGCCCGTTTTCGGTTGCGTCTTCGATCTGCAATTCGTTGAAGGACGTATCGAAGGAGAGCTGTGCATCCTCTGCATTGGTAAGGATGACCATTCCGGAACGCGGAAGGAAGGAGCCGTCCAGACCTTTATCCAGAGAGCCCGCGCGGATCGGATAATTTTCCGTCGCATGAACATCGAGAGATCCTGCCTGAAGAGTCAACTGTCCGCTTGCGGTCAGCGCCTCGCGCAATGTCCAGTCACCAGCACTCTGGTTGAATATAATCTGATTAAACCGCTGACCACCGGACTGGACCGTGAAATCGCCACTACCGAGAAGGTGCACGATTCCTTTGCGCGCATTAAAAATACCGCCGTTATTTATCCAATCGCCGAATACCTGCAGTGCGTAATCTGAAGACGATACGTCCAGGCTACCTCCGTTGAGCGTGAGATCACCATACACAGCAATAAGCTGATTGAGTGTCACAGTTCCACGGGCAGTCGACGGCTGGTTACCGGCGGCGAGCGCGGCGACTTCGCCGGGCATGAGACTGCGATTGTAAATGCGGACTTCATCGATATAGCCGTTCCAGCCCGAAGACGCATTCTGATGATTACCTACCCGGATGGTGGACGTAATAGGACCGGTCTGGCCGGTAAACACACCTGCCAGTCTGCCGTTAATATAAAAACGCATGGTGGAAGACCCCTGGTCGCGACCGCAGGCAACGTGTGTCCACGTATCGACAGCAATGGCGTTCGTGATAGTGATAGTGGTTGGCGAGGCGTTGTTGTCGTCGCGCATTGTGCACGTGAGGCTCGTCCCGCTGTGACCGATGTTCACAATACCCAGCGTTGCCGCAGTGCGGTCAAATACCAGTTTATTGCCTGTCACTGCGTTGGTGCGTACCCATGCGGCGAACATGAATCCTTTGTTGGCGGCAATCACAAGGTTGCTCGGCGTGTCGACGTAATCGTTCGATCCATCGAGCGCGACGCTGCCGGAATTGTAAAAATTCGTGGGCGCGGCGGCAGTACTGAATGCAGCACCGTTAATGAGTCTGCCGGAAGCGGAATAACCCGATGAATCTGTGGCGCGCGTACCAGACGTTTCGTCAAATTTCAGGTAGGTAACCAATCCATCGTTGATTGTGAGGTTATTGTAGGAATTTCCGAATGGGAGGCCCGTCGTGGCACCGGTGCCAATGACCATCACTGTCCCTTTATCGGCCGACAAACTTACATTCAATGCATCGGTCGTGTTTTTCACCGCAAGCGTACCGTAGTTCGTGAGAACCGCGTCTTCCGTGATGCTCAGCGACTGAGCGTTCATGAAGAGCATTGCACCTGTGTTGATCGTCAGATTCGCGGTACTCACAGCACCTGTCAGCGTCAGCTTGTTTGCGGTAAAAGGAATCGTGATGTGCGTGTAGGGATCCGGCACGACATTCGTACTCCAGTTCGTCCCATTTTCGAAACCCGCATGCGTCGAGCCATCCCATGTGGCAGACGTATGTCTCCCTTGTGCAAGGTCCGTCAGCTCACCAGTGGAAAGCGCCCGTTTGTAGACGCGCACATCGTCGATATTACCCGGAAAGAACTGGGAGAAGGTGGTATTGCGCAATGCTCCGATGGCCGCCGAATCGAATGTGGTCGTACTGATTGCAGTAGTGTCGGAGTCGACCTGGGTACCATCAATGTACAACACGTGACTGTTACTGCCATTGCTGGTGAGAGCAACATGATGCCATGTTCCATCATTGACCGCTGCCGTAGAACACAAAATCGCCTGACCGGTTGAGTTATCATTCATATACACTTTGATCGAATCATCGGTCGTGCAGACACTGTCTCCGTCAGCAGGCATCTGGATATGAAACGTCTGCGTGGATGAGCCAGAATTTCCCTCACCAAACAGAGTGCGGTATGCATTCGTAGAGTTCGCTGTCTTGAACCAGAGGGAGTACGTGAACGCAGCATTACCAGTGGTACGCGGACTGGATGCCGAAACGTAATCATCCGTGCCGTCAAAACTCAGACTGCGCGCGTTGGCGAACGCTGTAGTCGGCACATCCGAGCTGATTGTCGGACTATTCGTATGCGTGCCCGTTTTGCCGTCACCGGAGGAGTCCGCAGCCGTTGTACCCGACGTCTCATTCAGCTTCCAATATGCAGCGAGCGTGTCGGCCGTGGCCTGAGCGGCAAACGTATGCAGTGGCACGACAAGAACAACTGCAAGCACCATGCAAGCAAAGATATATTTTGTGTATGCATTCCGACTCATGAAAGCAGGGGAAATTATGTCGGAGTTCAGTGTAAAGAAGAGATAGCATTCAATGAATACTATTTGATCATAATTACGATAAACGTCGTGATACATTCAGGCCGCCTGCCACTGTATCCGACAGCAGAGTTCACTCTTCGGACTGCGCACCCACTGAACAATAAAGACATGGAAGCGCTACCGTAAATATCCATAAGCAATAGGGCGCGCGGCTTTTTCCCCCTATGATCAGATCCATGCACACCTCTCCTTTGTCATGGTCACGCCTCTCGCGTGCAACAAAATACCTGACAGTCGCAGCCTTTGTCGTCCCTGTCATTGCCATTGCAGGAACCATAGCAGTCAGCATCACCACCGTGGATAACTCAGGGGTCGTAGCGCTCCATACATCCATAGACATAGGAGGTGACGGCTTCCCTGTCATCAGTCATTATGATAACACGAGTGCCAACCTTAAAGTGACCAAGTGTGGCAATGCTGCCTGTTCCTCAGGGAATACCAGCACTGCTGTAGATACTGCAGGGAGTGTGGGTCACTATACTTCTCTGGAAGTAGACAGTAATGGCTTCCCGGTTATCAGCTACTACGACAGCTCAAATACAAACCTCAAGGTGGCGAAATGCGCTAATGCCGGATGTACGTCTGCAACAACGCTCACAACAGTTGATGCAACCGGCAGTATGGGTGAATACACTTCACTCGCCTTGGGCACAGACGGCTTCCCCGTTATCAGCTACTACGACACAACGAATACAGCGCTGAAAGTTGCCAAGTGCTTTAACTCCGGCTGCACTGTAGCTACAACCCTGACCATTGTTGATAATGCTGCATCTCTCGGCACTTATAGCTCCATCGCCATCGGCAATGACGGCTTCCCGGTTATCAGCTACTACGACCTCACTAATACAGCCCTTAAGGTGGCGAAATGCGCCAATTCCGGTTGCACAACCGGAACCACGGTAACCACCCTCGACTCCGTCGGTACCGTCGGAAGAAGTAGCTCCATCGCCGTGGACGGAAATGGGCTGCCTGTTATCAGTTACTACGACGACTCAAATGCGGACTTTAAAGTTGCTAAATGCGGTAACGTCAGTTGTACAACCGCCACAATAACAGCCGTAGATAGCACGGGAGTTACCGGCGACTACACCAGCATTGCAATCGGAGCCGACGGCTTCCCTGTTATCAGTTACTACGATGGCACCAACACGGCCTTGAGAGTCGCCAAATGTTCCAACTCCGGCTGCACAGCTTCCACCACACTCAGTACCGTAGACAACGGCGGCTTCGATGGAATGTATTCCACTATTGCCATTGGCGTGGGTAGTGACAACTTCCCGGTCATCGCATACGCGAATCAAACTGCCTACCACTTGAAAGTGGCAAAGTGCTACGACTTTGCCTGTGCGGGCGACACAGAAACAGAATCCCCCACTCTCACTGCTCCTGCAACGTCCACATCAATCACGCCACCTTCCATGGCGATCAGCTACTCCCTTCCGGAATCTCCGCTCTCCAACAGCATTACGTTGAATTTCAATGATGGGGGCAGCAACAACATCACGCTCACCATGGATGATGATCAGACTGTCAGCTTCACGCTGAATCTTTTGGACATCATCGCGTCGCCGGAGGTAGCCTCCAGCACGTCAAATGTCATTCCGGACGGCACCTACACCGTGACTCTTTCGTATGTGGATGCGCTCGGCAATGCTGCTGCAACGGATACCAGTACAAGCGTGGTGATTGCAACACCAGTGGTCGCGTCATCGTCGTCATCTTCCTCGTCTGAGAGCCCGTCAATCGGGGGCGGTCGGCCCGCTACCCCGGAAATGATTAAGGAAGCCAGCAAGCGCTTTCTTGCCCGCATTACCGCCGCGCCTTCGTCCGCAGCAAGTACCCAGGAAATCCATGGAGCCGCTCCTGCGTTTTCGGATGTCAGCACCACTGCATGGTTTTTTTCTGCAGTCGACGCACTGCGTGGTCAGGGCATTATCTCCGGATACAAAGATGCACAGGGAAACAGCACCGGTCTATTCGGACCGGCAGACAATGTCACACACGGTGAATTTGCAAAAATGATCATCGGACTCACCAAACGTGTTCCTTCCAGTATGCAGGCAGACAAGCACTGGGCCGAGCCATACGTACGCGAAGCCCGCAGACTGGAATGGACTGTGTACATGAATGAGGCACTTAACCTGGAAGCCAAAGCAACGCGCGGAGAAATTATTCACACCATTCTCCAATCCTACAACGTTGCACGAAAAGATATTGTGCAGATACCCTTCAGCGATCTGGAAATGACGCACCCCTATGCACAGGATATTCTGACTGCCACCGCGCTGGGCATTGTATCCGGTGATGACGGCCAAAAGACCTTCCGCCCCAATGAACCCGTCAACCGCGCAGAGACAGCAAAGATTCTCGTCAAAGTATCTTCTCTGTTTTAAAGGGTGATGTCCCGCGTGTGATTGCGTACAAAATCCCGTGGTACACTGGGTTCCATGAAGCAACCAGACCCCACCAAAAAACCCCGCGTCTTCACCATGAGCTTCGCGCGCATCTACCCGATGTACATAGCGAAGGCGGAGAAAAAAGGACGCACGAAAAAAGAAGTCGACGCGTGCATCTGCTGGCTGATGGGCTACACACAGAAAGAACTCGACAGCCAACTGAAGAAAGAAAAAGACTTGGAAACATTTATTGCAGAAGCTCCGGATCTGAATCCTCTACGATCTCTCATCAAAGGTGTTGTGTGCGGCGTGCGGGTGGAAGATATTGAAGATCCGACCATGCAGACCATGCGCTATATGGATAAGCTGATTGATGAACTGGCAAAAGGCAGGCCGATGGAGAAGATTTTGCGGAAGGAATAATGCAGAAGCCACTATCCGCTATTGCCTTTTTGCACGAACGCCCAGGAGCACCCGCCTCCCGCGTACAGCTGCCGCAACAGCGATACCAATAGAAAGACACAACGCGACTAGGCCCATTGCAATAACGGGCGGTCTGTCATCAGTTTCACTCAAGAGCAGCCAGATCGCTCCTCCCACCGTACACACAGACATCAGCATCCCGCAATACTGAATGACCTGCAGAGCTCTCACAGAATGCTGGGTGAAAAATGCATTGCGCCCGGCACATCCGAGCAGTCTGAATACCTGAAAGAGTGCGGTGAAAAAAGGAATCGACGCAATGTACACGTATGCCAGGAATGGATCCTGGAAGTATACCTCAAAGAATGTGGCATCCACATTTCTGCCTTCAAAGTGCGGCATCACAAGCAGGAAAGCCAGCGTGCCAATGCCGATGAGAATCACCGCTGTCCGGAGGAATAGTGCAGAAGAGCGCTTCATAAATAGATAGAGAAATAAAAAAGGAAATTATTTTTTATCCGCTTTATATTCCAGAATATCGCCGGGCTGACATTCGAGTGCCTTGCAAATAGATTCGAGTGTGGACCAGCGGATTGCTTTGGCTTTTCCGTTTTTCAGAATCGAAATATTGGCCATGGTGATCCCGACTTTTTCCGAGAGTTCGGTCACGCTCATTTTGCGCTTGGCCAGCAGGACGTCGAGGTTGATGAGGATGGGCATGGGGGGGGTGGGGCTAGGGCTAGGGCTAGAGCTAGGGTTCGGGTTCGGGTTCGGATTATGTATAGCGAGCTTGTCGAATTAGACGGTTAAATCAATTTCGGTTTTCATATCGATGGCACTCTGCACAAGCTTCTGAAGCACTGCGGCAAAGGTTGCGATGACAAGCGGTGCAGATGCAAACGTAGCCCACATGAGAATAAGACCAGGTGCATCATCCAGTTCGGCAACGGCAAACATCAACGGCATCGTGATCCAGTACAGCACGCTCATACTGATGGCGCAGTATTTTATGTTTCTCAGCGCACCAATGGATCGATCAGAAAAAGCATTATTCGTATCAATGAACTGAAGAAGTCTGAACGCCTGATACAGCGCGATCAAAAATGGAATCAGTGAGAGGTCAAAACTGATGAGCCCCGGGTAGAGCAGCGCTGCAGGAATATTGGGCCACTCTGCCGGCAGTCCATTCCAGATATTCGGGAATGCAAAGTAACATCCGACACTGACAACCAGTGCAATGAAGATGAGAACGGACTTCAGAAAGAGTGTGGAAACGCGTTTGATGGGAAGAGATTTCATAAAGACGTGAGAAATGAATGTAGGCACATCAAAGCATAGAATTTATCGAAATACAATAAAAAAGTATTGATTTTCGATTAATATGAGACAGAAGAGCTGCTGAAAAACGCGTCGGATGTACCTGCACGGAATAACTCTTCTCCTTCTATTGCGCCGCCTAAAGCGCGGCCTCTATTATTTCTCTTTGCACACAACTTTCTGACAATGCAATAACAGATGCGTACGCTCTGCTCTCTGAATTTGGTAGAATTTCATATGTTTATGGATGTTTTACAAAAGAAGCGGCGGATTTTTACAATGTTCACGGTCTCCGCTGCGCTTCTTGTTGCTGTCAGTGTCCATGCCGCCGCTCCATCAGCAGGCGGAAATACCACAGTCGTCAACCCGTCGGGCGAAGGAGCGGTCAGTGTGAATGAAGATGCAGTACAACCAGAATCCGCAAATATCCGCCTCATCGTTTCCACACTCACCGATACTGATGGCGGAACACCCAGCAAAATCCGGATTCTTTCCGTGAGTGGCGGCACACTGTGGGATAGCGGTGGCAATGCCATCACCCTCGGCACTACAGGGACAAAGCTCACCCTGAGCACGGGCAGACTGGACCTGCGCTTCCGACCGGATGCGGGGCGGGATACGAATGCAAGTTTTCAATATGTAGTGGTAGACGTGCAGGACGAGACCATTAACTCCAGTGCATCTACAGCAACTATCAGCATCAACCCCGTGAATGACTCCCCTGTTCTCCAGACACTCAGTGGCCCTACCGGTATCGGACTGGCGGCCACCTACTACATAGAGGAATGGGATTTGACGGGGCCGACGTACCAGCGCATCGACTCCAGAGTGAATTTCTCAAACAACTTCGCCGTGCCCGGATTTAATGATGAAAACTTCAGCGTACGCTGGAGCGGTCAGATCGAAGCTCCTATTACGGGCAACGTGACATTCAGCACCCAGAGTGACGACGGTGTGCGTCTGTGGGTGGATGACACATTGATTATTGATAACTGGACCCTGCACGGCACCACAACCGATACCGCATCCCCCGTAAGCCTGGTTGCAGGTGAAAAATATAATATCCGCATGGAGTTCTACGAACGCGGAGGCGGTGATGTCGCCATTCTTCAATGGGCCTACAGTGGCCAGAGCACGCAGGTTATCCCCCAGGCGCGCCTCTTTCCGGCCACCACTCGTCCAACACTCAACTATGTCAACGGCGCCGCATCTGCAATTGTCGACGATGCCATCACTGTGGCAGATGTGGACTCCACTATGATTGCCAGCGGTGCAGTGGTTATTACCTCAAACTACACCGTGGCAGAGGATTCACTCCTTTTTACAGACCAGAACGGCATCACAGGAACGTATAGCGCAGGATCACTCCAACTAAACGGATCAGCGACCCTCGCACACTACCAGACCGCCCTGCGTTCCGTCCGGTATGCCAATAGCGACGCCACTCCCACCACATCCACACGCACCGTTACCTTTACGGTGACCGATGCGAGCAACGGACAGAGTAACTCCACCTATCGCAACATCACCTTTACGGCGACAAACAATGCACCAGTGATTACCACCGGAAGCAGTACGGGCGTGACTATGGATCAGAATTCTACGCCACAGGCATTCGCACTCACGCTGAGTGCAACCGATGCGGAGTATCAGAGCCTCACCTGGAGTATTTCAAGTGCTGCTTCTCATGGAACAGCTACAGCAAGCGGGGCCGGAGATAGTATGGACATCAGCTATGTGCCGGATGCTGATTACAACGGATCAGACAGCTTTATCGTGCAGGTATCCGATGGCAGCGCCACCGATACGATTACCGTGAACGTGACCATCACCGAACGTAATCCGCCGGTTATCACTGCCGTAGGCACGGGCTCCATCACCACCAGCAGTGCAGTGATTACATGGACAACAGATGAAAATGCATCCACGAAAGTGTCATACGGTCTCACTCCTTCTTATGGCACAGACACTGCCGTGGCCGACACGTCCCCGCGCGTCACGTCACACTCCATGTCTCTATCCGGTCTGCTCCGCTGCACACTCTATTATTATGCCGTCACCTCCACAGACGCCGCATCCAATACCGCAACATCAGGAGGTCACACCTTTACGACAGCTGGCTGCACGGGTGATGCAACAGTGCGCACCAGTACCGGTACAAACATTATCTGGAACGCCAACGGCTCAACCGGGAGCATTGTCCTGACAGGAAGCTCTGTTTCTCTGAGCGTTCCCGCAGGGTACATCGCCACCAACGGCACCTGTCCCACTGGTGCGCAATTCCAGCTCAAGGGACTTGATCCGGTTCCCGTCAAAGCAGAACTCGGTGCGCCGTCCGGCCGCAACACTATTGTGTCCGCACATGACCTGTCGGCGTATTGTCCCGACTCCACCAGAGTAACATCGTTCGACGAACCGCTGTCAGTCACGTTTGCCTATCATGAAAATGATGTGGCCGGCCTCGTGGAATCGTCACTCGGTGTCTACCGCTTCGGGTCAGGAGCCACTGCATGGGACGAACTGACATGTACGCACAATACGACCACAAATGTCCTCTCCTGTACGACAACCGACTTTTCATCATTTGGTATTTTCGGCATCCCTGTCGCTGCTGCGACAACCGATACTGCAACTGTCTCGGGGGGAGGTAATGGTGGATGCAGAGGAAGCAATTGTCGATCGATCACCAAAACCCCCGTCTCCGCGAGTGTCGCTGGAACATCTTCAGCACCTGTCCCAACATGTTCCGCAGAAAAAATTCCCGGAAAAAATAATAAACTATTTCTGTCGATCCAGTCACAGCCTGTCCTGTTTCAGGATGTTCCTGTACGCGAATGGTTTGCCTGTCCGGTCCACACGGTCATCAGCGAAGGTATTTTTTCAGGGTACAAAAACAAAAACGGTGAGCTGACCGGATTATATGGCCCCGCCGATATGATCACGCTCGGGCAGCTGGCAAAAGTCGCAACACAGCTGGCGGCATTTCCTGTCGGTGCAGAGGGATCGGGCGATGCATGGGCCGCTCCGTATGTGGAAGCGGCATCTGCCATGAAACTCTCGGCCTTCACTCACACTGTGCAGGCTGCATCTCCCGCTACACGCGGCATTGTCCTGCAGACGCTGCTCGAGGTTTTGAAAATCCCCCTCACAGAAGATGAAGCTCTCTACGCGGATGTCCCAACCGGGTCCCTGTACGCACCGGTCGTGGCAACTGCAACCAGACTTGGCATTGTGAGCGGTGATGACGGACAGAATACGTTCCGACCAAATGCGCCCATCAACCGCGCGGAAGTTGCAAAAATGATAACACTGGCTTTGCAGATTGCCCGATGAGCATGTAAACAGAGCTACACTTCTGTCTGTCACAGTCCGCAATTGCAGATCACTGACCACAAGGAATAGAGTTGCAGTAGATGCGTTTTCCACGTCTGCACTTCGGCGCAATTATTGCCATGGGAAGCACGATGCTGTGCATGTCTATGGTGCCGGTGTTTGCAGATGGATTGGTACCACCGACCCTCACGGCCTCCGTGAGCAACGCAACAGTGACGCTCTCCTGGAATGTTCCGGGTGGAACGAATCATTTTGTGCTCCGCCGCAGTACCTCTGCAGCACCATCCAACATGTCCGAAGGAACGATGATTCTCACGACTGCAGATAATACAACGACCTCATACGAAGATGTTCTTCTCGAAAGCGGTACATATTACTACAGTATTTTCGGGAGAAGCAGCGGCGGCGGTTTAACATCCGGCGCGGGAAGCGCAGACCCTCTGACTGTGACTGTTGTTGCAGCATCTTCTGAAGCACCGGTATCACACTCCGGAGGCGGAAAGCGTGGAAAACCGGGAAGCGGTGGCGGGCAAGCCCCCACGCTGGCAGAACTGCGTGTCCTGCGTGAACAGGCCACAACGCACGCAGCAGCACCCGAAAGCGACATGCAAACCCGTGTCTGCGACCGCGTGATGAGCTGGTTCAGCACTGACGAAAAAATGCTCGGCCGCGTGAATGAACGGCTCATGAAAAGATTCGGATTTGTGTGCGAGAAGTAAAAAATGCACGCTTAGAACTTCTGTAGTGAATCAGTGACTGAAAACACTCCAACTACGTCATATTTGTTCCACTGATCCGTGCTCAGACGTTCGATTGGTGTGATGAGTCCATTTGCAGTAAAGCGGTCACCTGTATCCAGTGGAGGATTTTCCTGAGACAGAAGCGTCATATCCAATACATAGTGCTCGCCTACATCGGTGCGCATGCCAATAGCGCATTCAAGAGTGATGGGGCCGCTGGTGTCTTTATGGGGAAGACAGACAACCTCGCCACTGAGCGTGCCCCGATACGGCTCCACCGCTTCGCCGTTTCCCTGCTTCTCATTGTAGATATAACTATTGAATGCAAAAAATCCGCCGACAAGCAGTCCAAGCACCCCAAGGATAATAAGCGGCAGTCTGATCATCTTGTAATTTCCCACAAAATATCCCAGCCAATAGAGCGCACAAGCATTGATAACTATGGGCAAAAGCACCAGTACGTACAAAAGGAGTCCGCTGACATTCCCAAATTCCATACTTGCAAGGACCATACTAAGCGGAAAACCGAGAAGAATGGCAATAAAGCTCTCACCAAAAAGTCCCTGTGTTGCAATAAGGATGCTGCACAGAAGTGCGTATAATCCTGCAAAAATAATTCCTGTGGATGTGCGTGCTGTCATGGCAAAACCATACCACCCGTCGCATCATCAGCAAACAAAATCCCTTACTTATCCTGCATATCCAGCTTCACCGCCGCCTCTGGAGTCGAGACGGGTTTGCCGATCACAAGAAGCTTGATGACTGCATACGCAAGAAGCCAGTACACGAGCATCGCTAAAATTGTAGTCCATTCCACCACACTTCCTTCCACACGGGAGATGCGGAAGACATTCAGAAACGGTGCAGCAAAGGGTGCGGTAACGGTGTAGATGAAACTCGTGAATCCTGCCTGTGCATTTGCTGCCAAAAGTTTCAAAAGAAAACGAAATGCGAGCAATGCCTCAAGAATCCCCACAATGTACCAGACGGCCTGTGTGCCACGGTAGAGAGGTCTCGTTCGTGATGAGTGTGTGGGTTCCATACAAAAGAAGATACAGTGCTTTCGGCGTAGTGAATACAAAAATCTCAAGGAAATTGATGAGCATTCCTCTTTCTTAGATTTTTTTGCGCTGCCGGAAATGCAGATAGATGATGACGCTCAGCAGTGCACCGAAGAAACACCAGACGGACACAAAGTTCTCCTGAAAAAAATTGAATGCGACCACGGCAGACAAAAATGCAACGATCCCAAATACCTTCACCATCTTGTGACTCGAGAAAAGACAGCTGAAGCACGTTGCCGCGGTATAGGGAGACAACACAAAGGTGCGGAAGAAATGCGGGGCAACATACGCAATACAGTCATTCACCACCACGGCCTGCACATGTTCCTGCGTGAGGTAATACAGAAAATATGCACTCACAATGCCGCCGATTCCTATAAAAAAAGACAGAACAATACGCCGCCAGCGCTGCGGCTCCAGCATAAACACGCTGAACGGAAGCAGGGTCGGCCAGATGACATGAGAAAAAAGCAGGAAGATGACGGTCATCACAGAAAGCAGCACCTGATTCTCAAATGAGAGCCAGATGACCCCTTCCGCCAACTGCTGGATACCAAACAGAAGCGGGATTGCGGCAAACGGAATATCGGATGTTTTCCTGACGCTCGCAAGCGTGACGCCGCCGATCATACTCAAACCGACTCCTGCGGTGAAACTAGCGGTTGCGGAAAAACACATAGATGCAGACGGTAGCAGAGGAAAGAACACAAAGATACGGCGATATCTCTGCATGAGCACTCCAGAGCATCATCCACCTGTACACTCACAATCGTGTCGAGCCGAATTCTTTGTACTGCTTTCTGGCATTCTCTACAGTCGCATCAATGCATCCTCTGAAAAGAATAGGTGTCGGCGTTTTGTGCGCATGTGCGATCGGGACAACTCTGACCTCTGCGGCATCACTGTCCGATATTACACAGAGTACGGATAAAGCGGCTATCGAATACCTGAAAGAAAAAAATATCATTACAGGATACGCAGACGGAACATTCAGGCCGGAGGGCACTGTCAACCGCGCCGAGCTTTTGAAAATACTGATAGGCAGTCTGGATATCAGTCCCTCTGTGCAGGAATATCACGATTGTTTTCCGGATGTGAAAAAGCAATGGTTTGCGCCGTTTGTGTGTTACGCAAAAGACAAGAAGCTGATCAGCGGCTATGCAGACGGCACATTCAAGCCGGACCATCCTGTCAATACTGTTGAAGCTATCAAAATGATTGTGAATATGTACGGATACGAGCTCATGCAGACATCATCAGTTGCACCCTACAATGATGTGGACCCATCGGCCTGGTATGCGCCCTATGTGCATCTTGCAAAAAGCGCGGGCATTCTGGAGGCACAAGGGCAACTCGGCGTTTCCACCGCTATCAGCAGAGGAAAAGTGAGTGGCATGGTGTATCGATCGATGAAAAACCGTGAATCGAGTCCTGCACATTTTGCTGCGGACGTTCTGAAAAAAATCATACCATCCAAGCGACGAGGCGGAGGGGGTAACGGCCAGGCTCAGGCACCGAGCAGTCAGAGTACAAGCAGTCAAACCATCCTCTCATCACCAACCATCACATTTGGCGCCATCAGTAAAAATTACGGCGATGCGGCATTCGCACTGTCCCCCACTTCCAATAGCGCAGGTGCTTTTTCGTATGTGAGTAGCAATACCGGTGTTGCAACTGTTGCAGGAAACACGGT
This sequence comes from Candidatus Peribacteria bacterium, assembly GCA_023038255.1. NCBI lineage: Bacteria > Candidatus Peregrinibacteriota > Candidatus Peribacteria > Candidatus Peribacteria bacterium. The sequence continues at coordinate 327,070 of CP082927.1, read as the reverse complement.
CACTCTTGTGGCAGCAGGAAGCACGACTATTACAGCAATACAGGCTGCAGATGGAAACTACACATCAGGAGTGCAAACAGCAACACTCACAGTCAATACCATTGCACCAACGATTGGCACTTTTAGCAATGCTGTAAAACAGATGGGGGATATTCCTTTCACAATCACAGCACCTACGTCCAATAGCGCAGGTGCATTTACTTTTAGCAGTGGCAATACAGGGGTTGCCACTATTGTAGGAAGTACTGTTACACTTGTTTCAAACGGCACTTCGACTATTACTGCAACACAAGCTGCAAATGGAAATTATACGAGCGGCATACAAACGATGACACTGACAGTGGGGCCAGGGGAATGCACGACCGACCCCTGCTTAAATGCAGGAGTATGCACAAATGGACCGGGTGGAACCTATTCTTGCAGCTGCGTCGACATATACAGCGGAGATATTTGCGAGCTGAATGACGCGGGCTGCAATTATGATCATGGCGCTATTCAAGGGTGTGTGAATCATGGTGTGTGTGTGCCAGACGCATTTGGCGGTTATTGCCAGTGTCCGGCAGATTTCTGCGGCACCTATTGTGAGCAGCCCGACGTGGATGCAGACCCGACAGATGGATATTGCGCATCATGAGAGTCTGACAAACAAACAGTACGCGAGCGCATACCGTCATCATTGTTGCCTGTAAGAGTTGAAGATATTTATAATCTCCTGACAGAATCTGTTACCGAAAAGATTCCCTCAATAGCATAAACCCGCCAGTAATCAGAACTCAGCATTTCAATAGGAGTGATGAGCCCGTTTGCACTGATACGTTCCCCTGTTTCGAGTGGTGGATGTTCCTGCGACATGGTTGCAAGATCGAGCGCATAGTATTCCCCGGCATCGGTTTTCAGTCCGTACGCGCATTCCATGGTCTGCGGCCCGCTTGTGTCTACATGCGGCAAACAGACCACTTCCCCGCTTAATGTGCCGCGGTAGGACGTGATGTCCTTTCCATCACCCTGCTTTTCGTTGTAGATATAGGCATTGAATGCATAGAAACCGGCAACAAGGAAAACAGCAACGGCGATGATGATCAGGAGGGTTTTCTTCATACCTATTTTTACGGGAAAGAGTCTAAAAGGTTACACGACTGCTTCAGTATTTCCCCTCCGCCGCTTCTGTCAGCGCGGCAATATTCACCTTCTTCATAGGCATAAATGCCTGCATGACGCGGTCGATCTTCTCCTGATTGCCACCACCCAGTATGTCCATCATCGCGGCGGGAGAGATTTGCCAGGAGAGTCCGTACGCATCCTTCAGCCATCCGCATTGTTCGGCTTCTGGCACAGCAGACAGTTTGTCCCAGTAATAATCAATCTCCTCCTGATCTTTGCAATTCACCAAGAGCGACACCGCTTCGTTAAAGCCAAACTTGTGCATGTGTCCGCTGTCCATCGCCGTAAACCACTGACCTTCCAGCATGAACTCCGCAAACATAATCTTGGCGGCAGGCTCCGGGGATGCGCCTTCCGGATACGGGGCGGTGAGTCCGCGCTTGGAATTTTTAAAGACTGACACATAGAAATCGATCGCCTCATCTGCCTTGCCCGTCATATCTCCTGTAAACATCAGGGACGGAATAATGAACGGACGTGGTTCGCCTTCGGGTTTGGTAAGTATTAACTGCCAGTTCACGCCGTACTTATCCTGAATCCATCCGTAGTGATCGCTGAACGGATACGTATCCAGTGGCATCAATGCTGTTCCGCCATCAGAGAGCTTCTCCCAAAGTACATCGAGATTTTTGCGGGCATCCGGATCTTTCGACGGATCGAAGTTCAGCATGAACGATATACATGGATTGATCGTAAATGCCGGGCCGGCACTGATGCCCATAAAGGAATAGCCGCAGAGATCGAACGAGACGATGTCACAATCACCCGAGGGAGTATTTGTGATTTTTGACTGATGCGTGATTTTGGAATCGTTGCCAAACGCAGAGACGTAAAACTGTGCCGCTTCCACAGCCTGTGTATCGAACCAGAGGTGGGGGATGATTTTTTGCATGGGGGAAGTATAACCAAGAGGAAAAATGATGACGAGAAAAAAGTGAGATCTTTATGCATTTGGCGTCATCTATTCACATTCATACCATCCGATGTACCATATTCTTATGAACCTCTCACAATTCACCTGGAACGTCGTCCCGTTTCTCTCTGTACTGGTCGTCATCGGCCAGATCATCTCCGCCGTTATTCTTGCTGCCGTTGTGATTGAATTTTTTACAAAGAAAACGAACCGCATCAGCACATGGACGTCACAGAATGGACTCATTCTTATACTGATCGTCACGCTCGTGTCCATTGCAGGCAGTCTCTATTTCTCGGAAATCAGCGGCTGGAATCCCTGTAAATACTGCTGGATCCAGCGCATCTTCATGTATCCGCAGGCCATCCTTCTAATGATCGCCCTCTGGAAGCGCGACCGGAATGTGGCACGCTACATCCTGGCCCTTTCTCTTATAGGCGCCGGCTATGCGGCCTGGCACTACTACATCCAGATGTACGACATCATCGCTGCCCCCACCAACCCTGCCACTCCTTGTGATGCATCGGGTGAATCCTGTGTGAAGACACCCTTTGTGATGTTCGGGTACATCACGGTTCCGGGCATGGCACTCACGGCATTTTTGATGAATGCACTCGGAGCGGGGATGGTGCTGAAGACAAAAAAGTAAATGCAGTGACTCCTTTTCTCAGTCGTATGCCTCGCAACACTCTCAATACCTGCACCGTGTTTCACATTGGCGGCATGACCTGTGCCAGCTGTGAACTCCTACTCGAACGAAAAATCGGCAAAATGGAAGGTGTGCAATCTGTTGATGTGGATTACAGGAAAGGCATTGCGAGGATCACTCCAAAGAAAGGCGCACATCTGGATACGAAACATCTGACCGCAGTGATTGATGATGCCGGATACAGTGTTGTGGAGAATGGCGCCACCCTCTCACCGGATACACGAAAGTGGATCGAGATCGGCGCATCGCTGATTGTTATTTTTGCGCTCTACACACTCCTGCAGACATTCGACCTAATGTCGCTGGCCCCGTCGACCTCCGGCATCCTTTCGGTGGGCGGTATTTTTGTCATCGGCCTCGTGGCCGGCACCAGCAGCTGTCTGGCGGTCACGGGCGGATTACTGCTTGCTCTTGCGGCAAAGCATAATGCGGTTCACAGAGCCGAAACCGCTGCGCAGAAATTCAAACCACTGCTGCAGTTCAATCTCGGGCGATTGGTGTCGTACTTTGTTCTCGGCGGGCTCGTCGGCGTGATCGGGCAATCGATCACGCTCAGCACACAGATGACCGGCTATATGAATATCGTTGTCGCATTGGTGATGCTGTATCTGGCACTGAGTATCCTCGGTATTGTCGGAAAAGGCAGCTTCCCCATCCGTCCCCCGAAAAAATTTTCGCGCTGGATTGCAGGACTGTCTGAAAGCGACCATGCGGCGGCGCCTTTCATCCTTGGTGCACTCACATTTTTCCTGCCCTGCGGATTTACGCAGTCGCTGCAGCTGGCAGCACTTGCATCCGGCACGTTTGCAACGGGTGCCGTCATCATGTTTGTCTTTGCACTGGGCACGCTTCCCGCACTCCTCGGCATCAGCGCTCTTTCCTCCAATGCCAAAGGCACATCCCTGAATTTCTTTCTGCGGTTTTCCGGCACACTCGTGCTCGTGCTCGCGCTGTTCAATCTGAATAGCGGTCTGGCGCTTACAGGATTCAATGTGACAGGTGGCCCCACGCTGCAGGATCAGCAGAATGCAGGACTGCCGACCATGGTGGGTTCGGTGCAGGAAGTAGCAATGACCGTGACGCCATACGGCACCTACGAACCGAATGTCATAACACTCAAAGCAGGTATTCCGGTTCGCTGGAAAGTGGACGGAACCAATGCAGCCGGGTGCACGGGTATTCTGACCATCCCCTCTCTCAATATCTCACAGCCGCTGCGCACGGGGGAAAACATTATCACCTTCACGGCGCCCGCCCAACGGGGGCCTCTCGCCTTTATGTGTTCTATGGGCATGGTTCGGGGAACGTTCAATGTCATCTGAAGAATTCTGTTGACGCGGTACAAAACAGGAATAGAGTATGGGTACCCCCTACCCCTACCCCCTATTGTCATGAAAGACGATGCAAAAAAGAAAACACTCGCTGCCATCAAGAGGCTGGAGGGCTTAACGGTAAAATTGCGCAAAGACGTCGAAGACGATGTCTATTGTGTCGATGTTCTGGAAATTGCTCTGGCTATGCAGGGCCACATCAAACATATCCAGTCAGCGGTTCTCGAAAGCCATCTTCAAACCTGTGCGGTCAAAAAAATGTCTTCTGATGCTGACAAAGACAAATTTATCGATGAAATTATTAAAGTTGTCGGCCTCTCCAAACGTTAATTCTCTTCCGCTCTCACTTCTATGAAAACCTCTGTCTCTATCCCCGGTATCCATTGCGAAGGCTGTGCCATGCTTATTAAAGACGTCAGCAAGGATGATGCATCCATTCAGGATGTCGCTGTCGACCTGATGACCAAGACTGTCGTCATTGATCATGATGACGAGTTTGATCTGGATACATGGACCAAAGAAATTGAAAGCCTGAATCCTGTGTACAAAGTTCTTCCTGTAGCATGACTACCCAAAAATGCGATCTCACCATTACCGGCATGCACTGCGCCAGCTGCGCCGCGCTCATTACCCGCAAACTGAAGAAGACACCGGGCGTGGAAGATGCCAGCGTGAATTATGGTGCGGAAAAAGCACGCATCACCTACGACCCTGCAAAAGTATCCGAGCATGACCTGATGCATGTTGTGCACAAAACAGGCTACGGCGCAGAGCCCCAGCATCACGGACATCATGGTGTAGAGCTGGATCGCACACGCAGAGAGAAAGAAACGGCAGAGTACCGGACAAAATTTTTCATCGGCCTCATCCTCAGCATGCCGATGCTGGTCTTTATGATGATCGCGTTTTTCCCGGCGTCCCCTCTTTTCGAAACATTCATGCCTTACATGGGAATCGCCTCACTCATACTTGCAACGCCGGTACAGTTTTGGCTTGGCTCCGGTTTCTTCAAAGGATTTATATCGAGCCTGCGCATGGGAACCTTCAGCATGGACAGCCTGATTGCGATTGGAACGTACACCGCGTATCTCTACAGTTTGTATAATTTATTTGTTCATGTTTTTGCGCAAGGAACAATCATTGGCACTGTTCATGACCTGTATTTTGAGGTCGCCGCATTCCTGATTACCTTCGTCCTCCTCGGGAAATGGATGGAAGCGCGGGCCAAAGGCAAAACATCCGAAGCGATTCAGAAACTGATGAATCTGCAGGCAAAAACCGCACGTGTCATCCGTGATGGCCAAACGATGGATATTCCTATGGCAGAAGTGATTGCCGGCGATATTGTGATTGTCCGTCCCGGTGAAAAAATTCCTGTGGACGGCATTGTGCTGAAAGGACTTACATCGGTGGATGAATCGATGCTGACCGGCGAAAGTATTCCGGTCGAGAAAAAAGAAGGTGACAGAGTGTTTGGTGCCACCATAAACGGCAACGGCACTCTTGAATTCCGCGCGGAGAAAGTCGGCAGCGAGACCGCACTCGCGCAGATTATCCGCTTTGTGGAGGAGGCACAGGGATCCAAAGCACCCATTCAGGATTTTGCGGACAAAGTATCCTCGTGGTTTGTGCCGGTGGTGATTGTCATCGCCATCATCACGCTCATCGGCTGGATGGTTGCCGGTATGACGCTCTCATTTTCGATCCTCTCCGCCGTCTCGGTCCTTGTGATCGCCTGCCCCTGCGCCCTCGGCCTCGCCACCCCGACTGCCATTATGGTCGCAACAGGCAAAGGTGCGGAGAATGGTATTCTCATCCGCGGAGGAGAACCGCTGGAAGCGGTGAACAACATCAGTGCGATTGTGTTTGATAAGACGGGAACATTAACCAAAGGCAAACCTGAGGTCACCGATATCGTCGCATTCGTTGGTAACGCAGATGATCTTCTCGCCATCGCCGCATCACTCGAACAGGGTTCCGAACATCCGCTGGCAGAAAGCATTGTCCAGCATGCTACAGCCAAAAGTGTCACACTGAGCGAAGTTGAAGCATTCCAGGCAATCCCCGGCCACGGCGTCGAAGGATCGATCGGCGGAGAAAAATATCTGCTGGGCAACCGCGCGCTGATGCAGAAAGAAGGCATTGATATGAAAGAGCAGGAGGCTGCGATGCAACAGCTGGAAGAAGCGGGAAAGACCGCGATGATTCTTGCAACCACACAGAAAGTGATCGGCATCATTGCCGTTGCCGATACCGTAAAAGACACATCAAAGGAAGCAGTGCAGCAATTAAAAATGATGGACATCGAGGTGTATATGATGACCGGCGATAACAGGCGGACTGCCGAAGCCATTGCGAAGCATGTCGGCATTGATCACGTGCTTGCCGACGTTCTTCCTGCAGATAAAGCGAATGAAATCAAAAAGCTGCAAGCGATCGGCAAGAAAGTCGTGATGGTCGGTGACGGCATCAACGACAGTCCCGCACTTGCACAGGCAGAACTGGGCATCGCAATGGGAAGCGGCACGGATATCGCAATGGAAACAGGCGGCATAGTGCTCGTAAAAAATGATCTGCGCGATGTGGTCACTGCCATCAAACTCAGCCGCGCAACTGTCACGAAGATCCGTCAGAACATGTTCTTCGCGCTCTTCTATAACATTGTCGGCATTCCCATTGCCGCGCGTCTGTTTATGGGATTTGGCATTGTACTGCGACCGGAACTGGCGGGTCTGGCGATGGCGTTCAGCTCGGTGTCGGTCGTCTCAAACTCACTCCTCCTGAAAGGATTCCATCCGAACAAGAGAAATATTCTGTCCGATGCGGCACCCCTCATTATGACAATCGGCTTTGCGGCGCTCTTCTTCTTTTTCGCCCGCGTCAGCTCCTGATCCTGCGTTTTATTTTTTCTTATTTCTTTCTCTCTCCCTCCTATGATGGACACGATGTACACCACCGGCCCGGATATTGGTCTTATACTTCTGTGGATTCTTCACTCTGTCGGCATGCTTGCGGCAACCATCGGCGTGCTGCTGCTCATTATCTGGGCAGCCAAAACACTGACTGCTGCGCAGATGAAGCAATGGGGACTGTGGCTCTTCCTTGGAGGTGTTGCCGTCTGTCTGATCACTCTCCTGACTCTGCCAATGCAGCGCATCGAGCGTAATGGCATGATGACCGAAACGCGCTACGGTAACGGCGGCATGAATGGCATGCACATGATGATGGACATGGACGACGATGACATGATGGATCATGACGCCATGAGCATGTCGATGGACGATATGTCTCAGATGCTTGCCGGCAAAACCGGTGATGCATTTGATGCGGCGTTTATAGAGGGAATGATCCCCCACCATCAGGGCGCCATCGATATGGCTATTGCCGCCAAGTCTGCTGCCAAGCATGACGAAATCAAAACGATGGCCGACGCTATCATCACAGCACAGCAGCAGGAGATTGATAGGATGAAGCAGTGGCAGAAGGACTGGGGCTATACGGAATAATCGGCACAGAGATGCCAAAAAGCGGGATGGCACGTCATCCCGCTTTTTTTTGCGGCATGCGCTATTATTGCTGCAATGCAGCACACACATGGAAGTATCACCGGAACAGATGCAGGACGTGTCGGATGGTGTGTGTCGTCTGTTATTCCCCTTTCCCCTTCCCTGACCCGTCTCTACGGCGTTCGCTACGGGGAAACGCGGGAACAGAATGTATTGATGGCGCGGGAGATAGACGCAGAGGGAACCATCCTGTGGGAACGCGAACTCCTGCGGGCAGAGCATGCGCCGGACTGGGGGCAGTTGTCTGATGCATGCGTGATACGACACGACAGCCAATGGGTACTGTGTTGCTGGAATCAGGAAGGAGAGAATCGCAGCGGGATTCATATCTATACCTCTTCGGATGGTCTGCAGTGGCAAGCATCCCGTTTCAATCCGGCTATTACGGGTATTAATGACAGCATTGGTGCCTTCGTGTCTCATGCAGATGAATTCCTCTGCTATCAGCAACAGTGGACACTGCATCAATCACCTGGGCAGGCGGGTTTCCGGAGTTTTTTCAGAACGCCACCCCATGTCGAAAAATGTCTGATACAACGGCGTATGGGTATCCTCTATGGAAAAGAAAATGGCCGCATGACGATGTTTGAAAATCTGGTCGGGCCGGTTGCTCTTCCTCTACCGGGCTTTGAAGATGTGCAGCTGTATAAGCTCCTGCCCTTTCTCTGTGGAAGCGGCTACCGCGCCATTCTCTGGTATGGACGTGCTGATGATTTCCGTTGCTGGGATTCCCTGCAATGTCGCCTCATCCAAAGTGCAGATGCAGTGCAATGGCAGGACGCAGGATCACTGCCGCCTGGCCGCTGGTGCAGCGCTCCGCTGATTCGTCCCGATGGGGATTCCTGGTGGTGGAAAGAGCGCGACGGACTGTGCGTACATTTTACCGCGCAGGAGACAAGGCACCTGCTGGCATTGCTGTAAATGCAGCCTCTTCACGCATGCGACAGACGTGCTCGGCGTGCTGCCAGTCTGCTTCAGTATCGATATTCACATGGTCCGGCACGGAGAAAAAGAGAGGCCGGCAATCATCGCCATAGAGTGTGTGCTTTTCCATCAGCACATCGCGATGCACACCATAGATAAGTCCGTCACGCACGTATGCCGGTGTCACATCCTGCCGGCGATACACCTGTGCCCCCTCGGCCAAAAACGGTTGGAGCGTCCCACCTTCCATGCGCAGGACATAATGCGGACACAGACAAAGCGGCACCGGCTGAACACTCACAACGGAATCGCATTCGCATGTACGAAGCACCTCCAGAGCGGAAAGAAAATGTGAAGGCTCACGAAACGGACAAGTGGGATTCAGCAGAAACACAAGTGACGGACTCCAGCCGCTTTGTTCCACCGAGTGCACGACGTGTTCCAGAACACCCTGAATGGGCACATCATGCCCGGACAATTCTGCAGGACGAAGAAATGGCACCTCTGCACCGGCCGCTTCGCCGATGGAGGCATATTCAGGAGAATCGGTGGAAAGAATGATGCGATCGAAGATACCGGACGCGAGTGCCGATTGGACGCTGTGCTGCAAAAGCGGCTTTCCTCCAAGCAGCCGTATATTTTTATGCGGCACCCCTTGGGACCCGCTACGCGCAGGAATAATGCCGAGGATCGGACCGGACGTGTTACGCATACCGGGCCGAGGAGGAATGGATAGTCTGGAGAAAATCTTCCATAATCTGCACTGATGCAGCGGACGGCATTGCCTCCGGATCGGGTTCTGCGGGTGTGCAGAAAAATCCTGTATGCAATGACCCATACAGATCCTCCGCCATAATCCGCCATCCTGCACGCGCAAGATACGTGCGCATTGTGGCTGTGGTGAGATAATACGGATGATCGATTTTCACCGCTTCCATCAGATCATTGTCTTTCTGTGCACAGGCACGATAGAGATCAACAATATCCACAAAAAATAATCCGCCATCCGCTATGCAGGAACGAATCATCCGCAGAGCCGATGCAATATCGGTCAGATGATCCACGGTCCGGCAAAGCGTGATGAGTGGGAATGACTGATCGGTTTGTGGAAGATCTTCTATGCGACCCTGCATACCATGTGCGCCGCGCGCTTCTGCTTTTTTCAATTCATCAGGCGAAGGATCGAGGACCGTTGTCTCTGTATTCCATTCTCTGAGAAGCGCACCGGCAACCGCACCAATGGACCCGCCGATATCCAGCGCCCGTTGTCCGGCAAACACAGTTGCAAACGGACGCAGGCGCTCCATGAGTGCCAGTGCATAGATCTCCGCCTCCGGCTGAATGGTCTCTGCAGTGTAGGGTTGATTGTAATACGCGGTGAGAAGAGGGCGATACATATGGGCATAGAATTCCGTATATCCGGTAGATGTCATGACAGGATTCAGAAACACGAGCCCGCAGGTGTTGCACATGCATGCAGGAGCAGAAAATCCGTACCGGTCATAATGCGAGATGACCTTCAAATCTTTCCCGTTGCACAAATTGCAGCAGGTCACTGCCATCTTTGGGATAGAGGCATAATCGTACCCCACAGCCGCTATGCGGGCATATCGTTCGCCCTTATCCGAAGCCGCAAGAACAGACGTCATACTCAGGAGAATACCGGTTCTTCAGACCAATTCCATATGTATTTCTCCCCCACCCTGCTTGCAAAACGGCCGCGGTAATAATCGCGGTTCAGCATTTCCTCATGGGTGATGGGTGGCTGTTTTTCCCCCAGCATCATGCGCCAGTCTTCTTCCGAGCAGCCGGCTTGCGCCAGCCGTCGTTGTTCATCCTGCGGGAGTGCGGTATATGCGCAAAGATCCGCCAGCAACGCAGGAGTGATGGATACGGGTCCGTCTTTCGTATCCGGAGCGCCCAGCACGGTAAAGTGACGTTCAATCACATCAGCGCCCAGTGCAAGCGCGGCTTTGGCTGCAATAAGACGGTCGCGTTCCACATGGGTGTGATCCGACCAGCCGACCTCACCGGCAAAGGAGCGCAGCCATTCCATCCGCCGGAGGTTGCATGCGTGCAAAGGATTCGGGTAGCGCGTTACACAATGCAGCAGCGTCAGCTTTTTTTTCTGTCTGCGTACAATCTCTGCAGTGCGACGGATTTCCTCTTCGTATGCGCCCCCAGTGGAAATAATCAGGTGATCAAAATGCGCACAAAGTTCTTCAATCATCTGATGGCTTCCACAGTCACAACTCGCGACTTTCACCACGCGCTCGGGCCAGGGAAGAGCCGCCAGCATCGGAATGCGCGAGCGCGAAAAAACAGTGGTGATGGGGGTTATGCCGGCATTGTTGCATGCATCGATAAACCAGCGGTGATCGTCCTCACTCAGTTCCAGAGAATGCAACCGTTCATATTCCGGTGCATACGGACGCCTGATGGTTTTCATGACACCATTCTCTTCTATCAGTCCTTCCTCAAAACGTCCGCGGGGCACGAGGTCTTCCGTAAAAATCGTCTGAATTTTTGCGTATCGTGCTCCTGCAAGCGCCGCCTCGCGGATCATTCTCTGCAGTGTCTCACGCGATCCCTGATGATTCTGGCAGCACTCTGCAATGATAAAAGACATAGGACGCAATATAGAGCTATCGTTCTTTGTGCGTCAAACGTCGGCTTTTTCTATGCTGCATCTCTTGAAGAAGCGACACAGCATGCGGACAAAGGGTGTGGACGATGTGTTATAAAAAGGAGCCGCTTCCGCAGCTCCTTCCTTGTACCGTCTTCTCACCGATTACTGAGCGTCGACTTCGTCGTGCATCATTCTGCCAAAGGCAGGACGTGCCGGAAGTTCGATCCCCTTTTCTTTTGCGATATCTTCAATCGTTTTACCTGCCTCGATAGCAGACTTCAGTTCGTCCTGGGTCATACCGAGTTTCTCTGCAAGGTCGCCACCCATTGGACCGTGGCCACCGCGCATCTTCATTTTGTGCATTCCGCCGCCAAAAGGCATCGCATCTTTGAATGCCGGATTTGCCTCCATAGCAGTCTCCACGGATGTGCGCTGTGCTTCATCCGCAGCTTTGACTGCAGCAGCACGCGCGTTGTCATCGGTGATTGCCAGCGCTGCGGTCAGTGCATCTTTGTGGGCTTGGGTTGCAGTTTTCTGGATGGCGATCATGGCATCGATGTTTGCAAGAAATGCAGTGTCATGATCAATGCGTTTCTGGATACCTTCCTGTGTTGAATCGGGCTTCATGTTGTGCCTAAAGAAAGCATGACTGTCGTCTGCGGATTCAGTTTTTGCTGGTGCGCCGGAATCCTGTGCGCCTGCAAACTGCGCGACGAGAGGAAACGCAAGCGTGAGTGCGGAAATGCCGGACACTGCACCGAGGGCAAATGATTTTTTCATAAGAGAATAATGATGAAAAAAATAAGAAACGACTGGTTAACCAATGACATCAGTCTACGCATTGAATGTCGCATTTCTGTGATATGTGTGTGATTTTTAGTGCGACAGATTGCAGAGTGGCTTACGTCTTTTTCTGGGCGGCACTGACAAGTCCGGGGTTTTTCTCCGCAGCTTTGATCACGTTCTTCAATGTGTCGAGATTCAGATCGTCAATCTTTTTGAAACGGATGCAACTCTTTCCGACGCTCACATTTCCGAGATCTTTTGCATTCAGTTCCGCGATATATTTTCCATTCTCCAAAGCGCACACGTACAGACTCATATACTGTTTCTGATTCGCCAATGAAAGAACGGGCCATTTGACCATTTCTTTTTTGGCATTCAGATAGGGAAACGATCCGTACCCGAGCATGTTATAGGCAAAGTGTGCTTTCAGTGCTGGCGCTGTTTTCTGAATGAATGCATGCAGATATTCCATAGGCTCACGGCGCTCAGGCGGAAGGGCATCCATATACTCTTTGATAGTTGTTGCCTTGGTTGGTTTGAACATGTTCATAGTATGGGCAGTATACCAGAAATGGGGTATAACACACCGTAGAGGCAGAAACAGCGATAAACCGTTTCTTAACTATCCTGTCTGTCCAGCTTCACCGCAGCTTCCGGCGTCGTGACCGGCTTGCCAATAACGAGGAGCTTGATGATGCCCCATGCCACCAGCCAATACACGACGATCGCCAGCAGCGTTGTCCACTCAAGAACACTTCCTTCCACGCGGGAAATACGGAACACATTCAGAAACGGTGCAGCAAAAGGCGCAGTGACGTTATAGATGAACTGCGTGAATCCCGCCTGCGGATTGGCCGCAAACAGTTTCAGCAGAAAACGGAATGCCAGCAGTATTTCAAGAAGGCCGAGAATGTACCAGACAGCCTGCGTGCCGCGGTAAAGCGGTTTTGTACGTGGAGAATTTGTTGCGTCCATACGGGTGATCGTACAGGTCTTTCCGGAAATACCATACGAAAATGCAGAGAAACTAATGATTTATTTCTCCAGCCCTCTTCCTCTCGGCAATGTCCGACCCACAACCGCATCGGGTATGGATTGAACATGAAATGAGTGTGTAAAAAAAATTTAAAGTTCTCATCACAAAGTTGCAATGCGCCCGCAATCCAGATTATCCTGCCTATATGCCTTCCACAAAAATCTTCCGCAGTATTGGTGTTATTGTCCTCGGTATTGTTATTGGTGCAGTCTTATCCGTCGCCACCGACGCGATTCTGGAATCGACAGGCGTCTTCCCGAGTTTTGCAGAGCAGCAGGCAAACGGTTCACCGACGTGGTTACTGCTCTGGGCCACTCTCTACAGAACTATCTACACATTCATTGGATGTTACATCGCCGCACGCTTGGCGCCGGGCAATCCGATGCGTCATGCGATGATTCTTGGTGTACTTGGTTTCATTGCAAACATTGCAGGCGGGATTGCCATGTGGCACCTGGGTCAGCACTGGTATCCGATCGCGCTGGCGATTCTGTCTTTGGGAGCGGGATGGGTTGGCGGAATGCTGAGCAAGAAAAAATTGCGGTAGGAAGAGATGAACTCTCGCTACCGCGGGGGTGTCATACGAACGTTATCAATGTTGCAATGTTCGTCACAACGTTCAGTACGACCATCAGCGTTGTGGCACACGCCACAAGGCAACGACGCATGCGTATGAGAAAGTGTTTCATGCGCTCTCCTTTCTAGACGGAATACGTCAAGAAAACTATACCACATCTTTCCGTATCAGCAATCGATGCCACATTACCGCCCTGTCACACTATCGGGCTGCACGGACGGATCGGGCGTGAATAAACCCAGCTCTTCCATTTTTGCCGCACCGTTTCGGACAATATCCGCATAAGTGGGACCAAAGCTGAGGACAGCAAGGCAGGTATCAGGGGCAGTTTTGTAGTACTGAAAACAGCGCTCCGCCTGTGCTTGTCCTATGCGCCAGTTTTCAAAACGGGGCATCATGCGGGGCCACGATCCAAGGTGAAGATACAGAATACACACGACGAACACCGCAAGCAGCCATTTGCTTTTCGAAAGAGCAAGAAGGTAGACAGTACCAATCCAGGGTATGCAGGTGAAAATAACGTACCGCGCCTGCAAGCCATACATATCCCCAAAGCTCGCTCGTCCGAATGCAATCAGCAACGCACACGTCACTCCAAAAATAACGACACCAATCCATGGGGATGCCTGTTTCACTGACCTGCGCACTCTCCACAGGGAGAGGAGCAGTACGCAGCACAGTATTCCTCCGAAGATGCCGGTGCGGAACCAATCTTCAGAGAGCGATGATCCGAGAAGAATCATCGTGAATGTGAAAAATTTCCATGGGACAAACTGCTCCAGGTCCTGGTGATACTGCAGACGTGTCGTCAGGAAAATGAGCACGCACAGGAGCCCGGTTGCAATCCAGACTGTGAGCGGCAGATATTTCCATCTCTTTGGCGTATGTGTGAGGAGAACCGGAAGGGCTGCAGGCCAGATGGCAAAGCCGAATGTCAGACCGAACGATGCGAACACTGCAAGTCCTGCTGCCCCCATCAGTGCCATCCACGAATGCGGTTTCACAAACAGGATGAAAAGAACAGCCACTGCAAGTGTTACAATCAGCGTGAAACTGACATATGGCTGCACCCAGGAAATCCAGGGCACCGGAGAAAAGAGAATGACAATGGCAGTAAACAACAGAAGCATTCTCTGCCAGACAGGCAGTGCTGTGTGCGTCCGCTCAGCAAGACGCTGTATGAAGAAAGCGGTACACAGAATGCTGAGATGCGTGAGAATTGTATAAAAAATCAGGCTTGCTTTCGTCGGAGGCAGAAGTGCGGGATGCAGCATCCCGAAGAATGAAAACATCAGATTGAAAGACAAAACGATATGCTCATTGATACCGGTAAAAAGCACTGATGCAGTCGGATATCCCTTTTTCACAATGCTTTCGGTGAGCGGGAGAAAATCAAAAAAATGATCACTCGGAACAAACACCGTAAAGTGATACGTCGTCCATGCGGCAACTGCGGGAGGCACTGCACACAGACACCACAATGCTATCCGTATCCACGGCACAGACTGAATCGTCATATGCGCACTGTAGCATAGTCATAACAGATACCAATCGGCCGGATACAAAAAACGCCCCAGCCGAAGCCAGGGCGTTGATGTTCGACAATTAGGCGGCAACAACGTTGATTGCTCTCTTGCCCTTAGGACTGTCCTCAACATCGAAACTCACAGGAGTTCCTTCGGACATAGACTCGAACTGTCCGTTTGTAGCGGACATGTGGTAGAAAAGGTCTTCTCCACCGCCTTCTACAGCAATGAATCCGAAGCCTTTGTCGTCCATTTTCTTTTTAATGGTTCCATTTGCCATAAAAATGAGATGAAAAAGTGATAAAAAACAGAAGAAAAACTCTTCTTGCAGGAACTATAGAGCATGTTTTCTCATAATGCAAATGATTTGCATTTGTAATTCATATGCATTAATCTGCCGGTACAGTTTTGCGTCTCCTTCCCGCGTCTGCATATGTTTCTCACGACTGTATACACCCTTATAAGCGTCATTGTCGTCGGTTTACTGGCGCTGATTGGCATCGTCCTCTTTCTCTTTGAAGAAAAGGTGATCCGGAAAGTCCTCCTTTCTTTTGTCAGTCTGTCGACTGGCGCACTGCTCGGTGACGTTTTCATCCACATTTTGCCGGACCTGGCAGAAAACACAGAGACATTCTCCCGCAGCCTGCTTGTTGTGCTCGGTGGCATTCTCTTTTCGTTCATTCTTGAAAAATTCATTCACTGGCGCCACTGTCATGTGTTGCCGTCCGGCGAACATCATCATCACCCGATGGGTATTATGAATATGGCAGGCGAGACACTGCATAATTTCATTGATGGCCTCGTGATTGCAGCGGGATATCTTGCAAGCCCCGCTATCGGTCTCTCCACCACACTGGCCGTTATTCTCCATGAGATCCCGCATGAAGTCGGAAATATGGCGGTGCTGCTGCATGCAGGATTCGGACGCAAGAAAGCGCTCTTCTTCAATTTCCTTTCCGGTGTCGCCTGTCTGCTCGGTGCGATTCTGGTTCTTGTCTTCGCACAATCATCCGCAGGCCTCGCCGATATGATGTTGCCGTTTGCTGCAGGTAATCTTCTGTATATTGCAGGATCCGATCTGATTCCTGAACTCCATAAAGAAACACGGCTGCCTCATGGCATCGTGCAGTTCCTCTGTATTCTTGCGGGAATGGCACTGATGTATGCAATGGTTCTGTTTGAATAATCCCCCTCTTTCGTATGACCGTGACTGATTCTTCCATCATCGATGCCCTGAAGAAGAAAGGACATAGAATTACCATTGCCCGAAAGGCGGTGATTGCTCTCGTGACGAACAGCAAAAATCCCCTGTCCGCGCTGGAGGTGCATGCACTGCTCAGAAAAGAACAGATGGATGTCAGCAATGTGACAGTATACCGCGAACTCGCGTTCCTGGAGGACGAAGGATTCCTGCACGGAGTAAGCCTGAAAGACGGCGTGAAACGTTACTGTCGCTCGTCGGAAGGACATCACCATCATCTGGTATGCACGGGCTGCAACACAGTCGAAGATGTGCACATGGAACCGGATCTGCAGGTGATCGAGAAAAAAATCCGGCAGGAGAAGTTATTTAATGTGCAAAGTCACTCGCTCGAATTTTACGGACTGTGTCCGAAGTGCGCATAACACCGGACATCTGCATCAGTTTCTGCGCGACAGGATTGCGCGGTTTCCACGTTTCATCCATGTCGGCTCTTCCAGAGAAACGACGACAGGTTTGGGTTTGGCAGTGGGATGCTGCGCATAATACGGCGCACGCGTACCAGTGAATGCACGCAGAGAATCTTTGGCCATGGGACTGTCGTGTGCAGCGACAAGCATCTCGCGCCAGAGAGGAACGGCGGCATTGAGTCCGTCTGCATTCGCCGTCAGTGGTGATCCATCGACATTGCCCATCCAGACACCGACAATAAACTGCGGCGTGTAGCCGATGCTCCAGACATCGCGCGGCAGCATTTTTTTGCAGGCGGTTTTGCTTCTCTCCAGACAGACGTTGCTTGTCCCTGTTTTCACAGCTTCGTCGATACCCGGCACATTCGTCACCGTCCGCCAGAATCCTTCGGGACGGCTGCTGGCTTCACTGAGCATGGCAGTGATGGCATCTGCAACGGAGGAGGGGATCACTTCCGAACCGCTGCGGCTTTCTGGTAGGTAGGAATTGCCGGATGCATCTTTTACTGCGCGGACACCGGTGAGCGGACGGTACACACCGCTATTGGCAAAAGTGGAGTATGCCTGCACCATTTCCAGAAGCGGCACTTCTGCAGCGCCGATGGCGAGCGGCCAGTTATAATCGAATGCCTGACCGTCTTTGGTCAGTTCTGTGCGCGTCGAAAGCGGCGTCGCAGCACCGATACGTGCAGCAAAATTCAGAATGCGATCTTCACCGACTGCGGAAAATGCGCGGATAGCAGGAATATTTCTGGAGTGATTGAGTGCCTGGATGAGCGGGATTTTTCCTTCAAAATCACCCGCGTAATTTCTCGGGCTCTGTCCACCAATGGTGAGCGGCGTGTCGGCAACAATTGTTGTCGGTCCCCATCCTGCATGCTGCATAGTCGCAGCATAGACAATGGGTTTGAAGCTGGAACCGGGCTGACGCGGGACAGTCACCATGTCGATTTTTGATCCGCTCGCACTTCCGAAGAAATCGACATTCCCGACATATGCAAGAATTTCCTGCGTATGTGTGTCCGCGACAATCATCGCAATGTTGTGCGCATTATATTTTTCTGCGATACGTTTTGCATGGGCAGCAGCAAGTGTTTCGGCCTTTTTCTGAAGTGCAGAATCGATAGTTGTCGTCACGGAGAGTTCATCATGCAGCGCGCCTGCCGGCAGTTTTTTCCGGAGCGTCTCCAACATGCTCAGGACATAATGCGGTGCCTGCATGGTGCGGACGTTGGGTTGGAAACGCAGCGTCAGCAGTTCACGGTCAGCATCGTTCTTCAATGCAGTATTGATGTACCCCTGCTCCTCCATATTCGCGAGCACCTGATGTGCACGACCCCCGAGGATCATAGGGCCGCTGCGGCCGGGAAGCAGCGCCGATGTTCCGGTTAATCCGATCATCATTCCGCTCCCTGATGCGGATAACTGCGTATACCTGTGTGATCCGTATGGACTGTAATACGTCGGCCGCTGTGTGAGGGATGCAAGCACCGCAGCCTCCGCGACCGTTACTTCACGTACATCTTTTCCAAAAAAATGCCTGCTCGCCTGCTGCACGCCGGCTGTCACTCCGCCAAAACTGATCCAGTTTAAGTAGTGCGTGAGAATCTCGTCTTTGCTGAGCACTGTTTCGAGTTCGCATGCAAGCGTCAGCTCTTTTATTTTCCGGACAAATTTCTTTTCAGGTGTGAGAAGTGCTGTGCGTACAAGCTGCTGGGTGATGGTCGATGCACCCTGTGATTTGTAATCTGTGGTATTTGCCAGAACGGCACGACCGATCGCGCGCCAGTCGATGCACCCTCTGCTCCAGAAACGCTCGTCCTCTATGGCAATGAAAGCATCTTTGACCACATCCGGAATCTCATTGCTTTGCAGCCAGACGCGATCTTCTTTCTCATAGGCAAAATACATATCGCCCCCATCGCGGTCTTTCACGGCAATACTGCCGGGCGCTTTCCATAGACGTGCATCATGCACATCGGGAAGCGTCATCATGAAAGCGGCAAACACCGCACATCCGAAAAAAAGAAGAATGCATGCAATCAGGATCCACTTCCTGGCAAACAGCCATCGCAGTTCTTCGGTAAATGTGCGTGATTGTCCGACATCAAAAACAGGGTGACGCAGGCGATTGATAGAGAGACTTATCTGATCTACGAGAAAAATCCCCACTGGACGCACTGATTCATAGAACGTTCCATAGAGCGAAAAGAATCCATCCGCTGACATCAGATGGCGGAGAAGGTCCATAACATTTGCAGATATCTCCGCAATTTTTTGTTCCAGACTGTGCCATTGTTTGCGGTACGTCAGGTGCATCACACGTATGACGCAGAATGCCGGCCACTCATGACGAGAAAGCACTATCGCAGTTGTACGAAGCGTGTTCTGAAAGAATACGGGGAACATAAAAAAGAGCGTGCAGAGCACGCTCTTTCAGGATCATCCTATAGATGTTTTATTTGATAGCGCTGAAATTTGCAGACGCTTTATCCTCTCTGTCTGCCTTCAGACGGAAGACGATTTCTGCCATTTCTCCGCGTGTCAGGATCTGATCAAAACGCTTGATGCTCGTCGGGATAGCGTGGAGATCGGACAAACGCTTGACGTACGGGCGGTACCAGAATTCTCCGGCCTCTTCGTTTTCAATCTGCAGAGAGAACACATTGGAGATGATTTTTGCCGCTTCAGCAAAATTAATGGAAGCTGCAGGCTTGTATGTGCCATCCGGGTAACCGTCAATAAGGTGCTTGATTTTTCCGTAACAGACTTCCGTGGCATACCACGCGTCTCTCGCCACATCGGAGAAGAAGACGGTCTGTGCAGTCTCCGTCAGACTGTCATTCACACAGCTACTCATGTTGTTCGTATCGAGAATGAGCGGGTTAATCACAAACTTCAGAAATTCCGCGCGGTTGATGCGGGATGACGGCTTAAATGTTCCGTCCAGATATCCCTTGAGGACATTCTGGGTGCGGAGATATTCAATACCTTCAAAATACGTACTGCTTTCCGGAACATCCGTAAACGGCTTCTGGGAAAATGCCGCGTCCTCTGCAAAGGCCGTGGCGCCCAAAAGCATGGAGCCGATGATGCCCAGGCTGAGTGATTGTCTTACAAACATAATAGAAGGTGGGGAAAAGAGAAGTAAATCACACATAAGACAGAATAGCGACGCCATTCTTACAAATGCCGGATGCATTTGGCCGTCCTCAGCAAAAAAGGCTGCTTGCCATCCTGAATGAATCCATGCAGATGGTTACAGCCTTTTGAGTGCGGATGCCCGCTCTTTTCATCATAGACGTCTCGCGGGTGCGGTTACGTCCGGCGGTCATGGGAGTGAATCTGTGTACTCATGGGAATGGAGGAGGAAAGAAGTAAAAGTGATGGTTAACCAAGTAACCTGAGTATACGAATCACTTGTAAGAAAATTGTGAAACATGCGTCGAAAAAACGCGAAGATCGTGTACAATGTGTCTATATTCTTTTTTCTTTTCTTTCATGACTACCCGCCTCCTGCCTCTTGTTCTCAGCGCTTTTGTCCTCCTGTCCGCATGCAGCGATGCTGACCGTGCAGCAGTTGAAGAGTATCTCAGTGAAGGAGAAGACATTGGAACGGAATTAAGCGATGCCGGTACGCAATTCAGCACACTCATGAATGTCCAGGCCAATATCGGTTCATGGACAGAGGCCGAGAAAGCAGAGTTGCAGGCTGTTGCAACCAGAATGAAAGACCTTGCGGAGCGCGCAGAAGATATGAATGTGCCATCTATCCTGAGCGATGCACATCCGCATCTTGTGTCCTCCATTGAGGAAATGAATCTTGCTGTGCAGGGCATTGTTGATATCGCAAACGATCCGTCAAAGATTACCGAAAAAGCTGCAGAGATTCTTGATGAGCACGGTACGAAAGCGGAACAGTACGGCAACGACTATGTGACAAAAATGCAGAGCACCATCGCGGAAAAATATCCGGATATGCTTGAATAAAGGTCTGAAAAAGAGATCCGGGAACGTTACTGTTCCCGGTTTTTTTTAATATCCGGTTTTCCGGTAAGACATATGCTGCAGGCGGGTCATAGTTCTGTTATGCGCTTTTTATTTCTTTCCACATTCTTCCCTATGAAAAAATCTATTGTTGCGGGCGCAGCGTTTCTCTCCCTGCTATCCGCTTTGCCCGTCATGGCAAAAAATGATAATGGCCTTCACCTCGGCGCGAGAGCTGATGCAAACATTGAGCTCTTTGGAAAGACCAACGCCGATCCTGCCTGTATGCAGGCTGCAGTAAGACAGCGCGGCACAGCATTTGTCGATGCGTTCAATGCATACAATCAATCGATTGTGAGCGCGTTGAAAATCAAAACAGACGCTGAAGTGTCTGCATGGGCAAAAGTAAGTGTCTCTGAGCGCGCCATTGCGATTGCTGCCGCAGAGAAAACATTTACCAGTTCCTATAACACTGCATCGAAAAAACTGCTTCAGGCAAAAAATGATGCACGCCAGGTCTACAGCAAAGCGGCTCTCTCGTGCATGAAGAAATGGTCTTCCTCCCGTTCCAGCACGTCATCCGTCTCCAGTGGACAGAGCTCCACCACATCGAGCGCTTCCTCCGCATCCACCGTTGCCTGTTCGGATCTCTCAGGCAAGTTGACGGGTGCGTTCACACTCACCTCCCCCATTAATGACGAAGGGCGCAAGCTCTCTCTGACCGGAACCGGATCTGTGAATGGCGGTTCTGTGCAAATGAATGGCGTCATCAATGGACTCGGATTTGTAGCAGTCGGACGCGCAGCGGGCGATATCACCATCACACAATCCACGCAGGGAACACTGGTGCTTCATCTCGAGGGTCCGGTACAAAGCGGATTCTCCACTCTCCCGAAGTCCTTCCGGTACACGGTTAAAAGCGCCACAGGCGTCTTTGCGAACGTTGATACAACCGGCGAAGCGGAACTGCAGCTGAAAGGCGATCTGAATGGATCGTTCCGCCTGGAATTCAAAGGCAAGTGTGACAGATAAAGAATCATGAGAAAGTAAAAAACACCCCGTTACTTCTACGGGGTGTTTTTATAAGAGAGTGAATGGAGTAGTATCAACACACTTGCTTCCACTCTTCTCATGAAAAAAGCATCCACACTGTCCCTCATAGTACTCACTGCTTTGCTTGGCGCCTGCACCACTGTCGATACACGGACAGAGGACCAGCATGATTCCATGAGCATGCATGACATGACCGCATCGCTGGAAGGAAAAACCGGGGACGACTTCGACAAAGCATTTATTGATGCAATGATCGAACATCACGAAGGTGCAGTCGATATGGCGGAGCTGGCACTCGACCATGCAAAGCATGAGGCCATTCACACGCTTGCAGAGGCTATTATTGATACACAGCAGAAAGAGATTGCGCTCATGCAACAGTGGAAAGACGCATGGGGCTACTGATTTTTTCCTGCAACGTACGTATATGCGATATTTCAGCCGATCATCGGTGATACTGACCGGAGCCGTCTGTCTTTTCCTGAGTGCATCCATCGCTTTTGCACAGGAGAGCGAACCGCGGGAGGAATTTTCAAAAGCGGAGGTCATTGCCATCATGAGTGAAGAGACAAACGATGATTTTGGAATGAAGCAGACTGTGCAGCATTTGCGCCTGAAAATTCTCAGCGGACCGGAGGCAGGGAAAGAAATTCCGGCGGAGAACGGCATTGTGAATAACCGTGCAGATATGCGGCTGGATGTCGGGCGCGTTATTGTGCTCAGTAAAACATTCAGCGCGGACGGCAGCGAATTGTATCTCATCAAAGAATCCTATCGTCTCCCGGCACTTATCTGGCTCACTCTTGCGTTTGTGGGTGTGACGATTCTGCTCGGACGCAAAACCGGACTGACCTCGATTGTCGGACTTGCGGCAAGCATTCTCATTCTCGTGCTCTACATTCTCCCGCGCATTGTTGCCGGTGATGATCCGCTTCTCACATGCCTGATTGGTGCTGCAGCAATTGCGTGTTCGTCTCTGTATCTTGCGCATGGATTCAACAAACGCTCATCCGTTGCACTGCTCAGTACTGTTGTGACACTCGTCATTGCGGTCCTTGTGTCGATTCTGTATGTCTATGCAGCTGCGCTCTTCGGTCTGGGATCGGAAGAGGCGGTGTTTTTGCAGACGGGCCCGCTGCAATCTGTTGATCTCCGCGGACTGCTGCTCGGCGGCATGATTATCGGCTGTCTCGGTGTGCTTGATGATATTACAACCGCACAGTGTGCGGCGGTTGATGAAATCAGCAAAGCGAATCCCTCACTTTCAATCCATGATCTCCGGAAAGCAGGATTCTCTGTGGGACGAGAACATATTGCATCACTCATCAATACTCTCGCTCTCGCCTACGCCGGAGCATCGCTGCCGCTGTTGCTTCTCTTCAAAACGCAGGCGACCTATCCGCTCTGGGTCACGCTCAACGGAGAATTTCTTGCGGAGGAAATTGTACGCACGCTGGTCGGAAGTATGACACTCGTCGTTGCTGTGCCGGTCGCCACGTATTTTGCTTCACAGATGCTGCGGGCAAAGCCGGGATCACGCCCGGTGAAGAGCACAGCAATGGGGCATCATCATTGAGATCATTCAGTGAAACTTTTTTCCGTCTTTCATCATCTCGAGAATCAGTGCCATTCTCTTTTCACGCGTTTCCGGTTTCTTTGCAGTCTGTAACCGATAGGTGATGGCATACCGGTTTGCTTTGTTGAGCGTCTCGAAAAATGCTTTCGCTTTTTTATTCTTGTTCAGTGCCGACAAAAAATCTTCGGGGATCACTGATGCCGATGCCGCATCGTACGCACGGTCCCAGCGGCCGTCTTTCTTCGCAAGATCAATTTGCAATTGACCGGACGGTTGCATGCGTCCTTCTTTAATAAGTCGCTTTACATGTTCAATATTGCGCTTCGACCACGGGCTGCGTTTGCGGCGCGGCGTGAACGCCTGCACCCACGACTCTGCATCATACGTATTCTTCTGACCGTCAATCCATCCGTAACACAGCGCACTGTCGAGCGCTTCGTCGTAGGTGAATGTCTGCTTGCCGGAATCTTTTTTAAACAGCTGCAGATTCACACCCACTTCATCCGTATAATTCTTACTGAGCCACTTTTCCCAGTCTTTCTGGGATTTGCAGGTGAGAACCGGCTTTGGCGGAGCTTTGGGCATAGCCTCAGTATAAGACATCCATACCCAAAGATCCTATCGCCAATCTCTGATAGGCTAAAACCCATATGTCACGCCCCATAACCCATAACCGATCACCCATAACCCACGATGTTATCGTTATAGGCGGCGGCCCTGCCGGCATGATCGCAGCCGGAAGAGCTGCTGAGCTCGGGGCAAAAGTGATCCTGCTCGAAAAAAATCCGGGAACCGGAAAAAAACTCCTCATCACCGGTGGCGGGCGGTGCAATATTCTGAATGCAGAATTTGATACCCATAGACTCGTTGATAAATACGGCAAGAAAGGAAAATCCCTGTTCTCCGTGTTTTCACAATTCGACGCGCAGGCCACGCGCGATTTTTTTGAGCAGCGCGGATTGAAAATTAAAGTCGAAGCGGAACAGCGTGCATTTCCGGTTTCCGAGAAAGCAGCGGATGTGCGACTGGTGCTCCTCAAATATATGCAGGAAGGTAATGTGGAGATCCGGACGGATGCAGAAGTGAAAGGAATCGAAGGCGCGAACGGAAAAATTACGGGCATTGTTCTTGCGGATGGAAAAATTTCTGCGCGCCACTACATTCTTGCAACGGGCGGGCTCTCACATCCTGAAACCGGATCAACCGGTGACGGATTTTCGTGGCTGAGCAATCTTGGACATACGGTGATTACACCGGATCCTGCATTGGTCCCAGTCACCCTGAAAGATACGTGGGTGAAAAAAGTGATGGGCATCTCTCTCAAAAATGTGCAGCTGACGATTCTGCAGAATGGTCAAAAGAAAGCGGCAGCAAAAGGAAAAATGCTCTTCACACATACCGGCCTCAGTGGACCGCTGGTCCTCAATATGAGTAAGCAGATCGGGGCATTGCTTAAAGAAGGGGAGGTCCTGCTCTCGCTCGATTTGTTCCCGGCGCTTGATCCCGGTGCGCTCGACAGAAAAGTGCTGGACGTGTTTGAGCAGGGGAAAAACAAACTGATCCGCAATAACATCGGCGATATTGTACAACCGAGACTGGGGGATATTCTCCTGAAGCTCGCGCATATCAATACCGACACGCCCCTCTATCAACTCACCAAAGAAGACCGCACCGCGTTCGTCACTATTCTCAAAAATGTTCCACTGCATGTATCCGGGTTACTCGGGACCGATAAAGCGGTCGTGACGGGTGGCGGTGTCCTTCTGAAAGAAGTGGAATTCAAAACCATGCGTTCAAAACTGTACGACAATTTATTCCTTGCAGGAGATATTCTGGATTTCGACAGACCATCCGGCGGATTCAGTTTGCAGATCTGCTGGACGACCGGCTACGTCGCGGGGTCGCATGCGGCAATTCCTCTTTCTTGATCAGCATCAGTTCACGTTCGAGGAAGAGCGTGAGAATGGAACGGAGCACAATGATGGCACCGAGTTTCCCAAGGTCATCCCAGCTCGGGTTTACCAGTGATTCAATAATATCTTTCCCGATGAGAAATTCGAGACCGAGGGTCAGATACTGCCCGAGTTCAATGCGGATACCGGAAACTGTTCTGTCTTTTTTGATGATCTGCACCGCAAACATCCAGACACCCATCAGCGCGCCATACATAATAATCATAATGCCGATGTAGCCCACAGCTTCTCCGAGCAAGCGGCTGATTGTGCTCAGTGTGCCGACCTGAATGAGTTCTTCCAGAAAGGTAAACATGTGTGTATGGGTGTAATCTGATTAGTATAGCAGATTTTGCACCCTAAAACCACACACAAAAAGGGCGACCGGAGGCCGCCCTTCAGGATTTCTCAGTATTTATGCCCGCTTCAGCATACGTGCGAGCAGAAGCAGGATAACCGCACCGACAACGGCCATTACAATATTGCCGAGCGTGCCGTAGGCAGTCACGTTCAGGACGCGGAAGATAAATCCTCCGAGGAGCGCTCCGACAATACCGACCACAATGTTGCCGACAATACCGAATCCGCCGCCGCGTACAATCACGCCAGCGAGCCAACCGGCAATCAGACCAACGAGAAGAAACCACAAGATATCCATACAAAAGAGGGGAAGGATGTGAACAGATACTATGACGTATAGACGGGCATCGTCTTACAAAAAACAAGAATAGGGACAATCGTGTACTATGCATCCATGCATATTCTCCTTCTGCTTTTGGTCGTGGCTCTTCTTTCGTGGAGCAACATTGATTTACGGACGCAGATTATTGTGGAAACCGTCATCCTCATATTCTGTATTCCCGACCTCATTCTTGGTTTCCGGAAAAGTCCGCCTTTTATCCCGAGCTTCAAACGCGACATCCGCCTGATGATGCGCTTTGCAGCCATCAAGAAAAATGATGTCGTGATTGATCCCGGCTGCGGCGACGGACGGCTGGTGTTTGAGGCGGCGAGGCAGGGTGCAACAGCAACCGGCTATGAATTTGCGGTTCCGGCCTACCTGTATGCAAAAATCCGCTCCTTCTTTCATCCCCGCAGCTCCATCCGTTTCGGGGATTTCTGGAAACAGGATTATTCACAAGCCGATGTCGTTTTCTGTTACCTGCTGCCGGATACCATGAAACAGTTCTACACAAAAATCTGGCCGCAGCTGAAACCCGGCTGCCGCGTGGTTTCCAATTCGTTTTCCATGAAGACACTGAAGCCCGACAAAAGTGAACAGGGGATTCATCTCTACATCAAATGAGTGCCGCCCTTCTGCCACCACCTTCTCTCCGCACATCACCATCGGGTGATAGATACGACGCAATTGTGATCGGCAGTGGTCCGAATGGTCTGGCTGCGGCAATCACACTGGCACAGGCAGGAAAGAGTGTGCTTGTGATGGAAGCGAATGATCTGCCCGGTGGTGGCGCGCGCTCCATGGAACTCACACTGCCCGGTTTCATGCACGATGTGTGTTCCGCAATCCATCCGCTCGGTATTGCCTCGCCGTTTTTCCGGTCACTGCCGCTTGAACAATTCGGTCTGAGCTGGATTCACGCCCCGCATCCGCTGGCTCATCCGTTTGATGATGGGACCGCTTTGGTCGCTGAGCGTGACTTGGATGCGATGTGTGAAAGTCTCCATGAAGATGGCGATCAGTACCGGACGCTGATGCTCCCCTACCTCCCCTATCTGAACACAATTTTTGAACAGACTTTAGGTCCATTAAAAGCGCCAAAGACTCCCCTGCTCCTTGTTCGTCTCGGATGGATTCTCCTCCAGTCAGCCCGTCGCCTGCGACGGCGGTTCCGCTCTAAAGAAGCACGTGCACTCATTGGCGGACTGGCAGCGCATTCTGTCCTGCCATTTGAAAAACGTTTCAGCGCAGGCATTGCGATCATGCTTGGACTGACGCTGCATGACAAAGGATGGCCGCTGCCGAGAGGAGGTTCGCAGCAGATCACGTGGGCTCTCATCCGGTATCTGCAGTCACTCGGCGGTGAGGTTGTCACAGGCACACGCGTGACATCACTGGACGATCTTCCGGAATCCGATGTTGTCCTTTTCGATACGTCGCCCCGGTCACTCATACAGATTGCCGGCGATGCATTGCCCCGGGGATTCACAAAAAAAGTAGAGACACTGCGTTACGGTCCATCTGTCTTTAAAATAGACTGGGCACTCGATGGGCCGATTCCGTGGACAGCGGAAGGATGCAGATCATCATCAACCGTACACATCGGCGGGACATTCGGGGAAATTGCACAGAGTGAGCGCGATGCATGGAACGGACGCGTATCGGATTACCCCTTTCTGATCCTGACGCAACCGAGTCTCTTTGATGACACACGCGCGCCGCACGGCAAACACACCGCGTGGGCGTACTGTCATGTGCCGCATGGATCGGAAGAAGATATGACCGATGCGATGGAAGAACAGATCGAGCGGTTTGCGCCGGGATTCCGAAAAATAATCCTGAAGCGGTCGGTCATGCGTCCAAAAGATGTAGAAGCACACAATGCGAATAATATCGGTGGAGATATCACGGGTGGCGTCATGGATCTGCGCCAGCTCTTCACGCGTCCTGTTTCGATTCGTCATCCGTACAGCACGCCGCATCCGCGTCTCTTTCTGTGCTCCGCATCAACCCCGCCGGGGCCGGGCGTGCATGGCATGTGCGGGTACTGGGCAGCGAAAGCTGCACTAGCATCTTTCTAAAAAAGACCTCTCTTGCGAGAGGTCTTTCTGAACGCAGACGATTTAGTGCTTGCAGGTACACGGCATGTTGCCGCAACCCGGACACACAGTGCCGCAGGCCTTGCTCTTACACGGGCAGAGCTTCTTCGATGTCTTGTGGAAGACTGCGAGTGCCGCCACTGCAGCAAGAATGGCAATGGATGCATCGTTTCCACCAAAGACCCACGCACCATTCACCATGTGCGTATTCCAGACGCCGATGAACGCCGCGACGGTCAGGGCAAGAAGCAGAAGGGATGCGATTGCGCGGACAGCCTTACAGGCGCCGCATTCACAACAAGGTCCACACATAAAGAAGGAGGGTAGGAAGAATAAACGGACATATCATACTCCCGATTTGCACGTACAAATCAGTTCGATTGGACGAACGTACAAAATTTGTATGCAATGTTAGTCTTTTTTGTAAGTATGGAACGCGCACTGGGTCTTATAGGTATGCGACTCTCCTACTCTGATCACCGGCATTCACATTTTGGTTCTGACCTCGGTCCGGAGCTGCCGCTTCTCGGACTGGCAGGTGCTGTTCTCTTTATCACGACGCTCGCTGTATACCTGTACGCAGCTACAGCCTGACATTGTTCTTCAAATACCCGATGGAGTATCGGGTATTTTTAGTACGCTGTGATCTTTTTTAGGCTGAGAGCGTCTGACGCTGCACTGTCCGCTCCGCAAAGAGAGGCTTTGTTCCTTCGAGGAACAGGAAGCCGACTGCGGCCGCCGTGATGAGAATCACAAAATCCCGTGCGTCCAGCGCTGCAAGTGAGAATATCTCTCTGAGCGGTGTGAAGAGAAGAAGTGCCTGGAGAATGAGAGGTAGCAGTGCTGCGAGATTGAGCCAGCGGTTTTTAAACATGCCGATCGCCCAGACCGGGAGCAGGCTGCGGCTGTGGAATGCGAGAAGAATTTCAAAGATGATGGAGAACGTGAACGCCATCGTGCGCGCGTGGTTGAGCGTGTCACCCGTGGAGAGCAGCCACAGGAACAGGACAAAGGTGATGCCACAGGAAATAAGTGCTGCAATAAACAAGTGTGCCCAGACACCGGTGAAGATCTGTTCTTTCTGCGGACGCGGGGGGCGCTGCATAATATCGGGTTCCGCTTTTTCCATACCGAGTGCAAGGGCGGGCAGACCATCGGTCATCAGGTTGATCCAGAGAATATGGATGGGCAGTAACGGCAACGGAAGCCCAAGAAGCACCGTGATCGTGAAGAGGAGAATCTGTCCGACGTTTGCACGGACGAGGTACAGAATGAATTTGCGGATGTTATCGTAAATGCGGCGGCCCTCGCGGATAGCCGCGACAATAGTTGCGTAGTTATCGTCAGTGAGCACAAGGCTCGCAGCCTCGCGCGCAACCTGCGTCCCGTCTTTGCCCATCGCAATGCCAACGTCTGCGGCTTTGAGTGCGGGCGCATCATTCACGCCGTCGCCTGTCATCGCAACAATGTGTCCGTGTGACTGCAGCGCTTTCAGGATAGAAATTTTATGAGTGGGTGAGACGCGCGCGTAGACAGAGACTGTTTTGACAGTTTCTCTGAGCTGCACTTCAGACAGCGTATCGAGCATCGCACCATCCATCACATCCCCTTCTATCCCGACCTGATGCGCGATCGCGAGGGCGGTATCAGCGTGGTCACCGGTAATCATCACAGTACGGATACCGGCGGTGCGCGCTTCGAGCATGGCGGGCTTGACGGCATCGCGGGGAGGATCTTCCATGCCCATCAGTCCGACAAAGCGGATCTCGCTGTTTTCAATGACAGCCATTGCAAGGACCCGGAGTCCGCGCAGCGCCATCGCATGACTTTCATCTTCAATCATTTTTTCATCGGGCTCTGTGCAGAGGGCGAGAATTTTTTCAGGCGCGCCTTTCAGGAACGACCGCTCTCCATGACGTGTCTGCATGTACTTGCTCTCGGAACTGAACGGGATTTCCTCTTCATCAAAATGCAGACGCGATACACCTTTATCTTCTGCATACCGCAGCAATCCGATCTCAGTCGGATCACCCAGATTCGGTAACTGTGCGCGGTTACACGATGCCGCAATCTGGATCAGCAATTCTTCATCATCGCCGTCATCATCTCCCACCCATGTCTCACGCACCTTCATTCTGTTTTCGGTGATGGTTCCGGTTTTATCACTGCAGATCACGCTGATGCTGCCAAGCGTTTCAAGCGAGTCGAGCTGCATCACCAGAGCATGCAGTCCGGCCATGCGGCGCACACCCATCGCCAGACACGCCGTCACGACAGCAGGCAATCCTTCCGGCACCGCAGAAACTGCAAGGCTGATAGCAAGCAACACAATCTCGATAGTCGGCACGCCGCGCGACCACTGGACGAATGCGAGACCGGCACACAGGAACAGGACAACGATACCGATCATACCGCTCAGTTTTTTCATACGCCTTTCCAGCGGCGTGGGCGGCGCTTCTGCAGCTGCCACAAGCGATGCAATGGTGCCGATTTCTGTCTGGAGTCCGGTCGCGGTCACCATGTAGATCCCTGCTCCACGCGTCACGAGCGTTCCTGCAAACACCATATTTTTCCGCTCGCCGATGGAGAGTGTTCCTGCAATGGGCTCCGTTATTTTTGCGACGGCGATACTCTCTCCCGTCAGACTCGATTCATTCACTTCCAGATGCGAGACCTCCAGCACACGGCCGTCTGCAGAAATGCGGTCCCCTGTTTCCAGAATAACAATGTCACCCGGCACAAGCTCGCGCGAGGGAATAAAAAACTCTTTCCCATTGCGGCGCACTCGTGCCTGTGGCGATGTGAGTTCCCGAAGACCCTGCAATGCCTGTCCCGACCGGAACTCCTGGATAAATCCGAGCCCCGCATTCAGGACGAGAATCAGAAGAATCGCGATAATATCGATGGAACTTTCAATGGATGCATCCCCGCTTGCCA
Organism: Candidatus Peribacteria bacterium; assembly: GCA_023038255.1. Taxonomy (NCBI): domain Bacteria; phylum Candidatus Peregrinibacteriota; class Candidatus Peribacteria; species Candidatus Peribacteria bacterium. The sequence continues at coordinate 295,955 of CP082927.1, read as the reverse complement.
CGCGCATTCCGATCATCAGCACCAGGGCGCCGATGAGGATGTAAATCAGGATATCTTTGAACTGATGCAAAAAGAGCACAAACAGTGATTTTTTCTTTTCCGGCAGCTCATTCCAGCCATATTCTGCCCGGACTCCCTGGACGGCAGAATCAGCCAAACCCTCATTGGATGCTTTAAAGCGTTCAAGAACGTCATTTATGGAAAGTGCGGTGATCATGGGCCCAGTATAACACGGCTTGCGGCGGCCCTGCGTCTCTGTTTCACTAGTCGTATGCAGAATACCTGGTCTATCACCGCGTTTTACAAGTTCCTGCACATCGCAGATGTGGAGGCCGTGCGCCAGTCACTCTTTGATGCCGGCACAGATCATCAGCTCTGTGGCCTGCTGCTGGTCGCGCATGAAGGGATTAATGGAACAGTCGCGGGAACAAAAGAATCGATCGACGCATTCAAGACACTGATTACAGAACGTTTCGGTTCCGTGATTTTTAAAGACAGCACGACAGCGGAGAAACCGTTCAAGAGATGGAAGGTCACGATCCGCGAAGAGATTGTCGCCATCGGAAACCCGGACATGCATCCGGACAGCGACATGAATCATCACCTCTCACCGGAGGAATGGAACAGAGTGATGGATGAGGAGGATGTGGTGGTGATTGATGCGAGAAATACCTACGAAACCGCAATTGGCATGTTCAAAGGCGCTATTGATCCGCAGACAGAAACCTTCCAGGAATTCCCGGACTTCGTGAAACACTCCGGCATTCCAAAGGACAAGAAAGTTCTGATGTACTGCACCGGCGGCATCCGCTGCGAAAAAGCGATTCTGGCTATGCAGGAAGAAGGCTATAAGAATGTGTATCAGCTGCAGGGAGGGATTCTGAATTACCTGGAACAGTGCCCGTCCGAAAAATTTGAAGGCGAATGCTTTGTGTTTGATCACCGTGTGGCGGTGGATCAGGATCTCAAACCAAGCCAGCGCTACACCCTCTGCGTCCACTGCGGCAATCCGGGCGACCTGCGCGGAGCGTGTCATGTGTGCAGCAAGGATTCTGTGATCTGCCAGGGGTGTCAGCAGTCAGGAAAGATGATTGCGTGCAGCAAGGATTGCGCACATCGGAAGGTGAAAGTACTGAGTTTGTGAGACCACTCCTTCTCCCCGCCCCTCTCCCGGAACGGGCGAGGGAGTTCTGTTTGTTCTAATAAAAAAGAAGTTCCACCAGGTCCATTTTCCCGCAGGGAAAATGAGGTTTCGTCGGGGTGGAGTCCGGCCACCCGGGGGGTGAAGGGGCAAGTGGAGGGGCGGCTGGCCCGGACCGCACTTTTTGATTCTTTTTGCTGCACGGGCAAAAAGAATGCCCCCGCGGCAGCGGCCCCCGGAGGGAATCTACATAGAAAGAGAAGAGATTATAGTACAGACATGCTTCGAGTGTCCTCAGCATGACACACTTCGACGAGCTCAGTGTGACACTAATTACCCGCGCTTACGCTCATTCTCCGTCAAAAGCTTCTTGCGAAGACGAATGTTGGTGGGCGTTATTTCTACCAATTCATCATCGGCAATATATTCAAGCGCCTGTTCCAAACTCATCGGCTTCACGGGCACGAGGGTAATGGCTTCGTCGGCACCGGACGAACGCATGTTACTGAGTTTCTTGCCCTTGGTAACGTTGACCGCCATATCCTGCTCTTTTGCACTCTCACCAATAATCATTCCTTCGTACATCTTGGTTTGAGGTCCAATAAAGAGCACACCGCGCTCCTGTATTTTCCAGAGATCGAAACCGGTTGCCTCTCCTGCAAGCATGGAGATGATGGAACCACGCGTGCGGCCGGGCAGATCACCCTTGTATTCAGCATACTCAATGAAGGAGTGGTTCAGAATTCCTTCACCGCGTGTTTCTACAACAAATTCGCCACGGAACCCGAGCAATCCGCGCGTCGGTACTTTGAATTCCATACGAGTGTGACCTTCTTCTGTGCGCATATCGACCAACTCTCCTTTGCGGGCATTGAGCAGGTTGATGATGGTTCCCTGATACGCTTCCGGCACATCGATAATTGCCTGTTCGATCGGCTCTTCCTTCTTGCCTCCCTCTCCCGTCCGCATAATCACTTGCGGGCGACTGACCTGTACTTCAAATCCTTCGCGACGCATGGATTCAAGGAGCACGGACAAGTGCAGCTCTCCACGTCCTGATACCTGATAACTATCGCTGTTCGGGACCTCCTCTACCTTCAGTCCCACGTTTGTTTCCTTTTCTTTGTCCAAACGAGCCTTGATATGGCGGGTAGTCACAAGCTTTCCTTCTTTGCCGGCAAAGGGAGAGTCATTGACCATGAAGGTCATGGTGACAGTGGGCGGGTCGATTTTGAGCGTTGGCAATGCCGGTGTGTCTTCAGCAGTTGCGATTGTTTCTCCTACGTAGATGTCGGGGATACCTGCAATAATAACAATATCTCCGGCGCGTGCTTCCTGTACTTCTGCACGCTTGAGTCCGAGGTAAATGAAGATCTTCGCAATTTTTCCTGTGCGCACTTCTCCCTCGAGATTGCGGATGAAGACTTTGTCTCCCACTTTCGCAATTCCTTCATACACGCGTCCAATAGCCAGGCGTCCGACGTAGTTGTCGTAACCAAGACTGGAGGGCTGCATACGGAAAGGAGCCTCGATATTCTGATCTGCAGGCTTTACATGTTCCATGATGAGATCGTAGAGCGGGTTTAAGTTCGTAGATTCATCTTCCAGATTCTTCTTCGCAATTCCTTCGCGGGCAATGGTGAAAATATAAGGGAAATCAAGCTGTTCATCGGTAGCACCCAATGTCACAAAGAGATCAAACACCATGTCGATCACTTTCATGGCTCTTGCAGCAGGTTTATCAATTTTATTGATAACCACAATTGGACGGAGCCCTAATTCAAGCGACTTTTTAAGAACAAATTTTGTCTGCGGCATAGGTCCTTCCTGTGCATCTACCAAGAGTAAAACACAATCGACAGTCCGGAGGATACGCTCCACTTCGGATCCGAAGTCGGCATGTCCCGGGGTATCGACGATATTGATTTTACAATCCTTGTACTGGATAGACGTATTCTTGGCGTAAATGGTGATACCGCGCTCACGTTCCTGATCATTGGAGTCCATGATCAGCTCTCCCACTGTCTCGTGTGCCTCAAAGGCTCCACCCTGCTTCAGAAGGGCATCAACGAGGGTAGTCTTTCCATGGTCAACGTGTGCGATAATGGCGATATTGCGGATATCCATAGTGGTTTAAAGAAAAGCGCTCGCGAAAGCCGGAGGCGCGAGCACACTGTATAGAGGCTTTAACGTGAAAAAGCAACTGGAAACAGTGCTTTCAGGTGCGAATTCGGGCTTTTTAGGATGCTGTGACTGTCGTCTCATGGGAAAGGAGCCATTTCTTCATCTTTGCCCCATACGCATAGCTCCCGATTCCCCCGCTTTTAGGCAGAACCCGGTGACACGGAATCACGATACAGACGGGATTCTTCCCAAGAGCAGTCCCCACCGCCCGCACCGCCTTCGGATGTCCGATCTTTTTGGCAATATCGCTGTAGGTGAGAGTCTTTCCAAAGGGGATTTTTGCCGTCTCCTTCCAGACTTTTTTCTGGAAGTCAGTTCCCTCCCGATCCAGAGGGACATCAAACATCCTCCGGTGTCCTGCAAAGTACTCTTTTATTTGATTTATAATTTCATTGAGCAGTTTCTGCTGCGGTTTTTGCTGATCTCCTTTTTTGTTCATTAATGACACTTTTACGAGCCCTTTTTCCGATGCTGTCACCTTTAATGAACCGACCGGAGTGGACACTATTGCCTGTGTAAGGGTGGAGGGCATAGAGGAAAGGATGGCGAATGATGCGGGGGATAGCAAGAATTTCCTGATGTTTACAATATTTGACACGTTCCTAAAAAATAGTAGGTTACTGCAACTAACATTTTTGATGACTGTAACCAGCGATGTTAGCTCGTTATTGGTCATTCACTTCAAAGGAGAATGTAGACAATGGAAACCACGACCCTACCTGCCCATGGAGAAGGCTGGCTGCATGTTGAACACTGGAACGAGGATCTGCTGACAGAATTGCTGCGGCAGCACCGTGTGCTGCATCATGCACAGCAACTGAATGTGATTGCCGAGACGGTTCCGTCTCCGTGGAACGGCACGGCAACATTCAACTTGCTGCAATCGATTCGTCGGTTTAACAAGGCGACTTTCAAGGCGACTGACGTGCCTGTCTGCCAAGACCTGTATGCGGATTTCGCCAGTTACGCGGCTTCAACCACACCCCGTCCGGCTCTGGTGAAGTTCTATGCGAATGCCTACGCGATCGCGTCACTGGGCGCCATCGGCTGGAAGGAACCGCTGACGGGAAAAACGTTGTATGCGGAGGCGTATAGCTCTCGTTCTGGAGCCCATAGCAAGCACGGGGCCGACGCGCTTATCGCTGCGAGAGAAATCGAGGAGGGAGACCAGGATGGCTTGTTTGCCTTCCTGTTCACACACCAAATGCGACTGTTCCTCGCCGGCAAAGAACAGAACAATGGCTTCCTCATGTACGGCAACGCCTGCACCCGCGCCACTGATCACCTGACACACTGTAAAAAGAACGGCAATGCAGACGCCATTGCATCGGCCAAGCATGAACTGTCTATCCTGGGCCCGGCGCATTTCAAGGCGCTATTCCCCGGCCGCAAACTGACCGATTGCCACGTGAACCCTGCGCTGTTGTAGCAATTTCCATCAAAGCGTCACATCCTCCATCCGAATGACCTTCTGCCAAGGCACCTTCACGGGTGCCTTGCTTTTTCGTATCACAAATCACAGTTATACTACTGCCATGCGTCCATCTTCTCTCGTCGGGTCTTCCCTGCTCTCCAGCGGCCTCCTCGCACTCCTCTTCGGCATCATGATTCTTATCCAGCCGGATCTGATTGCATACATAGTCGCCACGTTCTTCATAGTGATTGGCCTTTCCCTCATAGGAACATGGTGGAAACTCAGGCCATAACACAGTGTCCTCTTGAAGAACGCTGTCTTGTCTGTGGCGGCACATTAATAGAACGCAGACTGAAAAAGCACTGCAGTGTCTGCGGGGTGTTGTGCGAGACCTGTTGCGACAACGGACAACAGTGATCAACGCTTGAGCCACTTCTCAAACTGCGCCCAGGTTTTTGTATTGAGCACGTCTTTTTTCTCAATCCACCCTCTGCGCGCCTGGATGAGACCGAAACGATAATCCAGCCCTCCAGGCCGGTGGGCATCGCTATCAATACAGAGCGTTACCCCTGCTTCTTTCGCACGCCGTACATGCTGATCATGCAGATCCATTCTGTCCGGTGATGCATTGATCTCCAGGGCAATCCCCTTCTCTGCCGCTTTTTTCATCACGGCATCCATGTCGTACCGGATGGGATCACGCTTGAGGAGGAGGCGGGATGTCGGGTGGGCAAAGAGCCGGACATAGGGATTCTCCAGAGCTCTAAGGATGCGCTTGGTCATGTCTTCCTCACTCATTGCAAAATTCCCGTGGACTGCTGCCACGACCCAATCGAGTTTCTTCAGAACGCTGTCGGACAGATAGAGCGATCCGTCTTTTTCGATATCGACTTCCACGCCTGCCAGAATGTGAATCCCCGGCACGGCCTTCCGCGCTTCCTCAATTTTTTTCAGATACGCATCAATATTGTCCTCTTTGATTCCATACACCATGCCCATTGCAGATCCGTGGTCCGTGATGGCGATGTAGTCGTGTCCCAGTTTTTTTGCCGCCTCCGCCATGTCGATCATCGACGCTGCGCCATCACTGAACGTACTGTGCATGTGGAGATCCCCACGCAAATCTTTTTCAGTAATAAGCGACGGCAGTTTCCCTTTTTGCGCGAGCTCCACTTCCCCTCTGTCCTCGCGCAATTCCGGCTCCACGTACGTAAGACCGATTGCCCTGTACACATCTTCCTCGGTTTTAGACGCCATCAGCTTTCCTTTTTTCTCTGCAGTTCCTTCGTACACGCCCCATTCGGAAATCGTGAGCCCCTTGCGGATACCAATCTGTCGGATATGCACATTGTGCTCTTTGCTGCCGGTAAAATAATGCAGCGCTGCCCCAAACACTTCCTCCGGCACCACACGCAAATCCATCTGCAGTCCGCTCTCCAGCCGCACGCTCGATTTGGTCTCGCCCTTGGCAAGAATTTCCGCCACGCCCTCACCGGTACAAAACACCTCCATAATCTCCTGCACCTTTTTGCCGCAGACCAGAAAATCAATATCCCCGATCGTCTCCTTGCGCCGCCGCATACTTCCCGCAATCTCCACCTTCGTACACAGCTTGGACGCCATCAGCCGCTCCTTCATCTGCTCCGCAATCGCCATGGCAACAGGCAGCGCTGTCCGTCCGCCGTTTTTGGCCTTGGCCGCAATGCCGCTCAGAATATTCTGCACGGATTTCTCGCCCCAGCTTTTCAGCCCAATCAGTTTGCCGGATGTTGCGAGTGTCTCCAGTTCCGGAATACTTGTGACCTTGAACTCCTCCCACACAAATTTCGTCTTCTTCGGACCCATGCCGGGAATCTCCATAATATCGAAGAGCCCCTTCGGTACTTTCTTCTGCAGCTCGATGAGGTATTCGAGTTTGCCGGTACTGAGCAATTCTTCAATCTTGTCCGCCAGATCTTTCCCGATGCCCGGAATTTCCAGAAGCGCATCACGTCCGCCATTGGCAAGCACGGTCTTCAGCTCCTCCGACATAGACGCAATGGTCTGCGCCGCACGATCGTACGCCCGCACCCGAAACGGATTTTCCCCCTGCAGATTCAGCACGGCGCCAATGCGCTCGAAGACAGCAGCGATGTCGGCGTTGGTCATGAGGATATTCTGCCTCACCCCGCTCTTCAGAGCCACCCTCCCCCCTGCCGCCCACTTGCCTCTCGTTACCTGTTACCGGTTATCAGTTACCGGGAAATACATAAAAGAAATTCCACCAGGTCCATTTTCCTGCAGGGAAAATGAGGGCCCGTCGTCCATGGCGAGGTGTCCGGCCACCCTTCGACTGTCGCAACAGGAGAAGGACACTGAGCGCCCGTATATACCTAATGCACCCAAGGGCTGGGAGCCCTAACCTAAGAGGTTCTTATGTACGATCCATTTATTCTTGGCTTTTGGGCTGGTCTGATTTTGGGTATGCCTCTTGGTGGTCTAGTCGTTGGAACGCTGGCAATCGGAGCATATGAGAATCTCCAGAAGAAGTTTTATTCGGCAACTGTAGTGGGACGGAATCGGTCTCAGACCCTTTAGGAATGCCGATTGGTTGCCTGTTGCCAGAAAAGTCCCCCCGTATCAACTGTCCTTGGAATTCAATCTCACGACGTATTTTCCCAAGCCTGTAAGCCCCACACACAGTGGTAACCCAAGCCACTCCGACGATACCGAGTATCCACTTAAGAAATGTGCCATGGGCAGATATGCACTGCAATGCAATGCTAGCTGTCTTTTCTAGCTCTGGGGTGATAACTATCTCGCCGCTCATACCTCATCGGAAGGTAGTGTCACATCTAGTATGCCATTCTGTGCTTCATACGCGTCGAGCTTTTCCTTTATACGGAGCAGTAAACGCTTCATATGCTTGGGCGTGAAAGCATATTGAGCGTCAATAACTGACCCTGTTTGCAGTGCAAGGACAAAGTGTTCGTCATTGTTAAGAACAAACGCTCGATCACAAAAAAATCGTCGAGGCTCCGCAACATCAACGGTAATGCCTCCAAGTTCCTTAGCTCGTTCTTTTTCTGCCATATGGATAGGTGAAAATAAATATCACTCCCTATACTAGAGTGCTAATCCAATAAAGCAAGAAATTCCCCTTTCATGGGTGCGTCAGAGATGTAGAGGCCGACACTGAGTGAGTCGCAACGAATCGAAGTGCGGGGGGCTCAGGGTAAACGGGGGGGGGTGAAGGGGTCAGCGGGAATGCACTGGCCGGACCGCACTTTTTGATTCTTTTTGGGGCATGGCCAAAAAGAATGCCCCCGCGGCAGCGGTCCAACAAAAACCTACATACATTATAAATGAGCTTTGTCCTGTGAAGAACAAAGCTCATGGTCCCTGCATTGCAGTCATCTATTTCTTTCTCATCAACGTTGTGCAATCGGCGATTCCGCCACGATACTCCCTGAAGGGAGTGTTCTCATACGACTCGGAGGTTTAGGCTTCTTTTCCCATGCGGGAATCTGCGAGCCCAACTTTTCCTGCATGTCCCAGACCAGATGCGAATCGTGGATTCGACCGGGGGCCATGCAGCCCGAGAGTATGATCAGACACACAACGCTGAGAAGGATCTTCTTCATGTCGTTCCCTTCCATGGAACAAAGGACCATTTCCGCCTCTTTTGATGGCTCCAAGCCATCTCGATGCGGTTATGGTAAAATAACAGTTTTTTGTTTTATTGTCAATAGTATGATTTCTTTGACAAAAAACTGACGGGTGGTACATTTTTTCTACTTTCCATCAACTTCCTTTCAATATGTCAAAAGAATTGTCTACTGAACCGATTGTGCTCAGTCATGAAATGATGATTCTAGACGCATTCCTAAAAGAAGGATTGGATCAGTCCCGCATGGATGAGATAACCAATAATTTAATCAATGACTTACTGGCGGAACTTGGAATGGAGAAGCTGGGCCGACTCGAAATCTATCCAGCTGCAGACCTTCGCGCTCCAGGCTGGTCCTTTATTCAACCTATTACTACCAGCCACATCAGCGGACACTACTTCATTGAACCGGATGGAAACAATCCGAACATTCATATGGACTTCTACAGCTGTAAACACTTCAGTTGGAAGCAAATTATTCCGATTATCGATAAACATTTAGCATTGGCGAAATGGCATGCAGATTTTTTGTATAGAAAAGACGTACGGGCAGAGAGGTCTATTTGGGAAATTAGCGGGGAGGGTGCAATGGTTATTTTAGATAAACGCTTTGGATCAAACTAATTTCTTATTTATTAATTACCTAAAACATAATTAAAGATTAAAGGTGCAACAATTGTTGCATCCGAGTTAATCATAAACTTGGGCGTAGCGGCGTTAAGTTTCCCCCATGTTATTTTTTCATTAGGCACAGCTCCTGAATAAGAGCCATACGACGTTGTTGAATCTCCAATCTGTGCAAAATAACCCCAAAATGGAACAGCACGTTTCAAATCTTGAATTAACATTGGAACAACGCAAATAGGAAAATCTCCAGCAATGCCACCACCAATTTGGAAGAAACCAATTGAATTTTTATTAGCTTCTTCTAAATACCAATTTGCAAGAGATTCCATCTGCTCCATTCCAGAGCGAATTGTATTTACATTTTTTATTTGCCCATCCATAACACATGAAACAAAAATATTACCCGTTGTACAATCCTCATAACCAGGGGTAAATATTTGTAAATTCTTTTCACATGCTGCAATAACCCATGAATCTTTGGGATCAATATGATAATGCTCTTCAAGAACTCCGGAACGAATCATTTCATAAAAAAATTCATAAGGAAAAAGTCTGCGATTTTCCCTTTCAGCCTTTTGCCACAAAGGCACTATTTCTTTACGAATGTGTGTAAACGTCTCTGTTGGAATACATACATCTGTAATCCTACTTAAATTATCATTATATAATTTTTCCTCTTCAATTGGGGTTAGATCTCGATATTCAGATACGGCAAAGTATGCCTTTCGTCCTATAAGATTAAAAATATCTTCTTCTAAGTTATTTGCACTACAACTAATAGCGTGAATCTTGTCGGCACGTATCATCTCTGCCAGTGAAATACCAATCTGAGCAGTGCTCATTGCCCCTGCCATTGCAAGAAACATTTTGCCCCCTTCTTCTGAATGTTTTTTCCAAGCTTTTGCTGCATCAAGCGTCTCTCTACTATTAAAATGTCTGTAATTTCTTTCCATGAAGCCAGAGATGCTTGTCATAAATTGCGAAGGAAATTAACTAAATAGTACTTTACTTAATGCATTAGTCCAATAGTTATATATTAACACTTTTTAAAAAATTTGCAAAATTAACAAAACTATGGCATTAATGTTTTAGTTATAAAGAGTACTATTTATATATGTGGTTAGTTTTTGCGTTACTTGCAGCATTTTTCTTCGCAGTTGTTCATGTACTTGATTCATATTGTGTAGGGGAAATATTTGAAAAACCTTGGATGGGCGTAATAACAAGCTCAATTGCATCCCTTGTGGTATTCCAACTTATCCCATTTGTCGGTCCTTTTGTTGATTGGACCTTTCCACCTATACAAATTGTCATTTTAGCATTTTTAGCGGGGGTGCTAATACAGATCAGCCAAGCGCTATACTTCCAAGCATTAGAATATAGCGAAGCAGGAATCGTTGCAGCATATTGGAATCTAATCCCAGTATTGCTACCACTGCTTACTTTTGCGATTTATGGAAGATTTTTTTCACTCTATGAATATGCAGGAATCGCAATTCTAACACTAGCATCAATCGCAATGTGCCTCGTTGATGGAGAAACAAAAACCAGATGGCGCTCTTTTTTATTGATGATCTGTGCCTGCATAATGCAGGTTGGAGTTTATCTGCTTGAAGAAATTGTCTTTGCAGAAACACCTTTTTTCTTAGGATTCCTAATAATAACATGTGGCCTTATTTTTGCTGGTTTAGTTCCCTTGTTATTTAAAAATATCAGAATCGTAATGGTAAGAAATATCAAAACAATCATTACTATGCTGCGATTTTTTATAATTATTGAAATTGCAAATTTAGCTGCACTATTCTTTGCACAAAGAGGAATTGCAACAGGCAAGCCTTCTCTGGTCGCAGCTGCTGAAACCACTATGTCCGCATATGCTTTTTTACTAAGTCTTCTTTTTCTATTCTTTTTTCCAAAATTGGGTGACAAGCAAGTTTGGCACAAATTACATTATAAAATTATGCTAGTTCTCGTAATGTGTTTCGGTGTTTGGATGGTTTCTTAACCATGCAAATATTATTTTTTCTGTCCTTCTAAAGGTAATTCAATAAAGAATGTTGTTCCTTTTTGCTCCTCACTTTCAAAGCGAATTTTTCCTCCCTGTGCCTCTATTGCACCTTTAGCGACATACAATCCAAAACCATTTCCATCTACTGTATTTCTAACATTACTAGCACGGAATAATTTTCCAAAAATCTTAACCTGATCAGCTTTTGGAATACCAACACCAGTATCTTTTATAGCACAGTATAATTTTTTATTTCGGATTTCTACAGAAAGGTTAACTGAACCATTATTGGGCGTATATTTTACCGCATTACTAAGAATATTCTCTATTGTCATATGAGTATACCTTTTATCCAGCATGGCTTTAGGATATTTAGATGGCAATTTAACAAGTAATTCAATATTTTTTTCGGCTGCTTTTGGCTTAATTACATCAAGTAATTCTTTAAAGAAGTTTTCGAGATCCATTTCTTGCTGTTCTATATGCACTCTGCCCAATTGAATACGAGAAACATCTAAGATCATGCTAACAAGATCAGATAAGCCATCGGAAATTTCCGATAAGGACTTTATTGTTTTCAATTGTTCTTTTGCAAATTTACCCAAGTCCCCATCAATCATCATTTCCAAATTCCATTTAATTGCAGAAATTGGAGTCGCAAGCTGATGACTTACTATGCTTAGCAATTCGTCTTTTTGACGATCAAGTTCTTCTACTGCTTTAACTTTTTCATTCCAGATTCTCACCAAGATTAAAGTCAAGAGAGTCAAAAGGAATATTAAAAATAAAACAAAAAGCAGGAACGGCAAAAGTGTGGATCTTGTTAATGCTAGAAAATCACTAACCTCTACATCTACACCTACAATTGCAGTCACGTTTCCTGTTAAGTCAAAAATAGGCGCGTATGCAGACATCTGGACTGACCATTGATCCTCCTCTAAATCATTATCAACTGCTGCATGATAAAAAGCTTCATTTTTTAATACAGGATAAGTGTTAATTTCAAAAGGGTCGCCTGGCAAAGGAGCCATTTCATCGTCTTGCAAAATTCCATCATCATTAACATCCAATTCATCTTCGGTTTTTAAAGATTCAGCATCTGCCACAAATTCCAAAATATCTGGGTCGTTTGTTCGTCTCATTAAATATGCATAACGAATATTGGTATTTGCATCTTTAATTTGATTTAGCTGATAAACCAAATGCTCAAACTCTTTAGTTCCAATATCGTCAATGCTTCGAATTTCCTCAATTTCCTCTGCTTTAAATTGGGTGGCTGCCGTAGAGACAATAGCTAGCAATCTTTCTTGTAATCTTTCTTTAAGTAAATTTTCTGTATATGAAAATAATACATAAGTAATTACAGATGCCAAAATTGTAAAAGCTCCTAAAACGTAAATACTTCTGTACTCACCGTGGAATAACTGTTGAAGTCCCTGCAATTTTTTATATTTTTTTAAATTCTCCATCACTTCTAATTATAGCACTTATGCGTCTTTCTTACAAGAAAACGACCGACTCGCAACTGAAACTGAGGCTTATATTTATTGTTAAATAAGGGTTTTCACGACTTTTTATAGGAATATAGAAAATCTACCTGCCGTTCTTTGCAGATTGTTTACATCGGAAGACGCATTGGTACAGGACGCCATTTCATTATTACTTAGAACGTCTGACGCGAACTACATTCGCATATCACTAAATCTGATTCACAAAACGACACATTGCTTCTTATGCGTGAATTGATACGATGAAGAAGACCCATGCCACAGTTTTACCCCATAAGAGCCCCGGAAGGGCCGTCTCTGCACGGTCATGCGCTCCGAGGGGTTCCCTTGAAGTGGCATGGGTCAACCGGCTCGGACGGCCCTTTTGTACGTCCATTCCTTTTTCTGACATGCGACACACATTGAGGGATGTTTGTTTTCTGCTCTGCGCGATCCTACTCATGATCGCACTCCTGCCACTAATCATCATCGGCGAATGTGCCAGATACGTTTCCAGAATATGGAAAAAATAAGGGAAAATGGCAGGTCCCCACATCACAACAAACCCCTTACCCCTGCACCTCCGTCCACTCATACGTCTCCTTGCTGATGAGCCCTTCTTTCAGGAGCCTCTTGGCATCCTTCTCAAAAGAAATCATCCCGGTATCGCCACCGGTCTGGAGCACGGACTTGAGCTCCTGAATGCGGTTGTCGCGGATGATGTTGCTGGCGGCAGGAGTGTTGATGAGAATTTCACGCTGCGCCGTGCGTCCCCCACCCACTTTCGGCAGCAAGCGCTGGGCCACAATGGCCTTCAGAGACATGCTGAGCTGTGAACGGATCTGCGGCTGCTGGTACGGCGGGAAGACGTCGATAATACGGTCAACGGTCTGGATGGCGTTGGGGGTGTGGAGGGTTGCGAGAATGAGGTGACCGGTTTCTGCGAGGGTGAGGGCGGCGGCGATGGTTTCCGGGTCGCGCATTTCTCCCACCATCACGATATCCGGGTCCTGGCGCAGCACACGCTTGAGGGCTTCTGCAAAGGAGAGGAAGTCCTGTCCCAGCTGACGCTGGCGAATGAGACCTTTGCCCTGCGGGAAGAGGAATTCGATGGGGTCTTCGAGTGTGACCATGCTGCGTGCCTCTGTTTCGTTTATATACTGCATCATGGATGCGAGTGAGGTGGACTTTCCTGTGCCGGTCGGACCGGTGAAGAGAATGAGACCCTCAGAGTGTTGTGCGAATGACGGAACAATCTGTTCGAGTCCGAGTGCGTCGAGTGAGGGAATATCCTGCGGGATGACGCGGGCAACCAGTCCTGGATTGCCGCGCTCGTAGTGACAGTTCACACGCAGACGTGTGCCGTCCGCAAGGGAATAGGAGACGTCGACTTCTTTCTGCTCTTTGTAACGCTTGTAGTCCGGTTCACTCAGAACCGCTTTTACAAACCCCGTCGCATCCGCTTCGGTAATATTTCCTTTAGTCTGCGGCACGAGCTCTCCGCTGATGCGGAAAAGGAGCGGCGAGCCAACGGCAATATGCACGTCGGACGCACCGGCCTCGGTTGCTTTCTGGAAAATAGAACGGGGAAGGGAGTTTGTTGTCATACCTATTAGTATAGCGTATGTAGCGTTTTAGATCAATAAAACTGCCTGAAACAGCAATACAGAGACTTTCAAGTCCCCCATAACCCATAACCCATAACCGGTAACCGGTTACGCGTCCTGCGCTTTCTTTGCGAGAGCAGAGACTGCCTTGAAGACTTTCTCCAGGCTCTCTTCATCAATCCCGCGCTCGGTGCCGTCTTCGACCATGGCATCGACAATATCGCGGTCGCTCTCTTCGGGCGCATCTTCTCCTGCCTCCTCTTCATCATCGGTGTCCGCATAGAGCAGCCACAATTCCTCAAGCTGATCGAGAATCAGGCGGTAAATTTTTTCTGACTGGTCGTGTGGGCTGGTCATTATATGGGGGTGAGAAGAATGTGCCGTATCTTTCCTTATTATGGGGAAGTTGCAATTGACGATTGGAGAAAAAATTTCTTCGTATGTTATAAAGACTTTTAGAGTTTACTTTCAGCAGAATCGCGAAGGACCTACACTGTGTCCATGGACCGCGCACATGCCATTGAACGCATCGGGAATCTTCGCCGGGAAATCTGGCGATTGAACAAGGCGTATTTTATTGAGGATCGCACAGATGTGTCGGAAGATGTGCGTGATGCGCTGAAACAGGAGCTGATCACACTGGAGAAAGAATATCCGGATCTGATCAGCCCCGACTCCCCGACACAGCGTGTGGGAGCGCCGCTTGATGGCAGACTGCCGAAGGTGATGCATCTGACGCCGAAGGAATCGTTGCAGGATGCATTTTCGTTTGCGGAGCTGGAAGACTGGATGACACAGATGCGCAGAGCACTGGGTGATGAGAACAAAGAATTCACGCTGGTGGCGGAGTTGAAAATTGATGGACTGAATATTTCGCTCGTCTATGAGAAGGTGACAGATGTTGCCGGGGGGAAAGAAGGGACCGACGTGATGTACCGATTGGTGCGTGCGGTGACGCGCGGGAATGGAGTGGAGGGAGAAGATGTGACCCACACGGTGAGGACAATTGAAACGGTGCCGCTGATGATTGAGATGGACAGTATAAAAGCAAAAGATGCGCCGCGGTTTCTGGAAATAGGCGGCGAGGTGTATATGCCGAAAGCGGCACTCGCAAAAATCAATAAGGATCTGGAGGAGGATGAAAAATTTGCAAACCCGCGCAATGCCGCTGCGGGAACTGTGCGTCAATTGGACCCGAAAATGGCTGCCAGCCGCGATTTGCGGATGTTCTGCTATAGCCTCGGCAGTATGGCCGCTGATGCATTCGGACTGGCGACACAATCCTCCATTCTGACATTTTTCCAGGAACACGGCATTCCGGTCAGCACAGACTACCGCGTGGTGGAGGGACTGCAGAACGTGCAGACGATGTATGAGGATGTGGGAAAGAAGCGCGACAGTCTCCCGTTTGATATTGATGGCGTGGTGATTAAAGTTGATGACCGCCGCATCCAGCGCGATCTCGGATCGACTGCGAAAGCTCCGCGATGGGCGCGTGCGTATAAATTTCCTGCGGAAGAAAAAACAGCCGTGGTGCAGGATATCCATCTGCAGGTCGGACGCACGGGAGCGATTACACCTGTTGCCATTCTTTCGCCCACGCACATTGCAGGAACAGTCGTGACGCGTGCGACACTGCACAACGCTGATGAGATCGAACGACTTGGCGTGCGCATTGGCGACACCGTCATCATCCGCAAAGCCGGCGATATTATTCCGGAGGTGATGCAGGTATTAGAAAATCTACGTCCCGCCGATAGTAAGGCGTTTCACTTCCCGAAGAACTGTCCGCAGTGCGGCGAAGCACTCGTTCGACCCGATGGAGAAGTGGCTATCTACTGCCAAAATCGCGACTGTCCGGGTGTGAAGCAGGAGAGTATTGAACATCTCACATCGCGCTATGCGTTTAATATTGAAGGACTCGGAAAAGAAACAGTGGAGATGCTGCTCGATGCAGGACTGATTGCAGACAGTGCGGATATTTTCTTCCTGACTGCAGAAGACTTCATGTCCCTGCCGCTCTTCAAAGAAAAGAAAACGGAGAATGCGATGGCGGCCATCAGCAAAGCAAAACGCATTCCGCTTGACCGGTTCCTCTACGCACTCGGCATCCGTCACGTCGGCCGCGAAACGGCGGAGGTGCTTGCAAAAAATATTGCATGGCCGGTGGAAGATGTATCGGTGGATGATGCTACAGAGACGCGACTGCAGCCATCCCTCTTCGGGGGTGAAGCAAAAAAAGTAACGATGCGTGCTATTCCGGTGAAGGCGGTGGAGGAGACACTTGCGGGTACAGATGCAGAGACTATTGCAGCAATCCACGGAATCGGTGACGTAGTCGCGGAGGAAATCACCGAGTGGATCTCTCACAAAGAACATCGTGCGCTGCTCCATAAATTTGAGAAAGCAGGCATTGTGTGTCTGCAGCCGGAACGCAGCAATTTGAAACAGGTCTTTGCAGACAGGACATTTGTACTGACCGGCACACTGCCGAGTTTGAGCCGTGAAGAGGCCAAAGACATGATTAAAGACCGGGGCGGAAAGGTCAGTGGATCTGTGAGCAAGAAAACCGATTATGTTCTCGCCGGCGAGGATGCAGGCAGCAAATTGGCTGATGCGACCAGTTTAGGGGTGACGATCATTGATGAGGCAACATTCAAGTCCATGCTATAATCCCCCTCCGGTCATGACTGCCCGCCCACCCGCAACGGCCCGTTCATCGCGCCTGCAAAAAGTAGAGGCGTACGCGCAGCGGTATTTGAAAGATGTAAAGCGCGGAAGCGGAGAAACATACGCATCACACGGACGCGAACTTGCAGCAGTCCTGTCCGAAACAACCAAAGACGAATCGATGCTGGCGATTGCAATCGCGCACGATATTCTCGTGCATCCGGATGGAAAAGAATTGCTCGCCGCCTCACCACTGAACACTGATGAGAAATCCATTGTCGAACGCATGCATCAACTCCGCAGACTGCACATTGATGCCAACAGTGACGATCTTGATATGGTGATCGGCGCCTTCATGGAAGATCCGCGCCTGATGCTCCTGCGCATGGCTCACCGTCTGAATGACGTGCGGCACATCAAACGTTTCAACAAAAAGCGCCGCAAAGAACTCGCGCACGAAACGCTCCACATGTATAGCGCGATTTCCGGACGACTCGGCTTTCACCGCTGGCGATGGCAGATGGAAGATATCTGTTTTATGGAACTGCAGCCGACCATCGCAAAAAAAATCCAGAAAGAATTTGAGACCTGGAAACGGATCGACCACGCGTGTCTGAAGCACACGCATGCATTTCTGGCGAACAAATTGCGGGAGACAGGACTGGAGATCAGCATTGATGAACGTATTAAAGGTCTGTATTCCACCTACCGGAAAATGGTCCTGAAAAACCGAAATTTCGACAAGCTCACGGACCGCCTGGCACTGCGCATTCTCGTCCCCACACAGGACGACTGCTACCGCGCCCTGGGAATCGTCCATAGTTCCATGCACGCGATTCCAGGCCGTTTGAAGGACTATATCGGCACCCCAAAGGAAAACGGCTACCGTTCAATCCATACGGTTGTGTATCCCCTGCCGGGTGTCTCGGTACTTCCGATTGAAATCCAGATCCGCACGCAGCAAATGCATGAAGAATGTGAGAACGGCATTGCGTCGCACACGACGTATAAAGATCTGAGTTACGCACTCAACAGCCAGCCGTCCCGCGCGAATCTGTTCCGGAATCTTGAAAGTCTGAAAATGCTCCCACACACACCGGAGGAATTCGAGCAGGCACTCCGCAAATCTTTCAATGAAGAAGACATTGTCCTGTTCGATCCGGACAACAATCTCTACCACGTCCGTCCGCCTGCCACCGCACTCGACTTCGCATGCCTCAGTCTGCATATCGATCCGCTCACCATTACCGGCGTACGCATCAACGGCCGCTTCCACCCGCTCGCAACAGAACTGCATGATGGAGACACGGTGGAAATTGTGACAGGCGCTATTCCCCTTCCGTATCAGGAATATATTAAATCCTGCCAGCACGCGCAGACGAAGAAGCTGCTGCAGTCCATCATCAAAAAAGAGAAGAAGCAGAAAGTGCGGGTATAAAAAACCGAAGTGCACCACGAGGGGTACACTCCGGCGGAGGTATGTGGCGATAAGATGCCACACGATGAATGTCTACAGTCCCGTATTTCTCATTGCCTCCCACTCTTTGTGCAGATTGAATTGATCAATCACTTCGTGAAGAGGAGGTGTAGGCGTCCAGAATTGATAACTATCCGGGTGCCGTCCCTGTGGTGCTTCCTTCGCGGTGGAAACGTGTTGTTCAGCTTCCTCTAGAAGCACACTTGTCTGACTTCCGTGCATCTCAGCAAACCTTACTAATTGTTCAAGGACCGTAAAAGCGGGCACTCCGTAGCGCCCCATTCATGCAGCTATTATCGGTCATGTTTAGTATATTTGTCAAAGAAAACAGTCATGCATGGATGAATGGCCATTTTACTCTTTTAGAGGCTATACATACCCCTCATAGATACTTTTCCCTGTTGCCCCCGGCCAAATCCTTGCTACACTTTGAGCCCTCGTCGCACATTTCCTATACAGGGAAACCCACATGCCGTGGTGGCGAAATTGGTAGACGCGCATGCTTGAGGGGCATGAGTCCGCAAGGATGTGGAGGTTCGAGTCCTCTCCACGGCACCATATAGGGTTTCTAAATCAGATATGACGTATGCATTGGGATGGAAAACAGAATCGGAAGTTTTTTTAGCCGCAGATACAGCGATTACTACTAGGGGAGATAATGTCCAAGACTTAGATAGGCCAAAATCGAGCTTCGGTCAGCAACATATAAAAGAGGAAAAACGAAAAGTTGAAGAGCGCGATGTGAAATTGCATTTGAAAAACAATGTTGGGATAACTTTTGCAGGAGATGTGTCTTTAGCGAGGGAAATCGTGAAAGCTTTTTACGATGAATTGGATAAGGGGAAAAGTCCTACGGATGCACTTAATTGGGCAATTAACTTACATGCACCGACTCCTTCGGATCGGAAAGTGAAAATAATTGTTGGGTATTACGAAAAGGGGCATCCATGTTTAGTAACGTTTAATTCTAAGGATGACCATGTAGTAAGGAACAACGAGGTATTGGTTCAAATCGGAAGTATTCCTCAAGCTCATCGAAATTTTACAGAAATTTCATTGTCACATATTTTGCCCGACACTGTGCATCAGCCAAAACTCCAGTTGGCTTCTATGCTTGGTATTTTTCAAATATACGGTGTCTTCGATGATTTAATGAATCACGGAGTGGGAGGGGCAGTGGGTGGTTTATACATCGATGAAACAGGAGGCAGATGGCAGCCCGACCTTCTTTTTCTTTTCGAGGACAAATTGGTAAGCACATGCTTTCGTGAAGATTGCTTTGCAGTTAGTTCCCCAACAATTGCTGAAAGCAGATGCTTCCTTGGATATATCCCTCCAAAATCAGAAGAAGAAATTAGGCAACAGACATCAAGTGCTGTGGAACAAGCAAAAGCCCTTAGGAAAGAGGGAAAGTTTGATTATGTGGTGGTTATAGGTGAAAAACCAGGAGTTACACTGGTTGATATGGCAAAGAATCAAAAACATGCCTTTCTCTGGATCGAACCATTTGAAAAAGAAGGCAGAACAGGAACTCGTATTGCTCGTTTTCCTGAATTAGAAGCGATAGTTAATAACGACAAAGCTTTCTTCAAGAACGTAGCCTACATGGAACCGACAATTCAGAAGATTCCTGAGGACAAGATTATAAAAAGCAAGATTGGATACTAAAATTTAAAATATAGAATTCAGTAACCCCCGCGCCACCATTCACTTCACTCTTCCTGCTTACACAGAATAAACTCACTGCCTTTTTGCATGTCTTTTGAGGAGATGATAAACGCCTCTTCTGTATTTTTTCCTTGAACAATCAACCAGAAAAATTTCACCAGAAAGAATACTGCATCGTTTCCTTTGTGAGTGTGCGGTGCATATAATTGACTAATTTATATATTTATTCTATTTTCATAATAATTACCATTCAGGTAAGACCGTTTCTGTCCGCTCATTCGAAGCAAAAAGGAGGCCACTATGGCAAACCATCTGGAATATGTTCTTTTGGGCATGACCATGATTATCTGGAGTCTGAAAGAATTTTTTGGAGCAGGCAGTGACATGCGTGAATCTGAGGAGCAGCTGAAAAACTATCAGGTTACTCTGGGTGAACATTCCCTTGTCTGCAAAGGACTGGAGCAGGCTCTGCGCAGTCAAAAAAGAATCCGGCGTACCTGCCTGATTTTCACAGTGTGGGGCGTGGCCATCGTCTTGCTGACGGTGCTCAACTTCTTTGGCCTTCTCTAAGATCGAGAATCGCAGACAGAACACTACAGGAGGCTTTGGCTTCCTGTTTGTTATGCCTTCTTTTCACTTTCCTCCATCTCCTTCAACTCCTGCTCCGCCTTCTTCGTCTTCTTCGGTGGCACCGGCTTTCCTTCAAAGATCGCCACAAACTCTTCCACAGACATTGTTTCGTCCTTCAGGAGCACCTTGGCAAGTTCGTGCAGCTTCTTTTCGTGCTGCTTCAGGAATCCTGCTGCGCGCTTGTACTGTTCTGCGATGGTCGTCTGTGCAAAGTGGTCAATCTTCTTTGCACTCTCTTCCGAGAAATTGCGACTCATGCCGAGGTCTGCACCGAGTGCTGCGGAGCCGGCTCGCTCGCCGTAGACCACGAGTCCGAGTTCATCATCCATGCCGTAGCGCATCGCCATGTTACGGGCGATTTGTGAGGCGCGTTCGAGGTCGTTGCTGGCACCGGTGGTGCTGTCTTTGAAGATGAGCTGCTCTGCAGCGCGACCACCGAGGAGTCCGCAGATTTCATCGAGGAATTTTTGCCTGCTGGTGGTGTAGACGTCTTCTTCCGGCAGGAACCAGGTGACACCGAGTGCGGAACCGCGGGAGACGATGCTGATTTTATGAAGCTTGTCGGATTCTTTGCAGAGGTAGCCGACAATGGCATGACCAAGCTCGTGGTAGGCAGTGATGTCTTTCTCTTTCTGATTGAGCTTGCGGGAGCGCTTTTCAGGACCGATGGTTACTTTCTCGAGTGCATCGACCATATCCTGCTGCGTGAGGGCCGGGTGACGGCGCTTGGCAGCGAAGATAGCAGCTTCGTTCATGATGTTTTCCAGATCTGCACCGGCAAGGCCGATCGACTGCTTGGCAATTGCGAGGTAATCGACGCCCTTTGCGACTTTCTTGTTGCGGGCGTGGACCATGAGAATCTGCTCGCGGGCTTCGAGATCCGGCTTATCAATATAGACGTGGCGGTCAAAGCGGCCCGGTCGGAGAAGGGCGCTATCGAGCACATCCGGACGGTTGGTGGCGGCCATGACGATGACGTTTGTCCCCTGCTCGAATCCGTCCATTTCGGTGAGGATCTGGTTGAGGGTCTGTTCGCGTTCATCGTGTCCTCCCCCGAATCCTGCGCCTCCACGCTGACGTCCGACGGCATCGATTTCATCGATGAAGATAATGCAGGGTGCGTTGCGTTTTGCGCGGACAAAGAGATCGCGCACGCGGGATGCACCGACTCCCACGAACATTTCCACGAATTCAGAACCGGCAATTGAGAAGAACGGTACACCTGCTTCACCGGCGACTGCGCGGGCGAGCAATGTCTTACCGGTTCCCGGAGGACCGACGAGCAGAACGCCTTTTGGAATCTTGGCACCGATATCCATGTATTTCTTCGGGTTTTTAAGGAAGTCGACGACTTCGACAAGTTCCTCTTTGGACTCATCGGCACCAGCCACATCCTTAAAGCGCGTCTTCACCTGCTTCGGATCGGCGACTCTGGCGCGGGATTTTCCGAATGAGAGCGCGTTATTCTGCGAGCGTGCAATGCCGCGGAAGAGCCAGACGACTCCACCGATAATCAAAAGGAAGAGGAGCAGATCGGGCAGTGCGGCCATCAGCATGTTGGTGGCTTCGCGGTTTTCGACGGTCACGATGGTGGCGTTGGCGGGATCGTTCCATCCAAGCTGGCTCACGGTATCGAGCATTTCCTTATAGGACTGCACGTAGGCGCCCGTCGAGGTTTCTGCAAAGACTTTACTGTCGCGGATGGTGATGGTCTTGAATGTGCCTTCTTTATATCCCTGCGTGATGTTACTGAGTGGCACAACCGGCGCATCAGCGTATTTCTGTTCGAGCTCACGACTGGGAGCACCGATATAGTAGAAAGACAGCATAATGAGGCCCGCAAAGAGCAGGACGCTCAGAAGCCATTGTTGTCTGTTACCCGGAGATCGTCGTGGTGCCATAGGAATAGAGACAGCCTAGCGTTTTTGTGTGTGTAAGAACAGGGAATACCGGGAATAATGTCAGGTTTTTTAGGAAGATTTTCTTCTATCCCGGCTGTAAATTCTAAAATCTACACTCTGGAGGAATTCTAAGAAAAATATCAAAAATAGAAGATTTTTCCTTTTCATTCGAATGTAGAATTTCGCAGATCACCTAGTATATCCTGCCGCTTCTGCAGCAGCTGCATTCGGGAAATATATTTTATTCGCAGGAGACAATCGATCTGCGTTCGCACTTCCAACCGGATAATATTTTTTGCCGCGTTTTGATGCAACAAACACAGACCCTGTGGGTGGCGCCTGAACAGATGCATTCTGCGGCACAGACAAACTGCGTACGGCAAACGCGCCACTGCCATCGGTCACGGCAACCTGCTCCCCTACTACAAGCACAGCACCATTGCGGACACTGCCTGCGAGCGCCCCGTTTCTCCAGCCCTCGATTGTGACAGACGGCAGACCGGCAGCATCGGAATCCTGAATGGTAATTCTATGCTGTACAGAGCGGAAAACAGTCACAAGGAGAATACCGAGGCAGAGACCAATGCCCAGCAGCAGGACCGATGCGGACCATACAAAAACAGCCGGGAGGACAATTGTTCCCCGCGGCTGTTGTGTGGAAGGCAAAAGAGAAAAGGTTACTGAGCTGCTGCAGATGACGGCGGTGTCTGGTCGATCTGCACCGGAACAACGTCGAGAATGACATCGGCACCTGCATCGTAGAGAATGGCACGGCTAGGGGTGACAATCAGGAAGTCACCGTTCTTTGCGCTGTTATAGAACGGGTTCTGGGCCTTCAGCTTTTCGACATCAACAATGGTGGCGACAGTCGGCTCGACGGATGTGTCGAGCGTCATGTGTGTTTTGACCATTTCCACAACTTCTTTGGCGCGCTGCTGGTTCTCGGCGGTATTGCCACCCTGCAGCTGATCAAGTTTCACAGACATCTGCTGGAGTTCAGCTTTTGCCTGACGGCGCTGTGCATCGAGAGCAATGACAACGACAACGAGGACAACGAGAGCGATCGGGATAATAAGACGTGGTTTCATGGAAAGATTGAGGAAAAGCGGACGAAGGATTCAAGTATAGGAAGAGATGAGGATCTTGCAAGAGCCCGACACCGCACCGCATTGACCACATTTTTCTCCTTTCGCAAAAAGACACAAGCGTTTGGTGAACGGTCGTCCCTTTTTCTGATTATTCTGTCACAACAGGTGCTTCAGGCTGCGGCTCGGCTTCAGGAGTCGGCGTTGGCTCTGTGACAACAGGAGTTTCTGGTTCTGTCGCAGCTGGAGCGATCGTCAGTTCTTCTGTGGGAGTGGGGTTTTCCGATGTGGCCGAGGAAGCAGAGGTTTCCGAGGTTACTGTTTCAGAACTTACTGATGAGGATGATGCCTCTGCTCCTCCATCGACCTCCTCGATTACTTCTTCCACTGAAGATGCAGAGGAAGACGGTGATTCGATCACTGGCTCAGAACTTGCAGATGATTCTTCTATCGGATCACCCATATTGAACGCACTGCGGATACTCTCCGCATCCTCTGTCACTTCCAGTGTATACCCATCCGGGAGATGAAGGAGCGGAGGAGTGATGGCGGTGTTCCAGAGGAAATCGATATGCAGATCCGGTTGTGTCCAGGTGTAGTCCTCGTGGTAACGGGCACAGGAATGAGGCTTGCCGTCTGCATCGAAGATGGCAATGCTTCTGATACAGGCGTTCCAGTACATATCACTGGAGACCGGGATATTGTCGGAGCCCATCGGGAAGATCATGGAGGTGTCGGCAACGGCGTTTGGCTGAACCGTGAAGCCGCTTCCCATGCTGATGAGTGCATGCCAGGAGAAGACAACATCTGTGTCCTGCGTGGCAGCGAATTCGATGGTGAATCCTGTCTGTGTGACCGGCTTGATGCGCCATGCGGAGAGAACGAAGTCATTGGGCGATGCAGTCACGACAGGAACTGCGGTGAAGCCGGATGAGAAGAGAACAGTTGCACCAGTTGTGTGTGCGGGGATGGTCACGGTACCGGCCTGTCTGCCGGAGACGCGGAGTTCCCCATGCACTTCAACATTTCCAAAGAACCGTGCGAGTCCATCGATCGTAATATCCCCAAGGATGATGAGACTGCGTTCGACGACAAGATCAGAAAGACTCAGGGTTGCACCGGAATCGAAGAGCAATGATCCGCTGCTGATTCGGATGTCTCCATTCACGGTCAGTGTACCGTCGATGGTTGCACCGGATGTGCTGTGGATGGTGGTTGCTGCAAGGGTGCCTGTAATGGTTGCACCTCCATCAATGGAGAGACCATTCGGGACAAAGAGGGAGGAAGCCATCAGCGTGCCATCCAGGTGGAGATCGCCACCGATTCTGGCATCCCCTCCGGTTGCCAGTGTCTGCTCGAGGACGAGTGTGGCAGCCGTGAGATCTGCAGCGAGCGCAGAACCTGTGGTGGTGATAACTGTGGTGGTGGAGCCTGTCTGACTCTTGATGAGAGCAAGCTGGTTCTTCAGGTCATCCAGCTCTGTCTGAAGAGAAAGAATATCTGCATCATAGGACTTGATGCCGGAGACCTGCTTCTGCACTTCTTCCTGGATCTGGGAATCGACATTCAGGTTTTCGAGACTGGATGCAACCATCAGCTGCACTTCATCACCGATCTTCATGGAAGCGATGGTATCAAGCACCTTCTGTCCGACGGCATCCACGGTCATGGAAGAGTTTCTGCGGGAGATGAGGACGTTGATGACGCCTTCGCCGGATGCAATACCTTCGAGCGCGACACCGACTGTCGATTCACCCGGCATCGCCTTGCGAGCGTAGCCTGGAGTGGAGGCAGGTGTGAGAGCGTCACCCGGACGGATGGAACCAGTACCGGAGACAATCACTTTGGTCGGCACCTGTCCGATGAGACCGATTAAGGCATATCCCGGAGGGATGATGCCGTCTGCACCGGTGATGCCGTTACCAATGAAGGCGGGGTTCGTGGAGACGATACCCATGACATTGCTGTCTGCTTCGTTGAGACAACGCTTCACAGTGTTGTTCTTGGTGATATCGATACAGACGACTTCACCGGATTTGAGTTTCTCGTTGCCGGAGTAGAACCACTCGGCGTAGTCGGCGCCGTTTGAGGTGTAGGCACCGTCTGCGAAGGTGGCACCGTTGGCCTGGATGCGGAAGACTTTGTTTTCGTCTGGTCCACCGAAGGAGGTGGTTGCATCGGAGATGATCTGGAAGACGTTACCGGTGGCATCTGCTCTTTCGGTGTTCAGAGTGAGAAGAACTCCCGTGTTGGATGCAAAGGTGAGGGATCCTGTGGATGTACGGGTGATGCGTGTGTCGAAGGCGCCGCGGTAACCGAAGAGGAGGTTTGGCGTGCGGGCACCGGACTGCGTGCTTGCTTGCAATGTAAGAACCGCACCAGAGGCGTAGATGGATGCACCTGTTCCGAAACTGGTCGTACTTCTAATGGTGAACTTTGCTTTCAGTGTTGTTGTGCCGATACCAACCATGCCTCCTGTTCCGGCCTGTACCGAGAGTGTCGGAGTGGATCTATTCAACAGTACATGTGCCGTGTTATCCGCATTGGCAATTGTCACAATGTCCTGCTTTCCATCTCTGTTCAGATCCGCAGTATCGAGAGTGAACGCATTTCCTGCCGTTGAGTAATTTGTTGCCGTATTAAAGGTACCGTTTCCTTTGTTCAAAAGAACAACAGGACTTGCAAGGACGATGTCGGGCACACCGTCTCCGTTCACATCGGTCAGACGAATATCGTGCCCGCTTGTTCCGGTTGGATAATCCACTTTTGTCGCAAAAGTTCCGTCTCCGTTATTGATGTGTACGGATGCATTCGTTTGCGTGGAAGAAATGGTGACGAAGTCCACTGCGCCATCCATGTTTACGTCACTGACCGCCATATAATTGATGCTGCTTTGCGTGCTGATATCCACTTTTGCGGCGAAGGTTCCGTTTCCTCTGTTCAGGAATGTAGAAACCACGTTGTCATTGCCACCACATGCAAGAATGTCCATATAACCGTCTCCGTTGATATCCCCCGCTTCGACATCGAACGTATGCCCGACGTTAGCTGCGTAATCCACTTTTGCGGCGAATGTTCCGTTTCCATTGTTAATGTAGACAGAGACCGTATTGTCGATATTTTCCGCAACAAGCACGTCCGGTCTTGCATCTCCGTTTACGTCGGCGGTAGCAATGTTCACCGGATAGGAAGCGGCATACGACACCTTTGTCGCAAACGTTCCGTCTCCGTTATTCAATTGCACAACCATATCCGATCCATCCGCGGCGGCAATGTCCAACATTCCGTCTCCGTTCAAGTCGCTCAATTGCAAACCGTAAATGGTTCCGCCTGTTGTAAAATCACTGCGGGAACCAAAGGTTCCGTCTCCGTTATTGAGGAATTTTGAGTACTGACCATTCAGTGTTCCGGTTACCATATCAACCGATCCGTCTCCATCAATGTCGCCCAAAGCGACGCTGTAGAAATTGCTGGTACCCGCATACGTTACCGCACTTGGGAATGCTCCTGCCGAAGTAAACAGTGCACTACCGGCCTGTATGGAACCGATATTGGTAATGTTCCCTTCCTGTGTCAGACGCGTAATGCCCTGCGTTGCAAGACCTGCATTGGTAATATTGAGATACTTCTGAAAGCCATTGATGCTGCTGAGCGTGACACCGGAGAGGTTTAAGCCCGGAGTCACCAGAGAACCGGTCATGGTATCTCCCCCAATCTCCACAAAGTTTCCACCTGTACCTCCTCCATCCGTACCACAGGAGAAGCGGCCGGTTGTGCTGTCCCAGAGAAGCTTACTGGTGGATGCATTGTCACAATCAGAGAGACCTGCACCACGAATGGTGTTGTCTGCATACAGAGATGCACCGGAGAAGGTACCGTTTGTCGACAGTACCGTGGCAGAGCTTCTCCAGAGACGGGTATCAAAGTTCCCTCTGTATCCAAAGAGGATATGGCGGGATGCAGTGGAGGTGGCATCGAGTGCAAGAATGGCACCGGATGCTGCCATGTATGCTCCTGTTCCGTAGCGTGTCGTGTTTACGACTGTCAGCGCTCCCGATCCGCGCGTTGTTCCCGTCTGCTTCACCATCAATGTGCCGGAAGAGGTGAGTTCTTTCTCTGCATGGATGATGGCACCGGAGAATGTGTTTACAACTTTGAGTCCGAGCGAGCCGAGTGTGCCGTTCTTGATATCGATGATGAGTGTACCCGTCATGGTATCGCCGATCTTCTTCACAAAGTTTGCACTGCCGATGGTCATGACGTTTCCGGTGGAGAAGCTTCCTCCGGACTGATCTGTCCCACAGGAGAAGCGTCCGGTTGTAGAGTCCCAGAGAAGCTTGGATGTTGCTGCGGTATCACAATCACTTAAACCTGCTCCGCTGATCGATGTTCCTGCGTAGAGGCTTGATCCACTGATGGCTCCTTCTGCAACAATCGAACCAGAGGAACGGATCGCAGAGTTTGCGTAGAGTGTGACACCGGAGAATGTTCCATTGGTAGAGAGAGTTGCAGCACCGCTTCTCCAGAGAGCCGTATCAAAGTTTCCCTTATACCCAAACAGAATATGCGGAGACTTGCTGTTGCCCGCGCCACCTGCCGTACTATCCAGGACAAGAATGGCACCGGATGCTGCCATGTATGACCCTGTTCCGTAGCGTGTTGTATTTACCACCGTCAGCGCTCCTGATCCACGTGTTGTTCCCGTCTGCTTCACCATCAATGTGCCGGAAGAGGTGAGTTCTTTCTCTGCATGGATGATGGCACCGCTCAATGTATTGATCACTCTCAGTCCAAGTGATCCGAGTGTGCCGTTCTTGATATCAATGATGAGTGTACCCGTCATGGTATCGCCGATCTTCTTCACAAAGTTTGCACTGCCGATGGTCATGACGTTTCCGGTGGAGAAACCTCCTCCGGCTGTATCCGTTCCACAGCTGAAGCGTCCGGTTGTAGAGTCCCAGAGGAGTTTGCTGGAAGAAGCGACATCACAATCGGTGAGTCCTGCGCCCTGCAGAGATGTTGCAGCGTAGACAGTGGAACCGGAGAATCCCGGACCACGGACAAT
Source organism: Candidatus Peribacteria bacterium (assembly GCA_023038255.1). Classification (NCBI taxonomy): domain Bacteria; phylum Candidatus Peregrinibacteriota; class Candidatus Peribacteria; species Candidatus Peribacteria bacterium. Next base: position 267,342 of record CP082927.1, on the reverse strand, counting down.
GAGTCCGCCTGTACCGATGGTCACCTGACCACCCGTACCGAAGGATGCATGTCCTGCAACGAAGAGACTGGTTGCGGTGCTGATCGATCCCTGGAAGTTTGCGTCCATCCCCTGTGTAATTCCGTGGATGGTCAGACTTCCCACTTCCAGGCTGCCGATTTCCGCAGTCTGCGTGTACGTACCGCCGAGGTCATACACATAGAGACGGGTACCGCCTGTGTACGACACGTAGGCATAGCGGCCATCAACAATAATCTGGTTGAGCGTGGTCAGTCCGGCCGACACTGTCGACACAACAGTAGGAGCGCGCGGATCACTGATATCAATGGTGATCAATCCGTTTGCACCGACCACATATGCGTAGCGGCCCGAGACTGCAATGGCAGACTGCGTTCCCACTGCAGCAGAACCAAGCGTCAGTACGCTCGCGGGGTTACTGACATCGAAGATCTGCAGACCTGCGGTATTGATGACATATGCGTAGCGTTCCTGAATCGCAACACCATTTGGGGTGGTACCGGCGGATGTTGTGCCAATGCTCACCGGAGACCACGGATTTTTGAGGTCGATAATCTGGAGCGTGCCGCCGCCACCGTTGGTCACATAAGCGTAGCGCCCTGCAACGGCAATCGCATTCGGCGTCGTACCGGTTGCCACCGTTCCGCCGCTCACCATGTTTGCAGGATTACTGATGTCGACTGTCTGGAAGCGGGCCGATGTCGTATTCAAGCTGAAGAGATATCTACCCTGAATCGCCAGTGCATTGACTGCCGATGTCGGCGTGAACACATGCAACGGAACCATGGCGGACGGATTGCTGATATCGAAGGACTGGATTTTTGTCTGCACTCCGATAAACGCGTACTTACCCTGCACCACAATAGATGCGGGGTTACTGGATGTGACGTTCGCTGTCGAAAGAGACTTCGGACCGGTCGGAATGCTCACATCAAACGAACGGAGCACGGTGCCGGCTGTGGAAATAATCGTATTTCCCTGCAGAGCCATATGATCAATAGCTGCAGTGGTCGACGTATTTCCAATCAACACGGGTGTTTTTCCCGGTACAAAGAGCTGCGGCATAATCATACCGGATCCTCCACGGATACCGCCGGTACCAATCAGCACAGTTCCCGATCGCGGCAGCGTGCGGATGAGCGGGAATGCACCTGTTCCAGACACATTCAGCCCGACACCGGACATGGTGCCGATCACAGAAAGTCCGACTGCACTCGAACCGGATGTCGAACGGATGATCAGCGATCCCGTCATTGTATCGCCGGATCTCTTCACGTAGCGCGCGTCACCAATCACCACCACCTGCCCGGACCCGAATCCTGCGCCACCTGTCTGATCTATGCCACAGGAGAAACGACCTGTTGTTGCGTTCCAGAGAAGCTTGTCTGTTCCCACAGACGTACAATCGACGAGACCTGCACCACGGATGGATGTCCCTGCGTAGAGAGTGGAACCGGAGATAGCACCTTCTGCAGTGATACTTCCTGAAGAGTTCACGGAATTCTTTCCGTACACGGTTGATCCAGAGATTGTATCGAAGCGAACGAGAGATCCGGTGATGGTGGCGTTCAGGCTGAATGATGTGCCATTCAAACCGAGACCCTTGCCTGCTGTGTACGTTGTGTTTGTATCGGTGTCAGCACCACATTCGAATTTTCCGGTAACCGTGTTCCAGAGAAGTTTCTGGTTTGCGTTGTTACAAGCCTGGAGTCCGAAGCCGTTGATCGTCGCACCGGTGAGGTTTCCTTCGAGAACGATGGAACCGGATGATGCGATGAGATTTTTTCCGTAGACAGTAGAACCGGAGAGTGTCTGGAAGCGGATGAGTGATCCTGTGAGAGTGGCATTCAAGGTGAGAACTGTTCCGTTCAGAGAAAGACCCTGACCTGCCGTGTATGTTGTATTTGTATCGGTGTCGGTATCTGTCCCACAGGAGAAGCGGCCGCTCGTTGCATCCCAGAGAAGTTTGCTGGTACCGGATGTGTCACAATCCACAAGACCCGCACCATTGAGAGAGGTTCCAAGGTACAGCGACGATCCGGATGCAGCGCCTTCAAAGACCAATGATCCGGATGTACTGAGTGTTTTCTCCGCGTGCAGAATAGAACCGGATGCGGCACTAAAGATCTTGATACCCGTCGTATCAATACGGAATTTCTCTGCTCCGGTAATAGAAGCGGAAATGGCGCTGCCGACACTCGAGAAGAATCCGGTCGTTGTCGCATCGGTCCACACCATGCCGGGCGCACTGACGGTGCCACGCGGAATTCTCACCTGATTCGGAAATGCCTGAAAGGCGGTATTCCCACCAACCACCAGCTCTAAATGATTGTCCCCCCCATGGAATATTCCGTCATTCGTTCCTCCGAATTTAATGGAAGGAGAGCCAAATGCTCCATGACCGATTTCAAGCGTTGCACCGGAGAAACCCGCTTTTGTCCAAATATTGCCTCTCGCCATGATCGTACCGCTGGAACTCAGTGTTTTTTCCGCATGGATGATAGCACCGGAAAGAGTATTCAGGACTTTCAGTCCGATCGATCCCAGTGTTCCGCCCTGCATATCAATCACCAGTGCACCGGTCATCGTATCTCCCTGCTTGCTGACGTACTTCGCATTGCCGATCGTCAGTACATTGCCGGTGGAGAAGTATGACGTCGTATCTGTATCCGTCCCACAACTGAAGCGACCGCTTGTGCTGTCCCAGAGCAGTTTGTTTGTGCCTGCGACGTCACAATCAGCAAGACCTGCACCACGGAGCGATGTGCCCGCGAACAGAGTCGATCCGCTGATGGCTCCTTCTGCAGTGATGGAGCCGGATGAGTTCACGGAATTCTTTCCGTACACGGTTGATCCAGAGATTGTATCGAAGCGAACGAGAGATCCGGTGATGGCGGCGTTCAGGCTGAATGATGTGCCATTCAAACCGAGACCCTTGCCTGCTGTGTATGTTGTGTTTGTATCGGTGTCAGCACCACATTCGAATTTTCCGGTTGCCGTGTTCCAGAGAAGCTTCTGTCCGACTGCAGAACAGGATGTGAGACCAAACCCATTGATCGTAGCACCCGTGAGGTTTCCTTCGAGAACGATGGAACCGGATGAGGCGATGAGATTCTTTCCGTAGACAGTAGAACCGGAGAGTGTCTGGAAGCGGATGAGTGATCCTGTGAGAGTGGCATTCAAGGTGAGAACTGTTCCGTTCAGAGAAAGACCCTGACCAGCCGTGTATGTTGTATTCGTATCGGTATCTGTGCCACAAGAGAAGCGACCGGATGTGCTGTCCCAGAGAAGTTTGCTGGTGGATGATGTGTCACAATCAATCAGTCCTCCACCACGGATACTTGTTCCTGCAAAGAGTGTCGATCCGCTGATCGCACCTTCTGCGGTGATGGAACCGGAAGAACGGAGTGCGGAATTTGCATAGAGTGTCGTACCGGAGATGGTGCCTCGTACATTGATGAGTGCAGCATCGGTCGGTGTATGCGTGTTGCCGTTCTGGACAACGAGTGCGCCGGTCATTGTTCCACCCGCAGTGCGCACGTAGCGCGCGTCACCGATCGTCATCACATTGCCGCTCGACATGCTGCCCGCTCCGCCACCGGACTGATCTGTCCCACAACTGAAGCGGCCAGTTGTTGCATCCCAGAGAAGTTTGCTGGTACCGGATGTGTCACAATCGATGAGTCCTGCGCCACGCAGTGATGTTCCTGCAAAGAGTGTTGATCCGCTGATAGCTCCTTCTGCAGTGATGGAACCGGAAGAGTTCACGGAATTCTTTCCATACACGGTTGAACCGGAGATCGTGTCGAAGCGGACAAGTGAACCGGTGATCGTTGCATTGAGCGTGATCACAGTTCCATTCACACTCAGACCCTGGCCTGCAGTATAGGCAGTACCAGTGTTCTGATCAGTGCCACAGGAGAAGCGGCCACTCACAGAGTTCCAGAGCAACTTCGATGTCCCTGCAGTGGAACAATCGATGAGGCCGGCACCGCGGAGGGATGTCCCCGCAAAGAGTGTTGATCCGCTGATGGCTCCTTCTGCGGTGATGGAACCGGAGGAGTTCACGGAATTCTTTCCGTAAACAGTAGAACCGGAGATTGTATCGAAGCGGACGAGTGAACCAGTGATCGTATTATTCAGAGAGAAGCTTGTGCCGTTCAGGCCAAGACCCTTTCCTGCTGTGTAGGTTGTATTGGTATCCGTATCGACATCAGCACCACATTCGAATTTGCCTGTTACGGTGTTCCACAGAAGTTTCTGCGATGCGCCATTACATGACTGTAATCCAAATCCGTTGATCGTGGCACCACTCAAGTTTCCTTCCAGCACAATGGAGCCGGATGAGGCGATGAGATTCTTGCCGTAGACCGTGGAACCAGAGAGCGTCTGGAAGCGGATGAGTGATCCGGTGAGAGTGGCATTCAGTGTGAAAACCGTTCCATTCAGAGAAAGACCCTGCCCAGCCGTGTATGTTGTATTTGTATCGGTGTCGGTATCTGTCCCACACGCAAAGCGCCCGTTTGTTGCATCCCAGAGAAGTTTGCTGGTGCCGGATGTATCGCAATCGATGAGGCCCGCACCGCGGAGAGAAGAACCGAGATACAGTGATGATCCGGATGCAGCACCTTCAAACACCAGTGTGCCGGATGTCGTCAGATTTTTTTCTGCATGAATCTGCGCACCGGAGAGTGTATTGATAACGTTCAGACCAACAGATGCGAGCGTGCCATTGCGGATATCAATCACGAGAGCACCGGTCATGGTGTCACCCTGCTTCTTCACGTAGCGTACATCTGCGATAGCAGTGGAGAGCCCTGTGCCGACTGCATTGTCTGTGCCACAGGTAAATTGCTTTGTCACAGAATCCCAGAGCAGTTTCTGGTTCACGGCATCACAGGATGTGAGACCCGCACCTTCGATGCTTGATGCAACGTAGAGCGACGCACCGGAAATGGATCCGACCACTTCGAGTGTTGCAGCCGGGGTATCGGTGCCGATACCAACGGAGTCTGTGGAATCTGTCAGGTAGACAACACCCGTTCCCTCGGTCCAGCCGCTTGGAGCGGCTGCGGTTGTCGTTGTTGTGTTGTTGATGATGGTCGTCGTCGAACTCTGCGGTGATCCTCCGCTCCGCTGACCTCCGGCGCGGCGCGTCGGTTCATTGCCCTGAGGAGCAAGCGTGCGGATCTGTTCCAGGTACGGGAAGTCATGCCAGACCGGACGACCGTTTTCAATCATGAGAATCTGACCCTGTGTCCCAAGTCCGATACTGGACCAGAGACCCGGCAACGCCGTAAATGTGTTATCCGGAGCGGCACCGTGCAGCTGAGATGACGGGTATGCAGGATAGACCGGCAAAATATCCGGAACAGGACGAGCCGGGGGATTTCCTGCTGCAGAGTGACTTGCAAGCAAACGTGCAAGGCGGGAGGCGCGACGTTCGGCGACATGGCGGAGCAGCGTTGCAGCATCACTGACTTTGGTTACACGCATTCTCTGTCCGTTCACAACAGCAATCTCCTCGGTCATCGCGACAAGCGGATATGCAATCGCTCCTGCAGTATCGGTACTCATGGTACTGACAACAAACGTGCGTGACGCAATCATGTCACCGGTCCCTGTCTCTACGGCAGCTTTTTCAGGAGTAAGCATCTGGAGCACAGATGCCTGTGAGCGGAGCGTTGATGTACTGAGCAGTGTGACAAGCAGCAACAGCGCAGCGAGTATGCCGTAATTTTTCCAGCTGAATGTTTTCGGTGAGACCTCGGTCACCAGTGACTGCGTCAGTGCGTCTGCAATGTGACGCGCAATCTGTGCGCGGGAATATCCGGTCATGTGCTGCAGGTACCGGCGGACCAGCCCCTTGTCTTCACGGGTGAGCACTCCGTATCGGAAACATGCGAGCGTTTCATGCACCCATGTAATTTTTTCCTGCTTGGAAATTGCCACCGGCAACGGTGTCAGTGTCAGCACATCAGCACTGCGCAATGCGTCGAGAGAGCCGATGGTCTGAAACGGAGATTGCATTGGTTTTTGTGTGATGAGCCTCAGGCTCTTTTTTCGATGTATCGTATTATTATAGCGCAAAACTCATTTTCTGGGTATCCACCAGACCATGAAGATATTATTTTGCAAATGCTATATACATAGCCTCTAATAAGCCAAATGCCGGCTTAAAAACATGATGCGATAAGGCACCTTTACCACCCTATTTTCCAATTTTTCCCGATACCGGTTTCTCCGATGAAGCCGGCAGGCATTTCCAGCGCATACTGCGCCGGCCCCTCGGACGGATATTCTATACAGGGATCGGCTTCGCAGGGCTGCATGGTTGTCGCGGACACGTAGGTTTTGTCTGCGTCAAAAAAAACAATATCGAGCGGGACGAGCGTGTTCTTCATCCAGAACGCACGGGGCGCGGAATCGGTAAATGCAAACACCATGCCGCGTACCACTTTCGGACGGAACATCAGCCCCCTCGCCTGCTCTTCAGGAGTGGACGCCCACTCCACATCCAGAGACAGTGTTGCTCCCGTATCTGAATACAGTGTGACGGTGCGCACAGGCATAGGCACGATCTCTACGAAAAACGATGCAACAGTCATGCCGACAAGAAGCACCATCATGCCTCCGAATAACCATACGAAACGCCGCATCATACACCGCGCAGGGAATGGATTGCCGCTTCTCTGTCTGCCTGTCCGAAAATTGCACTGCCTGCCACAAGATTGTTTGCCCCTGCTTCACGGACAAGCGCTGCAGTTTCGACATTGATACCGCCATCCACCTGGATCATCAGTGACGGATGCGCGATGCGCAGAGCGCGGATTTTATCAAGCACAGAAGGAATAAAAGCCTGGCCGCCGAATCCCGGATGTACAGACATGAAAAGCACGAGATCCACATCCTCCACACAGTCGGCAATCTCTTCAATCGGTGTTTCCGGATTGAGTGCAATACCGGCTGTCGCTCTCCCTTCGTGAATAGTGTTGATGAGAGCCTGGCGGGCATCCCGGGTGGGAACTGCTTCTGCGTGAAAACTGATGTGTGATACCTGCAGTGCAAGAAATTCAGCAAGACGGTCCGCGGGATTCTTCACCATCAGGTGAATATCGAGCGGGAGTGATGTGACGAGATTTTTGATAACCGGTGCGCCAAAGCTCAGATTCGGCACAAAGTGTCCGTCCATGACATCGACCTGAATCCAGTCTGCACTTTTGATTGTATCAACCTCATCCTGCAAATGTGCAAGATCAGCTGAGAGAATCGAGGGGGTGATGAGGGTTTTCATGCGAGGGGGGTATCGAGATCGGCAATGCGTGCGATGTGACGGCCCCCTTCGAAGTCTGTTTCCAGGAAAACGTCAACCATCGCATGTGCAAGGGCGCTATCGGTGAATCTGGCTCCCAGGCTCATCACGTTTGCATCATTATGAGCCCGGGCCAAACGGGCGATTTCTACGCTGTAACAGACCGCCGCACGGATGCCCCGCACCTTGTTCGCTGCCATCGCTTCACCGTTGCCGCTGCCGCCGAAAATAATACCCGGACAGCTGTATTCAAGGACGGCAGCCGCTCCTTTTCGCATGATAGCGGGATAGTCGACAGATTCCGTAGAAAATGTTCCTACATCAATCACGTCAATCCCTTTGGATTGCAGATGTGTCTTTACCGATTCTTTGAGAGGAAAGCCTGCATGATCTGCAGCCAGGACGACGCGGGTGGGGAGTTGCATGAGTGGAGTATAGGGTTACACTCCCCACATGAAAAGAACGCCCCTCATCGCCGCAAACTGGAAAATGAACGCCCCGCCGCCTGGTTGGGATGCCGAGGATTCTCCATACCGGAATCGTGACGGCGTGGACATTGTTGTCTTTCCGACATTTCTGGATGTCCACACGTGCGTCGAACATTTCCTGGTGACGGGCGGACAATATGGAAGAGCGGAAGAAAAAGGCGCTATGACCGGCGATGTCAGCATGCAACTCCTCGCGAATCACGGATGCACGTACGTGCTCTGCGGTCACTCGGAACGACGCATACATCATGCAGAGCATGACGGCATGATTGCCGCACAGGTGCAGGCGGCAATCCAGACCGGGCTGCATCCTATTCTCTGTATTGGAGAAACAGCTGATGAGCGTGAAATGGGACAGGCCACAGACGTGATTCAAAAACAACTCTCTGCCATTCTTCAGTCATCGATCAATCTCTCATCTCTGACGATCGCCTACGAACCCGTCTGGGCAATCGGCAACGGACAGACGGCGCAGCCACAGGACATTCAGGAAATGCATACAGCCATCCGCGCACTTTTGTCAGAACAAGGTCATGAAAACGTCCGTATTATATATGGAGGATCTGTAAAGCCGGAGAACGCCAGTGCAATCCTCTCACTGCCGGATGTCGACGGTGCACTTGTTGGAGCATCATCTCTCGATCCATCCGCCTTCCGGAAAATTCTCGACAGTCTCCCTATCTGATTCCCCTCCTCCGTATGTACCCGCTCATCACGCTCATCACCATCGTCATTCTGCTCATTCTCATCTGCATCCGTCAGGTGGATCAGTATGAACGCGGCATTCTGCTCACTATGGGAAAATACAGTAAGACGTGGGAGCCAGGATGGCATGTGATTGTGCCGATTTTCCAGCGATTGATAAAAGTGGATATCCGCGTGAAAGCGGTGGATGTGCCGAATCAGGAAGCGATCACCAAAGACAATATTCCCATCGGCATCAATGCTGTTATTTATTTCAAAATCAAAGATCCATCGAAAGCGGTCCTTGAAGTCGAGGATTTCTTTAATGCGGTCGGGCAGCTTGCACAGACCACCATGCGCAATGCAGTCGGTGAGGTGAAGCTTGATGAATTACTCTCGAACAAGAAAGAGATCAGTGAAAAAATAAAAATTGCCGTCGATACGGCATCCGATAACTGGGGTGTCGATGTGCAGTCCGTGGAGTTAAAAGATATCATCCTGCCGGAAAGTCTGAAGCGCACACTGGCAAAGGTTGCGGAAGCAGAGCGCGAGAAGCAGGCGGTCATCATCAATTCAGAAGGAGAAGTCGGTGCAGCGGCAAATATGGCGAAAGCTGCAGAAATGCTTGCAACCGTACCGGGCGCGTTGCATCTGCGTACATTGCAGAGCATCAATGATCTCAGTTCTGATCAATCCAACACGACAGTATGGATGGTACCGATTGAAACACTGAAAGCAATTGAGGGACTTGCAAAGAAACTGTGATTAAAAAAAAGAGCGCCTGCTTTAAAAGCGACGCTCTTTTTTTATTCGAAAAAATTACCGTGCGGAGCGCGGATGCTTCATGAACTCCTGCGCAAGATGCACCATGAATGCTGCGCTGAATGCGGTGTAGCACTGACTTGCGATGCTGTTGAAGGCATTTGCAAGTGTCTGACCACCAATTATACCGCCAACGGAAGCAAAGACGACCGCGAGACCTGTCGAGAGCACAAAGAGAATAATGAGATACAGAAGAACCGTCCCGAAATATCCCTGTGTCAGTTCAAAGCTGCGGCGCAGAGAAGCGGACAATCCTTTTCCTTCCATCACCCAGATGACATTCGACAGAATGTAACGCGGCATGAAGATGACCATGCATACCACGCCAGCCGCCATCACACACAAACCAACCGGAACAAAGAGAGGATTGAACATTCCCAGAAGCAGAAGAAGTCCGCCAACAAAAACCAGCCAGACATACGTTTTGAGAATGACAAGAAGTGTGAGACCAACAAACGGAAGAATGCGTGACGGAATAGCAGAGAACGTGTCGCCCACTGTGGCAGTCTGACGTGTGACAGCGAGCAGGTAATACAGCGTGGAAACAATGCCAACAATGGCACTGCCCACAGCAAATCCAAATCCGGCACCCGGATCAATGCCCGGTGTCATGGACACCTGCGTCAGCGCCGTGAGTACGGAGAAAATCGCGATACCTGTCAGCAGCACAGTGCGGCGTTCTTTCATGTGCTCCCAGGCGGCGGAGAAGAGATCAAAAAATCCTGTCTGTTGTGTAGCCATTGGGAAGGAAGGGGAAGGAAACACGCGAATCATAGAAGATTTTCATCGTCATATCTATTGTGCCGTCTTACCGTCGCACCCACTGTCCTCCGGGAAGTGACTGCGCCACACCTGCCATTTCGAACATCACAAGTGCAACTCCCACATCTGATGCGGTACGACCGGATTTTTCGATAATGTCGTCCGTGCTTTGCGGTAACGGCGTAAGGACGTTGTAAATGGCTTGCTCATGAGGATTTTGCGCGATGAAGGGTGGTGGTACCGTCGCACCGGGCGCGAGAATATTCAGATGGCGCAGTACATCTTCCGGCTCTGTGACCAGATGCGCCTGCTGACTTTTAATGAGCATCAGACAGCCGGCAACATTGGGATCGAAGATAGGGCCGGGGACTGCAAACACCTCGCGGTTATATTCGAGTGCGAGTTCCGCGGTGATGACCGATCCGCTTCCTTCCGGTGCTTCACACACGAGTGTTCCTTCACTGAGTCCCGCGATGATGCGATTGCGGGACGGAAACGTGTATTTGTCCGGCGGCATATCGAGCGGAAATTCACTGAGCAGCAGACCGCCATCCGCAATAATTTTTTCCGCAAGGCGTGCATGTCTGGAAGGATGAATACTTGCCAGGCCGTTTCCGAGAACCGCCACTGTCTTCCCTCCGGCCTTCATGGTTTCAATAGCCACTTCTCCGTCTATTCCAATGGCAAGACCGCTGACTGTGACCAGATGTGAACGCACAAAGACCGGCACAAAGTGCTGCACCACCCGCTGCCCGTATACACTCATATTCCGTGTGCCGACCACCCCGATCATCACCTTGTCTGCCAGAGACAGATCACCCCGGTACGAGAGGAAGAGTGGCGGGTCACCTATCTCACGTAAGCGAAACGGATACGCGTCGTCGTCCAGAGTCAGCAGTCCGACACCACACTTCTGCATAGCAAGCAGATACCCATCCGCGTTGAAGTCATGCAGCCGCGTCAGTGTCCGCTCCGCCGCTTCCTGTTTGAGCCCGAGTTCGGAAAGCATGAGAGGACTGATCTCCTCGAGTGCAGCATCCAGATCACCATACACCTGTTTTAAAGCCTTATAACGCTTGTTTGTCAGCATATTGAGCAACCACCAGGTTACAGCGGTTTTGAGTGTCATGAACATACTCTAGAGACGCAAAACCAGCCTGGAAGACACCCGAAAGAAAACTCTTGCCCGGAGAGCGGGAAATGCGCACAATGGAGCCCTCCCGAGTGTTCTAGAGACGAATAGAACAGCTGGGATCAATAGGCCATCGTAGCTCAGTTGGTAGAGCATAGGTATCGTAAACCTAGGGTCGCCGGTTCAAATCCGGCCGATGGCTCCATTCACATCACTCACCACCTCATGAAAACCTTTCTCACTCTTGGAATGATCGCAACGATCTTTTTAGCCAGCTGCCAGAGCACATTGCACAATGATGTTGATGCGATGACATCACAGTGGAAAACGTATGTGTATGAGGATACTGGTTTTTCTATGAAATATCCTGCGGACTGGCGAGTGCAACATGCCACTGCTGCAGAGCAAGACACTGTCGATATGATTGCCACATTCTCCGAGCCAGACGCTGCTGAATGGAGTCAGACGATCACACTCTATGACAGGGGATTTGTAGATCCTGCATCGTGGGATGATGTAGAAAAATCAAATTATCCGGCATACAGACAGCGAAGCGATTCTACATTTGAATACGATGGAAGAACTGATCCCCCAACGCACATTTTACACGTCAATCACTCAAACAATGTGGACGGTGTGGATGTGGTTGTAACAGTAACATCTGGCGCACAATGGAAAGAACGTATGGAACCTCTTATTCAGACAATCTTTGCGACGGCGCATTTTGAATAAAAGGAGAGAAATAGGACGAGAATGATGTTATTTGCAAATATTGCACAAATATGTTATTATATGTAAGTACATCTCACACAAACATCTATGTCCAAAACTATCCTCATTGCAGACGACGACGCCATGATCATGCAGATCTTTAGTCTTGGCATGGAACAGAATTCCTCCGATGTCCACATCCACAGCACTTCCACAGGAGAATCGACTATTATTGCGATTGAAAAAACGAAGCCCGATATCATCGTTCTCGATATACGCATGCCGCAGGGCGACGGATTCAGCGTGCTGGAGTACCTCAAGAAAGCAAAAATCAATATTCCGGTTGTGGTGCTCACGAACTACCGCAATGACGACTACGTCACAAAGTGCCGCGAATACGGAGTGAAGGATTATCTCGTGAAGCACGAAATGAAAATTGATCGCATCGTTGAGCGTGTGAACGCGTGCATGTAATCATCACGTTTCTTTTCCGGTCCGCACCGCATTCACATACAGATGAGCAAGGCGTGTTGGCTCAGGAAGTTTGTGACCGCGGAGAGAATCAATCACCAGATCGACTGCTGTTTTGAGATCGATTTTATAACCGATGGAAATGAACAGCGGGTTCGATCGTTTTTTCGTGCGAAGTACTGTACCGATCTGATCTTCATCATCCATCAGCGCTGAGCGGTCACCGGGATTGGGGCCGGGTTCTGAAAAAATACCGGCCAGTCTGCTTTTTCCAACGCCGATCGTCGGACGGTCGAGAAGTAATCCCAGATGCGCCGCAATGCCCATGCGCCGTGGATGTGCGCGGCCCTGACCATCAACAAAGAAGAGATCGGGCGTGACTGTCAGCTGTGCGAGTGCCTGCAGAAGCACAGGAATCTCACGGAAAGAAAGCAGGCCCGGGATGTACGGGTATGTGCCCACCGCCTGCACAGATGCCCTGTCGACAATCTCATTGGTCACACTGTCCCACACAATCGCCCCTGCAGTCAGAATGGAATCAAAGCGCGTCGACGATACATCAAGCCCTGCAATCAACCGGGTCGGGTAATCCACAGGAAGCGGCTGCTCCACAATCTCCCGCCCGAGACGTTTCTGCAGTTCAATGGCTTCTCTGGGGCTTTTTTGCCAGTCGTGGAGGGTCCGGATGGTAAGAGGCATAAAAGACACTATCAAACACCTTAGACGCTTTCGCAAGATCTTCCTGACCAGGATACGAGGTGGAGTCTTGAGGAAAAACCGTGTTTCTGCTATACTGACTAGATTTCTTCACACAAACACATACCCAACCATTCTATGTCTATCGAGACCTGTATTGCCCACGCTATCCACAAGGATCTGGATATTATTGAGGCCCTTCCCGAAGTCCAGGATCTGCCGGTTGAGCAGCTCGAGACATACGTGGAGAGTTACATCCTGAAAATGCAGGAATCCCTCTGTGACGTCATAGAAGCCAAGGGTGACTCCTACCTTCGCTCAAAAGACGCTGCAGGCCTCTGTGCCGCATGTTTGGAGTCCGGCGTAGGACTTCCTCCCCGGATGCTCCTTCGCATGTGCCAGACGATTATTCAGCTCACGACACTCGACGCAAAGTTCATTCTGGATACCAACGAAGGCAAGAGCCTCTACTTTGTGAAGATGCAACTGGTGTAAGACCTCACCCCGCCACACAAACACCCACATAAAAGCCCGCATACGCGGGTTTTTTCTTGTCTGCCTCACCCGGCTCTGCGGAGCCACCCTCTCCGAACCCCAACCACTTGCCACCGGAGAGGGGTGTTTTGATTGTTCCAATAAAACATAGAGTTCCACCAGAAACATTTTCCCAAAGGGAAAATGAAGCCCCGTCGTTCGTCGGGGTGGAGTCCGGCCACCCGGGGGGTGAAGGGGTCAGTGGAGATGCGGCTGGCCCGGACCGCACTTTTTGATTCTTTTTGCTGCACGGGCAAAAAGAATGCCCGCCTGGCAAGGCTCCCCGAAGGGAATCTCTCTATTAAGACAAAACCACCTGCCCCCGTTCATCAAACGGAAAAAATGGATTCCATGCCACTTCCCACAAGTATCCGTCAGGATCTTTAAAGTATCCATTGTATCCGCCCCAGAACACATCCTGCGCCGGCTTGGTAATAACGGCACCGGCAGCCTCTGCCTCTTTCAGAAAGGTACCCACATCTTCTTTATTTTCTACATTCTGCGCCAACGTGATGCCCTGAAAGCCAGACCCCTCTGCAGAGACCATCGCATCCTTCGCAAGCTCTGCTTTTGGAAAGAGCGATAACACCGCTCCACCGGTCTTGAAGAACGCCACAGAACCTTCCTGGCTGGATGACGACAACTCAAACCCAAGCTTCTGATAAAAAGCCTGCGATACCGCCAGATCGGAAACGCCGAGAGTGATGAGGTTGATGCGGGAGTGCATAGAGAGAGTATAACAAAAGAAAAGTAACCCGACTTCGCTTTCAGCTACGCCGGGTTCTTTGATCTGCGGTTCGCGCTCTGGCAGCTCACCTTTGATCAAATAACAAAAAACCCCGCTTTCGCGGGGCTTTGAATTGCATAGTGAGCGATGTCACCCTGAGCGGAGTCGAAGGGTTAACGCTTGGAGAACTGAGGCGCACGGCGAGCGCGGTGCAAACCTGGCTTCTTGCGTTCCTTTGTGCGGCTATCGCGGCGCAGGAATCCTGCTGCCTTCAGTTCACCGCGGAGTTCCGGGTTCAAAAGAAGAAGCGCGCGGCTGATACCGTGGCGGATCGCGTCGCTCTGTGCGGACTTTCCTCCACCAAGGACATGAGCCTCAATATCAAAATTCTTCAGATTGCTTGTGAGGAGCAACGCTGCTGTTGCATTTTCTATCTGTGTTCCTGCGAAGTATTCCTTCAGAGCAAGGTTATTCACCTGTGCTTTTCCTGTGCCATCCTGAAACAGTTTCACGCGGGCAATGGCAGTCTTTCTCTTGCCGACACTGTAGAAATACGGGCGCTTGGATTCCATAATTAGGAGCGAGTAATGGTGAGGGGAGCAGGCTGCTGTGCAGCGTACGGATGCTCAGCATCAGCGTAGACGTGCAGGCGCTTCAGAATTTCGCGGCGGAGACGGTTGTCTTCCAACATTCCTTTCACAGCATTCTCCACAACGTACTCCGGCTTCTTTTCCATCATCACATCAAGCGTCACGTGCTTCATGTTTCCCGGGAAACCCGTGTGACGGTGGTAGGTCTTGCGGAGTCCTTTCTTCGGAGGGAGCTTCATTTTGGCTGCATTGATCACGACAATGTGCTCACCGCACAGCTGGTGTGGGGAGAAGGTAACCTTGTGCTTGCCGCGCAACATGTGTGCAGCTTTCACAGCAACTTTACCGATCGTCTGGCCATCGGCATCAATCAGATACCACTTCGGTGCCTCTGGTTTAATCGTGGAAGTTTTCATTATGCAGCGGAGGAATCGTTGGATGAAGAAGCAACCGGCTCAGATGCAGCCTTTGTGGAGGTTGCTGTCTTCTTGGCGGGTGTTTTCTTAGCTTTCGGAGCTTTCTCCACAACCTGCGTTCCGATCTCTGCATCAATGAGCATCAGGTCGACGAGCTGTGCACCGTCACCCTTGCGGGCACCGGCAGCCTTGAGCGTCGTGAAACCGGATGTGCGTGTCTTGTAGCGTTCACGGAGAACTTCCATCACCTTGCGGCTTGCGTTGGTATCCGTCACGTAGGCGTTGAGCGAACGGACAGCAACGTGTGTCTCCTGGCGCTTTGCCGTGCTGATCAGACGATCAACGATGGTCTGGACAATACGGGCGCGTGCCTTCGTCGTACGAATTGCTTCGTAGAGGAAGAGGGACGTGACCAGGTTCCGCTGGAGCAAACGGGAGTGAGCGGGTTTCTGGGTGAGCCGGAGGCGGGAAGTCTGCTTTCGCATGGGGCGGGGAGAATACGTGAATCAGGAGTGCAAAACAAGGTGTAGAAACGTGCAGTTTGCACGATTATTCTTCAGATTCGTTGGAAAGGGTCAAACCACGTGTTGCAAGGGTTCCTTTGACCTCATCGAGGGCTTTGGCACCAAATCCGCGGAAGTTGCTGAGAATGGATTCCGTGCACTTCGTGAGCTGCTCAATGGAGCCGACACCGGCGTTGATGAGCGCGTTCAAGGTGCGCGGGGAGAGGTTCAGGATTTCAATCGGGGTATAGCTCTCTTTCACAGGCTGTGCACCGGTGCCAACCTCTTCAATCTGGGTAGCAGACACGCGGGAGAAATCAGCCATGAATTCAGGCTCAATAGTCTTCTGGTCGGAACCAAAGTACTTGAAGTAGCTCTGGAGCAGCTGGGAAGCGAACTGCATCGCTTCGTCTGCGGTGAGGGAACCGTTCGTCATGACTTCCATCACGAGCTTTTCAAGGTTTGTGCGCTGACCGACGCGGGATGCTTCAATATCGAAACGGACTTTCTCGACCGGGCTGTAGACAGCATCAATGTAGATGAGACCCGGTTCGTGGTGCTTCTTGTTTCTTTCGGAAGCCGGCTCGTAGCCCACACCTTTTTCGACGGTGATCTCGATTTTGACCGATCCACCCTTTTCAATGGTGAACAGGTGCAGATCCGGATTGAGGACTTCGATATCGGAAGAGGTCTTGAGATCGGCAGCGGTAATATCCTTCGGGCCTTTCACGTCCAGCGTGATGGTCTCGGAATCTTTGCTGTGCTTGCGAAGCTTGACCTGCTTGAGGTTAAGCATGATATCAACCACAGACTCTGTGACACCCTTGATGGTGGTGTATTCGTGCTGTGCACCTTCCACACGGATAGACGTAATGGCTGCACCCGGCAGGCTGCTCAGAAGAACGCGGCGCAGCGCGTTTCCAAGGGTCATCGCAAATCCCGGCGGAAGCGGGGAAATGGAGAAAACCTTGTGTGAGTCGTCGCCTTTGGATCCCTTTGCAGAGCCAAAAACCGGCAACCCGATTTCTTCCTGAATGATATGCATAGAATGGAGAAGGAAGAGGAAAAAGTGCGGAGGAACAGACGTCCGCCGCGGAAGGTTAATTGCGTGAGTAGAATTCGACGACCAGACGCATATCAATACCCTGTTCTGCATCAGCAGCATCAGGAGTAGCAATCACCTCCACCGAGAGGGCGCTGGAGTCTGCCTTCAGCCACTTCGGAGCGAGATATTTGTCATGGCTGTCGCGAATGGCAATGAAGACGGGAGAATCTTTCACCTGCTTGCGGACGGTAATGACCTGTCCGGGCTGCACACGGTAGGACGGAGTGGTCACACGGTGACCATCAACCATAAAGAGACCGTGACCGGCGAACTGGCGGGACTGCATGCGGGTCATGGCAAAGCCTGCGCGGTAAATCACGTTATCCAGGCGCTGCTCAAGGAGCTGTTTCATCTGATCACCTGTGCGTCCTTTGGACTTGAGTGCCTCTGCGTAGAGGCGGGCAAACTGCTTCTCGGAGAGACCGTACATGATGCGAGCCTTCTGCTTTTCCTTCAGCTGCTTTGCGTATTCAGAATCACGACCGGCGCGGGTCTTCGGGTTCTTGCCCGGACCATACGGCTTTTTCGACATAGCCTTGTCGTACTTGTCAGAACCGAAGAGGTTCATGCCGAGTCTGCGTGTGAGCTTCGCTTTGGGTCCTGTGTACTTCATAGAGATGGGATGATGAGGATGGAGATTGCGGGTGAGAGAGGCTTAGACGCGGCGCTTGCGGGTGAGGCGGCAGCCACCGTGTGCGATCGGTGTGAGATCGACGATAGAATCGAGGTTGAGACCGGCACCCTGGAGACCGCGGATAGACTGTTCGCGTCCCGGGCCAATACCCTTCACTTCCACAGCAACTGATTCAATGCCGAAGGATGCTGCCTTTTCGACAGCCTTCTCTGCGGCAACCTTTGCGGAATACGGGGTCGACTTGCGGGATCCTTCGAATCCGGATGAACCGGAGCTTGCCCAAGCCAGAACGTTTCCATCGAGATCGGTGATGGTCACAATGGTGTTGTTCTCACCGGCATGAATACAGACGCGTGCGTTTTTGACGGTGCGCTTGACCTTCTTCTTGCGGGTCTTGGTGGTGGCGGAGGCTGGAGCCATAGAATCGAGGAGTAAGTGACGGAGTGGGGATAGAAAGAGAGATGAAGAGGGTTTACGTCTTGGTCAGGGTTGTGCGACCAGATGTTCCTGTCTTCTTCTTTCCGCGCTTGGTGCGGGCATTTCTGCGGGATGTTTGACCGCGGACCGGCAGTTTCTTGCGGTGACGCATGCCGCGCCAGGTACCGATATCCTGCAGGCGCTTCACATCCATGGAGACTTTGCGGACGAGTTCACCTTCGGTGAGTTCTTTTTCGATACGGGAGCGGAGGCGTGCTTCCTGTTCTTCGTTAATAGCCTCAGCCTTCAGATCGAGATCGATCTTCAGTTCTTCGAGGATGCGCTTGGACATTGGGCGACCAATGCCTTTGATAGCAGTCAGCGCGATTTCAATGCGCTTGCTTGCGGGGAGAACGACACCAGAGATACGGACCATAGAAAGGTTGAGAAGATGAGAATGCAAAATGAATTAACCCTGGCGCTGCTTGTGCTTCGGGTTCTTGCAACCGACACGAACAACACGCTTGCCCTTGCCATTGCGGCGCAGGAAGGTGAAGCAGTCTTTGCACATACGTTTGACGGAGGCGCGAACTTTCATGTCTTCAGGGAGTAGGAGGGGTAACGGGAGCGGAAGGAGGGGTGGGAGCAGAACCATTCGGGTTTAAGAGTGCTTCCAGGGGCTGATCGGAACGGAAACGGTACGTAATCCGCCCTTTCTGCAAATCATACGGTGTCATTTCCACTCGTACTCGGTCTCCCGGAAGGATATGGACGCGATTAACGCGCATCCGTCCCGCCAAATGACAGAGTAGTTCGTGATCTTTTGCTTGCGGACTCAGGATTTTGACACGGAATGTGGCATTTGGAAACGTTTCTTCCACGAGACCGATGAGTTCTATGACGTCCTTAGACACAGGGCAAACAAAAGAAAATGAACCGAAAAGGCCGAGGCATCCTACATACGCCGAAGAGCGCCAGCAAGCTCATTATCTGTCTTTTTGGCAAGATCATCTACTTTGTCTTGCAAATTTTCAATTATATTTTATAAATATATAAGTATCACTCAGGCAAGGACTTCACAGCCGTTTTCCAGAATAAGGATCGTATGTTCGAAGTGAGCAGCCAATGATCCGTCTTCCGTGACAAGGGTCCAGCCATCCCCCGTCCCATGCACTTCATCCGCACTGATGGAGACAATTGGTTCGATGGCAACAACTGTTCCTGCCGGGAAAACCGGGCCAGTCCCCTTTTTGCCAAGGTTTGGGATATCCGGATACTGATGGAGCGTTTTTCCGAGACCATGACCCGTGAGTGACTTCACTGCACGGCAGCCGCCTTTTTCAACGGATGCCTGAATGAGGGCGGATACATCCCCCACCCGCACGCCTGCTTTCAGAAAAGAGACGGCGTCCGCGAGGGCATTCTCGGTGACATGCAATAAATTCTGGGCTTCCTTGGAAATGTTGCCGACGCCCACCGTAATACAGGCATCGGTATAGAGTTCATCGTAAATAACGCCGCAGTCGAGGGAGACAATGTCGCCGTTCTGCAGTACTTCATCGTTGGGGATGCCATGCACACACTCATCATTCACTGAGGTGCAGAGTGTTGCCGGGTAGCCGTGAAATCCTTTGAAGGCAGGAATACCTCCGTGTTCGCGGATATACGATTCGGCAAGGGCATCAAGCTGGTTGGTGGTGACACCGGCCGCAACTTTACCGCGGAGCATCTCCAGACAGCCACGCAGAATCTTCCCGCCTTTGCGGAAGGATGTGATTTCTGACTCGGTGAAAACCTGGATACCAGACATGAGACCAGCTTATAGGTTTTAGCTTTCAGCTTCTAGCTTTTTCAAAAAGATACACACACGACAAGATCCTGAAAGCTGACAGCTAGAAGCCGAAAGCTCAAAGGGCTGCAATGATATTCTCATACACCTCATCCATCGTCCCCTCCCCGCCCACATCAATCACTTTCCCCTGCATGCGGTAGTCGTTGATGACGGGCTCGGTTTTTTCATGAAACAGATTCATGCGGCGGCGGATGAATTCCTCGTTCGCATCGTCTGCCCTCCCCTGCTCCTGTGCACGCTGCTGCACACGCTTGAGTGCCTCTTCTTCGTCGACCACTAAGTGCACACAACGGAAATCACGACCAAGATCATTCATCAGGGCATCAAACGCCCGCTTCTGATCCATGTCACGGGGAATACCATCGAAGAGAAGTTTTTCGTCGAGTGGCTGTGCGGCAACGGATGTGCGTACGACTTCCATGATAATTTCAAACGGCACCAGGTGTCCGTGGTCAATGTAGGACGACACTTTGTGTCCGAGATCGGTATCGGATGCAGCGATCTTCCGGAGTTCTCCTCCTGCTTCGAAAATATGGTAGCCGTGCTCCGCGGCGAGCCGCTTTGCTTGCGTTCCTTTTCCAGAGCCCTGAATACCGAAGAGCAGGAGATCCATAGCTGTCAGTGAAGAAGAAGTCCTGAAGCCGGCACAACAGACCAAAGAGGTCATCAGACGTGCCAAAACTCCAGCGAAGGCCGGGGCAGACTAGCGGACAGATCCTCTGCTGGCCAGTCTTTTTAGAAAAGGGCTCCTAAAAGCAGCGTATTGAGTTTTGTACTATATACTATACATTAGACCTATAGCTTAGTAGAGCTAGAAAACCCGATCTTTTCCTCACCGGTGAAAGGAAGTAATGCCATGAAACGTCTGATGTTTTCCAACCCCTATGCGTCCATTCCAATCCTTCTTCTGTGTGTATATGGGATCAACACACTCATTGTCACGTCTTTTGTGCAAAGCTCTCTCCGAATAAGCATGGAACAAGTGGCTCTTGATCAAAAAATTTTAGAATCGGGACCCGACGCAAAAAGGGCATCGAGCTGGATTATGCAAACCCAATTCGACCCCGTTCCTGCTGACAGCAGGCAGGGCAAGTTGCGACGCGCGCAGGCTTTTGCAAAATTGGGACAGATTGATGCCGCCTATGCTCTCTGGAACGAATCGCTGCTTCTCTCGGAAAAAGATCCGATCTGCCCGTCAGCCATTCTCCATGTCGGCATTGCGTTCGCCGAAAAATGGGAAATTGAAAAAGCCCGCAGCGTTTTTGAGAATCTGTTGAAGACTGCTCCGCGCGATACCTACTGCGTACATGGCGTATACGCACAATGGTTGTTGAAATGGGATATAGATCACGACTATGCAGCCAAGCTGATGGAGAAAGTGGTCAGAAATACGCCCCTGAAAATGGCGGACCGCCTCCAATATGTCATCTGCCTGGACGCAGCCGGACGAACACAGGATGCGATTTCTGAAGCGAAAGAAGCGCTCAGATTCAAAAAGGAGAACTGGGACACACTGGAGACGACGAGACTAGAAAAACTTCTCATCGTTCTTCAAGAAGAACAGGCTCTTGCTGTCATACAGTAATTGCTTCCAATCATCGAACGACAGAAAAGACCTCTAAAAAAAATCCCGTCTCCACTTGGATGACGGGATTTTGCTGTAAGCAAGATGCAAAAAATATTTAGACGAGCTTGTCGTAATCGTGCGCGAGCATTTGCGCATTCACCTGGCGAATGAGCTCCATCACAACACCAACCATGATGATGAGTCCGGAACCGGAGACGATCAGGTTCTGCGCATCGAGGTTGGAGAACTTCGTGAAGAGAATCGGGAGGATGGCAACAACACCGAGGAAGATACCGCCCCAGAGGTTCAGGTTATTACTGGTCTTCTGGAGAAGATCTGCTGTCTGCTTTCCCGGACGCATACCCGGCACGAAACCGCCGCGCTTCTGAATGCTCTCTGCAAGTTCCACCGGCTTGAACGTGACAGACACGTAGAAGAAGGTGAAGAGAAGCACGAGCAGGAAGTATGCGATGATGTACGGGTAGCTCGGGTTCTGTGCGTTGAAGTACGTGTTGATGAAGCTGATGACCCCCTGGAAGCGTGGTGCGGTCTGCAGGAACTGCGCAAGGATCGCAGGCAGTGTCACGAGAGAGATCGCGAAAATGATGGGCACCATTCCGGCCTGGTTCAGACGAATCGGCAGTCCGCCCTGTACACCGCGACCTGCACCCTGGTTGGCGTAGGTGATCGGGATGAGACGGTGTGCATCGGTAAAGAGCACAACGGCGATGAGCATCGCGAGGGAGAGAATGGCGAAGAGAATGAATGCACCCTGGTTGCCGCTTGTACCGGCAAGATACATCGCGCTGATCTGTGTCGGGATTTCTGCAACGATACCCGTGAAGATGATGAGAGAAATTCCGTTTCCGATTCCCTTCTCTGTAATCATTTCACCAAGCCACATCAGGAAGACAGAACCCGCGGTCACAAACAGCATCGGGAGGATGACATTCGGGAAAGTGAGATCGACGAGGTTGATACCACCACGACCGATGAGCACGAGGAATCCGTAGCTCTGCAGGAAACAGAGCGGGAAGCTGAGCCAGCGTGTGTAGCGGTTCATCGTCTGCTGTCCGGCTTGCCCCTCTTTGCTGAGAGCCTCAAGCTTCGGGAAGATCACGGAGCACAGCTGCATGATAATGGATGCGTTGATGTACGGAGAGAGACCAAGGAGAGCGATCGAAAAGTTATTGATGCCACCTCCTGTGAGTGCGGCAAACACACCGAGCAGTCCGCCGTTATTGCTGCTGCTCAAAAACTGGTTGAGAGCAATGGGATCGGTTCCCGGGATCGGAGTGTGTGCAAGCACGCGATACGCGAGCAAGAGTCCGAGTGTGACAAGGATGCGCTTGCGCAGATCCTTGGTGTGCCAGATTTGACGCAGATAGGTGAACATAGAAAAGCGAGGAACTGCTGATGAAAGAAGTCGATCAGATTGTAACGATAGTCGACCGTTTGGATACCATTGTCAATGATTAATCGCGAACGATCGTGAGCGTGCCGCCTGCTTTTGCGAGCGCTGCCTTGGCTGCCTTGGACGCTGCGTGCACCTGAATGTCGAATTTCTTGGAGACAGTGCCCTGTCCGAGGAGCTTGACGAGCGTTCCCTTGCGAACAAGACGCTTCTTCAGAAGGTCTGCAAGTGTGTAGGTGCCTGCATCAAGAGTCTTTTCGAGCGTCGCGAGGTTGATGACTTCGTATGTTTTGTGATTGAGGCTGGTGAAACCGCCCAGTTTCGGCTGGCGGCGGATCAGAGGAACCTGTCCTCCTTCAAAACCGTGGTTTCTGCCCTTACCCGTGCGGGACTGCTGACCCTTTGTACCACGTCCGGCTGTTGTGCCGCCTTTTCCGCTATTACCACGCGCAACGCGCTTTGGGAGTCTGCGGGAGCCGGTAGCTGGACGAAGAGAGTGCAACATAAGAGGCCGCGATGGTACTTGCTTGTACAGAGAAGTTCAAGGGGAATTATTGGCAGCTTGTAGCTTTTTGCTTTCAGCTTTCGGGGGTGGCCATGAAAAACACGTGTTTTGTCGAACAATTATGGCTTAAAATGGCTTATTTTGGCTTTATAAGATAAAGGAGAGGGACGCCTATAATTGCTATAATTAGAGTATTATTGTATAATATAAATACAAACAAACCGCAATGTTCAGCCATATTCTTGCTTCACTGGCCCTCGCCTTCAGCCTGCTTCCGCAGACAGTGCAGCCCGCAAACAGCGGTCAGACGGAAACCGTCACGCGCGCAGAAGCGGCAACGGCTCTTCTCCTTGCACGAAACCCGAACGTCGCGGTCATCAAAAACACCGGGCAGTTTTCCGATATCCGCCGCGGCGACTGGTTCGAGCCCTACATGCTCGCGGCAGAACGTGTCGGCATTCTGAAAGCGAACGCGGACAAAAAGCTGCGTCCGAATGACGCGGTGAACCGCGCAGAGTTTTTGAAAATGCTCACACTCACCTTCACCGTTCCGACCGGGTACGCACACTCATTCTTGGATGTGCCGAAAGATGCATGGTACGCAGAATATGCGGGCATTGTCCGCGTCTTTAAACTTCCACTGCAGGATAACACACAGTATTTTGGTGCCGATAAAAAAATAACGCACATGCAGGCGCTGCAGAGTATCCAGACATTCGTCCGTCTCTATAATCCTTCTGCAAAAACAATTCTTGATGAACAGCAGATCGCCATCGATCAGTCGGAAAATAAGCTGGTGCTCTACGATCTTATTTCCACACGCAAAACAAAAGTTGTCTTCAGCGCCGCCTCCCCTGCTGCTCTGCATTCTGCAGCAGTCAAACCGCAGCCGACACTGCCGGAACTGCGCACGCAGATTGTCATGCTCGTGAATGGTGAGCGCCTGAAAGCCGGACTGAAGCCGCTTATTTACAGCACGCAACTGGAGGAATCCGCACAGCGCTACGCGCAGCAGATGGCGGAAGAGGGATTTTTCGGGCACGTGAGCCCTAAAGGGGAGACAGTCAAAGACCGTATTGCAGCGACCGGGTACTACGCACATTCCTATTCGGAAGACTGCAATTGTATCAAAGGATTTTCTTTAGGGGAGAATCTCGGACGCGGACAGAAAACGGCTGATGAGGTGATGGCCGACTGGATGAAATCAAGCACACATCGCGCAGCCATCCTCAGTCCAGACTATAGTGATATTGGTGTCGGCGTGTTTTCCGGCATCTGGGTGGAGCACTTTGGAGGTGTACTGCTTCCGGGACAGAAGATAGTGGGAAGCAAATGATGCGGATTATCCGGCTTTCGCAGGCGCATCTATTTTCGTCAGGCTCTCATGTGAAGGCGCAGGATGAATATGAGTCCTGACCGGCTTGCCAGCTTTATCAAAATTTCCCTGTGTGACAGAACCATCATCCTGCAGAGAGAGCGTTGTCTTCCCGTCCGGGTGCATCAACAGAAATTCTCTGACGCACAGATGATGTGCGGCCAGTAATTCCGTAATGTGTCGGGCAATGCTTGCACGATCTGCACAGACCACTTGCGTCACTCCTTCAAGAGAACGGACTGCAAAAACCTCTGCTCCTGTGAGCGCGGTACGGACATCGTCTACGGTTGGGGCTTTTTCCATAAACGTCAAACTACCCTTCAGTTTTTCTAAATCAAGAGCATCGGACAACTTACGCAGCCTTGTCCTCCTTCTTTGCTTTAGGCTTCTCGACGAGGTTTCCGCCAACGACCTGGTCCTTGGAAACTGCCTTCACCTGAGCGGCTGCAACATCGGCTACCGGAACAACCGGAGCGGTGTCATCGACCATACCGGCGCGGAGACCCTTCAGTTTTTCGAGAGCTTTGAATGTTGCCTGTGCGTTCACGAGCGTGTTGCCTGTACCGAAACGCTTTGCGAGCACGTTACGGACACCGGCGTGATCAAAGATCACACGGAGTGCGCCTCCGGCAATGATTCCTGTTCCTTCGGATGCAGGCATCAGGCGAAGCTTGGCTGCTTTGAATTTCACGTCAACGTTGTGCGGGATGGTGCCCTTGGTAAGTGGCACGCGGATCATCTTGCGCTTGGCATCCTTGGTTGCCTTCTGCACTGCAGACTGCACTTCGTTTGCCTTTCCCGTACCGAGTCCGACTTTACCTTTCTTGTTTCCGACAACAACAATGGCGCGGAAACGCATGCGGCGTCCTCCTTTCACCACGCGTGTCACACGATCGACAGAGAGAGTGGTCTCCGTAAATTCGGAGGGAGCACGCTGACCGCGGTCGCGTTTGTTCTGCCGGTCTGGGGAGGAAGTCTTGGCCATGGGAATGGGCTGGGTGAGGAGGGGTGGAAATTAGAAGTTGAGTCCGCCTTCGCGTGCACTGTCGGCGAGAGCCTTGATGCGTCCGTGGTACTTGTAGGCGTTGCGGTCGAAGAGCACGGTTGTAATGCCGGCGTCTTTTGCTTTCTTGGCGATAAGTTCACCGACTTTCTTTGCACCGTCGATATTCAGGGTTGCCTTTGCTTCCTTGGTGGAAGCGCTGCAGAGCGTGCGGCCTGCCTCGTCATCAATGAGCTGAGCGGACAGAGATGTCAGCGAGCGGTAGACAGTGAGGCGCGGGCGTGCAGCTGTGCCACTGATCTTGGCGCGGATGCGACGCTTGCGAGCGAGCCGGTCTTGAATCTTCTTGAGTAACATGGGAGACGGGGTTGGTTGGTTACTGGTTATTGGTTACTGGTTATCCGCCCTTCGCGGTTGCTGCCTTACCGACCTTGCGGCGAACGTGTTCATCGGAGTAGCGGATTCCTTTGCCCTTATACGGTTCAGGCGGGCGGAGTTCGCGGATGCGAGCTGCAACCTGTCCAACAAGCTGCTTGTCAGCGCCCTGGATGCGCAGGATGTTCTTGTTGCGCTCGTCCTGGACGATTTCAACCTCAGCGGGGATAGCGAAGTCAATCGGGTGGCTGTGACCGAGGTTCAGCACCAGAGTCTTTCCCTTCAGAGCGGCCTTGTAACCGACTCCGATAATTTCGAGCTGCTTCTGGTAGCCTTCAGACACACCTTTCACCATGTTTGCAACAAGGGCGCGGGTGAGACCGTGGCGTGCGCGTCCATCCTTTGTGTCAACCTTGCGACCGACAGTCAGAGCAGATCCTTCCACGACAAGCGTGACTTCCGGGAGAAGCTCGTATTTCAGCTCTCCTTTAGGACCCTTCACGTGGACAACTGAGCCCTTGAGCTCAACGGTCACACCGGACGGGATAGCCACTGTTTTATTTCCAATGCGAGACATGTTAGGCGATGGTACAGAGAACTTCTCCACCGACGTTGCGCTTGCGCGCTTCTTTGTCGGTCAGCAGGCCTTCACTCGTAGTGAGGATGGCAATGCCGTATCCGCGGAGAACGGGCTTCAGTTCGGATGCTCCGCTGTAGTGGCGGCGTCCCGGCTTACTGACGCGGCTGAGAATGAGGGTCTTGCCTGGGACAAACGTCACAAGAAGATTCAATTTGGGACTCTCTCCTTTTACTTCGACAGTCTGGAGCATTCCTTCGCGCTGGAGCAGCTCACAGAGTTCCTGCTTCATACGTGACCACGGAGCAGTCGTATACTTGCGCTTTGCAGCCTGGGCATTGCGAATGCGGGTCAGAAGGTCGCCGATGGGGTCGTTGACGTAGGTCATGGGGATTACCAGGAAGATTTGGTGAGACCCGGGATTTCGCCGTTGGCGGCGAGTTCACGGACGCAGATGCGGCAAGCACCGAAGAAGCGAATGAATCCATGGCGGCGTCCGCACAGCTTGCAGCGGTTGTAGACGCGTGTTGGGAAAGCGGTTTTCTTACCCTCCATCTTCGCCTTCATGAAGGCGTCGAGGTTCTTTTTCTGCCGGTTGACGAGAGCGAGGCGGGCCATGGGAAGTGAAGAGTGGGGATTCTCTAGAAGAGAAAGGAAGGGGTCAAGGACTTAGTTACCAGATTCTGATTTGCGATCCGGACGGAACGGCATACCAATCTGCTTGAGGAGGGCTTTGCCGGCTTCATCGTTGCCAGCGGTTGTCGTGATCTGAATCTGGAAGCCGAATGTCTTCTGGATGTCGAGTGCCGGGATTTCCGGGAAGACTGTGTGATCCTTCAGACCGATCGCGTAGTTACCGTGACCGTCGAGCTTTGTCGGGAGACCGCGGAAGTCGCGGATGCGGGGCAGGACGTAGCTGATGAGTCTGTCGAGGAACTCTTCCATCTTGCGGCCACGCAGTGTGACCATAGCGCCGACGATACGGCCTTTTGTGATTTTAAAGTTGGAGATGGACTTCTTGCTCTCACGGAACACCGGCTTCTGTCCGGTCATTTTCATGAGTGCTTCTTCAATCAGTTCCTGCATTTCTTTTCCTTCCATCTTTGTGCGGTTGATACCGACGTTCACGACGACCTGCTTGATCTTCGGGAGCGCGTGTACGTTGGTGATGCCAAGCTCTTTTTTGAGAGCGTCGGCGATCGGGCCGCGGAGCCGGTCATGGAGAGTTGCGTAAGCCATGTTTATCCACCTTGGGAGCGATGTGCGGCTGTAAAGGACGTGCCGCCTGCGTCATTGGTCTTGCTGGAATCAGTGGTCTTTCCTCCTTCTGCATCTGTCTTCTTCCAGAAGGCCTGCTTCTTGGGAGCGCTGACTGCAGTATCTTTCGTATCAGATTTCTTAGTGGACTTCTCCGTTGCAGCCTTGGTGACTGCCTTCACGATGACCTCTCCGCTTGCCTTGGCAATGCGGGACTTGCGTCCGGTCTTTTCGTCGATCTTGTATCCGATACGTGTCGGCTTCTTTGTCTTCGGATCAAGGATAGCAACGTTACTGACGTGAATGCTTGCTTCGTATGTGACACGCTGACCCGGACCCTGAGCGGTCTTCTTGATGTGGCGTGTGCGCATGTTGATGCCTTCGACCACGACACGGCTCTTTGTTTCGAGGACGCGGGTGACAGTTCCCTGCTTTCCCTTGTCTTTGCCGGTCATAATGACAACAACGTCACCTGTATGGATCTTCATAGTACGTCGGGAGCCTGGGAAATAATTTTCTGGTAGCCCTTTGCACGCAGTTCGCGAGCGACGGGACCAAACACGCGTGTTCCCTTGGGAACACCGTCTTTCTGGATGATGACACAGGCATTGTCGTCAAAGCGGACACCGGATCCATCCTTGCGGCGGGTCAGGGTGCGGACGCGAACGACGACGGCACGCTCCACTGCTTTCTTCTTCACTGTTCCACGCGGAGCAGCATCTTTGATAGATACAACGATCACATCTCCTACGCGTGCATAGCGACGGCCTGTTCCTCCGAGAACACGGATGCACATAGCCTGCTTGGCGCCGCTGTTATCTGCCACGGTGAGGTAGGTCTGCTGCTGGATCATTTGGAGGTGGGTTCAGTGGATTCTGTAGAGTCGGTTGCTTTGCGGGTCATGGCGTTCGCCACGTCTTTCTCCACGGACATCTCGCCAACGCGCGGAACGCGCTTGAGGACTTCTTTCAGGAGGAAATGCTTGTTCTTGGAGAGTGGCTTGCACTCTTCGATCAGGACTTCGTCACCAACAGCGACATCTGTCATTTTGTTCAGATCCACCAGGAATTTCTTGCTGCGGCGGAAGCTCTTCTTATACAGAGGATGGCTCACCTGACGGTGGGTGGTCACCGTAACGGTGCCTGTCATTTTTGCCGATGTGACGATGCCTTTCTTCGTAATCATTTGGCTGTGGGGGCGGAGACTTTAGCGGTTTTCTTTGCAGTTTTCAATGGAGTCTTGGCAGGAGCGGAAACTGATTTTTCGTTGAGGATTGTCAGCATACGAGCCAGTTCTTTCTTCTCGCGGAGGAAACGTGCGGTATCTTTCTCGGAGCGCATCTGCACATCAATGTGCATTTTGCCGACGATCAGACGCTTTTCGGCAATCTCCTTGCGGAGATCATCCGTCTGCATGTTTCTGAGCTCTTTGGTGGTGAGGGTGGTTGCCATGAGAATTAAGCGGCGAGGGAAGAAGTGGACTCATCATCTGTGACAACAGGAGCAATCTTGCTGACGATCTTTGTCTTCAGCGGGAGCTTGTGGCTGGCCAAGCGGAGAGCTTCGCGGGCTTTTGCTTCCGGCAGACCGTCCATTTCAAACACCATGACGCCGCGCTTGAGAGTGATTGCAAAGTATTCGAGTGATCCTTTTCCTGCTCCCATCGGCACTTCTGCTGCTTTCTTTGTGACGGCAGTGTGCGGGAAGATACGGATCCAGATTTTTCCGCCGCGCTGGACAGAGTGAGTCATTGCCTTACGTGCGGCTTCGATCTGGCGGGCTGTAATTTCTCCGCTCTCCACCACCTTCAGTCCAATAGAACCGAACGCGAGAGTTGCTCCACGCGTAGCCTTGCCTCCAACCGCGCCGCGGTTTCTGTGGGGCTTCCGATACTTGAGCTTTTTAGGTTCTAACATGGGTGAGAGGGATTACTGGTTGGCAGGAAGTGCGGATGACTGAGCTTGCTGGATATTCTTGAACACCATTCCTTTATAGACCCAGACTTTGATACCGATTGTGCCGAACTTTGTAATGGCGTGGCGGCGTGAGAAGTGAATATCTGCACGGAGGGTCTGCAAGGGGATGTTGCCTTCTTTGAACATTTCATTGCGGGCGATTTCTGCACCATTGAGGCGGCCGGAGACGAGAACTTTGACTCCCAGGGCACCGGACTGCATTGCCTTTTCAATGGCCATCTTGGCTGCGCGGCGATAGGGCATACGGCGCTGAATCTGTGCCTGGATGTTTTCTGCAATCGTGACGCTGTCTGTGTCCGGGGAACGGATTTCCTGGATCACGACTTCGAAGTTTCCTCCGAAACGCTTCTCGAGATCCTTCTTGAGGTCTTCGATTGCAGCACCCTGTTTGCCGATGAGGATACCGGGCTTGCTGGACTGGATAGACACAGACACGCGCTTTCCGCGTTCGATGCCGATCTCGCTGATTCCTGCATCCTTCATCTTGGTCATGATGTGCCGCTTGATGAGCTGATCCTGAAGGAACAGATCGCGGTACTTCTTGCCTCTCGCGAACCAGATCGAGGACCACGTGTGGGTGATACCGATTCGGAAGCCGTTGGGGTTAACTTTTTGACCCATGGGATGGTGAGGTTGAGGAGTAGGAAAGGAGAGGAATTACGACGGGGATGAACCATCAGAAACAACCGGCTCGGCCTGCACTTCGCTTGTCGCGGTTACGGGCTGAGTGGAAGATGTGTTGGTCTCTTTTACAGGAGTTTTCGTTGCTTGTGAAGCGGGTTTCTTCGTAGTTGCGGGCTTTTTAGCGGCAGCCTTCACTTCTTTCTTTGCCTGAGCCTCTGCATGGACACCATCTGCAATACCGAGTGCGAGAGTGATGTGGCTCATAAACTTGTTCATCATGCGCATACGTCCGCGAGCCATCGGCACACCGCGGCGGTAGGCTGTTCCCTGGTTCACAATGATGGTCTTGATCATGAGGTTTCCTGCCTTCTGCTTGTCGTTGTGCTGAGCGTTTGCAACAGCAGACTTCACCAGCTCCTCCACCATGCGGGCGCCTTTCTTATTCGTCTTGGACAGAGCCGAGAGAGCTGCATCCACGCGCATGCCGCGCACCATCATGGCAATGATGTTTGCTTTCTTCGGAGCGATGCGGGCGGAACGGAGATAGGCTTTCATGGGTGGGTTGAGATTGAGATTGAGAGGTGAGATGTAGAGGGATTATTTCTTAGCGGGTGACTTGCCTGGAGCAGGAGCGGCGGCCATCTTTCCTCCGTGACCCTTGAACTTTGTGGTCCAGGAGAACTCTCCGAGCTTGTGACCAACCATCTGTTCTGTGACGTAGACGGGGAGGAATTCCTTGCCGTTATGGACAGCGAAGGTGAATCCGACGAACTCAGGCGGGATGTCGCAACCGCGAGCCCAGGTCTTGATGATCTTCTTCTCGCCTTTGGCGATCTGAGCCATCACTTTACCGAGCAGGCGCTCATCGATGTAGGGGCCTTTGCTGAGAGATCTGGACATAAGAGGTGAGAATAAGAGTGAGAGTGGGTTCTAAGGGGGATTATTTCTTCTTGTTCTTCTTCACGCGGCGGCGAACGATAAGGTCGCTGCTCTTGAGCTTGCGCTTGCGGGTTTTGACACCAAGGGCCTTCTTTCCCCACTTTGTCTTCGGGGCCTTGAGACCGATGGAGTTGTGACCTTCTCCTCCTCCGTGCGGGTGATCAACGGCGTTCATCGCCTTACCAAGCACATGCGGGCGAATACCGCGCCAGCGCATACGTCCTGCCTTTCCCCAGCTGATAAGGCTGTGTTCAGGGTTGGAGACGATACCGATGGTTGCACTGCACTCCTTCTGCACTTTGCGCATTTCGCTGGATGGCAGTTCGATGAGGGCAAAGTTGCCGTCGAAGCCGACGAGTGTTGCGGATGTTCCTGCAGAGCGGACAATCTGACCTCCCTGTCCCGGACGCATTTCCACGTTGTGGACCTTATATCCGACCGGAATGTACTGGAGTTGCATGCGGTTACCGACTTTCACCTTGGTGCGCTCACCGGAGACGATACTGTCACCGACTTTCATGGTCTGCGGTGCAATAACGTAGCGCTTCTCACCATCTGCATAGCTCACGAGAGCGATATACGCAGTGCGGTTTGGATCATATTCGAGGGACGCGACTGTTCCCGGGACTCCTGCCTTATCAATCTGGCGGAAGTCGATATCGCGGAGCAGTTTCTTGTGGCCTCCACCGCGGCGGCGGATAGCGATGCGTCCGCGGTTGTCGCGGCCGGAGATGCGCTTCTTGCCTTTGGTGAGACCCTTCTCCGGACGAACTTTTGTCAGCTCAGAGAAGTCCGCGACGGTGTACGCGCGTCGTGCAGAGGTCGTTGGTTTAAGCTTCTTGAGCGGCATGGGTTGAATTAGGAGGCTTTAAATTTGGAGAAATCGAGAGCAGGGCTTTTTTCGGTGAGAGTCACCATCATACGCTTGGACGGGCTGCGCTTGACCATCACGCGTCCGGCTCCGAGAGCACGGGACTTGGTGGTGGTGCGCATAACACGGATAGACGCGACATCAACGTTGTAGAACTTCTTGAGAGCGGCCTTCACGTCGATCTTCGTTGCGTTGTTCCAGACTTTCAGCGTGTAGTTACGGGACGTTTTCATGCGTTCCGCTTTCTCTGTAACAATCGGGCCGAGGATGATGCGGGAGATATCCATGAGAGGGGTTAGGATTTCTTGGTAGAGGATTTTTCAGCGGCGGCCTTGCGGGCTGCTGCTTTCTTACCGATGACTTTACCTGTCACAGCACGCGGCTTCTTTTCAACAATCTCCTTCTTGGTTGTGTTTGCAACAGTCTCTTTCTTTCCAAAGACCTTGTCTGCTTCGTCGATTGCATCCACCAGGAAGACAATGTGACGTGCCTGGAGCACCTCCTCAGCGTTCAGATAGGACGCGCGGACGGTTTCAACGGCAGCAATGTTGCGGGCGGAGAGCTGGAGAGCCTTGTGCTCAGCCGGGCTTACAATGAGGATCTTGCGTCCGTATTCAACGGGCATCTTCTTGAGCAGATCGGTCAATGTCTTCGTCTTGATAGTGTCCGGGAAGCTTTCGATTGCAACGATTGCACCCTTTTCTGCCTGAGCGGCGAGACAGCTGCGCAGTGCAGCGTGACGCATTTTCTTCGGCATATCCTGGTCACGGTTCATGATGTTTCTCGGACCGAAGAGCTTTCCTCCTCCGCGCATAAGCGGGTTACGGATAGCACCGTGGCGGGCGCCTCCTGTGTGCTTCTGGGCGCGGATCTTGCGTGTGGAACCCTGCACTTCGCTCTGTGTTTTGACGTGAGCGGGAGACTGGCGGCGGTTTGCCTGCTGCATAGTGACAGCCTGGTGCATGAGACCCCAGTTGACGTCGCCTCCGAAGAGGGATGCGGGCAATTCCAGAGTCTTCACTTTGGAGCCGGTAGCGGAGAAAACATCAATAGTCATAAAAATTACTTGGATTGTTCGAGAGTAAGGAACACGTGCGTGCCATTCGGACCCGGAACAGGACCCTTGATGGCAATCAGATTCTTGGATGCATCATTGATAATCACCGGACGGTGCTTGATGGTCATCTTTTCGAGACCCATGTGTCCGGCCATTCGCTTTCCTTTAAAGATACGTCCAGGCCAGGTACGCATACCGATGGAACCCGGTTCGCGCTTGAAGTGGGAACCATGGGACTTCGGTCCTCCGTGGAACCCGTGGCGCTTCATAACACCGGCGAATCCTTTTCCTTTGCTGATTCCTTCGACGCTGACCATGCTTTCTGTCGGCAAAATGTCAACATTCAGCAATTTGCCGGCTTCCATACCATCCAGAGATTCCACCTGGAACTCTTTCTGTACGGAATAGCGGGTGTGTTCAGCACCCTTGCGGCTCTTCCACTGCTTTGCACCGATTCCGAGGACAACGGCATCGTAACCGTCTTTATCCTTGGTTTTTGTGCGAACAACGGTGTTCGGCTGAATTTCAAGATATGTGACAGCCACTGCCTCACCTGTGGCGAGGAAAGCGCGTGACATACCGATCTTTTTGGCGATGAGACCAATCATAGGAGTGCTTGGAGGTTCCTCTGGGCTGCTTGTTTAGCGCTTTGGGGGCGACGTAAAGGCGGCCTCGAACGTAAGCGAGGAGAAAGTGGGGGGAGTTTAGAAACCTTTCCCCGAAGAGTCAAATGTATTTTGCAGCTTTCTGCAGGAATCAATGGACGCCAGAACAGGACACTATAAAAGAAGAGACAAAATGCCTACACTCAGAACCATGCTCCCGTTTGCAAGAACTTTCGCCCGCTTTCCGCTCATAGCACGTCTGCGGGCCAGAAAAGACGCCCGGATTGATGCATATAGAAAAGAACACCTCTTCGATAATCCTGTATACAGCGATCCAAAACGCTTAAATCGCTTTGAATTCCAGGCCTACTCGCAAAGCGGCGAAGACGGCATCATTGCAGAAATTTTCCGGCGCATTGGTGTGACAAACCGCGTCTTTGTGGAATGCGGCGTTGGGAATGGGTACCAATGCAACTCCTTGTATCTCCTCCTGCAGGGATGGACCGGCCTTTGGATCGAGAGCAATCCCCGCTCCTGCCGCAGCATCCGCCGCGCACATGCGGACGCCATCAGCGGAAAAAAATTGATAGTGATACACACAGCCGCGACTGCGCAGACATTTGATGGCCTCCTCGTGCAGTCCGGCGTGGATGATGAACCGGATCTGCTCTCCATTGATACTGACGGCAATGATTACTGGCTGTGGAAGAGCATCGTGCACAAGCGGCCGCGGGTCGTCGTCATTGAATACAATGCACTGCACAGACCTCCGGTCGAGTGGATCATGAAAGAAAATCCGGCGCATGTCTGGACACGCGACACGTACTACGGCGCGAGCCTGTCCTCTCTGGAAAAACTCGGGAAAGAAAAAGGCTACACGCTCGTCGGCTGCAACTTTAGCGGCGGGAATGCATTTTTTGTGCGTGATGATCTGGTGGGCAGCCACTTTGCCACATCCGGAGCTGCGTACCACTATGAACCACTGCGCCTCTTTCTGCTGCGCTCAGCTGGTGCATTCCCCATACGTTTATCTGCAGAAGAAATATGACGTATCTCTCCCCTCTCCTGCGGCGTCTGCACTGGTGGTCTGTCACGGCTGCCTATCTGCCCGGCGTCACATTCGGTCATCCACTGATGCGGTTATACTGCATCCTGCGTCGGCTGCGTGGAAAGGCGATTACTTTTTCCATTGGAGACAGTCATGCGGATTTTACGTTCCGCACACTGCCGTCCATCATCCGTCTGCCTTTGGGACCGGTCACCATGCATCGGATCGGACGGGATGGACTCACGCCGTTTGCGCTTTTTTCGACACAGTCTTTCCTGTGGCCGCAAAGACTGCTGCGAACAGGTGATACGATCTGCCTGTCATTCGGGGAAATCGATTGCCGTTGTCACATCAAAAAGCAGATAGAAACAGGACGAACAGAAGAAGAGGTGATCACTACGCTTGCGAGCTCCTATATAGAGTCGATCCTCAGAGCGCAAATGGATGGAGTGACAATAGTGATTATGAGTGTGACACCACCTGCACGGGCACACTATCTGGAGGATTTCAGAGTGTTCCGGCCACAGGGCACAGATGAAGAGCGGTCGCGCTACACGTACAGACTCAATCAACAGCTGCAATCACTGGCAGCTCTGCACGGCCTTCCCTATATCGATACTTACAGCCGGTATAAAGACACGGACGGCATGCTGATCTATCCCCTCTCTGATGGCAAAACGCACATCAAGGACCCACGGGGTATGCGGCAATGTCTGCGTCAGACCTTCGGGGATGCGTGAGACTGCTCTACGCTCACTGTCTGCAAGAATGCCAGGGCATTGCGTGCGGTCATCTCCCATGAAAACTGCGACGCAAATATCCGGGCGGCACTGCCCATAGCAGCGCGGCGGTCGGAATGAAGAAGGAGATCTTCAATTTTTGCAGCAAGTGCGTGTGTATCGCCATGCGGAACAACATAGCCGGTCTCCCCGTCGCGGACGGATTCCCGGAGTCCCGGGGAATCACTCGCGACCGTCGGCACACTGCAGGCACCGGCTTCGGTGACGGCAAGTCCCCATCCTTCATTGGACGATGTCTGCACCGCCACCCACGATTCCTGGAGCAGCTTTTTCTTTCCGGCTTCATCCACATAGCCACACACATCCACGGCATGACTGATACCGAGTGTCACCGCAAGCGTACGCAACTGTGTCTCCGCATCCCCCCTTCCCACAATCCGGAGTCGCAGATCCGGGAAACGGATCAGAAGATGGGTCAGTGCATCGAGAATATGATCAATGTGCTTGTAGCGCTTGAGACGGCCGATATAGATGAGGCTCGGATACGGCGTTTTTGTTGTCTGAGGATCTGGGACGAATAATTCCGGCGGCAGACCGGCATAGATCACGCTGATTTTTTCCGGTGGGATGCTGCGTACAGCGAGATCGCGCGCAGTGCTCTGCGAGTTCACCCAGAAGTGTGACCGGCGGTAGACGGACGGGATCATTTTTTCGTACGCAATCCACGCGAGGCTGGCGGGCACTGATAATTCTTCGAAGATTGTCCGGCCGAAGAGATGCGGAATCATGACCGCAACAGGCGTTGTCCCCGCAGCAAAAGGGGTCAGACACGGCACTTTGCTGATGTATTCAAGGATCACATCGTACCGCTTTGGATCCATCCGGCGGACTTTGAACGGCGCCCACCAGTGAAAGAAATATTCGGACGGCCCGCGGATGAAGCGCATGCCATCAATTTTTTCCTCACGGACACTTCCTGCAAATCCTGCACAGAGCACATCCACCTCATGTCCCCACTGCACCCAGTATTTTCCGGTCTGGTGCACAATTTGCTCCAGTCCCCCCGCCTGCGGATGCGTACTGTCCCGATGGTTCACGACCAGAATGCGCATAATGGACGGCCACTATAGCAGCTGTACGCGGAAGGCAGAGGGACGATAGACTTGAGATATGTCTTCGTTACACTCCGTCCTGATTACCGGCACCTCATCGGGGATTGGACATGAGACGGCTCTGCTTTTTGCGGAGCGCGGCTGGGAGGTGATTGCCTGCACCAGAGATGGAAGTGGTCACCCGGATCATCCGCGTATAAAAGGAATGACGATGGATATTGATGACCCTGTATCGATTGATGTGTGTTTTGCCACACTCCAGCAAGACGACCAGATTCCGTCGGTGCTTGTGAATAATGCGGGATGGGGCGTGCGGTTGCCGTTTGAAAAGATGAAAGATGCGGATATAGAGGGGATTCTGCGGACCAATGTGCTTGGGACCATGCGCGTGACGAAAGCGTGGATAGCTCTGCGCACCAATACCGATCCGGGTGTTTTGATGACGATCAGTTCGTTTGCGGGGAGGGCGGGACTTGCGTATCACAGTGTCTATGCTGCAAGTAAATGGGCTGTGGAAGGATGGATGGAGTCGCTCTGCTATGAACTTTCTCCCAAAGGAATCCGTGTAAAACTGATTGAGCCGTACAATAAAATCGACACCGCATTTTTTGCGAAAGCAGCAAAGATCGAAAAAACATACGAGCATTCAGCGGATTACGATGCATATAAAAAGATGACGGATGCGTCAGGGTGGTGGCTGCAGGCGCGCGATGTGGCAGAGGTCATTTTCCGTGCCGCAACAGATGGCCGTTCAAAAATCCGTTATCCGGTCTCACGCGGATTCTCTCTGCGCGCCTTTGCACTGCTCCATGCAGTCTGGCCGTCTCTTGCTATCAGGCTCTTACGCAGGCGCTACCGTTCACTCGGTAGAAGCGACCGGGCGCAGCACGTAGACGAGTGATGCTGCATGGCGCGGGCGGATGAGGCCGTAGAGCACATCAATAATGCCGATCAGGATGCCGCGCAAAGCGATACCTTGTAACAGACGTTCGTAGTAGAGACCCATATAGAGCGCATCCAGAAAGAGTGGCCGGATAGACCCCACTTCAAATCCGTGTTTTTCTGCCAGGTGTGTGAGTGTTTCCGGACGGAAATGCCACAGGTGACGCGGGACATCGTGGATGCCATAAAACCGCATGAGCGGCCCGCCGATGTTGGGCACTGCAATAATGATGCGGCCGTCTTCTGCGATCAATCTGCGGATATGAGCCATAGTGCCGTGCAGATCGTGCACATGTTCCAGCACATGCCAGAGCGTGATGACATCGAATGTTGCAGATGGAATGTCGTGTATGGCGGTGATGGATCTGCAGTCGATGCCGAGAGCGGTGCAATGTTGTCGCATTGCATCATTGCTTTCAGTGGCGCTTACTTCCCATCCGGCATTTTTCATCATCAGTGCAAACTCGCCGTTGCCGCATCCGATATCGAGCAGGCGGCCGGTTTTTCTGCCTGTGACACGCTGAATCAGGCGGCGTTTTTTGGGAAGACGCAGGAGACGGCGGATAGTGTTGATGGCTCTCATGAATCCTGCATGTTTTATATCGTGTGGCATGTAGTCACTGCTTGTGTAATAGCGACCGATCTCCTCTTCCGCCGGTGCATCCTGCGTCACAAGAAAGCCGCACTCACTGCAGCGGACAATCGTGAATGTTTCGTGTGAGACCAGATCATCGCGGCATTCGAATGCGGGAATCAGCATTGATCCATCGCAGAGCGGACACGCATCATGATGAAGCACGGCACTCATGAACGGCGCAGATGGGCAAGAGCCCGCACCGCACAGACCACTGTATAGATCCAGAGTCCTGAGAGCACAACACCGATGATGCCGATGAGGCCACTATCGACAATCCCGTTGAGCAAACGAAAGACGATGACTGTTGGCCAGACAGCGACGATCATGAAAACCTGCAACGCGAGCGGCGTCTGACAGCCGCTGCTCCCATTAAGGGCGCAGATGAGCGTAACGTAGAGCACAACAGCTGCAAGAAGAGTAAGAACGATGCTGATAGAGACCGTCCACGGGGTGGGACGGAAAAAGGTGCGGAGGGACATGGGGGAAGTATACAGACATACATAAAAATACCGCCAACCCCTGGAGAGGAGCTGGCGGTGAAAAGCGGTAATTTGGTTGGATCGAACGTGGTTATCGTACAATAAACTTTTTGAACGGAGGGGCTCTGATCATGTTTCGGCACCCGGGTTACGAGATCACGGAGAACAAGTTGGCTTGATTGCCGCCGCTCTCGGGGGTCGTCTTCGCGGTTCGATGGCCTGCTTCGTGGGATTCTTCAGCGAAATTCGGGGGTGAGGAGTCGTACAAGTTCTGCATCGCGTAGTTCCTTTTGGTGTTGCCCGCAGTACAGCGGCGCAAAAAAAGAGGGAAACAGCCCACATGGGCATTCACGCGCCCGTCTCTTCTGTCTAGATCAGAAGTCGTAGCATTCTGGGAACCGTGGCCCACAGGATGCTACGACCTATTGATCAATTTATGTATTCACGTCCGATGTTTCCAAAAATCACCTGATGCATTCCGGTGGGGAATGCGTTAGGCAGATTGTAGAACGAGTCTGCAATGAGTCAACGGCAGGAGAATCTGCAGAGTATGAAAACTATCCTGTTCATTTTTACCTCTCTGTGCAGCCACAATACAGCTGTAGCGGTACAGCAATATTCTTCTCTTTGAATACTTTTTGTATACATGATGATTCATGAGTTGTAAGAATCATGCGGACTGCGCGTCACAGATGATACATCCCCTCCCCCACCTTCCTATGCGCGCGCGCACAGCTCTCACCATCGGCGTACTCGGGACGGCCAGTGCCGTCGGGACATACCTGTATAACCGTCCGACTTTGCGAAAGAGAATGCTCAGTGCAGAGAATGCACAGGATGCTTTGGAACTTCTGAAGGAAGAAGCACAGAAAGATGCGGCGGACGTTGCAAGTTCCATCAAGAAAGCAGCGGTGCATAACTGGCTCACGGAAGAAATGAGCAAGACCGGCAAGAAGCTTGGCAAGCGTTTCTACCGCGCAGGCAAGCATGCAAAAGCAGCGGTCAATGAGGCGGTCGGCGCCAAGAAAGAAGTGGAGCACAGTGCCAAGAAGCTGCAGAAGAAAACCACAGACTCTGTAGAGAAAGTAAAAGAAGCAGCAAAAACTGCGACAGCTGCGTAATCAGCAGATAGAAAAAGAGGGCCCCTTGCTATCCGCAGGTGCCCTCTTTTTTGTAGAACGGGATCTTAGTAACAGATGTAGTTGTTGCGGGAGTCGTAGTAACAATCATCATTGTAGTCATCGTAGTAATCGTCATCACAGCGGTAGCGACCATTGGAATCGTAGTAACAGTCGTTATCGTCATCGTTGTAGTCGTCATAGTAATCGTCATCACAGCGGTAATGATTGTTTGCATCGTAGTAGCAATCGTCGTTGTCATCATTGTCATAATCATCACAGTGGTAGCGACCATTGGAGTAGTAACAATCATCATCATCGTTGTAATCATCGTAATAATCGTCATCGCAGCGGTAACGATTGTTTGCGTCGTAGTAGCAATCGTCATCATTGTCATAATCATCACAGTGGTAGCGACCATTGGAGTAGTAACAGTCATCATCATCGTCGCAGCGGTAGACGCCACGGGCATCGCGCCAGCAGTTCTGGTCCTCGGACAGGTAGATGGCCTTGGAGAAGCCTGTCGCGTCGCCGTCTTCATCTTCTGCACGGACACTCAGATCAATACGGTCATCCACGCCTGCAAACGAACGGACACTAACACTCAGGGTGATCGTGTAAGTGTCTCCTCTGCGGATGCGGAGATTGCGCCATTCGAGACGGTCTGTGTAGCGGGAATTGGATTCCGGGGAGGAAGACAGGTAGGACGTCTGGCTGTCGATATTTGCGGTGACGTCGATCAGCTGGTCATCGTCGTTACAGTTTTCAACTTCAATGGTGTAGCGGAGCGTATCGCCCGGGCCGACGCCGCGGGAATCGCTCTCGATGGAAATCTGCACATCATCTCCGTTGCAGGTTGTTGTTCTATAGCGGTTGTAGCGATTATAGGAATCGTACCGGCTGGAACCGACAAGATCTTCGTATGAGCGGGAGGAACGGCTGCGGTTGTTGCTGTCCAAACGGTAGACAATCTCCGCAAGTTCGCCGCGTGTGAGGGTCTGTTCCACGTAATCAATGCTGGTCGGGATTGCGTTGCGGTCCGCAAGAGCGCGGACGGATTCCTGGTACCATTCACCAGAGGTGGTGCGTGCATCGAGGTTATAGGCAAGTGCGAGCACTTTTGCGGCTTCTGCAAAAGTAATGGAATGATCCGGACGGAAGCTGTTATCCGGGTATCCGCTCATGAATCCGTTGCCATACACGTAGATGACATAAGGCGTATACCAGGCGGTATTGGAGGTATCGTAGAACGGCAAGCGCATGCTATAGCGGTTGATATTGCCGTTATCGATCAGTGTGACCACCTTCGCCATTTCGGCGCGGTTGACGACGTTTCTCTCACCGAACGATCCATTGTCGTAGCCGTTCATGAATCCTTCGCGCTGGACGTAGGACACAGCATTCTCCGTATTGCTACGGGTGGAAATATAGGTAATGGCAGAAGCAGGTGACGCACTGAGTAAAAGTGCTGCAGCCAGAATCGAGCCGGTTATGGAGCGGAAGGCGACCATAGAAGGAAAGAAACGAAATAGTGCGCCATTGTCTCCTTTTGCCGGCTATTTGTCCACTGTAGCCCTGATTTTCGCTTACTTTCCAATCGTATCGAAGACTTTCTTGAAAGAAGCAAAATCAAGCGCGCCCTGCATGAGGACGGTTTTTCCCTTGGGGCCAAGGACCCAGAAGGATGGAACACCGCCGATGCCGCCATCAGATGCATCCTGCATATCCTGTTCGATGAGCGGGACTTTGGCTTCGGTATCAATACAGTAATACATCTTTTCCGTATCGATTCCCTTCAGAGATTCAAACGCAGCGTAGACGTCATCCTGCGTGAGACCGTCATCGTCTGACGATTCTGCGAAGAATTTTTTCTGGAGTTCGAGAGCGTACGATTCGGACTGGTCGCGGCTGCACTCAACGGCCTGGGCTGCTGCGGTTGCAGCAGGATGATACGTAAGCGGGAAATTGCGGAAAACAAAACGCACTTTGCCGGATTTGATGTAGCGGGACTGGATGGTCGAAAGTGTTTTTGTGGCAAAGGTTGCACAGAACGGACAGGCGTAATCCACAAATTCCACAACCGTGATGGGCGCCTTTTCGTCGCCGAGAGAATAGCCCGTTGCAGGCAGGGCAGGCATATAGTCGCCTACTTTGTTGTAGGACGAGGGTGTTGTGACAGTTTTTTCCGGAGCCGGCACAGTGCGTGTCGTATTTTTTGCATGCTGCTCACGCTGGGTTTTCACAAGTGTTCTGCGGGATGGGCGTTCTGCATTTTTGATGGTGTAGGCAGACGCAAGGACAGGCTGAAATGCAAATGTGAGAGTCAGGAGGGAGAGAAGAGCGGTGCGCATAGGAGAGGAAGAAGTTGATGTGGATGTGATAGTAGAGATTTTACGGGTCGGAGGCAAAAATGTGTCATACCTCGGCAACATCGGCCCCGTCGGACACCTCAATCTCGACCTTCCCCTATTCGCGCAAAATCATTACTCTATCCCCAATGGATTCCTTCCGACAGAAAAAGGCAGACGCGATCCGCGCAAAAGGCCTGCAACCCTATGCAGCAACATTCGCGCGTACGCACACATTGGCTGATGCACGGGAGGAAAAAGAAGAGACACTGGTGACTGTCTGCGGCCGCGTCATGCTGCTCCGCGATATGGGAAAGATGGCGTTTGTGACGCTGCAGGACCACACCGGACGTCTGCAGCTGATGCTCCGCGAGGACGAACTTGGTGCTGATGCATATAAGGAAGTCCTCGAGCTTCTGGACCTCGGCGATATTATTGGCGTGACCGGCAAACGCTTTGCGACGCAGAAAGGCGAACCGAGCGTGATGGTCGCAACCTGGACGATGCTCAGCAAAGCACTGCGTCAGCCACCGGAAAAATGGCACGGTATTGCAGATCAGGAGACGGCATGGAGACAGCGCTACCTTGATCTGACTTCTAATCCTGAGACCTTTAACCGTTTCAAGTTCCGCTCGGACTTTGTGCGTGCCCTGCGTCAGTTCTACTGGAGCGAAGGATTTACGGAAGTCGAAACACCGGTGCTGGTGAATGCCGCATCCGGCGCACTGGCCACTCCATTCAAGACACATCATGCAGCGTATGACAGCGATATGTTCCTGCGCATTGCCCCGGAAACGTTCCTGAAAGAATGTCTCATTGGAGGGTTTGACCGTGTATTTGAACTCGGACGCATTTTCCGCAATGAAGGCCTGGACCCCAGTCACCTCC
Organism: Candidatus Peribacteria bacterium; assembly: GCA_023038255.1. Classification (NCBI taxonomy): domain Bacteria; phylum Candidatus Peregrinibacteriota; class Candidatus Peribacteria; species Candidatus Peribacteria bacterium. The sequence goes on along the minus strand of CP082927.1, from coordinate 224,012 downwards.
AGGACTTTACGATGGTGGAGCACTACGCGTCCTATTGGGACTACACTGCGAACATGGATTTTACGGAGAAGATGCTCTCCACGCTTCTGAAGGATCTGCTTGGCACAACAAAAGTAAAAATCCCCGATCGCGACGGCAATCTGGTGGAAGTCGACTTCAAGGCTGGCTGGCCGCGCCTCACCCTCCGTGAAGCCATCCTCCAGTCATGCGGCATTGATTTTGAAACCTGTGATTCTGCTTCAGCCCTGAGGGAAGCCATAAAGTCAAAAGGCATCAAGCTGGAGGTGAACATGGAGGCCCTTGGTCGTGGCAACCTGATTGACCAGCTCTACAAGAAAGTCAGCCGCCCGTCGCTCACGCAGCCGACGTTCATCATGCAGCACCCGATTGATCTCTCCCCGCTTGCACGCAGAAATGATGAGAACCCGAATATCACCGACAGATTCCAGCTCGTCGTCGGTGGATGGGAAATTGTGAATGCCTACAGCGAACTTGTGGATCCGGTAGATCAGGCGCAGCGCTTTGAGGAACAGGCGAAAGCAAACGCAGGTGGAGACGCTGATGCACACCGTAAAGATGATGATTATGTGACGGCGCTCGAATACGGCTGTCCGCCGTGTTCCGGACTTGGCATGGGCATTGACCGTATTGTTGCCCTTCTCACACAGCAGACCAATTTGAGGGATGTGGTGTTGTTCCCGCTGATGAAAAGTGATGAAGAAAAGAAGACGAAGAGTACGAAGATGACAATGGGTACGAAGAATGAAAACGAATCTGAAAATTCCGCTACTTCCTCGTCTTCCTCGTCATCTTTGTCTTCCTCGTCATCCCACCTTCTACAACATGCAGATTACGGCCATCTCCTCGAACCCGCACGCAATCTGATTGAGACACATGCCGACATGACCAAGGCTCATCTGATTGCAACCGGAGCTGCCATGGAAGCGCTCGCGAAAAAATTCGGCGGCGATGCACAGACATGGAAAGTCGCAGGCATGCTCCACGACCTCGACTGGGACCAGCTTGATAAAGACTATACGCGTCACTGTGGTGACACGTTGGAACACCTGCTCTCGACTATTGAGGCGCCAGCTGAACTGCTCGCAGACATCCGCGCGCACTATGCCGACAAATACGGCGAAGACTATCCGCTCAGCACTATGCTGCGAAAGTGTCTCTACTGTGTGGATGAACTCACCGGATTCATCATTGCCGTCACCAAAGTCCGCCCAAGCAAGCAGATTGCCGATGTGGAAGTCAGCAGTGTGAAGAAGAAGTTGAAGGACAAGGCCTTTGCCGCGCAGGTCAGCCGTGAACAGATCAGTGCGTGCGAAACACTCATCCCGATGCCGCTGGATGAATTTATCGGAATCACACTGGAGGCTATGAAAGGTGTTGCAGGCGAGCTTGGGCTCTGAGATGCTGGCTCTCCTATGTACCGCTTCTGGAACACGATCATCGAACCGGCGTTTCAGATTCTGCAGCCAAAAACGATTGTGGAAATCGGTGTGGATGAAGGAAGGCAGACAAGTTTAATTTTGGCATACTGTAGAGAAAAATCCGCACTACTTCATGCTGTTGATCCGAAACCATCGCTAGATATGGAAGACTGGGTAGCAGAACATCCTGCCCATCTCCTCTTTCACCGCGACATCAGTCTGAACGTACTGGGGGCGATTGATGCCGATGCTGTCCTCATTGATGGAGACCATAACTGGTATACCGTCTTTCATGAATTGCAGCTTCTGGAAAAACAGGCAACCCGAACTGGACGATTCCCCGCTGTGTTTCTGCATGACACGGGATGGCCATATGCAAGGCGTGATCTCTATTACGCACCCGAACGCATTCCCGATGCATACCGTAAATCCTATGCACAGAAAGGAATGCTGCCGGATCAGGCGGCATTGTCGGAACACGGCGGATTGAATCCGTCGCACAAACATGCCGTCGAAGAGAATCAACTGCAGAATGGAGTGCTGACTGCGGTCGAGAGTTTTCTGGAACAGAGCAGCCTGGATCTGCGTTTTGTGCACGTGCCGGGTCTGCATGGACTCGGGATTATCACCCCCCTTTCGCTTCTGGAAGAACATCCGGGATGGTCGGCGTTCATGAATAGCCTCCAGACAGGAGGGGCGCTCCGTACGCACATGGATGCAATGGAAGCAGATCGTCTCCGCGTGATCATTGACGCTCTCCATACAGAAGAAAGCAAACAACTGATGAAAGAGCAGGCGCGTTTTCAGCGTCAGCAATATGAGAAAGAGGCGGAGCGACATGCGGTATCACAGACAAGAATCCGTGCGCTGACTGCGGAAATCCAGCATATAAAACAGAGCCGCAGCTGGCGCTGGACACAACCGGTGCGTCGTTTGGAAATGGCTCTGCGCAGGGCTCTTCGTGTATTCAGCACAAAGAATTCTTCTCTCAGTTTTTCATCACTCAGGACATCGGTGCAGCAGCTGAACAGGAAAATGATTTTCAGAATGCCAGACATGACACACGCTGGCGTATGGCTGGAGAATGCGGGGTACGCACTGCTCAGATCAGGGAAAAAAGTGTGGGTCGCTCTCGGCTCACCGTTTCCACGCACGGTCCGCAGTATCCGGGTGCATATTCTTGGACGTCTGTGGCGGGTATTACCCGCAGGCCAGGAAGCGACTGCGATCATACGGACAGAGGCTCTTCACCAGGTGACGATTATTATTCCTATTTATAATGCATATGAGGATACCGTTCGCTGTCTGGAAAGTGTCCTCAAAGAAACAACTGCCCCTCTCCACCGGATTCTGCTGGTGAATGATGCGAGCACAGACCCGCGCATGGAGCCATTTCTGGAGGCTCTTGCTGCTCGTGCCCCAGAGAGAGTGGAACGCCTGACACATGCGGAAAACCAGGGATTCATCCGGTCTGTGAATGCCGGCATGCGCCATGCGAGCGGTGACGATATTGTGCTTCTGAACAGCGATACTATCGTGACACCATTCTGGCTCGAACGACTGCGTGAGACGGTCTATCTGCATGCTGACACCGGCAGTGTGACACCACTGTCCAATGAGGCATCTATCTACTCTGTGTGTCAGAACAATATCGACGACGTGGTGAAAGCCGACATGCTCAATACGCTGGCGGATACGGTTTTTCGCGTCTCACACAGGCTGCGTCCTGCCATTCCGACTGGCGTCGGATTCTGTCTGTTTCTGCGGCACGAGGCACTGGAAAAAACCGGACTCTTTGATGAGCGGTTCGGCAGAGGATACGCCGAGGAAAACGACTGGTGCATGCGCGCACGGGCGCTTGGATTCCGGCATTATCTGGATGATACCTGCTTTATCTACCATAAAGGACATGTCTCCATGGAAGCAGCCGGCGTCATGCAGGGCAGCGATGTTATTGAAAAAAATGAAGCACTGCTGCGGACACTGCATCCACAGTACGAGATACTTGTTGCCGGGTTTTTAAGTACTCCGGTCATGTCTTCCATCAGAATGCATGTGGAACAGCACAGTGCCTTGAAACCTGTACACAGACGGCTGCGGATTGGATTCCTGTTACACCAGCCGATCCGTCAGCACTCTATTGGCGGAACAGAATTCCATGTGAGTGATCTGGTGGGAGAGATCCGTGCGGATGCCGACTGTTTTGTGCTGTATCCCGATAGACACGACATCGTCGTGATGCACGAGAGTGTGGACGGAACAAAGCCGCAGTACTTCCGCTACCGGAAGAACGGAAAAAGTGAGACAGATCTCCAGGAAACATTCAGCAGGATTTTTGCGGATTATGCGTTCGATATTCTGCATGTCCATCATACATTGGGGCTCTCCTTTGAGCTTCTGCCGCTTGCAAAGGCCCATAACATACGAGTGATCTACACCGTTCATGATTGGCTCTGCATGAATGATGTGCCGGCAACACTCTGTCAGCGCAATGAAGACATGGCTGATCAAACGGTCATTGAGCGCAGACGTGCTGCACTTGCAGCAGCTGACCGCATCGTGGCTCCCTCACACTTTGTACAAAAATTTGTTTCAAAGTTTTTTGGCTTTCCCGAGGGCTCTATTGAAATTATTGAGCATGGTATTTCTTCAAAATCCAGCGCACCGTTTGTCCCCGGGCAGGAACCGCTTGTCTGTTTTTTGGGAGCCACACATATACCGTATAAAGGAAAGCCGCTCATCGCCGCTCTGATTCCCCTGCTTGAAGAGCGCGGCATCCGCTCGGCTTTTCTGGGTTCAGACGCCTATGAGTGGCCGGAACTGCGGAAGCGGAAGTCTGTGACTTTTTACGGATTTTTCAAACGGGAAGATGTGCAACAACAGTTGCACACCATTGCACCACACCTCATCTGCCTGCTGCCGCTTTGGCCGGAAACGTTCAGCTATACGCTCAGTGAAGCCTGGTCTGCAGGCATTCCTGTCTATGTCACCCCCTTCGGTGCACCGGAAGAGCGCGTGCTGCGTCATGGAGGGGGGAAAGTTGCACCATCGCTGGATCCGGTGGTGATTGCCGATGATATTGCATCCTTCCTGACATCACCGGACTATCAGCAAACGATAGCGCTGACCCGGGGCATCCGTCTGCCGGATATGACAGAAATGGGACGCCGGCATCTGGCTCTCTATCAGACTGTCACAGGAACAGGGACTCCATCCCACATCCGCTCTTCGGATACGACGCGTCCGTGATCCATAAAAAGGATGCGGTCACAGACTGCCTCCAGTTCGCCTTTTGTATGACTGACCAGAATGGCGGTTTTCCCGTTTTCTTTGAGTGACTGAAGATGCATACGGCACTGCTCCTGAAAAGCCTCATCCCCTACCGTTAATACTTCATCCAGCAGATAGATATCACGGTCGACCTGTGCAGCCGCGGCATAGGCTAGGCGCATGCGCATGCCAGTGCTGTAACACTTGATCGGCAGATCAAGAAAGTCATCTACTCCGGCAAATGCGAGAATCTCCTGTGTCATTTTGCGGATTTCTTTGGGGGAGTACCCCTGCAACAAGCCATGAATGTAAATATTTTCCTCCGCTTTCCGGTCCGGATGAAATCCGATGCCGAGTTCAAAAAAACAGGACAGGCTTCCGTGCCGCTCGATGGAACCTGTATCGGGATGCAATAAGCCGGCAAGGAGTCTGAGCAGGGTTGTTTTCCCGGAACCGTTATGACCATAGATACCGATCCACTCCCCTTTTTTCACTGCAAGCGACGTGTTCTGCAGTGCGTGCACTGTGACTCTCTTTCTCTGGAGACGCCATTTAAGAATGCGGTCCTGCAGATGCACAGACGAAATAATAGCCCGCGTGTAGGATTTACTGACGCCGGTAGCTGCGAGGATACTGTCGGACATGAATGGAGAATACTGGAATACTAGAATACTGGGATATGGAATGTTTTTAAAAACAGAAAAATTCCACCCCACTATTCCAATAACCAGCAACCAGCAACTCCCCTCAATATTCTTCAATAAAATACGGCGCACGTCTCTTATAAAGCCAGGCACCAAAAGCAAAAATCAGAATGCAGACGCCGGTGAATGCCAACGCATGTACAAACGACGGAATGCCCCGCTCTGTAGAATACAGAAGGACACGGTGCATATCGTTCATCAGGAGAGAGATGGGCTGAAACTGAACAATCACATCGAAAAAATCATGCAATGACCTGATACCAGGATCCCGGAGAAGTGCCACAATGGACTCCCCGATGGGACGTTCGGCACTGTAGGCATAGGTAATAGGTGTCAGCCAGAAGAAAATCTGCGTTGCAATTGCCCAGAGGTGATGGATATCGCGGTAACGGAGACAATACGCACAGAGTATCATGCCAACGCCAAGAGCGATGAGGGACATCTGCAGAAGGAGGAGAAGAATGTACCATTGCGGCCAGCTCCATGCGAAACCAAACACCCACGTGAAGCAGAGGAAAATGAAGAGATGTGTCAGAAACACGAGCAGATTCGTCCATCCCACCATGAGAATAAGGAGGAGACGCGGAAAGACTAATTTCTGGATGATGGATGCCTTTTCTTCCAGCATGGACATGCAGGACGTGGTCGTTACGACAAAATGCTCCCAGACAATGATGCCGAGGAACAGGTAAAACGAATAAAAAGGAATGGAGCGCTGCACATAAGGCCCGAGCGCGTACAGGATGACCAGAAATTTTGCGACAGGACCGATGAGTGACCAGAAGTATCCGAGAACGGACCCGCGGTATTTCAGCACAAAATCAGACCACCCGACGGCGACTATGACGCGGAGGGACTGGGCCAGGGTAAAGCGGTTGTGCTGCACGGAATCATCGTACCATACGCCTGCGTCTCATCCACGCGTAGCCTGCTGCTGCACCTGCAGCCATTACCGCAAGTGTTGCAGGACCGGATGCTGTTGTTTCCGGCGGAAGCGTTCCACTAGAACCCTCTGCTGTTGTTGTGCCTGATGTCACTGTTTCATTCTGTGACGGTGTTGTTGTCGATGGTGTGAACGGCAATTCAATAATCGCACCCGGCAACACCGTGGCAGACGGACGGATACTCTGACAGCTCGCTGTACAGGTCGATCCCTCCTCACCGTTCTGGGAACCGAGATCACAGAGTTCCAAAGGCGTATCGACGACACCGTCCCCGCAACGACCAAGGGAACAATCCGGGCGACAGTACGCATTTGGCTGCCAGAGGTTCTTCGGTCCGTTATCGCATTGCTCTCCCGGATCCATACGTCCGTTCCCGCAGGTATTCAGAACAATAATGACACGAGACGATGCAGACGATGTGGCCACACCAACAACCGTCTCGCTTGATGCAGCACCGATTCTGGAAGAGGCGGATGCGCCGATAACAGGCATGGAACTTTCCGAGGACGTATCAGGAACACACTGGATGCACGGCATGGTCGGGTCGAGGACACACACTGCATTCTGCGCTGCACAAAATGCGTCTCCGCCGCCTTCGCATTCATCCCCTCTGCATTGACCCGCAATAATGGGGAGTGACCCCTGGGACGAACTACTGCGACCGAGAATGTATTTACACGACGGGGAACACGCGTAGCGATCTGCCCCTCCACTGCCAAACGATGGCTCACATTCTTCTCCGCGTTCCGCCTGCACGGTACCGTCACCACAGTATCCGCCACCGCGGCGGCAAGAGGTATCGCAGATGCTATTTGGCTCTCCGTTTCTGTTTCCATCGTCACATTCCTCAGTTCCTTCACGGCGACCATTGCCGCAGATCGGACCCGTTCCTCTGGATGAGGTTGATGCATCTTCACCGGATGAGCTGGTACTGCTGCGGGAGCTGAGAGATGAGGTGCGACTGCTGCGGGAACTACCCGATGAGACTGATGAATCGGATGAGTTATCAGAATCGTTGCTGCTGCGCGATGAGGAACGGCTGGACCGGGAGCTTCCCGATGAGAAGGATGCATCAGAAGAATCGTCACTGCTTCGTGAGGATGCATACAGGGAACTCGTACGAGAGGACTGTGATGACAATGATGATCGTGATGACGAGCGGAAAGACGATACCCTGCTGTTGGATGAAGAGCGCACAGAGGAACGGGACGACGTACTACTGCTTCGTGACGATCCTGACGACACAGAAGAACTGACGCGGGATGAAGACACAGAAGAGGACCGCACAGAGCTGCTGACGGAAGACGAGCGGGAGGATGAACGCACAGAGCTACTGACAGAGGACACTCTGCTTGAGGAGGCAGACGATCTGGAAGAGAAAAGTGATGAGCGGGAGCTGCCGGAGGATTGGGATGAGCCTGATGAGCGGGAGGAACCCGAAGACTGTGACGAACCGGATGATCGGGAACTGCCGGAGGATTGGGATGAGCCTGATGAGCGGGAGGAACCCGAAGACTGTGACGAACCGGATGATCGGGAAGAGCCGCTTCTTGCAGAAGACGTTCCTGCAGGACAGATATTCTGCGCCAGTAATTCAGCAAACGTACACGGCGTACAGGCTGTCCCATCTGCATACTGACTCACGGTTCTGAATTCTTTGCAGGACTGCGTACAGGCATCATTGGGTCCGGCATCCGGACAGGTGACACAATATGTTCTGCGTACACAATCCAGACAGGAACGCCCAAGAGGAACACAGGATGCCTGTGAGCCGCTACTTGCTGCCCTGCTCGAGTTTCCCCCTGCGGAAGACGGCGCACTGCTCACTCTGCTACTGGCGGTAGATGATCTGGTAGATGATGCTGTGCTGCTGCGTTGGGATGCTGTACTCGTTCTACTCGTCTGCGATCCCGTACTCCCTCCACCCGTTCCTCCATTTGTACCAGCGGTGGTACCGGCGTTGGTGCCTGCATCTGTACCGGCGTCCGTACCGGCGTTGGTGCCTGCATTCGTGCCGGCGTTCGTGCCCGCATTTGTTCCTGCATTCGTACCGGCATTTGTTCCTGCAGTATCACCTGACGTTCCTGCGATAGCACCGCCAGGCCCCGGCGTTCCTATTCCTCCTCCACCTCCGTCCCCTCTGCAGATGGAATCTGCATCACCCATACTTTCGCCACAACCATAATTCCCCTCATAATATCCGCGGCTCGTACAGCCCGCACTTTTTGGATCACATTCACATTTAGGATCGGTATTGCCGGGTTCGCAGGCAGCGCAGTTTTCAAAAAGACCAGCCGAACAGGCACCGGCATCCGTTCCGTCTGTTCCATGACAAAAAATACACCGGAGATCGCCACACGTTTGTCCCGGTGATCGATACGAAAAATCATGACGCGCTTCGGCACTGTCTGAACAATCGGGACAGACGTCTTCGCAACAAGGTGTGTCAGCAGGGAGCTTGCAGGCACATTTATTATTTTCACACTCAAGAGATGCGGCGCATGTCAGATCCACTTTGTGCACTTCGCCATTTTCCAGACAGCAATCCTCTTTTTGGTTACACACTTCTCCGGTTGTCTGTTGTCCGGTCAGAGATAAACAGCTGCGATATCCCGGATGGTCTTTCTGACATTGTGTCAGCTTATTGCACACACCGAATGAGTTACATCGTCCAGGTTCCGCCCCCATTGTGCACTGAGAGTCTGCAGCTTCAGGAGTGTGTTTACAGGCACCGTTTTCACATCTATCACTGGTGCACATTTCACTATCGTCACAGTCGGCATCTTCTTCACAGACAATAGAACAGTTCGGAACCGTCGGCTGGAACTTGCCACCGCTGTCGGACTGAGCGGAGAGCACACACCCGTTCATATAACCGATACGGACAGATTCATTGGCACAATCAACCGGCACAAGTTCGGGGTGCCCCATGGGCATCGGCATATCCGGCGTCGGGGCGGTCCAGACTGTTTTATACACATTGTTACAATACATTCCTTTATATCCTCCACCGTCACCGGAATAGAGTAATCGTGTGCCATTATCAGCATATGCTGGGCAGGACGTCAGACCGCTGCACCAACCCGATACGCAGGAACCATTGCTGCACTGAGAATCATCTATACAGACGCGCGACATACAGAATGCTTTGATGGTATCGCGGTCCGACCAGCCTTTTACCTCTGTATTGAAACCTGTTCCCGGCCCACCATTGCAGCCGGGCATCAGATAAAATGAACCGCCTGCGTCGCTGCAGAATTGCTCAAATGCTTTGAAGTCAGCAGCTGCCTGCGTGACAATACCTGTCAGCGCCCTGCCTCTCATTTGCTGAAACACAATCACCCCTGCGGCGACACCCACAAAGAGTGACACAAGAACAACGGCACGGTTTTGAAAAGCAGAGAGCATCTCAGCGGCATCATAGCCAAAAAATGTGTCGAGAGAGAGCGAAAGAGTAGCTTCTCTTGACTAATTTTATAAATTCTTCCGCCGTCTCATCCACGCATATCCCCCAGCCGCCCCCGCGGCCATGATGGCCAGAGTGGCAGGACCGGTCGCTGCGTTTTCTGGAGGCTGAACAGACTGTCCGGGAACATACTGGACAGTGCCTGTCACAGTGCCGGGCAGATTACTTCCTGACGGCATGAACGGCAGTTCGATCACCACTGCAGGCAGGACAGTAGTCGGATTATGTGTGTAGCGGCAGAGAGCGGTACAGGGTGAGCCGACCGTCCCATTTTGTGAGCCGAGATCACAGAGTTCGAGCGGCGTATCCACCACACCATCGCCGCAGCGGCCGAATGTACAATCCGGACGGCAGAACGCGTTTGGCTCCGCTGAGTTTTCAGCTCCCTGATCACATTGTTCACCGCTGTTCAATTGCCCGTTCCCACAACCGGCCATCGCCACGAAGAGCGGAGCGGATGATGCAGCAGAGACGAGGGAAGAGTGCGAGGTGGCAGAGGAGCCAGATGTACGCGGCGATCCCGCAACACCCGGCGTAAGCGAGAGAACACATGTCCCATCCCGACAGACAGCACCATTTGTGCAATCGGCATCTGTCGTACAGGCACCGCCCACACACTGCAGACAGGGCAGATCGCTGATGGCCTCACAGGTCATAGACTGCGCACCGCAGAAATCGGAGCCACCCAGGCTGCATTCGTTTCCGGCACAGGCATCCGCAAGGAGAATGGATGCAGAGGACGAACGTTGTGATGATTTGCCGTAGATGTATTTGCAGGAAGATGAACAGGCGAGCGGGGCCCTGGCCGACACCAGAGACGGTTCACAGTCTTCACCCAAACGTGATTCGATTATGCCGTTGCCGCAGGAGCCGGAAGTCCGTTTACAGGATGTGTCACAGAAGCTGTTTTTGCCTCCGTTCAGGTTGCCGTCATCACATTCCTCCATACCTTCGCGACGCCCATTACCGCATTGTGCAGTGCGGCGGGAGGATGTCTGAGAGACAAGGCGGCAGGTTGCGCTGTCACAATCAGAAGAGGGATCAGTCAGGTTCGGCTCACAGGTTTCACCCAGTCTGGATTCAATAATGCCATCGCCACAGAATCCGCCTTCTATGCGGCAGCTACCGTCACACCCGTCATTGTTACTGGTGTTGCCGTCATCACACTCTTCGCTGCATTCACGTTCGCCGTTGCCACAGATATTCAGACAGCCGTTAAAGGAAGAAGCGGAGGAAGAAAAAGGTGCAGAGGCAACGGAGGAATCGGAGGAGGGATCAGACGACGGGAAGCCGGAACAGGCAATGCACGGAAGGTCGTTAAGCACCGTACAGACCGGCAGACCAATGGACTGACAGAAGCGTGTACCACCAAGGGCGTCACCACAGGAAGCGGGATCACAGACGGGTGGGTGTGATGTACTGGATGAGTCAGAAGAGTCAGATCCGGCAGATGAGGAAATGGCACAGCTATTGCAGTTTGGATTCGAGCAGGATGGAGACGGGCCACCACAGTAGTCACCAATACAACAATATCCCCCGCTGGTAGTGGAGGATGACTGTGAAGAAGTGCTTGATGTTCTGGAAGAAGAGCTGGACGTGCGGGAAGAAGAACCTGATGTTCTGGATGAGCTGGAGAGCGCTGAGGATGACTGTGATGTACTGGATGAAGCGGACGTTGTGGAAGAGGAACCTGACGTCACTGATGAAGAAGCTGATGTGCGGGATGAGGAGCCGGAAGTTACTGATGACGAATTCGACGTCCGGGAACTATTGGAAGACGGAGAGCTTGCGGATGAGTGTGATGAACCTGACGATTGGGAGGAGCCGGATGACTGGGAACTGCCGGATGTCGCAGAACTTCTGGATGTGGTGCTCGAGCGGGAGGAGCCCGATGTCCGGCTGCCACCTGATGATTGCGAGCCTCCGCTCGACGGACAGGCAGCGGGTTCATTCAGGGCCTGCTGCACAGTGCACGGAGTGCAGGCGGAACCGTCAGGAAATCTGCTGGTCACAATCACGTTCGTACAGGATTGCGTGCAGGGATCATTCGGTCCGGCGTTGGGACAGGTGACGCAAATGGTTCTTGTGCGGCAGTCGCTACAGCTGCGTCCAGTCTGAGTACAGACAAGTGAGGAGGTAGAACTGTTTGTACTGGATGAATTGACGATAGATGAGGCGGCACTGGAAGACGGGCGGGATGTGGCACTGCTTGAACGGGAGGTAGTGCTGGAGCGCGATGTCGTGCTGGAGCGGGAAGAATTTGCAGACGAGGAACTTGTGGCGCAGGGGCATACAGGCACCTGCTTGGAACCGGTTCCCTGGCCATTACAGGCATCATTGAAATTGAGGGTTGCGTAATTTTTTCCCGGGTCCGCTGTCAGGATCATGGTCTTTGTTCCCCCTCCGTCACAGCAACCGGGACCGGACCAGGTATTGGTGTATTCCACTTTTCCGCAGCTATCCGCGAAGTTGCAGCTGGTGGTGTCGCTATTCGTACAGGAGCCGGCTGTTGCGAGCGTTGCTGTGTTGCGCTTGAAAGAGAGATCAACAATGGATGCGAGCGCTTTAGGGCTGTAGGCACCTCCACCACCAAAGCAGGAACATACCAAGCCGGGGCCTGCACATTGCCCTTTATCACAGGTTGTCTGCAAACAGTTATTAGGGGCATTGGGCTGAATGAGCGGCCCGCAGGCAACATCCTGTTTTGGAACGGGATCATGAACACAGTTTCCAGCCTGACACACATCGGCTGTGCATTCCTGGGCATCGTCTGTACAGGCTGTTCCATTCACCTTTGCAGGATGTGTGCAACTTCCTGCGGAACAGACATCGGTTGTGCAGACATTTCCGTCGTCGGAACAGGAAGCAGTGTTGTTCGTATGCACACATGTACCAGTCGAACAACTATCATTGGTACAGACATTGTTATCGTTACAGTCAGTATCCGAATTACATTGTGGTGTGTACGCCTGACAATTTTGCGGGAAGGGACTGGTGGTTGATATCTGTAAACACGTCACGCTGATATGCACAAACTTCCAGCATCCCACGAAATAGTCATAACAGGTATTTAGACTGTATCCCGCATCAATCGTAACAGGGCCCTGTGTCCCATTCCCCATCTGATAATCGCAGATACCATGACATTCCTGCGAACGTCCTTCGACACAATATTGCCCGGGAGCACCTTTATCCTCCTGCCACGCATAATTAAACTGTAATCCATATCCACTAGGACAGGACATGGAATACGAGCCGTCACCACTGACTGTGCATGTCTGACCCCCCGGGCAGAGACAGCTAAAATACGGTCCATTCGTGCACCAATCTGATGGAGATTGAATGATCGTGGCAGCAAGATTCTTTCCGGCATTCTTCGTATTTCCATAGAAAGCGACAGACACAAAGAGGAGCAGCATTCCTGCAATCATAAAGCCGTTATGCCTGGAAGAGAGCACTGTCATGCAGAACACAATCGTACCCGATAGCACCGGAAAAACCGAAATTTTTTCCTACGCGCGCCGGCGTCTCATCCACGCATAACCCGCTGCAGCGCCCGCAGCCATGATGGCGATCGTTGCGGGACCGGATGCTGTTGTCTCGGGAGGTTGTCCGTTTTGCCCCGGAATGTAGTCGACTGTTCCTGTTGTATCCGTGGGAATACCGCCAGCCACGGGGCTGAACGGCAATTCGATAATGGTCGCAGGCAGCACGTTAGGATCATTGCTGAAGCGGCAGAGGGCAGTACAGGTGGAACCGATGAGTCCGTTCTGTGATCCCTGATCACAGAGTTCGAGCGGTGTATCCACCACACCATCGCCACAGCGACCGAATGTACAGTCCGGACGACAGAAAGCATTCGGATTTGCGGTGTTCCTCAGGCCATCGTCACACTGTTCACCGGGATCAAACCGGCCATTGCCACAGTTGGCGCGGGTGACAAAGAGCGGGACAGATGACACTGATGAAGATGATGAGACGGATGATGAACGGGAGGATTGGGCGTTGAAGTCTGGCGTGAAGGCGGGTTTTGTCGGATCGTTCGGAATGCAGCGGACACAGGGCATCGTAGAATCGGGCACGCAGACTGCATCCTGCGCACCGCAGAAATCAGAGCCACCCAGGCTGCATTCGTTTCCGGCACAGGCATCCGCAAGGAGAATGGATGCAGAGGACGAACGTTGTGATGATTTGCCGTAGATGTATTTGCAGGAAGATGAACAGGCAAGCGGGGCATCCGCGGAGACAAGAGACGGCTCGCAGTCTTCGCCGAAGCGCGACTCAATAAAGCCGTTGCCGCAGGAGCCGGAAGTCCGTTTGCAGGATGTGTCACAGAAGCTGTTTTTGCCTCCGTTCAGGTTGCCGTCATCACATTCCTCCATACCTTCGCGACGCCCGTTACCGCATTGTGCGGTGCGGCGGGAGGATGTCTGAGAGACAAGGCGGCAGGTCGTACTATCACAATCAGAAGAGGGATCAGTCAGGTTCGGCTCACAGGTTTCACCGCGGAGCGACTGGATGATGCCATCACCACAATATCCGCCTTCAATATAACAACTGCCGTTACAGCCGTCATCATTGCGCGTATTACCATCATCGCACTCTTCGCTGCATTCACGTTCGCCGTTGCCACAGATATTCAGACATCTATCAAAGGAAGAGGCAGAAGACGCAATGGAAGAGGAGACTGATGAATCAGAGGAAGAAGATGAAGACAAACCGGAACAGGCAATACAGGGCAGGTCGTTCAAGACCGTACAGACCGGCAGACCAATGGACTGACAGAAGCGTGTGCCACCAAGGGCGTCGCCACAGGCAGCGGGATCACAGAGAGGAGGCTGCGAAGAAGAGGCATCTGCAGACGAAGACGATACTGCTGCACACGCGCTGCAATCAGGATTGGAACACACCTCTGCCGGACCACCACAATATGCACCGATGCAGCAGTAGCCAAGGCCGGACGAATCCGATGAATCAGATGCCCCCGAAGAATGGGAGGATTGGGAAGTTGCGGAAGAGCGTGATGATGTCCGGGAGCTGCCGGAGGACTGCGATGAACCCGATGAGCGGGAACTACCGGAGGACTGGCTGCTACCCGATGTTGCAGAGGACTGTGACGTGGAAGACCGTGAGGCAGAAGACGGGACGGGGCAAATCTGTATACAGGAAGAGAGATTTCCCGGGCAGCTGGGGCAGGCAGGGCTCCCCTGACAACAGAAGGGAGACCCCAGTAGACAGGTCACTCCTGTCAGGTCACACATGGAAAAACTGGAACCGGAGGATTGTGAGCTGCCGGAGGACCGGCTACTGCCCGATGACTGTGATGAACGGGAACTGCCGGATGATTGTGAAGAGCCGGACGACCTGCTGCTACCCGACGACTGCGATGAACCCGATGAGCGGGAGCTGCCGGATGTTGCACTGGAGCGGGAAGACCCCGATGTCCGGCTGCCACCTGATGATTGTGAGCCTCCGCTCGACGGACAGGCAGCGGGTTCATTTAAAATCTGCTGGACCGTACAGGGTGTGCATGTTGAACCATCGGGATAGCGGCTGACCGTAATCACATTGGTACAGGACCGCGTACATGGATCGTTCGGACCGGCATTAGGGCAGGACACACAGATTGTTCTGGTCGTACAGTCATTACAACTGCGCCCTGCCGCCGTACACTGCACAGAGGACGTGGAACTGTTCCGACTGGAGCTGTTTCCGGTAGAACTGCGCGTCGAAGAACGTGACGACTGGCTACTCCCTCTGGATGATGTGCTGGAGCGGGAGGACCCACTGGACCGGGAAGATGTACTGGACCGGGAGGATCCGGACGAATTGGCGGATGAGGAACTGCCAGCGCAGGGACAGACGGGCACCTGTTTCGAACCGGTTCCCTGGCCGTTACACGCATCATTAAAATTCAGAGTCGCATAATTCTGTCCGGGATCTGCGGTGAGAATCATGGTTTTACTGCCACCTCCATCACAACAGCCGGGGCCGGACCAGGTGTTTGTATACTCCACTTTATTGCAGCTATCAGGAAAATTACAGCTGGTCGTGTCATTGTTGGTACAAGCGCCGGCCGTTGCAAGCATCGCTGTGTTGCGGTTGAGGGAAAGATCCAACGTGGAAGCAATAACCTTCTGATTGTATGAACCCGGCCCTCCAAAACAGCGGCAATCGGTACGCTGTCTGGTCACACAGGCAATGGCACCGTTTGTTGTCAGACAGACATTTTCCTCCTCCTCACAGTTGGTCCCGGTCGGCATAGGACCACAGGGGGTGGCATCTGCCTTGTTCGGGTTTGTACATTGTCCGGAAATACAGAGATCATCGGTACAGGCATTGCCATCACTGCATTGCGAGTTGGTGGTACAGCCGGTAAAGACGCTGGAACAATTGAGTCCGGTGGGCTGGAACTTTCCACCGGCATCATACGGAGCAAGAATTGCACATCCGTTTGCATATCCCATACGAATCGGCACTGGCTGCCCCTGGGGAATAGTCATCTGACTTCCATCGCTGCACAAAGACTTTGGACAAATGGCAAAGCCGCAATACCCTCCGGGGATATTTCCAAAATAATCAGTCGTAGCACCTGCGCCGCCGCCGCAATAATACATTGGCCTTCCTCCATCTCCGGACCCTACGTAACTATAACTTCCCTTATTAGTCTGGCAAAAATTATACAATGCAGCTTCCCCACTGGTTGGAGTAGAAGGAGGATCCTGCGTCCACCAGACAGGTGTATAGGAAATCTGGGCATCACTGGCGGTACAACTGCTGTTATCTTTCCATGGGCCATATACACCCGGGGATGTTTGCTCTCGACACACAACCGCCTGACACACGGCAAAAATTTTATCTCTGTTATTGCTGCCCTTCGCTTCCACGGTTGCTCCATTTCCACTGATGCCGTCATGACATCCTTCCGACAGATAGAACTGGTATCCCAGACCGGTACACAATGTCTCGAATGCTTTGAAATCGACTGATCCACATTTGCTGCCAATACAAAGTGCACCGCCTGCACAATCCGTATTCGTTGCACAAGAGCCACCGATTCCTACCTGGGCCGTGATTGTATTCTTCTGCTGCACAACGATGCGCTGCAACACTGTCAGTCCCACTGCCAGAAAAAACAGGAGGGAGAGAACGCCGTATTCTTTGAGCAGCGATCGGAAGCGGTTCACTGTGGGAGTGTACCATTATCTCCTGCGTCTCATCCACGCATATCCCGCTGCAGCACCGGCAGCCATAATGGCAACAGTCGCAGGGCCGGACGCTGTTGTACTGGGTGGCATCTGTGAACCGGGTATAAAGACACTGTCCGACCCCCCGATACCGGTTGTGGTTCCATTTTGATTGGAGCCTGATACAGGCATGAACGGCAATTCAATAAGTGTTGCAGGAAGAACGCCGGGGGCAGAATGATCCAGGCGGCAGAACGCGCTGCACTCAGAGACAAGAAGGCCGTTCCGTGAACCGTCGTCACATGTTTCCAATGGCGCATCAATCACCGTATCGCCACAGCGGCTAAACGTACAATCCGGACGACAGAAGGCGTTCGGGAGTAATGAATTTTCTCTGCCCTCATCGCACTGTTCACCCGCTCCCAACTCTCCGTTACCACAGCCGGCCATTGCTACGAAGAGCGGCGTTGAGGCAGCGGATGATGAGACGAGCGACGAACGCGAGGAAGCAGACGATCGGGCAATTCCTCCATCTGCACCGGGGGTGAAAGACAGTATACAGACTCCATCACGGCAGACGGCGCCATCTGTACAGTCGGCATCAGTGAAACAGGCACCACCCACACATTGCAGACACGGCAATTCACTGATGGCTTCGCACCTCATACTTCCACAGAAATCAGATCCGCCCAGACTGCATTCATTCCCTGCACATTGCGGACTATCCGGGATCAGCGCGGGAGCGGATGACGCATTCACAAAGTAGTCATACCTGCAGGATGACGAACAGGAAAGCGGCGCGTCGGATGACACGAGTGACGGTTCACAGTCTTCACCGCGGCCCGATTCCACAATACCGTTCCCGCAGTAACCGGATGTGCGCTTGCAGGATGTATTGCAGAAACTGTTAAAGCCGCCATTCAGATTACCGTCATCACATTCCTCCATTCCCTCACGCCTGCTGTTGCCACAAACGGGAGGCTGCGGCGCGATTGTAATCAGACGACAGGTGTCGCCGTTGCAATCAGTCGATGGGTCTGTGAGATTCGGCTCGCAGTTTTCACCGCGGAGCGACTGGATGATTCCATCTCCGCAGAATCCGCCTTCGACGTAACAACTGCCGTTACAGCCGTCATCATTGCGTGTATTGCCATCATCGCATTCTTCATTGCATTCGCGGCCACCGTTGCCGCAGATGCTCAGACATGCATTGAACGATGAACTGGCACTGCTGGCAGATCCATTTCCATCAGACGATGCACCATTTCCATTCGACGATGAACTGCCTGACGACGGATAATCGGAGCATGCAATACAGGGCAGATCGTCGATGACCGTACAGACAGGCAGTCCGATCACTTCCTGACAGAAGCGTGTCCCACCAAGCGTCTCACCACAGGAAAGCGGATTACAGACAGGAGGGGTATCGGATGATGTGGATCCCGTAGATCCTTCAGATCCTGCAGAAGACTGATTGCTGCAACGCGTCGTTGTTATACATTCCGGTGTGCAGGGCGTTGTGCCACGGCACCACGTATCTCCGTCTTCATTGGCACAGGAAGGCGTTTCGCCGGCAGGACAGGTAAAGCCGGACGGGATAGTGCAGTTCGATGGAAGATATGGAGGAACATTGGTGCAGGCTGATGCCGCACTCCCGCCCGATGCCCTGCTTCCTCCGGAAGAGGATGATGCAGCGGGGGCACATGCATTGCAGCTTGGATGTGTGCAACCCATCACAGGACCGCCACAGAAGAGTCCGATGCAGCAGAAGCCCGGCCCCTGCGATGATGTATTTCCTCCACTGCCGTTTGAACCATTTGATCCACCGGAGCCATTGGAACCGTTTGAGGTATTGCCGTTCGATGTGCCTGACCCATTACTTCCGTTTGAACCTCCCGAACCATTGCTGCCGCTGGAGCCATTGCTTCCTCCTGATGCGTTTGAGGTATTGCCGTTCGATGTGCCTGACCCATTACTTCCGTTTGAACCTCCCGAACCATTGCTGCCATTTGAACCGCCGGAGGCATTGCTTCCGCCGGATGCATTGGACCCGTTACTGGCAGCAGACCCTCCGGATGATGTAGGACAGGTTTGTATACACCCGTTCGGACCACAATTCGGACAGGTCGGGGTGTTGCCGCAACAAAAAGGCGTCCCCTGCACGCACCTGTAGGACACGCCCGGTTGGAAACAGGTATTGGACGCATTGCTCCCGTTTGATCCGGCTGAATTGTTTCCTCCTGACGCCCCGCTTCCGTTTGATCCGGCTGAACCCGTGGATCCGCTTGCTGCTGCACAAGCCGCCGCCTGGTCCTGCGCTTCCTGCGAGGTGCAGGGCGTGCAGGATGCTCTGTCGGGGAATTCGTATGGCGTCGGCGTTCCGTCACGATGTGTGTATCCGCAGATTGCTCCTCCCTGTCCTCCGAATCTACTGCTGCCACATGTGCCCGGTGCAAAGTTCGGACAGTTATTCCACGCACCCATCGGCCAGCATTCTGCATTGTTACAAATACAGACCTGTGTCTGCACACAATCCGCACACCGACGCCCCGGATCGGGACATGCGGGTGTCGACGACACGCGGGATGAACGCGATGACTGCGCGGCAGACGACGCACTCACCGGACACATCGGCGGTTCATTCAGCATCTGCTCGATCGTACAGGGTGTGCAGCTGGTTCCATCGGGGTATTGCAGCTGGAACGAACCAGGCCCGCAGGTTGCGGTACAGACAATAGATCCGCCCGGTGCAGTGCGGCAATTCGGGAGACAGCCGGTACTGCGGCAGGAAGCGCATCCTCTTCCCTGTTGTATACAGGTGACAGACGACCCCTGCGATGTCCCTCTGGATGAAGCGCGGCTGCTTTGGGTTGAGGAGTTTCCTGTTGATGACGCGCGGCTGCTTTGCGATGCATTGGCCGTAGAAGATTGTGCCTGTGCAGATGACCCTGCTGGCGCACTGGACGCCCCCTGGGATGCCTGAGACCCGCCAGGGGTTGATGATGTCTGCGGGGCAGCGGATGATGCGGCAGGATTCGATGTGGGTGCAGAATTGGCAGCGGATGATCCGGGTGGATTCGGGGAGGATGTCGGTGGATTTGCCGAGGACATTGCCGGGAAGGACGCAGGGGGATTTGCGGATGATCCTGGCGGAATAAATATGGCACTGCTCGATGAATTTCCGGGCGTACTTGTTGCCTGGCTGGATCCCAAAGGAGTGGATGCCGTCGAAGATGCACCCGGCGCTGTCATACAGGCACAGGCTTGCGCGCCCGGTACTCCTGTTCCCACACACGTCTGGCCCGGGTCACACTGTCCGCCGCATAAACCATTTACCTCTCCGCACAATTCACAACAGCAATCCGGCCGCCCATTACACGCACCATAACCCGCAGGACATCCATTCACCATCGGCCACGCACAGGCTGCCTGGCCCAGAAGTGGCGGTGCAGAATTTTCTTTTGTTTGCCATACAGAAAGAACAGTCAACACTACGACAACAGAGACGCCGGTTAGGACCCACAGGCGAGACACGCCCGGAGTATAGCGAAATCCGGCAAAGAAAATGCCACAGAAAATAGAGTGTCGTTGACACTCTATTTCAGATACATTCTTTTCTTATACCTCTATCTCCTCTTCTTTCTCCGGCGTATACACCGTGCATCCTGTTTTGAATGTTCTGATGCGCGCAGCGAATGCGTCCATCGCCTCAGCTTCACCGTGCACGAGAATGACATTCTTCAGGCCATCAATATTGCGGACATACGCATCCAGCTCATCCATACCGGCATGTCCGGAGTAGGCGTCGATGTATTGGATCTCCGCTTTTTTGCGATACATCTGGTCAAAGATTTTCACTTCGAACACAGTCGGATCCACAATGCGCGCACCGAGCGTGTCTTTGGCCATAAAGCCGACTGCCAGCACCGTATTTTTAGGATCTTCAATCTCGTTTTTCAGATGATGACGGATACGTCCTGCCTCACACATACCCGAACCCGCCATGATGATATACGGACCCGGACGGCCGTTGAGTGCCTTGCTCTCTTCCGCATCTTCCGTGTAACGCACCAGTGAGAACTGGAACGGATTGTGGGCGCGTGCGAGGAACTGATCGAACATCAGCTGGTCGTAGCACTCAGGGTGCTTCATAAAGACATCCGTGACTTTTGATGCCAGCGGGGAGTCGATGATGATGGGAATCGGCGGCATTTCGTTCGCGTCGTGCAGCAGGTGGAGGTCGTAGACAAGCTGCTGCGTGCGTTCGAGAGAAAATGCGGGGATGATCAGTTTTCCGCCGCGCGCTGCTGTTTTGGCAACAATCTCTTTCAGGCGGTCTTTTGCGGTTGCAAGGTCTTCGTGATTGCGGTTTCCGTAGGTCGACTCACAAATGAGCAGTTCAACCGGCGGCATCTCAGCCGGATCACGGATAATAGGAAGCGTGTTTCTGCCGATATCTCCGGAGAATGCAATGTGGCGAGTCTGTCCGTTCTCTTCCACGTCGATGAGCACCATTGCGGCACCCAGCACGTGTCCGGCATCAATAAATTTGACCTTCACCCCCGGCACCACCTGGAACCACTGATTATAGTTCTGGCCTTTAAACACCTCCATACAATCCATCGCATCCTGCTGGGTGTAGAGCGGACCATCGCACTGCATCATGGATTGTGCCAGGTGCTTGCAGTGGAATTCTTCATCTTTCTCCTGAATGTAGCCGCCGTCCGCGAGCATCACTTCGGACAGATCTCTCGTGGCATAGGTGCAATACACAGGCTTCCGGAACCCTTTCTTCCACAAAAGCGGAATACGCCCGACGTGATCCATGTGTGCATGGCTCAGGACCAGGGCGTCAATATCTGCTGCAGGATTGAATGCAAAGGTGGCATTTTTCACCGATGATTCTTCGCGCTTTCCCTGAAACAGTCCGCAGTCGAGAAGGATTCTGTATCCGTTTACCTGCAGTTCATGACAAGTGCCTGTGACTTCGCGCGCAGCGCCGTGTGTGATGATCTTCATGGGCGCATGATACAGATATGAGTGGATTGGGAAACTACAAAATATATGTCATACTCTTCCCCTTCCTTTCACATGAAATCCATCTCTCAAATCAGCACCGACACCAGCCCCGAAGCTATTGCCAGTATGGAAAGGCGCATATGTGACATCTTTCAAAGAACACAAAAGAATGCCGATGATGCACGTGACCCGACAGATACAGATACAGAACTATTCCAACTACGCACAGAAAATGAATCCGCTTTTCTGAGAGCAGTTCTACAAATGAAAAAACACCCTGCGCAGGAAATGGTGCGGCAAATGATTGTTCGCAGCATCTGCGCAAAAGTGCGTGGCATACTGGATGGCAACGGTGAAGTCTGAGTTCTTATTCCAGCCCTACTGATTGCAACAATGCCCCTTTCTCCGCAGTGGTCAGCTGCCGCAGTTTCCCGGGTTTCAGATGCGGATCGGTGAGCGTCATAATGCGGATGCGTGTGAGTTGCGTCACGGTTGATCCCACTTTCTGACACATGCGGCGGATCTGGCGGTTGCGGCCTTCCGTGAGCGTAATGCGGAAACTGTCGGGTGCGAGCCGTGTGATGAGCGCAGGTTTTGTTTTCGATCCATCAATCATGACACCATCACGGATTTTCTGGAGTGCACCGTCTTTGATCGGTTCATACAGAACGATTTCATATTCTTTCTCATGATCAAACTTCGGATGCGTGAGGCGGTAGGCGAGCACGCCGTCATTGGTGAGCAGCAGCAATCCCCCGCTGTCTTTATCGAGTCTGCCAACCGGCACAATCAACCCCTTCAGGTTCTCGGGAAGCAGATCTTTCACGGTCTGCTGATCTTCTTTTGTGGCGTTCGTCGTCTCAATACCGACGGGTTTATTGATCACGTAATACAGCATCTCCGCACGCTCACTCATCACTTTGCCGTCCACTTCAATCGTATCCACTTCCGGGTCCGCCTTCTGTCCCAGTGTCGCCACCTTGCCGTTCACCTTCACCAGCCCCGCGGTGATGTATTCCTCAGACTTGCGCCGGGATGCGATGCCTCTAGCCGATAGTATTTTTTGCAATCGTTCCAACATACTCAAAGTATAACCCATTTTCTTGAACCAAACCGCTATTCAAGACCCCTATAACCAATTACCAATCACCAATAACCCACTTCAAGCCTCCCCATAACCCATAACCCATAACCCATAACCCGTCATGCTTTCGCCGTCACCCCCTCTTTCACCCGCACCTTTGTCCATTCGTAAATGATTTTTGCGACTTCCGCACGGTTGATCGCATCGTTCGGACGGAAGAGTCCGGTCTCAATCCCCTTGCTGTCTTTGTCACCGGACACCACGCCTCTCGTGTACGCATAGGCGATATCGGCCTCGAGTTTGTGCCCCTGTGTATCGCGGAAGTTCGAGTAAAGCGGCGGAACATTTTCCCCGAAGACATCATTCAAAACAGCAACCACTTCCGCACGCGATGCCTTGCGGTCGATGGATAGTTTCGGGTCCTGCAGAATACGCAGCTTCATCTGTTCGCCGCACGTCACAAATTCCTGCGCCCAGTGTCCGATTGCCTGACTGTGTGTCGGGGGAACCAGTCCGCAGGTAGCAGTATCAATTTGCGCAGCCTTGAAAGACATTTTCAAAAGTTCCGCAACGGTGACAGGGTTTGCCGGACCGAACTGTCCGAGCGGCCGACCCTCTGCATCGCGGTAGCCGGATACCACGCCCCATCCGCTGACAGTGGCAACGTAGGGACTGAACCAATCCCCTTCCGCAACGTCATTGAATGTGCCACCAGAGAGATTGTCGAGCGTACTCAGGAGATCACTGAAATCAGCGGCGTGCGTGGTCTGCCAGACTGCCAGCTCCGCTCTCATGGAATCCAGCTGATCAAAAAATCCGCGGACTCCTGTCACAGTCGCAAAAGCAAAGAGGATGCCAGCCAGAGAGAGTGCAATGCGTCGCATCGGTGGTGTCTATAGTACTCGACATTCTTCTATACTCAAGATGTGGAATGGTTATGGGTTATTGGTTATGGGTTATGGGGAAATAATCGAGAAAATCAAAAAAGAAATCCCAATCCCTCATTACTCATAACCCATACACCCATAACCAAATCATCACGAAAGCGGCACACTATACGTAAACGTACTCCCCTTTCCCGGAACCGACGCTACGGTGATATCCCCTTTCTGTAATCTCATAAAATTGCGCGCAATGTAGAGACCAAGTCCCGTGCTCGATGCAGAGTCTGTGTTCTTGCCGGTCATTCCTGTGCGGTCGAACAATTTACCGAGGATGTCTGGGGTCATACCTTCACCGGTATCGGACACGTCGATGTATCCGAAGTGTTCATCTTTACGGAGCGTGAGCGTGATGCCGCCGACCTTCGTGTGTTTGATGGCGTTACTGATGGAGTTCGTGACGGCTTCGGCCATCTTCTCTTTGTCTGCCAGAACGGTGATACTTTTATCATCTTTGAGCGTGAGTGAGAGACCTGCTTTTTCGAGAGCTATGCGGTAATCACGCAGGGCCCGGTCGGCGATCTCGGACAGAGGAACGGCTGCCACCGCAACGTCGATCACGCCGCGGTCGATGCGGGAAACGTTCAGAATATCGTTGATGAGATTGCCGTTCTGGATTGCGACATCTTTGAGGGATGTGAGCGGTTCTTCGAGTTCCTTGTTTACCTTTCCGTAGTCCCCGTCGAGCATAGACTCAATTGTCCAGCGCATGGCGGTCACGGGGGCGCGGAGCTGATGTGAGACGAATGATGTAATGTCCTGGAGTGTCTTGTTTTTTGCGGAGAGCGCATTGGTCAGATGTTCGTTGCGCATGCTCATGACGGCAAGTGCGATCACCATGCCAAGAGTCAGGAGCGTCAGGACGCCACCCGCAACACTGATGCGCAGCGTGACAGTATGCAGCGGCAGATACGCTTCTGCTTCAGGCTGTCCGGCCACAATCACCCACGTATGCCCTCCGACGGAAACCGGCTGGAAGGTGGCGATAGTCGGTTCGTTGGTAAGCGGATCCAGATACTGCTTTGTGGTGAGCCCCGATTTCAGGGCAGTGGTAATACCGAGAATGCCTGCATATGCATCATACAAACGATCAGTGGATTCCAGGTGCGGATGCGCGACCACTATCCCCTTCTGATCCACCACATACACATAGCCGGTCTGCCCGAGGTGAATATTTTCCAGCCACCGTGTGACCTGTTCCGTGCGGTACTCCAATACCAATGCCCCGATCACGGCACCACTGCCGCGCCGGATAGGAACGCTGATGGCAACAGCGGGGGAACGTGCTCCTTCGTACGGGACATACACACCGGAAATAAAGGGCATCCAGTTCGCGGAGAGTCCTTTGTACCACTCCATGTTCGCCTGACTTTCACCGTAGGAACCGGGAATAGCAGGGTAGTCACTCCAGAGACTGCTGCCGCTGTCTGTCACAAATGCACGCTGGATTTGCGGGTACGCAAGGACAAGCGCCTTCAGACGGATATTCATTGTAAGAGCGTCGCGCGTCTCCGCTGCATCCATTGTTCCCGGTACGGAGGCGACCGCATGTGCAAGCCGAACCATTTGGGTGATGTCATCATTGAGAAGCTGTGAGACATTGGCCGCAGCAGAAACGTTCGCAGATTCCACAAGTGTCTGCACGGACGAGGACGCTGTGCGCAGTGCATAGACACTGAGAAGCATAATGGGAAGCAGGGCAGCAAAGAACGGCAGCGCCCAGCGCAGTGCATGACTGAACGGATGAAGAGTGCCCGTTTTTGTGGGTGTGTCTGTAGACATGGTTTTATCAGGATATTATACCATTTTTTGATGATCCACGGAAGCTGCTGCTGGCTTCGCTGAATCGCATCCGATATGCTGTCACCCATGCGACATACACAGACGCATGAACGAGCGATTCTCGTGGTAGCCTTTGCGCTATCGACAGCGGTATCGGCAGTCTATGCCTCCAGCATTTTTTATGCGCCTCTCCTGGGCGATTTGACCATTCTGAGCAATAACACCGGCAGTAACCCCACTACCATCCAAACAACAACGACTGATGACAGAAACGAAAGCAGTGGAGTTAGTGGAAAAACAACAACCGTCACTGGTTCCACAGAAGAGAGCGATGACGATGACCCCGATGAAGACGATGACGGTGATAGGGACTCGGATGAAAGATGTATTCTGCGCATGAACCGGTGCAGTCCGTCCGACCCCGCCTGTCTGGAAGCGCCGATATTCATCCAAGGAAAATGCAATGACAGCCGTTGTACCGATGGCCGTGCCGTCTGTACGAAAGCCATTCAAACAACAGGTCCTTCCACTGCCGGGTCCTCAACAGTCCGCCCTGATTCTTCCGGACAGAGTCCTGTTATTGATACAACACGGAATGACAACAGTGGCCCTTCAGGAAGCCCCTCAACGGACTCAAACGGAACAAGCGGCTCCGGGCGAAATGAATCAACCCCACTTGGCTGTTACTCTGCAAACGGTACCTGGACCACAGATCGTTCCGCTTGCGCAGAAGACCAGTCCACATTTCTTCCTGTGCTCTCTACAGGTGAAAGACGTCCCACAGGGGCGCAGCCATTTATAGAGAACACCTCCTCCAGCGCTCCGCGTGATACAGGAAACACAACAGTCTCACCTGCAGATCAGGCACAGCGCACGAGCATTGAAGATGACCGCAAAGATTCCGCACTCCAGGAAGCCTTCCGCGAGATTTTCCACCCAAACGAACAGCCGCAGCCCGATGCACTGAGCGGCTTGCTGCAGACGGCGACAGACGCTCTTGAGCGCATGCAGCACCTCTTGAATAGTCCTTTGTCTGAAAGTACAAAAATAACCATTCTGCAAACACACGACTGGATCAGCGCCCTCCTGAGCGAGCTCACGACCAATCCGCAGACAGACAGTCAGATTGGGGAAAAGGCCGTAGAGTTGAAACAGCGCCTGGAAGCGACCACCCAAGCGGTTGCCACTTCCCTGAAACCACCCACTCCACGCCCCACCGGCGTCCTTGGAACGTTAGACAGGATCTTTGCCACTCTTCCGTCTGTATTTGCCTTCCTGCAGGAACAGGGCGCACCTGTCAGCCGCGATGCTGCCAATGCGTATCTCTCTGCTGCGAGTGTGTATGGCACGACAAAAACCGCCTGTCTGAAGACAGCCGGTGAATGTGCGGGCCTCGACCGCGTGATTTCTGAACTGGAGACGATGCGCGATGAAATGAAGAAAACGCTTGAGGCAACCGGCAGGACTGATCTGCAGGAACGGATTGATGAGATGCTACAGTGATTGTGCCCACTCTCTGAGCCTGAGCTCCTCTGCACGTGCATCAGCGAGGTCTGCATCGTGAAATACATGCGTTGCTCTATTGTGCTGCATAACTGCTGCTAGAGACTGTCTGACATGCAGCATCAAACGGGGATCAATGGCATACGGATCGTGCTGATGTTCTATGTGACCAGTTTCAGATGTGTTTTTCAGAATAATCATGGCGCGTCATGTGAATCAATGTATCCCTGCCAGGCACCCTGCAACGCCGGATCGATAGTCGCCAGTGCCTTCTCCACCTCTCTTCTCTGCGTCTTTAGTAAGACTTCTATTGCCTCACCGATCTCCAAAAAATCCTCAGCAGAAACATCAGGATTTTTTATAGCCTGACCATACTGGATAAGCGTTTGTTCGAGAGAATTTGCAGAGAGAACCATATGGGTGCAGTGTACCATCATTCTGTGAATATCTACTAAACATGCAAAACGCCCCATACTTTCGTATGTGACGGAGGTTTTCAACGCGATTCTGGATTGCTCTGTCCTGGCATCGGCCTACTCTGGCGGCGCAAAAGCACCACTACCATCGGCGCTGGAGGGCTTAACTGCTGAGTTCGGTAAGGGATCAGGTGTGACCCCTCCGCTCGAGACACCAGGACAGAACTATCGGAGACGTTGATGTGAATGACCGGCATAACCCGGAAACTCATCGACTGACACGCAGAGACTGTAAAGAATGATTCAGTGTCCCTGCCATGAGCATGTTCTGCCCGCTGGCTATGACACATGAACAGTACACTATTCAGTGTGTGCATCATCGGTCTTCCTTGCGGAATTCCTCAGATACAATACAGAATTGAAAAACGTTCAATTGCCCGTTCGTATCACTCGGCTAAACGCATTACTGCGCGTGCACCTGTGACCGATCTAGCAGGTAGTCTTCCTGCGGGCTTATGGAGATACGCCATCTTAGGAGGGGCTTCCCGCTTAGATGCCTTCAGCGGTTATCCCGGCCAAACATAGCTACCCTGCAATGCCGTTGACACGACAACAGGTACACCAGAGGTTCGTCCGCTCCGGTCCTCTCGTACTAGGAGCAGCTTCCTTCACGTATCTATGGGACCACGGAGGATAGAGGCCAAACTGTCTCACGACGTTCTGAACCCAGCTCGCGTACCACTTTAACGGGCGAACAGCCCGACCCTTGGGAGCTTCTCCACCCCCAGGATGTGATGAGCCGACATCGAGGTGCCAAACCGGTTCGTCGCTGTGGGCGCTTGGAACCGATCAGCCTGTTATCCCTAGAGTAACTTTTATCCGTTGAGCGACAACCCACCCACGTGGGAAGAGCATATAAATATACTCAGGTTGCCGGATCACTATCGCCGACTTTCGTCTCTGCTCGGCATGTCTGCCTCACAGTTAGGCTCACTTGTGCGATTACACGACGATTCCGATTTCCATCCGGAACTAGTGAACCATTGCGCGCCTCCGTTACATTTTAGGAGGCAACCGCCCCAGTTAAACTACCCAGCAAGCACGGTCCCTTGCTCCGTTTCAGAGACAAGGTGAGTATCATCAGAAAGCGAGGGTGGTATCTCAACGTCCCCTCCACCCAGACCAAAGTCCAGGCTTCAAAGGGTCCCACCTATCCTGCGCACGCAAACTAACAATACAATGCCAGCGTATAGTAAAGCTTCATAGGGTCTTTTCGTCCTTCCGTGATCAAGACGGCATTTGCACCGTCATTGAAATTTCACCGGGCCTAGCGTCGAGACAGTGCTCAGATCGTTATACCATTCGTGCGGGTCGGAACTTCATAGGAATTTCCTCTGATGGTTAGTCAGAACCACGTAGAACGTGGCGCACGGGAACCGATTACTCTTGCGAGTATCCGCGTGTTTTACTGTGAGCGATTCTCACACCTCATGTCGCCATGAGGATCGGACTATATCATCATCCTTTTAAGGGGATGCGCGCGTGTAGTCTCTGAGGAGCCCTCGAAGCAGATGCTTCTTGGTTTCCTGCTGATTGTCCGCACTCCGTACCTTGCGGCGTAGGAGATACTCGGATATTCCAGCATATAGCGACGTTTCTCACTGATATAAGTGGCGATATCCATCCATTCTTGCGAATGTGGATATCTCAACGAACTAGAGCAGCCATACTCGTGTATGACCGATTTTCCTGAACTAGCAATTTTATAAAACGAAATTTGCTCATTCCCTAATGGAATGCACTCTGTCTAAGAGTGGACTGTTTATACGAAATCCTCAGTGTTCACGATTACTCGTGATGCGGGCAAGTGATTACGACCACCCGACAAGGAATTTCGCTACCTTAGGACCGTTATAGTTACGGCCGCCGTTCATCAGGGCTTAGGTTGAAGGCGTGAACCCCCTTCCGTGACCTTCTGACACTGGGCAGGCATCAGCTCCTATACATGGCCTTGCGGCTTTGCAGGAACCTGTGCTTTTGGTAAGCAGTCGCCTGAGCTCTTTCGCTGCGGCCCCTCACTCTTGCGAGTAAAGGGCAGTCCTTATCCCGAAGTTACGGACGCTTTATTGCCGAGTTCCTTAACGCTAGATGACCCGTTCGCCTTGGTCTACTCGACCACCCCACCGGAGTTGGATTGCGGTACGGTTTCGTATAACTCTCGGTTGCGACGGTTTTCTTGGAAGCAGAAAGGGAGAGACTTAGCCACCTTGCGGTGGGTAATTGGAATAAACGCTCGACTCAAACCGGGGATTTGCCTCCGGCTCTCAACGCCTTACGCTTTTCACGTCCAGTCAATGCAGACGCTCTCATCTTCCCACTCCGTCACGCCGCACCTAGACGGCACGTATCCTTTCCAGCTGACATATTCCCTTGCGGGAACAGAGGCCGGCCGGACTATCAATATGCAATCTGGAACGATTTATACGAAGTACAGGAATATTGACCTGTTATCCATCGGTTACGCCTTTCGGCCTGGCCTTAGGACCGACTAACCCCACGCCGATTACCGTTGCGTGGGAAACCTTGGGGATTCGGCGGGCAGGTTTTTCGCCTGCCTAGTAGTTACTCATGCCAACATTCTCACTTCCCAGCGCTCCACCATCGCTCGCGCGTTTGGCTTCACTGCTGCTGGGAACGCTCTTCTACCACGCATATCCGTAACGGATATGCATCCACTGCTTCGGTGTATAGTTTTGCCCCGTTACATTTTCGGCGCATCGGTGCATCGACCAGTGAGCTGTTACGCTTTCTTTAAAGGATGGCTGCTTCTAAGCCAACCTCCTGGTTGTTGAAGCACTGACACTTCCTTTACCACTGAACTATAACTTGGGGACCTTAGCAAATGGTCTGGGCTATTTCCCTCACGACTACGGCAGTTCGCTGTCGCAGTCTCACTCCCGTCTCCTAAGGATGGGTATTCGGAGTTTGGCTGGATTTGGTAGGTCGAGGAGACCCCCGCATCCAAACAGTAGCTCTACCCCCCATCGTGCGAGACGAGGCTGCCCCTAAAGGCATATCGAAGAGAACCAGCTATCTCCCAACTCGATTAGCTTTTCACTCCTATCCACAGGTCATCCGAGAGTCTTGCGACACTCACCGGTTCGGACCTCCAGACACCTTTCGGTGCCCTTCATCCTGCCCATGGATAGCTCGTTGGGTTTCGGGTCTACTGCCAGCGACAATAAAACGCCCTATTCGGACTCGCTTTCGCTTCGGCTCCGACTATTGCTGTCTTAGCCATGCCACTGACAAGTAACTCGTTGGCTCATTATGCAAAAGGCACGCCGTGACGGTCTTGCGACCGCTCCGACTTATTTGTACGCATCACATTTCAGGTACTATTTCATCCCCCTTTCGGGGTGCTTTTCACCTTTCCCTCACGGTACTATCCGCTATTGATCTCTGCATCTGTTTAGCCTTGGGTGGTGGTCCACCCGGATTCGGGCCGGATTACTCGTGTCCGACCTTACTCAGGAGTCCTCCTACGCTGCTTTCTATTTCGCCTACGGGGCTCTCACCCTCTATGGCCGGCCGTTCCAGGCCGTTCGTCTATAGAAAGACAGTCGATGTTGAAGGTCCTACAACCCCCATAATAAATTATGGGTTTGGGCTGTTCCCTTTTCGCTCGCCACTACTTAGGGAATCTCTCGTTTGATTTCTTTTCCTCAGTTACTGAGATGTTTCAGTTCGCTGAGTGACCTCCCGCAATAAAGCGGGTCTCGAGACATAACTCTCGAGGGGTTGCCCCATTCGGAGATCTCCGGTTCATAAAGCCTGTCTAGCGGCTGACCGAAGCTTATCGCAGCTGACTACGTCCTTCGTCGGAATGCAGAGTCGAGGCATCCGTGTGATGCGTTGAGTAACGTTTTTCTTTGTACTGTTCACGTGCCACGCAGAGGGCAGAATATGCCCACGACGTTCACGGAACAGGGTAATGAATCATCTTAATTTAAAATTGAAAATTGAATTTATAATTAATCTTTACAGTATGTATCGAACCTGAGAAGAGGTTCGATGCATGTCAGCCGATGCTTCCAATGGGCGAGGTGAGGAAAGCGTCCGCTGCCTGGAATCTTCGGGGAGGGTGCAAACCCTACGGGAAGCTTCGGGGCTGTTCCTGCTAGGCAGAAACAAAAAGCGGGTGGCTCACGCACACCCGCAGAATCAGATACTTAGTTCACAGCTGATCCTACGGGTGGTCGCGAAGCAACATAGAGTAGGGAGATTCTATAGGGAAAACAAGGAGGGTCAAGGACAAAAAATACAATTTATGTACTCAATACCAATCCATGAACACATGCAGTCCTCCGTATATCTTGAAGATCATAAATCCTCTTTTCTGGCCATTATTTTGCATTTATAGGAAAGCAGGACAAAAAACCATCGCTCATAAGAACGAGAAATACATCGGCATTGTATGCGAAAGATTTCTCAAGTCGGGATTTTTCAGATGTCCCCTGCAACGCCGGGCTCACAAAACACAGCCTACATCGGCTGGATATCCCCTTCCATAATAGTCTGCGGCGCAGACGGCATTGCCTCCACCGGATGCTCCTGATGCATGTCCATCACCGGGGAATCCTGATGCATACCATTTTCCATTCCATCACGCGGGCCAAGCAGCACGAGATTCTCCACCACAATCTCTGTGCGGAAGATTTTAGACGCCTCCGGTCCATCCCAGCTGCGCGTCTTTAAATACCCCTCTATGTAGAGCGGTTTCCCCTTCCGGATATTCTGCGCACAGAAATCAGCAAGCCCACCCCACGCCACAAGGTTATGATATTCCGCGAGTGATTGCTTCTCCCCTGTGTGATCCTTCCACACTCTGTTCGTCGCCAACCCAAAAGTCGCCACCGATTGTCCGTTCGCTGTGGCCTTCAGTTCCGGATCGCGCGTCACGTTTCCGAGGAGGATTACTTTGTTCACTGACTTCATAATTTGTGAGTGAAAATGCTAAGGATTGTACGATCATACACCCATAGAAAAAGTACATGCAAGTAGACGTGGAAGATTTTTCTATGTTGAGGAAAGAGATTAAGGGATAAGAGCGGGACTAAGCCCTCCCCCCGCCCCTCTCCCGGAACGGGCGAGGGAGTTCTGTTTTTTCTAATAAAAAAGAAGTTCCACCAGAAACATTTTCGCAAAGCGAAAATGAAGTCCCGTCGTTCGTCGGGGTGGAGTCCGGCCACCCGGGGGGTGAAGGGGCAAGCGGAGGGGCGGCTGGCCCGGACCGCACTTTTTGATTCTTTTTGCTGCACGGGCAAAAAGAATGCCCCCGCGGCAGCGGCCCCCGGAGGGGTACCAGAGAAAAAGTCTATAGCCGAATGTCATGGTTCGTCTCCGCTCACCATGACACATACAACAAAAAAGGCGCCTTCCCGACGCCTCTTCTGTCAAAAAAATAAAACCCCTGCGGTCACGCGCCCTCCGCCGCAATCTCCCCTTTCTTGGAAGAAAGCAGCACGAGCTTCTCGACAACCACTTCGGTCTTACTGGCATCTTTCCCATCCTTCGTCTGATACCGCGACGTATGAATGCGTCCCTCGACATAGAGAGGTGACCCCTTCTTCACCGCCTTGCCGGAAAAATCCGCAAGGGAACCGAAGCAGACGAGGTTATGAAACTCTGCCTCCTGCACAGTGTTCCCCCGCTCGTCTTTCACAGGACGATTGGTCGCCAGACCGATGCTGGTAATAGATGTACCCGTCTTTGCCGTCTTTGCTTCGGGGTCGCGGGTGACGTTCCCGAGAAGCGTGATTCTGTTCACATTGAACATAGAAATAATTGGAAGGAAATGAATGCTTTCAGCGTAAAAGCACAACGCCCATCAGCGAATAAGACAATTGATGACCCCTGAAGTCCAGAGTCTTATTTTTATCTACGCCTACACGAAAACAGGTGTTCTACTATTACATAGAACACCTGTTTTTTACGGTCGATATGATGACTTACGCGTCGTTCATCGACTCTTCACTGACTGCCTCTTCCATTTCATCCTTCTGTGTGACGCCGACTGCACCGTCATCGCCGATCTCTCCTCCTTCGACAGCTGCAATCACTTCGTCTTCAGATTCGCCTTCCGCCATTGCGATCTCCTCGCTCAGTTCAGCAATCTTGTCACCGACCGGCAGAGCATCTTCGAGATCTTCGCTGTCCACGCGGGATGCGAGTTCGACGGTTTCAATTTCATCAGGGCTAAGGATAGCGCGCTCTTCCGGTACCACTTCGTCCTTGAACTTCAGGAGTTCGACCTTGAGTCCGAGAGCCTGGAGTTCTTTCACAAGAACGTTGAAGGATTCAGGGATGCTCGGGCGCTGGATCGTCTCACCCTTCACAATAGCCTCGTAGGCCTTGCTGCGTCCGATCACGTCATCGGACTTGATGGTGAGCATTTCCTGGAGCGTATAGGCGGCACCGTATGCTTCGAGTGCCCACACTTCCATTTCTCCGAAGCGCTGTCCTCCGTGCTGCGCCTTTCCTCCGAGAGGCTGCTGTGTGACGAGAGAGTACGGACCGACTGAGCGGGCGTGAATTTTATCTTCAACGAGGTGGAGCAGTTTCAACATGTACACCATTCCGACGGTGGTCTTGTGTGCGAAGTGCTCGCCCGTGCGACCGTCCGTGAGCTGCACCTTTCCTCCTTCCGGCAGACCGGCTGCCTTCAGGAATCCGGTGATCTGATCCGGGGAGATACCGTCGAGCGCAGGCGTTGCGATCTTGATACCGAGGATCTGACAGGCCCAACCAAGGTGAGTTTCGAGAATCTGTCCGATGTTCATACGGGATGTCACACCGAGCGGGTTCAGGATAATGTCGACCGGTGTTCCGTCTTCCATGAACGGCATGTCTTCCTTCGGCACAATGCGGGAGATGACACCCTTGTTACCGTGGCGACCGGCCATCTTGTCTCCGACCTGTGTCTTGCGGGTCTGGGCAACGAAGATTTCGATCTGCTTCATCACACCTGTCGGGAGCTCGTCTCCGAGTGCGCGGTCAAAGATATGCACGTCGACCACCTTTCCTCCTGCTCCACCCGGGAGGCGGAGGGAAGAGTCTTTCACGTCCTTCGCCTTGTCGCCGAAGATTGCCTGCAGGAGGCGCTCTTCCGGTGTCAGTTCCGTCTCACCCTTCGGTGTGATTTTACCGACAAGGATGTCTCCTTCGTGAACGGTTGCACCAATGCGGACAATACCGTCGACGTCGAGGTCCTTGAGCTTTCCTTCACCAACGTTCGGGATGTCGCGGGTCACTGTCTCAGGACCCAGCTTGGTTTCACGCACGTCTGTAATGTAGCTCTCAATGTGAATGGAATCGAAGTAGCCCTGCTCCACAATGCGATCAGAAATGATGATGGCATCTTCGAAGTTGTATCCCTGCCAGGACATATACGCCACAAGCAGGTTCTGTCCGAGGGCGAGTTCACCGCCTTCCACTGCAGAACCGTCTGCAAGTGTCTGGCCCTTGTGAATCTTCTGTCCATGAGCCACGAGCGGGCGCATGTGGAAACATGTTCCCTGGTTTGAGCGGAGGAATGTCTTCATCTTGTACGTCTCTTTGCGACCGGTCTTGTACACAATGCTGATCTGGTCGGCGTCGACGTAGGTTACTTCTCCGTCTTCCTCTGCAAGCAACGCATGTCCGGACGCGCGCGCAGCGAGTCCTTCGAGACCTGTACCGACGAGCGGTGCATGCGGCTTCACGAGCGGCACAGCCTGACGTTGCATGTTCGTTCCCATGGATGCACGTGTGTTGTCATCGTGCTCGAGGAACGGAATGAGAGAGGTTGAGATCGAGAGAATCTGCTTCGGGGACACGTCGATGTGTGTGACATCGCGGACATCGGACAGTGTCGCTTCTCCACCCTTGCGTGCGGACACGCGGGGCTCCATAAACTCACCGAATTCGCTGAGTGTTCCTGTTTCCTGAGCCTGGGAGATGATGAGTCTGCGCTCCTGTTCCGCATCCATGAAGATCACCTTTCCGGTTGCGAATGCACGGACGTGCACGGTGTCGCGCTTCTCTTTTTTGAGGAGAGAAATAATCTGGCGTGCTGTCTCTTTGGAATCAATGGTATCGCCTTCTTTGATGATGACCTTGCGGCCGTCCTTCACCGTTTCGTCGATAATGCGTCCAAGCATGGCGTCTGCATCGAGTGCAACGTCATGCAACACTTCTCTGTACGGTGTCTCCAAAAATCCGTACGGGTTCACGCGGGCGAAACCTGCCAAGTGAACGACAAGTCCGATGTTCGGTCCTTCCGGAGTCGCAATCGGACAGATACGGCCGTAGTGGCTGGTGTGCACGTCGCGGACGTCGAAGGATGCGCGCTCGCGGGAGAGTCCACCCGGACCCATCGCGGAGAGGCGACGCTTGTGAGCAAGTTCGGAGAGCGGGTTTGTCTGGTCCATGAACTGGGACAGCTGGGAGCTGGCGAAGAATTCGCGCATCGCAGCAGTGACCGGACGGCAGTTGATAAGCTGTGTCGGTGTCACGGTTTCAAGATCCATGACAGTCATACGATCTTTCACAATACGCTCGGTGCGCACGAGTCCCACGCGGTACTTGTTCTGCACAAGTTCACCAACGGAACGGACGCGGCGGTTAGAGAGGTGGTCGATATCATCCGGTGTACCGATACCGTTATTCAGGCGGATGAGTTCGCGGAGAATTTCGATAAAGTCTTTCACCTGGAATACGCGGTGCTGCTCATCGCTCGGTGTTTCGACACCGAAGCGGCGGTTGAGTTTGTAGCGGGCGATCGTTCCCATGTCGTACTTCTTGAAGTCGAAGAAGAGACCGTCAATGAGCTGCTTTGCGTTTTCCGGCGTGGCGTAGTCGCCCGGGCGAATGCGGCGGTAGATGCTCTGGTAGGCGTCTTCGAGCGTGGAAGCAGTGTCCTTTTCGAGAGTCTTCAGAATGAAATCGTGCTCTTCGGAGACGAGGTCACTGAAGAGATCCATCATCTGGGATTCTGTTGTGTAGCCAAACACGCGGAGGAGCTGCGTGATGGGAATCTTGCGCTTGCGATCGATTTTGCAGGTGATGACACCGCGGCGATCCGTTTCAATTTCGAGCCACACACCGCGCTTCGGGATGATCTTTGCGGCGTGGAACTTTGGATAATCCGGCATGGTAGAGAAGAACACACCCGGCGAACGGACGAGCTGGTGCACAACGACACGTTCGATACCTCCGATGATGAAGGTACCATTGTTCGTCATGAGAGGAATGGAACCGAGGAACACATCCTGCTCTTTGATTTCACCGGTCTCTTTGTTGATAAGCTGAACGTGACCCTTCATAGCCGCCTCGTAGCTGAGGTTTCTGCGGCTGCAGGTTTCCGGATCGTACTTCGGCGCATCGAAGGTGTGGCCGAGGATTCTCAGTTCCATCTTCTTGCCGGAGAAGTCTGTAATCGGGGTGATTTCCTGGAGGAGTTCTTTGAGACCCTCTGTGAGGAACCACTTGTAGCTTTCGAGCTGCATTTCAATGAGGGACGGCACGTGCGAGACGCCCTGGTCATCCACAATGAACACGCGGCCTTCAATCACTTTTTTCGCAGCAATATCAGCCGGAAGATCCTTGATGGAATCCGGAACCTTATCCAAAGGTGGCTGAAGGTGCGGGATAATCTGCGGCAGAATGCTCTGTTCGACATCCATCTGGTATACAGCTTTCGCGCCAGCAGGCTTTTTCAGAATATCCTGCTGCTTCTTTGCAGGAGCGGCAACTTTGGCAACCACAGCAACCTTCTTTTCCGGAGCAGCAGCCTTCGGCGCCTCCTTTTTCGGAGCAGGTTCTGGCTTTTTGACCGGAGCGGCTTTGATGACCTTTTTAGGAGCGGCCTTTGGGGCAGCTTTCTTTGCAGGCTTCGCAACCTTCTTCGGAGCGGCTTTCTTGGCCGGAGCCTTCTTTACAGGCTTCGCAGCGACCTTCTTTACCACTTTCTTCGCAGGCTTTGCAGCTTTTTTAGCGGGCTTTTTTGCAGCCATAATGGGAGTAAAGGGATGGGGATAGAGGACTGGATCGGGGTATCAAAACAAAGAAAACCCCGCCAGGAACCGCCTTTGCTTGTGTTTACCACAAAACGAAGGAGGTCAGGCAGCGCTCAAAACACAGTCAAAGCCAGCTGTAAGACCCGGAAATTGTACTCAGATTTGGCGATTGGTCAATTATTTAGCCAATGATGTTGCTAGTTTTTACCAATATTGTATAATCATATTTAGTCACACGTGAAAAAATTGGTTTTTCACAGCGTCGGCTCAGTATTCATAAAGCAAGAAAGATGAAAAATGGCAAAAGCACCCCCAACACTCCCACCGGAAATGTATGGGACAGGAATTCAGATGCAAAAGCCTAGCAGTGATCCAGACGAAGATATCGTCTATCCGCTTGAGCTCTGTTTTCGCCCGGTTTGCAGCATCCCGGGGAGAGAGAAATGGGCTGTCTGTGTACGCGATGTTGGAGACAAGAAGAACGGCTATCCCCAAATCGCATTGACCCATCCCGAAATTGAGCCTGTCTACGAGAAGTGGCTCAATGAGAAGTTGCAGGAAATGAATCTGCAAGAAACTGTCTGGGAAGACAATGGAGATGGTGCTCCATGCATCGTCCGCTTACATCGGATTCCAGGCTAAGGATTCACTGAGTCGACAGCGAAGTGACTTACCCCCAGGTGACACGTTGTGTTGCTTGGGGGGATTGAAAGATCAGTCATAGGATATTGTTTTATTGTATTAATATTCTATAATTCTATTTAATCACTGTGACCGTTTTGCTACTTCAAAAAACAGGAGCTCATTGTGCACAAGCATGTAAAGCGCAAGAACCGCTGGGGCGATATCGTCGTCATGACGATCTATGTGCCGTCCCGCAAGAAGAGCAAGGTATTTATCCAGAAGAAGGTGCGCATTATGAAGAAGCGCATTAAAAAGAAGAAAAGCAGGAAGTAGTCGCAGAGCTCAGTGATCTGCCCACCCAAGTGACGCGTTTGTCGCCTGGGTGGTTTTTTTGCTATTTCATAAAGATATTTTATAGTGACACTACGTCTCTGAGGCTTTTTCACACTTTCAGGAGCTCTATCGTGGCTAAGAAAAAAGGACCACTCCCACCGACCAGGAATGCAGTTGTCCCCAAGAAAAAAGTGGTAAAACCGGACCCGACTTTTCCCAATCAGCCAGGTAATCATCTCGAAAAGAAAAAGGGATCACGGAAAATGAAAACCGTCAAAAGGGCTCCGTAAAAAGTATCCACGTCCGTACGTTTCAGAGGCATCCCAGTCGACATGTGCGGCTGGGATGATCTTTAAGAACATAAAAAACCGGGTATCTCGCGACACCCGGTTCTTCTTTGGCAACCAGCTTCCGTATCTTCTCTGAATCTACGAAGCAACCTTCGTATTCACTTCAGATTCTTTCACTCCAATCAGCCTGCTGATGACACCCTTGTCGATCTTGCCGGCGGCAAAGTCGTCGAAGGCACCTTCATTGTGAGGAATGACATCGGCCTTGGTGGGAGGAGTTGTTCCGTTGATCCACGCTTCGATGAACTTGGCCCCTTCCTCCACCCCCTGATTCCATCCTTTGAAGCAGCATTCCCATTCGAGCACGGCCCACAAATCCAGGCCCAGATGATCGAGCATAGCGATGACAGCAGAGTAGTCGATCTGACCATCACCAAGACTCCTGAACCTGCCAGCGCGATCTTTCCAGCTGCGGTATCCGTCGTAGACGCCGCCGCCCTCGGTTGGGTTGAATTCGGCGTCTTTGACATGGAACATCTTGATACGCTCCTTATTTGCAACGATGAACCCAAGCATCTGCCGGAGGCCCATGCCGCTCAAAACCGAGTGGCTGAGATCCAGCAGGATATTGCACTTCGGATGATTGTCGACGTACCCGAGAAACTGATTGAACGTGTTACCGTCCATCAGGTCTTCCCCGGGGTGCAATTCGAAACACACATCAACACCGTGCTCGCCACCGAAGTCGAAAATCGGTCGCCACGCATCTGCCAAGGCGTTGAATCCTGCTTCCACCAATCCGGCGGGCCGCTGCGGCCACGGATACATCAGGTGAAACATGCCGGTACCGCTGAAGGCGGCAACGCGGTTGAAGCCGAAATTCTTGGCAGCCAAAATGCTTTGCCGCGCCCGAATCCGTGCCCACTCTTGAATGGCTGTGTGATTGCCATGCAGTGTAGGAGGCACAGGCCATTGATGCAGCTCCAGATAGACCGGCGCACACCGTACCAATTGCGTCTCGCAGTGATTGGCAAGTTCCACAATGGGACATCCGGCAGCAGTCACTTCTGCCTGCAGATCCTCGCAGTATGATTGCGAGCCTGCTGCCTTTTCGACATCGATACCGCTCCCCGTCCACAAGGGCGCTTGCATGCCTTTGTACCCGAGGCTTGCGGCAGTCTTCGCGCACTCCGGAAGTGTTTTCCATCCCGGCTTGCCCCAGCCCTGCGCCAAGAAAATTGCAGGCCCCTTGATGCTACTTACATGTGACATAATGCTTTGATTCCTCTGTGAAATTTGAAATGCTCATACTCTTCACCACCAATGTTTCAGACTGACGCTCCAAATTTTCCTTTCTATAAAAAGAGTGACTTTGAGAGATAACACATCTCATCAACATTGGTTCTATATGCACGAAAATGTCATGCACAGGAAACCAACGTCGAAGAGATGATAAGCCAGTGAAGCCAAAGACCATCTCCTCTGCAGAGTCTGCAAAGAAGTTGCATATTGTAAATTAAAATTTACTTTCGTCAATTCCCCCTCTTTCTGCAGGAAGTACGACAGACGCGGCTACTCAACACGTCTTAGTAGTGATTATCCCCTTCCCTGTATTTCTATGTCCCTCCTCCACCCCGGAAAAGTCGATGCGCCGTCTTTGCACGTTCTCCTCGCGCACGAACTGAAGGATTTATACGACGCAGAATTTCAGATTATGGACGCCCTGCCAAAAGTCATTGAGCAGGCAACGGATCTTGACCTGAAAAAGGCTCTCGAAGAACACATACGCGAAACTGAAACGCACATCACACGCCTGGAAGACTGTTTCAATATGCTGGATATGAAACCCGAGCGTATCGGGTGTGACGGCATGAAAGGTGTCCTGAAAGAAGGTGACCATGTGATCCACG
The DNA here is from genome assembly GCA_023038255.1 of Candidatus Peribacteria bacterium. Taxonomy (NCBI): domain Bacteria; phylum Candidatus Peregrinibacteriota; class Candidatus Peribacteria; species Candidatus Peribacteria bacterium. The sequence goes on along the minus strand of CP082927.1, from coordinate 183,042 downwards.
GCGAGATGGAAGCGAATGTGAAAGATGATGCACTGATTGGCGCCTGCCAGCGCGTGGAACACTATGAGATGGCGGCGTATGGCTGTGCACGTGAACATGCGAAAGTTCTTGGCTTTACCGATGTTGCCGCTCTTCTGAACTCCACTCTGCAGGAAGAAGGAAAAGCGGATCAGACACTGTCACAGATCGCAAAAACTCTGCACAAGTCACTGTCTGCAGTGGCATAAATATGGAGCGGGCGCATCGCATCTTGACTCAATAAAGAAATTGCGTACGATGCGCCCGTGAAGAAATTCCTCTCCCTTACGCTCACCCTTAACCTCCTTCTTGCGGGAAGGCGGCTGGCTGCGTAATGGAAAAATGAATCCTGAAGCAGAGCCTCCTTCCCACGTGAGGTTCGTTTTTTTGTACCCTTTTTCTTATGCATGCACCCAGCTCCACCATTGATCTCCCCTCTCATATTCAGCAATCTTCATGGGTCAGTCACGAAGATGTGCAGTGGCTCCGCACAGGCTTTCACTCTCTGAATCTCTCTGAAAAACAGCTCATGCTTGACCGGTGTCTGGCACGACAACGCTCTGCCGTTTTCTCGCTGATGGAATCAGAGAGTTACGAACGCTATTTGCTGATGCAGTATCTGGAAAGCACAGATGAATGACAGCCTTACTGCGCCTCTGCAAATCTGCGTGAGACCTCGCCCCAGTTCACCACTTCCCAGAATGCAGCAACGTATTCCGGGCGGCGGTTCTGGTGCTTCAGGTAGTACGCGTGCTCCCAGATATCGATACCCATAATCGGTGTCTTGCCGTCTGTGACCGGATTGTCCTGGTTTGGCGTCGTGACAATCGCGAGATCTTTTCCATCAACAACAAGCCACACCCATCCGGATCCGAAGAGCAGTGTCGCCTTTTCGGAGAACTGTACCTTGAAGTCCTGCACTGACCCGAACTTTGCCTCAAGTGCGGCAGCGAGTGCAGCGCTCGGCTCGGATTTTGTCGGAGAGAGAATGGTCCAGAACAAACTATGGTTCAGATGCCCCCCGCCGTGATTGCGGACAGCGGTACGGATGTCTTCCGGCACCATGTCGAGATCAGCCACCAGTTCCTCCACAGACTTATCCGCAAGCTCCGGATGCTTCTCAATGGCAGCATTTAATTTATCAACATAGGTCTGATGATGGTTCTTGTAATGAACCTCCATGGTGCGTGCATCAATATGCGGCTCAAGGGCAGCATAGGTATACGGCAGATTCGGGAGCGCATGTGGCATAAGAAGCGTGGGAAGGATTCAAAGTGATAGTACATCAATACTAGGCTTCATAAACGGAGAATCAAGGATTATGAACATATAATTCGGGTATACTTCCTGTAATGACTATCCGCCTTCTGACATCGGCCGAGGATCTGGCGCTCTACAGTACCTGGATTGCACAGCATCCGGACGGCACACTGTGGCAATCGCTGGAATGGAAAACATACCAGGAAGCATTGGGGCGGACTGTACGGGTGTATGTGGAAATTGGTGATGGGAAATCCAACTACGCTAAAGCTCTGTCGGACAAGTCGGAAATTGGGGCGAGTGCGATGGTGGTGATTGATAGGACCACGGGTGGGTTTTCGACTTGGGATATGCAGCGGGGACCGGTGGTAGCTTCTGGCTTTCAGCTTTCAGCTTTTAGAGAATTTCTGGAAAAGATTATTGTCGATGCAAAGAAAGACAAATGCATCAGCATTTTTCTTTCCCCAATGACCAATGACCAATTACCAATAACCCACCCTTCAACACGCCACGAACAGCCCGAGGCTACGCGCATTCTTGATCTCACACTCAGTGATGACGATCTTCTAAAGCAAATGCACCAGAAAGGTCGCTATAACATGAAAGTGGCGCAGAAAAACGGCATACGGATCGAGCAATCCGCCGATGTTGCAGCCTACGCAACACTTGCATCCGATACCGCAAAACGCGATGGGTTTAGTGGCGGATCAGTGAAACGATACAAAACATTCCTGGAAAAGATTCCGGGCAGCTTCCTCCTCCTTGCATACGCGGATCATTCCCCTGCTCCTATCGCCGGATTGATTGGTGTTACCTATGGGAAGACAGGCATCTACTACTACGGCGCCTCCGACTATCAACACCGATCCCTCATGGCTCCGTACCTGCTCCAGTGGCAGGCAATTCAGCACTGTAAGGCCGCAGGATGCACACACTACGATCTCCTGGGAATTGCACCCCCGGACACAGGGAATGATCACCCGTGGGCAGGAATCAGCGATTTTAAAGCGAAGTTCGGTGGCACTGTTCTTTCCTATCCTGCAGAAAAAGAAATTGTACTGAAGCCGTTTATAAAAATGCTGCTGCAGATGAAGAGGAAGGTTATGGGATGATCTATTTGAAGAGAGATTAAGACTTCCGAAGGGATCGATGTTGCCGATGTAAAATAAAGAATTCCACCAAGAACATTTTCATGAAGTGAAAATGAAGCCCCGTCCTGACAGACCTCACAGTCTAAGAGGCACAAGGGGTGGCTCCCGTCGCCAAGGAGGGGTGTTGCGGCAGGTGGAGGAGCGCTTGGCGACGGCCTGTCCTCCGTAGCTTTAGCGAAGGGGGATGCGCTTCTTTGGTTCTTTCTTGTCGGGCAGACAAGAAAGAACGAACTCATGCTTCGAGTGTCCTCCAGCCTTCGCTAAAAGCGACGGCCGGCAAGCAGCATGACACACAGAAAAAACCACATATACCAAAAAGGCCCCCTCTTTCGAGGGAGCCCTTTGGTTCATTGCGATGCAATGAGACTACGTAAGCTAAGAATTAGCTCTTGTAGCTTGTGGACTTAACAGACGTGTCACCGTACTCAACCCACTTGAAGTAAGTTGCGGAGGTGTCCTCATCAGCCCAGTCAATGTGCGAGTTACCGCTAGCGGTACCGTACGACGTGGCAGAGAGAGTCGTGAAGTCCTGGATAGCAGCCTGGAGGCCGGAGGTGGACGTACCAACCTTAGAGTTGGTGACGTTACCTTCGAGCACAAAGGTCATGCTAGCACCGGACGGGATGCGTGTATCAACAATGCTTCCCTTGAGCCCCTTACAGTCAACGAGGAGTGAGCCAGAGGCGTTTCCTGTGACAACGGAACCTGCGGTGTTGCGAGCTGTACATGCAACCTTGTTCGAGGAATCCGCCTTGTTGTAGAACTTGAAGGTGGAACCATCGATGATCACGTTCGTAGCGTTAACGTTGAAGACCACACCGGACAACGTAGCCTTGTTCAGACCGTTGAGTGTGTTCGTGTTCGTTGCAGCTGTGAATGTGAACTGACCGAACGGAGAAATACCGGTCGGAACGTTCGTGTTATCAGCATCCGGGTTTGCGTTAGCAATGGATGTGATCTTGGAGAGAACAGTCTTGTTCATAGAACCTGCAATGTTAGCGTTAGACGTAACAGTGTCGACTCCGATGAAGACTTCTCCTTCGTTAGACGAGTCCTGATCGTTTGCACCGAGGTTGTTGCTGGACTGGAGACCACGAGCGCGAACGGAACCGGAACCGGTAACGTTGTTGGAAACAGCCTGCTTCGTCAAGAAGAACTGAATGTTCTGGTTGGACGTTGCACCCTGTTCGTCAGACTTCAAGCGCGGGCGAACCGTAATGATCTGGTTCTGACCGTCCTTGACGACGAGCTGCTGACTCTGCATGGAAGCACAGAAAGCTGCTGTTGTTGTCGTGACGCTTGTTCCGATGTTTACCGTGAGGACATCATCAGATCCACAACCTCCTGTTGTAGCCGTAGCAAACGGTGTTGTTGCACCGAGCTTGTAGAGCTCGAGGCGGTCAACAGACGTTGCTGTGGAACCGGAGGAGTTGAACTGAAGGTTGGTCACGTCGATATCTTCGTTCTGAGCGCGGAGCTGCAGGCGGAGGATTTCGTCACCAAGGGAACCACCAAGGAGCTGGCGGGAACGAGGCTGCTGATCGCGTGTAACGAACAGATCACCCTGGCTCACGAGAGACCAAACCTTGGAGAAGACAATGTTCACAGTGATATCACAGTTGGAATCACAGTCGCCGGAAACGTCAGCACCTGTCGGTGAGAACGTGTTGATTCCGGAGAGTGTGGAACCGTTCTGGACCTGCTCAGCTTCGATGTAGGAACCGATTGTGGATCCTGTAGCGAAAGCGAGGCGGAGGTCATCATTTGTGAGGTTAGACGCAATGTCAGCGTGAGCTTCGAAGATAACCGTTGCCTCAGCCGGGATGACGTAGCCACCACCTGCGAGGTCATTGAAGGTTACGAGGTCGCTCTGAGCGGCAACACCCTTCTGGAGGATGGTGTCGACGACGCCGTCTGTGTCTGTATCTACCCACAGAGCGTAGTTCTGTCCGTTGAGGAGGGAACCAGACTGTGAGCGGAAGATAGCGGATGTGAAGAGCACATCTTCAGCTTCACCAGCGCGAGCCTGGAAGCGGAGGAGTGTGATGTTCTTGGAGTTCTTCACAGCGGTGTCGCTGTCACCGATGGACTGAACGGCAACGTTCAATGTCGGAGCAGCAATGCGCTGGAAGTTTCCAGAGATCGTTCCACCTGGGCGAACGTCGGAGACGTCATCACCAGTTGTCAGACCCTGGACATCCATGTTGTACGCACGTGTGCCTGTTGTAGCGTCGAAGCTACCGATTCCTGCGAAACAACCAGCGGTTGTGTTTGCATCAGGAGTTGTACAGACGTGTACGCGGAACTGGTCACCACTTCTTGGGTGGTTTCCAGAGCCGTTATCGATGAAGTCAACGTTGAGGTTCCAGGTGTACTGGCCCTGAACGGTGAAGTCGTCGAAGCGGTAGATCTGGTATGTGGAAGAGCTAGCTGTTCCAGATGCGTAGTCTGTTCCGCTTGTCGTCAGACGAACACCCGAGATGGACTGTCCTGTCTTGGAGTTGCGGAGCTGGACGTTGTTCAAAGAATCGTTGACGTTTGCGTATGTACCGACACCGAAGCCAGCACCTGTGGAGGTCTGACCCTGGATAGCGATGTACATGCTGCGGACGTCAATAGCGTCACCTGCTGTCGTCATGACGATGTTAGCGAGGTTAGCGTTGTTCTGTGTGCGCGTGAACTTCTGCTGGACCGGACCATCAATCTCGACGGTGAATTCACCAGCCTTGATTGTGACGATTCCTGCGAGAGGAGACGTTGTGATAGCAATCTGGGAACCGTAGAGCTGTCCGTTTACGCCGTAACCGTAGAGGGAACCGACTGCGAACAGATCGGAGCTCTCTTCGAAGCGAAGCTGAACAGTCTCAGCTGCACCGCCAACGATATCACCAACAACCTCGAGTGTGATCTGGTCACCCTGGAGGACTGTCAAAGGAGGATCGAAGACGAATGTAGCGTGATCACCAACCATAGCGGAGACAGTGTTTGTCACAACTGTTCCGTCAGAGCGGCGGATCTTGAGGTTTGTAACATCGCCATCCTTTGCGGAACCATTCTGCTCCAATGTAACGGAGTAGATGGTCTGATCCTCAACGGAGTTAGCGGTTACCTGGAAGCGACCGAGGTTCACACCTGTGTCACCAACGGAGCGTGTGCTCGGGGTAACAGAGCGGTAGTCAACAGTCACCATTCCGCTTGTCACAGCACCAACTTTGAAGGTGTTGCCACGGAGCGGGAAGTTGCCCTGAACCTTCTTAGCGTTGGTCAGGAGGTCTGTCGGGAGCTCAACGGAAAGGTTGTGCTCTGCAGAGACAACTGCTGTGGAGCTGAAGTCAGCAACGATATCAACAGTCACCGTCTTACATGCAGCCACGACGAGCGGGGTGATGAAGCGGACGTCTGTTGTCTGATTCTGGGAATCGATCGTGCGGCGGCGGCTTACGCGTGCACCGTCAACGGTAGCGTAGAGACCAACGATGTCGCCGGAATCACCGAAGCCCTCGTGGAGGGTGGTGAGGTTAGAGATCGTCACAGAGTCATCGCAGGAAGCAGTGAGGTCCATGGAAGCCATGACCACACCGTTTGCACCACGGGGAACTGTGTCACCAACCGGGTTGGTGGAAGCGAGGGACACTTCGAGTGTTCCGTTACCCTGGACAATCGGGCTGTAGCCGGAGAAGTCCATGGTGTCGGAGAACATGTCGCCGTCAGCCGTCTCCATGTCCTCAACGGACAGGGTGTAGCGGCCTCCTGCAACAGTGGATGTTGCAAGTGTCAGTTCAACGGAAGATGCATCGAGCATCTTGACACTGCTGACCGTGATGTTTGCATCACCGGACACCATGTAGGCGCCAGCATCAACCATAGCGGTCTGGTCAAGGTTCACGTTGAAGTCGACTTCAACTGTGGATGTCGTAACAGCTGTGACAGAGCGGATAGCCGGAGTCACAGTGTTCTCTGTTCCACAATCAACACCGAAGGTCATGTTCTGATCCACACGGTGGAGCATCACAACCATTTCAGCGCGGTTCATGAAGTCAGAAGGACGAGCGCGGCCCGTGGAGTCGTCACCCTGGAGGACACAGTGGTCAGCTGCAGTCTGAACTGCAGATGTGTACCACTGGCCTGCCGGAACGTCGACAAAGGAACCAGCGTCACCCGTAGCGTCCAGGCCGAAAGCGCGGACGATCAGGGCTGCAGCCTCAGCGCGGTTAATGTTTGCGCTTGGGCGTGCGTAACATGGGTGGGTGCCGTAACAGTTGTTGTCACCCTTGACCCAACCTTCCTTTCCGGCCTCTTCCATGTAGCCGTAGTACCATGCACCTGCCTTGACATCGTCAAAGCTAGCGACAGCAGGAGGGGTGGAGAGAATACCACCATTGAGCTCGACAACGAGCTTTGTGAACTCCGCACGGTTAGCGTTGTCGCTACCGCGGAAGCGAGTCTGTGAAGCATCGAGGTATCCTGCATCCGTGAATGCATCAACCGCGTCTTCAAACCAGACTCCCGCTGGGACGTCGCTGTAAGCAGCAAAGACGCTACCAACCTGGGTGAGCGAGATTGCAACAGCTGACACTCCAGCGAACAATTTCTTCATACGAGAAATGTCCATAAGAGATGAGAGAAGTTTGTAGAAATAAAAACAAAGTGAGGGGAACCGGTCCGGGAATCTTTCTTCGTAACCGCATCTGTGTTGAGAGGAGCTGGAACGGAAATATCCGCATGCTCGCCTCCTTAAAAATAAAGAGAGGGACACCACTGATACAGCGTGCGCATCTTTGGCGCAGAGACTACTAATCCGGACGGGGAAATCACGACCCTTCTTGCGGCCCCTATATATAAGGAAGTCGTCCGAGTGTCTCCCGAGGGAGAAAAATGGAGGGAAGAATGTGGAGGAGGTCGACCTAACTGTAACGAGAAAGGCGACGTGCCGATGTGTGAAGGATCCGTGCACAGATCCCTACCCAAAAAATGGGGAGTGGACCGTCGGAGATACTACCGAGAAGTGCCATAGTGGCACAAGCCACAGACAACTTCCGTGCATCCCTTTAAACGCGCAGAAGCGGACAGTGTTACGAAAGACCCCTACTTTTCTTTGTCGTTTTGCACATACAAAATACATCAAATCGACATTTCAGTTTAGAATTCACCAGCGAATTGCATGGTTTGATATGTCGCATTTGTGTGAAATTCAGTGTTGAAAATTTCCACTCTTGTGGTCGGAAGTCGCATTTTTTACAAAAACCTGTAAAGAAAACTTATGGTTATGTAATTAAACTTAACATTTCAGACTCAAAAAAACTGATAATCGTTCAAATCCTCTCATATGTACCATATAAAAGACCGAATCGCGCCTTCTCCATACAGGGCTCTCAGGCATGTATTGCGCATGAAAAGGACGTATCTACCGCAGAAACGTTTCATATCACGCCTTAAACGCATGAGAAGGCCTGCATAAACGCAGATAGGAGATGTTAAGTATTACATACAAATCCTCTTTCCCGCTTTTGTGATTCGCCTGATTTTCCCTCTGATATGTATAGAAAACATAACTTTGCAGTCACTATTCCCATACAAACAGGCTAAAAAGCCCATACAAGCACGGGGATATCCACAGGCCCTGTGGATAAGGTTAAGAATAGGGTTTGGGTTAAGAATTGGAACGAAAATTACTCCCCTCTCCGGTGGCGTGCGGTTGGGGTTCGGAGAGGGGCTGGGGGTGAGGCACATAAGTCAAAGGACCAAGCGCATCATGCGTCTGGTCCTTGGAATCATTCCCCTACTTCCATGTGGGGCAGTTGACCCTCTCATTCCTTAAGGCTGTGCACCCTTGGGGAACTTCGAGTTAGTCAGGTTGGCTGCATCATCCGGTCCAGTGCCTGCAGCGCGCTGATTCTCGCGCTGAATGGCTTCATAGACCTCCTGTCGGTGGACCGGAATCTCCGTGGGGGCATTGATGCCAAGGCGCACTTTGTCGCCCCGGATGTCCACCACTGTGATCACGATGTTATCACCGATAATGATGCCTTCGTCGCGTTGCCTCGAGAGTACTAACATGTCACGGCCTCCTCAAAAGGAAAGGAACGATTCGATTGATTCCACTTTGGCAAAATACCAAAGAGGCCCGGATGCTAGAGGTACACCAAGGAAATGACAAGTCTATTTTACAAATTTCTGGGGACAAACGCCCCGTCTTTTCCGCCCTTTAAGCAGGAGTAACCGTCTGACCGTCTGCTGTGTCCTTCACGACAAATCCCCTCTCTAAAATTGCATCACGCAGACGATCTGATTCTGCAAAATTTTTCTCCGCGCGCGCCGTCTCACGGGCATCCAAAAGCTCCTGCACATCGGCAGAAATTTCTACCGCATTTTCCGAAGCATCGAAGCAGCCAAAGGTGTGACGGATAAAGGTGATGACCATATGCAAATCCGCGAGTGTATCTGCACAAAGATGTGCACTGTTTCTGTACCATGAGATCATCTCAAAAATTGCCGCGAGTGCGGCGGGTGTATTGAGATCGCTGTTCATTGCATCACGAAAATCACCATACAATTTTGCGAGCATTTCCTGATCATTTTCATGATGATCACAGTGATCATTTTCATCATCATTCATCGCACTTCTCTTCTCCACTTCCTGCATCACTTCCTCCATCCACGCGACAATCTTTTCGCGCGCTTTGCGACTGTCATCCATTCCTTTTTCCGTAAACTTCAAACGCGTACGGTAATGCACGGAAAGCAGGTAGTACCGCAGATCCATTGGATCGTAGCCTTGGGCAATGATGTCCGGAATAGTTAACACGTTGCCAAGACTCTTTGACATCTTTTCGTCGCCCATATCAATGCGGCGCTTGTGTAACCATGTGTGTACGAAGGGGAGATGTGTCACACATTCGCTCTGCGCGATTTCACATTCATGATGCGGGAAAATATTATCTTCGCCACCGGTGTGAATATCGATCGTGTTGCCCAGAAATTTTCTACTCATCGCACTGCACTCAATGTGCCAGCCCGGAAATCCTTCGCCCCACGGTGACGGCCACTTCAGCATGTGATGCGCATTCTCCCCCACTGTTTTTTTCCAGAGCGCGAAGTCTGCAGGATGCTTCTTTTTTTCATCGACTTTCACACGCGCACCGGCGTCAATATTGTCGAGTGTGTTGCCCGATAATTCTCCGTATTTCGGAAAGCTTGTGACATCGAAATACACACCATCTTCCGTCTCGTACGCATGCCCGTTTTTGAGGAGTGATTCAATCATCTCAATCATCTCCGAAATCGTCTCTGTCGCACGCGGGCGCGCTTCTGGTTCGAGCATGTTCAGCGCCTTTTCATCTGCCAAATATTGCTCCGTGTAGTGACGCGCAATTGCGAGCGGATCTGCCTTCTCTTCTCTCGCCTGCTTCTCGATTTTATCCTCGCCACTCTCCGCATCTGCAACCAGGTGTCCGACGTCCGTAATGTTCTTCACGTGATGCACCGTGTGTCCGCGCACCTCCAGCCATCTGCGCAGCAAATCCGCCATCAGGAAACTCGAGTAGTTGCCGATGTGCGGGCGTCCGTAGACCGTGGGACCGCACGTATACATCGTCACATCTTTTCCATTTTGCGGAACGAAATCCTCTTCGTGTTTGGTGAGGGAGTTATAGAGGCGGAGCGGGTTTGAGGAAGGCATGTTTGTAGTATGAATGGAGAATGAGGAATTGAGAATGGAGAATTGAAAAGGGTATTGGTGTATTGGTAATTGGTTATTGGTAATTGGTTATTGGTGTATTGGCTCCTGCAATGAGCGTTTCTGGTGCTTATAATCCTGTTTATTTACATATTTAGTAAATTATTGTATAATATTTATGTAAGGATGATCTTTCAAAACATACAGATACAAACAATGACCTGCGTTCTGTCCATAGCGGTGGATAGAAGATGCAGGGAAAAAGTGTCAGCCTAATGGAGAATTGGCCATGACAGTACTACTCCCCGCCCATCCGAATCGTTCACATGCTTCGCATCTTCCAGGATGTCAACGCCGTGAGCAGCAGTCGGAATTGCCCCCGCGAGGCCCCGCACGTTTGCCCGGTGAAGAGCGCCACATTCAACACGGTCGTGTTCATGTTGTGCTGAAAGGCATGTCATTCGCTTCGGCCGGTGGTCGACGCTGACATCGTCCGGCGTTTCTTTTTTTAGAAACGCCGGACCACTTTGAATGCAGATCATTGTTCGTAAAGATGCCGCTCGCAACTTCCAGAGGGAAGTTGGAGCGGCGGGATCAATTCAGGCGACAATCGCCATGCGACTGAGGCCAGGACGGCGCGAGATTTTTTTTCCTCACGCCATAGAGGTGTATCTGCTCCTGAATAATCAACTTGTAGTCATCGGGCTTCAGGCTGTCTGCATACGGGCCAAGACACGCGTTGATCATTGCAATAAGCAATCGATAATCCATGAGAGATCCTCCATGAAGAGACCCATTCCACTGATACCAATGACCCCATGTCACTGGCCGGGAACTGGGGGGATGATAAGAATATTTAACAGCCTGTCCAGTGTTTTAAGTCTTTTTAGAGCCATTTTTCAAGAAATATTGACAACACCATAACCCGGCGTAGCATCGCCGCAATGACTCACCGCTTCGCCATCATCGTCATTTGCAAGGATACCTGCGATTGCGGGGGCCTTGAGTGATGCGCGGACGCTGTAAACCGCACTTCAAAAAGCCCCCCTCCACAAGACCGGGGCTTTTTTTGAGCCAACTTGATCCTTTCACACCATCACTCAGCAGTAACCGATCCGCATTCATGCCATAACCGATAGCTGGAACTATCGGGCATGCGTGCAGAGTCAGAAAGGAGGGTCAACATGCATGAACGTATAAAAGTAAAAGACATGCGTGGTGGCGTTCGAGGCACATCCATTCCCATCGTAAGGAAGTGATTTCTGACAAAGGGCTCCAGATCAAAAAGGATGATCTGGAGCCCATCCTTTGAATGCGGATCAGTCTCTGTTGATCATTGAAATCACCGTTTGAGTAAAAACCGACCTGCTTTTCGTAGGGTGTGCACGGAGCACACCCATAGTGAAAAGTAGTTCCGTCAACGCAAAGGAAAAATGCGCTATGTGTGAAAATCCGAACAACGAACATGGATTCGATCCAAACGTGCCCGAACCCACAACTCCACAAGTTCCGAAAGGACCACCGAAATCGGACGCCAATGATGACCAAGATACGACTGGCTTTGGAGAATAAGGAGCAATGCGCATGGATGCGCTGACGGTCTTTCCGGAATCCCATCATTGGGGTTCCGGAAAATTTTGAAGAAAGCAGATCGGTTTTTGTTCCTCCCCTTTTTTGTATGCAGAACCGTCTTCAGGAATTCTTCCCGGATGTAAGTGACCCTCAATGTTGTGCTGTCGTGGTGATGGCGCAGACCGTTGTGTCGGATGGAGGATCTCTCCCCTACTACGAACCCGCGATTCACATTGCAGAATCCCGCGCAGACTGCCGCAGGCTTGTTGCTGATGCACTGGCAGGCGGATATCTGCTCCGGGTGGTAACGGATCTGACACTATGGGATGCACGAAAGCTTTCGGAGAGAATAGACATGGATCTGGGGGACCAACACATCTATACGGCACAAAGCGGCATAGCCAGAAACCTGCGTTCTTTGCCTGTATTCAGCCAAAAAACCTGAATTGTCAGATTCTCTTTGCACCGTCCGAAAAAGGACTAAAATGCCCGCAATCTTGTAACGGTACGGAGAAGGTTGGTCCTTCAAAACATCAGAGAATAGAAAATGATGTGCTCTCTGCGTTTTACGTATGGTCATGGAGACTCTACCCGCGGAAGCACATTTGGGTTGAAAGGGAAGTGATGAATCAACGACGTGGTTTGGCACTGGCTGCAAGCGCGGCATTCGCGGAAAAGAAACATCGTTCACCCGCCACCGGCACGGAATTTCAGAAGTTTCTGAAAAAGTTCCAGCCGGGACAGACAGAGCAGACGGAAAACAATACTCCTGAAAGCTCTGCTCCGCCGAAGGGTAAAACGAGGAAGTCTGCAAAGACTACGCGAACCCGCAAAGGCCGCCGCCAAACAGCAATCATTGGTCGCTAGTCCCTCCCGCATTTAGGCATCTCGTTGATGCCTCCCACCCAATTTTTCCGGAGAGCGCTGTATCTACTTACAGTGCTCTCCGGATCCTCTTGTAGAAAGCACATCAGTTTCTATTTAAAAAAAACCGTCTGGAGGAAAACTCCTCAAGACGGTGTCGACACAGTATGCGCGCTGGGCTCTGGCTCTAGGCCATTTTTAGAGCAGTTCGGACTTGATCCTGTGTCAGTCCTTCCCGAACGACTGCTCGTGCAACGGGCCGTGATGCGCCTTCCGGATAGATTGTCACTTCGATGTCTCCACCCTTCAAGACAGCATCGACAAGATGATTGTCCCACACGCCTTTGCCTTTGGGACAATCCACTCTGACATTATTCATGTTCAGAATGATCTTGCTGGTGGCAACGACTTCGATAGTGAGTCCATCTTCGACGTACGGCTCGCGGCGTTGTACAAGAACAGTGCGCTTCTCTGTGATCATGGTGCGATTCCTTTTTTCTATGCACCTTTGCTCTTCTGCGTCCGTATGCCTCTGCATATGTTCCACCGCTGAAAAGCCGCGGCATTATCTGCGGCTACCACAAATTGTCAATCATTCTTAGCATATCTACACCGGTATTTCGCTTTGAGGGGCAATCTGCTAGCCTTTGGCGTGATCCTTTTCCCCCGCACTCATGCTGCAATACACTGACATCGAATCCCTCCTTGGAGACAAGAAAAGCCTCCTCACCCATGTGTCCACGACATTTGCCAAAGAGAAACTCCACATCCCGAGCATGCAGACCGTGCAGGAAGTGTTTGAAATCTCTGACCGCCCGAATAAGGTCATCAACAATCTCCTCGCGTTATACGGCCACGGAAGGCTGGCAAACACAGGATATTTGAGCATCCTGCCCGTCGACCAGGGCATTGAGCATGCGGGGGGTGCGAGTTTTGCGAAGAACCCGGATTATTTTGATCCGGAGAATCTTGTGAAGCTGGCAATCGATGGAGGCTGCAACGCGTTTGCATCCACGCTCGGCGGCATGGGAATCATTGCGAAGAAATACGCAGACAAGATTCCGTTTATCGTCAAAATCAACCACAACGAACTCCTCACCTACCCGAACATCGCCAACCAGGTGATGTTTGCCGACGTGCAGCAGGCAAAAGACATGGGTGCACTCGGCGTTGGTGCGACGATCTACTTTGGCTCCCCGGAATCCGGACGCCAGATTGTGGAGGTGTCGAAGGCCTTCGCGGAGGCCCACAGACTCGGTATGTTTACGGTGCTGTGGTGCTACCTCCGAAACTCCGCCTTTAAAAAAGACGGTGTGGACTATCACCTCGCAGCGGATTTGACCGGACAAGCCAATCACTTGGGCGTCACGATTGAAGCAGACATCATCAAGCAGAAGTTGCCGGAAACAAACGGCGGTTACACAGTGCTCAATCAGGAAAGCAGCTACGGCAAAACCGACAAGCGCATTTACGAAAACCTCACGACAGATAATCCGATTGATCTCACCCGTTACCAGGTGGCGAACTGTTACATGGGACGCATCGGCCTGATCAACTCCGGTGGAGCCTCCGGCGAGAACGATCTGCAGCAGGCAGTGATGACCGCAGTTATCAACAAGCGCGCAGGTGGAGCTGGTCTCATCTCCGGCCGCAAAGCATTCCAGAAGCCGATGGATCAGGGAATTGAGATTCTGAATGCCATTCAGGATGTGTATCTCTGTCCAGAGGTCACGGTCGCCTAATCATGAAACTTCTCCATATCCGCAGCCGCAAAGCGTGTGATGTCATCATGCGCAAAGGCTCTGTGTGGAAAGGAAAAACGATGATTGTGCGCTGGTTACCGGGAGCGCCGAAGAAAGAAGGTCCCCAGCCTGCCGGGTTGTATCTGGGGACATACGCATCCGCGAAGCTGGATAAATCTGCCGTGAAGCGCAACCGCATGCGCAGACGGTGCCGCGAAGCGTTTCGCAGGCTCGTGAAAAATCAGGACGATCTGGTGACCGCACAGTTGTTGGTTACGCCAAAAATCGGTACGCTGGTGACTCCTTTTGAACAGATAGAATCCGACGTTCGGACATTCCTTTCCGCAACCAACACATGGCAGAATCCAAAAAGCGTTCCTCCCGCCTCCTCGACTTCGCGATAGCATTTGCTCTCGTGTACGCCATTGTGCAGCTGGTGATGTACCAGTTCTTTCCTGCAAACAAAGAAGGTGCTCCAACGGGCGTGCAATTGCAGGCATCGAACGTCCGCTTGGGTGCAGGTGGCGTGATTGTCACAATCAAAAACGATACCGATCAGACTTTCACACTCCCCTCCCGCTGTCCGCAGCTCCCGTTTGATGTCTTCACAGTATCCGGCGACACAGGAAACAGTACGACGACACCTGTAAGTGCGAGTGGTACCGCAATCCCCTGCGCAGATATTCCGGTTGTGGAGCCTATTGCTCCGGGCGACTCAGCAAAAGTGGATCTGAATCCGTGGAAATATTCCGCATTCTCAAAAACAGGTATCTATGAAATCAGACTCCCGGAGGGCTCCATGCTTGGAGATGCAGAGATGACGAATGGTTCTGGCAGTGCGATTATGGCTCGTTTCTCCGTGAATGAACCGAACATGTTCATCAAACTCTTCCGCTCGCTCATCACAAAGCCATTCCTGAATTTCCTCATCCTGACGGCGTCTGTTATTCCAGGGCATAACCTGGGGCTCGGCATTATTATCCTGACACTCATTGTGAAACTCCTGCTCTTTATCCCCACGCAGCATGCACTGGAAGGTCAGAAGAAAATGCAGCTCCTGCAGCCGAAACTGGAGGCCGTGAAGAAGCAGTACAAAGACAACCCCGAACAGATGCAGAAGGAAACCATGCGCCTCTGGAAAGAGCACGGCGTGAATCCCCTGCAGTCCTGCCTGCCGATTCTGGTGCAGTTTCCGGTCCTGATCGGTCTCTTCTATGTGATCCGTGATGGATCGAACCTTGCACTCTCCAAAGACCTCATTTACCCGGTGTACCAACACCTGGACTGGAACTTCAGCACGAACTTCCTGGGACTCGATCTCACCCAGCCGCACATGTGGATCTTCCCGCCATTGCTGGTGGTACTGCAGTTCCTGCAGATGTGGCTGAGCTTCAAAATTGCAGACAAGAAAAAGGCGAAGCAGATTGAGAAAGCCGAAGCGGCGACCGGTATGGAACTCCAGCAAAAGGTTATGCTCTACGCATTGCCACTGATGATCGGATACTTTGCCCTGCAATTCCCATCCGCCGTGTCGCTCTATTGGGGTATTTCGACCCTGTTTGCAATTGGTCAGCAGATCATTGTGAACCGCGAGCACATCAAGGCGTAAGCGGTTTCCTTGGACTCTTTCGGAACATCTTAGTATCCTGCGTCCCAACATGGCTTCCCTGACACCAGAACAGGTCCGGCATATCGCAAAACTCGCACGGCTCCAGCTGACAGACAGCGAAGCTGAGCGGTACACAGGCGAGCTCACGAAGATTATTGGCTATATCGATCTCCTGAGCGAAGTCGATACCACAGGCGTCGAGCCTACGGAGCAGGTAACAGGACTCACAAACAGCCTCCGACCTGACACCATCACGGAACAGATCGCCACGCCTGATGCATTACTTGCAACAAGTCCTCTGCCAATTGTCGATCATCAAATCGAAACTCCTTCTGCCCACGGATAATCTTTCTACGGTGATCCCATAACCCATAACCGATAACTCATAACCCGTCGATGTTAAACGCCCTCACCATCACCGAAGCTCATAAGAAGCTAGCCTCCAAAGAGATCAGCGCGGAGGACATCGTGAAGGACTCCATTGCACGCATTGAGGCAGTCGATGAAAAGATCAACGCAGTGGTATACCGGAATTTCGAGAGAGCCCTTGATGAAGCCAAAAAAGTGGATGCAAGCGGCGACTTTTCGCATCCCCTCTCGGGTATTCCCTATCTGGCGAAAGATGTGTACTGCGAAGAGGGTGTTCCAACCACGGCTTGCAGCAACGTGCTGCGGAATAAGACGTACACTCCCCCCTTCGACTCCACCACCACCAAGCGCCTGAAGGCCGTCGGTGCCATCAGTCTGGGAAAAGTGAATACCGATGAGTTCACCATGGGAGCCTCCACGGAGACCTCCTGCTACGGTGTGACCAGAAACCCATTCGATACATCACGCGTTGCCGGTGGATCGTCCGGCGGATCAGCAGCTGCGGTGAGTGCGGATGAATGTATCTTTGCACTGGGAACAGACACAGGAGGATCGATCCGTCAGCCTGCGGGATACTGCGGTATCGCAGGTATTCGCACGACCTACGGCCGCACCAGCCGCTTTGGCGTGATGAGCATGGCGAGCTCACTGGATACAATCGGCCCGATGGCCAAGAGCGTGGAGGATCTCGCGATCATTCTGCAGGCGATTGCCGGCAAAGATCCGATGGATGGCACAACAGGCGATGTGGCGGTCCCCGACTACCGTGCCGCGCTCACAGGCGATGTGAAAGGCATGAAGATCGGACTCCCCCGCGAATACTTTGCGGACGGTATTGATCCGGAAGTGGAAAAGGCTGTGCGCGAGGCGGCAAAGCAGTATGAATCGATGGGCGCAGAGATTGTCGACATCAGCCTCCCCTACACCAAGTACGCTGTTGCTACCTACTACGTGATTACCCCGTGCGAAGTGAGCTCCAATATGGCCCGCTACGACGGCATCCGGTACGGACATACTACTGACAACCCTGCATCCCTGATTGATTACTACGAGAAGACCCGCAGCGAAGGATTTGGAGCCGAGGTGAAGCGTCGCATCATGATCGGCACCTACGCGCTCTCTGCAGGCTATTTTGACGCGTATTACCGCCAGGCACAGAAAGTCCGCACGCTCATCAAGCAGGACTTCGCGGAGGCCTTCAAGAAGGTGGATGTCATCCTCTCACCTGTCTCCCCCACTCCTGCCTTCGCCGTCGGCGCCCATGCGAACGATCCCGTGGCAATGTACCTGGAAGACATATACCTCTGCGCCCAGCCGATGGCAGGAATCCCCTGTCTCTCCGTTCCGTGCGGCTTCAGCTCAAACAATCTCCCGATCGGTCTCCAGCTGATGGGTCCGCACTGGGGAGAAGCGACGATCCTGAAAGTGGCGGATGCGTATGAGAAAGCGACGGAGTGGCACACAAGGAAGCCTGTTTTATAAGATGAGACCCTGAGTGTGGAAGACGGGAAAGCTGGATTAAACAAAGCCTGAAGCCTTCTTGGAGGACTTAATTCTAATTTTCTTGGCATTTCTATAATTTTCATTATTATGCCCGCGCCCCTATTTCCCGTCCCTTTCTCACATTATGGCGTACTCCCTCCTCCGCCGCTTGTATCTCTTCTCAGATACCTACGGCCGCAGCAAGAACCCGTTTTTGCAGGATGACGCCGACGCACTCATTTCCACGGACTTCCGCAGCACTCCGCTCGAAACAGTCCGCCGTGAGTTCGACATTTACGGACGCGAAAGCATTGTGGAGCACATTCTCCGCATGACCCTCAGCCTTAACGAGAAAACCAAGAACTCTCCGTATCTGCCGCAGGCTGTGAAAGACGAATTCGCACAGACCACGACCGGTATTTTCATCAACTCCGCCCCCCGCCTCACCCGCGAGAACGGTAGCCCCTTCTACCTGGCGACGGTTGATAACATCCGCATCGTGACCACCAGCCTCACCTGCCTCTCGACCATCAAGGATAAAATTCAGAGCCTGAGCCACCTCGATAACGACAAGAACATTGTCTACGGAAACACTGAACAGTTCCGCTCCAGCTACACGCCGTTCCTGCTCCACCCGGATCACGGAATCGATATGGTGGAGGACTCCATCGATATCATCCCTGACTACCCGGAGGACAAGTGGGAACTCGCGTACGTCGACCGTTTCGGAAACATGGTGACCTACACGAAGGATGTCGAGAAGAAGTGGAAGGAAATCACCTCCCGTGCCGATGCCAATAACACCCTGAAGCTGATTGTTGGAAACGTCAGCCAGACTGTCTTCCTCGGAACCAGCCTGAAAGACGCAGATCCAGGAGCACTCGTGGTCTACAAGAACCATGACATCGATATCCTCCGCAAGTGGATGGCAGACGAAGACAGCTACACACGTCTGTACCGCAGCAGCTACCTGCAATTCAGCAAGCCGGATGTCGGTGCAACGATTAAGATTGCAGACTAATCCTCCTCTTTGATTCCAGAAAAGAGCTCCTGAAACGGGGCTCTTTTTATGTGTCCTCTTCAGCTCCGCTCAGAGTGACACAAGAGATGCGGTATATGCGGGAATATCCAAAGCCTTCCGTGCAACGCCGCTCTCCATGGAGGCCTGTGCGACAGCGGGCGATAAGACGCTAAGGAGGCGCGGATCGAAGGGCTTTGGCAGAATGTACTCAGAACCAAAGCTCAGGCTCTGGAGGCCGTAGGTTGCGAGAACAGAAGCCGGCACCTCCTCACGGACCAGTCCTGCAAGTGCATGGGCAGCAGCAACCTTCATTGCCTCGTTAATGGCCGTGGCACGCGTATCGAGGGCTCCACGGAAGAGGAAGGGGAAACAGAGGACGTTATTGATCTGATTCGGGTTATCACTCCGTCCGGTGGCCATAATCACATCCGGGCGCGCAGCCTTGGCAGTGTGATAGGGGATTTCAGGATCGGGATTCGCGAGCGCAAAGACAATCGGCTTCTCCGCCATACTGAGGAGCATGTCTTCTGTTAGTGCGCCTGCTTTTGAGACGCCGATAAAGACATCCGTGCCTTTCAGTGCATCGGCGAGACTGCGGGCACCTGTTTGACGGGCAAACGGTGCTTTGTATTCGTTGATGCCCTCCTGGCGGCCTTCATAAATCACGCCCTGTGAATCACAGAGTGTAATGCGATCCTTCGGGGAGCCCAGCGCCAAGAGCATTTCTGCAATCGCGATGCCGGCGGCACCGGCTCCATTAATGACAATGGAGGTCTCCTGGATGCTCCGGTTGGTCAGGTGGAGGGCATTGAGGAGGCCGGCACTGGCTACGACGGCGGTCCCGTGCTGGTCGTCGTGAAAGACAGGGATGTTCATCCGCTTTTTCAATTCACGTTCAATGATGAAGCACTCCGGTGCCTTGATGTCCTCCAGGTTGATGCCTCCAAAACTCGGCTCCAGTAATTCGACTGCATTGATAAATGCCTGCGGATCTTCGGTCTTCAGCTCAAGATCGATGCTATCAATGCCGGAAAAGCGCTTGAAGAGTACAGCCTTGCCCTCCATGACGGGCTTCGATGCGAGGGCTCCCAGATTGCCGAGGCCAAGAATCGCAGTACCGTTGCTGATAACAGCGACAAGATTGCCTTTGGCGGTATATTCATACGCAGCATCTGGATCGGCCGCTATCTCGCGACAAGGCTGCGCGACTCCGGGGCTGTAGGCGAGTGATAAATCACGCTGAGTGAGGAGTGGCTTCGTTGCGACAATCTCCAATTTTCCGGGCTTTCCAGTCTTATGAAACACCAATGAATCCTGATAAACGTCAGACATACAAAGAAAGTAAGAAACCTAAAATACCTAAAGAATCTAATGACCTTTATTTACGTCGCCACCCAAAGAGGCGACGCTTCTTGGTGGAGGACACCGTGGCGGGCTCCTTCGCGTCTGTGGTGGAGACATCAACAGGCTGCTCAATAGGGGATTCTGCTGGCGGGGGACCCAGACGCTGCTGCAGAGAGCCCATCAGGATATTTCCTTCGCGCAGACGGTCGTTCAGAGCGTGGATGACTTCCCACTGCTTCTCAATCTGCTGGTTTTTGAGCGAGAGCTCGTTCTGGAGAATATCGAGAATATTTGCACCCACCTGTGGTGCCGACTTTTTGTCTTGCACTGGGGCTGAACTGAAATGCTTGGTGATGATGTCTTCGCGCACCTTCCAGGTGAAGTTTTCCCCTTTTTTCTTGAAGGCAGCTACTTTCTTTGCATCTGGTTCAATGCCTTCACGATCAACGTGATTCTCTGTTTCCGTAATCGTGCGGATGAGACGGCGAATGGTGGATGCAGAGCGGCCCGTCTTCTCTGTCGCTTCTGCAATTGTGATGAAAGGGGTATCCATGGAGGGCACCATAGTACAAATGGAGGACTTCGTGAAGGAGTCTCTGGAGGACATGTATTGACCGCTTTATGAAAAAGGCGAATAGTATTTTTGTTGCAGGCTTTTCTGCACCATGAATAAACCGATCATTCAAAAGGAGAAACATCGTGGACGCTGCGGAACTGCGGGAATTCGATCTGGAAATGGAAAATAATGTCACAGTCCTTACCTTTCGCTCAAAGCAAATTCTGGATTCAGTATTAATTGGCCGGATCAAAACAGAGTTGTTGGGCTTGATTCAAGACGGCATCAAAATTGTGCTGGATTATAAGGGGGTCACCTATCAATCCAGCGAGATGCTCCAAGGTCTTATCCGAACAGATACTGCAATCAAGAAAGCAAAAGGCAAATGGAGGTTCTGCAACATGCATCCCGATATTTACGAAGTGCTGGCCGTTACCCGTCTTAACAAGCTCTTCGATATTAAGGCTACACGATACGACGCTCTGTTAGACTTCTGACTTACTGTTCTCTCCTGATCATTATTCTAGCCGATCTCATTTTTGGGATCGGCGATTTTTGATTGAAAAAGAAAAGATTCACAGAAAAAGTCTGCAAACAAAAGTTTGATGACTCATTGTGCCTGCTTACTGCTTTGCAGCCGCCAGTGCCTGCGCCTCCGCAGCCTCCATACCGGCCTTGATACGCATGGTAGCGATGATGCCCGCGCGCTCGGATTCATCCAGACGCATTTTGATGTACTTCACGGTCTGCTTCATGTCGGGAATGATCTTGTGCTCCAGTCCGTTCACACGGCGGCGGGTGGTCTCCAGTTCGATGGCCATGTTTTCCGCCTGCTTTTCAATCTGCGCGAGTTCAATGAGCAGCGCGAAGACGGAGTCGAACGAATCGATAGCAGTATCCAGCAGGGTATTGGTATGAGCGTATCCGTAGTTGCGGACGATTCCTTCTTTTTTCAGTTTGAAGAAGGGAATCTTCACACCCATCACGCTCTTGGTCTCCACATCCAGTTCTATGGTCGCCTGAGGGCTGCTGAGAGCGTTTTCGACCTCGGCATCGGATAACCAGGCTGAGGCCATCAAAAAGCTCATGAAGGCGTCTCCCAGTTCGTTTTCCACGCGCGTGCGCAGGTCCTTGGCCGTGCGGATGATCAGCAGGAACTGCTGCATGAGTCCGTCCTGCTTGTCTTTCAGCAGTTTGTGGCCGCGTTCAGCGGACTTCGTGGACCGTTTAAGGTCCATGAGTGCCATGCGCGTTGGGTTGACCTGGAGGATAGCCATGTGAGGTCGAGGTTAGGGGTTCGGATTATTATTCGGCGGACTTCAGATACTTCTCGATGTGTGCGCCCTTCACACGCTTGAGTTCGGACTTCGGCACAAGTGCGAGCAGTTTCCAGCCGATGTTCAGAGAATCGAAGATGGAACGGTTCTCGTGTTCGCCCTGCGCGATAAATTCTTTTTCGAAGGCTGTGGCAAATGTCAGGTACGCCTTGTCTGTATCATTCAAAGACGATTCACCGAGAATAACCGCGAGTTCGCGGACTTCGACACCGCGTGCGTAGCAGGCAGTGAGCTGAGCATCCATGCCGGAGTGATCTTCGCGTGTTCTGTCGCCCTGCGCCTTTCCTTTCAGACGGGAGAGGGAACCCATCGGGATGACGGATGGATACATTCCTTTCTGGTTGAGACCGCGATCCAGACGGATCTGACCTTCGGTAATATATCCGGTAAGGTCGGGGATCGGGTGGGTCACGTCATCTTCCGGCATCGTGAGGATCGGAATCTGGGTGATGGAACCCTTGCGTCCGCGGATGCGTCCTGCGCGCTCGTAAATGGTGGCAAGGTCGGTGTACATGTATCCAGGGTAACCGCGGCGTCCCGGCACTTCTTTGCGTGCAGCGGAGACTTCACGGAGGGCTTCACAGTAGTTGGTCATGTCGGTGAGGATCACGGTGACGTGGTAGTCCTTTTCGTAAGCGAGGTATTCCGCAACAGTCAGGGCCAGACGCGGTGTGGCAATACGTTCAACCACAGGGTCTCCAGCGGTGTTCAGGAAGAGCACAGCGCGGCTGAGGGCTCCTGTCTTTTCAAATTCCTGCTGGAAGAAGCGCGCCTCTTCGAACGTGACACCCATGGCAGCAAAGACGACAGCAAACTTTCCTTCTTCCTCTTCACCCATTTCCGCGCCCTGTGTATCCACTTCTTTCTGGGTGAGCACACGTGCCTGGCGGGCAATCTGTGCAGCAAGCTTGGAGTGTGGCAGACCGGCACCGGAGAAGATCGGAAGCTTCTGTCCGCGCACAAGCGTGTTGAGCACGTCGATGGTGGAAATTCCTGTCTGGATAAAGTCATCCGGGAATTCGCGGGAAGCAGGGTTGATCGGGTAACCGTTGATATCAATGCGCTTTTCCGGAAGCACAGCAGGTCCTCCATCAATCGGGTTTCCTGATCCGTTGAAAATGCGTCCAAGCATGTCTTCTGACACACCGAACTGGAACGTGCGTCCGAGGAAGCGGACAGTCGTGTCTTCCGTCTGCAGGCCCTGTGTCGCTTCGAAGAGCTGCACAACAGCCAGACCCTTGCGGGACTCGAGCACTTTACCAAGGCGCTTTTCGCCGTTCACGAGGGTGACTTCGCAGAGCTCATCGTAGGCGATGCCGTCGATGCCTTCCACCATCAGGAGGGGGCCGGCAACGCTCTTAACGGTCTTGTAAGCGGAGAGTGACATGGGATTGCGGGGGAGTTGTAGGAAGAGGAGAAAAGAATGCTTAGATTATCATGGAGCGCAGTTCGGTCTGGATAGCTGTCTCGAGCGCATCGAACTTATCGAGCTCTGTTTCTGCATAGAGGTGTGCCTTGGCCATTTCATCTTTGACTGCAACGGTGCGCAGTTTGCTGAACTCAAAGTCCTCCTGCTCGACCACCGGCAATGCTTCATCCATAAAGCCGAGAATAGCGCGGAGAATGCGGTACTGCTTCTTGATGGAGGTGTAGGCGTCGTTCGGGTCAAACGCGTTCTGGAAGAGGAAGTCTTCGCGGATCATGCGGGCGGTTTCGAGGGTGAGCTGCTCCTTTGGGGAGAGGGCGTCCGTTCCGACAAGGCGCACGATTTCCTCGAGCTTGCTTTCCTGCTGCAGAATCGTGAGAGCGCGTTCGCGGTTTTCCATGAAGTCCTGTGCAAACTGTGCATTGAATGTGTCTGCAAGGTTTTCGGTGTAGAGCGTGTAGCTCTGCAGCCAGTTGATGGCAGGGAAGTGGCGCTTGTACGCAAGCTTTGCATCCAGAGCCCAGAAGACTTTGGTCACGCGGAGGGTGTTTTGCGTGACAGGCTCCGAGAAGTCTCCACCGGGAGGGGACACCGCACCAATGACGGAGAGGGTTCCTTTGCGGTCATCAGCTCCCAGACAGTTCACAGCACCGGCACGCTCGTAGAATCCTGCCGTGCGGGAACCGAGGTACGCCGGATATCCTTCTTCACCAGGCATTTCTTCCAAGCGTCCGGACATTTCGCGCATAGCCTCCGCCCAGCGTGAGGTGGAGTCCGCCATGAGAGCCACGTCGTAGCCCATGTCGCGGTAGTATTCGGCGATGGTGATACCCGTGTAGACAGATGCTTCGCGGGCGGCGACCGGCATGTTCGATGTATTGGCAATCAGCACGGTGCGCTTCATGAGAGTTTCCCCCGTGTTCGGGTCAATGAGGTGCGGGAATTCCGTGAGCACTTCTGTCATTTCGTTTCCACGCTCTCCACAACCGATATACACAATCACCTGCGCGTTGCAGTACTTGGCGAGTGACTGCTGCGTCACTGTCTTTCCGGCTCCGAACGGTCCCGGGATTGCGCCGGCACCTCCTTTGGCCATCGGGAAGAGTGTGTCCAGAATGCGCATTCCTGTTGCCAGAATATCGGTCGGCACAGTCTTTCCTTTCACAGGGCGGGGGATACGGATCGGCCACTTCTGCAGCATGATCACTTTCTCCACCTTGCCGTCCGCAGATTCAATTTCTGCAATCGTTTCTTCAATCGTGAACTTGCCGGAAGAAATAGATTTGATAGTTCCGGAGACTCCGACCGGCACCATCACGCGGTGCTCGATGAGGGTTGTTTCCTGCACGGTTCCGAGGATATCGCCTTCGTTCACCACGTCCCCTTTGGAGGCCTTCGCAACGAAGTCCCACTTCGTAGAACGGTTCAAACTCGGCACTTCAATACCACGGGTGATGAACGGGCTGCCTGCCTTCTGTTCGATAAGCTCCAGCGGACGCTGAATACCGTCGAAGATGGAGGTCAGGAGACCCGGAGCAAGCTCTACAGACAGTGTCTGTCCCGTGAGCTCCACAGGCTCTCCCGGTTTCACACCGGATGTTTCTTCATAGACCTGGATGGAGGCGGTGTCGCCGTGCAGTTCAATAACTTCTCCGACGAGTTTTTCATTCGCCACGCGGACAACTTCGTACATTTTTGCCTGCTGCATACCGGAGGCAACAACGAGCGGTCCTGCGACTTTGGTGATGACTGCTTTGGACATAGAAGGATTGGGATTGATAATGAAGAATTGATAATTACTTGAGGATGTCTGAGCCAACAGCGCGTTCGACGATGGACTTCAGACGTGCGAGTCCATAGCCGGAGGAACCGTGATGACTGGGAAGGGGAATGACAGCAGGGAGAGCACCTTTGCTCAAACGCTTCATGTCTTCTGCGGGAAGTGACTGCAGCAGCTCTTCGGATACGAAGACAATACCGTAGGTGTTGCGCTCCTTACCGTTTTCCATGCGCAGAGACTTCTTGAGCCTGAAGAGTTCGGCAGGGACGTCGGTGTTGTCAGTGACAGCAACAACGTCCACACCGAGGAGTGCGAAGCCAGCAACGGCATCACGGGACCCGACAATGGCAATGCGGTAGGACATTTAGGCAACGAAAGGAGAGGCGGACAGGAAGGGCGGCAGCAGTCTCTGGAGTTCGTCCTTGGACAGATGTGCCGATTTGCCAACCAGAATGGTGCGCAGCAGTTTCATTTGGGATTGCGCAATGGCTGCAAACGCAAAGATAGGATCGAGTGTAAGGATCTTGGAGCGCATGCGGGCAATATCGACTGCAATCGCCTTTGCAAGACCGCGCTCAAGAATGATGGTTGAATCAGCGGCGGTCTGGATATTGTCTGCAAGTTCCGCACCCAAATGGGAAGCCCGCACCAGATCAGCAAGTTTTGCAGGATCGAGACTGAAGCGCGCGATATCAATTTCCCCACCGGAGATTAGATGCTCTGCAGGATTTTCGTCATTGCGCAAACGTCGCGCTGTACGGATGTTCTGCAGATCAATGTGATGCGCAACGTATAGGCGGATGGCTTCGCTTGATTTTTTTGCAAGAGCCAGCTGCTCATGTGCATTAAACTGCGCAACACGCGTATCAATCTGCTGGGGCGTAAGCGCTGCGTCCTCGCGCATTGTATCAATGAACTCAGTCAGAGATGCCGGCGCAGTAGAGACGTCACCGCCTTTCACAAGTAAACGGAGGTCTGCGGGATCGTAAGCTGTAGCTCCTACATGCGGCTCAGCACTGATATCAGATGTAAAACCATGCTGCTTTTTTAACAGGTAAGACAGAAGTGCAGCGTCATCTTTCAGCCAGAGAATATTGAATATCTCTTTTTCAGAATCTTTCACCATCGACTCTACTTCCTGCTTCAACCAGTGTTCGAGGTTATTGATAAAGCGGTGCGGGTTACTGTTGTACTCCACATGTGAACTAAGCTTCAGCTCGGTCAGGAGTCGGGCGAGTTCTGCGGTATCGCGTGCAGCAACCAATCTCTCAACATCCATCTGTGTCAGAAGATATTCCTGCAAGACACCCATGCGGCCATGGCCGTAGGCATGTGTCTGCCGTGACTGGAGGAAAGAAGAGGACATGTATTACGCGAAGAGTTGTGCAGCAATGGAAATTTCAGTTTCAGGACGCAGAACTTCCTGCACAATGAATTCAAATGTGCAGTCTCTGTTCTCTTTCTTGCCGACGTAGCGGAAGCCGCCTGTAGCAAGGATCGGATCTCCGAGTTCATACTTGCTGCCGCAGAGCTTTTTGAGAAGTGCTGCATGCGGCTTTGCCGGAAGGATGGTCCCTCCTTCAGGCAGGGTATCAATCCAGTTGCGCAGCATTTTTTCGAGGTCTGCCTCAGGCTGCTTTGCGAGCGATTCGGCAACGGATGTATAGAGATCGTTCAGGATCTCCTGCTTGCGTTGCAGAACAGCATGGCGTGTCAGCATGCCTGCATGTCCTTCAGCGCGTGAGCGCATCTGGTGCAGCTTCTGTGTTTTCTGCTGGAGCAGGGATGTACGCAGTGCCTGGAGACTCTGCTTGTGAGCGTCGTTGAGAGACTGAACAGCTGCGGCATGATCCGCTGCGAGCCTCTTGATAGTGGCATCTGCTTCGGATGTGATTGCCTGGCGGATGTGCGTGAGTGCCATGGGAGGTGAGGGTGGGAGATTAGCTCAGGAGAGAATCCTTGAGGGCGTTGAGCATGAAGAAGGAGATCAGGAATCCGAGAAGTGCGTATGTTTCCACAAGAGCGGCGAGTGTGATCACACGACCAGCAAGGCGGGAGTCACGTGCAAGCATGTGCATACCGGCAGCACAGACTTTTCCCTGTGCAGGAGCAGACATAGCAGCAGCGATCGTCACGGGCATGAATGCTGCGAAGAGAGCGATGCCAGCAGGCAGATCGAGGTTAATGTCTCCGGAGAGGAGCGGACCACCGAAGCTGAAGAGGAAGAGCAGGGAGATCACCATTCCGTACAGACCCTGGGAACCAGGAAGAACGGCGAGGGTAATGACCTTACCAGCCAACTCCGGCTTTTCTGTGAGCAGTCCGGAACCAGCCTGTCCTACAGTGGACACACCGATAGAGGAACCGATACACGGGAGGCTTGTTGCGAGCGCAGCACCGAGCAGGGCGAATGCCAGACCCCAGTAGTTGACAGTCTCAGTTGCAAGAACTGCATCCTGTGCAAAAGCGGCAACAGGCATGAGTGCGACTGCAGCAGCTGCGAAGGGAAGGAATTTCTTCATAGAAATATGGGGAAAAGAGAATAGGAGAATATTACAAAGATTTAGAACGTTTGAAAGGCGTGAACGGACGTCCGCCGCCTTCAAAGAACTGGCTGAAGAACTCGACGAACTGCAGACGACCAGAGTGAATGAAGGCTCCGAGTACGTTGAGGGCAATGTTAAGGGTATGTCCGCCGATATAGATAATAATAGCGATCGGAATACCGAGGATCGGCGGGAAGAATCCTCCGATCTGCTGGGCCACAAGGTTCACCGCGAGAGCGAGTGCACCGGTTACAAGACCAAGCGCAAGGAGGCGCAGATAGCTGAGGACGTTGCTCATCATGCCCATCACAAGGTTCAGCAGACCAAGCAATCCGAAAACCGGGCGGAGATACCATTTGGATCCGTAACCCTTACCCCAGATCACGAGTGCGAGGGAGGCATAGATGCCGATAAGCGCCATCTGCTGGAATTCGGCAGGAACAAAGAAATACGCAATGGCTGTCCCGATCAGGAAGAGGGGGGTCCAATCCATCCAGAAGCCTTCAATCCAACTGCCGCGCAATCCTTTGGAGACACCTCCAAGGAACATACCGAAGGAGAGGTGAATGAGACCGAGGACGAGTGAGAGATTTTGCAGGAAGGTGATACCCGGTGTTGCACCGAGGTTCCAGATCTGCCCCTTGAACCACATTAAGCCGTCTGCTCGGGTTTCCGTCATAAATGCAGGAGCCTGATCCGGTGTCATACCAAACCATCCTCCGAACGGAATAGAGACGAAGAATGTCAGGACTCCACCAATCATCAGGAGCCACCAGAGGGGTGAATCCTGTAGTTTGATTTTCTTTTTCCAGATAAAGAGCGCCATTACAATGGCGAGCACGAGTCCGTACCCCGCATCTGTGAGACACAATGCAAAGAAGAGAATGAAGAAGGGCGCCAGGAGCGGCGTCGGGTCGAGTTCACCGGACTGCGGCAAACCATAGAGCAGCGTAACGCTTTCAAACGGCTTGAGCCAGGCTGGGTTCTTGATGAGGATCGGCGCCTGTTCCCCTTCATCCGGCTGCACTTTCAACACAGCGGTTGCCGGGGAAATGGCGGCGAGCTTACGCTCCAGCGGTTCGAAGAGACTTTTTGCAATCCATCCGAAGAGCGTGACGGTGGAGTGTGTCACTTTGGTTGCTCTGCGCGCAGCCTCGATTTCATTCATCCAGCGGACAAACTGGCGTGCACGGGAAAGGAGAGGCAATTCAGCGGAGAGTTGAGCCAGTTCCTTGTGAAGCTTCTCCATCATTGTGTGCACTTCAGCAGAGCGAGCTGCAACAACCTGAGCAGATGCGGGAGCGGGAGCAGCATCTCCTCCGAATTTCGACAAATCTCCTTTTATTTTTGGTGAGGTGAAGTACGTTCCTTCATCTGCAGACGCAGCGAGCTTGGATGTGTCTTCCGGCAAACGTCCATGGTCAAGTTCGCTCAACTGCTGCTTCAATTCACTGTCCTGCTGTTCGATAGTGTGGATGCGGTCGATGATCGTGCGGACTTTGTCGCTCTTTCCCGCCTTGGCGATTTCTGCAGGCGTTGCAGGGTCGTTCAGAACGGCAATCGTCTCTTTCGCTGCGTGTGGCATTAAAAGCGCAATGACATGATCGAGCTCTGCAGTGTGATACGGCAGGGCATCGGTGTTGATCTGCGCGCTGTCGGGCAGTTCCGAAATTTCCATCACCCCTTCCTGGTGGAGAAGCTCCAGCAGTTCTGCCTCATGTGCCTTGTGGGCGACGACGGCAACTTTTTGCATTGGTACAATAGCCATAAGTAGAAAGAGAAAAAATTACTGAATAAGGGCGCCTGAGACTGCTTTGTCCAGAAGGGTGTTCAGCGCTTTGGGAAGCGCTTTCTTTGCATGTGACTCCACGTGGTTCAATGCCTCTGCGCGTGCGGCAGCAGACGCTTCGCCGATCTTCGAAAGCTCTTCATCCATAAAAGACTGCAGTTCTGCCTGCGCTTTTGCACGCTCGTCCTGCTCCAACTTCTTTTTCTCTTCATGCTGCATGTCGTGCAATGCGCTCATCTCCTGTGCATTCTTTGCCTCTGCCTGTTCGATACGATTGCGCTCGGCCGTTTCGTGGTTAAGAAGCGCAGAAACACTCTCTTCGTGCGACGAATGGGTCTGTGTGGACATAAAAAGATAGTAAAATGTAAGTGAAAATGAACTTGTTAGGCGCGTTAGTACCTTCTTTTCGGATAAAAATCAAGACTGTAAGGGGTGCCTTCCAAATGAATTATCATCCTCGTACAAAAAGGCAAATACCTGTTTTGGCTGAAATATTATTGCCTAAAAAGGCAAATGAAGTATGATACAGACTTCCCTTTTTCTTTTTTTCCCATGAGTTCTCATCACACCTGCGGAGCCTGCGGACTTGCGATTGAAACCTGTCCCGACTGCGGCGGACTTATTTGTTCAGACGGTTGTCCGGACAGGGCGGAAGACGGATGCGTCTGTATGATTGATACGGATAGCGATCCTGCTGAAGGCTAAAATAGCTGCACTGTATCAGTAGTATTGGTATTGTTGATCCACATTGACAACCCAAAACCGGAGGCGGATATTTTCGGAAGTGCAGAATTGTCTGCTTTACGAATTTTGTCTGATCATTGAAAGGATTGAACTCATGCAATCTGTTGCCGCCGCCCCAACAGTATTCGCTTTGCGAATGCAGGGGAAAATCGCCATTCTCACGATTCAGTTGAGAACGCTGGTCAGTGGTCGAACGGCAGGAAAGATGGATGAATTTCTGTCATCTTGCTTCATGGAGGACAATGTGACCCGCTTCATTGTGGACTTCACAGAAGTACAGCAGGTCAACCAGGAATGTTTTGCGCCTTTCTGTCGGCTCAAGACACATCTTGATCAGGTGTCGACAGGAAAAATGGTGCTGTGCGCCATAAGTCCTGACATCCTCGAGACGTTCACGTCACACGGTCTCCATACGCAATTCACAATCAAGGAGACGGTGGAGAAGGCGCTTGCAGACTTCTAGAGCCGCATCACGGAAGATACACCGATCAGACAAACTAGCCGGCCTCCCTCGTGGAGGCTGGCGCTTTTCTATTCTCTCTTCAGCGCACAACGGATCGTGCGGGCACAGACGACTTGCTGCTTTTGCGGACTGTTTTACGAAGCAAAACACGACTCGGTTTTGCAGACGAGGAGGAACGCTTGCGGAGAACAGGAGTAGGCATCGATCCATACATCGGCGTGGCCTGACCCTGGAGTGGCAGCATCTGGAA
Source organism: Candidatus Peribacteria bacterium (assembly GCA_023038255.1). NCBI lineage: Bacteria > Candidatus Peregrinibacteriota > Candidatus Peribacteria > Candidatus Peribacteria bacterium. Next base: position 152,044 of record CP082927.1, on the reverse strand, counting down.
ACGCTCAACGGCAAAGAGCGCTCCGACAAGCAGAACAGCGGTGGCAATCAGAAGAGCGGTTGCGTATTTCTCTGTAAAAGAAGGCTTCATGGAGTGGGTGTGGATGTTGTGTTTAGTATACTCTATTCCTGGCAATTTTTCTACGAGAAAAGGCAGTGCCACGTGATTGCACGGCGATTGTATATGGCGGTCCCGACGGGACTCGAACCCGCGACCTCTTCCGTGACAGGGAAGCGCTCTAACCAATTGAGCTACGGAACCATGATGTGAACGTTTCAAGGTGCTGTCCGGACGACAAAAACCGCGTCACCTGCTTTGTCAGAGCCCGGAAACAGTATCAGCAGCGTCAGGCTGCCGCAATATCAAATCATCACTTATAGGCTTCCTGCTGCCCACGCATTCGCCGCAAAAACACACAGGGCGCCAAGCATAACCCATACAATGCTTGCAACAAGCATTTCACGCTCAAGAGTGCGAATAGGGATCAGTTTCTGGGGTGTTTGTGTGGACATAGGTTCTTTATTATAATAACATATTTCTATATTTTTAGCAAATACTGAAAAGCTTCCGGCTTTCAGGAATGTTTGTTGTTGTTTTTTTGCCTCACCCCAGCCTCTCTCCAAACCACCCACTTGCCGCGGGAGAGGGGAGTTTTGTTTGTTCTCATAAAAATGAGCTGACAGAATACATAGTCTAAGAGGCACGAGGGGGGTTCCCGTCGCCAAGGAGGGGTGTTGCGGCAGGTGGAGAGGCGTTTGGCGACGGTGCGTTTCTTTGGTTCTTTCTTGTCGGGGAGACAAGAAAGAACAATCCCCGAGGGGGGGCAGATCAACAAACAAAACAACCACAAACAGCACACCCTTCGACGGGCTCAGGGTGACAACTACTTTAAATAGAGAAGCGGATTCTTCTTCTCTCCTTTCACCTGTACCTCAAAGTGCACGTGAATACCCGTCACACCATACACACGTCCACTATTTCCCATAGCACCAACGTTCTGGCCGCGGGTGACGGCGTCGCCCTTCTTCACGTACAGCTCTTTGTTATGTCCATAGAGCGTGACCAGGCCATTGCCGTGATCGATTTCAATCACGTTTCCGTAGCCTCCGTTCCAGCCGTAGTCCGCACGGATAACGGTTCCTGCTTCTGCAGCGTAGATAGGACCACCGCCTTTTTCCTGAATGTCGACCGCGTAGTGTCCCGGGCGGAAGTACTGCGTGAAGGAACACTTCTCACACGGCATCTGGAGGATGGTTCCTGTAGGCACTGCAGCATCTCCGGCCTTGGATGGCTTTGCGGGCTTTGTTGTGGTTGCAGGCTTTGTGGGGGTCCCGGGCTTCGGTGTCTGCGCAACGGTTGTCGGCTTGGCAACGATCGGTTTGCCGCCGGGGATAATCAGTTCCTGACCGGCAAGAATGAATCCGCCTTCAATGTTGTTCTGACTTGCAATCTCTGCAGATGCGATACTGTAGAGTTCTGCAATACGTCCGAGTGTCTGTCCGCGTGTGACCGTGTGCAGCACGCCATCCACAGGAAGAATCACGAGTTCCTGTCCGGGCTTAAGCTGTGCATTGTCTCCGAGATTATTCGCGAAGCGAATGGTTTCAGCTTTGATGTGATACTGCGCCGCAATCTTCTCCAGACTGTCGTTGTTCTGCACGGTGTAGAGGAGCCCCTGGGCGTACGCGCGGCGGGAGCCCTGTTCGGTGAGCGAACTGGATTTCATCAGGAATCCGTCTTCCACCAGCAGATACTGCGGTACGTCTCCCGTAAGATCCACGCCGGTCTGCGCGAGTGCTTCTTTGGGGATATACGGCGGCAGGAGTGCGCTGACCACAAAGATAAGAACACATGCCAAACGCACACGCAGAGACAGCCAATGGCGAAGGGGCGTATGGAGCACGGATTACTGTGAGGCAATAACAGAGCGGAGACCGGAGAGCACGCTGCGCATGTCAGCGTAACGGTCGCGTGAATGGAGCAGGACGACGACATAGCGGCGGCCTTCGACTTCGACGATGGAAAGAAGGCACTGGCCCGCCTCATCGGTTGTGCCGGTTTTTCCGGCGATGATAAAGCGGTCTTCGTGCAGAAGTTCGTGGGTATGGCTGAGGATCATCGAAAATCCGCTGATGCTTTTGATCTGCGTCTGGGCAATGCCCATTCTTGCACGGATGTCCGGATAGCGAAGCACGTACATTGCGAGCCACGCAAGATCCTGCGGCGTGGAATCCTGGAGTGGCGCATCGAAGCCGATCGGGTTTTCGTAGGATGTGTGGAGCAATCCGAGTGATGCGGCGCGGTCGTTCATCACGGTTGCGAAGTCTGCGATGGTACCGCTGTGGAATTTTGCGAGCGTCACGGCAGCATCATTCGATGAATTGATGAGCATGGCAGAGAGCAGATCACCGACGGTGAAGGTGTCTCCCGGGGGAAGATGTTCATAGTCATTGCCTGCCGTTTTTAAAATATCCATCGGCACTTTTACCAGCGTATCCAGCGGATGATTTTCGACGATGATGAGTGCCGTCATCAGCTTGGTCAGACTGGCCATCGGGCGGGAGATATCCGCGTTACGTTCAAACAGCACCTGACCGCTTTCGAGGTCCGTAATAATGACCCCCGAAGCGGAGAGCGATTGACCGATGGTCTGAAGGGCGATTCTGGCATCCGCAGAGAGTGCGGGCGGAGCGACGGACAATTCACGGGTGAGAGGGCGGACACTTGCCTGCAGCCCCCACACGGGAACCATCCCCATCAGCAGAACCGAAAGGAGTGGACCGTACATTGTTAGAGTTTACCAAGACCGGGAAGAGCTGGAAACCGGTTGCGGCAAATTAGATTTCATAAAAATTTTGTAGCTGCAAGGGGTTTAGGTCATAAAACTCTAAATTCGACATACTAAATTCTCGTCTTATTTGAGTATGTATTAGAGTTTCGAGTTTTCCGTCTCTTATCTATAAATCAGTTTTCCGGTGATCCTCAGGTCCACGTACTGCTTCGCCGTTCCTGCCGGCACCGTGTCCAAAAACAGACGATAGCGGGCGAGCTGTTCTTCAATCGGGCTCTTCATATCGAACCACAGCATGAGAGACTCTGTCTGCAAATGATACTCGCGTGCGCGCAGATACACGGTGCGGCTGCGGACGGTCTGCGTGAAATCTGTTGCGAGGGCGGCTTCTGTCTTTTGCATTGCACTCAGCACATCGGCGCCGACAAGCGGTTTCCAGGGATCAGGTTTTACACCCCAGTCCACAATCGTGAGCTGCGGCAACATCGTGCCACTTCCGGCCTGTGCTGCAGTGTAGGACACATAGAGTCCATCCTTCGTGAGGAAATCTGATCCACTCGCAGCAGACGGCGTGACGGGCGCCGTTGTCTGACCTGTGGTTTCGATGGACAGGCGATAGGCAAGCGGGCGTAGTGTCAGACGGATCTGCAGCGATGACGGATAATCTTTGCGGATGGTGACCGTTGCCAGATCGGGAACTGCACTTCTGTGCATATCCGGCAATTCCGTCGTGAGCAGCGAAGGAATTTCTTCGACAGACAGAAGTGGCAGGCGGCGGCCGAAGAGCGGACGGATGGCATCCTGAATGAGCACACTGTTGAGTCGCGGATCAGAACGTGCAACAACAATTTCGCGCACATCAAGAATGGGAGAGAAGAGCGCGAGACAGACAATGAGAATGAGGACCGCAACAACACAGCCGGCAAGAATACGTGTCAGAAACGGACGGAGCCGCGCGAGTTTTCGTTGCCACTGCTGCATCGCCCGTTTCCACCGCTGCCATTTATACTTGCGTCGCTCGGTATGTCTGCGCTGCACCAAACGGCGCGTTTGCGGCGTCACAGTACGATTAAACCGCTGAGGAAGAGGCTTTGGTTTGCGGAGCATCGGAGGGAATCATACTGTATCCTCTCCCTATGCGCATTGCACTTGTCGCAGATTGGCTCACTACATTCGGTGGAGCGGAACACGTCATCGCCGAATTCCACGCGATGTTTCCGCAGGCGCCGATTTTTACGACAGTCGCACGGCACGGCTCACTCGGCTTGCTGAATGACGCCGATATCCGCACGACATATTTGCAGCGCCTCTATACGCTCACACATCAGTACCAGATTTTACTGCCCTGGATGCCGCGCGCGATTGAGACGATTGATCTGCGCGGATACGACATTGTCCTGAGTTCGTCGCACGCCGTTGCAAAAGGAGTGATTGTCGATGCATCCACGCTGCACCTTTGTTACTGCCACACGCCCGTCCGCTACGCTTGGGAAATGGAAGATGAGTACCTGCGTGATTTCCGTGTGCCGCACTGGATACAGAAGCGCGTACGCAAAGAACTGAGCAAAATCCGCCGCTGGGATCTCACAAGCGCCAAGCGCGTTGATGCATATATTGCAAACTCAACAACAACACAGGAGCGCATCAAGAGGATTTACAACAGAGAGAGCGACGTGATTCCTCCTCCAGTTAGCGACAGATTTTTCAAAACTGAAAGCCGAACACTGAAAGCTGAACACTACTATCTTGCTGTCGGCCGTATGGTTCCATACAAGAGGTTCGATCTTCTTATCCAGGTTGCAAATGAATTGCAGCTCCCCTTAAAAATTGCAGGTAGAGGGCAGGATGAAAAGCGTCTCCGCGCCCTGGCCGGACCCACGGTGGAATTCCTCGGATTTGTGCCGGAAGCGGATCTGCCGGGACTGTACGCAAATGCGACTGCACTCTTTTTTCCGCAGTACGAAGACGCTGGCATCGTGCTGCTGGAAGCCCAGGCAACAGGCACTCCCGTCATCGCGTATAACGCGGGCGGTGCGAAAGATATGATTCACGACGGAAAGACCGGTATCTTTTTTGATGCGCAGACCACAGACAGCGTGCGTGATGCCGTCACACGTTTTTCGAATCACACCTGGAACCGCGAACTGATTCGCTCACACGCGATGCAGTTTTCCGAAGACCGCTTCCGTCGCGATATCCGTCAGATAGTAGAAACACAGTATCGTGCATTTTGTGATGGCTCGTTCCGCCGCCTATAGCTGATTGCAGACAGATACAGAGAGCGGTAGCATCCACCCCGTGCTTACAGATGCTTTTACACGCGCAAAAAAAGCCATACAGGCGAATCTGCTTTTTTCCGTTCTCTGTGTGGCATGGGCGGTTGCAACGTTCGCATTTCTGACACATGCACTCGAAAAAAATCCGCAGTACGACACGCAGGGTATCCGGTATGCCGGAGAATTTCTCGATGCCCTCGCGGAGAATAAAGCAGCAAAATGGCTGACGGATATGCCGCCACGCAAGTATCCGATGGGATACATTGCACCGTTTGCAGGTGTATACAAAGGATTGGAAATTGTGTTGAGAGGAGCAGATAACGTCACGTTGCCCATGTATCACCTTGCAGCACGCATCGTGACACTGCTGTATACACTTGGCACTATTCTGTTGCTGATACTGACTGCACGGTATGTGAAGCTGCGGCAGACCGATGTCCTGCTTCTGCTTTTTTCGAGCCTGCTCTTTTTTCTTTTTGCAACAGCAGTCCGTCCGCATGGCGCTGTGATGTTCTGGACTATCCTTTCGTACTACTGTTCGTTGCGGTTGCGTGACAGACTGTCGGTTGCACGGATTATTTTTTCATTCGCCGCAGCAGCTTGTGCTTTCATGACACTGCAAAGCGGTATTTTTGCCTTTCTCTTTCCGGTTTGGGCGGTGCTGCAGCACGGGTTCACAAAGAAAAACAGTGCAATCATTCTCTGTGCAGGGGCATTCTTTTTTCTGGTGGGCGCAATCGGCGGCTATCCGTTTTTACTTCATGGCATTTTGCACACACAGAGCGGTGCGCTCGATACCAGCCTGGGGCACGACATCGGATTTGCTTTTACGCCGGCACTGATTCCTGTGAAGCTCTGGTCGCTGTTTATATCCGAACTTGTGCTCGGTGTGTTTGTAGTGATGGGAAGCATACAACTTTTCAGACAACAGGCATTTCGCAGTCATCCGCTTTTTCCAGCAGTCTGTTACAGCGCTGTTTTCCTGTTGGCCTTCATTGCGCAGCCCATCACCGCGACGCGTTTCTTTCTTCCGCTTTTTCCGCTGTGGGCGCTCATCGGCAGCATGGCGTTTATCAGACTTCCCACATACGTGCGTCCAGCACTCACGGTGTGTTTTATTCTGGTCTACACACAGTGTGCGTACCTTGGATTCATGCCCGATACGTTTGATCGTGCGAGTGATTTCATGCGCGACAAAACCGGCATGATTGCGGTCACCATTCCGGGATATTTCCTCACACTGCCTGTAGAACGTTTTATCCAGTCAGATACACAGCTGCCGGATGCAACGTTTATTGTCAGTAATCAGGAAGAAAATCTTCCGGGTATTCCGCTCTGCGCATCGTTCATCTCTTCACGCTACGCCTATTATTTTGCGGAAAACAAAAGCCCCTTCCTCTGGAACGCCGTCGAGTGGCCGCTGGCCTTTGTCTTTGAAACCCGTATGCTCGGACCGAATCTCTATATTTATTGCAGATAATGCGCTCTCCATCCTCCCACAAAGGCGAAAACGGCAAAGTTGCAGTCATCGGCGGATCTCGCCGGATGCATGGTGCACCGATTTTTTCCGCGCTGGCTGCGGAGGCGAGCGGGGTGGATCTTGTATACATCGCGCTGCCCACTGCCCATGAGAATGTCGCCAAAAACGCATCCCTGAATTTTCAGGTATTCACGTTTGATGGCGAGGAACTTCTGAAAAAAGACGTGGGACCAATGCTCCAGATATTGGCGATTATGGACTGTGCAGTTGTCGGTCCGGGTTTGTCGCGTCATCCGGATACACTGAACGCCATCGAACAGGTGATAGGCGGCGCGCCGTGTCCGCTCGTGATTGATGCTACCGCTCTCCAGACATCCACACTCGCATCGGTTGCCGGCAGAGGCTCTGTGCTCACGCCGCACCTGGGCGAACTCGAACGCATGGGTCTGTTGCCGGAAGACATTGTGCAGCGTGCAAAAGTTGCAAACTCCACCTTCCTGCTGAAAGGTGTCACCGATCTGATCACGGGACCCGATGGTGAAACACATGAGAGTAAAGGCGGGAACGCCGGACTGACAGTCGGCGGAACAGGCGACGCACTTGCAGGACTGACTGCAGGGCTCATTGCACAACGGATGCAGCCGACTGATGCCGCGATTCTTGCGAGTAAAGTGATGAAAGCCGCGGGCGACAGACTGTTTGAGGAACAGGGCTTCCGCTATACGACGATGGATGTAATCGAACAGATTCCATTCCTCCTGCAGGAGTTCAGTCCGGATAGTCTATAATGCAAGTGTGATCCATCAGCCGTTCCCCCTCTTCGCCCCCTTCAGTGACCGCCTGCAGATTGATTTCCTGACGCGCAGAGACGGTATTAAAAGTGATGACGACGCTGCACGTATACTTGGTGTTGATTCTTTTGCATCCGCAGAACAGACACACAGCAATCACACGGCGATTGTCCGTGAACCACAGAGACGCGTGGCCGGCGCGGATGGGCTCATTACTGATACAAGTAATCTCACGCTGATGATCCGCATCGCAGATTGTCAGGCATTGGTCCTCTACGACGCGAAAAAGAATGTGGTGGGGAATCTGCATGCCGGATGGCGCGGCGTGCTCTGCGGGGCAATTCCTGCGTTTTTTGAAGTACTGAGAAAAGAATGGGGGAGCGATCCTGCTGATATTTTTGTGGGAGCGGCTCCATCACTCTGTAAAAACTGTGCACAGTTCAGAGATCCGATTGAAGAATTACCAGGGATTGATCCAACGTTTTTTGAGGGTCGACATGTGGATCTGTGCGGTATTGCAGATCAGCAACTTGCAGATGCAGGCGTCCTGCGCGAACACATCGAGCGCTCTCCCGACTGCACGAAATGCAGGCCTGATCTGTACTGGAGTTACCGCGAAGGGAATCCGGAAGCTGTGAGAGAGGGATACCGGAACGTACTGGCGTGCAGAATCCTCTGACATACGTAAAACTGATCTTGTTCCGGCAATAGCACCGGAACAAGATCGTAAGCCATACACATCACAACTTTGACTCAGTCCTTTTTCGTAAAGGTGATCAGGACACTCGTGGGATGACACTTTTCCAATTCAGTCATGACGATGCGCATGAACGCATCTTTGTCGGTAGCCGCCCCGGTCGCCCGCAGCAGGATGACGCCATCCTGAATGTAGAGAACCGGAGCAAGGTGCTCTGCCACAAAGTCTCCGCTCTGCAGCCGATTCATCAGGGAATTCTCGACCAGGCCGATTTGCCTCAGAATCTGAGCCGCAACTCCCTCTTTTTCCTGCATAAGGCCGAGAAGCAGATGTTCGGTGCCCACGTAGTTGTGGTGCAATGCCCTTGAGGCCTGCATCGCATTTTCCAGGACTGTTTTTGCGCGGGGCGTCATAGGCAATTTTTCGTCAGCTATTGGATCCGGACCCGGCAGCACGATCTTCATCGTTTCACCTTTCACCCGATCAGGCTCGACATCAAAGTACGAGAGGATGGAGACCACGTGTGCATCGGTGAGGATGCTGAGCAAAATGTGCTCCGTCCCGATGAATCCATGCTGCAGCCTGATTGCTTCCCGATTCGCACCCTGCATGACAGCACGGGCACCCTCTGTAAAACGTTCATACATGCTTCGAACTCCTTCTCCTTGGTTCAGTGAACTGAAATGCTGTGAAAGGCCAAATGGCTTAGTAGCTTTTTAGGCCTTTTTATAGGATATGTCAATTATTCTACACATCACTCTCCCAAGAGCTTTTTAATATTCGCCAGATGTTCCGCCGCCTTTTCGTACCGCGGATTGATGCGGACCAGCCGCTCCAGAAGTTCTGCTGCCTGCGGCAACTTTCCGGTCTGTGCGTAGACGGATGCGAGGTGATAAAGCGTGTCCGGCGTGTCGCCGCCGAGTTCGCGCGCGCGTTCCAGCGCCGGTGCCGCCTGGTCGAGCATGCCGTACTTCTCGAACTTCACGCCGAGGTTGTACTGCGCTGCTGCAAAAGACGGATCAAGGGCGATCGCTTTCTGCAGCTGCTCAAACATCAGTGCACGGTTTCCCTGCTCATCCAACAATTCTGCGTATTCAAACAAAAGCGCGATATCGTCTTCCGACGGATTCTTTTTTGCAGACAGGATCGGTAGTGCTTCCTGATAGATGGCCTGTTGCTTCACGGTGTCATGAACCTTCGCATGCAGCGCGGCAATGTTGCGGTAGGCAAGGAGAAACTCCGGATCGAGGGCGATTGCTTTGCGGAAATACATGATGGCTTCTGCGGGATCGGTTATGTCATTTGCGTAGTTGTTATAGGCAATCACAGCGCCGGGCTGACGTGCGATGACATTGCCAAAGAGTGATTTGGAATTCTGCCAGACATCAACCTGCTGGTGAGTCAGGAATACAAAAATGATGGTGATGATGACGCCAAGGATCGCGAGCGGGATACGGCTGACCCGCCAGCGCTGCCACAGGACATATGCGGCGAGCGCGACGATCAGAAATAATCCGATGGATGGGAGATATGCGTAACGCGCAGAGGCGAAATACAGATAGCCGTTTTTATTGAATGTGCTGAAACTTGGCAGCAGTAAGAGGAAATACCAGAGGATGCCCCCAGTGATCATCCGCGCGCGACTGCGTGCAAAAAAGGCGGTGATGAGTAGAGCGATCACGATAAAAATGGATGCGATGATGAGTGGGTCTTGCAGAGAGACTGCGGTGGTCTGCGGATACAGAATGGACAGATCCATCGGCCAGACAAGTTTCAGAACGTAGAACGCGGACGCCTTGAAGGAAAGCAGCAGCATCGTGATGGCGCTGATTCCTCCGAGCGCTGTGCTTTTTCCTGCAAGCGCGATAATGATGAAGACAATCGAGAGCAGATACAGCGGCCATTTGGTGATGATGGCTTTGCGATCGAGCGGTTTTTCCTGCATGTAATCAACAAGCACGAACAGCAGCGGGAACAAGACGATGGATACTTTTGCAAGCAGGCCAAGTGCGAATGTGACACTGCACCAGATCCAGAATCGGCGATCACCCGTGTCACGGAAACGTATGTAGAGCGCGAGCGAGAGAAGTCCGAGCGCTGTGGAGAGCACGTCTTTCATGGCAGCAGCCCACAGGACAACTTCCGAATGCAGCGGATGCAGTGCAAACAGTGCGGCAACAATCAGTGCAACAGACCGTTTCTTTGTGAGCGACCAGATGACAGATGCGACGAGCAAAGCGTTGATGCAGTGCAACAACAAACTTGCCATGTGGTACGCAGCGGGCTCCAGTCCGGCCACTGTATGAATCATCTGATATGTCAGAAATGTAAGCGGGATATACAGCTCAGGATCAAAATGCGTGAAAATAAACCACAGATTCTGGAACGAGAGATGGGTGATTGCGGGATTCTGGTAAATCAGGACGTTATCGTCGAAGCGGACAAATGCATTATTGAAACTGGCCGCATACGTGAAGAATGTCAGCAGGAGGAGGCCTGCCAGCCACGGTGCCCATATTTTCGTGAGGAAAACTCTGGTCATGATGCGAGTATAGAGGATAAACTGCGTCTCAGTCTCGGTCACGCGTCAGTGCATTGACGTTTCTTCTCTAATCGCATTATTGGGTAGCTTAATCTCCTTGGGCTGTGGTCCAGGGATGCGGTCACCCACCTGGAGCTTCCGGGATGCGACGTCTCTGACACAACGGTTTCTGGGATTTATCTAGCTTTCTGGTCTTGGCTTTTAGGCCTTTTTTACGTGCTCCTCACAGCTAAAAGCTATAAGCTATCGTCTAATTATGTTTTCCCTTACAGAGCGCATCAACGAGGCAAACAAACTTCTTTCCCCGCACGCTGTGCGGCACGAGGGCAGACTCGGACGCGTGTTTCCGGAGCAGGAAGACGACACCCGCTTCCCGTTCCAGCGTGACCGTGACCGCATTATTCACAGTTACGCCTTCCTGAGACTCCAGGCAAAGACACAGGTGTTTGCTGTTGGTGAAATGGGAGATCATGTCCGCACGCGCCTCACGCATACCATGGTCGTCGCGCAGATCAGCAGAGATCTGGCACGCATGCTGCAGCTGAATGAAGACCTCGCAGAATGCATCGCACTCGCACATGATATCGGGCATCCGCCGTTCGGACATGCAGGGGAAGAGGCGATTGATGCATGGATGAAAGAGCACGGAGCGCGGTTTGAACACAATGAACAGAGCTACAGAATTGTTACGCTCATCGAGAAGCATTCGTCGCAGTACACAGGGCTGAACCTGAATCGTGAAGTGCTCGAAGGACTCCAGAAGCACTCCATGACTATTGCGCATTCACTCGAGGCAAAACTTGTGAATATCGCCGATGAAATTGCCTACCACGCGCACGACTGTGATGACGGATTGAACGCCGGACTCTTTTCTCGCACGGAATTGCTTAGCGTGCCCCTGGCAGCAGAAGCGTATGAACGGACACGCGAACGCGGCACGTATATTCGCGGAGCCCTCCAGCACATGATGGTGCATGACCTCCTGGAGCACTCCACACTGAACCCTTTGGATACCCACCCGATCGCATTTTCTTCCGCCATGCGTCACGGCATTACAGAGCTTCGTCAGTTTCTGTGGGACCATATGTACACACATCCGCAGGTTGTTGCGCAGACAACTATCGGACAGACAGTGGTGGATGCACTGTGCCGCAAGCTCTATGAACATCCCACACAGAAAATCACGGATTTGCAGGAACGCACGGGTTCCGGCCTTGTTGAGGCAGTGAAGGATTATGTAGCCGGTATGAGTGATACCTATGCAAAAGGGATGATGGAAACCATTTAAAGCCCTTCTTTTCCTTATTCTCCGCGGGAAGGTTGGTCTATACTGGTTTCTATGGACATGCCTCGTTCCGAGCGCCGGGCAAAAAACCGCAGAGATCTCTGGGCAGTACTGCACGATGGCAGAGGCCGCAGCGGACAGATTCTACATTTTGTGATGGTCGTATTGATTCTGGTATCCGTCGCGATTCTGCCGATTAAATTTCTTCCGGGGTACGCAACATTCAACACGGTCATTGATGGCATGGAAGCATTTATTGTTGCCGTGTTCACTGTGGAATATTTTCTGCGCATTTATGCAGCACCCAATCGTATCCGCTATCTTTTTTCGTTCTACGGCATTGTGGATGCGCTCTCGATTGCACCGTTCTACACCGGAATATTCCAGACCGAATACATTCGCATTCTGCGCTTCATCCGGTTCTTCAAACTGGGGGAAATGCAGGCCGGTGCAGCTGCTGACCGCGACGAGGTGACAGAGAAAAATGTAGGACTGGTGGAAGGGGAATCTGTGGAGTTTGTCGTCAGCAAGCATCCATTGTTTTTATTCCTGCACTGTATTCCGCCGGCAGTTGCCATCAGCTTCAGTCTTGCTATTTTCCTTCTTGCAGACGGTAATCCCATCGGGCTCGGGATTGGCTTCACGCTCGTCCTTTTTGCCCTTCTCTTCCTCCTGAAAGGCTGGCTGGATTTTAACTACGACGTGATTTATCTCACGAACTTCCGACTCATTTTCCATAACCAGCATTTGTTCGGGCGGAGCATCAATCAGGTGAATTATTTTTCCATTACAAACGTGAAGCCGTCGTTCAGCAGCATGTTCAGCTTTCTCTTCCGGTACGGGACACTGGATATCGACACCGCCGCTGACACACCGGGACAGATTCACATCACAATGGTCCGCAAGCACGAGAAAGCTGCGCACATCATCATGCACAAGTCCTTTGAAATGCAGAACGGTCAGAGATCGACGCCGTCTGTCGGCAACCAGTCGAGTGGATCAACTGCAGCACCGTCTTTGTAAAATGCGACGTGGAGATGCGCACCGGTTGTCAGGAGTCCAGCTCCTTTTGTTCCCGGCGTGCCTCCGCTGAGAGCAATCGGATCACCCGCTTCGACGGTGTCGCCTTCTGCAACCAGGAAGCCGCTCACATGTCCGTACATGGTTGCCATGCCGTTTTTGTGGCTGATGACAATAGAGCTGAAGCCCATGCCCTGGTCTGAGACTTTGGTGACAATACCGTCTGCAGCTGCAGTAATCACAGTGCCCTGTGCGGTGGGAATATCGAGTGCATGGTGCGGCATACCAAAGCGCTTCTCATATCCGCTGTCCTCAAAGCGTGCGGAAATGCCGAGTTCCGGTTCGACCGGCCACAGGAAGCGAACCGCAGAACCATCATCAGACTGATAGCGTGATGCATCGAATGCGTACCCGTCCGCCGCCCAGAATTCATGCAGAGCCTCGACGAGTTTCTGTTCAGCTGCAACTTTGTCTTTGAGAAGATTCACCAGTTCATCACGTGTTTCAATGTAGACATCAATATCCACAAACGCACCGTTTGCCATCGCATCATCGAGTGCTGCGAGCTGCTCACGGAGAATTTCTTCGCGCTTGGAAAGAACCAACTGCTCATCACGAACCTTTGCCATATCTGCTTCGGCAGTCGTGGCAATGACGACCGGGTTACTCATCTGCTCCGCGTCCATGTCTCCACCCATAGGCGATTCGGCCTGTGTTCCACTGTTTCCATAGATGGTACCCGCAACAATCACACCGACGAGAGCGAGTGTCATGTAGGGACGGTCGATCTGGATATCGATTTGAGGCATCAGATTATTGTATCAGAAATACATCACCGATGCCATCCGGTTCTGAATACTGATCGTTGTTTGTCCATGAATGGAGTGGCAGGCGCGGCAGGGATCGAACCTGCGACCCCAGGTTTTGGAGACCTGTGCTCTACCAACTGAGCTACACGCCTATGTTTCGGAAGTATAATGGAAAGAACGATTTCAAACCGAGCTTTTTGTTTTCTTACTGCCTTCGGCAGTGCAACTGAGCTACACGCCTAGAGTGACAGCAGTGTACTGATTCTTTGTGGTGTAGGGAACCTTCTCTTTGGGCGTAGAAGTCTGTTTTAATGCTTTTCAGAGTAAAAATGATTCTTACATACTATTTTATACATTTCGCAAGTCCTCCCAAGCGGCGCAAAAAGTGTTTTCATGCTATAATCAGAAGATTCACATGACACAAAAATTCACAAACATACACGGCACATTTAGGGCTCTGAGACGCCATGTGGAGGTTGTTGTGAGTGCTGTGTTGATTGTGATTATTTTTGCAGGACCCGTTGATGCTGCATCCACCTGGAATCCAACTGCTTTGGTGAACACTGAAGCGTTCCAGTCGATTGATGATACAGACAGCACTGCAAATATTGTGCTGAAGTTCGGTGAGACGCTTTCCAAAACCCTCACGTACAACCGCATCCTCACACGCTTTGAATTCAATGATGCTCTGTATGCGACGGGGGATATCGGTGCGAGCGGAACATTGTCCGGAGCCTACGTGCGTGCGCAAAAACTCCTTACGTCTTCCGGATCGGTAGCAGTGGAATCCGGTGCGTACATTGGAGGAGATCTGCGCTTTGGCAATACTCTTTCGCATGTTCTGAAAGTACAGGAAACAACCGCAGCCACCGGTAAAAATCTCACGGTGAGTGCCGGTGATGCTGCAACAATTGGTGGAGAACTGATTCTCCAGGGAGGTGCAAATGCAGATAACCGCTCAAAAATTACGATTGGGGGCAGCGGTGATGACAGTGGAAACATCAGTATTGATGCAGGTGACAGCGGTGCCGGATCCGCTGGAGGAGATATCACTATCAGTGCGGGTGACGGCATCGTGACTGATGCAGGAACCGTGGAAATCTCCGGTGGATCGAATGGCTTCTTTGGAGATGGTGGATCTGTCTATATCCACGGTGGAGCAAAAGTAACGGACTACGTTGATGGAGATACGCTGCTGGCTATCACTCCGGGCGGGACTCCATTGGGAAAAGTCGGTATCAGAACACTTAATCCCAGTGTGGAATTGGAGGTCGCAGGCACAATCAGCGGATCCACCGTGTACGGGAAAAACAGTCTGCGCTCCAGCGGCTCACTTGTGTTTGAAGGCGCTGCATCCGGATCGTCTTTGTACCTCGGCACATCGCTCCAGGGTGCAGGGCTCTCCAGTTGTAGCAATACCACCAATGATAAACTTCTCTACAACTCCACGACAGGACGGTTCAGTTGCGGTACCGACCAGTCTGGAGGAGGGCCGGGAGGAGGAATGAGCCAAACAGCAGCCGATGAACGGTACGTTAAAAAACAGGGTGATACGATGACGGGCGCACTGACTCTCAACATTACCACGGCGCAGTCGACAAGCGGCGCACTGACCATTCTCCAGAGATCGCACTCCACAGGTGCATTCATTGATTCCGATACCGACCGCGAAGCAGCCGTTGCCATTGATGCGGCAGGCACATCCGTTGCTCCGCATCTCCTGTTTGGATACCAAGGCACATTTGATACAAATCTCTTCCGTTCCGGTGCAAATACTCTGAAAACCAATGATGCACTGGAGGTCGACGGCAATCTGACCTTCGGCGATGCCATCAGCGATGCCATTACGGTCAATGCAAGCACCTGGACGTTTGCCAATGACACCAACTTTGCACTGAGCGGTGGCGTGAACGGACTGTCGTTCGATACCGATACACTCTCCGTCGATGCACTGAATAATCGTATTGGTATTAACACCACTGCTCCAAAAACACGACTGGAAGTGGTCGGTACTATTTCCGGTTCACTCATCCGGGCCAGCAATATGACGGTGTCCGGTGCCATCGTGTACTCAAGCGGCAATACGCTGATGCAGAATGCAAAGGGCCAGTCCGGGCAACTGCTGATTGCGCAGGGAACCAATGCGCCGCAGTGGAAAGATCCAGGTGGCGGCATGATCTGGTACTTCGACGGTACCCAGGCAGTGACAACAATGAAAGGCCCGCAGATCACTATGCCGATGGCTCTCACGCTCAGCGGTATCAGCCTGAAGGCAAAAGGGGCACCGACAGGGGCTGCACTGATTTATGACATCAACAAAGACGGCGTCAGCATTTTCAGCACACGCCCGCAGATAGATGCGGCGGCGATAACAGGAGGGTCCAATGCTGTTTTTTCAACGACAGTTCTCCCCGCCGACTCGGTCCTGACTATTGATATTGATCAAGTGGGAAGCACGTTTGCAGGAAGCGGCGTGACGATTATTCTCAAAGGCATACGAAGATACTGAGGTTACTGAGGGGATCGGAACGCTTGTTTTTCATGAATTCCATTCATTCCTCCTAGCTGCAATTCACACTTCGATATTCGGATTTCCCCCTGTAGAATAGGCGGATCAGCCGATCAACTTCTTCCGCCGGCTTCGTCCTGATGTTAGTGACCTTCGGGTTGCTGCTAATTTTTGGGACAATAGCCTGTGCGTTCAAGGTGATGGATCTGGACATCTGGTGGCATCTGAAGGCGGGGGAGATGATGTGGAGTACCAGGCAGATTATTGCGATTGACCCCTTTGCCTACACGCGTGAGGGGCTGCCCTACATCGCACGGCATGAGTGGCTGGCGCAGATTCTTTTCTCCCTTGTTCACAATACAGGCGGCGCAACAGGGCTGATTCTTCTACGAACAGTCCTTGCAATTCTCGCAGTCAGTCTGCCGTTTCTCATTCGTCCATCACGCACATTTGTAGCACTACCGCTTGCTGCATGGGTCATCCTCAGCAATCGATCGCTCCTGATGATACGTCCACAGCTCTTCACGTTTGTGATCATGGCGGCACTCCTTGTAAGCTGCCTTTTTTACCTGCGCTCCGATGATGAAAACGCGCCACAGGTGCGATGGGGGATCACAACAATGCAGCTGTGGTGCCTGGGGCTCTTTCTCGTGCTGCAGTTTTTATGGGTGAATATGCATGGAGCAGTGAGTATTTTCGGACTCGCGATTGTCGGTGCTCTTTTGACGTATCAGTGGTTTTCCGGGCGTGCATGGCTACCAATCCTTGGATGTCTGGCGGGAATGGTTCTTGTCTCGCTCCTCTCACCAAACGGCTTTGAAAATATCACACTGCTGGTGGATTTTCTGGGACAGAAGCCGACGGAATTTATTCGCGAGTGGCAGCCGCGCTCACCAGCATCACATATCCAGGATCTTGGTCCGCTCTGGCTTGCATCCGCTGCAGTGTTACTCCTTCGACGACGACATGTTCTTTTCAGCGCACTTCTGCTTCTTGGGTTTGGCGGACTGACATTTTTTGGCTTCCGACATGGTTTCCTGTTTTGTATTGCAGCACTTGCAGTCATTGCCGATCAACTTTCCGGGTGGGAACAGATAGATCGATGGCTCGAAAAAAGGCTGTCTGCAAGCATGCTCACAGTGATGCTTCTGCTCTGTTTCGGCGGACTCGGGATAGCGCTTCATAGAGGGTTCAACGCAGAGCTGCGCCGGGAAAATGTGCTGGGGTACGGAGTGTCTGCTGCTGCAAAGGGTGCTGCAGATTTTCTGGAACGCGAGAAGGTGAGCGGCAACATGTTTAACTCATACAACATTGGCGCGTATCTGCTCTATCGCGGGTATCCGGACCGAAAGGTATTTGTCGACGGACGGTATGTGGATTATGGTCTGCCGTTTATGGAACAGACTATCAAAGCAGGGAAGGATCCCGCACTCTGGAAAAAAATAACGGACGAATACGACATCACCTATGCCGTTATCGACTTCCGCGCATCCCCGTTACAACTGCCGTTCCCATACATCTCTCACCTGGCGGCTGATCCCGCATGGAAGCTGGTGTACATTGATGATCGGGCTGCGGTCTATGTACGGGACATTCCAGACAATAAGGATCTCATTGCGCGTAAGGCCTACACGCTGCTGACAGTCGACGGATTTGCGTACGGATCGGTGCTGGATACCACTGCAACCACAGACATTCCTGCACTGGAAGCAGAGCTTCGCAGGCAGATTGAGAAATCGACAGGCGTGACCGGCCATATTCTCCTGGCACAACTGCTGCTTTCACAAAGAAGGCCTGCGGAAGCGGTTGAGATTCTGAAGCAGGCGAGCATGCGTGATCCCTATAGAATCCAGGTGCAGGAATTACTCGCGGAAGCCTATGCTAACAGTGAAGAGTGGATGTATGCAGCTCAGACGCTCGAACATGTCTTGTCGCTTTCACAACTGGAACGGGTCCCTCCACGCATCAACAGACAGGCAATTGCGGAATTCTATACAATGGCAGGCGTTCCGTGGAAAGCCGCTCCCTATACTCATTGATACCATGCCTCCCCGCCGCCCGCCCCGCACCGATGCTGACTACACCGCGTATGTGAAAGATTTTTATAAGACAATTGAGGATTATGACTGGAACGATGTGACGGACAACATGCGCGGCCCCGAGGCGATTCTTCACCGGTACCGGGAGCACAGGATGATTTCCCTGCTCAAACGTTTTGCTCCCGACAGTCCAGGGCTTGATGTCGGCTGTGGCACCGGGCTCATTCTGCGGCATCTGCCCACAGGGTCTGTCGGAGTGGATGTGAATCCCCGTCACCTTGCGCGGGCGGCCATCTACGCACCGCAGGCTCGGGTTTTAGAGGCGGATGCAGAGCATCTTCCCGCCAGTCTCGCACTATTCCGCCTGATTGTCTGCACCGAAGTCATAGAGCATCTGGTGCATCCACGGCAGGCCCTTCTGTCTATGCAACAGCATCTCACATCTGACGGCGTCCTGATTGGTTCTACCCCAAGACGCTCTCTCTTCTGGCGTTTCCGGTTCTTAAGCTCGACACACTTCCACAATGAACCGTTTCACAATGAATTTACGGAGAAAGAACTACGGGAACTTTTTTTAGACTTTGACATTGTGCTTCTGAAAAAAGGATTCTGCCGGTCAATGTTTTTCTTTGTGCTGAAAAAGAAAACTGCGGCTTAGAAACCGAAGAAATGGAACTCATCCCCGCCGCCCGATGGTGCATCACTGGGTGGATTGATGGTGTAGATAACAACACGGTGATTGCCGGACTCGGACACAAACAGTTGCCCGGAGACAGTGTCGTAATCAATCTGCCTAGGACCGGAGAGACCAGTCTGTGTCGTTGTGGCAGTGGATACTATAAAACTGGACTGCCCGATGAGATCAACGGCATTTTCCCCGTCGACAACACTGGCGGTGTCGTAGACAATAATACGATTACCCGAGAAGTCCGCTACGTACAATTCGTTATGCACAGGATCGAAAGCAAGTGACACGGGAGCACTCAATCCGGTTTGTGTGACACCTGCAGCATTGCTCCAGAAAGCAGGCTGCCCCAGGACAGCATCCGGCTGTGTATCGATGAGAACATTGCCAGCCGTCAGATTGTACAGAAGGACACGGTTATTGTTGGTATCTGCTACAAACAATCGGTGATTGGTTCTATCCAGAGCAACGCCCTGCGGCGCACTCAACCCCATTTTGTACGCGGCATTGTTGGCAGTTCCTTTTGTGTAGATAGGCCCCGGAGGATTAAGGTCATTGTCACTTTGCCCGAGGACATCAACCGCTGCTTCCCCGTTTGTAATAGTGGCGATATCAAAGACAGAGACGCGGTGGGCACCGGACTGCAGGACATACAGCTTGTTATTGGTGGTGTCGATAGAGAGACCGTTGGGAGCACTGAGACCCGGCTGGGTGACTAATGCAGAAATAACTATGAAGCTGGGCTGACCAAGAACATTCACAGCATTTTCTCCATCGGTAATGCCGTCACCAAGATTGTAGGTGGTAATACGGTTTCCTGTTGTTTGGGACACAAAAAGTGTCTTGGTGACAGGGTTATAGGCAATGCCGCGGGGGGCGTTCATACCGACCTGCGTATTGCCGAGTGCGGTGGCGGTGAAGGTTGCCTGTCCGAGAACTTTGATGGCGTTTTCTCCGTTTGTAATACCGTCACCAATGTTGTAGGCAGTCACACGATTTCCCGTTCCCTGAGAAACAAACAGAGTGGTACTGCCGCTGAGGGTGACATCGTACGGAATGTTCATACCCGCCTGTGTGGTGGCAGCAGTCGTTGTCGTAAAGTCTGACTGCCCCAGCACACTCACGGCATTTTCGCCGTTACCAATGCCGACTTGTGTGTTGTAAGAAAGGACACGGTTAATTGTGGCATCTACGACATACAATCTGTTGTGAGCGCCATCAATTTCGATACCGGACGGGCTTGTGAGTCCGTGCTGATCTGCAAGCGGTGTTATAGTGGTGAAGGAAGGCTGTCCTATGACATTCACCGCATTTTCACCGTCTGTAACGGTTGCAACATCATAGACAGTCACGCGTGCTGTATCTTGGGCTACATAGAGCCTTTTATTGATACCATCGTACGCGACATTACGGGGAACGTTCATACCGGCTTGCGTCGATGCCGCAGTGGTTGCAGTAAAATTCGCCTGTCCCAATGTATTGATCGCATTTTCTCCATTGGTAATACTCGCAATGTCATACAAATTGACGCGATTGGATCCGGTTATTGCAACGAAAAGCGTGCTTCCGCTGAGTGCAACATCGTAGGGGCCTGACATGGCAGCCTGCGTTGTTCCTGCTGATGTTCCTGTGAAAGTTGTCTGCCCCAGAACTGCAACGGCATTTTCTCCATCGGTAATAGATGCAACGTCATACACAGTGACTCGGTTGGCAAAATCCTGAGCCACGAACAACTGACTGGTTGCACTGTTGTACTCAATACCAAGTGGAAGGTTCATGCCCGCCTGTGTTGTGGCTGCAGTGGCCGATGTGAAATTCGCCTGCCCGAGCACATTGATGGCATTTTCGCCGTTTGTGATGGACGTAACGTCATAAGCAACAACGCGGTGATTTCCGTTTCTTTCTCCCACAAACAATCGGTTATTCGCACTATCGAACGCGAGTCCGTGTGGCAGACTTAATCCGGATTGGGTGGTTGCTGCAGTGTTCGTATAGAAGTTCGCCTGCCCCAGCACGCCATCCGGGAGATTGTCGAGAAGCTGGTCGTCACTATCTAGGTTATACATAAGAACACGGTTATTGCCGGTATCACTTAGAAACAACCGATGATTTGTGGAATCCAGTTCCACTGCTCCATAAGAGGCGATGGAAAGACTGAGGCCATGGATATTGGGTCCATTATGCGCAACGGATTTTGTGTAGATGGGGCCGGGTGTCACCAGATCATCGTCATACTGACCAAGGAGGTCCACGGCATTTTCACCATTGGTAATGGACGCAACATCGAAGATGGAGACCCGGTTTCCTGTTGATTGGGACACATAGAGTCTGCTGTTTGCGCTATCAATCAGAATTCCATACGGCACGTTCAGGCCGGGCTGCGTGCTTGCTGCAGTAAGAGTGGTGAACAGCGATTGACCCAGCACATTCACCGCATTTTCTCCGTCGGTTATGCCATTGCCCAGGTCATAGGTTGTAACGCGGTTCCCCGAGAATTGGGCGACGTAAAGCGTTTTGGTAGCAGAATCATAGGAGACGCCGCGCGGCGCTCTCATACCGGACTGGGTATCAGCCACCGCGGTACCCGTAAAGTTTGCCTGACCTAGTACATTCACGGCGTTTTCTCCATTCGTAATGCCATCGGCAAGATTGTAGGCGGTCACACGATTGCCCGACGTCTGCGTCACAAACAAAGTACTGCCACTGAGCGCGATGCCGTACGGAAGGTTCATACCCGCCTGCGTGGTGGCTGCTGTTGTGGCTGTAAATGTCGACTGACCCAACACTCCTGTTGCACTCTCACCATTCGAAATGCCATCGGCAAAGTTATAAACGGTTACTCTGTTGGCGCCGGTCGCTTGCGAGACGAAGAGCCTGCTGTTGGCACTGTCGTATGCAACATCAACCGGCTGGTTCAATCCCACCTGCGTGGTGGCGGCGGCGTTGGTCGTAAATGTCGCCTGACCAAGAAGATTGATGGCATTTTCGCCGTTAGTAATGGATGTTGCATCAAAGACCATTACGCGGGCATTGCTTTGATCCGCAACAAAGAGCCTGTTCTGCGCATCATCGTAGGCAAGACCCATAGGCCCCTGGAATCCCGCCTGTGTAATAGCAACTGTACCGGTGTAAAAATTTAACTGGCCCAGCACATTGTCGGGAATCCGGTCAATAAGCGTGTTACCGGAATCAAGATTGTAAACAAGTACGCGGTTATTCGATGTATCAGAAATAAATAAGCGGTGATCGGTGGTATCCATTGCAATGCCCAGAGAAGGGGCGCTCATGCCAAGCTTGTTCGGCCCGTTATGCGCAGTGGATTTTGTGTAGATGGGGCCGGGAGCACTCAGTGAATCATCATATTGCCCAAGCAGATTCTCTGCATTCATGTAGTCGGCGTATCCGGCGGACAGATCGTAGACAGTCACACGGTTTCCGGTGGTTTGCGAGACATAGAGCTTGTCCGTCGCATCGTCGTACGCAATGCCGTTTGGCACGTTCATGCCTGCCTGGGTTGTCAGAGGATTTTGCACTGTAAAACTTGTCTGCCCCAGCACATTCACAGCTTCTTCACCGTTCACGATGGTTGCCACGTCGTAGACCGTCACGCGGTTACTTATTTCTGCTACAAAAAGACGCTTCCCTGTAAAATCGTACGCCAGCCCCGCTGGCGATCGCGTGATTGCGCGCGTGTTGGTGGTGGCATTCGAGTAAAAATTCGGCTGCCCGATCACACTATCCGGCGTCCGGTCCAAAAGGACATTGTTGCTGTCCATGTTATACACAAGCACGCGACTATTGCCTGTGTCCGCTACAAACAGTCTGTGGTCCACTGTGTCCACGACCATCGACACAGCCGTGGGCGAGCTAAGACCCAATTTGTGAGGACCGTTATTGATAGTTCCCTTGGTATAGATCGGTTCGGGTGCACTGACAGTTCCATCATCCTGTCCGATAATATTCATGGCATGTTCTCCATCTGTAATCGTGGTGGCATCGTAGATAACCACGCGGTTATTGCTCTGATCCGCAACAAACAGCTGACCCGATGTAGTATCGTAGACAGGCTGTCGCGGCGCCGACAGATTGGCTTGTGACGAACCGCTGGTGGCAGTGGTGTAGTTCGCCTGTCCCAATACGCCTACAGCGTTTTCTCCGTCGGTAATGCTGGCGGTATCGAATACCAGAATTCGGTTATTGGTACCATCCGACACGAATAATCTGTTCCCAGCCGGATCAAAACCTGCTGCATTAGGAGCGCTGAGCGTTGACTGCGTGACCCCTGTTGCATTGGTATAGAAAAATGCCTGCCCCAATACATTGTCGGGCACGGTATCCTCCAGAATATTGTCTGCAGTCAGGTTGTACACAAGCACACGGTTGTTGCTGGAATCCACCACGAATAACCGGTGATACGTACTATCCACCGTCAGACCAAAGGGAGCGCTCAGCCCCATTTTATAGGACGCGTTATTCGCAGTGCTTTTGGTATAGATAGGCGACGGAGCGGTAAGACTGTCGTCAGTCTGACCCAGAAGGTCGACGGCATTTTCACCATTTGTGATGGAGGCAACATCAAAAATAGACAGGCGGTTTGATCCCGCTTGCAGTACATAGAGTTTGCTGTTGGCCCTATCCACATACAGACCGGCAGGAGAGCTTAATCCTGCCTGAGTAGTAGCAGCAGTAATGACCGTGAACACCGATTGCCCAAGGACGCTCACCGCATTTTCTCCATCGGTAATACCGTCTCCGAGGTTATAGACAGTCACGCGGTTTCCTGTTGTCTGGGAGACGTAGAGCATTTTATTGACGGAGTTGTATGCAAGACCGCGGGGAGCATTCATACCAACCTGCGTATTGCCGAGTGCAGTGGCGGTGAAGTTCGCCTGGCCAAGGACTTTGATGGCATTTTCGCCGTCGGTAATACCGTCGCCGATGTTATAGGCAGTGACGCGGTGTCCCGTTCCCTGCGACACGAAGAGCGTGGTGCTGCCACTCAGCGCTACATCGTACGGAACGTTCATGCCCGCCTGTGTGGTGGCGGCGGTTGCAGTGGTGAAATTCGCCTGGCCAAGAACGCTTACAGCGGGCTCCCCGTCATAAATCGCCGTTATGTCGAAAACAGACACGCGGTTACCGGTGGTTTGTGCCACAAACAAACGGTTATTGGTACTGTCATACGCCAGACTTACCGGAGCATTCAAACCCTCCTGCGTGGTGGCAGCTGAACTGGTGGTAAAGGACGGCTGACCAAGGACGTTGATTGCGTTTTCACCATCAGTGATAGATGTAACATCGTATACCGTCACGCGGTTGGCTGCGCTTCCCACAACAAACAAACGGTTATTTGTATCGTCATATTCAAGACCCAACGGCAGGCTGAGCGTGGATTGCGTCTGCCCCGTGCTGTTGGCATAAAAATTCAACTGACCGATGACATTATCCGGAATGCGATCCACCAGAGCATTCCCTGCATCAAGGCCATACACCAGGACACGGTGATTGCCTGTGTCTGTCACAAACAACCGGTGATCGGTTGTGTCCATCACAATCCCGCCCGCAGTCAAGGATGCCAAGCTCAGTCCCAATTTATGCGCAGCATTCTGCGCTGTTCCTTTTGTATAGATCGGAAGCGGCGCACTCACCGTCCCATCGTCCTGCCCGATGACATAGCTTGCAGCAAGGGCAAAGGCATCCGGGATACCTGTCGTACAAAGCAACACTGTCAAAATAACAGCAGTCGTACGGCGAAGAGCCAATGGGAAGGAGGGCTTGTGAATATGAGTATTGTACTATGGAAGGCTGAATATCGAAGTATGAAATGAGGGGAATATCTCTTCATATCCTATACAACATTCAGCAGATCACTTACCACATACATCAATCACCATCACCATCCGAAGAAATGGAAAATATCCCCTCCACCTGCAGCTGGTTCTACTACCTCTGTAGGCGGATTCACTGTGTAAATAATAACGCGGTTATTTCCACTATCCCCCACAAATAACTGGCCGGATGTACTGTCGTAGGCAAGTTGTTTGGGGGCGGACAATCCGAATTGGGTTGTTCCGGCGGTAGCAACTATATAGCTCGCCTGCCCCTGCACAGCGACTGCGTTCTCCCCATCGGTAATACTGGCAGTGTCATACGTCACCACACGGTTGTTTGTTCCATCTGCGACATACAACAAATTATTAGTGGAATCAAAAACAAGTCCGATAGGACCGCTGAGGCCTGCTTGCGTAGTGGCGATGGCATTATCGTAGAAATTCGCCTGCCCCAGGACATTATCCGGCTGTGTATCAATGAGCACATTCCCGACAGACAGGTTATACACAAGCACGCGGTTGTTGGTGGTATCCGAGACAAAGAGCCGGTGATTCACTGCATCAACAGCGAGCCCCTGCGGCGCACTCAACCCCATTTTGTACGCTGCATTGTTGGCAGTTCCTTTTGTATAGACAGGCCCGGGTGGGTTGAGATCATTGTCTGTCTGTCCAAGAAGATTCACCGCCGGTTCCCCGTTTGTAATAGTGGCAATATCAAAGACAGAGACACGGTTGGCAGCCGACTGCGGGGCGTAGAGTTTGCTATTGGCAGAATCAATATAGACACCGGTGGGACCGCTGAGACCCCCCTGCGTCACGGCAGCGGCAATGGTGGTGAATCCGGCCTGACCAAGAACATTCACAGCATTTTCTCCATCGGTAATACCGTCACCAAGATTGTAGGTGGTAATACGGTTGCCTGTTGTTTGGGATACAAAAAGTGTCTTGGTGACAGGGTTATAGGCAATGCCGCGGGGGGCGTTCATACCGACCTGCGTATTGCCGAGTGCGGTAGCGGTGAATGTTGCCTGTCCGAGAACTTTAATGGCGTTTTCTCCGTCCGTGATACCATCTCCGATATTATACGCAGTAACACGATTCCCCGTTCCCTGAGAAACAAACAGAGTGGTACTGCCGCTGAGGGCCGTGTCGTACGGGACGTTCATGCCCGCCTGTGTGGTGGCTGCGGTGGCAGTGGTGAAATTCGCCTGCCCCAGCACACTCACGGCATTTTCTCCGTTACCAATGCCCGGCCGGAGATGAAAGACCAAAACACGGTTTGCAGTAGAACCATCTATAACGTAGAGCCGGTTATGAGCGCTATCGACTAGAACGCCATTGGGAAGAGAGAGATTATTCTGGTCGGCACTGGAGGTGGCGGTTGTAAAGTTCGGCTGCCCGATGACGTTCACGGCGTTTTCCCCGTTTGTAATCCCATCGGCAAGATTGTAGGAGAGTACACTCCTTCCGGTATTCTGAACGACATACAGTATTTTATTTGTTTCGTCATAGGAAGCACCAACGGGGGCGTTCATGCCGACCTGCGTGGTAGCTGCCGTGGTTGCGGTAAAGTTCGCCTGACCAAGGACGTTGATCGCATTTTCCCCATCCGTAATGGCAGTAACATCATATACTGTCACGCGGTTGCCTGACCCCTCCGAGACAAACAGAGTGGTGCTGCCACTGAGAGCGAGGCCTCTAGGCACATTCATACCAGCCTGCGTGGTCGCAGCGGTTGTTGCAGTAAAGGTTGTCTGGCCCAGGACATTGATGGCATTTTCGCCATCCGTAATACTTGCCGTGTCATACACGGACACACGATTACCGTTACTCTGAGCTACAAACAAGCGGCTATTTGCATCGTCATAGACAAGGTCCTGAGGAGTATTCAGCCCTGCCTGCGTAGTGGCCTGTGTAAAACCAGTAAATGTTGTTTGACCCAGGACATTGACGGCATTTTCGCCATTGGTGATTGTTGCCGCATCAAATACGGTCACACGATTGCCCGAACCCTGCGACACAAAGAGGCGGTTATTTGCATCGTCATACGCAAGACCCATGGGGGAGTTGAGCCCTGCCTGTGACTGTACCTGAGTACCGGTATAAAAATTACTCTGCCCCAGTATGGCATCCGGAACGCGGTCAAGAAGAGCATCGTCAGTATCCAGATTATAGACAAGGACGCGGTTATTGGTGTTGTCCGACACAAACAACCGGTGATCAGTAGAGTCCAGTGCCAGACCGAGGTAGGGGTTACTGAGCCCGAGGATATTGGGACCATTGTGAATAGCACCCTTGGTATACACAGGACCGGGTGCCGCAAGGTTGTCGTCCGTCTGCCCCAGAAGATCAACAGCGTTTTCTCCATCGGTGATGGAGGCAATATCGAAGATGGAAACGCGGTTGGCGGTTGATTGCTGGACGTACAGCAGGTTATTGGCGACATCGGTATAGACGGCATACGGAAGATTCATGCCGGCCTGTGTTGTTGCTGCCGTGCCCACAGTGAAAGTCCCCTGACCAAGCACATTGATGGCATTTTCGCCATCCGTGATGGACGCAAGATCATACGCTGTTACACGATTTGCACCGGTTTGTGCCACGAAAAGAATCTGACTGCCGCTATGGTACGACACGCCGCGGGGGGAATTCATACCGCCTTGTGTGGTGCCTGCAGCATTGGCCACAAAGGTTGTCTGACCCAGAACATTGATGGCGTTTTCACCGTCGGTAATAGACGTCACATCGTAGACAGTCACGCGGTTGGGAGTGGATTGGGATACAAAAAGAAACTGCCGCGCCGGATCGAACGCAAGGCCCGCAGGTGCCCACATACGGGATTGAGTCACTGCAACTCCACCAGTGGTAAAGTCCACCTGCCCCAGAACATTGATGGCATTTTCTCCGTTTGAAATAGTAGCAACGTCGTACACGGTCACGCGTGCTCCGGTCACCTGAGAAACAAACAGCCTGTTATTTGCACTGTCATAGACAAGATCATCGGGGTTATTCATACCTGCCTGCGTCTGAGCTGCCGTAACGGTTGTAAAGTTCGTCTGCCCCAGAACATTGACAGCATTTTCTCCGTCCGTAATGGACGTGACATCATACACCGTCACACGGTTGCCCGTTTCCTGTGCCACAAATAAACGCTTCCCGTTACTGTCATACGCCAGACCCATGGGGGCGTTCATACCGTTCTGTGTCGAACCAAGCGTGCCGGCATAGAAATTCACCTGTCCAAGAACGTTATCCGGAATGCGGTCCAGCAGCAGATTATTGGTATCCAGATTGTAGACAAGGACCCGATGATTGCTCATATCGCTCACAAACAAGCGGTGGTCAACAGTATCCATGGTCAGGCCATAGGTCGGGCTGCTATATCCCAATCTGTTTGGTCCGTTATTTGCCACCGTTTTTGTGTACATCGGAACCGGCGCAGTCAGACTGGTTTCGTCGTACTGGCCGAGTAAATTTTCTGCGTTGGGATAATCCGTATACCCAGCTGCCAGATCGAATACAAGTACGCGGTTATTGGTGTTCTCCGCAACATAGAGACGGTCTGTTGCATCATCATAGCTGACTCCTGTGGGGACGTTCATGGTGGACTGCGTGGTTCCCTGGTTACTGCCTGTCCATAAGGTCTGACCGAGTACATTCAGAGCCTCCTCTCCATCAGTAATACTTGCGACATCAAAAATCTTGACGCGGTTACTGGATGCTTCCGCCACAAACAGCCGTTTTCCC
Source organism: Candidatus Peribacteria bacterium (assembly GCA_023038255.1). Lineage (NCBI taxonomy): Bacteria > Candidatus Peregrinibacteriota > Candidatus Peribacteria > Candidatus Peribacteria bacterium. The sequence goes on along the minus strand of CP082927.1, from coordinate 123,542 downwards.
GTGTGATCATAGGCCAGTCCGTTTGGGGTTCTTAATCCTATGCGCGTGTTTCCAAGAGCGTTGGCATAGAAATTCAATTGTCCGAGCACATTATCCGGTGTCCGGTCCAGAAGCTCATTATTCGCATCCAGATTATAGACAAGCACACGGTTGTTGGTGGTATCCGAGACAAACAGCCGGTGATCCACCGTGTCCATAACCACTCCAATGGTCGGCGTATCCAGCCCGAGTTTATGTGCAGCATTATTGGCTGTCGATTTTGAATAAATAGGCTGCGGGGAACCGACCGTTCCTTCGTCCTGACCAATCACATTAATGGCAAGCTCCCCGTTCACCACGGTCGTGGCATCGAACACAACAATTCTATTACTGAAAAAATCCGCCACATATAAGTGACCGGACGTGCTGTCGTATGCAAGCGCTCTCGGGAGGCGGGTACTATCCTGTGTAATAGCGACAGTGGCTAATGTGAAGTTGGCCTGCCCTATCACCCCCGTTGCATTTTCCCCGTCGGTAATGCTCGCTGTATCGAAGACAAGCACACGGTTGTTGGTGTTGTCCGCAACAAAAAGCCGGTTCCCTACTTCATCAAAACTGAGCGCAATAGGGAAGGTCATGCCTGCCTGTGTCGTGGCAGTAGCATTGCTGTAATAATTCGCCTGGCCAAGGACATTGTCCGGCGTCCGGTCAATCAAAATATTGTCTGTAGTAAGGTTATACACCAGCACTCTGTTATTGGTACCGTCGGTGACGAACAGGCGATGATTGATGCCATCTACGGCAACGCCCCAAGGTGCGTTCATACCTGTCCTGAGTGACGCGTTATTCGCGGTCCCTTTTGTATAGATAGGCAGGGGGGCCGTAAGACTGTCATCACTTTGCCCCAAAACATCTGCAGCATTTTCTCCGTTGGTGATAGCGGCAACATCGAACACCGACACACGGCTCGCTCCTGATTGTGGCACATAGAGTTTGCTGTTTGCCTTATCAATATAGACACCCATCGGACCGCTCAGACCAGCCTGTGTCACTCCTGCAGTTATGGTGGTAAAAAGCGTTTGCCCGAGTACATTGATGGCGTTTTCACCATCGGTAATACCGTCAGCCAGATTATACACCGTCACGCGGTTCCCGGTTGTCTGTGAGACGTACAATTTTTTTGCGACCGAATCATACGCAATGCCGCGGGGGGCGTTCATGCCGACCTGCGTATTGCCAAGTGCGGTGGCGGTGAAGTTCGCCTGTCCAAGAACCTTAATGGCGTTTTCGCCATCCGTGATACCGTCGCCGACGTTATACGCAGTGACGCGGTTTCCTGTTCCCTGAGACACGAACAAAGTAGTGCTGCCGCTCAGAGCAACATCAAACGGCACGTTCATGCCGGCCTGAGTGGTCGCAGCGGTAATAGTCGTAAAATCCGTTTGCCCCAGAACGTTGATGGCAGGTTCACCATCGCTGATGACTGTGGTATCGAAAACAGTCACGCGGTTCCCTGTATTTTGTGCAACAAAGAGACGATTATTCACGCTGTCGTACGCTACACCCGTAGGCAAACGCAGACCTTCCTGCGTACTGGCGGCGGCGTTTGCCGTAAAGCTTACCTGGCCCAACACATTGACTGCATTTTCTCCGTCCGTAATTGCCGTGACATCATAAACCGTGACACGAGCACTTGTGGTACTAACCCCCTGTGTGACAAACAGACGGTTATTATCATCATCAAAATCAATGCCGTTCGGCGTACTCATACCGGACTGTGTGGCGGCAGCAGTATTGCCCCAAAAATTCTCCTGTCCCAATACATTATCGGGAATACGGTCGATAAGATTGTTACTAACGTCGAGACCATAGACAAGCACGCGATGATTCGAGGTGTCGGACACAAAGAGTCTATGATCCGTTGTATCCATTACAATACCTCCGGCGGGAGCATTGAGTCCCAGTTTATGTGCAGCGTTGTTTGCCGTTCCCTTTGTATAAATCGGCTCCGGAGCGCTCACCGTCCCGTCATCCTGGCCAAGAACGTACGCTGCAGGCAGGAAACTTTCGATGGCATACGCATGCGGAACAGATGTAATACCCAGAGACACCACCATGCACACGGAGAGGCAGAGTCTGTAGTGTGCCGCTTTGGATGCAGGGGTTGCAGAAGACATGAAAATTAGGGTTTCATTTTCCGGATAAGCACAAGCAATGCGTCACTTTCTTCTTTTCGTCCGTGCTTCTTTGCGAGCAATGCCTCGGCCTCTGCATCTTTTTTTGATCCGCTCCAATAATACGCGAGTGCGAGATTGTAGTGCGCATCGCCGAATTTTTCGTCGATCTCCACCGCACGCTTACAGGCATCCGCTGCTTCCGGGTAACGCTTCAGGCTGATGAGCAATGCACAGAGATTATTCCATGTTGCCGGATTTCCCGGATTGATCATCAGCGATGTGCGGAAGGATTGTTCCGCTTCTATCAGCTGTCCGGAACCCGCCTGTGCCACGCCCAAATCCGCCAGTTCGAGTGCGTCTGCTGCAGGATTGACGGAGAGTCCTTTACTGTCTGCAGCGGGAATGCTGCTTCCCGACATCTGGGCCGGAACAACAGGAGCTTCCTTCGCAGATCCCAACCGGTAATACCATGCCGTCCACGGACGACCTGCTTTCTGGAAAATAGAGGCGATATAGGTGTAGTTGATGTTCGGATAGTTGTCACCGGCCAAGCGCAGAACCTCAGAGTAGGTATCGGCAGCCTGTTGCCATTGCTCCTGTCTGGTATAAATAACTGCAAGGATCGCAAGGGGTTCGGGATTATACGGCTGCATCTTCCGTGCTCTCTCCACCAGTGTTTTTGCCTCATCCAACTGACCATCGGTGAGGGCCATTTTCGCCAGAGCCATTGTGGCTTTTATGCCTTGTGGATTATCGGTCTGGACACGACGCAGTTCGGTCACAAGCTGCTCTCGAGCGATGCCCGTTGCCTCCGGGAAATCATCGTGAAATTGCAGGTTCGTCGGGTCCACGTACGTGTAGTGCAGGCGGTCGATGAGCGGTTGATTGTCGGGTGTCCTCTTCAGGTAGACCGCTGTCCAGTCATCCACATACACCGGTACCCACTCGGGATTGGTATCGAGGTGGAAACTGTATGGCAAACGATCCGCCTGTTTGATGGCATCGTAATCGACGATGGCATACGTGATGTTGTAGGTATCTGTCAGCTCCTTCCATCGCTCCGGATTCACACCTGCTGCATACGCACGCGCCATGTAGTCAAAACCATAGTCGACGTTGCGTCCGTCGATGAAGACTTTGCGATCGGGGTAGCCCCGGTAGATCAGGTATCCGCCGATGCCATAGGTGTTGAACATGTTGCCCGTGATTTTTTCGCGCTCGATGAAATCGTACGCACCGCGGGCGAGATCGAACTGACCGAACCCGAAGAGATTATCCTGGCGTTCAAAGCCGAAGGAGCGTGTGTACGCATGGCGGGCAAGCAGGAGCAGAACGATAGCTGCAATAATTCTGACACTCGTCCGTCTTGCGGCAATCCATTCCCATACACGCTCCATACGCTCACTTCTCTCAAGCTGATAGAAACAGGTAGCGATCGATGCAAAGATGAAGAGAATTTCGTGACGGAATGCCTGTCGGGACAGGTACGCGGTTGCCAGCAGAAGCAATGTATTAAAGACCCAATGCCTTCGCCCCATACAGAGCGCAAGAACACCCAGTACAAAAAACAGCCAGAGTTCACTCAGGTAGAGCCCCCAGTTGCGCGGCTGCCATTCGGCAATAAACGCGATGGTCTGGTCACTCATCAGCTGAATAATATAGTGAATAGTCCCGAATCCGTTTGGCGGCAGAACAAGTGCAATGGCCATCAGCACCAATGTCCCGATCAGCAGAAGTGCAGTGCGCAAAGACTCCCGCTGACGCAGCAGGAAGATATCCGTGGTGGTTTGTAACAATAAGAATGTGACAATGGCACATCCGAGTAATGCTGCTCCTCCATGCATATTGACCCACAGAATTTCCAGCGCAATGAATCCCGCGCAAATAGAGCGACGGATACGCTCAGACCCGGCATCCAGAAAGCGGAATGCAAGCAGAATAAATGCAGCAAACAACACGAAGGTAAACAGCTGCGGCCGCTCCAGAAAACTCCCTTTGGTAATAACAATCGCCCAAACGGCAAGAACCGTATACACAATGCGCGGCTTTTTTGCGAGCAACAGAAGCAACCCGACCGACACAGTGGCAATGACGGCGCGGAACAGAATAATCCCCGTGAATCCGCCGGATGCGTAGACTAAATAGAGCATGATCTGTGCCAGCCATTCATGCGTTGCCAGGTATGCCATGCCTTCGCGTGCATAGGCAAACGGATCGGTCACAATCATGCGGCCTGTCTGCAGGAAAATTTCTCCCGCTTTGATATGCCACCAGAAATCGCGATCCATGATTTTAAAGGTGCAGATCCAGCCAATAGCAAGCACACCTACAAACAACGCACCAACACGCAGTGTGCTGACGGAAAAAAGAAATGAACGGATACTTGCTGCACGCGTCATCATCGCGCCAAAGTGTACACGGAACCCTGTCTCTGACACCAGAAGGAAGCAAGATTCTACTGACAAAAAAGTGCCACCCCCTTTGGATGGCACCTGCATTACTTCTGACACTGTGAGTACTGCTTACGGCGTCGTCGTTTCGATATTCAGATTCAGGAATCCGGCAGCAGCATTGGCACCGGCCGTATTGTTGGCTGCGAGCTTGATGTAAATCGTGAAATATCCCTTCGGAGTCCAGGTGCCGCCTGCCTGCGGACCGGTAATACTGGCAGTCGTCCAGGATGTGTTGGCGAGGTTGCCACCGTTTGTGAGGTTCACAACCGCACCGGCTGTATCGCGCATTTTCACAGTCAGGTAGTTGTTTGCTGCAGAGGCAACACCCGTCTTATAGCGGAATTCAATCGGCTTTACAGCATCCCAGGTAGAGAAGTTATCCGGCAGTCTGACGCGGGTGGAGATCCAGTAATCATTGGCAGCAACCTTGCTGGAGGTCCAGACGTAGGCGTTCTCCAAAGAGCTTGTTCCGCCGGATGCAGTCAGCTGACCGATGTAGGTGGAGCCGGAGGAGAAGTACACGGCATTCGGATATTCCGGATGCAGGGACATAATGTTTCCGCTTCCGTTTCCGACAGCGGCATTGGCCCATGTCAGGTTGCCCGCACCGTCATTTTTCAGGAAGGTGTTGGCACCACCCTGTGTGGATGGGGCATTGTATGTCACGCCGTGCAGTGTCAGGTTTCCATCCACGGTCAACGTAGAACCGGAGAGGTTACCCTTGGTACGAATAGAACCGGTCGCGGTCAGTGCACCGCCGATATTGGCGTTGCCGTTCACCGTGAGCGCAGCACCGGAGAGTGTGCCTTTTACATTCAATCCTTTGCTGAATTCAAACTTCTGTGCACCGTTTAAGAACTTCAATGTCTGTGCCTGTGTCGCATTACCGAAGTTCAAGACCGCATCATTCGATGTGTTCTTGGAGTTAATGGTAATGTCTCCACCTGTACGGATAGCACCGGATGCAGTCAGTGTTCCATTTGTTCCTCCCTGAATATCTGCAGGACCGCTCAAGCGGAGTGTCGTACCTGTGAATCCACCTTCCGCTTTCACGGAGCCGGATGCACTGAGATTTCCCCAGATGTCTGCATTACGATCGACGCGCAAAGCGGAACCGGACATGGTACCAAGGACGCTGATTCCTTTGGAGAACTGGAACCGGTTCAGGGTGCGGTCGTATGTAATGGTTTCAAGGAGAGTCTGTCCGAAGCGGATGACAATGTTTGTTGATCCATCACCTTCATCAATAGTCTGGAATGATTCTGTGTTCACAAGCAGTGTCGGCGCCCATGAGGAGGCTGCCATGGCTGTCTGACTCGCAACAACTGCAACGGCTGATGCCGCGGCGAGTGCGCGTTTCCACGGAAGTGAGACAAAGCTACGCATAGAAGGTTTGTGTGTATGGATTTCCAGATACTATAACACAAAAACCATTTTTATGCTCATATGTCTTATTGACTCTTTCTATAATTAGGATGCAATAATAATTTGCTCCGATTAGTTGCCGGTGAGTTTCTTGTACGCGATTCCCAGGTCCCCAAGCATCATCTGGGCATTATCCTTTGTCGAAACACGGAAACGCACAACGGCAGTCCCTCCAGGTGTCCAGGTCGGAGCGCCGGTGAAGTCGAGTACCTGCGATGTCCACGACGTATTTGCAAGATTTGTCGATGTACCGCTGAGAGTCACTGCATTTCCAGCTGTGTCGAAGACCTGCACATCCATTTTGCTGACGGACGCATCTGCGGAGCTCGACTTGTAGGTGAAGGTCAGTGGCGATGTCTTCCAGCCGACAAACTGTGACGGCAGAGTGATGGGCAATACAATGTCATAATCCTGCAATGTAGAACGGGTGGATGTCCACATGTATGCGTTTTTGAGCGTCACAGCATCGTTGATGACAGAGAGCTGTCCGACGTTGTCTGTTCCATCTGCAGTATAGGATGAATCCGGATATTCCGGATGCAGTGTCTTTTCCACCAGCTCCTCACGGTCGTCCGTAAGCGGGGTGCGGCGGTCAACAATATAGTCGACAGCGCCGGCATTTGTGACGACTTCGGCAAGCGGAATGTAACTTTCGTCGGTCGGGAAGGTCATGGTGCGGATCGTGAGGCCGCCGGAACCGAAGAACACATAGTTCGTTGCATTCGCCGCAACTGCTGAGGTTGCCCCTGCGAAATTCACTGTTGAACCAGCCAGGCGGTAGTTACCGCCGGTCACAGTGATGTTCAGGCCTGCGCCCGATGAGACCTTGAGTGCATCAGCCGTGCCACCGGCAAGAGCTGTGATATCCACACCGTTAATAAGACCAAGCACCGTCAGGTTTCCCTGAATGCGCACAGAGTCATTGAAGTTGAAACGGTTATTGATAGTGTCGTAGCTGAGCGTCTTTGCGAGTGCCTGTCCGAACTGGAGCACAATCGATCCTGTGGCGCTGTTCGTACCATCGAGAATCAGACTGACGCCTTCCAGCGACGACGGAATAGCGGCAGACGGCAATTTGCCACCCGGGCCAAGAAGAGGAATAGATCCGCTTCCTGTGCCGATTTCACGCTGGTCGATTTTGTCTGCGTTCTGTGCAAACGGCACAGACAGGATAGGCGAGCGGTCGACTGCAGTATTGGCAGCATCCACATCGAGCACTTCATACGATGTATCCGGCGCTGCCTGCGCCTTCACTTCCACCTGCAGGAACAAGCTCTGCAGATCTGCATGAGAGTAACCGGTCAGGTCAGGAAGCGCATTGATGGCACCGAGTTGCACGGAGAAGTATCCGTTACTGTCAGGCGTCACGGTGGCGACTTCCTGCCAGCCTGCATAAGTCGCTGCACCTGTATTAAGTGATCCGGCACTGATGTCCGATCCATCGAGATCCGCACTCTTCCAGAAGCTGAAGCGGATGCTGTGCGCGCTGGTGATGGCCTGACCGCTGCTGTTCAACAGGTGACCGTTATAGACGTAGCGCTGGGGAACAGTCGTTTCAGCATTCACACCGTACGTGACCGCAATGCCGCCAGACATAGACGCAAGTGCAAGCAGCATGATGACATGTGCAGTCAGTCTGCTTTTCTTTTTCTTCTGCAGTGCAGTGAGGATCTTTTTCCGTGCAGGCGCTGCCTTCTTTTTTGCAAGCAGCAGACGGTAGCCAAGAATGCCGGTCAGAAGTCCGAGCAAGAAACCAAGAATGAAGAGCGTCCAGAGATCAAAGAATCCAAGCGCGGTTCCACCGATGACATTCGTCAGCAGGATGCGGCAAAGCTGCTCAGCAGAGGTATGCGTTACAGGACATTCTGCGGCAGGGTGGAGCGTATCGACTATCACAACTCCAGCCGCTGATGACACAGATGATGCATCCAGAGATGTACCAATGGACGATGCTGAGGATGAACGCGATGTTGTTACCGGAACCGATGCACGGGAACGGGGGACTGAACGTACGGATGATGCTGCAGGATGGAGCGATGAGACTACACCTACAGAGCTGTTGCTGCCGCGATGGCCACCAATCGGTGCGGATGGAGAGGGTGTAGTGGACGTGGCTGTTGATGCCTGTGCAGCAGATGATGTCTGTGCCTGCGGATTTTGCACAATCTGGAAACTGTTACTCGCGAGCGGTGCAGTCTGGCGCCATGTCATACCACCCGTCATCTGAAAACTCGGCGATGTTCCTGCAGCATGTTCGTCGTATGTGGGTGCGTCTGCGTCGATGTTGTAAGACGCGCTCTCCGCTGCAAAGGCTGAACCGCTACTGAAGGCACAACCAAGAACGGCGAGGAATGCCGCAAGGATCATGCCGGTAGTGTTTTTTGACGTATTCATTTTTTATTTGATTTTCATACCATTATAACATTTTTATTAGTATAAGTCTATAGTCCATCTGATGCACTACAACACGCCGTTTTGTCAAAAGGGCCAGTTGGCTTTTCTCATACCACTGTTAGAATCTCGATGTTTCCCTGCTTTTTCCATGATGCCTTCTCTTCGCTCCGGTCTCCTTCTCGCTTCGCTTCTGATTCCGACATCGCTCTTTGCGCAGAGCACCCCTTCTTTTACGGATCTCAAAACAGATCATCCTGCATTCGCTGCAGTGGAATATCTGAAGGCACAGGGAATTCTCTCTGGGTACAGCGATGGCACATTCCGTCCGAACCAGGCGGTCACCCGTGCGGAAGCAGTAAAAATTATTGTGGCTCCACTTGTCTCTGCTGTCGAACTTGCAGGTTATACCACCACTCCGTTCAACGACATTCCCGCTGGCACCTGGTATCTGCCCTTCACGCAGGCTGCACTCAAGCTGAAAGCTATTGATGGACCGCCCGCAAAGCCCGGCTTCAAGGGTGCAAACAATGTGACGCTCGCCGAATTCCTGAAAATTATGGAAACGGCAAACGGCATCAATCCTGCAACCGCCTACAGCGAAATCACCTCGCCTCTCTCTGTGGATGTCGCAAATAGCTCTGACTGGTACTACGCTCCCATGCGCTACGCGATCACATCTTCTATGGTGATTGTGAATGCGGATGGCACGCTGCTTCCCGGAAAGACACTCAACCGCGGCGATGTCGCGACACTGATGTACCGCTACATGATGTACAAAGAAGGCCGCCGCACGCAGGCTCTTTTGTCCGAAGTAGAAGGGGAGATTGTGAATGTGCTCCAGCTACTGGAAACCAAAGATATTCTGCAGGCCGATCTCGCCTCCACCCGCGCACTCCTCGCTGCACGTGGTGCACTAGCCAGCCGCCCCGATGAACCGATTGTGAAGGGCGCCATGAAAACCGCAGAAGGATTCCGTTCCCTCGTGAGTGCATTCATTGCCGGTTCAACCAACCAGTACCAGCAAGCAGTTGACCTTGCCGGAGCCGCATGGAACCTTGCAAACAAAGCCCGTGAATTCAGTCCGAACCTCGATTCTCTCGCCTCCCAGATGCAGGTGATTGCCAAGAGCATGGCGGATGAGGCACGTAAGAATTTGCAGTAAAAGCGCTTATTTGAATCAATGAGTGCAGTGTAAATACTTGCTAATTTTACATATTGTTTTATAATATATAATGTCACTATTCGGGTGACTGGAAGCTTACATCACTAGTGGAGAATAATAACGTGGACGTACTACAAATCGTGGTTGATGCCGAGGGTAACCTCATGCTCGACAGTCAAAGCATGAGACGCGACTTTAACCTCACCATTAACCTCGGAGAAAAGGGAACGATACAGTTCACAAAGCTGCAGTGCGCAAAGGCGCACTGCCTGGGTACGACCTTCCCGCCCAGCATACAGATCATCACTGACAAAGATGGCAATCTGAGCATTGTGCATCAAAGCAAAGGCGGCACTGATGTGCGTCTGACCTTTGAGCGCGGATTGGAGGCCATCTACTTCGATCTCGCATCCGGTACCACAATCGGCAAGATGACTATCACATAAAGCCGATTTCGATTCTCCACAGTTAGTGTCACCCGGCCTTCTCTGATTTCAGAGGAAGGCCGGCTTTTTCGTGTTTTATTTTTTCTTTCCCCTCCACACTTTCTTCGGCGCACTGCGCTTCTTCACGAGAAGTTCTGCAGCATCCGCAAGTGTAATGGTTTCGACAGTGAATTTTTTCGTGAGGGACGCGTTCGTTTTTCCGTCTGTCACGTATGGACCGAAGCGGCCGTCTTTCACATGAATGGTGGCACCTGTTTCCGGATCGGCACCCAATGTTTTGAGTGGCTCTGCAGCCTTCTTCTTTCGCTCTGCAGCACTCGTAAGGAGTTCCACCGCCTCTTTCAGTTGTACGAGCCCTGGATCGACATCGGAGGGCAATGCAGAGGTGACGTCACCGCACTTCATGTAGGGACCAAAGCGCCCGAGCACCACGAACATATCGTTGCCGTCATGCTTTCCAAGATTTCGTGGGAATGCGAGCAGGCTCATGGCCTGTTCCATGGTCGCGGCATCGATGCTGATGTGCTTTGGAAGCGATGCAGTTTTGGGACCTTCACCCTTCACTTTCTTCTTTCCTTTCTCCGGCGGATCCAACCGTCCAAGCTGCACGTAGGCACCGAAGCGTCCGGTGCGGACAATCACTTCGAGCTTGGTTTCCGGATCGATGCCGAGAATGCGTTCCTTGAGCACATCCTCTTTTTTGATCTCCTTCGTCTTGCTGTCGACAAGTGCCTTAAACGGATTGTAGAAATTTTTCAGGAACTTCGTGCTCTCGTTTGCGCCTTCCGCAATATCATCCAATGACTGCTCCATGCCGGCAGTGAATTTGAGATCGACGATGTCGGGGAAGTGCTCGGACAGGAGATCCGTGACGGTAAAAGCGATATCTTCCGGCAGCAGATTGCGGCCTTCTTTGCGGATGTACCCGCGCTGCTGGATGGTCGAGATAGTCGGTGCATACGTGGACGGACGACCGATGCCTTCCTCTTCGAGTTTCTTCACAAGACTCGCTTCCGTGTAGCGTGCAGGCGGTTTCGTGAAGTGCTGTTCGGGCTTGATGTCATGACAATCGAGGGATTCACCGACGCTCAATGGTGGCAGGAATTTTTCTCCTTCCTCCTCACCATCCTCTTTTTTATCCTCATCCGGTTCATCATCTTTTCCGGCGGAGTACGCGCGCAAGAATCCATCGAAAATCACACTCTGTCCGGTCGCACGGAAACTGTAGGCATCGACCTTGATGTCTGCGGCAATGCGCTTGAATTCTGCGGGCGGCATCTGTGTCGCCATCGTGCGGTTCCAGATGAGCGTGTAGAGCTTGAGCTGCTGATGATCGAGGACCGATGCAAGTGAAGCAGGTGTGCGCTCCATTTCCGTCGGGCGGATGGCTTCGTGTGCTTCCTGTGCACCCTTCGCTTTTGTCTTAAACAAGCGCGGAGACGCGAGCACATACTCACGTCCGAACTGATGTTCGATCGTCATTTTTGCATCGTCCAATGCTTTCTGGCTGAGGTTCACGGAGTCGGTACGCATGTAGGTAATAAGACCGACAGATCCTTCGCCTTTTCCAAGACTCACACCTTCGTAGAGCTGCTGCGCCACGACCATTGTCTGCTTCACAGAAAAACCGAGCTTGCGTGCCGCTTCCTGCTGCAGCGTGGATGTCGTGAATGGAGGAGCGGGATTGCGGGATACTTCTTTCTCTTCGACGTTGGTCACAGTAAACGGCTTGTCTTTAATATCGCTGAGCACGGCGTCCGTCTGCTCTTTATTTCCAAGTGCGATCTTCTCGCCGTTTTTCTTGTCGAGGAATGCAGAGAATGTCTGCTTCTTTCCGTTCTCAAGCTGTGCCTCTACAGACCAATATTCTTCGGCGATAAATTTCTGAATGAGCCGCTCGCGGTCGACAATAATGCGCACAGCAACAGACTGCACACGTCCTGCGGACAGTCCCGAGTACACTTTTTTCCAGAGGAACGGGGAGAGCGTGTATCCAACCAGGCGATCGAGAATGCGGCGCGCAGCCTGCGAATCAACCAGACGCATATCGAGCGTGCGCGGGTTCGCGATAGCAGCCTTGATGGCGCTTTCCGTAATTTCATGAAACACAATACGCTTCACATTCTCCGCATCTTTCACTTTGAGCGCTTGCGTCAGGTGCCAGCCGATTGCCTCTCCTTCGCGGTCTTCATCAGTCGCGATCCATACATCATCCGCTTCTTTCATGGCTGCGCGCAGTTTTTTGATGACGGTTTCTTTACCATCAGAAATTTCGTACGTCGGTTCAAAATTCTTCTCCACGTCAATTCCCAGTCCGCTCTTCGGCAGATCACGCACATGACCCATACTCGCTTCCACGATGTAATCCTTCCCCAAAAAACGCTTGATGGTTTTGGCTTTAGCGGGTGACTCTACTATAACTAAATGTGTCGGCACGGCTTTAATAGAGGAAGATGTATTGTTGGTGGAGACTACGGAGACAGGAGGGAGGTTGTCAAACAGGTCGGGAGTTTATGCGGTTTATGAGAGCGAATGAAGAAAGGAGATTGAGCCCTCTCCCCGCCCCTCTCCCGTTCCGGGAGAGGGAGTTTTCTTGGTTCCAATAAAACAAAGAGTTCCACCAGAAACATTTTCACGAAGTGAAAATGAAGTCTCGTTGCGAGGTGTCCGGCCACGGGGGGGGGTCAGCGGTCAGTGGCTCTGGCCGGACCGCACTTTTTGATTCTTTTTGCTGCACGGGCAAAAAGAATGCCCCCGCGGCAGCGGCCAGCGGAGGGGCACATACACTCCATCAAACCCCTCTTTTTATTGCAAAATTCCCATTTTCTGATCATCGTTTGTATTCAGATTTTTTGGCTTATATAAGCCATTGTAAATTATTTTTGGCTTAGAGAAGCCATTTATGGACTCTAAGATTCTTGCTTTGCCCCATAGAGGTCCTAGAATGACAGCTATTCACCTTCTTATCTTCTTCTCCACACTCCTATGTCCAAGCAGGACCTCATCACCAACATTGCCAACGCAGCTGGCATCACAAAGCGTGCTGCAGGTAGCGCCCTCGAGGCAATCACGACCATGATCACGAAAGAATTGAAGAAGGGCAACTCCGTGACCATCACGGGCTTCGGCACATTCCGTGTGTCCAAGCGTGCAGCTCGCACGGGCGTCAACCCGCGCAACCCGGCACAGAAAATTTCTATCCCGGCTATGAAGGTTCCGTCCTTCAAGGCAGGAAAGACGCTCAAGGACGCTGTCCGCTAAACGTCGTTTTAGAAACGAGAAAGAGCCTCCGTAAGGGGGCTTTTTCTTTACATTTTGGCTGGAGCTTCTTTCGAAACAGATATCTGGCCTATTGCGAATTCTTCGTGCTATAGTGCGGTCCACCCATGAATGCTACCTACATCCAGTCGGCCCTCGCACAGCTCCTCGACCTGCTCAATCTTCAGCACGGCGATATCCGTGTGACACAGGACGGCGACATGACACGCGTCGATATCGACTCCACCGAAGCGAGCAGAATCATCGGCTGGCACGGCGAGACACTGAACTCGGTGCAGCACGTTTTGAAATCGATGATCCGCACCGAAGAAAAACTCGAGCGCACCCCGCTCGTGATTGTGGATGTGGATGGGTATCGCAAAATGCAGGAAGAGAAAGTCATCAAAATTGCAGAGCAGAAAGCAGACTTCGTCCGCCGCACCGGAAGCCGCATTGCACTCAGCCCGATGTCCCCGTACTTCCGTCGCATCGTGCACCTCCACATTGCAAACACGCCGAGTCTCTCAGATCTCACAACAGAAAGCGTCGGAGAAGGAGACTACCGCCAGATTGTTTTACGGCTCAAAGAAGAGAAAAAGAACACCTCACAGGTGCAGGGTGGAGAAGAACTGTCTCCGGTGATTGCTGCGGATGATGGACTGGAGAATCTGGATATTTGATTCTAGTTTTTAGGGATTTTGAAATGGGCGGCGTATTGCTACGTCACCCGTTCCTTTCGACATGCCTCCTCATTGTGATTAATAGGGATGCTCGATAATCAGCTGCGCATCGAACCTGACAAAGGCGATGCAGCACACTTCAAGATCGTCATTAATCTGATAGGGGACCCCCTGGATATGATGAACATCCCAGCGCAGAATTATCACCTTCTCGGGGGTCAACACTGTGACCACTCTTGTCGCATCGAAGACAGGCCCGGCTTCCTCTTTGAAGATCTGTGACCACGTATGTCCCACATGTTCGAATGCCTGTTGCAGGATTTCAATTGTTGCAGGGACACTCGCTTGTTTCGCCCAGAGAGCAGTATTCGGTTTTTGTATCCGTAACTCTACAGTGACCGACTCAGCGTCTGCGTCGACAATCACCAGTCTGTTCCACTGTTCCGGGCTGCGAATCATCTCCCACAAATGTATTTCGGTCTCCATAAAGCACCACCTTTTGAATGAGAAAACATGCACCAAGAGGAAAACTGATTCCGCTCTGCATATTTTGAAGAATCAGATCACTCGCTGCGCGGGATGCTGTACAAAGAGCAAAGGTGAAAGAATACCGCTAAACCCGATATTCTCAAATTGCTTCTTACTTCTTTGCCTCCCTCCACTCCTCCAAAATCTTCTTCTCCGCTTTATTCAGTTTTTTCGGCACCTCCACATTCACAATCACATAATGATCCCCCACATGCGCCGTGCGTCCGAGTTCAGGGAGACCTTTTCCTTTCATGCGGAAAATCTGTCCGGGCTGTGTGCCGTCGGGAATAGTGAGCGTTGAGACGCCGTGCACGGTATCCACTTCCACAGTGCCACCAAGGATGGCATCGATAACGGGAATAGCTACTTCAGAACGGATGTCTGTTCCTTCTCGCGTAAAACGCGCATCACTCCGGACGCGAATGTGCACGAAAAGATCGCCACTGGCAGCACCTCTGCGCCCGCTGTCACCCTGATTACGAATGCGCAGTGTTTGACCATTATCAATACCGGCAGGAACGTCGATGACGACATTCACTTTATCCGGCAAACGTCCTTCGCCATGACAGTGGTGACATTTTTTCTCAGGAACAGACCCGGATCCGCTACAAGTTGAACAGACAGCGCGCTGCTGTATCTGGCCAAAAAATGACTGTGCGGTCCGCACCACTTCTCCCGTTCCGCCACATGTCTCACACTTTGTAATTTTTGCACCGGGTTCAGCACCATCACCTTTGCAGACATCACACACAGTAAGCCTGCGGATTTCTACCGGGTGCTGCACGCCGGTCACCACATCTTTCAGTGTGATAGTTAATTCGATCTCCCGGTTCTCTCCCTGGTTCATATCTGCCGCGCGGCGCTGTCCTCCGCCTCCTCCGAAAAAACTGCCGAAAAGATCACCGAAGTCGACGTTCTGGGCTCCGCCGTTTCCGAATCCGGAAAAATCGAAACCACCAAATCCCGCCCCTCCACCCCCGGGTCCGTTACCCGTTGTGCCGAATTGGTCGTAGCGCTGCTTCTTATCTGCATCGCCGAGCACTTCGTATGCTTCGTTGATTTCCTTAAATTTATCCTCAGCGCCTTTGTCCCCTTTATGCTTGTCGGGATGCCATTCTTTGCTCATTTTTCTGTACGCAGCCTTAATCTCGTCCGGACTTGCGCCCTTCGAAACACCCAAAATGCCATAGAGATCTTTGGCCATGGGGAAAGTATAGGGCTTGGGGCAGGGGCGTCGCTAGAGAGAATTGGCAATTTTCGGCGGAAAACCATCCTGTTTGCCTTAGGCATCCTCTGGCCATTTCGCCTCATTTCTGCTATACTATTTTGATGTCTGACATACAGTCCACCACCAAGCGATTCCGCTTCCTGCACAGGGTCATTGGGTTGTGCGTGGTGCTTTCTGGGCTCGTCACATTGAACATTCTCGTTCAGAACGATGAAATCCTCGCCCGCATTATCCGCAAGCCTGTAGCACCAGCCTGGTTAGTGCTGGAAGAAGACGACATTCTTTTGGGCGCCACGATCCCGCCGGACACCAATGTTGTGTTTCATCTTCCCTTTGATTTCACATCCATCAATCGCCAGGTTCTTCTTGGTCTGAAGGGGACAACCGCACGCTACTGGGGCTACTGCTTCCCGCAGAACTATGATCCGACTATTACCAGCAAGCGTGTCGGTTTCCCGGGACTGATGTTTTTATCTGAAAAAGAACGCGCGGTCCGCCGTGAGACGGAAGCCAGAAATAAGCCACAATACTCCCTGCAGAATCTGCCGACAAAGACAGAGGCAGAGACAATGAACGATCGCGTAGTCGGGAGTATCCGGCACCAGATTGAAACATTCCAGCCGGGTACCATGTGCTACATCATGGCTGATACGCCTATGGCCATTGGCCTTGATCCGGACCAGGATGGCGTGAATGACAAAATTGAAATCGAGATCGGCACCGATAAAAATAATCCTGATTCAGACGGAGACGGTGTGGTCGATGGAACCGAGTTCACCAGTGCCACCAGCCCGACGCTCCGCGATACGGATGGCGACGGTATTATTGACGGTATTGAGGACACAAACTGGAATGGACGCCCGGAAATGGATGAAACCGATCCGCGTATAAAAGACACAGACCGCGACGGACTCTGTGACGGAATGTGCCGCATACGTCTGAGCAACGGCCAGCAGCTCTACGCGGGAGAAGACAAAAACCTGGACGGAGAAGTTGATAGTGACGAAACCGATCCGCTGAAAGTCGATTCCAAAAACGACGGATACGGCGACTATCAGCGTTTCCTCAAGTGTATCTTTGACGGAAAATCCGAGTGCTGATATTGCTCAATTTGTCTCTTTAATGTATAATACTATGATGACTTCCACACACATCCTCCGCAGCCTCCTTCTCACGACACTCCTGGTGCCGTCCATGGCAATCGCCTATACAACGCCGGAGGAAGCCCTGAGCAACGAGGACAATCTGCAGTACTTCACGCCGCCCCCACGCTCACGCGATACCGAGGCGATTCAGGAAGCACAGCAGGCAAGCGCAGCCGCACGCCGTCAGCGTGAACAGGAAGCTCTCTTTGGAAAGTCATCGTCTTCCTCTGCAGCAAGTATTGCGGCAGCTTTGAGCTCTGCTCCTGCAGGCACAACGACCGAACCGGAATCCTCTCTCACACTTGAAGAGCAGCGCATTCTGGAACGTGTCCGTGGCCAGCAGATGGATGCAGACATTGAAGAGCGCGTCCGCGTGCTCATTTCCCAGCAGGGACTGCACAGCGGTGCTCCTCTCAGCGATACAGGTCCTGGAACCATCCTTGCCGGCTTTGTGCTTGCAGGAGCCGGACTCTGGACCGTCTGGAAGGCTAAACGACTGGAAGCCAAACAGTAAGCCCGAAACCGGATTGCGAGTTTCGGATTTCGAATTTCCCGTCAGGGTGTATGACCGTGCGCTTTTTTTCGCATGCTGCCGCGTCTTCTGGTAGCGTGGCTCCATGCAGACTGAGGTTTCTTTGCAGGGAAAACAATGGCACGTTACAGACTCAAAGCGTGACATAGAGACGTTCATTCTCGAACGTCTCACAGCACTCAATGATGTGGAGACACTGCACTGGGACGATGCCGGTGTCTTTCCGGATACAGCGAAAGCAATTGCCCGCGTGCACGCAGCGATTGATGCACGGGAAACCGTGGCAATTTTCGGAGATTATGATTGTGACGGCGTGACAGCCACAGCGCAGATGGTACGTTTTTTCCGGCGACATGGAATAGAGCCGATTGTGCGTCTGCCGCACCGCGTGCACGACGGATACGGCATGCGCGAGAAACATATTGCAGAATTTGCCGAGCAGAAAGTGTCACTCATTCTGACAGTGGACACAGGTGTCACCGCACACGATGCACTGAAGAATGCGACAGAAAAAAATATCGATGTAATCATTCTGGATCACCATCACATGCAGCAACCCCCCGATGCGTACGCGGTGCTGCATCCGGATCTTGCAACGAATTTCCCCGCACCGCACCCGTCTGCAGCCGGCGTTGTTTTTCTCTTCATCTCTGCATATGAAGGAGCACCGTGGGTGGAGCGGGATATCGATCTGAGCCTGGCGCTTTTCGGTACCGTTGCGGATCTTGTGCCGCTCGGCGGAAAAAACCGGAAGCTGGTGCAGGAAGGACTGCGCGCACTGCAGCGTCTGCCGGAAGGGCCGCTCAAGCATCTGGTCAATACCATCGGGAACGGAAAGCCGCTTGCCTCCACTGACATTGCATTCCGCATTGCGCCACGCATCAATGCCGCCGGTCGCATGGATGATCCGACGCTCGCACTCACGGCACTCTTGGATGGTGGCAATGCACTGTCGCATCTGGAAACACTCAACAGCAATCGACAGGATGAAACTGCGCGCTGTATTGAGCATGCACTGCACACTATCGGGGAGACGTTAGATGAAAACACGCCCGCGTTTTTGGCTGTCGCCGATGCGTCGTACACGCCGGGTATTGTCGGACTGATTTCCGGAAAACTGTCTGAGCGTTTTGGAAGACCATCGATGGCGGCGGCAGTGACAGGAGATACATGCGTCGCAAGTCTGCGCAGTTGTCCGTCGTATAACATTGTCGAAGGACTGGAACGCATTGCCCATCTCCTGATGGATTTCGGCGGACACGCACAGGCGGCGGGTTGTTCGTTTGCCCTCAGGAATTTCGATGCGATTGCAGCAGCATTGAATGCAGATGTCCGTGCGCACACCAATCCGGATGATTTACTCCCGGGTCTGCACATCGATGCCGTGATTGATGTGATGTCCATCAACACGCGCCTCGTCCTTTCACTCCAGCAACTCGAACCGTACGGTCAGGGCAATCAGGAGCCGCTCTTCCTGCTCCCCGCAGTCCAGCTCCAGAATGCACGACGTGTCGGAAGCGACGGCAAACATCTCTCCGCCACAGTCGGGCACTGTAAACTGATCGGCTTTGGAATGGGGGATCTGATTGGAGACGTGTTCCAGCCCCTCGATATTGTCTGTCGTATCGGGATGGATACGTGGAATGGCAAAATGACCCCGCAGCTGTTTTTGGTTGACGCGAGGATAAGGTAGCCAAGGTGACAAAAGGGACCGAAGGGACCGAGGTTATTTAGCCTACATCGGTCCCTTTTCCCACGTCGGACACCTCGGCAACCTCCCATCTATACATCACAGGAAAATATCCTATAATCCGCCACCGCCCCTTTACATCACCCATTCCTCCATCCACGCGCGCTTTTTCATACTCTGGACACCATGTCTCAGGGGAAAGCGTGCATGCCGTGGAGGACTATTATCATGACCCAAACTGCTGCACCCGCACTCTTGCAAACCATTACTCTCAAGCACGAACTCAGGTCACCGAAGAAGAGTTTCTACAGGAACCCCCCACCTGGCCACGGTATCCGCATTGCAGATATCGCATTCACGAAGACATTTTTCTTCGAGGTACAGAAAGGCAGACACCCTTTTGAAGTGACCTCCGTCGATGACCTGCTGACCGATGGCATGGATAAGATCACATTCAACCTCGCACCAGACGTCATCGTGCAAACCGGCCACAATTGGAAAACCCGCAGCGAGCCCCAGGGCTACGATTGCATTCCCGCTTTCCGGGACTACCGCTGGCTCCCGCTGACCAGCGCACATCTCTGTTTGCTTTTGCCCAAAGGATTGCATGAAGGCGATATGGAAAACGGGTTTGTGTGGAATAGCGGCGGACTGATCCTGCTGTGGCAGGAAAGCAAGTCTGGCAATCTCTGGATCAAGTACGAGAAGTAACATACTCGCACTGACCCTCTTCCAGTCCACGGCAAAAAAAGAACGATGACCCTGCGGTTATCGTTCTTTTGTTATTCGCGATGAGGCAGTGATTTATACCGGTGCCAGGCGTCCCTCCATATCAAACACGCTCGTGATGGGCACACTGAATGCTGCGGCGATTTTGTACGCAAGGAGAACGGACGGATTTGTCTGTCCGCGCTCGATGGACATGATGGTCTGACGGCTGACTCCGGTGCGGAGTGCCAGCTCTTCCTGCGTCATACCGTGTTCGAAGCGGAGCTTCCGGATGTAGTTGAGGAGTTGGACAGTAGACATGGAAGGTTGGGGGAGCGATGAATAGTACACTTAGCAAATTGAGAGCGCAATTCTACTGACCATCGTGAGCGGTGCAAGACTATTTCCCGCGATTTTTGCAGAGGCACAATACGTTCTTCATGTATGCCCGTACGATGAAACAAAAAATGTGTTCGCGAATGCATCAGCTCACAGTTTTCCATGTTCGCCACATCAGCTTTTTGCCGTTTGAATGAAGTCCGCGATAGAATAGGGTGAATAATGTCTTCTCAGTTCCCATTTCACGGCATCTTTTCATCGCTCGGACAGGAGCAGGAGACGCCGACCCCGGAGGAAAATATTTTTGCAGAGACGCCGGCACCTCTTCCTGCTTTTGGCCAGACAAAGCCGACAGGTCGCTCAGCGGGGCATGTGGCGGTCGATATTTACGAGTTTGATAACTACTACATCATCAAGGCACCGATTGCCGGTGTAAAGCTCTCAGACATTGATATTGAAGTGACGGATAACGTTATCACCATCCGTGGCAACCGCCAGCAGGGGGACAGCATTCCGACGGATCAGTATTACCTGCAGGAATGTTTCTGGGGCGAATTCAGCCGCAGCGTCACGCTGCCGTTTACGATTGATCCGAAGAAAATAAAAGCGACCTTCAACAAAGAATGCATTCTGAAGATTCTCATTCCGAAAGAGGAGCGTGTAAAGATTGTGAGAATCAATGAGGTCTGACCATTTCTTTGTAAGAGCAACACCCCATCGGTAGTCTTATGTGTATGCACACCCTCCGACTCCCTCTTTTGCTTGGCGCTGTTTTCCTTGCCGGCTGTACAGCCATGCCGCCTGCAAACAATGACACAGGTTCCGGTGATGACATTGCCTGCGCAATGGAAGCGAAACTCTGTCCGGACGGATCGTACGTCGGCAGACAAGGTCCTCGTTGTGAATTCGCCCCGTGCCCGGGTCAGACATCTTTATCCGGCTCCACACTCATCCAGACTGTATCTGACGGCACCATTACATTCTCTGTCCCGTCTGAGTTCGGTATTGCGGTGAAGCCCGAACAACTGGTTATCACGTCCTATATTCCACCGTGCGAGGAAGGATACGACTACTGTCTGTACTACAACGCTGCTGACTATGCAGGCACCAATTTTGCAAGTGCGGGTATCGGGATTGTAAAACGGACTGACCTGACAACCGGTACCGCCTGTCTGAACACACAGCCGAGCGGCTACAGCAATCTCACGCCTGTGGTGCGTGACAGCGAGGGATACACCACCAGCGTCTTTGCCTCACTTGGCGATGCTGCGATGGGTCACGTGGCACAGGACCGCGTCTACCGCCTTGCACTCAGCAATGCATGCTACGAATTCCGCACACGCATCGGGCAGTCACAGTTCTCAAATTATCCGGAAGGATCGATTGAAGAATTCACAGCGTCTGACGCCGCGGCTCTGCAAACAGAATTGCAGGCAGCACTGGAAACCGTCACCATCACAAACGGTGAGGCGATTTTGTTCCCGCAGGTGACAAGTCGCTAAAGCGTTGTGTTTACTTTACATTTTGCAATATCGTGTTATCGTAACCGTGTTACGTATCCGTCACCCGTTCTTTGAAGGACCCTTTCATGAAGCCCGGATTTAAAGTTTTTCTGACAGTACCAGACGACCCGCACTCCATGCGATTAACCTACTTCTATCCGGATCTGGATAAAGAGGATAAGCGCGGCACGCCTGTGCAGGTCGTCCCTCTCGAGCTCGATGGCGTACTGTCACAAATGCTGACAGGGCTGGCCCATCTGAATGGCTGCATGCCTGAGGATGAGATCGGTGAGCTGTTTGTCAGTATGTTCGAGGCCGGCAAAAATGCCGGCACGTAACACACCTGTTGTGCAGTTGCATAACGTGTCCGCCTATCCTGAATAAGGGTAGGCATTTTTTTGATATGCAAAAACACCCGACAAATCACACACAAAACAATCGTCCCAATAACCAATTACCAATACCCCAATAACCCATCACGCAACCAGCTTCTTCATCACCTCAGCATGGAATGCGCGCATGCTCTTCAACACCGCTGCATCACCGAAACAGTGTTCGATTGTTTTGGCAGCTTTCGGATCGTTGAGGAGGCGCTTGAAAAGCGTCGCGTCTTCCTTCGCTTTACGCTTCTGTTCTTTTTCCAATTTCTGTCCGCGCATTTTGAGCAGAGCCTGTTCGAGCTTCAACACTTCTTCAAGTGTCTTCCAATCTTTGGCCGTCATTTTAATAGCGACGTCGTCCGTAACAGCTGATCTCATAATGAGGGTGGGAATGTGTGTTCGTACCCCATTGTAGGGGAAATCGAATATTTTGTCAAAACAGACCTGTTTAGGGTACTCTATGGCAGATGCAGATTTCTCAAGCCATTCTACCGGTTGCGGGCCTTGGAACGCGTTTCCTGCCCTGGACAAAAGTCGTCCCCAAAGAACTCCTCCCAATCGGCAATCAGCCCGTGATTGCGCTGCTTGTGGACGAATGTCTGAGTGTGGGTATCCGCGATATCTGCTTTATCATCAGTCACGGAAAAGAGCAGATTCCGCAGTATTTTTACTCAAACCCGTCCCTCGAAGCGGAACTGAAAGCACGGGGCAAGCTGGATGCCCTCACAGAACTCCAGAAATACGACGAGGTGAATTTTCATGTGGTCTACCAGGAACAGCAGCTCGGCGACGGCCACGCGATTTTGCAGGCTGCAGATTGGGTAAAGAGCGACACGGTCGCAATTCTGTTTGGCGATGATCTGATTGCCGGCACAGAGAACGGACTGCAGCAACTGACGAAGGCATTCGATGCCGCTCCTCATACGCGCGAGGTGGCGATGCTGTGTCTGGAGAATGTCGCGCGCGAACGCGTGAGCAAGTACGGCATTGTGGATGTCGATATGTCCCAGTCAGAGGGGCGACTGAATAAAGTGAGGGCTCTTGTCGAAAAGCCACAACCGGATGATGCACCATCCACACTCGGTATTGTCGGAAAGTATCTGATCCCGCGTTCGATTTTCGATGTACTGCCCACCGTCGGCGCATCGCACGGAGGAGAAATCAGACTGATTGATGCACTGATCGCAAAGCTCACGGAGATGGATGTGTACGGCTATGAAGTGGAAGGGAAGCGGATTGATACGGGGACGCCGGAGGGGTATAGGGAGGCCGTGATGCTTTTGGGAGGGAATTAATGCAGTAGCCATCACACAAATATGCGCTACTCTCTTTTGACGCAGCACATCGTTGCGTCATCGATCAGCCTTCATTCAGGAGATTCACATGGGACGATCGAAACGTCTGGGTCCGACGCTCACCGCCCGCGAAAAACGTGCACTGGAAAAAGCGGCAGGCGTCCGGATCTTCACAATCGGCAGAGTGTGCCACGTGGCAATCCGTCGATGAGACACCGCAGCTTCCATACTCCACTGGAGGCTGCATTTTAGTGTTGTTTGTGATTTTAAAAACTGCCTCTTAGACCATTGACATTTTTCTTAAAATATTCTATTTGATGCCCGTCTTTCCTTGGTGGAGAGACGTGTGATCTTTGACATCACATGCAGAAAAACCGCCATGGTGGCGGTTTCATACCAGATACTGAAGGGAGAAATGCGATGATGGGTTGGGAAATGATGGCTCTGATTGTTGTGGGACTTTGTCTGTTTGAGATTGTCTCAAGCTTGGACAATGCAGTAGTGAATGCCGACATCCTGGTAACAATGAGTGACAAGGGGCGCAAGTGGTTCTTATTTTGGGGAATCATTTTCGCGGTCTTCGTTGTCCGGGGCCTGTTGCCGACAGTCATTGTGTGGATGGCAACGCCCGGACTTGGCCCAGTGGAAGCGATCAAGGCAACATTTCAGGGGGATGCTGCCGCAGCTCATGCAGTGAAAGAAGCGGCTCCACTTCTCCTCTGTGGCGGGGGTGTATTTCTTCTCCTCCTGTTCCTGGATTGGCTGTTCCGTGAAGAAAAGGCCTATGGCGTGTGGGGTGAGGCATTCCTGCTCCGGCAAGCAACATGGTTTTACCTCATTGCATCAGTCGCACTGACGGTTATCACGTGGCACGCAGTGCACCACAATCCTATGCTGGCGTTCAGCGCAATGGTGGGGTCGACTGCGTTCTTCCTGTCTCACGGTTTCAAAGAGCACGCAGAAAAGGTGGAGGAGGAGCTGAGGACAAGCAAGAGCAACCGATCGGATCTCTCCAAAATTCTCTATCTGGAAATTATCGACTTATGCTTCTCGATCGATGGCGTCGTGGGTGCATTCGCATTTACCATGAGCGTTCCCCTCATCCTGGTTGGAAACGGGATCGGTGCAGTTGTTGTGCGCCAGGTCACCGTTGCACTCGTCAAACGGCAACTGGAGAAGCAGAAACAGAATGGGGCGTCCGATAAAGCTTTTCAGAATCTGCCCTATTTGAAAAACGGGGCTATGTATGCAATCGGCACACTGGCAGCCGTCATGATTCTGGACAGCTTCCACATTCACGTTCCTATCTGGTTCACACCAGTAGCAACGATCAGCATCATCGGGTTTTTCCTGGGGATGTGTTTCTGGCGACCGGTTGTCTCAGAGACGAAAGAAGTGAAGGCAAACGAGCCAGCTGAAGAATGTTTAAACGTCTAATCTGCATGTGAGGTATCACAAACCCCGAGCTTCAGGTCTTCCTGAAGCTCATTTTTCTATGCTCATTTCTGCCGCCGCAATAACTCAATCTCATCACGCAGATCCGCAGCCTGCTCAAACTGCAGATTCTGGGACGCGAGTTCCATCTGCGCTTCGAGCTCTTCAATCAGGCGGTTGCGTTCGTCCTTCGGAATCTTCTGATGATCATGCTTCGGACGACGGAGTTCCAGCTTTTTGCCTTCTTCCGCAATGTCGTGGATGGCTTTGATGATGGTCTGCGGCGTGATGCCGTGCTTCTCGTTGTAGGCCTGCTGGATCGCGCGGCGGCGGGTGGTTTCGCCCATGGCTCCGCGCATGGCATCGGTCTCTTTGTCGGCGTAGAGCGTTACGTGTCCGTTGACGTTACGGGCAGCACGGCCGATGGTCTGAATGAGAGCGTCGCGGGAACGGAGGAAGCCCTGCTTGTCGGCATCGAGAATTGCAATGAAGCTCACTTCCGGAAGGTCGAGTCCTTCGCGCAGCAGGTTGATACCGACGAGGATGTCGATGTCACCGGTACGCAGCTGGCGGAGGATTTCGATACGGTCGAGCGTCTCCACGTCTGAGTGGATGTACTGCACGTTGTAGCCACCGTCTTTCAGGTACTTGGTGAGGTCTTCAGCGCTGCGCTTGGTGAGCGTTGTAATAAGCACGCGCTCGTTCCGCTTGAGAGTTTCCTGCACCTCTCTGGTGATGTCGTCGATCTGGTTCTTTGTGGGCTTTACAGTCACCACCGGATCGATGAGTCCTGTCGGGCGGATAATCTGCTCCGCGAAATTATCTTTCGGCGTGTTTGCAAATTCATATTTGCTCGGCGTTGCAGACACATAAATACGCTGATGCACGCGCTCTTCCCATTCATTCATTTTGAGCGGGCGGTTGTCGTGGCTGGATGGCAGGCGGAAGCCGTATTCGACGAGCGTGGATTTGCGGGAGTTGTTTCCTTCGTACATACCGCCGATCTGCGGGATGGTGATGTGCGACTCATCGGCAATCACGAGGTAATCATCCGGGAAGTAGTCGAGGAGAGTGGACGGCGGAACGCCGGGCGGTGTTCCTTCCAGGTAGCGCACATAGTTTTCAATACCTGTGCAGTAGCCGGTTTCACGCAGCATTTCGACGTCGTACTCCGTGCGCATGCGGATGCGTTCTGCTTTTACGAGTTCGCCGCGCTTCAGGAAATACGCTTCCTGCTCTTTCATCTCCGCGAGGATTCCTTCAATCGCACGATCAATTTTTTCTTTCGAGGTCACGTTGTGTGCTGCCGGGAAAATGGTCACATCCTGCAGTTCCTGAATGACTTCTCCGGTAAAGCTATCCACCTCCTGAATGACATCAATTTCATCAAACGGCATTTCGATGCGGATGACCGTGTCTGCATTCGGCGGGAAAATTTCGACCGTGTCTCCCATTGCATGGAACATCCGCTGCTTGAACTCCATGTTCGAACGGCGATACTGAATGTCTGTCAGCTTGCGGAGGAGTTTGTCACGCTGGATGGTCTGTCCGCGTTCGAGTTTGATGGCGAGTGCTTCGTAGTCAGTCACGTTTCCAAGACCGTAGATACAGGAAACAGATGCAACAATCAGCACGTCGCGACGCGTGAGAAGATTGTACGTTGCAGCATGACGGTACTTGTCGATTTCTTCGTTGATGGACGCATCTTTCTCAATATACGTATCCGTGTGCGGCACGTACGCTTCGGGCTGGTAGTAGTCGTAGTAGGAGACGAAATACGACACCGCGTTGTCCGGAAAGAACATCTGGAACTCCGAACACAGCTGCGCCGCAAGGGTTTTGTTATGTGCGAGCACGAGCGTCGGACGCTGCGTTGCCTGCACAATATTCGCCATAGTAAAAGTCTTTCCTGTGCCCGTTGCCCCGAGAAGCGTCTGGTGTTTCTCACCTTTCTCAAGACCCTTGAGCAGTTTCTCAATAGCTGCCGGCTGGTCACCCTTGGGCTCAAAGGAGGATACGAGTCTGAAAGGCTTGTTTTTGGACATGTAACAGGAGAAAAGATTGTCGGAACAGCGTACAGGAAAAAGAGGCCTGATCCAATGGGAGGCAGCCAAAATAGGTAATTATTTGACCGTTTTTATAAGGAAATTGTTTGAATTTGCTCTATTTCACGGATTCTGTCTTGATACTATTACAAAAACGAGGAAAATGCGTGCGCTATGTCGGACGTACGCGATTTGCCTGACGACGAGAATCTTCCGGAGGACACACTGTTTCTTCCGCCTTTTCCTGATGACGATGCAATTGAATCAATGATGCTTACTCTGCATGAATTGTTTATCAGACGGATGAGTGAGAGTGCCAGTAAGCCTGAGCAAAAAGCCATCCTCGAATCACTGAGTGCGAAGGATCTGCGGTTACAACTCAAAAGCAGCGATGAGGATGATCTCCCCTCTACGCTAGCCTCTCGACAGAGCACCGGAACATACAAACCGGACAATCATCCGGACGCACCGGTGTTCGGCGTGGATGCATGGTATAAAAATCCAAACATGAATGTACAAACCGATCAGTGGAGACTAACCAATAATATCTTTATGGGGCTGGATCTTATCGGCGAGGTCATTGCATCCATGCAACAGGAAATGCGACAGACGCTCGTTGATTTTTTAGTGGCAACATATGCGGAAGATTGCGGGCTCGATGAGTTTCTGGAGGACATGGATGACGATGATTGTGAAACAGAAGACGGCGATATTGCCTACGCAGATGATGAGGAAGAGGAGAAAGACGCGCAGAAAACGATAGCAGAAGTGCGCGCACTGATGGATCTGCGCAAAGCTGTGACCAATGGATCATTTGGGCATATTCCGGACATTGATCTTTTCTATGAAACAGATCAGCTGGATAGAAGCTGGAACGAAAGTCTGATATCCTCTCTCCACTTGCTCAACAAACGATTCCGTTCCCTGCTATCCTCTCTCTACGAGAAGCTCAAAAACAGCTGATTCCCTCCTTCCTATGATCGACCTCCAGCACCTCCGGGATAACCCCGAACTCTACCAGGATGCTGCCACCAAAAAGCGCATCAAAGTTGATGTGCTCGCATTCCTGAAACTCGACGAGGAACGCCGCACGCTCATCCAGCACGCCGATGAAATGCGCGCGAACAAAAACGCCGTCAGCAAGGATATTCCGCAGATGCAGGGCGACGAGAAGGCAAAGGCGATCGCCGACATGAAAGAGGTAGGTGAGAAGCTCAAAACTGCTGAAGAAAAACTGGCGGTGATCGAAAAAGAATGGAATCACACTCTGCTCCTGATGCCGGGCATTCCATTGCCGCAGGTACCGGTCGGAAAAGATGACACGGAGAACGTGGAAGTCCGCACGCACGGAACCATCCCGACGTTTGATTTCCCGATGAAGGACCACGTCACGCTCGCGACAGACCTGGATATCCTCGATATTCCCCGCGCCGTGAAAATGGCCGGCAGCCGCAGCTACTTTTTGAAAGGGGACGGTGCACGTCTCGAACTCGCAATCCTGATGTTCACGCTCGATAGCCTTGCCAAGAAAGGCTACACCGCATTCCTCCCGCCCTTGATGGTGAACTATGAAGCGATGATGGGAACCAGCTATTTCCCGGGTGGCGAAGAACAGGCGTATGCCATCGGCGTGAAGACACCGGATGCTGCCATTGAAAGTGATGATGTGTGGCTGATTGGAACATCGGAAGTGGCTGTGACCAGCTACCACAGCGGCGAGACGCTCAAAGAGACAGATCTGCCGAAGCGCTACTGCGGTATCAGTAACTGCTTCCGTCGCGAGGCAGGAACCTACGGCAAAGACACGCACGGTCTGTACCGCATCCACCAGTTCCAGAAAGTCGAGCAGGTGATTCTGTGTAAGAATGATCCCGCAGAAAGCGAGAAGATGCACAAAGAAATTCTGCAGAACGCAGAAGACATTCTGCAGGCTCTGAAGTTGCCGTACAGAGTCGTCGACGTGTGTACAGGCGACATGGGCCGCGGACAGATCTACAAAAACGATATTGAAACCTGGATGCCAAGCCGCAACAGCTACGGCGAAACACACAGCTGTTCCACCTTCCACGAATTCCAGTCCCGCAGACTGAATATCAAATACGAAGACAGCGACGGCACGAAGAAATTTGTGCACACGCTGAATAACACCTGCATTGCTTCGCCCCGTATTCTCATCCCGATTCTCGAGATGTATCAGAATGCAGATGGAAGCGTGACGATTCCGGAAGTGCTGCGACCGTATATGGGTGGAAAAGAGGTCATTTCCAAGCCGCAATAATGTTGCCAGACACTCCTGAAGATCAGCCGGCAGAAGATGTTATTCCTGTTGCGCCCAAGCCTCAGTCAGAAGTATCGAGGATGATCAATTCACAGGTTGCTATGATGAATCTTTTTGGCATTGATATTTTTGCTCCTCGCCACGATACACGGGGTGGATGCAGTGATCGGCGGGAGTTTTAAATAGTCATCTCTATCTCTTTCCCCCAGCACTATGCTCAGTCGCAGTTCCATACGAAAGGTTTGGGAATTCAATAGCCAATATGGCCCGGGGGAAGACACATTCAGCCCCGACTGGCATCGGCAGAATCCTGTACCACAGGAAGGCGGTGTCTTACAGGCTGCTGCAGAAAAGACTGTTCAATTGAACGAAGAGGTTGTTCGTGTCGAGCTGCAGAATGTGTTGAAACCAAAAACAATTGAAGGCGTGACGATTGATCATGAAACCGGACAGATCAGCATGCAGACATTTGTGGGGGAAGATGACGATGTTGCGGCCGATGCGGATTGATCGGATATCAGAACCTCTTTGTGCCGGCCGTCCAATAGAGTAGAGTAACCCTTAATGGTTATTTTGCTGGACGGAACATCGGCGATGGGACGGACGACTATTGCAGAACAGATTACGGACATGATGCCGGCGTGGAAACATCTGTCCCTGGAAGTCATTCAGAGCGGTTCGCCCGGCGACAGCCCGGACTATCATGCGCAGCACGCGGAAATCGTGCATCGGTGTGCGGAAGAACTGGAGAAGGACGGCATGCATCTTATTTTATCCATGCCCGAATCGCCGGAACATTTTGCTCTTCTGCGCGAGAGCCTCGGCCGCAGCTGCATTGCCATTCATATTGGAGAAGGCGACGAAGAAGGCTACGACTTCACATTCGATTCCTCCGTCAGTTCGGTCAAAGACATTGTGACGTTTTTAGAAAAGCTGATCGATCGCCTTGCCGCAGAAAGCAATGACTAAACCGCTTCTCATTGCCGACGACAGTCCGGGAAAGATTGTCCTGCTGCAGCATCTTTTGAACAAGGTGCACTGGAACGGGCCGCTTCTTGTTGCAGAGACAGGCGAAGAGGCGATGGAACTGATGGACGAACATCCGGACATTGGATTCGGACTGATTGACTACTACATTCCAAGCAAAAACGGCCCGGCTATTATTCATCGTCTGAAAGAAATGAATCCGGCGGCGCGCATTGCACTGGTGAGTTCGAGTGATGCGAAGAAAAACTTTGATGAAGCCATCGCCGCGGGCGCGGACACGTGCATCTGCACCACCTATGCATCGGACACTGTGGAGAAAACGATTCTGGAATTACTGGAGGAATGGCAGCTGTACTAAAATGTCTTTAAAAATGCAGGATCGAAAGACTGCATTGGATAGAAAGTGGTATTCTCCCTGCCCATTCTTCGTTCATCAGAACTCATGAAAATTCTGTTCACCCGTTTCCCATTGGAGAGCGCCATCAAAGGCGGCGCGGAATTGCAGACTGTCAGTTTGATGAAAGGACTGATCGAGCGTGGACACGAGGTGGCTTTTACGGGCAGCTGTCCGGCTCTCCTCAGTCTTTGCAGAGAGATGGGCATTCCGACCGTCGAGTGGTACATCGGGCCGCCTCCGGTCACGAAATGGCATGCCATCAGTTTTTTCTGGAGAAAGCGGCATATGCGCCAGTCACTTAAAAAGTTGATGGGAGCATTTTTTACAGACAGCGCGGGTTTTGACGTGGTGGTGATGCTCAGCCTGACTGGAAAGTTACTGCTCACCGATATTGTCACGGACCTCGGAGCACGGGCTATATGGATTGAACACGACAGAGTGGGAAACTGGCTCCGAAAAAACCCCTGGCTCCCGACTCTCATCCGTCAGAGCCGGAAGGCAACAACCATTGTTGTCTCGGAACTCAGTCACAGAATCTACCGGAAGCTCGGCTGGCATGAAGATGATCTCCTTGTCATTCCGAACGGCGTTGATGTCACGCGCCTTGCCGGCGCCCTATCCAAAGAAAAGCCGGTTAACGGTGATCTGCGGATCGGATGTGTTGCACGCCTGTCGCCAGAGAAGGGCGTCGACCTTCTCGTTGAAGCAGTTGCCAGTCTGGCAGGTGTACATCTGGAGATTGTGGGGGAGGGCCGCGAGGCGGAGAAGTTAAAAATGCTCACTCGCATGTCGAATACCGCGGATATGGTTACGTTTACGCCGTTTGTAGAACAGGTCACCGATGTCTACCGGCGCATAGATGTCCTCGTCCTTCCGTCGCGCGATCACGATCCATTCGGCCTTGCCGCTGCAGAAGCAATGATGCTGGGCATTCCGGTGATTGTGACCGATCAGTGTGGTATCGCGAGCTATCTGACAAATGGGACAGACGCGATTGTCATCCCGGCAGATTCAGGATCAGCCCTGAGAGAAGCCATTGAACAGATGCAGAAGCAGACGTTGAGAGATGCAATCGGGGCAGCGGGGCAGAAAACAGCGGAGCGCGAGTTTTCTCTGAAGCGCATGATTGATGCCTATGAAAGCGCGCTTTCATAGGAAATTCTAAATTCTAAACTCGAAATCCGGGAGAAAATAAACAGTCATCTTTTACGAGAGTTTAGTATTTCGAATTTTTATTCAGAATCATCACCATACAATATTACCCAACTTTTTCTGTGTCATCATCGAACGTTCATGTTACCCTCAGTCCATGTGCCTCACCTGTCTTGCTGTTTCTCTCGTCCCGTTTTTCAGTGGTGCCACCCCGGCATCGCAACCAGTGCATTTCCAGCAACCGATTGATGCGGTAAGTATAGAAATGCAGAGTGAGAATCCTGCGTATGTGCGTGGATTGCAGAATGGGAAATGGACAGACTGGCAGACGCTGACAATAAACAATGAGCAAGACCCATCCCTTCGGGAAAGTGATTTGGTGCTTTTTGATGAGCCCGTATCCGACATTGAATTCCGCGGCGACGTGCCGGCTCCCGCTGTCCATCCTATCCGCATTTCAGATGCACCTCTCAGTTACAAAGTAGCCTCCACCGCAGCAGTCAGGGCTCCGCACATCCTCAGCCGCAGCGACTGGGGTGCAGATAACACCCTGCTCTACACAGACGGTTTATTTGCAGGAACAAATGACGTTGCACAGGACGCCCCTGTCACCGGCGGCACGCCGTCACAGCGCGAAACGGACTGCAAAGAAGCCCAGACAAACTGGCCGGACGAATTCAAGACCACAAATCCTGTCACCAAAGAAAACGGCAAGACACTGCGATGGACACGAAGCTACAGCAAAAAAATAAAACTCCTGACCGTACACCACACTGCTATTCAGGTCACAGGCGACAAGCGCAGCGGCGTGGAACGCATGCGTGCGCTGTACGAGTACCACAGCCAGAATCGTGGCTGGGGCGATATCGGGTATCACTATATTGTTGATGAAGACGGCAATATTTTTGAAGGTAAATCCGGCGGCCCGCTCGTCGTCGCGGGACACGCATACTGCAACAACGTCGGCACCATCGGTATTGCACTGCTTGGAAACTTTGAAGTGGAACAACCGGAGCAGGCGCAAATCAAAAGCCTCCAGTGGCTGCTGCAGGATCTTGCATCCACCTACGATATTGATGTCAGTAAAACCGTAACCTACCACGGCAAGAAAATGGAGCCGATCGTCGGCCACCGCGATCTCCTGCAGACGGATTGTCCGGGCTATTACGTGTACGGCGTTCTTGATCAGATCCGGGAAAACGTGCGGTCCGGGAATATTGATGGCTCTGTCACATTGCTGCCACTCAAAAATCCGCTGCCCGTTGTTCCTGTTGTAACAGATCCGGGCACACCACCGGAAGAAACATCGGAAGATGCACTTGGTCAGACCCCGAGTCGTGTCGCCAGATTGCAGCGGAAAATCCGCACCGCTGCGCGCCTCTCCACCAGAGTCGGAGGACGCGCCACACAGCTCGCACAGGCGCGCCGCACTACAAGCCCTGTGCAAACAACCAAAGTGCTTCCCGGCAGACCAACCCCTGCTCGCTCTTCGGCATCATCGTCACGATCATCATCAATGACGCAACGACGTGCCAACCAAGAACCAGCAACCAGCAACCAGCAACAAATAAAGATCCGCCTCGAATCCCGCGATAAAGACCTGTCATCCTGTGACAATGCCCCACTTGCAACACTCAGTGATCTGTACCGCGGAACGGTGACATGTACGACATATAACGGCAAAGCCGTGCTGATTAATACAGTAGGACTGGAGGACTACATGATGGGACTGGCGGAAGAACCGGATACCGAGCCGTACGAAAAACAGCGCGCATTCGCGATTGCCGCCCGCACGTACGCGAGCTGGTACACGCTGCCGGAAAACAGAAAATTCCCCGGCGCTCCGTATGACGGGTCCGATAGTCCGGCAAATTTCCAGAAATACGTGGGCAAAACCTTTGAAGCCAAAAATCCGCGCTGGGTCCAGTCTGTGGTGTCCACCGCAACAGGCATCCTGAAAAAAGATGGCAAGATTATCAAGCCACCCTACTTCAGTTCCGATACGGGCATAACGCGCACGCCCGCGGAAGCCGGCTGGAAGAACTTCCCCTTTGCGGAGATTTTCAGTGCAAAAGAGGATCCATGGTGCAAAGGCCTCCCGCTCGCCGGCCACGGCGTCGGCATGTCAGGATGCGGCGCCAAGGGGCAGGCAAAAGAGGGAAAGACGGGAGAAGAGATTTTGCAGTATTATTATCCGGGGACGACTGTGAGTTATTGGTGAATTGGTAATTGGTTATTGGGGTGGCTTTTTTGATTCATATCCCAATTACCAATAACCCATAACCAATTACCTATTTCGTCGCTTCAGCCTGGACCGATGCCGACACTCCCTGATCCCTGTACAGCCGCGCACCAAGACTCACCAGACTGACGATCAGCAGGGCGATCAAGACGGGCGTGCCGATGGCGGAGGCGGAGGTTTTCACGTGTCCTGACGGAAGAAAGAATAGAAAAGGTTTCTCATTATAACCCCTTTAACGGCTTTGCAACGTTTTTTGTTACATTTTTTCCGGAAAATCACGGACTTTTTCCTCTGCTTGTCTCCTTTCGCAGCTCTCTTGTATGGTCCTTACCATGCAAAAAAGGTCAGGATTCACCGGCTTGCTGCAGAAAACCGCCGCTCAAATCTATGCGTATCTTCAGCGCGCGCATGCAGACGTGCAGCGCGACTCTTTTCTGGGGCAGTACGACATTCACGACAGTGTCCGCTGGAATGATCAAACGTGGTTTTATGGAGATGGCGCTATTCATATCGGAGAAAACACGTACCTGGGCAAAGACTGTTTTGTATCTTCTCACCCGGCAACAGCGAGCATCACGGTCGGAAAAGGGTGTGCTATCGGGCACAACGTGCATATCCGGACTACCACCTTCCCGCGCGTTCCGCACTTTGAGAAGGCCAGAGATCTCCCTCCGGAATCGAAAGATATTGTGATCGGGGATTTTGTGTGGATTGGGAATCATGTGTATATCGGCCCGGGTATACGCATCGGTTCCAACAGTATTATTGGCGCCAACAGTGTCGTGACCAAAGATGTGCCTCCGGACACGGTGGTCGGGGGCGTACCGGCACAGGTGATCGGCACGAAAGACGGGTACATCGATGCAGTCGCATCGGAAGCAGAGCTTGAGCGCATCACCACGCTGCAAAATTCCTGAGAAACCGCAGACCGGCTTCCCGGCTTTTTTCCGGATGACACTGAATGCCCGCGATAGTGTTCGATGCAACCACGGATGGGAATGCTTCTCCGTACTCCGTTGTCGCCAGCACCAGCTCCGCGGGTACGGAGGAGAGGTGATACGAATGCATGAAATAGAAGGGATCGTCCTGGCTGATTCCTTCCAGAAGCGGATGTGCCTGCGTGTGCTTCAGGGTGTTCCACCCCATATGCGGAATTTTTCTGATCTTCCCCTCCACGCATACATCCGGTGCAAAACGAATGGTATCTGCAGGAATCCACCCGAGCCCGGGCAACGTTCCTTCCTCACTCCCGCGCGTCAGTAACTGCGCACCCAGGCACAGCCCCAGAAGCGGCGTGCCCTGAGCCCGTACCTTCTGTTCCAGCAGCGGAATAAGGCCGCGGGACTGTAATTGCGTCATCCCGTGATCAAATGCTCCCACACCTGCCAGAATAAGATGATCGGCCTCTGCAATAGCAGCAGGGTCTGCAGAAAAAACGAAGGGAATTCCGATGCGCTGCAAAGCATTTCCCACCGAACCGATATTGCCCATGCCATAATCCAGAACGAGCATCATACCGGTAGCGTGCGACGCGAGGCGATGCCCTGACCCTCTGACATAGCGTAGGAAGGGCGTGAGACAGGTGTATTGCGAAGGAGTGAGCGAATCTCCTCGCGCGACAGGAAAGGCCCCTCAGCGGACGAATATTGACGAATGGCATCCGGCCTGAGAGGAATACCGAATGACGACGGCAGTGTGCGGACCGAGGGCGTACGCACTATAAACATCGTGTCGGTTTCCGATGCAAAACGTGCTTCATCTTCCGTCATGAGTGTCTCGTGGAGTCTCTCACCCCACGTCGGACCGGTGATGACGCGCTGGATGTCTGCTGGTCGTTTGCCAAGGAGGGGCGCACGTTCTTCAATAAGGACATCGACCAGATCTCCGAGGAGCATGACGGGCATTTTTAAAATAAAGACTTCACCACCCTGCATTTCCTTCACTGCCTGCAGCACGCGTTCGACGGCATCGGGAATAGGAAGCGTGAAGCGCGTCATGGCCGGATCAGAAATGGTGAGCGGAACGCCGCGCGCCATCTGATCTGAAAGGAGCGGGACCACGGAGCCGCGCGACTGGAACATATTGCCAAAGCGGACAGAGGCACAGAGGGTTCTGTGGAGCGGGCTATAGCCCGCGCTGCCTATCAGACGTTCAGCCAAAAACTTGGTCGCGCCCATTGCACTCTGCGGCGCTGCCGCTTTGTCGGTGCTGATGAACAGTACTTTTTGGACTCCCGCCCTGACAGCGGCATCAATCACATTCTGCGTGCCCAGAATATTGGCCTGCACCGCCTCGAGCACATTGGCCTCACAAAAAGAAATATGCTTGTATGCGGCACAGTGGAACACAATGTCCACGCCTTCCATGGCACGCTGCAGACTGTCCAGATTGCGCACATCCCCAAGGACATATTCCACCTCCGCCCTTCCTGCCATCTCCTGTTTCAGAAGCAGCTGCTTATGTTCATCGCGCGAAAAAACGCGGATAGAACGCGGATGGTGCGGCAGGAGACTCCGGAGAATCTCAGAACCAATGGAGCCGGTCGCGCCCGTAATGAGGACGGTTTTTTGGGAGAAGTACGAATCCATAGGTTATGCGTGCAGAGAGCGAATAGCTGCATCCAGTGCTGTGCACACTGTAGCGACGTCCTCCTTTGAAAGACCAGGAAAAAACGGCAGTGCCAGCGTCCGGGCAGAGGCCGCTTCGGCCACCGGGAACATGCCCTCGCTATACCCAAAACGTTCGCGGTAGAGCGGCTGAAGATGAATACACGGGAAGTAATTGCTGCACCCGATGTGCTGCTCCCGCAGAAGACTGAGGAGTCTGTCGCGATCCGCAGAGGAGTACGTATCTGCCAGTCGCACGACATACACAAAGCGACTGATGTCTACCCCCTCCTGCACAGGCGGCACATGCAGATGGTGCCGGAGCGGCGACAGGCATTCTTCATACCATGCGGCCACCTCTGCACGGCGATGCATAAATTCCGGCAGGCGCGCAAGCTGGCTGATGCCGAGTGCGCACTGAATATCGCTGAGGCGGTAATTGTACCCGAGGGTTTCGTGGAGGAGAGCTGTATCGCCCGGCGCCCTGCCCTGGTTTGCGAGCGAACGGGCGACGTGTGCAATACGTTCGTTATTGGTCACGAGCATCCCGCCCTCTCCTGTGGTGATCTGCTTGTTTGGGTAAAAACCAAAGACGGCGCAGTCGGCAAACGATCCTGCCTGCCTGCCTTCTTTGGATGACCCGATGGCTTCGCAGCTGTCTTCAATGAGTGCGAGTCCGTGACGGTCGGCAATAGCGCGCAGCGCACTCCAGTCACACAGATACCCGAAAATATCGACGGCAAGAATGGCTTTTGTGCGGGGAGTGATGGCCGCTTCGACCAGTGTGGGATTGATGCAGAGAGTATCCGGGAGTACATCTACAAACCGCGGCACCGCCCGCTCAAACAACATGCAGTTTGCAGATGCAACAAAACTGAAAGGCGTGGTGATCACTTCATCTCCATCCTGAATATCGAGCGCGCGCATACACAAGTGCAACGCCGATGTACCGCTATTCACCCCGACCGCATGCGCCACCCCCACCTGTGCTGCCACACTCTGTTCAAAGGCAGGCAGGCGTGGCCCCAGTGACAGCTGCGGCCCGCGTAACACCTCCACGACTGCGGCAATATCTTCTTCAGAAATATCCGGGCGGGACAGGGGAATGCCCTCCGGCACAGGCTTTTCCAGTCGTGGTTTTGCAGGAACACCAT
Source organism: Candidatus Peribacteria bacterium (assembly GCA_023038255.1). Lineage (NCBI taxonomy): Bacteria > Candidatus Peregrinibacteriota > Candidatus Peribacteria > Candidatus Peribacteria bacterium. The sequence continues at coordinate 85,926 of CP082927.1, read as the reverse complement.
ACGCAGTGCACCCGTCCGGGAGCGATGCAAGCACGACAGATCCCGCACCGACCATTACATTACGACCGATGTGCACTCCTTCTTTCACAACACTCCCGATTCCAATATGCGCTGCCCGATCGATCGTGACTCCTCCGGCAAGATGCACACCCGGTGAAAGATGCATACCATCTTCCAGGACACAGTCATGATCTGCTGATGCACTGGTATTGATGATGCATGCACTGCCGATCCGGACATCCGGCCCGATCACTGCGCCAGGCATAATAACGGTTCCCGCACCGATCTCCGCCCCTCTGGCTATCTGCGCCGACGGATGCACAATGGTCATCGGCTGCATCCCTGCGGCAATCAACCGGTCCTGGAGATGTACGCGCGCCGCATTCTTCCCGATACTCACCACCACAGCATGAATGCCCTGTGCCATCAGTCCGGACACAACATCAAATCCTCCCAGAATCGGGTACCCGGCTACGCTTCCTGTCTGTGTGTCATCCAGAAATCCCGCGATGGCATACTGCCCGCTTTTTTCGATCATATCCGCAATAACTTTGCCGTGACCGCCTGCGCCGTAGAGAACAATGGATTGCATGGAAGAGCAAGAATACCCGCTCTACGCACCAAGAGGAAACTCCGAAAGAATCCGGACAATCCGAAGCGCACTCTGACCGTCACCATAGACATTCTGAGTCGTCCGCACACGCGCACGGAATGCGTCGTCGTACAAAGCGGTGTTTATAGCTGATACAATGGATGAGGCATTGTAAGGAACATCGAGCACATTGCCGGATCGTGTACGCCCCTGTTGCCGGCTGCCGATATTCACAACCGACACATGGAACGACGCGGCTTCAATAATCCCGCTACTACTATTCCCCACCAGCACGTCCGTATACCGCAACCACTGCAGGTAGGTTTCGTGCGGAAGATTCATCCGGAACTGACGGTAAGGCGCCTGTGTTGCAAACAAGCGGAGCATGTCATTGAAAACACTGCCTCCCGTATCTGCATTGGCACCAAGCACCAGACTATTTCCCGGAAACAGTGCGAGCGCCTCCAGACCGGGCTCCAGTTGTTCCTGCGGAGAAAGCGGACTCAGCGTATCGGGATGCTGCACAAAGAGAGCAAGCGGACGCGCAGGATCGAAACCCATCTGCGTAAAAAGCGCTTCTTTAGAGACGGGCTCCAGTGCAGCAATAACATCCAGCGCCGGAGCGCCGACCACATGCACATGCCGGTCACTCCCGATCATGCGCCGGATATGCGCGGCATGCTCTTCTGTAGACGCAAGATGCAACGATGCAAGCTGCGTGATGGCATGCCGCACCGCATTATCGATCCCTCCGCTCTGCTCGCCTCCGTGCAAATGGGCTACGGGAATACCCGCTTCCACTGCCGCAATAGCAGCCGCCAGTTGCTCTCCGCGATCGCCAAGCACCAGCAGCATATCCGGACGATCTTTCTGAAAGAGTGCGGCACACTCGGAGAGCGTCCGGCTGATGAATGCAGATTGTCCAACAGGTGAGTCGTCGTCTGTGAGGGAGTTGATGTCGGCGATGACAGGAAAGTGATCCTCATGAATACGATCCACCGTGTGTCCAAACGCCGGATGCAGATGCATGCCTGTCACGATGAGCGCAGGGGAGCAGGTGTCTGACGCCAGAAGCCGGCGGAGAACCGGACGATAGATACCGTAGTCCGCACGGGTGCCGGTCAGAACAAAAAGACGGCGCATGGTCAGAGCAGCATATCGGGAGTCAGAAGCGTGCCCGCGGACACAGGGCGTACGAGACGGGCTCCCACAATCTGCGACATCATCTGTGGTGCCATGCCGGTGCCCGGACGTTTGAGCGTGAGCATGTCTTCTGTGAGCTTCACTCCCGCAGACACATCGACGGCAAGTACAATACTGCGACGCACGACTGCGCGCGTCGGCTCTTCGCAGGGCTGACAGATTTTTTCTGTGGAGCCTTCTGCCGCTTCAATCATCCGGATGCCACGGACCATGGAGGCAAATGCGGAGGGCTCCAGAGAGGCAGCATGGTCCGGACCCGGAAGAGTTGCATCCAGTGTCAGATGTTTTTCCAGAATCTCCGCGCCATGTGCCACTGCGGCCAGCGCCACTTCCGTGCCCAGTGTGTGATCCGAGTATCCCACGGGAACAGAAAATTGCTGACGGATAGACTGCATCGCGCGCAAGTGAATCTGCTCTACAGGTGCAGGATACGCGCTCACACAATGCAGGAGCGCATACGGTGTTTTCGTCTGCAGGAAGGGCTCCACTGCTGCCGCGATCTCCTCCATGGAGGACATACCGGTCGAAAGAATGGTGGGAATGTGCAGAGCGGCAACCGCGCGCAGAAACGGAAGATTCGTGATTTCTCCGGAGCCGATTTTCAGCATTTCCACACCGATGCCTGCTAGAAATTGTGCAGAGTCCGCATCGAACGGTGTGACAATAAAAGCGATCTTTTTCTGCGCTGCATGTGTCTGCAGCATTCGATACTCCTCACGCGGGAGCGCCAGACGCTCAAGCATGTCGCGCTGATTTTTTTCTCCGCTCCGCTCCTGATACGCAGCAAGCGGTGCACCGGCCGCTACCAATTCGTCCGCATCAAACATCTGAAATTTGACCGCGTCTGCTCCGGCTTCTGCCGCAGCATCAATCAATGCGAGCGCCTGCTCCGTGTTTCCATCATGGTTCACTCCCGCTTCCGCAATGATAAACGCACGATGTGGATGCAGAGGGAACACCATAAGAAGAAGTGTAGCGTGTCATGGTATCATAGGAATTCCCATCTATGCAGAAAACCCGCCTCATCGCCCGGCTGGATATCAAAAGCCCGCACACGGTGAAAGGCATCCGCATGGAAGGATTCAGAATACAAGGAGACCCCTCCGTGCTTGCACAGACATACGACAAACAAGGAGCGGACGAAATTCTGATGGTCGATATGGTGGCGAGTCTGTACCAGCGCGATCCGGACTATGCATTGGTACGGGCGATTGCAAAAGATATAACAATTCCTCTGACTGTTGCAGGTGGTATTGCGTCTTTGGCGCATATTGAAACATTGCTCCACGCGGGTGCGGACAAAGTGGCGATCAATACCTACGCAATCCGCCATCCTTCTTTCCTGCGCGAGGCATCGGACCAATTCGGGAGCCAGTGCATCGTCCTCTCAGTGGAAGCGAAGAGGCGATCTGCAGGATCGTACGACGCCTATACCGATGCCGGCCGCGAACAGTCGGGCCGCAACGTACTCGACTGGATCCGCGAAGCGCAGACGCTGGGAATCGGGGAAATCCTGCTGACTGCCATCGACCGCGATGGAACGCGTACCGGATGCGATGTGGATCTTCTGCAGCAAGTGCAGGAAATTGCGACTGTTCCGGTTATTCTTTCCGGTGGCATTGCAGATGCACACTCTCTCCAGAATGCCGTACACGGCGGAGCGGATGCGGTGGCGATTGCCTCTGTCCTGCATGACGGAACATGGACGATCGGTTCGCTCAGAGATGCGCTAAATGGCGCTGCGTTTGCTGGCGCAGGGCACGCATGAATGGCACACTCCTTTCCCAATGACTGACACCCTTCCACTGTATGGCATGCCGCAGGACGTCGTCTTCTGCAAAAAGTGCGTCATGCCCAACACCCGTCCGTCTTCCACCAACGAATACAAACACCACACCCGCCATAGACATACCTATATTGATTTTGATGCAGACGGCGTCTGCGCTGCCTGTCGTTTTTGCGAGGCAAAATTTGACGGACGCATTGACTGGAAGGAACGCGAGCGCGAGCTCCGTGAACTTCTCGACCGGCACCGCAGAACAGATGGCCGATACGATGTTCTTGTTCCGGGAAGCGGCGGCAAAGACAGCTGCTATGCGGCACATGTCCTCAAATACAAATACGGCATGCACCCGCTGACCGTCACCTGGGCACCGCATATCTATACCGACATCGGCTGGAAAAATTTTCAGAGCTGGAACCGCACCTGTGGCGCAGACAACAGTCTCTTCACACCCAATCCCACTCTGCACAGGCTCCTCACCCGGAACGCATTTCTCCATCTGCTGCACCCGTTTCAACCCTTCATCATCGGACAGAAAATCCATGCCGTAAAAACAGCGCTGCAGTACGACATCCCCCTTATTTTCATGGGAGAAAATCCCGGAGAATACGGCGCCAATATTTCTATCGATCAGAAAACATTCACAGAAGACCCCCGCCAGAATGAAGGCTACCGCCTGCAGTATCTGCATGGGGAAAATCTGGATGAACTGTATCTGGGTGGCGTGCCAGTCGCTGCGTACGTCGAGCAGGGCATTCCGCTCGGACAGCTGGAACCATACTTTCCGGCAGACCCGGAAGCGATCCAAAAAACCGGTGTCGCGTTTCATTATCTGGGTGCCTATCTGCAATGGCATCCGCAGGGCGCATACTACTACGCTTCCGAACACTGCGGATTTGAAGCCGCACCCGAACGGACGCCGGGCACCTACAGCAAATACAACAGTCTGGACGACAAGACGGATGATTTTTTCTACTACACCTCGTACATCAAATTCGGATACGGACGCGCAACGCACGATGCATCGCAGGAAATCCGGCACCATGACATTACACGCGCAGAAGGCGTCTCACTGGTACAGCGTTTTGACGGCGAATTTCCGAATCGATACTTCAAAGATTTTCTGGAATACATTTCCATCTCCGAAGAGGAATTCCATGCGACAGTCGACTCCTTCCGCGACCCGCATCTCTGGACGCGTGAAAGCGGGAAGTGGACACTGCGCTATCACGTCTCCTGACGCGGCATATTACACAGAGACCGGCACGCGCTGCGTGTTCATCATCCACAACGGAAAATCCAGACGGTCTTCCTGCAGAAGGAATTCCATGAACGCAAAATCCTGCGGCGTATCGATATCGAAACAGATGTGCGGCGTTTCTAGCATCAGAGATTTATCGGACACAGAACTCCTGCATCCCTCTTCAAAAAACGCACGCCGGAACAGATAGCACGCGGCATTCATCTCAAAAGCAGGGGGCGCATCCTGGCGGGCGTACACTGTGTTATCCGGTTGTTTACAGACAGCAGCATAGCCAGACGGCAGGCGCTCCAGCATGTTGAAGTACGGATTTCTGCGGGACACACTCACAGAAAAAATATTGAGCGCCTCCGGCGCTGCCTCCAGTGCCGCAAACGCAGATTCAATATCCTGCTTTGTCCGCAGCGGAGAGGTGACATCCAGATCCAGCAAAAAATCATACATGCACCCGCGGCGTCCTTCTTCGTAGGCAAGCACATGCCGCATGGTATCAATTTTTCCTGCGCTATCGGTTGCCAGTTCTGCAGGACGTTTGTAGTCCGTCCGCAGACCGGCCTCTGCCGCAATACCCAAGATAAGGGGACTGTCTGTCGAGAGGGCAATGTCGGCATCAATCAACCGCGCATAATCCTGTGCCTGCCGGATGGAATGCACAAGCAGTGGCACACCCAGAAGCGGGTGAATATTTTTCCCTGTCATGCCTGTAGAGCCCCCACGGGCGCAAATGGTAATAAGTGTCTGCATGCACTGGAAGAAAAGTGAACAAACGCATCGTTCCATAGTCCAAGGTCCCGTACAATAGAGATGTAGAAGGCACTACACTTCTGACTCCGTCCGTCTCATGCATACCTCCTACGTCTTCGGCAATTCCCCGCATCTGCTGCAGCTGACTGCGCGCGAACGCACCCGTCTGGACCAGAGTCCGTCCGTTGCAGTGCTGAACGGCTTTCCGCCTCACTGGAGACTGGCCGGATTTCGTCCGACTGTCTGGATTGTCGGTGATTGTTATGATGCATTCTGCCGGGATCTTCTACAGGAAAGAATGACGGCTGCAGCAAAAGACCCTGCACTATTTGAGCGCCTGCACACACTCTTTCTTTGCCCCGAAACACTGGACGGAGGAGAGGATGATATGAAAGCACTGATCCACTCCATCCGGAGTGTAATGCCAACAGTAACCGTACGCCTCTACAATCGTGGGCACTGGGAAAATACGCACCAGACCATTGCGACCACCTTCGACGAGGCGATGGTCCACAGAGGTTCGTCACTCACAGATGCCATCAACATCATGGCCCTCCTCAATCCGGATCAGCCTGTACGCATTGCGGGGTGTCCGTACAAAGGTCCACAGGGATATTTTTACGAAACACCGGCATTCGAAACAACCGAAGACGCCCTCGCCCTCTCCGCCAAAAGCAGACTTCTGATGTGGGACGCATTTGTTGACATGCGGAGGCAGGGCATTGATATTCTCGACTGCAACATGCACCACGGTCAGCGCATTCCCCGTGCACTACGCCTGCCGCGCGCGCCGCTTGTTCCTCACGATTCATTCCTTGCCCGCTTCCTCAGACGTTCATGAAAATTGTATCGCTCACCATGGTCTACAACGAGGCAGACATTCTGGAACTGTTTGTGCGGCATCATGTGCGGTTTATTGATGAAATGATTCTCATTCTGCACGGCAAAAGTATCGACCAAACAGAACAGATCGCCCTGCAGCTCAGAGCGGAAGGGCTACCGGTTACTCTTGAGTATTCAGATGTGGCAGCCTACGAGCAATCATCCATTCTGACGGAAGCGGCACACCGTGCAATAGAGCTGCATCAACCAGATCTGCTGGTGCCGCTGGACTGTGATGAATTTCTTTGTGCAAGAGAGGGGGTTTCTTTGCGCACGGCCCTGGAATCCCTGCCCGCAGACCGCATTACCGCTCTTCCGTGGCGGACGTACATTCCAAAAACACCCACTGACTCCCTTGTGGAACGCATGTCCCACCGTCGCAGTAAGGAGATGCCGCAGTATTCCAAAGTACTCATTCCGCGCACTTTCCACAGATCCTCTCTCGTCATTCGTCAGGGGTCGCACAGTGTTGCGCTGCACGGACACGATATCCCATCCGACCCCTCGGATACGCTCTGGCTTGCACACCTCCCCATCCGTTCTGCCGAACAGGCACGGCAAAAAGCCATTCACGCCTGGCCACGGCAACGGGACAATCCGCACGGAAAAGCAGGAGACTGTTTCCAATGGCGCATTCTGTACGAAGCTGCCGGCAGGCAGGCCACATTCACACACAATGACGCTGTGACACTCGCGGAGCAATATGCCGCCGATGCCGCAGCAAGGACCCCAGACCTCATACACGACCCCCTCGGTTCGTATGTCGCAGTAAAGACACTGGCAGACCGCGCGGAGAGTGGTCTACAATAAAACTTCACATGACCCTCTCCGCCCCCCATCCTTTCAGCTTCATTCTCTTCGGTGCCTCCGGCAACCTCGCAAAGCTGAAGATTTATCCTGCCCTCTACGTGCTCGCACTCAAGAAGCGCCTGCCGGATAATTTTGCCATTGTGGGGTATGCGCGCAGTGAAATGACAGAGGAGGGCTTCCGCGCCCTGGTCAATGAATCCATCCGCACGGATATGATTGAGGTAAACGAGGACATTCTGCAAAACTTCCTCTCTCACGTGCATTATCAGCGCGGCAGTTACGACTCTCCTGATGATTTCAAAGCTTTGGGCGCGCGTCTGAATACCCTCGAAGCCAGTTGGGGCGAACATTCGCGCATCGCCTACCTCTCCGTGCCGCCGACCGCTTTCAGCAGCATTGTGGAGCAGCTCAATATCAGTGGCATGACCAAGCACCCGCAGACCGCCTTCCGCTGCATTGTCGAAAAGCCGATCGGGCATGACTTAAAAACCTTTGAGGACATCCGGAGCGCGCTCACAAAGAACATGACCGAGGAACAGATTTTCCTACTCGACCATTACCTCGGAAAAGACGCCTTCCGGAACATCTACTATCTTCGCTTTGCCAACCCTGTTCTCGAACGCCTCCTCAAAAATTCCATCATCCACCATGTCGAAATTTCCGCATCTGAAAGCCTCGGGCTGGAAGGGCGCGCCGGCTACTTCGAGCACACAGGCACGCTCCGCGACATGTTCCAGAGCCACTTGGTTCTGATGATGGGCCTCCTGACCATGCGCCTGCGGGAAGACGAAACACACTTCCGCGACAGCCGCCTGAACGCCGTCGAACAACTCTACCTTCCTCCTGCATCTGACCTGAACGACGTGATTTTGGCCGGCCAATACAAAGCAGGAAAAATCGGACGGGAACACGTTGTGGGGTACACCGAGGAAGACGAGATTGATCCGTCATCGCGCACAAATACGTTTATCGCGCTCAAACTCCTCACGCGCATGTCCCGTTGGGAAGGGGTGCCGTTCTACCTGAAATCCGGCAAGCGTCTCGACAAAAAAGAAACGCGCATCTCTATTCAGTTCCAGGAACCGCATGCCGTCGGAAAGGGAAGTGGCCCAAACCGCATCGATATTATTGTGCAGGGAGAAGCGGGCATGAAACTCTATCTCCAGACAAAAGTCGGAGGACCGGAACCCGAATTCCGCCCGCTGATTATGGAAGATCCGCTCGTCTGCTTTGGCGACTGTCTTCCCGAACACGCGCTGCTGCTTCTCGAAACCATCCACGGCCGCCAGCAGTGGTTCCTCACGTTTGACGAAGTGCGCGCAGCCTGGAGACTGATTGATCCACTGCAGACACACGTCGCAAAATCAGAGACGCCTTTGGTGCAGTATGCGGCAGGGTCGAAGGGTCCGAAGGAGGCAGAGGAGTGGATTGAGCGGGAGGGGGTTTCGTGGTTTTAAGAGGGTGACAAAAATACATAAAAGTATACAATATCAGTATGACCGATCACTGGAGGTTTACCGATGCGCAGGAAGACATGCTCTGGACACTGAAAGAAGGCCAGACCATTCATAAAACACAGAACATCCGTTTGGCACTCCTCACCAGAGAGGAAGTACAGGAAATGCAGACAGCGGGCGGGCACCCCATTGAAAATCAGGACCATTTTTTCCATGCAGTTGTGCATGCATTACGCAATACATCACGACGCAAACTTATGGCACTCGACCGGCAGCAGCATATGATTGTTGGTTCCGTGACACTGGCAGACAGATACGGAGACGGAAAAATCTATTACGGTCTGGATGTTCTTCCCGAGCACCGGAATAAGAAGTACGGGCAGGAAATAACGAAGGCAACTATTGAGTATGTGAGCAAAGACTATAGAGACCTGATTGACCGGTTGCATCTGGTGGTTGCGGTCAGCAATGCTCCGGCTATTCATATTTATGAAAAAGCGGGGTTTGCAGTCATACAGACCGGCACGGACACATCGCCTGACGGCATATCGCACGAGGTACATGTCATGGAGCGTTTGCTCCCTTGATGAAAAGCGGCGTCCAGGCACTTCTGTCGGGATCGAAGGGTGCGAAGGAGGCAGAGGAGTCGATCAAGCGGGAGGGGGTGGGGTGGTTTGCATAAAAATGGATGCTATTATTAACATATGTCTATACTGTCAATCAGCTGGGTCCGGAATGAAGCTGATATTATCGAGGACTTTGTGCGACACCATGCAGACATCATTGATCGAATGGTGATTATTGATAATGCCAGTACGGATGAAACCCCCCTTATTCTGCAACGCCTTGCCGAAGAAGGACTGCCTATCGACCTTCGGTATGATGAAAGCCCTGTCCACAGACAAGGAAAAGCCCTGACGGATGTCATGCACAATCTGCCTCATTCTGCACTTCCTGACTGGATTCTCCCGCTGGATGCTGATGAATTTCTCCTCAGTGATCTTGGATCCATTCAGGAAAGCATTGCGACACTCTCTCCAGACCATGTCGCCCTTCTGCCCTGGCGCACCTATGTTCCGACCCCCCATGACAATGCCGGAGAATTGTGCACTACTGCACGCATCCAAAACCGCCGGGAGCGGGAATCTCCACAATTCCATAAAATTCTCATTCCACGACGCTACCAGAATACTGCCTATCATATTCCTACAGGGAGTCATCAGTTAAAGGGCGACGATCCCATTCTCATGTACCCGTCTCCGCATCTTGCACTCGCACATTTTCCTGTACGCCACCCGGCACAAATTGTCCGGAAAATTGTAGAAAGCTGGGAACGCTACCAGGCAGATGAAACGCGACTGTGTTGCGATGGATTTCATTGGGAACAGCTGTACGCCGAACTAAAAAATGGCCCCCTCCCCACACGGGAGCGCCTGAAAGATATTGCCCTGTTCTATGCTGCAAACCCGAAAGAAGATAACAGCATCGTTCATGACCCTATCTGAAACAAATGACAGGGCTTATAGCCCTTGAAGCTACCAAAAAATATTTTCCCATAAAAAAATAATCCTCATTCCCCGGTATGCGCATACGTCGATTTTTCCACTCTTTTGCGGTATCATCCCTGTTATGCATTACGCCCACCTCCCCGCCACCTCCGATTCCGACTTCACACAGAAAGCTGTGGAGTGGATTAGCCACCGCATGAAGCGCGCAATTGCTGACCGCGGTCAGTGCATTATTGGACTGAGTGGAGGATCAACACCACGCCCCGTCTACTCGGCACTTGGTCGGGAAGATATTGATTGGTCAAAAGTCTTTGTTCATCTGGTGGATGAGCGGTATGTGCCCGCTACGCATCAGGACAGTAATCAAAGACTCGTTCGCGATACATTGTTGATGCATGCGCAGATTCCGGATGCCCAGCTGATCTTTCCGGATACCTCTTTGCCTATTGAAGAATGTGTACAGGATTACGAGGGACAGGTGCACGCTCTGTGGGCGGAAAACCTTACGGATGTCATGGTTCTCGGTATGGGAGACGACGGGCACATTGCCTCACTCTTCCCGCCGCTTCTGCCGCACATGATGGACGAGACACGTATCGTCATTCACACAACCACTGACAGATTCGTCATCCACGATCGCATTACCCTCACACTGAATCCCATTGCATCTGCACACTCTACCGTCTTCCTTCTGACGGGTGCCGACAAAAAGCGCACATGGACTGAGATGCTTGCAAGCACAGAAGACGAGACGCGCTGGCCGGTGAAAGAGTTATTCCAGGAAGACGAGGCGGATGTGGCGGCTATTACTTTGTGGTGACATCGATGAAGTGATCCACCACTTTGCCGTTCATCACACAGACAACGTCGAGTCTCCAGCCTATTTCTTCTTCAAACTGCGTCATAAATCGTCGTGCTGCACGCCGCATGCAACCCCGTTTGCGCCATGTAATGTTGATGTTTGGATGAAAGTCATCACTGATTGCCGTCCGTGTTTTTACTTCTGCAAAGACATAGACATGGTCAATGGGATCGAAGGCGACAATATCGATTTCATCTTTCCCAATGCGGATATTTCTGCCAGTAATGCGTAAGCCGAGGGAGCGAAGATGATGAGTTGCCGTCTCTTCACCGGACTGACCGACTTCCATATGAGGTGCTTTTGGAGATGGGTTTTGCATGTTGAAATTCTGTGATGTCTCAGGGCTCCACGCAACCTATTAGTGTACTTTCGTACACCTTTTACTCGCACTCTTTTTTGAAATGGATATGGTGTGAGAATGCTTACCAATCTCACATCATTTGCAAACATCGGACTCCATAGTGAACGCATCACCGTGGAGATCGGCGCGACGCCCGGCGAAGGCATGATCACGATTGTCGGGCTGGGGGATACGGCGGTGCAGGAAAGTAAATCGCGCGTGCGACTGGCGCTGCGCGCGAGCGGCTACAGACTCCCGACCGGCAAGAGTATCGTCATCAATCTGGCCCCCGCTGATGTCCGCAAAGTCGGCCCACGCTACGACCTGGCCGTTGCACTCGGGTTGCTGATGGTGAACGAACTTGTGACACTTCCTGATGATGTGACGAACAATACCGCGTTCCTGGGCGAGCTCGCACTGGATGGAACACTGCGACATGTGTCCGGCGTTTTGCCTGCCGCTCTTGCATGCAGAGAGAAGGGGATCAAAACGCTGGTTGTTCCTTTTATGAACGGCCCTGAAGCGGCGCTTGTGCCGGGTATAGACGTCATTGCACCCAAGACGTTACCTGAGCTGATTGCGGTGCTCAGCGGCACGAAAAAGCCGACTCCTATTGAAGCACCTGAGTTAAAGAATGCCCCTTCTATTCTCGTGGATTTTGCTGATATCCGCGGACAGGACCTCGCAAAGCGCGCGCTGGAGATTGCAGCGGCAGGCGGCCACAATGTTCTTCTGAGCGGCGCACCGGGTTCCGGGAAAACACTTCTGGCACAGGCCCTGCGCGGCATTCTCCCGCCGCTCTCGCGTGAGGAATCGCTGGAAGTGACACGCATTTATTCTGTCGCCAATCTCCTGCCTGCAGACCAGCCGCTTATCATGCATCGGCCCTTCCGTCTCATTCACCACACCGCGAGCGGCATTTCCATTGTGGGTGGTGGGCAGATTCCCGGGCCCGGAGAAATCAGCCTGGCACACAAGGGCGTCCTCTTTCTGGACGAACTCGCGGAGTTTCCGATGCAGGTTCTGGAAGTGCTCCGTCAGCCCCTGGAGGACCGCAAAATTACGATCACCCGTGCACAGGGATCTGTGACATTCCCCGCCGATGTTCTCCTGATTGGCGCTATGAACCCGCCACAGTACGCAACCGGCGGCAAAAGCCGCATGCAACGACGTATCAGTGCACCGTTTCTGGATCGCATGGATCTCACGATTGATGTGCAGCCTGTGCCGATTGAAGACCTCGGACAAAAGCCCCGCACAACCGGGGAGACGTCCCGCATGATTCTTGATCGTGTGGTCCGGGCGCGAGAGAGGCAGATAGTCCGCTTCAAACATCTTCCCATTTCCACCAACAAAGAAATGGGTGTCCGGGAGATCCGTGATTTCTGCGCAATGGATAGTGCATCGGAAACCCTGCTGAAACAGGCCGCCGAACGCCTGAATCTCTCCGCGCGCACGTATCACCGGACCATCAAGGTTGCCCGAACCATCGCGGATTTGGCGGGATGCCATGCAATTGAAGCTGCTCATATTGCCGAAGCTCTTCAGTATCGACAAAACCTGGGATTTGAATAGAATGCAGAGCAATGCATTTCACTGATCTCCTCACCGCCTCTGCCAAAGCCAAATCCCCGGTCTGTGTCGGACTGGACCCGTCGCTTGGAAAACTTCCCGACGGTATCAGCCGCGACGCTGCGGGCGTGCTGGCATTTAACAAAGGGATCATTGATGCGACGTTCGATATTGCCGCATGCGTGAAGCCACAGCTTGCGTATTACGAGCTGCTCGGCTGGGAGGGGATCAAGGTTTTCTGGGAGACATGCGAATATGCAAAATCAAAGAACCTGCTCGTGATTGCCGACGGAAAGCGCAATGATATCGGGTCCACCTGCGAAGCGTATGCCGATGCGTACCTTTTTAACGGGAGCCCTGTCGATGCACTGACCGTCACACCATACCTGGGTTCTGACGGCATTCTGCCGTTTATTGAACGCTGCGTGCAGAATGAGAAGGGAATCTTCGTGCTGGTAAAGACCAGCAATGAAAGCTCCGGAGATCTGCAGGATCTGCCGATTGGCGATGAAGTGGTGCACGAACACGTCGCACAGCTCACAGAAGGATGGGGAATGCACCACATCGGCCCGGAAACAAACTTGAGTTTTGTCGGTGCGGTTGTCGGCGCCACGTATCCGGAAGAGATGAAATATCTGCGCACAATCATGCCACACATCCCATTCCTCATTCCCGGTTACGGCGCACAGGGCGGCACAGCTGCCGACGTGAAGCACGGATTCCTCCCAGATGGCACAGGAGCCGTGGTGAATGCAGGTCGTAGCATTATCTATGCCTCAGACAAATCAGACTGGCAGGAAGCTGCGAGAAAGGCTGCTGTGGCCATGGCTGCAGAGCTTAAGTGACGCATGAAAGCTACCTGTTATCGGGGGTGGCATTCTCTTTAAGAAAAACTCATTTATAGTACCCCATTACCCATAACCAATAACCCGTCACGGCTTCACCGTCCACAGCGTCCCGCTTTCAAACGGCACGTCAGCTTCAATCCAGTTGTAACGACCGGAGCTGTCTTCCCATTTGAGTGCACCAACCTGTCCAATCTGTCCGCGACCGGGGAGCGTGATCCGGAGCGTGCCTTCCTGGAACCCTTCGTCGATGGTGACATCTGCAAACACAGAGAGAATCAGTGCACTGGCACCGACGGAGCGATACCCTTCAGGAATCACGCCACAGGTCACGCGATTACTTTGCGCATCAATCCCGCAATCTGCCTGTTCCACTTCTGCCGGACCGCCGATGCGGATGTTTGAGAGGGAAATGTGATTGGACTCTCTGACAAACGACAGTCCTGTCACGCGCAGTACGCCGCCTGTTGCCGTCTGGCCACTGATCGCAAACTTACCGATCAGGCGCTTTGTGCCAGGCGTCATCACATCAGTGGGTGATCCTGCATTGGAGAGACCTGTTATGCGTGCATCGCTTGTCTGGTGCTGAGGATAATGTGTATTTGCCGGCACAACCTGAATGGATGCATTGGTTGCCACCCCACTGAGGGTGATGGAGAACTTCTCCACGCCATCCACAAACTCATTCGGCACACCGCCGCTCGTGCGGTCGTAGAGCGTGTATTTCACACCAAGGAGCGTAGGCACACCACGCAGCAGTTTGTAGGTGCTGCTCTCCGGAAGAGATGCGCGCCACTTGCGACGATCTGCATTGTTATCTGTTCCGAGTGTGAGCGTTGCGATGTCTTTTCCCTGTTCATCCACGAGCGTCATGCTGGCAATGGATTTCACTTCCTGTCGCAGAGTGATATCGACAATACGCAGCAACCCGTCTTCGGACTGACTCGTGAAGATACCATCCATCACCACGGGCGTGCGCTTGCCTGTCAGCAGGAAATGGCTGGCTGCAGGGAATTCTTTGATGGCAGCACTGCTCGAGGAAGAGGAGGAAACGCTGACGGATGATGCAGATGAAGAGGAGGAGACCGATGACGAGGAACTTGATGATTGAGACGATACAGAGCTGCTGGATGAAGCCGGTGTCTTGCCGCGTTCAAAGTCGCGGTACTGAGCCAATTCACCATCGAACCATGCGCGGTATGATGCAGCGAGGCGCGCCACCTGTCCGCGTGTCAGAGGTGCAGCAATTGCCGGTCCACCAGGAATCATGAGACCTTCGGACACAGCCCAATCAGTGTATTGCTCATACCATGGGGCTCCGTCTTCGTATGTTTTGTATTGTGAACATTCGCCGCGTGCGCCTTCATCCAGACACACAACCGGGTACGGACTGTAGAGCTCGGACAGCATTTTCAGTGCTTCGGCATAGTTCACGGGGTTGGCTGGACGGAAGAATCCATCCGGATATCCGCCCACTACTTTCCTGGTTTTTGCGAGACATACGTAGCTGCTGAACCAGTCATTTTTGCGGACATCGGGAAAACAGGCGGAGGCGTCATTGTCCGTGACAAGAATATCGGGGTGGCTCTTGAAGAGGATCTTCAAAAACTCCGCACGGTTCACGATGCGGTTTGGCGCAAAGGTCCCATCCGGGTTACCAGTCACAGCCGTCAGATTGGTCAACACGCTGATGCCTGCAGTCTCCGCAGTGGAGAACGGTGCATCTTTGTACTGACTCGTTGCATTGGAAAAATCCAGTGCGAACGTCGTGACAGGAAGGGCGAGTAAACCAAGAAAGAGGGCGGTGCGTTTCATAGTGCTACACTCTACCAGAAACGGAAAGTCGGGGCGAAAAAATGCTTGAAGTTTTTACGGAAGACAGCTGTGGTATGCGAAGGATGCTGAACACAAAGAATCCATTTCGCGACGCATATTCCTGGAGTAGCGTTTCCTGTTGATGTCACCTGATACACAGTTACGGCTTCCGATGGCAGAAATGCTGGGAAGTGAAGCACATGAATTGGGCTCCGAGGTGATAGCTGCAAATATCCGCAGACGGGACGAGGAGATTTTTAACATGTGGACCAGGATTCATGATCAGGTGATTGCCGTTTCTGGCGTCAGTGGCTGCTCTTTCCCGACCCCCTGGGGACCATCCGGCAAAATCATTATTCAGATTGATTCCACTACACAACCAAATGCGCTTTCAGAAATACAGCAGGAGATTGATGCTATCTGTGGCACATTAATGAGCTACATGACATTTGAATACAACAGCCTGGGCCGTGCAGATGCAGACGATCCAGAGACTGCGATTTTGCCGATGAAAGCAGCGTAAAAAAGAGTTCCTGTCCGGGGGAGACTCTTTAATGTTAGTGCCAGGATCCTGGCATAGAGATCGGTCACGAGAGGTGTTCGAGATGCAATTCTATGACTAGTCATAGTTTTACTCTTGTAGCCCAAGGAACGATCCGAAACATTGTGGAATTCACGGCTCCCCGCATTGAAGGACAGGAACTCGTTAGCATGTTTATACCCCCTTCAAATAAGGCTGTCACTATCTCCTGTGCCGTTAGATCAGCATTTTCTCCACCGTATTCCAATTCCGCGTCGTCACGTTTTTCCCGTATTCCTTCTCCAGAATCCCCATCGCATCGGTCGTATTCTTTGTGTCGGTCACCGTTAGTACGCTGCAAATATGTGAATCGGTGACGGCAAGGATTTTGAAGAGCTTGTCCGGCGACTCGTACGGAATCTTCAGCTTGCCCGTCGGCTTATCGGTGAGAAAAGTGATGTAGAGACGCATTGCAGGTGTAACCCTGATACCCTTAAACGGATTCGACTGCACGAGTGCCTGCATCTCATCAAGCGTGCGGATGATGGTATGCGCACCAAAGCCGAATGTCTGTTCCATCTGTGCTTCAATCGCTTCTGCAAGAAGAGAGGCGGATGTTTCATCTGCATCGAAGAGGACATTGCCGCTATTGAGGAGTGTCCGGATATTCGTATATCCCATTGTCTCAAACATTATTTTTAGATCCGCCATCGGCACTTTCTTGTTGCCACCCACATTGATGCCGCGTAAGAATGCAATGAAGTGATTCACCACAGAAGTGTATCAGAGGAAATAACAACGTGCGGAGAGCGTCTTTTTCATTGAAATAAAGCCACATTCTATGGTTAAATCCCGATGATGTTTTCACGCGCACATTTTCAAAAAATTCTGTACGTATCCGGCGCGCTGTCTTTTGCCATTCCTTTCCTGTCCATTGCAGGAAATGCATCGGAGCTGTCCCCAACCTATCCGTCCGCATCAGTACTGAACCCCGCCGATTTCCATATGCCGGAGACCGCGCGGGAGGTGATCACCAAAAGAACGGAACGGTCGGCAACCTTCGAGGTATCGCCGGGAAAATATGCGAGTGTATCCGCCAGTGATGGCATTTTCACACGCGATATCTACGGACAACTCATTCCCACAGAACAGACCGGACGAAAAGAGGGTGACACCTTTGTCTTTGACCGACTGAGCAACAATGTGCGCATCCGTTTCGATCTCCTCCGTCCGCGCTACACCGTGTGGCAGGACGGCTACAGCTTTACCGTCTCCTTTGCGGGGAATGCAAAAGGAGTGATTGAAAATGACACCACCATTGCGTATCAATTGGGCGAAGGAACCATCCTCCGCTGGAATGTAACCGGGAACAGTGTGCAAAAAAATATCCATGTTTCCACCGCCCATCCCGCCGATCTCTCGTTCCGCATCGTTCCATCGAACGGGCTGACTGCATCGCTCGCTGATGATGTGTTTACCTTTGTGGACCCCAATGGGGAACAGGTCTTTTCCACGGAGAAACCGTTTCTGACTGATACAGAAAAAACACTGCTACCCACGCCTGTACACATCGTTCAGCAGGTAAACGGGTCTTACACGTATGTCTATAACGCAGCAGAACTGTCTCTTCCTTACATCATCGATCCCACAAGCGGCCCTCTGAGCGGCGGCACCTTTAGCAGCGGTGGAGGCGGCACTATTGCATGGTCCAACCCGAGCAACGCCGCATCGCAAAACGGTACATACGCTTCGGCAGCTGTCACAGGAGCAGACCGCCTGAGCCAGCTTCTGAATGCCACGAACTTTAGCTTTCCCATTGCAAGCAATGACACGATCGACGGTGTGATGGCCGAAATTTACTGGTCGGACAATAACGGAGGAGCTTGGAGCGAAGACACGATTATGCTGATTAAAAACGGATCTACAACAGGGACAGATAAGGGTATTGGTGCCACGCCAAGCATCAACACCTACACGACGTATGGTGGCGCCGCGGATCTGTGGGGGGCAACACTGGGAGGGGGCGATGTGAACGCATCGAACTTTGGGTTTGCAGCGGGCGTCTCGCAGGAATTCGGCACTCCCATTGTGCGCATCGACCACATGCGCATGACGGTGTATTACACTCTCTTCGTCGATGCTGACGCAAACGTCTCCGGCCCCACTGCGGTTCCGTTCTTCTCGTGGTGGTCTTTAAGCCTGCTCTTCATTGGCGGAGCCTTCATTCTCTCACGATACGATCTCGAGCGACTGTTCTGATTTTCTCCATGCCACGCCCTCTTCTGCAGCGGCTTACTCCTTCCGGCAGATCGCTTTTCTTTCGGTTGTGCGTGCTCTACGTCTGTATTCTGGGCTTCTTCTTTCTGTTTAACTCCACTCTCCTTGATCCTTTTTCTACCAATGGCTCCATTGGTCCGAGTGGCATCTCCTCGTTCCCGCTCGTTCTTCTAGCCTGTCTGCTTGGGATGTTCGGGGTTCTGAGCTATGACCACATCCGCGCTCTCAAAACACTTGCCCGACCGAGTGCACTAGAAGTAACCGGGGCGCTGGCAGGGCTGTGTGTGGCACTCATTATCGTCTGGGTCTGCACGCACCCATCCGATGACTCACTCAACCTCCTCGCGCAATTCATTGATCGCGACCCACTGGTCAATACAGCGATTGTGGTCACCAGCCTGTATGCCATTCTCCTGCTTCCGCTGGTTCCGCTTTTGTTTCTCTTTTTTCCATCTTCCTTCATCCGCAGACACGGGCTCACACTGGTGTTTTTGGCGGCAATCTTTCTTGCCTACCTCTTCGGTTCAGTGCCGGAAGCTGCGTACTATCATCACATCGGACCATGGACGGTCTCTGTCACGCAGTCGATTCTGAATATCCTTCCGGGCGGGGAATCTTTTATGAATCGATGGGCACTTTCGTACAATGGCTTCACTGCGGAGTTTGGCTACAGCTGTTCGGAATTTTCCGCGATTGTTCTGTTTCTCGGACTCTTCCTGTTTCTCTGCTGGAAGATCTCCAAAAAACGGACAATCTCTGTTCCGCATGCCGCTGCGGCAGCATTGCTCGGCTGTTTCCTGATCCTCCTTGTAAACATCCTGCGCATTGTCCTGATTATGATTGTCGGCTCTTTTGCTCCGGATATGGGACTCACCCTGTTCCACGGAGCTGCGGGTTCCCTGCTGCTCTTTGTGTTCTGCGTGCTCTATCTGCGCCTTATCCTGCCGCACGTCACCCTCCCAGCCCCTGCCCCAAAAAAGGCCCCATTGCGCAAACCACATATTAAAAAAGCCCCTGTACCACGCAAAAAGAAGGGGTAGGTCACGCGGGATTGCTGACAAGTAAAGAGCACGTCATACTTGCTTTACGTCAGGCAGTTGTCTGACGTATGCGTTTTTTTACACCCCCCGGCTAGGAGTACAAGATGTTTCAGAAGATCGCCATTGCGTCGTTCCTGCTAGTCATCAGCGTAGGATTTCCCATCCTCATCCTGTGTCGTCCGGCTCCTCCTCGCGAGCCTCTCACTGTCCATAACATCCAACGCGTAGGAGATCTGCGCTGGGAGGCCCACTTCAAAGCAAAACCCATTCGAAGTGAAATTGAGCCGTGGGCTGAGCTCATCAAAGAACAGCTAGGAACAACCGAGGAACCGACCATTCGCATCGAAGGGCCTGATGCAACGATTGAATTCAAAACGGCCATGAAAGGCACTCTCCTGATCGATTCCATCCTCCGAATTCGATCCGATGAGGAACAATCTGCATTTGGCGTAGTCACCACACCCTGGCGTGAATCTCCCGACGAACTTGCGTCGGTCGCAAGTAGCATTCGCGATATTGACCATATCCCCACTTTCAAAAAAGAAGGGATATCTGTTGTGGAGCATCCTCACAACCCAAAGGCACGATACGTACTGGTGTCATTTATCGCTCCTGCCGAGACGTACTAAACGCCCCCCCCTCTGTCATGGATGACAGGGGGTGTTTTATTGTATGCGATTCTCCGCGTGGCACGCAGCATTCTCAGCGCATACCATCCGGAAAACAGCGCAAAGAAGAGATTGAGCCAGAAGAAAATCAGGTCACCCTGGGCAAAGCTAAACAGGGAAATAAGGGCACTGCCGGTTGTCAGTGCTATTTCCCGTTTCAGAGTACCCATATCAAGTGCATACCCCAGTCCGATACCGGACAGTCCGATCACAAAAAACACCGTGTTGATGCCTTCAAACAACGCCAGAGACCAGAGGACCATGATAATGCCGATCCCCATAATAAGCGGCGTGTCGAATCGATCATGAGTATTCAGCATCATTAATACCGTGGTCAGCGCAATGAAGATCTGGAGAATAAGAAAAAATATAGTGTCGCCCGCCAAATAATTCAGCAGGGAATAGGCAAGCATCAAAAAACCGCCAGCCGCAAAGAGCCAGTTTTTTACAGATCGCGCGGGATGTGTAACTTTTTCGGGCGGATAGGCCGCACCACAAACGAGAATGATTGCGCCAATAAGGCCTGTGAGAACAGTCAGGGTCACGGATGCAGTGTATGGATGTTGTTATGAATCTTAAAGATTTTTTACCAGAGGGCGACCTGCACCCTAAAAAGCCTCTGCAATACATGCAGAGGCTGGGCTCTTTTCACCTATGTGCCGTCTTGCCACAAGCTATTCAGTGGTTGCCATATACTTTTCGCCATTAAAATAAATATGTGTATTGCTCAACCAGTGGCGCTGCTTTCTCAGTTCGCGCTTAATGGCTTTTCGCACGCGATTCACCTCCCTCAGTTGCTCTGAGAAATCATTTTCAGGAAAGTCGCACTTGCCCGGCTTACTCAGAAGATATGCAGAGATGCATGCGTCATTTATATTGTCCTTGGATCGATCGATGAGTTCAATAAGATTGTCGATTGTCTCTCCATTGATCCATCTTCTGCAGTACTGCGCTTTACACGATCTGCACTCGAAGAAGTCGCACCTATTCACGCCCAATTTTCCAGTGAGACATTTCACACAACGTATATTCACTTGTTCGCGCAGTTTCCTGACGTGACGGAATAGACGAGCGGCAACCTTCTCGGGACAATCCCAGTGACAGTGATGCATGACCCCTTCATCTTCTAGCACCATAGCTGCACCGCAGATGTCACACCGCATTTCCATGGCTTGCTGCTGAACGAGTCCGACCTGAGGGGACAGTGAGAGTGCGAACATGATTCACTTACTTTCTGAGTTTGGCACCTTGGTAATGAAAAGAACAAGCTGCTGTAACAGCTGTACATAGTATGCAAAGTATTATATTTTAAGTAAAATATACATTTGTAAAGTATTGATAAACCTCTCTGATTTATCTATTTAAATATAAATTTACTATCGCTTTTTCCGATAAAATAATCTACAATGGAGGGATGATCGAAAACGTCCTCGCTAATAATGGATTAAATGATAAAGAATCCAAAATCTATTTGGCTGCCCTCGAAAAAGGAGAGGCCACTGTCACGCAACTGGCAACAAAGACGCATCTAAAGCGCTCAACTGTCTACGATATTACGGTACAGCTAGCAAGAAGAGGAGTACTGTCGATCACGAAACGACAAGGTGTTCATCACATTTCCGCAACGTCTCCGCGTAATTTAATTGAGCGTTTTAAGTCTGCAGCCCGTGATGCCGAAAGTATTTTACCGGAACTCATGGATATCGCATTTGCATCACCTCTAAAGCCCCGTGTGCGATTTTATGAAGGAATGGAGGGTTTAAAAGAGGTCCTTCGTGATATGTCGCAATCCAGTGGGCAAACCGTTGGTTTTTCGGATTACGCAAAAATGCCAAAAGAACTTTTCCATTTTATTCAAAAAGACATTGTTCCCGAACGCAAGGCACGTAAGAATTTTATTCGACTCATTTGCCCGCGAAATCCCACCAATGAACAAATTCATAAGGATGATGCTCTGCATTTTCGCGAACATTGCTTGTTGGAATTTCCCGATCCACTCGACAACGACTTGGAGATCCTGATGTTCGATAGAAGCAAAGTAGGATTTCTTTGTTATGAAGAAAGTGCCCAATTTGGACTCATTATCGATTCAGAATCCATCTTTAAAATGATGACAAACGCTTTCTGGTTACTGTGGACCACGGCGGAAAAAATGAAGAAAAATTAAGTGAGCATCCGCTGCGGAGGCCCCGCAAGGCCGAAGTCGAATGGTGCCCCCGACTGGAATTGAACCAATATCTATCCCTTAGGACGGGACTGTTCTATCCGTTGAACTACAGGGGCATGGCAAAAGGATAGGTAATTCCTCTGAATGCGTCGATGCTTAATTACTGAAGACCACAACCTCACGTCCTTCAGCGCCAAAGGCTCCCTTCAGCTTGAATTCCTTTACATGCTCTTTGTCCGCTGCGCCGCAGGACTTGAGCATATCCGGATTCAGACTGCCGTCGCTGCCGGGCACAATGAACAGAACGCGCGGGTCCACTTCATCCAGGAGCGCCTGGCATTTCTTGGGGTCTTCTGCAGGAAGAACAAGCACATGGACCTCGCCCATGCGTTCGATGTCTTCATCGCGCCAGTCTTCGAGCGGAGACGCAGGGAAGGCAAAGCGGATATCGTCGATGTCGAGTACATACGATACTTTCTGACCTTCGTTCTGGCCAATACCGCGCACGGTGATGCCGGCAATATCGTACTCACCCGGCCAGGAAATGATTTCGCGGCTGGGACTTTCCTGCGGAGACGGCAAAAGATTCAGGACGCCGCTCTGGACTTTGTCCGGAAAGACGGTGAAGGGCATAGGACCACCGGAACACTTCAGGGTGGAGCCGCCAACGAGAGAGAAAGTCAGTTGTGCCATATGTATAGATTGTAGGGTGAGGGTGAGGGTTTGGGCTAGGGAAAATACGGGGGCTTACGACTGGGGCGGAGGTGCATCGACCACGACGCGATCGATTTTAGCCCCGACGCTGCGCAGCTTCTCGTCGAGCCTGTCGTGACCACGCTCAATGTAATGCACGTCTGTCACAATGGTGCGGCCTTCTGCGCAGAGCCCGGCAAGGACCATAGCGGCACCGGCACGGATATCATTGGATGCAACGGTGCGGCCTTTGAGAGGTGTAGGACCGATAATAAGCGCCTGATGGGCATTGAGGATTTCCATGTGCACACCCATCTTTTCCAGTTCGTACAGATACGCCATGCGCCCCTCAAAGATACATTCAAAAATACGGCTCACCCCCTTTGCCTGCGTCATCAACACTCCCATAGGGGCCTGTAAGTCCGTTGGGAAGCCGGGGTGAATACCGGTCTGCACTTTCATCGACTGGAGAATAGAGAGCTCGCCATCCACAAACAGCACACGCTCTGCGGGATCATATTTCCAGAGCCCCCCGGCGCGGCGGATAGTGTCGAGAAAGACAATCAGGTCATTGGCATCAACATCGCGGAGTCTCAGCTTTCCTTTTGTGACGAGAGCGGCAATAACGAACAATCCTGCTTCCAGATAATCAAACGGCACACGGAATTCAACCGCACGCAGGTGGCCGACTCCGTGGATGATAAGCGTGTTCGTGCCGATTCCCTCCACTCTTGCACCCATCTCCTGCGCCATACGGCAGACAGCCTGTACGTGGGGCTCAGCGGTGGCAATGTCGATGCGCGTCTCGCCGACCGTTGCGGCTGCAGCCCAAATCGCGATCTCTGTCGCGGTGACAGAAAAAGCGGGCATGATGATGCGGCTCGGCTGGAGTTTCCCCTGGAGGTGAATGACATCCGAGGTACTCATGTTCTCCGCACCCATCTGCATGAGAGCCAGCACATGCGCCTCAACCGGACGCTTGCCGAGCACACATCCACCCGGATAGGACATTTCAACAACACCGAAGCGTGCGAGGAGCGGACCCAGAAGCACAATGGCGCCGCGCAGCTTGGAGACAAGCTCGGACGGGATCGGTTTGCTTTCAAGTTTGGTGGTATCGATGGTGGCGGTACCGTTTTCAAAATGCGTCGTGGCACCGAGGAATTCGAGAATTTTCAGGAGGGTTTCTGTATCACGCAGACGTGGAACGTTGTGGAGCACAGTGATGCCACTCACGAGCACTGATCCGGCAATAAGCGGCAAGGCTGCATTTTTTGATCCACTGATCGTCACTTCGCCCTGCAAAGGAATACCGCCTGTGATGTGATACCGAATATCCATAGAGCGACGATTATAGGGGAAAATCTCCCAAAGATACTCAAAAATACGGGATTATTGGGCGATTTGGGTCGCAAAATGCTCTGTCATAAGCGGACGGCTCGCATTTGTCCGAAGTCCTTCCACAAGCTCATTTAACGCTTTTTGCTGTGCATGCGTGTACTCACCTTTCTCCCGGAGCGCGAGTGCGAGGTGAAACAGGAACCGTTCGGACTCTGCCCCACGTTCGTGCAGCGGTGTCAGCGCCATCATGCGATCGATGGGGGACGATGTATTCCAGAACGACATCGCCTGCTGATGGAACTGCTTCTCTTCACGCAGTGCATCGGGATCATTGGCCAGGCGGATCGCGCGGCCGGGGGCGCCCTGTGCGAGGTGCAGAATAAACCGGCGATCCTCTTCCTCTGTTTCTTCAAGCAGTGTTGCGACGTCCCGATCGGAGACGCGCTGGAATCGGATCACGCGGGATCGCGAGAGGATAGTGGGAAGTACGGTCTGGAGTGAGTCTGTCGTGAGCAGAAAAATGCGTCCGGGCGGCGGCTCTTCCAACGTCTTCAGGAGCGCATTCACCGCAGCGTCCTGCATACGTTCGATGCCGCGAATAAGACAGAAGCGATACTGACCGTTTCCCGTCTCCTGCAAGCGGCTCTGGATCTCGCGTACGTCGTCGATCCCAATGACATCCGTCCGCATGGCAGGTGCCTTTGCGCGATGCTGCTGGGGTACATTGCTTGAACGTGCGATGACATCCCAGTCTTCGCATTTGTCTTCAATCCACAGCTGATCCAGCACCATCAGATCCGGATGGATCATGTGCAGAATCTGGTGATCAATCTCCTCTTTTTCCTCGTGCGTTTTTCCCTCCGTCAAAAGCTCACGCGCAAACCACTGCGCCACCGTTGTCTTTCCGAGGTTCGGCGTTCCCGCAAACAAGTACGCGTGCGCGATATTCTTGCTTTCAATATCCGCTGCAAGTTCCGCAAGCTGGCGGGCATGGCCGATTATTTTTTGGGGAGACATGGGGGATAAGTCTAGCACAGACTTACATCCAAAACTCCGTAAAACGATACCCTAATTACCAACGGACAACGTAACACTCACTACCCTTGACTCTGCATGCGGCGCAGAAATAGTGACATATCCGGCGTTGTCACGGGAGATAAAGTAGAAAGTCTCTGCCTGACTTGTAATGAGCGGATCTTGAGGAATGGCAGGAAGATAGGTTCCAACCAGCACTTGAAGCTCCACAAAAGAAGAATCACATTCAGTATCGCTGCAAATTTCCAGGGATTCATTCAAAGGAATTCCTGATGGCAATGATCCATTGTGATCAAGAGCGTAGAAACGGATCGCGCTGAGAATACTGTTCACATCTGAACTTCGCTTATCATCTCTGCGAACACTGTCGTCTTCGCCGGATGTTTCCATTAATCCAAGGAGATAGTTATATGTCCGTGATGGCTTGTCGGTATTTTTCGTCTTCAAACGATAAATGATCTCCGCCATTTCCCCGCGGGTGATCGCCTGATTCAGACCGACAATAGAGAAAGGAATGGCATTTTCAGCAGCCAGAGCACGGACGTATTGCTCATACCACGGATGGTCCACTGTATCGACATCGGGGCAGAGCTTGCCGTTGCAGTGCTCTTCGCGATGAATCAGGTTATAGCCGTTTGCCAGAATTTTTGCTGCCTCTACAAAGTTAATATTCTGCGCGGGGCGGAAGGTATTGTCCGGATAACCACTCAAGAGCCAGCCATCACGCGCACGACAGACATGTTTCACGTACCATGCATCGCGCGGGACGTCGGAAAAAGGATAGAAAGATCCACATTGGTCGATCATTGCCTGCCCGTACAGCGCGACAGTGATGATTTTTGTGAACTCTGCGCGATTGATAGTCTGATCCGGCCGATACGTTCCATCAGCATAACCGGAGACAATACCTTCTGCCTTCACATACGCGATGGCATCTGCATTCGCATGAGTCGCTGATACATCGGTGAACCCAGACGCTTCTGCATCCCCGCCATGTGTCAGACACACTGGTGCAAAGTAATTGATGACGGTTCCATCTGCTGCACAACGCGCATGTGTAGTGCCGTCCTTACAGACATAAGGCTGGCATGTGTCGTCTGTTGATGCTGCGTTGAGAATCTTTTTCTCCTCCGCAGTCAGCGGCTTTTCGACCAGAGAGCGGCTCGTAAAGTCACAGAGGCCGTAAATAAATGTGTCAGGTATTTTACTGGCACGGAGGAAGAGGAGCATCGGCTCTTCCTCATGAAGAGCGGACTGATAATCCTTCGTGGAAGGCCAGACGCTTTCTATCACCTGCACTCTCGCACCAACCGTCACATCGCCTTTATACGTCTTCAGCACTTTTACATCCCAGTGGAACGATATCTCCTCTGTTGAAGCAAGCTGCAACGGCATCACTTCCAGAATGATTTCTGCTTGTGCAACGGCCTCTGTAAAGGGGGGAGCCTGCATACAGCTAAGTGCGCTTGCTTGTGTCGGCGGAAAGAAAGCGATGGCAGACAATACGAGACTTGCGATGGCAGATGAAGAGAGGAACATTTTCATGGGTAATGGGGAAGATAACGATCATTCTACATGGTATGACACTTCCTGGAATTCTTCCTTTCTTTATTGTCACATTTTGTTCAAAAGGGAGTCATAGAGAGGAAACTCTTCCCCCCATCATACTCATGGCCACCAAAAAACCAGAGCCTGTTCCACCCAAGAAAAAATCCTCCAGCATTGCCGGAGAAATTCTGGATGGAGTCGGATGGGTCGTCGCGGAAATTGCACTGCCCGTTCCGGATACACTTATCAATATGCTGAAGAAAAAGAAGAAGCCGGATGCGAAAGATCTGAAAAAGAAGAAGTGATCTTATTCGTCCTGTCCGTGACACTTCTTGTACTTCTTCCCGCTGCCGCACGGGCACAGATCATTGCGTCCGACTTTCTCCGATGACAAAGGCTTTGCCTGCGGAGTTGTGACGCGCTGCTGGCCACCGAGCTGCTGACGGACCGCCTGCCCGAGCATCGTGTTCTGGTTATTCTCATTCAGAACATTGAGCGCACCGACACCGGTCTGGTCGAGCTCTCCTTCAATCTGTGCTTCGTTCGTGGTGAGACCTGCAAGATCCTGTTCGGCCTGCTCAAGAATCTGGCGCGGCGCGAACTGGGCAAAATCAACCTGGAGAATGGCGCGCACAATTGCGCTTTCGATGTTATTCAGCAGACTCTGGAAGCGGCGGAAGCCCTGGTCCTGATACTCAATGACCGGATCACGCTGGGCGTAGCCGGCAAAGGCCACCTGTTCGCGCAGATGTGCCATGTCATCGATGTGATCCATCCAGTGCGTATCAATGGAACGCAGGGTGATGACGCGTTCTGCCTGCGCCACAATGTCTTCGCCACTCTCTTTGCACTTGATGTCGTAGAACGATCCGAGCGCCTGCTCGACGGCGTCTGCCATTTTTTCCTGCTCCACAAATGTCTTCAGTTTTGCTTCACTGAGAATCTCTCTGAACTGCGGATGCAGACCACTTAATTCATCGACAATTTTTTCAATAGCCCACTGATCCGGATCCTGTCCGACCGCATGTGTCATGACAATATTGCGTCCTTCTTTTTTGATAGAACGCAGAATATCTTCATGCAACGATCCATCAGCATTTTCGTTTCCCATAACCGATAACCCATCACCCATAACCTGTTCGTCGATCTTCTCGAGAATCTTCTGCCTCCGCTTATAAATAAGCGCACGATGCTTGTTCATGACGTCGTCGTACTGGAGCACGTGTTTACGGGTGTCGAAGTGATGTCCTTCCACGCGCTTCTGCGCACCTTCAATACTGCGGCTGACCATACCGTTTTGCAGCGGCACATCTTCCGGCACATTCAGACGTTCCATCATCATCTTCAGACGGTCACCACCAAACAAACGCATGAGATCATCTTCCATGGACACAAAGAACTGAGACTCTCCCGGATCACCCTGGCGTCCGGCGCGACCGCGGAGCTGGTTATCAATGCGGCGGGATTCATGACGTTCTGTTCCGAGAATCGCGAGACCACCAAGGTCCTGCACACCGTCACCGAGTTTGATATCTGTTCCACGACCGGCCATGTTGGTCGCAATCGTCACTGATCCTTTCTGTCCGGCTCCGGCGACAATCTCTGCTTCCTGTTCATGATGCTTGGCGTTGAGCACCTGGTGCGGCACATTTTCCTGCTTAAGGAGAAGCGAGAGGACTTCGGATTTTTCGATGGATGTTGTGCCGATGAGCACCGGCTGACCGAGTGCATTTTTCTCTTTTGCGAGCTTTGCGACAGCTTTGAATTTCGCAGACACAGTGCGATAGATGGCATCGGAACGGTCGTCGCGGACCATCGGGCGGTGTGTGGGCACGACGAGTACGCGGAGCTTGTAGATGGATTCAAATTCCTCTTCTTCCGTCTTTGCGGTACCGGTCATACCGGCGAGTTTTTTGTACAAACGGAAGTAGTTCTGGAACGTGATGGTTGCGAGTGTTTTTGATTCGCGCTGCACTTCCACCCCTTCTTTCGCTTCAATCGCCTGATGCAGACCGTGGCTGTAGCGGCGGCCCGGCATCAGACGTCCGGTAAATTCATCGACGATCACGATTTCGCCGTTGTTCGAGACCACGTAATCGACATCACGCTGATAAATGGCATGCGCGCGGAGCGCCTGTTCGATGTGATGCACTTCTTCGAATCCTTTCTCGGTGTAGATATTTTCCACATTGAGAAGCTCTTCCATTTTCTTGATTCCTTCATCACTCAACACCGCTGCACGCTGCTTTTCATCTTTCGTGTAGTGCACATTCTCCTGCAGGTTTTTTACAAGCATCGCGTACTGCATGTACTTGGTTGTGGATTCCTCCGCCGGCTGGCTGATGATGAGGGGGGTGCGGGCTTCGTCGATGAGAATCGAGTCTACTTCATCCACAATGGCGAAGTTTAGTCCGCGCTGCACCTGCTGCTTGATGCTGCTCACCATGTTGTCGCGCAGGTAATCAAACCCGTATTCGTTGTTGGTTCCGTAGGTAATGTCTGATGCGTAGGCGGCGCGGCGGTCTTCGGTGTTAATGCCATGGACGACGACACCAACCGTGAGACCGAGTGCCTTGTAGAGCACTCCCATCCACTGGCTGTCGCGCTTTGCGAGGTAGTCGTTCACCGTCACAACGTGGACGCCTTTGCCACTGAGAGCATTGAGATACACCGGCAATGTAGACACGAGCGTCTTTCCTTCTCCTGTTTTCATTTCTGCAATCATGCCTTTGTGCAGCGCCGCTCCTCCCAGAATCTGCACATCAAACGGCACCATATTCCACACAAATTCCTGACGCCCGATTATTTCCTTGTGGCCAACCAGCAGTTCACAGGCACGGATGGCGACGGCGAATGCCTCCGGCAGAATCTGATCGAGTGTCATGCCATCCGCAATTTTCTTTTTGAGTTCTTCAGTCTTTGCAGGCAAATCGGCCAGAGTCAGGGCGCGGATCTCCGGACGCTTTTCGAATGCTCTCACCTCTGCAACCACAGGGCGGATTTTCTTGAGTTCTTTTTCGTTCGGGTCGCCGAGGAGTTTGTTGAGGGAATCGAGAATAGCCATACGTTTGAGAATATCTGAATGAAGAGCGAAGAGTATAGCAATCCTCGCCTTAAACGCATCTTTTCCCCGTCTTTTTGGGTATTATTCATAGTTGATTAAATCCATAATTTGTTGTATAATGTTAACAATTCATACCAATATACACTCTATGCAGTTTTCACTCCGCGAACACCGTCTTTGCCCTCGTACACACTCTCCGCAGCCGGATTATCGTGATGACGCCTTTGGCAATCTCCCGGACGGCACCCTCTTTACAGAAGCGGGAGACGATAAATTGTGGGAAAAGCAGGGCGACCGGCGTGTGCGCATCACGGCACCGACGGAAAGTGATCTTGCGAAGAGACAGTCTATACAGGAACAGAGAGAGTATGCGCTACGAATGAACCAGGTGCGCACTGAGGCCAATAAACTACCCGTCCCGGATCTGCCTGACCCTATGCGCATCAGCAATAACATGGATGCCAATAGGCGTGTGGAGGTTGCGTATGTTCCAGGCCAGGATGAGATTCGTAAAAAATACGAAACCCTCCTGCGTACACCCGTCCACTACAGGCCCCTGCCGGGTCCGCTGCAGATTATGCGCGAACGCGAAGAGTTGCTGCTTGCAGAGAAGGCCCGTGGGACGAATCAGGAGACACTGGATCATCTTCAGACCATGTTATTCCGCTCTACTGAATGGACAGATGTTCCGGTCGGATCTTTCTTCATGACCACCACAAAGCCGCACGAAGACACAATGGTCTATCTGAAAAATGGTGAGGGCCATTGCGAGAGCATCTGTACGTTCAATGCGTGGCAAACCGATCTTCTGCATGCGCAGTACGAACGGAAAGACGTGGCCTTTAAAGACATTCAGAGAAACGGTAAAAATGGCCCTGAACCCGTTGTGGTACTGGCTGCGCTCAAGCCGGAAGAAATGCAGCGCCTGATTGACGTGCATCACGAGGAGCTTGGAAGACACAAAAAGGACATTACCCAGGCACAGAAAGATTTTGATGCCGCACACATCGACGCGATCAACAGGTTCTGGGAAGCCCAGGCTGCGTAACATCACCATCCTCTCCCATACCACGGCTGCAGCAAGCCTGTACCGTAGGTTTGGGGTGCGAGAAATGCAGGAAGAATATCTGCAACGGGCTGTAGTGTTGCGGGCTGTAACGAGAATGAATCGATGATGATGCGATGGTCGGGGATGAGTTCGCCGCTCCAGGACGACGCTGCGAGCTGCGAGCTATGGGCTGCAAGATCTGCGACGGGAACGAGTGTTGGATCTTCCCAGGGCGACTCTTCAATGCCGAATGTACGAACAAAGACATCCGTTTTCTTTGTAGAATGAAACCAGATGAATGGGTTATTGGTGATTGGTGATTGGTTATTGGGGTTCTTAGATCGTACGTAGTACAAATCAGACAGATGAATGCCTGTAGCGGGGATCTTCAACTGATCAGCGATGACATTAGCCAGTGATGCCGCCATGCGCAGACTGGTAAATCCGCCCGGACCGACTATACAGGCGATATGTGTGAGGTCTTTGTAGGTCCAACCGGCCTTTTGCAGGGTTTCTTCGAGTAAGGGCATCAATCCACTGTCGCCAATACGGTGATCCACGGGGGTGTAGGCAACCGTCTTTTCTTCAGTCACAAGCGCAAAGCAGGCTTCTGCCTCCGGAGAAGAGTTATTGCTTGCAAAGTTCAGGAAAATCGCTTTCATAGGCCCGATTGTAGACCTATTTGACAAAATACTGAAATTATATTAATTTACTACTATGAATACAGCCAACTGTCTTTCCCGCATCGAAGAAACATATCCTCTCACACCAGTGGAAGGAGAGGCTTCTTATCTGGCAATTTTACGTGAAAGCGTCATCACTGCAGTCCGGCTCCATCTGATTCTCCGGGCTGATGATGACAAAGTGACATCCGCTCACATACAGAATTTAATTAATGCAGTGCAACAGATATACACAGTGGCACTCTGTCGTATTCCTGAAATTTACGAATCCTATGGGACTATTATCCGCCCCCTCGATCTGCTGAAGGAGCAGATTCAATATTCTGAGCCCACACCGGTTGAACCTGCGCTACAATCGATCTATGCCGAACCAGCCGATCCTCTCGGTCATCATCCCCACACACAAACGGGCGGTCATTTTGGAGAAATGTCTGCAGGCACTGGCGAAACAGACCATCACAAATCAGCTTGAAGTGATTGTCGTCCACGACGGTGAAGACGACGAAGAGACCCGTGTCATGCTGAACCCGTCAACGCATGACCTGTCCATCCAGTATTTTGCCATTCCAAAATCGCAACAGGGAGTCGCGCGCAACCGTGGAGTGGAGAAGGCGACTGCCCCGTATGTCCTTTTTATTGGTGATGATATTTTTCTGGCGCCGGATGCGTGCGAGAAACATCTGCGGATGCAGACACAGGCCTCAACGCTCAACCCGCGCCCCATTGCCGTACTTGGATTCACGACATGGGACCCGGCATGCGGCATTAATAGCGTGATGCGCTGGCTCGAAAAAACAGGCTGGCAGTTCGGGTACCCGATCATCAAAAAATACGCAGGCATGCTGATTCCGGCAGAAATGCAGGAGCGTTTCACCTACACCAGCAACATCAGTGTACCGACTGCCATTGCGAAAAAATTCCCGTTCAACGAAGACGCAACACTCTACGGCTGGGAAGATATTCTCTGGGGCAAGCAGCTGCGTGACGCAGAGATTCCGCTCTTCTACGAACGCGATGCGACGGCGCTGCATCATCATCACATCGAACTGGGTGATTCTCTCAAACGTATGGAAACACTCGGCACATCCCTCACACTCTTAACCGCGGATTATCCGGAACTGGGACGGATGCCAACCGGGCTGAAACTGCTTGCATACAGGCTAATTGCCCTGACGCCGACCATGCGGGGACGGCATTACCGGGCGTTTTTGAAGGGCCTGAGCAGCCGCGAATAACCTTGCGCTGCATGTCAATTTGGCTATACTAGCTATGGTTTCAGTAATTCACACTATTCCGTAGCATCGGAATGGTGGTTTTGCCGCACACTTCGGCTCCGCTCAGTGTGACCAACCCGCATCCCTCAATCTTAACCCCTCATCCTATGCGCGCATCATTCATCGCCGCTATCAATCAGATTTGTTCCGAGAAAAATGTCTCTCCGGAGCAGGTCATCGAAGCCGTCAAACAGGCTATCGCTACCGCATACCGCAAGGACTACGGTAACAAAGAAATGGAAATCCGCGTCGAGCTCGACGAAGGTGCGGAGATGCCGCGCATTCTGCTCATCAAAGAAGTCGTGGAGGAAGTGGAAAACGAGAACTTTGAAATGAAGTTTGACGATGCCAAGCGCATCAAGCGCGATGTTGAGGTTGGTGACGAAGTGGAGATTGATGTGACGCCCGCAGAGTACGGACGCATTGCTGCGCAGGCTGCCAAGCAGGTGATCCTCCAGAAACTCCAGGAAGCAGAGCGCATGAGCTTGTTTGAAAAGTTCAAGGACCGCGAAAGCGAACTCCTGACAGCAACTGTCACGAAGGTCGACCCGAACTGGGTGACGCTCGAAATTGAAGGCATGACCGTCTCGCTCCCATGGCGTGAGCAGATCCCCGGCGAACACTACTACACCGGTAAGCGCATCCGCGTGTTCCTGGAGAAAGTCGAAATGACCGGCAAAGGACCACAGCTCAAAATCAGCCGCACCCATGCGCTGCTTGTGAAGAAACTGCTTGAACTCGAAATTCCGGAAGTCCGCAATGGTGATGTCGAAATCCGCGGTATTGCCCGCGATGCCGGATTCCGCAGCAAGGTCGCCGTCAGCTCCAAGGACCCGCGCATCGACCCGATCGGCGCCTGTGTCGGACAGAAAGGTGTGCGTATTCAGGCGGTGATGGAAGAGATCAATGGTGAGCGCGTCGACATGCTTGAGTGGAGCGAGGACGCCATCAAACTGATTTCCACTGCTCTTCAGCCCGCTGCCATTTCCGCCGTGATTATTGTGAACGGAACCGAGCAGGTGGATGACCAGGGCCGCCGCATCAAAAAGCGTGCAGCCGTGTTCGTCGAAGAAGCACAGCGCCCGATGGCGATCGGAAAGAAAGGCCAGAACATCAGACTCGCAACGGACCTGACAGGCTTCGAACTCGACATGTATAACTACGAAGAGCTGCCTGCGTTCAAGGCCAAGCTCTCGTCCCTCCGCGACGGCACAGAAATGATGCAGTCGGACACGGTTGAAGAGACCAACGCAGAAGCAATTGAAGAACTGCAGGAGAAGATTGAGGTTGTCCCCGCGGCAGACGTTGCCACCGGGGAAGCGGCATCTCTGACTCCGGACAGCGATCAGCCGATGGCAGGGGAAGGAGCTGTGGCTGCGTAATGAACGGGTTATGAGTTATGGGAATATGGGTTATGGGGTCTCTTATAGGTTCCCATAACCCATAACTGATTTCCCATAACCATTATCTGCTATCCTCCCTCCATGAAACTGCCCCCCTTCCCCTTTACCGTCCTCGACACAGAAACAACCGGCTTCGTGCCGAAAGTGCATCATGTCATTGAATTTGCATCCATGCAGGCAAGAGACGGTCAGGTGACAGATACGTTTGAGCAACTGCTGAGCGTGACAGAAGAAATCCCAGCACACATTCAGATCCTCACGCGTATTTTCCCGGAGGATATAAAAGACAAGCCGCGCTTTGAGGAAAAACTGGAGGAGATCCGCGGACATATTGGGGAAGATACATTGCTCGTGGGACAAAACCTTGGCTTTGATATCGGGATGATCCGCGGTGAGGGGATTGATCTGAGTAGTCGCCCGTGGATTGATACCTCAATGCTCGCATCGCTCGTGTTTCCGGAGTTCCGGAGCTACTCACTGGCGTACATGAGCGCGACGCTCAAGCTGAATCATGCACCTGCGCACAGAGCACTCGGCGATGTCCGCGCCACACTCGAACTGCTCGGAAAAATCTGGGAGAGACTGCTGGAATTGAATGCAGAGGAACTGGCCTTTGCAAAAGACATGCTCGGACGAACGGGTTCCGGGTACGCTCGACTCTTCGATGCGCTGCCGCAGGAAGGAGGTGCAGGAGCATCGTGGATTGCACCACTAGCTGGAGATCAGGGAGCGGCGATCGGGGAGCGGAAAGTGACAGTTGTGAAACCTGCGGTAGGAACCGTGCAATTGTATGAAGAAGGCCTCCATCCGGACGGGCTCCAGGAGATCATCAATGGTGCTGCGGAGAGCGACGGGACAACGTGGATTGCGGTCAAGAATCTGGAAGCACAACTGAGCCGCCTGCATATTCCGGACCATGTCACCGTCATCCACCCCGCACATCTGCTCCTCAACCCCGATGCAGAAACCGCCCTGCTCGCGCAGACATCCATGACATCGGACGAGGCACTGCTCGCCATGAAACTGCGCTGGTTCAAGCCACGCACACGCAATGACTTTTCCCTGCACGGAGTGGAAAAAGACATCTGGTACGGCAAGCTTGCCTGCACCGAACAGGCGGATGCATATACGTCACAGTTTAAAACATCCTCCAGCGTGTTCCTGCTGGACCACCGTCAGCTCCTTGCGTTCCTAGCTGATGCGGGACATGCCGCGCATAGCGCCCTCACCAAAGATGCACACATTATTATTGATGATGCCTCCATGCTGGAGGACACCGCCACGAAGGCCTTCGGGCATGAATGCAGCATCGACAATCTGCGCGCCGCATCATCCGGAGATGAGATGCTCACCAGCCTCACGGATCTGCTGAGTATCTGGGTGGAAAAAATCCGCCAGGGTGGAGACGTGCACTTCATCACCAAAGGCGATCTCGACACCCCCGAAACCAAAGGCCTCCGCGCACAGGTAGGGGACATCCTGTCGGGCACAGATCTCCCCGAAAAAACCCGCCAGATGCTCCTCGAACTCGCTGCCCTGCTGGAGCCCTCTCTTCTGAGCGAGAACATTGTCTGGGCCGAAAGCCGCATCAACGGAAGTCTGTACCTGAACGCCGCGCCCGAATACGTCGACCGTTTCCTCGACCGGTATTTGTACGACGTCTACGCCACAACACTCCTTGTCCCGCGCGGCTGTACCGAGTCTGTCGTGGAAGTGGTGCCCCCGAAGCGCCCCGTACTTTCCACCATTGATGACCGGCGCACACCCTGTCCTGTCACTGTGTCTTTCCCGGATGACATGACATCGGCAACGTTCCTGAAAGATCCTCTCCCCGGAAAAACTATTATCCTTGCCGGCAGCAAGCGCACCATCGAGCAGCTCTACATTGACCACACGCAGAACCTCGAACAGAAAAACGTGACACTGATCTGCCAGGGCCTCTCCGGCGGACAGAACCGTATGGAGTCAGAATTCCTCACGAGCGAAGGCACCACCATCATGATCCTCACGCCGTGGATGTACGAAGGCTCCGAGCTCCCGCAGAACTCCGTCGACCGCCTGATTCTGGAGGCACTCCCATTTGATCACCCAAACCACCCGGTCTTCGGCAAGCGCAAAGACCACCACCGTAATTCCTTCGAAGGCTACGCACTGCCGAGGGTGGAGTGCCGTGGCTTCCGGTTACTGCGTATGTTCTGCAGGCAGCGCGTTGATGGCGGGGAGATGATGGTGCTGGATAAAAGGCTCAAGGAAAAAGGCTACGGCAAACGCGTGATTGCGTATCTGGCACAGTTTGGCGAAAGCGATGATGTGCAGGCGGATGAAGCTCCCGCGAAAAAGGAGCCGGATCAGTTGAAGTTGTTCTAATCAGTGATGACCCTGTAGTCAGACACCTTCGCAGAATTATCGAGCGTGAATACCAGCCATTCATCATCAATACTCAAAAATCCTCGCTCCGGCCCGAGCCAGTAGACTAAATCATACTCTGAAAAATAATCCGCCGGTGTCGGATCGCCGAGTATGGCAATAACTTCTGTTTTCGTTCTGCCATGAAAATCAACAGTCTGAAGCAGGCTATCAACCATTTGTGTCCGCTTTGGATTCGCAGCTCTCCCATCAACACCGGCGAGCCAATCAGACTCGCTAAAAGCTACTCTGGTACTGTAATCCTGAATCATCGATCCCCACACAGGCCATGTAAAGACAGCAAAAATCAGGAATAAACCTCCACATAAAACTGCCAATAGAATCGATAGTCGTCGCATACTCATGCAACCACTATAACAGTTCCTCATTCCTCAATCTCAACCCTGTCGCTTACTCCACCGATTTCACCGGCGGCACGCAGGTGATATTGTTGTCCTCCCCCGTGTCATTACATCCCGGCGGCGTTTCACACTGTGTTGCGCGACCGTTCGTATACAGAATATAGCGCGGCTCATTGTCGTCGCACTGTTCGCGGCAGGTCCACGGCTCGTTCACGCCCCCTGTGAATGCAAAGTCCACGAGGATGGGCTCACCCGTACAGGTACCAATCTCCTGCGGAGGTGGTGGCGGAGCCGGTACATAGGCGCGCGGGAACAGGCTCTGCACAGCAACAATCAGGAGAATAAGTCCGCAGACGCCGGCGACGATGCGATCGAGGTTCTTCATTGGATAAATGGTAGCAAAAGATTGAGGAATGAGGAATGAGATTAAGGGAAGCTTTCAGCTTTCAGAAATAAAGACTGACAGACGTCATGGTCTAAGAGGTACAAGGGGTGGCTCCCGGCACCAACGAGGGGTGTTGCGGCAGGTGGAGAGGCGTTTGGTGCCGGTGCGTTTCTTTGGTTCTTTCTTGTCGGGCAGACAAGAAAGAACGACCCCGAAGGGCAAACAATACAAAAACAGAACAACCACATACATCACACTTCGAGCGTCCTCCAGCCTTCGCTAAAAGCTACGGCCGGCAAGCAGTGTGACACTTCTAATCCGCCCCTTTCCTCGAACACACTACCACCACCGTCCTCCACAAAATCCACAAATCCAACCAGAGCGTCCACTCCTCCACATACTTCAGATCCAGCGCGACTTCCTCGTCAAACTTCAGGTCTGAGCGACCGGAGATCTGTGCAAGCCCTGTGGCACCCGGGCGAACAGCGAACACACGGCGCTGATATGAGCTATAGAGTTTGACCTCCTCGGGCAGATGCGGACGTGGCCCTACAAGGGACACAGAGCCCCCCAGAACGTTCAGAAGCTGCGGGAACTCATCAATGGACCAGCGGCGGAGAAACGCGCCTACACGGGTCACACGCGGATCATTTTTGATTTTGAAGAGCGGACCGTCCTTGCGGTGATTTTTATCGATGAGTTCCTGCTTGCGCTTGTCAGCATCGGGAATCATCGAACGGAACTTGAGCACGCCTATTTTTTTCTTTCCCTCTTCGCCCACACGTTTCGACACGTAGAAAATGGGCCGACCGGAATCGATGAGAATGGCGAGCGTGACAATCAGAAAAACGGGGGAGAGCAGGACAAGGAGAATCAGGCTGATGATGATGTCGAATGTGCGCTTGAAAATACGTCCCCATCCATCCAGCGGCGTGGGGCGGAAGCGGATCATGGGGAGTAATCCCAAGCGTTCAACCACAAGCTGATGCGGGACATCCGCAAAGACCGGCGGCAGGAATGCGTAGCCGATATGGTGGCTGCGACAGAAGTCGATGAGCAGAAGGGTGGTATCACTTTCAGGGTTGGGATCTGTCTGAAGTACAAGATCCAGATTCTGTTTGCTGCTGAGTTTCATGATGGCATCCAGATTCGTCACGTGTCCCAAATACGCATACCGCGCATCCCGTGCAAGAGTCCTGCGCGCACTGTCTGCCAGTTTCTGCTTCCCAACTGAGACCACATACCGCACCCCAATTCCCGACCGCAGAAGCGACCGCTGCAACACCGTCACACTCGCACGTCCGAGGATGGCGAAGAATGTCATGAAGAACAGCGAGTGCAGCAGCAGGATACGGGAAAAAAACAACTGCCTGCGGACAAGGAAAAACCACGCCATTACCAGGACCAGCCAGAGAAGGGTGACAAGCAATATACGTGCCACTTCATTCCACGCACTACGCGTCGACTGCAATGCATACAGCCCAACCATAGTGGCAATGCCAACGTAGACCGCGACGCTCGGAAGGATAAAGCCGCGGACGTACCACCAGAACTCGGGCAGCGTGGATGCTGTGTCGAGCAACTGGACCGACGGCACGAGATCGATATTCGCCTCACGCAGGCGGTAGCTCAAAAGCAGCGCTGCACAGACAGCAAGCGCATCCAATGGAATACGCGCCAAGCCGAAGAGGGCCTCGGACTTTTTCATAGTTATGGAGAGTATACACAAAAAAGCCACGCTAAGCGTGGCTGCTTTATCCTGCTCTTGTACGCCGGATTCTGTCACTCTTGCGAGTGGATGATCATCTCTCTGGGGTACCAGTTGCCTGGATACCTCGATGCGGAGGGGTAGATGGAGTGACGAAACCATCACTGATTCCAAAAACCCAATTCCTCCTTGCTCCACCATGAGTTTACCGATTATGCATACACGTGTGTTGCACAATCCACGGTACTCCGTGGCGTTTCACTCCCCACTAAAGGGGATCGTCTCTGTGGCACTTGTCCTACCCCGATTTTATGGATTATATCGAGGCGACGGCCGTTAGCCGCATGGCGTTTCAGTGGAGTCCGGACGTTCCTCCCACAATCTCAGCCGAGGCTGGATTGGGGCGATCATCAAAGAGCAGAACCCTATTATGCCGGAAATGCCTGAATTTGACAATAAAAGGCTTGGGATTTTGCCTCAGCAAATGTAAAGTGCCCGAGTTCCTAAGTTCGCCGCTTTAGCTCAGTGCCCAGCCTCACATAGTGAGGCGTCAGGAAACAATGTAACTCGGTCGGGTATGAGTAATAGGGTAAAATCCGTAAGTACGCCGCTTTAGCTCAGTGGTAGAGCAACTCACTTGTAATGAGTAGGTCGTCGGTTCAAATCCGACAAGCGGCTCCACTAAAATGATTGACAAATATCCCTCACTTTTTACTATAGGGCCCCGCTCTTTGCTATCGCCGCTATCTGCTTCCTGCGTTGTGCTCACTCTTGAGGGTGGCGCTGGGAGGAGAGGTCACTCTCTTTTATTTTCATGACCTGCAAAGGAGCTGGAGAATTGAGAACACGTCTGGAATTCACTACGGATGATCTGTGTATGATCATTATGGCATGGGAACTTATTTTTACGAAAGGAGTCAGTACGACGAATGCCATCCGTCATTTCCTGGAGGCCGTCCGACGGTGCATGCCAATAGACAGGCTGCAGGAGCGGAGCAACGCGATCACATGCAGCATTCCCAAGATGTCCTACAGCTGTAATGCAGAGCACATCTTTCTGCTTGATGGCGAAATCAGTTTCTCCATCAAAAGGCGTCTTGAGACGCTGTACGACTGGCACGTTTGTATTGCAGGGTTTCATAGCCAAATGGGTGATGAAGATCCTCTGCATACAGCATATTGCGTACTGCGATCAGAAGGTTTTTGCGAAATGAAGATCTGGAATGCCAAACATACAGATACTCCGGAGGATATTTTAGAACCTGAATCAGAATATGAGCTGGTCCTTACGTAACTGACGAAAAAGAGCGTTTCCACCTTTTCCCTTCAGGACTCTGGCGGCCTATTGCTGTCAGAGTCTGATTTTACGTACCCAAAAGCAGGGTATGACACATAAAATTGACAACTCCTTTGACCAATACCATAGTGTCGCGCGATCCTTCAAAACCCCGTAGGTCTCCTTCCTGCATCGCGCTTTTTTAGAAAGAGTGCAGTGCTGGGAGAGGACAGTGTGTTCTCTTTATTATCCGACAAGGAGGAAATTATGCAGAGGCTAAGTTTGACAGTCCGGACAGGCAACCTCGATCTGGCAATGGCATTACTGAAAATCATGCCAGGTTTGAAAGGTCCAAAAGCCTATGACGCAACGATCAGCGTCTCAGCGTGCCAATCATTTTTACGATCAATCGGGGGGAAGAACGAAGAGGAATGTACGCGACGCTACATTGAAGCGGCCACGTCCGATCCTATTGAACAAACGGAAACAGACGATACGATCATCTTTCGATTCAATGGTGCATGTTTGAGTGTTGCAGCGTTGACGAATGACTCGGACGAGATCGTCGGATGGGAACTGGATTTTGCCGTCGATACAATGGTCATGCGCGACATTCTCGACACCATCGACGCCACTCCGCCCCTGGAATCCTGTTTGATCAAAACAAAGTTGCTGCAGGGCAGACGACGTACGTCGACAGAAGCGCTCCGGCAAAGCATCACTGCCACCGCTTCGTAGTCGGAACATAGCACCCAAATTATCGATGTGGGAGAACAACTATTCCTTTCCTTTTTTGACCTTCGCCCGAGCGCGGAGGTCTTTTTTACGCAGCCTTCTTTTTCCCATTCACCGGAAAGGTCACCGTAAATGTTGTTCCTTCATTCTCACGGCTCTTGAATTCAATCGTGCCACCAAGGCGCTCGACAATGGATTTCGTGATGTAGAGTCCGAGTCCGTTTCCATCGGTATCCATCTGGCGGACGTTCTTTGCACGGAAGAAGCGCTGGAAAACACGCTTCTGTTCGGCAACCGGAATACCGACACCTTCGTCCTGCACAGAGAACACAATAGTGCTCTTATTCGCAGAAAATCCAATACTGATGCGCTTTCCTTTGCGGGAATATTTCACAGCATTGCTGACCAGGTTCTGCAGCACAATACGCAGCAGAGTCGGATCGGTTTTGACCATAATCTTGCGGCGCGGGGCGCTGAGCATGCAGTGCAGACCTGCTTCGCCTGCCATCGTCTCGCAGTCTTTTTCCATTTCGCGGACGAGTGCGCCGGCGTCGATGATCTGCATTTCCGGACGGAGACCTTCGCCTTCCAGATGGGATGCATGGAGAAGGGCGGTGAGCAACGCGACCATACGGTCGAGACCATGATCAATTTCTTTCAGGTACGAACGCTGGTCCGCTGTAAGTGTTTTCTTTTCCTCGTCAAAGAGTTCTACATACCAGCGGATGGCGGAGAGCGGCGTGCGGAGCTGGTGTGATGCGAGCGTGATGAATTCGGACTTGAGATAATCAAGTCTGCGTTCTTCTGTAATATCCTGCAGCACAATGATGGCACCGAAGAATGTTTTGCCGTCAGTGAGCGGACTGACTGCAAGAAGAACCGGCAGCATGGTGCTGTCCGTGCGCATGATGTTCCAGTGTGCATCAGCAGGGGAGCGGACCTGGCGGCGTTTCTGCAGGCAGGTGGTAAGCGGGTGTGTGATGCCAAGGGGTGTGCCGCGGTGTCCGCGCAGATCCAGTGCCTTCACGGCAGATGTACCAATGATTGTTTCTTTCTTGCGTGCAAGCAGACGGGCGGCGGCGGGGTTAACCCCCATAATCATGCCTTTGCGGTCGACGGTGATCACACCCTGATCAATGCTGTCGAGAATCGTACGATCGAGTGTGTACTGTTTCCGGAGTGCGGCAGTGCGCTGTGTAATTTCGTGTTCCTGATTTTTGTAGAGCTGTTCCAGGCGCACACTCATATCTGCAATCTGATGCTCAAGCATTTCCACTTCGTCGCCGGTGCGGACAGTCTGCTGGATTTTCCAGTGACCCGGGCGCAGCTCCGACACGCGGCGTGCAAGACCGCGGAGCGGGGCTGTCAGTTCGGAAGAGAGGAGATAGGCAAGAGCAATCGAGAGGAGAATGAGCAGCGCGCCAAGCATGGCAGCAGAGAACGCAAGCGATTCTGTCTGCTGGAGAGCGGTATCGCGATCAATCTGCACCGCCATTCCCCAACCAAGAGAAGGCAGCACACGGTACGCAGCGAGCGCATCGCGCCCCTGTTCATCGTAAAAACGTCCGACACCTTCCTCTCCAAAGACGCCACGGGCAATCGGCATACCGGCAACACCATCATCGGCTGTTTTTACATAGAGAATGTAGGACTGCTCTGCATTTCTATCGGGGTGCATAACGATAATGCGACCGCTCTGTTCCACCCCGAAAATCGTGCGGGCGCTGCCACCCAGAGCGGGTGCCAGGCGCAGGAGAGGCTCAATGAATGGTGTAGCGCGGTAGCGAAGCGCAATGATTCCAATCTTATTCGCCTGCTCATCCCATACCGGCGTAAACGCGTCATACCACTGCCAGCCGGTTTTCCCTATCACCGGACGGTGAAACGGCATGCGCAGTGCTTCTGCAGGTAACCCGACAGCCTCTCCGGCCTGTCCGAGAATCTGGGTGCCGGCATTGTAGACTTCGATACCGGCAAGGGCCGGCTCATCACGCTGTAACACGGCGAGCAATCGTCCAAGCTCTGCTGATCCCGCCTGGCCCGCAAAGACACGCTTCACCTCTGTATTTGCTGAAAGTAAGGATGCGCGTTCGCGTGCGAGGGACAGCGTTTGTTCCAAACCTTCCTCCGATGCAGTTGCAAGAGAGGAGAGCTGTGTGAGCACCGATTCCTGCAAAATGCGCTGTGCGATGATGAACGACACCGTTGAAAAAAGCACAATGATGAATGTGGTCAGAATCGCAGCCTGCATGACCATACGACGCAGAATCGAGGTGCGTGATGCTGCCAATGGGGACGGCGCAGGTGCGTCTGGCATAGAATGTGTGTTTTCCTCTTATTATAGCAAAAAAGTCCGATTTTCGCCAGAGAAGCCGGCCAAGCCGTTCCGGGATTCTGGCTGTTATAATGACTTTAAAACCCTGTTTAGCGCGTCACAACGATAGATTTTTCCTCGGCGAGCGGGGCCGTAACCGTCAGACGGCTGTTTGTGTTCTGATGGATGAAGTACATGGTGCCCGTTCCGTTTTCCGGCGCACGCGGATCAATGGGGATAGCGACCAGATACGAACCCGATAGTATTCTCAGATTCACACCGTTGTTGCAGCTCGTTGCCGTGACAGTACAAATACCCCGCGGCGTATCTCCCTGAGGGATTCCTCCGGGCAGTATGCCCTTATGATCAATGGTGTACTGATACACCGCATTCAGAATCGCATTCACATCACTCTGCCGCTTTGCATCACGACTGGATGCAAGTTGGCGCGTGGGGCTGAGAGCGGCGACAACAATCGATGCGAGTGCACCAATGATGCCGATCACCACCAGAAGTTCCAGAAGCGTAAAACCCGCGCGGCGATGACAAAGGGAAGGATGCATCAACCGGCAGTTTATCAATGATTCTTTTTATAAAGCAATGCCCCCTTGCGGAGGCATTGTTTGCTCATACTTTTTCGATACTAAAAGACGGACGATTAGCGCTGTGCGCTGATCGTGACGCCCTGTTCTGCACGAGGTGCGGAAACAGTCACGCGGTTGCTGCTGTCGATACCGATGACGTAAGCGGTTCCACCGGAAGCGGAATCGACCTGCGGATCCATCGGGAGTTTGACAATGTAGGA
The DNA here is from genome assembly GCA_023038255.1 of Candidatus Peribacteria bacterium. Classification (NCBI taxonomy): domain Bacteria; phylum Candidatus Peregrinibacteriota; class Candidatus Peribacteria; species Candidatus Peribacteria bacterium. The sequence continues at coordinate 41,500 of CP082927.1, read as the reverse complement.
ACCTGTGAGGACATCGAGATCGACCTTACCCGTACAGTCAGCTGCGCCTGTTGCGCAAACCATCTGAGCGGTGGTGGTGATGGTTGTCGGGAGGTTACCGTTGTTGTCGATCGCGTACTGGTACACGGCGTTGAGGATGGTGTTCACATCCGCGCGGCGCTGTGCGTTGCGAGCGTCAGCCAACTGCTTGGTCGGGTTGATCGCCACAATGACGATGGATGCCAGGATGGCAATGATGCCGATCACGAGCAGGAGTTCAATGAGCGTGAACCCTTTTCGTGCTCGAAGAGCAGAAAAACTCATAAAAGTAAGGGAAGAGAATGATCGGACAGACAAGAATCTGTCCTGGAAGTGGACCTTATTGTAACAACAATGGGCGCACGTAAAATTTTTCTGTCTTGACTGCACTCTGAAAGAGGACGGGTTATGCGGCGCTAGGTACATGTCATCGGCAATGTCGCTTCCAGACAGTCAGCCGACACCGGATCATAAATCTGCCAGTTGAATGTATTGGCCGGCAGGCAAAATGGCGCTACACATTGGTCATTGGCACCGGATGGAAGATCATTCGGAAAAAGTGTGATGCTGCTTCTGAATATTTCCCCGTAGGAGTGCGGCTGCTGGAGGCGCGTGGTGCGCGAGACATTGAAGATAATTTCGACACTCGGATGGGTGTCTGATACCGACGTGTTTCTGACTTCAAAATGTGTGATTGCCACCTGTGATGACGTGATGATTTCTTTGGTGACACGCTCAATGACAATCAGAGAGCCGCTGTTGATGCCGACTATAGTGGGATTGATAGCTCCCGAACTTGTCTGCACTACAAGAACCGATCCTGTCATACCGAGCGCAGGCGTAATAATCCGCTCACCGTTCCGGACGCGCTGGGTAATGTTCTGCATGGCCTGCACTCCGTTTCTTTCGACGAGAGAAATAGTCTGCTGCAGGAGTCTGTCTTCCGCAGCCATGAAGAGCAACGGAAGGACGGCGCCCATCACAATGCCCAGCAGTGCAGCAAAAATCAGCAGCTCCACGAGTGTACTGCCGGCCCGACGCTGGAAGAAACGGTTGGTCATGTGCAACGGGTGAATGCGGTGACTTCCTGCCAGGAACGGATAGTCGTAAGAGGGAAAATCCTGTTCACCTGTATTTCGACACGCCGGGTCACCGGACCGCTCACGCTTTCAATGCAGAGCGTGCGGTCGAGATTCCCGCTGCCGCCTATGTCATACACTTTGCAGGTCCCCCTGGCGAATGTGAATGTTTCATTCCCCGCGTAGGTCGGGTCAAGACGCAGGGAGCGCAGGGAACGTTCAGCACAAATCTGCATCAGTTCAAATGCATGCTGGGAACGCTCAACCAGTGCGCCGTTCTGTTCCGCCGCCCATCCAAGCAGGAGCAGGGAGAGAAGTGTGGTCGACGCAATCGCCCCGATCATGAGAACCGTGACCAGGAAGACATAGCCGTTGCGTGCGCGTAGATGCATCATGGGCAGTTTCCTCCGGAAGCAGCGGGGCTGAATATCAGAATGGCACTGTCAGTTGTCACAAACACCCTGTCACGCACAGCGTCGTACGTCAGTCCGCGCCCGAGGCCGGTAGAAGAGTTGTAGGAATACAGTTCCGGCAGTGTTGTTTTATTGCGCATGTTCACCACCTGGAATGCTTTGCGTCCGGAGCTGACCGCTACGAATGTGTAGCAGCGGTACGGATCCATATCGACATCCAGGAGACTGCCGCTTGTTTCGTGATACCACGGACCAGGCAGGGCGGAAGGCACACCGCTTCCGACACTGAAGAGCGCCATCTCGGAAATACTTGTCCCTTTTTCTGTTCCGAGAATAGCCGAGGTGCCCGACACGGCGATGGCAATACCGTTCAGTGTACGGTCGGTCAGGTTGAAAGTCCCGTTGGCTGTGATCGCACCGGTTGCAGATGTGTACATCACTGTCAGCTCTCCCGTATCCTGCGCGCTGCCGATATAAGCCGACGTCCCGGACAGGGCAATGGCATGCATGGTTGCTGTATCGTTGATGCCACTGGTCAGGACAACGCTGCCGCTGTTGGAAATATCAAATGCATACAGTTCATACTGGCCCGCTGTCGCGCTGTACGTGGCGGTCACATAGAGATCATAAAAGCCCGTCGCGAGCGATGTACCAAGTCCGTTCCCCGGCAGATTATAACTGGTGATAAGGGTGGGGACTGATGGGTTCGTAATGCTATACACCTTCAGCTCTGCATTCGAATCTGAAGTCAGAACGTACATGCGCTTGCCGCGGATGACGACATCGTACGCACTGTAACCGATGGAAAATGCGCTATTCAGTCGTGCCGGCGTTGCGGTATTGGCAATATTGATCATGTACAAACCCGTCGTTGCATTGCATGTGACATAGGCAACGTTTCCCGCAATCGCAAGCTTGTTGAAGAGCGGGGTTCCACCAGGCGCCAGACTTCCTTCCAGTGTCGGTGTTCCCCAGTTGCCGACAGATTTGGCAGATCGCCAGTCAGTTACTTCCCCCGTCAGCGTAATAACCCCCGCTCTGTTGTATCCGTGTTTCCAGCTGGTTGTCCCGGTAAATGCCAGCCAATCACTGGCCTTCGAAGAAATAGTCACACTGGTGACGTACGAACCACTCAGCGTCATGCTCGTGCCGCTGAACGCCCAGCGATGTGTTGCCGGATTCACCCAGACTCCTTTTGTTCCTGTTGTCACCGACGAAAACGAACCATCGCGGATAGCCCGGACTCCTTCCATGGTACGGGACGCAAGATAGACGCCGCGGGTGCGGTCACCGGCATTCACCGTATTTTCCTGTCCGTACAAAAGCGTCATGCCGAGTGCGGACATGAAGATCGAAAAAATCGCCATACCGAGCAGCGCTTCCAGGAGCAGATAGCCCGGCCGTTGTTTCCTATGGATGACAGGAACCATACGGAGAGACAGAGTACCTTATAGAAACAAAAAATCCGAAGTGCGAATATGCAGGACCTGATCGCACTTCGGATTTGGAATGATCATTTAGCAGGACGGAGCCTGGAATTTAACGAGCACAATACCATCCTGGAAGTCAGCAGATGTGCAGGTAGGACAGTCGGCGTAGTTGAAGTCCACAATCATAACGACATCATACTGTCCGATGCTGATGCGGCCATTGACCGTAATCGGCTGGAGGAGTGATGACACGCTTTGCTGCCCGCTGGAGCCCGGAATGGTTGGCGCAAGATCACCGTTTCTGAGGACTTTCACAGATCCGTTATTCACATTGCTGACAACTGTGTTGTCATAGGTCAGCCAGCCGTTGTCGTTGTAGTACGCGCGGAATTTCAGGACAACCTTGTCGCCGTTTTTAAATCCGGTCACGGTCTGCGTTGCGCCCCCTGTGCCGTTGATGGCATTGCCGCTAAAGAGATTGCTCGCGCTGTTTCCATTGGCTTTCTTGGAATATTTGACGGTAACCGGCACTGTCGGGCCGCCGTTTCCGTATCCGAACTGTGCACCGAGTGACTGGAAGATAACGCTGAGCGGACCGGTTGTTGTAATGGTGTTATCGGCAGAGACAGAGAAGCGGTCAGCACAGGTTGCACTGGCTACGCTGCTGGAGAGGGAAGAAGGCGCCGAGCTAGAACGTGATGATGATACTGAACTGCTGGAACGTGATGACGAGCGGGAGCTGCTGACAGAACTTGCAGCTGTGGCACAAGCACCGAGCGTGTCACCGTGATTCTGGTGTCCCGGCCATGCCGCATCGGGGATCACTTTTGTCTGCTCTGCAGATCCGCCGATTTTGTGACAAATGGTGAGATTGTCCCCTTCGACCACAGCAATTGTTTCTTTCTGCACTTCAATTTCAATAGTGCGCTGTTCGCTGTCGAGCGCAGTCAGAATAATGGAGCCGGTGGAGCTGGGCTGGCCTTTCACTTTTGTATAGGAAATGTCGAAAATACCGGTGACCGTAATAGTCGACGGCATCGGATAGGTCTCATCTGCTCCGGCAACGCGTGTTGCATAGGAATCACCTTTGTAGAGAATGCCGGCCGGCACGTAGAATCCCCACCCTGCATCACTTTGTGCAGACTGTGAAAGCAAACGCGCGCGCGCCAATCCCTGCGTCACCTGTTCGGTGGCAACGTTCAAATCATTGCGAACCTGGTAATCACGATAGAGCGGAACAGTGACACCACTGATCACGCCGATAATACCGATCACCATCAGCATTTCCACGATAGTAAAGCCTGCGCGCTTCATAGGAGGGGCGGGGAAGGAGGAAGAGTTCATCGGTGATTCTATTCCACCTTTCACGCTTCTTCTTGTGCAGAACGTCAAAACAGCTTGACGCTCTTTCGTCTCTGATCCCAAATGTCCATGTCCTAAAAGCTATTTCACCGTCCGACGTTTCCGACAATCGAGTAGATCGGCACGATGATGGCGAATGCAATCGTACCCACGAGCGTACCGATAATCAGCAGGAGAATCGGTTCTAGAATAACCGGCAGTTTCTGTGCGGTCTCGCTCGCTTTTTTGTCGTAGATATCGGCCACTTTCAACATGATGTCCGCCAGCGCTCCGGATTTTTCACCGGTCACCACAAGCTGCTGCACAGACACGGGGAGCAGTTTCTGACTACCCTTGATAGCGGCAAAACTCTTCGAGAACGAGTCGCCGATCGTAATGTGATCGCGCAGTTTTTCGTAGAGTCTGCGGTACACAAGAATCGGCGTCACTTCGACCAGAGACTGCACGGCATCGACCACCGGCACACCCGCTTTCAGGAGTCCGCCGACAATCACACCAAAGCGCGCAATGGTTGCAGAGCGCAGCAGGGAGCCAATTCCGGGGATGCGGAACACCAGCCACTGCACCGGCACTTTCAGTACCGTGTACTTCGCCAGAACGACAAAGAGTCCCATACCGAGAATCGATCCGGGTGCGATGATGAGTCCGTATGCAGAGAACACGTCACTGAATTTGATCACCATACGGGTGATGAACGGCAGTTCCACATTGAGCGACGTCAGCACACCGATGAGGTTGGGGAGCACGAACATTCCGAGTCCCATCACAATCACAAACATGATGACCATGACGATGCTCGGATAGATCATTGCCATTTTCACTTTCTGCACGAGTTCATGATCCTTGGTTTCCTGTGCCGCGAGGTACTCCATGTTTTTGGCGAGGTTACCGGCCTCTTCACCTATGCGTACAAGAGCGATTGCATGCAAAGAGAACAAGTCTTCCGCGTCCATAGCACGCCATAGCGGTGTTCCGTTTTCGACCGTTTCGGTAATGCGGATAATGATTTTCCGGAAACCTTTGTTGCGCGTTTCCATGCCCAGTGTGCGCAGTGCATCAATGAGCGGCAGCCCCGCATTCAACATGGTGGCGAGATTTTCAATGAACTGCATGCGCTCTTTTCCCATGCCGAAGTGACCGACCGATGCGATGAATTTCTGGAATCCATTCGACTGCTGCGGCCCGACACGCTTGGCGTGCGGTACGGGGGGAGGCACATCTTTTGCAGGCTCCTCTTTTTTACCCGCCTCTTTGTTTTCCTGTTCTTCTTTCATCTCTTTTTCTGTCTGCCTGGCAATGCGGGTTGCCGCTTCTTTGGCATCCTGTGCTTCTTTTTTCAGCTGTGCAGCAGAGATGATTTTCCCTTTCACCGGAGCCGCATCTGCCTGTGGGGATGGCGCCTGTTCCGTTCCACCCGCAAACGCTTCCAGAGCAGTCTTCGGGCGGATACCCAAATCCGGTGGGGGCGGCGCATCCGGATCGTCGGTTGCGGTCCCGACCACGCTGTCTGAGCGCTTCTGCTCGACATGCTTCAAAAATTGATCATCTTTGAGTTCCTCCTGTGTCAGCTTTTCTTCTTGTGCCGCTGGGGCCAATACAGCAGGCAACAGTGCATCCTCCTCTTTTGGCGCGCGAGCGAACATCGACCACAAGCTCTTTTTGGGGGTGGTGATAGTTGCCGTGGGGCCGGTTTTCACAACCTTCTGCATGAATCCTTCCTCTTCCATCAGCGCCTCTTTGGTTGCAGCCACCTGATCGTCCGTCATTTTTTCCTCTTTCTTTGCAACGACCAGAGATCCTTTCGGCTTCGATTCTTTTTCTTTTCCCTTAAGCGCATGCGGATGCGGTTTTGCTTTGGCGTGATGTACGGGCTTTGCTGCTGTTCTTTTTGCAGCCACTTCATGCGGCTGTACCTTTTTCTTTTTTGCGAACAAAAACGGCGCCATTTTGCGGAGCATGCCGACAAGATTGACGGAGCCCGGATGCATGCCGGCGGGGGCGGCAGACTTAGTCTGCTTTGTTTTCTTTAACATGCGGGGCAGGAGCAGAAGGAGGACTTGCGACGCGAAGCAGTTCTTCGAGCGTGGTGGCGCCCGCAAGCATTTTGTCGAATCCGTCTTCAAAGAGTGAACGCATACCTTTACTGCGGGCAACCTTTTCAATCTCCGCACTGGAACAGCGCTTCACAATCAGTTCCTCTACCTCGGGTGTGATGATGAGCAATTCATAAATACCGATACGTCCGGAGTAGCCGATGCCGCCGCACGCCTCACATCCCTTCCCTTTATAGAGCAGGGTGGACTTCTTCTTTTCGAAGAACTTGGATGCATTCGGAAAAAGTTTCGAGATGTCGCTCTGCGAAACAGAGTAACTATAGCGACAGTTCGGGCAGATGCGGCGTACGAGACGCTGGGCAATCACGACTTCGAGAGTGGATGCCAGAAGGAACGGCTCGACGCCCATTTCCAGCAGACGGGGAACAGATGTCACCGCGTCGTTTGCGTGGAGTGTACTAAAGAGAAGGTGACCGGTGAGCGCAGCGTTCACAGCGATTGATGCGGTTTCACCATCGCGGATTTCTCCCACGAGAATAATATTCGGGTCCTGACGCATCAGAGCGCGGAGACCGTTTGCGAATGTGAGGTTTGTTTCGGTATTCACCTGAATGTGGTTGATGCCCGGCACTTTGTATTCAACCGGATCTTCAATGGTGGAAATGTTCACGTCCGGGTGATTGCGGAGCTTCAGGAGCGCGTAGAGCGTGGTAGATTTTCCTGATCCTGTGGGTCCTGTCGTGAGGATCATACCGAACGGTTTGTGGCTGGCTTTCTCCAGCACAGCACGGTGCTCTTCCGAGAAACCGAGGTCTGCGAGAGTGAGGGAGCGCACGTACTCGGAGAGAAGGCGCAGCACAATCTTTTCACCGTCGACAATCGGCACAATAGAGACGCGGATGTCCATGGTGTTGCCGTTACCGGTGTCGTAACGGATGGCACCATCCTGCGCCATGAAGTGTTCGTCGATGTGCATGTTCGCCGCAATCTTCATGCGGTTCACCACACCTTCGTAGTATTCCTTCGGAATGCGACCCGCTTCGTGCAGCACGCCGTCCACGCGGAAGCGCACAACGACAATTTTGTCCTGCGGTTCGAAGTGAATGTCGGATGCGCGAAGACCGATGGCATCGTTGAAAATTTCTTCGAGAATTTCCGGAGCGACTTTTTTGTTGGCATCGATAATCTGCTGGAAGCGTGTCGCCAAGGGCTTTCTGTACTGTACGAAAAACGCTTCGAGACCTTTGCGCGCGGTGTACGCGAATTCAATTTTTCCTGTGTACTTTTTGCGCTCTTCGACCTTCTGTTTGGAGAAAGAAAAATGCGCAGCCGCTTTGCGTGAGGTTGTTTTTTTATCAGTACTCTCCTTGTCCGGAAAAATCGCGATTGTCTGACCGAAGTTCAGACGTACCGCTTCTTCCAGAAATTTGTTTGTCGGGTCAGATGTTGCAACCACAATTTTGTCCTTCTCATTTTTGATGACAATCGCGCTGTAGTTGCGGCCGATATCTTCCGGCAACAGGTCCACCAGTTCCGGCAACGGCGGGTTTGTGGAGAGATCGTAGTAGGACAAGTGGTAGTACTCCGCGACCGCACTTTCGTAAATATTCTGACTGAGGAGATCGAGCTCTGTCAGCGCATCTTTCAGCGTCATGCTGTGCGCTTTTGCATGCGTCTCCGCACGCTTCACATCCTCTGCAGACAGGTAGCTTAAATCCAGAAGAAGTTTCCCGAGTTCTGCATCTGTGAGAGCCATGATGGGTGCGGGTTATTGGTTATTGGAAATTGGTGATTGGGTTTTTTAGAGGATGGACTTTACGACTTTTACAATGTCAGCGAGCGGGACGTTGGATTTCACGAGATACTGTTTCGCTCCGTATTCTTCCGCTTTCTTGCGGTCTTCATCCTGTCCCAGGTTACTCAGCACAATCACCATTGTTTTGGATTTTTTCTGTTTGAGATTTTCGAGAATCGTAAAGCCGTCGAGCCCGGGCAAAATCAGGTCGAGCAGAATGAGATCGTACTTTCCGGTTGATGCTTCTTTCAAACCCTCTTCACCGGTCGATGCAACGTGCGTGTCGTATCCCTCGTGCATCATTTTCAATTCGAGCGCATGTGCAAGAGGCCTCTCATCTTCCACAATGAGAATTTTCTTCTTTGCCTTGGTGGTGGATGTTGGTTTTTCTTTTGGCATGAGGCTGCGAAATATTTCTCTTCAGTATAGCAAAAAAGCCTCATTTCCGCAATGGGGCATGGGAGATGGGGGGGGAGCATCGGTAATTGACATACTATTCATATGTATTATTATACTAATACATCAGAGCACATCGTTCTGATTGATCCTTTCTTTGGAGAATGGCATGCGCTTTATGCAGATTGTAGGCATCCTTGTCAGTTCCGCCGTTATGTTATCCGGTTCAACCCTTTTGGGCATCAGCGGACACGCTGGGAACCCTGTTGGCGACTCGTGGTGGGCATGGATAGTGATGGTGGCTGGATTGGTTTCTGCGGCATATTTTGCGGGTTTATTTTCAACAGAAAAGCCCCGGAAAAAGTACCGCCAGAAATAACAGCACAGGTGAGGAAGAAAGAACCCAGGCCTCGAAAGGGGCCATTTTTATAGTGACCGTCTTCCCGCCAGCGCCTCTCTCAGTGTGACCTGATCCGCAAATTCAATATCCGCCCCCATGGGGAGCCCATGCGCGAGGCGCGTGATGCTCGGGACAATGGTTTTCAACTGTTCGCGCAAATAGGTTGCAGTCGCTTCACCTTCAATATCCGGGTCCGTCGCGATGATAATTTCGCGGATGCCCCCTGCTCTTGCGCGCTCAATCAGCTCACGGATTTTCAACTGTTCCGGGCCCATGCCATCGATAGGCGAGAGCACGCCATGCAGCACATGGTAGGCGCCTTTGTACTGCGTCTTTTCAAACGCCACCACTTCGAGCGGCTCTTCCACCACCAGAATCATGCTCTTGTCACGACCCAGATCTTCGCAGATTACACACCGTTCATTCGTCGTCACCATCTGACACTCGCGGCAAAAACGCAGCTGCTGCTTCAATTCAATCAGTGCCTTTCCGAGCGACTCCGGATTGGCGCGGGAACTTCTGAGAAGATGAAACACCAGTCTCTCCGCCGACTTCGCACCGACGCCCGGAAGCTTCTGGAACTCTTCAATCGTGCGGGTGATTTGGGGCGGGAGCAAAGACATGAGAAGAGAATAGGGCGAAGGGAAGGGGAAGAGCCAGAGAAAATATCCTCAAATTTCCTCCCCCTTCTTCAATCTCTTTTTGATATCTCTTTCTTTAATCACTTTCCGCTTATCAATCGTCTTCCGTCCTTTACCGATTCCAATCACCACTTTGATGTATTTTCCTGCTTTCACTTCCAAAGGAATAACGCTGATTCCTTTCTGGCTGAGGAGTGTCTGCAATTTTTCCGCCTCCGCTTTTTTCAGGAGCAACGGCTTGTCCCGCCCGATCGGCAGGATTTCTGTGGCTGCTGCAAACGGATATGGCGAGATTTTGCACTGCTTGAGCGCAGGTTTGTCATGTAAAAACGAGACATAGGCGCCACTTAAGTCGATATGCCCCAAACGGCAGGATTTCACTTCCGGACCGGTCAACACCAGCCCAGCCTCAATGGTTTCGACTATGTCGTAGTCAAAACGTGCCCGGCGGTTACTTGCGACTGTTTTCATAGGGGAAATTGCAGAATGGCAGTGTAGGGGAGTTTCTGTGCGTGAAACAGTGTACAAAATAGTTGACAAATTGCCAAAAACCCATAGAATTACCTCGTCAGTCATCGTTCTTGGCGGTGAACTCCTGTCCTCCCGAAGAGAATAGAAGCTCATCGCCAGCGAACAGCCCTTAGTGGCCTCACGACTGGCGTAGAATATTATCGGGCTCCTCTCCATGAGTGAGTCCGATTTTTTTTACATTGGCCACACTACCCGTAAGATCACCTCCCCAAACAACAGCGAGATGACTGTGCCCACGACCAGGAACGGCCCGAAGGCGATATGCTGTGTGCGGGAGATGGACCCGAGTCCGAGTAAGACGGAAACAAGAAGGGCGCCGACAATGTATGCACCCATTAACATCACCACTACGTATTGCCAGGGGCCAAGCAGGAGCCCGAGTGCGATGCCGAGGAGAATATCACCGCTGCCAACCCAGTGGCCGCGGCTGAGGGCCCACTGCAGCCCGAAAAACGCGAACGCAAGAAGGGCGCCGGTCCAGACAACATCACCGAGAAAGACGTGATAGAGAAGCGCGCTCAATCCGAGGACGGCTGTCAGGAGATCGGGGATAAGCTGCGTGCGGGCATCGACAATGCCGATGAGGAGCATGGACCAGAGTGCAAGCGCAAGAAAGAGTGCAGGCAGCAGCGCATACGATGTGAGCATGCCGGCAACCACAAAGAGCGCACCACCGAGTAATTCAATGAGTGTGTATTCCCAGGGAATCTGTGCTTTGCACTGATAGCACTTGCCGCGCAGTGCACAAAAACTGATGACCGGCACCAGTTCCCACGGCGTGAGAATGCGATGACAACTCATGCAGTGCGACCGCCCTCCCATACTTTTTTCCGAGGTGACGCGATCCATCAGCACGTTCCCGAAACTTCCAAACACCAGACCGAGAATGGCCAGGAGCGGGATGGCGACAATGGGATCCAGGAAGATGGCGGACATGCCGCTCAGTGTACCTCCTCTGCAATCTTTTTTGCACGCAATGCAGTCTCTATCAGTTTGGCATTCCTCGCGCCTTCCTCATTCACATCATTGTTCTGTTCTGATGGGGCGTCCACTGGAATCAACGCTGCAACAACCCTGCTGCCGACGCCGTATACGCCATAGAGCACAAGCGCGACTGCCATACCGAAGGCGGCACCGGCAATATTGCGGACGAAAGGCAGACGGTAGAGTTTTGTGAGGATGTGCATGTTTCGTATCAGTATAGCAGAATTGGTTATGGGTTACCAGTTATGGGTTATGGGGAACAATGAGAAAGATGTGCGCGGATTCCAAAGTTTTCGACTATGATTCTGTTATGCGCATTCTTGTAAGCGGCACATTCGACGATCTCCATCCCGGCCACCTCTTCCTTTTGACAGAGGCATCCAAGAGAGGGGATTTGTACGTGATTGTTGCGCGCGATAGCAATGTGTTGAAAATAAAAGGCCGTGCGCCGTTACAAACCGAAGATGCCCGCAAGGACGCGATTGCAAACGCATTCCCTGCGGCGCATGTCATTCTGGGAGACGGTGAGGATTTTCTGAAGCCGGTTCGCGAGATCCATCCGGATCTGATTCTCCTGGGCTATGATCAGAAGCTGCCACCCGGCATCACCGACGATGATCTTCCGTATGCCGTAGAGCGCTTGCCAGGCTTCGACCCCCACATTCACAAAAGCAGTATCAGGCGTAAACACATCAAGAAATAAAGGGGGAATTCCAAAACCCCATAACCCATAACCAATCACCCATAACCCTTTAACGCGTCGTGCTCAGATCAATCACATAAATACGCTTATCGTCCATCACATACAAATGCGCCTCATCGTTATCAACATACAGATCCTGCAGCGTGCCGACCTGCTCACCTTCCACCACATACTGCTTCACGTACGATGACTCACCCGTCGGACCACCATCACTGAGAACAATCACGCGGGCGTGGGTCGGGTCCAGCAGATAGAAGTTGCGGTCTGCCACCTTGAAGAGCTTGGTCGCGTCTTTCAGGAGATCTGCAGGAGCCTGGCGGATGACAAACGGCTGGGTCTCGCCGCGGAAGAGTTTCAGGAGCGTGCCACCCTGGTTCAGCACGTACACACTGCCGTCGATGGTCATGTCGAGGGAGCTCTGCAGATTGCCGTTCACATTATATTCAACAGGCGGGCCGTAGCGGTTGTTGAGGCGCTCATACTTGTAGATCTGGTTGTTGTCGGGGGAGAGGATGTACAGGAAGCGGAGGTAGGCAGAGATGGCGCGGCCGGTGACCCACCCCTTTGGATCATCGGTTTTCATGGTAATAGCCTGGCCGTTCTGTACTTCTGTCACAGCGTTGCCGCTGACAAGGAACACTTCGGACTGGAAGCGGGAGAAAGATGCGCCGTCGATGACGGGAGCGTCATCGGAAATTCTGTGCGGGTCTTCGACGGAGTTCAGGAGAACGCGGTATGCATTCTGCTTGTCGAAGGCGACGAATTCACCGTCTGCAATGCCGATCAGGCCGGTTGCCTGAATACTCGGCACATCAGTGGAGAGGTTTGCAACCAGGCGCGGGGAAATGCGGACGATGTTATTGATCTCCTCTTTTTTGCTGCGGATACGCTCCAGAAGATTGAATGCTTCCTGACGGAAGAGACCGGACTGGTTGTCCATGACCTGCTTTGCATGTTCGGCAGCATTGTCGAGGATGGCGTTTGCTGCATCCGCATCGCCAATAATGTGACGGTTATCCGCTGTCTGGATTTCTGTGTTGATCTGCGTGACGAGTGCCTCGAGGTCGGCTCTGGTCTTGCTGCGCTGGCTGTTGGTAAAGAGGTGCACCACAGCCCAAATGACCAGGAGCATCACGAGAGCACTGGCGATCAGAAGGAGATGGGCGCGTTTGCGACGCTTCGGATGATGCAGATCGGCCATCAGTTCCGTAAAGCGGTCTTTCACAGTCCCGACCCATTTCATGGAACCGATCGTGGAAAGGAAGGAGAGTGACGACGTACCGCCTTTCGCTACTTTTTTGCTGACCTTATCCATCGCTTCTTTGGACGGCAGATGGGAGCGCACCGTTTCTACCGACGGAATAGAGGAGCGGATCGTTGCGAATGACGGGAGGAAGGATACGATTTTTTCGAGGACCGTCTGCTGCTGCCCCCTGCGGGAGCGCGGGACAGACCGTGTCTCTTCTCTGCCACGAAGCGGTTCGTCGATGAATGCCTTGCCGCCGCTCGGTGCAAAATCGAGGGTGGCGAGTGCCGCATGTTCACTGTCTGTTTCAAGTGCACGCTCCAGCATTTCCAGAACGGTGTCGCGGTTTGCTGCAAGCTTTGCAAGTTGTGCCGGCGTGAGTGACCGGAGCAAGCGCTGGGTTGAAAAGACCAGCATATCGTTTGGCTCAATAGCACCGCTTGCGATGTGCACGAATGCGGGTGTCGGCTTGCCGCCGCTGTATTCCGTAATCTGGCTCGCAATCCCTTTGCGGATGAGATACCCCTCCGCACGCCCCGCATGGGAAATGTGGAGCACATCGTTACGATCCATAATTGCGATAATCATGTGAACGTCCTGGACCGCCCCCGAGAGAAGCATGCCTTTCAGGAGACCATTCATTTCTTTGAGTGCACTATCCAGACGCTCTGCGGCATCGCCCTCCGCTTCCAACACTGCATGCTGCACAATCAGTTCACATTCGTGAACAATCGTGCGGGCACTATCGTCTTTCCCGAGCACTTCCATCAGCAAACACACCTGCTCTTTCTGCATGCTTTCAAAAGGCAGAGACACAAGTGTCATGTCGCGCTGAGCCCGTGTGTGTCCGGTTCGGACGGAGATGTCCATACGGTAGGACAGGGTAGCGTGGATAGTGGGTGACGTCACGTTGATTTGTATGTGTTTTGATTTGCTTTTGAAGGAAGGGTTGTAGGTTGTACATAAGGAGCGATACAGGGAGCAGGGCTGATGGAATTTCTTTTTGAAAAGTTTCTGCAACCTACTGATCTCCTTCCTACTTTCTAACAGGAACAAAAAATCTTGATAAAAAAACATTGATCTTAAGCCAAAAACTCGATGCTGCAACAAGAGTGAGCTTGCTTTCCCGTCAAGGGGAGTGTACGCTGAAAGCAGTTCATTTCTATTTTCAATACCAACGTTTTATGAAAACGGTGAAAGATTGGTTGCAGCGATACAATGCTGCGACTCCGGGCGCGACCAACACTGATCGTCCCAAAAACGGACAGCAGCCTACCCAGCAGGGGGCTACTGGCCCTCAGAAGAATGCCGCTGGAACACCACAGGCAGGAGCTCGCGCTCCGCAACATAATCGTCACGGCCAGCGTGGACCGCGCCCGCAACAGGGTCAGCGCCCCGCTCAGCGTGAACAGACACAGGGTGCAGTGCAACCCGTAATGCAGGTCGACGGTAAGCGCGGCGGACTCAAGCTCTATCCTCTCGGAGGATTCGAGCAGGTCGGACGCAACTGTTTCGTCCTCGAAGTCGATGGAGACATCTTTATTATCGACCTGGGACTTCAGTTCCCGGATGACGATATGCTCGGTATCGACTATCTCATTCCGGACATCACGTGCCTCAAGGGACGCGAAAACCGGATCAAGGCTGTGCTCTTTACACACGGTCACCTTGACCACATCGGTGCAGTGCAGCATCTCCTTCCGCAACTCCACTTCCCACCCATGTACGGCACAAAGCTGACGATGGCGTTTGTGAAGAAGCGTCTTGATGAAGAAAACATTACAAGCAAAGCCAACTCCAACGTCGTGCCCTACGGACAGAAGGTTGTGTTTGGCAAAGTGCAAGTTGAATTCCTGCGCGTCACGCATTCCATTCCGGATTCCGCAGCCATTGCGGTACACACACCGTACGGAACCATCCTGCACACGGGAGACTTCAAATTCGACTTAACGCCGATGAACGAACCGCCTGCAGACTTCCAGAGACTCTCCGAGCTCGGGCAGAAAGGTGTGCTCGCGATCATTGCAGACTCCACGAATGCCACCAAGCCGGGTAACTCAAAGAGTGAAAGCGAAATTGCGGATACCATCCGGAACCTCATTGCAGGTGCCGAAGGAAGAGTGATCATTTCCACCTTCAGTAGCCTCCTCAACCGCGTGCAGCAGGTGATTGATGTTGCCAAGGAAACGAATCGCAAGATTTATCTTTCCGGCCGCAGCATGGAAACCAACGTCGAAATCGCGATGAATCTCGGATACCTGAAAGCGCCGCGCGGACTCGTCCGCAAAGCGAGCCCGGGCATGGAGAAGCTGCGCGACGACGAAGTCATTATCATCACCACGGGAAGCCAGGGTGAAGAAATGGCCGGCCTCGCCCGCATGGGACTCGGGACGCACAGAGCAGTCAACGTGAAGAAAGGCGACACGGTGATCCTCAGCTCCAATCCGATTGTGGGAAACGAGCGCGCTGTCGCGAAGGTCGTAAACAATCTGTACCTCAAGGGTGCAGTCGTGAAGACCAACAGCGAATTTGCACTCCACACCACCGGTCACGGCTACCAGAACGACATCCTCCTGATGCACCGCCTGGTCCGCGCCCGTCACGTGATTCCTGAACACGGCGAACCGCACATGCGCGCTGCGCACGCGGACCTCGCACGCAAGATCGGCTACCCGGACAACCAGATCCACTTGCTCACCAACGGCGAAATCCTCGAATTTGAAACCGGGGGAGCGCTCCGGAAGAGCAAGCAGAAAGCCCCGTTCCGCGATGTGATTATCGACGGACGCGGTGCTGCCGGCGAAGGCCAGAAAGTTCTCACAGACCGCAAGGTCATGAGCGGCGCCGGTGCGATCATTGTGCTCTTCAAAGTCTATGCCGAAAGCAAGAGACTCGTCGGCGACCCCGATGTGATTACCCGCGGTCTGATCTACGGATCGGAACAAACGGAAATCATGAGCGAAGTGATTGCCGCTGCAAAGAAAGCCTACGAAGAAGAACTCGGACGAGGCACTACCGACCGCAAAGAATTCAAACGTGCGGTGACGGGAGCCTTATACCGGTACTTCGACCGCAAGCTCGATCGCGAACCGATGGTTATCCCTCTCTTTGTAGAGGTCTAAAGAATACGCTCATGCAAAAGAAGAGAGGCGGGTTATCCTGCCTCTTTTTTGTAAGACCCTTTCCTAAAACCACAGTCTCATTTACTGTATCCGGCCCATGAACGGACTTCTCCGCATTTATGATCTGGACGGCACTCTTACAGACTCAAACGAGTCGCACGTCCGTGCTACCAAATTGGCTTTTGAAGAATTTGCCCTCCCTTTCCCCAAAGACTTCGGTGAGCTGAATGGCCAGGGCGTCCGTTTGCGGGACCTTTTGAAAGACATGAATCTCCCGCAGGAGGATATCGATGAATTCCGGCGGATCCGTGACACGCACCACATTGAGTGGCTGCAGGAAAATGCAGAGTGGCTAGAATCAGCCGAGGAGATTCTTGCAAGACAGCGCAAGGCCCGCGAAAAGATTGCCATTGTCACGAATTCCACAGACGGCTTTGTAGATGCAGCCAACGTCAGACTGGGCGTTCGCAACAAGACTGATCTGATTATTACAACCACCACGCCCGGTATTGAAAAAGGGAAGCCCGATCCGGCTGGACTCCTGATGGTTGCCCGGCTGTTTGGTGTACAACCCGAACAGTGCCTGTTCATCGGCGATCAGGGGTTTGACGTGATGGCTGCACAAAGAGCAAAGATGAAAAGCTGCCTGGTCCGTGGCCCGCATACGCATTACTCAGGAGAGCCTGCGGATTACGAAATCACACATATCAGCGATGTACTGAAGACAATCAATTAACGGGCACTCAGCACACGATCAATCCGCCCTTTCACGGTCCACCCATCAAACGGACTCCAGCCGCAAAGGCTATGCAGCTTTTTCGCATCGATGGTCCACTCTGCTTCCGGGTTGATGACGACAATATCCGCCGTATGCTCTTTCGCGATGCTCTGTTTTCCGAGCTTGAAAATGCGATTCGGGTTCTCAAAACAAAGACGGACAATATCGTTGATGCTGAGCTTCGGACACGCTGCGTTCTGCTCTCCCGGATTCGGCCAGTGTTTCGCAGCAACGGAAAGGAGGAGGGGGATCATGGTTTCGACACCCGGCACTCCGGATGGCGCTTTGAGCGGTTCGCCTGCCTGCTTTTCTTCGAGTGTATGCGGGGCATGATCGGTCGAGATACAGTCGACAATGCCGTCGATGATTCCCTGCCAGAGCGCGAAGCGGTGCTTTTGGGAGCGCAGAGGCGGATTCATTTTGCCAAGCGTTCCCAGACGTTCGTAGTCGTCTGTCGTGAGGAAGAGATGATGCGGGGCAACTTCGCAGGTCACGTTGATGCCTTCGAGTTTCGCATCACGCACAGCATTGATGCCGCCTTCAGTCGAGAGATGAGCGATATGCAGCCGCGTGTCGTGATCCTGTGCGAGTTCAATCGCGCGTTCAATGGCGATGACTTCGCTTTGCGCCGGGCGAACCAGAGAGTGCGCAGCAATGTTTGTACGTGTGTTCTGGAGAGCGGCCTGCGCATTGGTGGCGGGATCTTCGCAATGTGCAACGAGCGTCAGGTCATGTGCGGCACAGGCAGCAAAGACTCCGTCGAGGAGTGCATCGGCAATTTTCTGATCTCCGGTGGAATGGTCGAGGTAGATTTTCACACCCGCAAGACGGTTGCGCAGTCTGATGGATTCTTCTGCGCTGGAACTCATCAGTTCGATGAGTGTTGCCAGGTGTGCATCTTCCGTGATGCCGAAGAAAAAATGCAGATCGCAGTCTTTAATCTCTGCGGCACGGCGGATTTTATCCGCAAGCGCAGCAGCGGTATTGGTCGGGGGAATGGTATTCGGCATTTCACACACCGTGGTGACACCACCTGCGACTGCAGAGGCGGCTTCCGTTTTCATGGTTGCTTTGTGTTCCAGTCCCGGCTCGCGGAAATGGACGTGGCAATCAATGAAGCCGGGCGTGAGGATTTTCCCGGTTACGTCGATAGTTTCGTCGGCGTCTTCAATGTAGCGGGCGATCTCCAATACTTTCCCGTGTTCGATCAGCACATCGTCTTTTGATTCAATGCCATCGCTGATGATGGTGCCGCCGTGGAGGAGGGTGCGCGTCATTGGTTTAATAGTAGCAGAAAGACACTATTCTGTGTCCAAGGGAATCACCGAATGCGATTGCCGGCAGATCTGGTGCAGCTGCCCGGCCATGTACGATAGATGTGCCTCTGTAAGACCCGGATGAATCCCGACCCAGAATGTGTCG
This sequence comes from Candidatus Peribacteria bacterium, assembly GCA_023038255.1. Taxonomy (NCBI): domain Bacteria; phylum Candidatus Peregrinibacteriota; class Candidatus Peribacteria; species Candidatus Peribacteria bacterium. Next base: position 23,126 of record CP082927.1, on the reverse strand, counting down.
CGCATAATGCGGTCGGCGGTTTCTAGCGTGTCTGCAACGCGATACTGGACATGTTGATACGCGGGCTGATGGATGATGTTTCCGGCAAAGAGCGGGCGCGTGGCAATCAGTGATTTTTCGAGAGCGGCGGTCACACGAACGCGATCGAGACGGGCAGGGTCGCGAACGGTGAGCGGGAACCCAAACCAGCTGGGCTCTGCGCCATCGAGCGGAGTTGGAAGAATAAAGAATTCTTCGAGATCCTGGATTTTTTCGCGGAGCGAGATGGCGTTCTGTTTTCGTTTCTCTACAAATGATGGCAGCTTCTGCATTTGGGCAAGGCCGATGGCCGCCTGCATATCGGTCATCCGGAGGTTATAGCCAATGTGGCTGTAGGTGTACTTGTGATCATATCCTTCCGGCAGATGCTTCCACTGCCAGCCAAAGCGCATGCCGCAGGTATTTTCTTTGCCCGGCTTGCACCAGCAGTCGCGGCCCCAATCGCGCACGGACTCCACAATTTTTTTGAGGAGCGGATCATCCGTAAACACAGCGCCACCTTCGCCTGTTGTCATGTGGTGCGCAGGATAAAAGCTGACGGTCGATAGATGCCCGAATGATCCGGTCTTTTTGCCTTTGTACAGACTGCCGAGTGCGTCACAGTTGTCTTCAATCAGCCAGAGGTGATGCTTTTCCGTCAGCGCAACGAGTGCGTCGAGATCGGCAGGATTACCGAGGGTGTGTGCGAAAATGACAGCTTTTGTCCGCGGTGTGATGGCACGCTCGATAGCGCCGACGTCGATGTTGCAGCTGGGGAAAGCACTGTCCACAAACACAGGAATCAGTCCGTTCTGCACAATCGGATTTACAGTGGTGGGGAAGCAGGCCGCTGCAGTGATGACCTCATCTCCGGGCTGTACACGTCGATCGCGCAGGAGCGGGGACATCAGGGCTGTAATAGCGAGGAGATTGGCGGATGATCCGGAATTGGTGAGCATCGCATGCTTCACGCCGATGTACTGTGCGAGTGCGGCTTCCAGACGATCTGTCTGCTCACCGGTGACCAGTGCGAAATCGAGTGCAATGTTTGTGAGAGCAGATATTTCTTGTGCATCAAATATCGTTTCTGCGATACGGATAAGGTCTACGCCCGGCCGGAATGTCTGCGCCGGCCATCGTTCTACACTGTACCGTTCCACCAGCTGGAGAATCTCTGACCTGAGCGATTCATGTGTCATACGGCACAGAAAGAAACAAGGTAGTCACCGTACAATGTCCCAATTCGTTCGGCAATTGTTTAGCGCGAGAGAAGTTCACTGAATGTTCTGCGGCGACGGATAAAATAGGCCCAGACGATGCTGCGGGGGAAAAGTGGTGCGTAGCGTTTTGCCCGCGGGCGATGGATGACGGTCTGCGGTACGTGAATGAGGAATGAGAAAAATGCGCGGCAGACAGCCCACGCGGCGGCAATGTGTCCAGTGCAGAGATAATAGACAATCGTCACCCACTCCAGGCAGAGGCGCGGAAGGAGAACTGTGATGAGTTGTAACGGGGAACTTAGCGAGAGGATGGTGAGTAGATTGTTGCGGTGATACGTAGAGAGGCGCTGTGGAGCATACGAACGCAGAGGTGCCCCTTTGTGCCGCACGACAGATGATGGAACGGATACAATCCGATAGCCATCATTGCGCCAACGCCAGCACAGATCCACTTCATGGAAATGCACAAACGGACCGTGCTTGTCCCATAATGCTCTGCGAAACATCATGCATGCGCCACTGGTCCAGTGAATGTCACAGAGCGTGTCATACTGACCCCTGTCTTTCTCCACAGTATGGATGATGCGTCCGCGCGTGAACGGGTAGCCAAACCGGTCGAGATATCCTCCAGAGCTGCCGTTGTAATCAAAAAATGCAGGATCGCGCAGCGAGCGGAATTTGGGCTGGCAGGCTGCAACCTGCGGATCTTCCATGGCTGCCAGTAATGCCTCCAGCCATCCTTCTGTCACCTCTGTATCATCGTCCAGTATCACAACAAATGGACGATCTGCCTGACTGATTGCTGCGTTGAATCCTCCTGTCACTCCGTAGTTTTCCGGAAAGCGAACACACCGGATGGTATCACCGAATTCTTTGCTAAACAAAGCAGCGCCATTGATGTCGGACCCGTTGTCGCAGACGACAATCTCCGCAGCAGTCGGTGTGCAGTGCAGCAATGACTGGATCGTTGCGCGCGTATCGTCATATCCATTCCAGTACAGAATGATGATGGAAACCTGCGATGCGTCTATGGACTTAGTCATGGGTCTGCAGAGAAGGTGTGATGAGCGCGGCAATCCAGTGCACGAGCATAAGGGCCGCAAGCAGTATCCACAAAAATTCCGCCACCTTCACATGGCGACTCATGTAGATGGCTGAATCTGACATGACGAGAATCATCATCAGGACAAAGTTGAGCGCAACTGCGGTCACCATCAGCGGGATGGGCGGGAATGATGGCATGTAAACGCGACGGAGCAGTAGTGCGATGATGGCAGTCACCCCCGGAAGCAATCCCCACAGATACGGCGTATTCACAAGCGGCATCAGTGTTGCATACAGCATTCTGTCATCCATCAGCATCCACCATACACTCAGGCCGAAGACGAGTGCGGCCAATCGAACAGATCTACGAGTGAGAAGCGATCCCATGAGTCCTTCCAGCATCAGAAAAACAACAAGAAGGACGATAGACGGAACGACCGTAAAGGCAGCGACCATTTTACTGAGCGGCAGACGGATCATGCGGGTCGGGTGTTGGAGATAGAAATGTGCAATACGTACACCGTCTGCATACTCCTCCATCCCATCAGTGTTATACGCGCTCTGCGGATCTGTTTCCCATTCCGGATGCCACTCTCCATCAATCGCTGTGTATTCGTTATGCGCATCGAATAATCCCTGATTGTGGGATTCCGTCGAAAAGATGACAAATGTGTGTGAGCGGACGCTGGCGTAGATCGACCAAGGCAAGACGGTAATGAGTGCAATGCTGACGATGAGCAGCATGTCGCGGATGTAGTGAGCATAGTGCCGCGGGTGGCGCCACCAGATCAGGAAAAACAAAAGAAATGGCAGCAGAATGAGCGATAATTTTGTGAGCAGACACAAACCGAGTAAGGCTCCGAGCAGCGCCGCGCGACCGGCACCCGGGCGCCTCTCGTACCATACACCGCCTAGCACACACAGAAAGAGCACAGCGATTGCGAGTGACTCGACCAAAATCACATCGGCAAATCGTACCGTTGCGGCGACGGATGGCGCACCGGCAAGAAGGCCTGCGATCATTCCCTTTTTCTTCCACCAGAGGGAACCGAGTAAGGGCAATCCTCCCGCTACAAGTGTCAAAAGCAGTAGCTGGATACTCTTGGCAATGAGCGGATGCACACCTGCGACTGCATAGATCACCCCCAGGAAAACAGTGTAGAGCGGCATGCGAAACGTATTCATTGATCCATCTCCGCGTCCATCAACCGTAAAGCGCCTCTTCTGATCCAGATATGTCGCATTACTCATCCCCGTATCAGCCGCATTCCATTCCATGCTCCCGAATTGATACGTCTCAAACGGCTCCACGCCGCCAAACGTATTTACGCCATGACCATACGCAAAATTCACCGCCATCGACTGATATTCCCAGGTGTCACCACCAAAGTAAGCGGTATTTTTCTGGGAAAGCTGTGACTGAAAGCAGGCAAAATAGACGACCGCGAGTGGCAGAATAAGCACAACCGGAAAAGCAGGCGACGATATGCTGATGATGCGCGTCAAAAAAGCGGGCACCACCGCATGGTATCAGCGACTTAGTCCGCTCCCAACAGAAGCGAAAGGAGCGCCATGCGGACCGGCACACCGTTTCTTGCCTGGCGGAAGTATGCGGCAGTCGGAAGCGCATCGACATCTGTGGCAATCTCTCCGACTCGGGGAAGCGGGTGCATGACGGTCACATTTTTCCCTGTGAGCTGATTGGCGGTGAGCACGTACTTCAGCTTGAGCGATTCATATTCGTCGATGTTCTCGAAGCGCTCTTTCTGGACGCGGGTCATGTAGAGAATGTCTGCATCGAGACCGGCTGCCAGATCGGTTGTTTCGATGTAGGCGATTCCCTTTTCCTTCAGGTAGCTTGTCACTTTTTCTGGCATCGGGAGCTGCTCGGGCGCAATGAAGGTGAAGCGGATATCGTTGTAGAGGCCAAGCAGATAGCAAAGGGAATGAACGGTGCGTCCGTAGAGGAGATCACCGACCATCGCGACATGCAGGCCATCGACCGTGCCGCGCTCTTTCTGGATGGTGTAGAGATCGAGCAGTGCCTGTGTCGGGTGCTGACCGGGGCCATCTCCTGCATTGATGAACGGCACCAGACTCGCGGCAGCCGCTTTGTCCGCAGATCCCTGTTCCGGGTGGCGCATGGCAATAATATCGCTGTAGCCGCTGGCCATCATGATCGTGTCTTCAATCGTCTCGCCTTTGTACATCGAGGAGAACTGTAAACCGTCCGCCGTAATGACGTTCCCACCCAGACGCAGCATGGCGGATTCGAAGCTCAGGCGCGTGCGTGTGGACGGCTCGTAAAAGAGTGAGGCGAGAATTTTTCCTTTCAGACGATCATCTCCGCCTTTCAAGAGTACACTGTCCATCTCCGCCGCCATCTTCAAAATCAGATCCGCATCGGCTCTTGCGAGCTGTTTAGTGGATGTGAGGTGCTGGAAGGGCAGTGGCATTAGCGGCAGCTTATAGGTTATAGGTGATAGGTTTCAAGGTTTCATTTAAAAACAGCAATCCAGCTAAAAGACCCAAGGGGTGCCCTTTGGGCCTAGAAGCTAGAAGCTATAACCTATACCCTAGCCCCATGTCCCAAAAGCAAATCGCATCCTCGACGCTCTGGCAGGTCGCCAGCCAGGTCACCATGGCCGCATTGTCGATAGTGACCGTGAAGCTGATTGCGATCGGACTCACAAAAGAACTGGCCGGTGCCTATAACACCGCCTACGGCTTCCTGCAGATTTTCGGCATCCTCGCGGATTTCGGATTGTATGCAGTTGCCGTGAGAGAGGTGAGCAAGGTGAGCGGGAAAGAACGCGAGAAAGTATTTGGCGTGTTGCTCACGCTTCGCATTCTGATTTTGTGTCTCTCGCTCGGCACCGCATTGATCGTTGCCTGGCTGATTCCTGCATGGCGCGGCACACCGCTGCCGCTCGGTATTACGATCGCAGCCTTTGTGCCATTCTTCACACTGCTTGCCGGCATTGTCCGTACGGTGTTCCAGGTGCAGTACCGCATGCACTACGTGTTCATTGCGGAAGTGTCGCAGCGCATTCTGACCGTCGGGCTGACGGCGGTGATTGTCGCAATGGGCCTCAGGCAAAGTACCGATCCGTTTTATTACCATCTCTTCCTCCTCTTTGGCGGCATCGGGGCAATGCTGCTCTTTGTCTTCTCGGTGATCTTTGGTGGCCGGCTGCTCCGCATTCGTCCGCAGTGGGACAGTGTGATGATCAGGCGGGCCTTTCTCCAGGCTCTTCCCTACGGTCTGGCATTCCTGTGCACCGCTCTCTACCGCCAGTCCGATGTCACGCTGATCGGCATTCTGCGTCCGGACTTTGCACTGCAAAACGCCTATTACGGATTCGTGCAGCGCGCGATGGACATGGCGTATCTGTTCCCGACTTTCCTGCTGAATTCCACCCTGCCGATTCTGAGTGAGCGATCTGAAAAAGGAGAGGACACGCGGGAGCTGCTCGGCAAAACTTTCCACATTATCCTGCTGCTCGGCACCACACTCTTTCTGTTTGCCTTCTTCTGGTCACGTCCGCTCATGCAGCTTCTCACGACAGATCAGTACCTGTCGACCGTGATGCAGCCGGGGTCTGATACAGCACTTCACCTCCTTGCATTCTCGATGTTCTTCAATGGCATTCTGCTCTTTGCGTTCTACAGCCTCCTCACCAAACATCACTGGAAGCCGCTCGTGCTCACACTGTTTCTTGGGTCCATTGTATCCATCACTTCCAACATCCTGCTCATCCCGACGTACGGATTTGTCGGCGCATGTATGACATCGATTCTGACGCACGTTGTCCTCGCGATCTTCCTGCTGCCGCAAAGCATCCGCAGCATGCCGTTTACGTACGGCAGCACGTATATCTTCCAGTGGATGCTGTACACGGCACTGATGGGTTCGGTGCTGATGTTGATGACGCCGTTTTTGACCTCGAGCATACTGACCGCTATCGGCATTGTGGTGGCGGGCGGCGTGATGCTTGTGATTGCCTGGGGAACCGGCATTGTGAAGAGTGTGCGCGGTTAATGGTTGATGATCCCGTCGAGCGCTTCCTCTGCTTTTTTCATTGCTGCCCGGAGCCCATACGCCGACCGCAGCGCCGTCATGTTTTCCCGCATGCGGGCCTTGTCTGTTTCAGCGAGGCCAGTGATGCGATCAAGGTCGTGCTTCAGCGTTTTATAGCCGCCGAGGATGATGCTGTTTTCGCTATCCGTAAAAATATATTCCGGCCCGCCGTGCGGATGGAGAACCGGGATGCAGCCGCAGAAAGCCGCTTCAAGCGGGAGCAGGCCGAGGCCTTCGGCGAAGGAATAGTCGACCAGAAATTCCGTACTGCTGAAGAGATGCGCCAGCCCTCTGCGGTCGGACGGACCGACGACTGTGCCGAGGTTATCGGGAATATCGAATGCAAGCGTATCCCATCCAAAGAAGAACAGGGTGAAGCCGCGCTCTTTCAGAAGGAGCGCGAATTCCAGCGCCTGGCTCGCGCCTTTTTCCGGAATGCCATTCAGGCCGATCGCAATGCTTTTCGGCATGCGGGACGCGTCCCGCGGATAGAAAACGAGCGGATCGGGACCGGCGCGCAGGGGGGTGATTTCCGCGTGCGGATTGATGAGTGCGGCATACTCTTCCAGTGCCTCAGAAACACAGAGGAAATGCGGGAGGGACTGATAGTGACGGAATGTCTGGATAGTGCGCCCGCTGCGGAACGCCACTTCCATTCCCTGCAGCAGGATTGCCTCGGGGCAGGAATAGTTCTGCGCCACACGTCGGGCCAAATCCAGCGACGATTCATCGGATGCAAGAACACAGCCAATAGATGAGACGGTCTGCCCCATCAGCGTGTCATCGGCCCAGGCCTCAAGTCCGAACGTACGCAGGCTTCCGGGAACAGGATTGGTGACTGCAAGGACTGCCACCTTTTTTCCGGCTGCCATGAGAGACGACACAAGCGTCGCACCCATCCAGATGCCGCCGTAGCGCAAATCTGTTGTGGGCAGGATCAGCAATACATCGAGATCCTGAGACGGTGCCGGTTGTCTGTTGCGAAGAGTAGGTGACGCGTGCAGTTCGAACTGCTGCACTAGTGCGTCGTGTGTTGTGCCCCAGCGCTTCCTGAATAGCTTCTGCGCGTTCTGCCGGATGTCATCGACTGTTGCGACTGTCTCAAATGACGCGCCACCGATGTGATGCACAAGGAGGTTATCAACGACGACGGAGCGGAATCCTGTGGCAAGCATGCGGTAGTGCAGATCGGAGTCTTCACCGTAGCCATCTGTAAAGAGCGGATCAAAAAGCGGGAGATTATTCTGGAGGAGTTTGGCGCGATCGACAGCCATGCAAAACCCGATGGCGGTGCAGTCATCCGGGTACGCAGGTGACCCTGCCGCGAGCGAACGGTCTGCGTCGAGCCAGGTTTCACCCGGGAAAAGAGCGATGGTGTGGTTTGCTGCATTCGTCGATAGCGGTGTTGCGAGCGCAACGGTGGGATCACGTCCAAAAGGAGCCAGCATGCGTTCCAGCCACCCGGGCGGGAGTAAAACATCGGTATTCAGCACAATGCAGTACGGCGCCGTGGCTTTTGCGAAGAGATCGTTGCAGTTTGCCCCAAATCCCAGCGTGTGGGGGCGGGAGATCAGCGTGATCGGAAGTGCGGAATTCTCCACCAAACGGGCCATTTCCCGCTTCGAAAAGCTGTCGCTGCCGTCATCTCCTATAAGAATGCGCCCCAGATGCGCAGGGTCCGTGTTCTTTTCCAGGCTCAAAAGAAGGTCCCTGAGCAGATTCGGGTGGTTATACGCCGGAATAAGGAGATCGCAGAGCATGGATGTTCATGGTACACAGCTCTCCGCCTTTCGGAAGGGGCATTGCTGTAAAAGCCCATTTTTGCTATAATAACTGGAAACATTCACACAAACTTTATGACCACACTTCTTCGTCTCTCGCTCGCCTGTGTGAGCCTCTGTCTGCCGCTCGCTGCAGCTGCAGCTGCGCCTGGCAGCGTGACCGGCATTGAAGCAACGCTTCAGGGCGGGAAAGTGTTCGTCTCATGGACGCCACTCAATGATACATCCGTCTCCGCATACCGCGTCTTCTATAGTCACGCATCCATTCTGAGCAACAACGGATCATACGATGACTACGACACGGTCGAAGGAAGTGTGAACAGTTACACACTCGCGAACACGCCGATCTCTCCAATGGTCTATGTCTCTGTTCTTGCAGTGAATGCGGACGGAGAAGAGAGTGCGTATTTTGCCGAAGAGGCGAGTGTCAGCCTGAACGGAGGCCAGGCAGCCAGCTCCGCCGCTCCAGTCACGAGCATGCCGACAACCGTCTCATCCGAGCTGAGCGTCCCGCAGGGATCCGCCCAGCAGCTTCTCTCTGTCCGCACACTCTCCGCAACAGGTGTGGAGCTGACTTTCACCCAGCCGGTCACTATTGATCCGGCCAAGGCTCTGGAGGCATTCACGATTAAAACCGGCAGTGGTGATGCTCTGACCATTACGCGTCTGACTGTGGAAGGAACTGTTGTCCGTCTCGATACCCTCACACAGGAACGCAACATTGCATACGTACTGACGGTGGGCGATGGCGTGTCCGGCGCGGATCCGTTTACAGGCGCCGCAACTCCGCTCGACTCCATGCAGTCTCCTATGCTCTTCATGGGTGATGCCGCCGGCTCTGCTCCAAATGCAGCATTCAGCTCCAGCCCGACCGTAAGTTCCGCGATGCCGATTCCATCCGGCGCCGACGTCTCTGCATTTGCACTCCGTGCACAGAGTGAAGGAAACAATCTCTACACCATGCAGGCAACCTGGCAGCTCCCGGCTGACAGTACCCTTGCCGGTATCCGCGTACTGCAGACAACTGACGGCGGTGAAACATTCGGCAACCCGCGCACGCTTGAAAAAAATACGTCAGGCATCACTGTGCCGCACGTTCCGTCCGGCAGTTTCGGCCTGAGAGTACAGGCAGTGTATGTCGATGGATCGCTTTCTGCAGGCATTGAGAAGATCGTTGATCTGCCACGCACCGGCACCACGCCGGTCACGGGTAACGTGACTCCAGGCAAGCCGACAACCGGACTGCCACAGTCGGGCCCGGGCGTCCTTGTTGTGCTTTTGATGACAGGTGCCGCAACCGGCTATGCTGTTATGAAGCGAAAAGCTCAGCAGATGGCGTAAGCGTTGCGATGGTCTAAGATACGGGCATGCTGACGCTCTCCCGTCAAACCGCTAGCATCGTCCTGCTTGCACTTGCCGCACTTCTTCTTTTGCTTGTGCATGAAGTCCGGTTTTCGCCACGTCATCACTCGGTGATTGTTCGCTTTTTTGATATCGGACAGGGCGACAGTGCATTTGTGACGGGCCCGTCGGGCCAGCAGATTCTGATTGATGGTGGGCCGGATCTGCGCACACTCGAACATCTCGGGAAATCGATGCCATTCTTTGACCGCACGATTGATATTCTCGTCCTCAGCCACCCGCACCTCGACCACGTCGCCGCATTCCCGGAGATTCTCAGGCGCTACAAAGTCGGGCAGGTCATCATCAGCGGGGCCGCCTATGAAAACGGCCCGTATGAAGAATTTTTAACACTCGTCACCGAGAAAAAGATTCCCGTGATTATCCCGGAACAGGGGAGGCAGATTGATCTGGGTGACGATCTGCTGATGGATCTTCTCTGGCCGCCGCCCGTCTACGTTGGGGAAACAGTTGATGAAATTCACGACAGCAATGTCGTCTTTAAACTGCGTTACGGCAACGACAGCGTGCTCTTTACCGGAGATGCAGAAGAGTCCGTTGAGCGCCAGTTGCTCTCCCAGGGAACAGACGTCTCGGCGACTGTTCTGAAGGCAGGTCATCACGGCAGCAGGACGTCTACCGGAACCGGATTCCTGATTGCGGTTGATCCGGAGATGGCGGTTGTGTCTGTTGCTGCAAAGAACAGTTATGGGCTGCCGGATGAGGATGTACTGGGGCGGTTTACACATCTCGGGATTCCCTATCAGACGACGATGTCCGGGACGATTGTGTGGCGGATGGACGGCCTTAGTGGCTTGTAATACAACAAAAAGACTTGAGGTGCTCAATTGAGCACCTCATTCAGCCTTTTTTCCATCAATCCAAAGCAATGACTTCTGTCCCTTTGGGCCATGCACCAACAACAATGTCCATGCCAGTGTCACGAGTAAAATTGATAAAAACAAAATTCCGCCCATTGTTTGCCCACGACCCTGTGAGCACCCGACACGGCTCCGTGAATACATGTTTCCCCGTATGTTTCCAGTACAGAATTACCGCCATGACAATAATGCGAGCGGGCTTCAGGTTGTTCACGTCATTTCGATGTGGCAATTCTGTAAGAATCCGGCTACGCAACGTCATCGTCCTCCACTGTGGAGTGGCGATATCTCTCCAGAACAACAGATCCTGGTGCGTGGAAGCACTGAACATTTTCAGTGGCTGATCTGGACCCCCGAAGCATTTGTGCAACTGCGAGATGGACACCCCTGGATCCCAAAAATCAAAACTTGGCTGCGTGTTGATATTGGAAATGCCGAGATACGTGCATGCTTGCTGCCTGTCCAAAAAAATCGAATTTTCCATTCCTCATCTCCTTGTATTCGCTGTGACTGGTTTGCTTTGAACAATGGTTTCAAAGGCCTATGTTTATAATAAAACTATATTTAATATTGTCAATATAAGCATTGAGACCTATAATAAAACCCATAAAGACCCTCCTCCTCCTCGCCGGCCAATCCACGCGTTTCTGGCCACTCACGGAAAAGCCGCTTTTCCCCATTGCAGGAAAAACGCTGCTGCAACATATCGTTGATCGCCTCAAAGAGGCGGGGTGTGACGACATTGTCTTCATCGGCAGCAAGAATAATCTTGAGGAAGCGCGGAAGATTTTTCCGGATTCGGTGATGGTCGAGCAGGAGAATCTGGAACAGGGGATGCGCGGGGCGCTCCTCAGTTCATTGCCACGTGTTGGCAATGAAGCAGTCCTTGTGATTGGTGCAAATGACGTCCTGAACCCCGAGGCGTATCAGATGACTATTGAGAAAGGGCAGAGCGCCGATGGCGCCATCCTTGCACAGAAAGTGGAGCGCTATTTCCCGGGTGGCTATCTGTCGATTGAAGGTGATCGTGTGACAGGTATTGTAGAAAAGCCAGGAGAGGGAAACGAGCCGAGCGACCTTGTCACAATTGTCTGCCACTACCACGCAAACGGTGCGACGCTGCTTACGGCGCTGCAGGAGATTGATGATGCGACGGACGATGGCTACGGCTATGAGAAGGCACTGGGATCACTATTCAAAAGTCATACCTACGCAGCAGTTCCCTACGACAGCACCTGGCAGGCTGTGAAGTATCCGTGGCACCTTTTGCACCTGCTCCCCATTCTTCTGGAAGAGCTGGATGGCCAGAGCATTCACTCGAGCGCACATATTCATCAGACCGCTGTGATTGAGGGGCCGGTGATGATCTGTGAAAACGTACGCATTCTGCCGAACGCCTGCATTGTGGGGCCGGTCTTTATCGGGAAGAACACCATCATTGGAAACAATGCCCTGGTGCGCGGCAGCTCGATCGGGGAGCATTGTGTGGTTGGCTACAACACGGAAGTGAAGAACAGCCTTCTCTGCGACCACGTCTGGACCCACAGCACGTATCTGGGAGACAGCGTGATTGGGGAGAATGTGAGCTTTGGCGCAGGGTCTGTAACTGGCAATCTGCGTTTGGACGAAGGAGAAATCCACTCCGAACACCGCGAGGACAAACTGCCGACCGGCCTTACCAAAATGGGAACTATCATCGGGCGAGACAGCCGCATCGGCATTCATGTCGGTATCAACCCGGGGGTAAAAATCGGACAGGGAACGTTTGTCAGCAGTGGCACCCTCGTCGATCGCGACGTTCCGGACCGCAGTTTTGTGAAGATGAAGAACGGTGTGCTGGATGTGCGTGAAAATACTGCAGAAGCGCCCAAACCTGAGGGAAGAGAGCAGTATAAGAATCATTTGTAAGACTTATCCACACTATGGTGGATAACGTGGTCTGGTGGAAACTATGTGGATAGTGTGATTCCTGGAATTTGCAGTTTTTTCGTCAAAAAATAAATGACTGCTGCGGAAAAGTCTGGAATATGCGCACAAAACTTATCCACAGGCAGTGTGGATAACTCCGGGTACCCTCTCTCCACACCTCTATGTGAGTTACCCACACCCATTTTTATTTTTGGCTTCATAGAGCCATTTTTATTGTTTTGGCTTTCTTGGGCCAAACATATTCCCTTATCCACCAGTTTTCCACACCCTTCCCACACATTTCTTTTGTACAAAATCATCCAATTACCCTTTCTCTCCCTTTTACTCTTCTTTTCCCCCCACATTTCCACAGACCACATCCACATTCCCCTTAAATTGATAGTGGTATGATGATGATGAATTCAATATAGTTACTTTCTTATTACTTTATTCATAGCGTATGAAATTTGCTTGCTCTACTCAGGACTTCTTACAGGCAATACAAATGGTAAGTCGTGCAATCAGCGGACAGCAGGCACTTCCGATTCTTGGAAATATTCTTTTCAAAGTAGAAGGACAAACCTGCACCGTGAGTGCGACCGATCTGGAGTTAAGTATTATCACCGCGTTTCCGGCAACAATTGAAAGTGAAGGATCAATTACCATTCCTGCAAAAGCGATTTTGAACTTTGCCCAATACAATACGGATCCGGAAATTACATTGGAAACTGTGGATGGAACACAATTGAAAGTAACCTCGAAGCAAAGTAAGACATCGCTCTCCGGAGAATCTGCAAAAGATTACCCATCTATTCCGGCTGTAGAACAAAAAACATCATTCAAGTTAGATGCAGCACCATTACTGGAGGCATTGAATCTGGTGACATTTGCATCAGCGCGCACAAGCCTGCGTCCAGTTCTCTCTGGTGTGTATTTGAGAACAGAGGGTGGAAAGCTGGTACTTGTAGCAACAGACAGTTATCGCCTGTCGGAGATGATGATTCCTGTGGATGTCACAGAAGAATTTGCCTGCATTATTCCGGTAAAAGTTCTGGATGAATTGAAAGTAATGCTCGCATCCAAGAAACCACCAAAAGCGACGCCGACCGAAGAGGGGGAAAAGCAGGGGGAGCGCAAAGAAGCGATCCCTGTGCAGATCAGTCTGAGTAATCAGCAGATTGAAATCCAGATCGGGCACACGCGATTAGTCTCAAGACTGATTGAAGGAAAGTTCCCGGACTACCGCCAGATTATCCCGAAAGATCACACCACCAAGGCGCTCATCAGCACGCGTGAACTGACAACTGCGGTAAAGCGCATGCATTACTTTGCCAAAGAGGTGAATAACAATCTCACATTTTCTTTGAGTGGCGCGGAGGCAAATATTCACACGCCGCAGACACAGCTTGGAAAAGATGAGACAACCATTGCCGCGGAGATTACAGGAACGGATGGGAAAATAGCCCTCAGCAGCAGCTACCTTCTCGACTTTTTGTCACACATCGATACGGATGTTCTGGAGCTGAGAGTAACTGATAGTATGCACCCGGCGGTTTTTTATATCCCGGCGAACGACAAATTCCTGCACCTGATCATGCCGTTGCGCATGCAGGAGAGCTGATCATTTTCGCTTGTCTCTCAGGAGGAAAGGGATATAATTGGGACAGAAATCGAGGCACGGAGCAATTTACCGTGTATCACTGAGAAATCGCCAAGTGGCGACGTTTTTTGTATCTGTCATCACCGGTTTATCACATGAAACCTTCCCTCCTCATTGGCAGGGACACTCACCGGGAGCTTTCTGACCTTCTGCATGCAGAGGGATCTTTGGTAATCAGTGGTGCTGGCAATGAAACCGCGAAGGCAATGCTCATCAGTCATCTGCTTCAGTTCCGCATGCAGCCGACGCTGGTTGTTGCGGATGATGAGGCGCAGGTCGATGTGCTGCGGCACTGGCTGGAATTTTTTGATCAGCAGCCGGTGACGTTTGTGGATATTCACGACGGCGAAGGAGATACCATTCTAACAACCGATACCCTCCAGCGATTCCTGCTTTTCATGCGTGGCGATCAGAATGTATTTCTGACGTCCAAGAAAGTCTTTGAGTCTGCATTTCCGCTCTATAGCGATCTGCAGAAGCGCAGCATGAAGCTGAAAAAAGGAGATGATCTGCCGTTTACGGATTTTGTGGAAGACCTGCTGTCGCGCGGATATGAGCACGGGCTCGATACCATCTTGGCGCCCGGACAGTATCGCCGCATTGGGGATACATTGGATATTTTCCCCATCCAGTCCGCAACGCCGTATCGTATTCAATTTAAATTCGACACGATTGAAAAGATTGAGAACATTGAGGGGGATATCCACAAAGAGGAAAAAGAAGTGACACTGGTGCCAGTAAAGTTTGAAAAGACCGCAACGATCGGTGACCAGTTTCCGAAGGAGGCATTACTGGTGATTGATGACATTGATGATCTCCCTATTCCAGAGCTGGGATCATCTATCCGCTTCACATCTTTCCCGGAGTCACAGGAGCACCATGTGCACCTTCGCTATCTCTCTGTGCTCAAGTTTTACACACTGACAGACTTCCTGAATGACCTGAAGGATAAGCTGGCACAGGAATGGAGTCTTCTGATTGTGAGCCGCAGAAGTGAGGAATTGCAGGGAATTTTCAAAGAGGAACGGATCCGGTTTTCGACAACAGACCGCGAACCAGGAGCGGTGACGATTGTGGGGGCAGGTGAAGAAGATCTATTGCCGCACAGTATCCAGAATCCGGATTCACAGTGCGCACTCCTCACAGACCGTGAAATTTTCACTCTGAGAAAATCCGGCAAAGAACGCTCCGTCCAAAAACTCGCGCTCGATTTCCTGACATCACTCACACCCGGCGATTACGTGGTGCACATGGAACACGGTATCGGACGGTTTGAGGGAATGACGCAAAAGACGATTGACGACACGGTCCGTGAATATCTGGAGCTGACCTATGCGGAAGGTGATAAGTTGTTCATCCCGGTCGATCAGGCGGATAAGCTGAGTAAGTTTGTGCACGAAGAAGGGCAGGAGCCGGTGCTTACAAGACTTGGAGAATCGGCGTGGAAGAAAGTGTCTGAAAAAATCCGGCAGGAAACCAAGGAAATCGCCAAGGATCTTCTTGCTCTCTACGCCAAGCGTGCGGCTGCCAAGGGATTTGCGTATCAGCACGACAATGAGGTGTACCGGAAGTTTGAAGAAGCGTTCCAGTACACTGAGACCCCAGGGCAGATGAAGGCGATCGACGATATCCGCCGCGACATGGAAGATGATCACCCGATGGATCGCCTCGTGTGTGGAGATGTGGGATTTGGAAAAACGGAAGTCGCGATGCGCGCTGCGTTCAAAGCGGTACAGGACGGAAAGCAGGTCGCGGTTGTTGCCCCCATCACCATTCTTGTCGACCAGCACTATCAGAATTTCAAGGAACGCATGAAAGGCTTCAACGTGGAGATTGAAATGCTCTCACGGTTCAGGACCCCTAAGCAGCAACAGGAATCACTGGAGAGGCTTCAGAAGGGCAAGGCTGACATTGTAATCGGCACACACAGACTGCTGCAGGACGATGTGAAGTTTGCGAACCTCGGACTGGTGATTGTCGATGAAGAGCAACGCTTCGGCGTGAAGCAGAAAGAGAAGTTCAAAGAAATGCGCGCCTCGGTCGATATTCTCACGCTGACGGCCACACCAATCCCGCGCACGCTCAACCTTGGACTTCACAAACTCCGCGATATTTCGACGATCACCACCCCTCCTCCTGGGCGCCTGCCGATCATCACGGAAGTCCGCAAGTATTCAGACCAGCTGGTGCGTCAGGCGGTGCTCCATGAAATCGAGCGTGGCGGGCAGTGTTTCATGCTGCATAACCGCGTGGAGACCATCGATGCGTATGCGACAAAATTAAAATCCCAGATTCCGGAGGCAACCTTTGTGGTTGCGCACGGACAGCTGAAACCCGAAGAACTGGAGGAGCGCATTCTGGCATTCAAGCAGGGGAAATATTCTGTGCTTGTGAGCTCGACGATTATTGAAAACGGAATCGACCTTCCGCGCGCTAACACATTGATTGTGAATGAAGCTGAGCGCTTTGG
This sequence comes from Candidatus Peribacteria bacterium, assembly GCA_023038255.1. Taxonomy (NCBI): domain Bacteria; phylum Candidatus Peregrinibacteriota; class Candidatus Peribacteria; species Candidatus Peribacteria bacterium. The sequence continues at coordinate 6,662 of CP082927.1, read as the reverse complement.
TCTCGCGCAGCTGTATCAGCTCCGTGGACGTGTGGGCCGTTCCAAGACGCAGGCGTTTGCATATTTGCTCTACCATAGCCAAAAACTCAAGGACGATGCCAAGAAGAGATTGCGTGCGATTGTCGAAGCGTGCGAACTGGGAAGTGGATTCCAGGTTGCCATGCGCGATCTAGAAATCCGCGGCGCGGGAGAAATTCTCGGTGCCAGCCAGGCGGGAACAATGAATACCGTGGGCGTGAGTCATTATCTGCGCATGCTGAAAAATGCGGTCGAGGAACTGAAGTCCGGCGGGACGATTGTCGAAGAAGAATTGGAAAATACAGAAATTCTTCTGCCGGTCGAAGCACTCCTTCCGACGTTTTATATTCCCGACAGTGGCGAAAAAATCTCCGTGTACCAGAAGCTCGCATCCAGCGAAGAAGAGTCCACACTCGCGGAATTCGAAGCGGATCTGCGTGATGAATACGGCGATCCGCCGAAGCAGGTACTCAATCTGTTTGCCGTGCTCCGTCTGAAGCTTGCTGCCCGCAGAGCGGGTGTTATCCGTATCAAGGTGGAGGACAGAACGCGTACGGAGCGCGATGTGCTTCTGACGCTCAGCCCGAGAGTGGAAGCGATGGATATTATGCGCATTCTGCAGGTGAACTCGCAGTGGAAAATCAGTTCCAACACGCTGAGAATCGGGGAGGAGCAGCTGATAAAAATTGCGGGGACGAGAGATTATATTGCAGAGCTTACACAGGAGGTGAAAGCGTTGATAAAAGCGCCCAAGCCCAAGAAAGAGAAGAAGAAAAATGCAGAAGAGGAGGGCGGCGATGAATAATCTGCGCCTGCCCGTCAGAGGATTCTTGCATAATTCTCGACTGTCTCCAGAACAGCCTCCTCTATCGACATATTGTATTGTGTTCGCAAATTCTCCCTGATGGTATCGACGGTTTTTCCGAATGTAAGAACGTGCTTGCCGTCCAAAGAGCGCGCAAAAAATTCTCCTGTATGTAAGCGCATTTCCTCCTCGGTAAGAGGGTGAGCATTGGCGTTCGCGATATAGTCTTTTGAAAGCGACATAGGCCCTTTACTGTAGTACGACTACATACTGAAGCAATGTGTACAAAATTGACTGAAAATGTTAAATATAGTAAAATAATAAAGTAGCTCACGGGATAGGGGAGAAAGGAATAGTACCGCAATTGGTCTGTAGGCAATGCGGGAGGGATGTGAGTTACCACTCCAGTGTAGTGTGTGTAGACGAATGCTTCGGCATTTGCAGCCATTCTACCGGAGGGAATCGGCATTCATGACGAATGCCAAACCTTTCCATCGATTCACTCCACTTCTGGGGTGAATCGATGCTTTTAAGCATTTTGCTGTTTTCTGCTATACTGGTATGAAATGCCAGACACAAACTTCAATCCCGCAGACCCTAACGCGCAGCGCAAGCTGATGGAGCAAAAGCGTGCGGAATGGGACATCATCACCAAAAAACGTGAAGAGGCGATCGCAGCGGAAAAAGCGCGTGCGCAGGAACGCACGACGGTCGGGGAAGAAAAAATGGAGCGGGATCAGAAAGCGTATCAGGCGGAAGTGGCCGCTGCCCAGGCGCGCAGCAGAGAGCGTGAGGAATGGAGACAGGGCCAGCACACAAAGCGCGAGGAAGAGGAACAGAAGCGAAAGCAGGAGGCGGCCGATGCACTCCTTGCTGCGGAAGAACAGAAAAAGCGCGATGTGGCGGAGGCGGAAAAGAAGGAGTACTTGATGAACCTGCATAGGGTGGCAACTGCCCATAAAATCCGCGACAAGCGCGAACTGATTGAGAATCAGGCTGCGGAAGAGACGGATCATATTGGTGATATTGCGGATCGCAATCAGCGGTTACTCAACGAAGAAACCGAGCGTGCATTACATCACCTGGAATCCGAAAAGCAGCGGAAGATTTCACAGACGCGTGTGGATGACGGGCGGCGCAGAAAGATGGCTGAGGAAAAAACGCGGACAGAGATATCAGAAGCACATAACGAATGGAGAAAGGCGGATGAGGCTGCGCGTCATATGAAGGACCGCACGGAAGCGGGTGAAGCCATCAGCACTGCACGGTTCAAAGAAAGTCAGGCTAAAATGCGCATTGAAAGCGAGCACAAGCGTGACATTCTGTTGCTTGATGAGCAGCTAGAAACAAAACTCTTTACGATTGATCAGGAGCATAAACACCTCAAAGAGGAGATTCTTAAAAACGCCGCAACCAAGAAACTGCTGATTGAGCGGCAGGAGGATAAGAAGAAGCAGGAAGTGGAACGCAGGAAGGATAACTTTGAGAAATGGCTAAAAGAGGGGTAAGAAGAAGGTTCAGATTCAGGTATTATCACTGCATGCCGGGGTGGCGAAATGGTAGACGCACTAGCCTTAGGAGCTAGCGGGAGCAATCCCATGGAAGTTCGAGTCTTCTCCCCGGCACCAGCCTTCGCTATGGCTACGGCTGGCGAGCCAGCTTTTACTTCTCTTCGCCGGTCGATTGCTTGTGTTCGTCTGGCATACAAAGCGGGGGTCATCAGAGTGGTAACACTGTCATTGGATCAATGAATTCCGCGATCTCGCTTTTTGTGAGTGCGTAGCCGTGGTAGTTGCTGCCCCAGCCTTTGTGGATGCCGAAGTGCAGATGCTTGCGGTTGCCGTCGGTATCGGTACTGCGGGCGGCACCAAGAACGCCGATCTTCTGGCCTTTGGTCAACAGCGTTCCGTTCGGGGGAAGGGGGGCGATGGCGAGGTGGCCGTAGATCATGCTGACTTTCTGCTTGTTGAGCATGCACTCCTGCACAATCAGTCCACCATACCCGCCGGCAAACCCGCTGTAGGTTCCGGTTCCTGTGCAGACCGCATACACCGCGATTTCTTTATCGAGTTCATCTTCTGTAATTTCAAAGTCCGTCGCGACATGGTAGCCGGTAAACCGCTCCGGGGGATCGATCGGGTTACTCTCCGGATCGGGCGTGACGAATAATCCGAAGTGCAGGGGGGTGGCACGACTGGCACCGTTTTCAATGGGCCAGACGCCGCCGCCCATCGTTTGGGTGGCAATCACCGCGATGAGTACGACAAGCGCAGCGCCGAGAGCTGTGAGAGTTTTAGGAGGCATACATGTAAGACGCAGGAAGCGGGCATCTCTGACGAATGATTCTCTCTATGGCCAAAATCCGCAAGATTCTGCAAAAAACAAAGCTGCCACCCTTGAAAAAATGGGTGAAATATGCACAATGCGGTCCCCGTGCCTTAGAAGAGAACAGTGTGTATCTCTTGTACGGGTTGATCCTTTTACCGCAGAAAGTCGAACGATGAAAGTGTGGTTTCTTAACCAGGCGCGCGTTGGCCCAGTTGTAGCAGTGAGACTGAAGAATGGTCTTGCCGTACTCGGGGATGATGTGGCCTTTGAAGACCGCGAATGCGGCGATGTATTGCGAGCAGGCTGCGAGCCTCCCGACTGTATCGTCATTGTTGCGGGATCTCCGGATAGCAAGTCCACTACCCCGATCGCTGCTGTCTACAAATCTGTGCACTGCCCCATTCTCTTTCTCCACAATGGCCACGTCGGGCACCTGAATAAGGCGCTCAGCGCCGCTTGCGGCGACACAGTCACTGTCATTGATGTCAGTCGTGCAGATGAGGAATGGAAGCAATCGGCACAAGAATGCTACGCAGCTGCCTCCGCGCCAGCCTAGATTAACCAAAAGGATCGTCGTCCCCTGCCGTCGCATTCGGCGACAGGGGATTTTTTTAATCGATCAACTTGATGTGCAGTTCCTTCAGCTGCTTGTCGCTCACGCTGGACGGCGCATTCATCATCGCATCCTGCGCTTTGCCGTTCTTCGGGAAGGCGTAAATATCGCGGATGCTTTCACATTCCCAGAGCACCATCATCAGGCGGTCGAGTCCCGGTGCGCAGCCTCCGTGTGGAGGGGCGCCGTATTCAAATGCACGGATCATGCCGCCGAATTTGGCATCGACTTCGTCTTTGGTATAGCCGGCAATTTCAAACGCCTTATACATGATGTCCGGACGGTGATTGCGGATGGCGCCACTACTCAATTCAAAGCCGTTACAGCAGATGTCGTACTGGTAGGCGAGAATCTCCGTCGGGTCCTTCGAAAGCAGCGCCTCCATGCCTCCCTGTGGCATAGAGAAGGGGTTGTGGGAGAAGTCGATCTTCTTGTCGGCCTCATTCCATTCGTACATCGGGAAGTCGACAATCCACGCCCACGCTGCAAGTTTGCTGTCTGTGAGCTGCTGCTTTTTTGCAACGGCGATGCGAACCTGTCCGAGCACGGTGCATGCCTTCAGCCAGACGTCTGCAGCAAAGAAAATCGCGTCGCCGGTTTTTGCACCCATGTGATCCACAATTTTTTTCGCGAGATCATCACCGAGGAACTTCACGATCGGGGACTGCATTTCGCCTTCTTTCACCAGAATATACGCGAGTCCTTTTGCGCCGTAGGTCTTGGCAGTCTCTGTCAGGTCATCAATATCTTTGCGGCTGAATTCAGCACCTCCCGGAACGGTGATTGCTTTCACCACACCGCCCTTTGCGACCACATCGGCAAACACAGAGAAGCCAGATCCTTTCACCATCTCGCTCACATCCTGCAGTTCAATCTTGTAGCGCAGGTCCGGTTTGTCGGAACCAAAACGGTTCAGAGAATCTTTCCAGGTGATGCGCGGAAACGGAGTGGTGACCACTTTCTTGTCGCTGAATTTGTGCGTGAGTTCCACCATCAGCGGTTCGATCACATTGAACACGTCATCCTGCTGCACGAAGCTCATTTCCAGGTCGAGCTGATAGAACTCTCCCGGGTGACGGTCTGCGCGCGGATCTTCGTCGCGGAAACACGGTGCAATCTGGAAGTAGCGGTCGAGGTTCGCGACCATCAGGAGCTGTTTGAATTGCTGTGGTGCCTGGGGCAATGCGTAGAATGTACCCGGATGCAAACGGCTTGGGACGAGGTAGTCGCGGGCGCCTTCGGGCGAAGAGTTTGCGAGGATAGGCGTCTGCACTTCCGTGAAGTTCAGTCCGTGCATGTACTGACGGACGTGCGTAATGAGCTGGTCGCGGTCGTGCAGAATTTTCTGCATCTTCGGACGGCGCAGATCGAGGTAGCGGTACTTGAGTCTGAGTTCCTCGTTCACTTCTTTCTCCTGATCGATTTCAAATGGAGGGGTCTTGGATTCTGCGAGAACTTCGATGTTATAGGCGGTTACTTCAATCTCCCCGGTCGGGTTATCCGTGCGCTCCGCTCCGTCGCGGCGCTTCGTCACTGTGCCCTTAATAGCCAGTACCCATTCGCTGCGCACTTTTTCCGCTGATGCAAAAATATCTTTCTGCCCCGGATCGATCACGACCTGTGTGATGCCGTAGTGGTCACGCACGTCCAGGAAGATGAGACCTCCGTGGTCGCGGCGGCGGTGGACCCATCCGCAGATGGTCACGTCAGTTCCGGTGTGGGTGGCGCGAAGTTCGCCGCAGGTGTGGGTTCTAAGCATAGTGCGGAGAGTATAGGGCTGTGGCTGGGGTTAGGGATAGGGGAAGCGTGCATATTGACATATAAGAAAAAGTATTTTACTATCGAACTTAGTTTCGAAACCCCCGCCCATTTTGGAGGAGACAGCAGATGCAGTTCGTTCTTTTGGTTTTGGCACCTTTTATGGCAACTTTCAGTTCGAAGCCTGCCGAAGATTCATTCGTTCGAATGATGAAATCGGAGGTTGCGTGCTTGTGGTACGCAAAAGCAGTCGGGCAACAGACGAGCTTCAAAGAGGCATATGAGTGGGCAATGGCTCAGCCGGCCTCTCCACTGAAGGCCCAATGGCAAGTGCTTTGCCTGGAAGACATGGGCGCTTTGGGCGCTGCTCTGTATGGCGGCCATGCTTACAAGAAACGGTGAAAGATGAATGGGTAGAAACGTTCTGCGGCAGTTGGTTCTTAACCGACTGCTGCCCTTTTGTGATGTCTTTATTTTGCTTTCTTTCCCGCCTTCTCAAACAACTTCCCCAGCTCCTCCTTAAACTCCTCCACATCTTTAAATTCACGGTGCACAGACGCAAAGCGGATATAAGCGACCTGATCCAGTTTTTTGAGTTCGCGCATCACGTCGTTTCCGATATCGCTCGACTTCACCTCTTTCTGGCTGCCGGCCCATTTTTCTTCGAGTGTCGAAAGGAGGAGATCGATCTGTTCCTGGGTGACCGGACGCTTGGAGCAGGCCAGCCAGATGCCGCGCTCGATTTTGCTGCGCAGGTATGGTTCGCGGATGCCTTCGCGTTTCACAACCACAAAAGAACTCAATTCCTGGCGCTCAAAGGTAGTGAAACGATGATCGCACTTCGGGCACTCGCGGCGGCGGCGCACAGACTTTCCTTCCTCGCTGAGTCGGGAGTCGATGACGGCGGTATCCGGCGATTTGCAGCGGGGACAGTGCATGGTTCCATGGTAGAGGAATATCCGAGTTGGGTGAATGCACAGATCGAACCGTGTGGTTATTGGGTATGGGGATGTGGAATTGATTTTTTTGCCCCGGCCCGGCGAAGCGTCCGCCAAGGGCGGACGCGGCTATATGACGTTTTTACGTTACTTGGCAGTGTGGATGATGGTGCCAATAACACCTTCGTGATTGTTGCGCACC